>NZ_KI912238.1:22564-34136 GCF_000231035.2 Saccharomonospora iraqiensis subsp. paurometabolica YIM 90007 | reverse complement strand
GGCGGTGCCGCTGGGGGCGGTGGTGTGGCTGGTGCGGCACCGTCGGGGCCGGGTGCTGCTCGCCGTGGTGGTCCTCGTCGCCGTCGCGGTGGCGGTTCCCCGCCGGGTGTTCGCGCCCGGCTGGCCGCCCCGGGACTGGGTGTTCGTCGCGTGCGACGTCGGCCAGGGAGACGCCCTGGTGCTCGCCACCGGGCGTCCGGGGCGGGCCGTGGTGGTCGACGTCGGCGCCGACCCCGCGGCGCTCGACCGCTGTCTGGACGGGCTCGGCGTGGAGCGTGTCCCGCTGGTGGTGCTCAGCCACCTGCACGCCGACCACGTCGCCGGGCTGTCGGCGGTGTTCGAGGGGCGACGGGTGGGGGCGGTCGCCGTCGGGCCGGGACGCGAGCCCGGGTGGGCGTGGCGACGGGTCGTGCGTGAGACCGGCGAGCACGACGTCCCGCTGGTCACCGTGGGCGCCTCGGACACCCTCACCTGGCCGGGTCTGCGGCTCGACGTCCTGGGGCCGCACTGGATCCCGGCGGCCCAGCGCGGCGCCTCAACGGAGCCGGGTGCGGCGGACCCGGGTGCGGACGGTACGGGGGTGAACAACACCTCGCTCGTGGTGCGGGCCACCACCCGGGCCGGACGGATCCTGTTGACCGGGGATGTGGAACCGACCGCCCAGGCCGACCTGCTCGCCGCGGGCGCCGACCTCGGCGCGGACGTGCTCAAGGTGCCGCACCACGGCAGCCCCGCCGTGCTGGACCGGTTCCTCACGAAGGTGGGGCCCCGGATCGCGGTGGTCAGTGTCGGGGACAACTCCTACGGCCATCCGCACGCTTCCACCCTGCGGACCCTGCGGCGGGCGGGGACACTCGTCGCCCGCACCGACACGTCCGGGACCGTGGCCGTCGTCGCCGACGACGGCCACCCGGCGCTGGTCCGCCGTGGCCCCCGGTGACCCGCCGCACCCCGGGCGCAGGACGGCGGGGGAGGGCGTACCGGACCCGCGGTCCGGGAGGTATCGGTACCGGCCCGGGCCGCGACGTCGGTCACCCGCCGAGGGCGTCGTCCACGGCGTCCACCGACGGTGGCACGGTCGCCTTCGGTCCGACGTGGTCCTCCAGCGCATCGAGCGTCTTGAGCCCGTCCCCGGTGATCAGCAGCACGGTCTCGGCGTCCGGGTCGAGCTGACCGGCCTCGGCGAGCTTCTTCGCCGTCGCCACCGTGACACCGCCCGCCGTCTCGGTGAAGATGCCTTCGGTCCGGGCCAGCAGCCGGATGCCCTCGACGACCTCCTCGTCCGTGACGTCGGCGACGGCGCCGCCGGTGCGCCGGACCGTGTCCAGCACGTACGGTCCGTCAGCGGGATTGCCGATCGCGAGCGACCGCGCGATGGTGTCCGGTTTCACCGGCTGGACCACGTCGTGCCCGGACCGGAACGCGGTCGACACCGGCGAACACCCGGACGCCTGCGCCCCGAACACCGTGTACGGGGTCGGCTCGACCAGGCCCAGCTCGCCGAGTTCGCGGAAGCCCTTGTCCACCTTGGTCAGTTGCGAGCCGGAGGCGATCGGCACCACGACCTGCTCGGGCAGACGCCAGCCGAGTTGCTCGGCGACCTCGTACCCCAGTGTCTTCGACCCCTCCGAGTAGTACGGCCGCACGTTCACGTTCACGAACGCCCAGGACTCGTGCTCGGCGGCGAGTTCGGTCGCCAGCCGGTTCACGTCGTCGTAGTTGCCGTCCACCGCGATCAGCGCACCGTCGTACACCGCCGTCGTGAGGATCTTGGCCCGTTCCAGCGACGACGGGATGAGCACCACGGACTGCCAGCCGGCGCGGGCGGCGGCCGAGGCCACCGCGTTGGCCAGGTTCCCGGTCGACGGACAGGCCAGGGTGTCGAAGCCGAACTCGCGGGCGGCGGCCAGCGCGACGGCCACCACCCGGTCCTTGAACGAGTGCGTCGGGTTCCCGGTGTCGTCCTTCACCCAGACCCGCTGCACGCCCAGGGCACGCGCCAGCCGGTCGGCGCGCACCAGACGGGTGAAACCGGGCTCGGTGTTCGGGATCTGCTCGACGTTCGACGGGACCGGCAGCAGCTTCTTGTACCGCCAGATGTTGTCCGGGCCGGCCTCGATGTCCTCCCGGCGCACCCGCCCGAAGTCGTAGGCGACCTCCAGCGGGGAGAAGTCCTCCGCCGAGACGAACTCGGGGGCGAGCGGCTGCCGGTGGCCCTCTTCCTTGGACACCAGTTCGGCGGCGGGGCCGAGGTCGACGGTTCGGGAAGCGGCCGTGGTCAGCGTGCTGGTCATCGCGAGGTCCTTTCCTCATCTGTCCCGCCGGCGCGGGTCGGAATTGGCACCGTTGCCGTCGGCCGGACCTCGCGGAATCAACGAGTCACCGGGCCGACGCCGGTTGCCGGGGCTTCATCGGGCCGGTCCCTCTGCCCCTCTGGATGAGCGGTATTCGATTGTCCGCCGCGTGTTCCGGATGCGGCGTGCCGCGCTCTCCGGGGCGCGGCAACGCGACTCACCCTACGGCAGCGGAATCGCCCCGTGCCACAGCCGCGAGGGTGACCTCACACGTGGCAGGATCGGGGCGTGACCGCACCGTCCACCACTCCCGCGCCGCTGCATCTCGTGCTCGGGGAGGAGGAACTGCTCGTCGAGCGGGCCGTGCGTGCCGTGCTCGACTCCGTCCGGCTCGCCGATCCGGCGGCGGAACTGACCCGGGCGCGGGTGAGCGAGGTCACCCCGGCGGAGCTCGCCGAGATGGTCAGTCCCTCGCTGTTCAGTGAGGGGCGGGTGATCGTGCTCGACGCGGCGCAGGAGATCGCGAACGAACTCGCCGACGCCGTCCTGAGCCATGCCGCCGACCCCGCGGACGGCATCGTGCTCGTGGTCGTGCACAGCGGCGGCGGGCGCAGCAAGGCGGCCAAGTCGTTACCGGCGGGCCTGCGGGAGGCCGGCGCCACGGTGACCGAGTGCCGGAAGATCACCAGGGCCGCGGACCGGGAGGCGTTCGTCCGGGGCGAGGTCCGTGCGGCGGGCGGGCGCATCGAGGCGGCCGCGGTCACCGCGTTGATCGAATCCGTCGGCTCCGACCTGCGTGAGCTCGCGTCGGCGGCGAGCCAGCTCGTGGCCGACTCCGGGGGGTCGGTGGACGAGCGGGCAGTGCGCCGGTACCACCGGGGCCGCGCCGACGTCAGCGGATTCGAGGTCGCCGAGAAGGCCGTCGCCGGGGACCGGGCGGCGGCGCTGGAGTCGCTCCGCTGGGCCCAGCAGATCGGCGTGGCGCACGTGCTCCTGGCGGACGCGCTGGCCGCCGAGGTCCGCCGGGTGGCCGTCGCCGCCGGTGGCAGGCCCGCCCGGGAGCTGCAGTCCGAGCTGCGGGTGCCGGAGTGGAAGGTCGACAAGATCCGGAAACAGGCCCGGGGGTGGAGCTCCGCCGGGATCGCCGAGGCCATGCGGGTCGTGGCACGGGTGAACGCCGAGGTGAAGGGGGCCGCCGCCGACGCGGACTACGCGGTCGAACGCGCCGTGCTCGACGTCGTCGCGGCCCGCGGCCGCCGCTGAGTCACCGAGCCGCCGAGCCGCCGAGCCCGGACGATCCGGACGGAGCCGACGGTGCCGCACCCGGTGACCGCCACCCCGGACCCACGGGACCCGCGCCGGACACACGAAACCCCCGGTGACCACCACGGACGTCGCCGGGGGTCGCCGGGGGTCGCGAAGACCGGGCGGCCGGTCGTCAGAGCTTGTTGACGCGCTGGGCCATGGCGGACTTCTTGTTCGCCGCCTGGTTCCTGTGCAGCACGCCCTTGCTCACCGCCTTGTCGAGGGCGCGGGCGGCGTTGCGCTGCAGCTGCACCGCCGTGGCCTTGTCGCCGGCGTCGGCGGCGCGGCGGAACTTGCGGATCGCGGTCTTGGTCGCCGACTTCACCGCCTGGTTGCGCTGACGCGCCTCTTCGTTGGTGCGGATGCGCTTCATCTGCGACTTGATGTTGGCCATGTGCCGCTCCCTCTCGATCGTGGAATCCGTCGCCGCGTCGTCGTGGCGCCGGCCCGGGGCCGACCTTCCTCCCTGGCGGAATGCCACACGGCAACAGTCGGCCAGTCTAGCAACGCCGTCGGCGCCGCACGCCGCACCCTCACCCGTGAGACGGTGGTCGCCATGGACGTGCTCAACAGCCGTACGCTGCTCATCCCGGACGACCCGGAGGTGACCACGGCGTTCTACCGCGACACGCTGGGCCTGGCGGTGTACCGGGACTTCCCCGGCGGCACCGTGTTCTTTCTCGGCGGCGGGCTGCTGGAGATCGTGGGTCGGGGCGGCGGGGCCCGCACGACGGACGTGGCGCTGTGGCTCCAGGTGCGCGACCTCACGGCCACCCTCGCCGAACTGCGGGAGAAGGGCGTGTTGCCGGACCGGGAGCCCCGCCGGGAGGCGTGGGGACTGGACGAGGCGTGGCTCAGTGACCCGGACGGCACCCGGATCGTGCTGGTCGAGGTCCCGCCGGACCACCCGCTGCGGACCGACGTCCGACGGGACTGAGCCCCGGCGCGCGGCTCACTCTCCCGAGGCGTCCGGGACCCGGGCAGCGAGCTGGGCGGCCCGGGGCGCCCGCGGTGGGTCCCAGGTCCACATCCGGACATCGCGGAAGCCCGCGGCCTCCAGTTCCGCCGCGAGTGTGTCCCCGGACCCGGGCAGCCACTTCTGGTGGGCGGAGAGCACCAGCCGGGCCCCGGGCCGTGAGACCCGGAACGTCTCAGCGAGGGCGGCGTGCCGGTCGGTCCACAGCGGCAGATTGTTCACGCTGAGTACGACATCGACGGAGGCGTCGTCCAGCGGGTTCGATTCGGCGCCACCCCGCCGCAGGAGTACGGTGCCCGCGGCGACCGCGTCGGCGCACCGCCTGCGGCAGGCGGCGAGCATCTCCTCCGACGGGTCCACACCGATCACCAGGCCCGCCCGGCGTGCCACCGCCGCCAGCCCGATCCCCGGTCCGGGGCCGAGGACCAGCACCCGCTCCGTTCCCGTGGGGGCGGCCACGGCCGCCGTGTGCCGTTCGGTCGGTGCGTTCATCCACGCCATCACCGCGCCCCCGGCTCTGCCGATCCCGCCACGGGGACGACCGAAGGCGCGTTCCAGCAGTTGTCCGCGTGAGGTCATCCTCCGAGGTCAGCACGAAACCGTCGGCGACGCATCCGGGATCACCCCGAGATGTCCGCCGCCCGGCATGGGACCATGGAGCCCACCAGCCACGAGCGAGCCCGAGGTAGCGAGTGACACCGACACGTCCGTCCGCAGACACCACGTTCACACCGCCGGAGTTCATCCGGAACTTCTGCATCATCGCGCACATCGACCACGGCAAGTCGACCCTGGCCGACCGCATGCTGCAGCTCACCGGGGTGGTCGAGGAGCGGACGATGCGGGACCAGTACCTCGACCGGATGGACCTGGAGCGCGAGCGCGGCATCACGATCAAGGCGCAGAACGTGCGCCTGCCGTGGACCCGGGACGGTCGCGAGCACGTGCTGCACCTCATCGACACCCCGGGGCACGTCGACTTCACCTACGAGGTGTCCCGGGCGCTGGAGGCCTGCGAGGGGGCCATCCTGCTCGTGGACGCGGCCCAGGGCATCGAGGCGCAGACGCTGGCGAACCTCTACCTCGCCCTGGACAAGGACCTGCACATCATCCCGGTCCTGAACAAGATCGACCTCCCGGCCGCCGAGCCGGACAAGTACGCCGCCGAACTGGCGCACATCATCGGGTGCGAGCCGGACGACGTGCTCCGGGTCTCGGCGAAGACCGGTGCGGGGGTACCGGAGCTGCTCGACCAGGTGGTGGGCCAGGTGCCGCCGCCCGAGGGCGACCCGGACGGGCCGCCGCGCGCGCTGATCTTCGACTCGGTCTACGACGCCTACCGGGGCGTGGTGACCTACATCCGCGTCGTCGACGGGCGGATCACCCCGCGGGAGCGGGTCACGATGATGCACAGCGGCGCCACCCACGAGCTGCTGGAGGTCGGCGTCATCTCGCCCGACCCGAAGCCGTGCGCGGGGCTCGGGGTCGGCGAGGTGGGCTACCTGATCACCGGGGTCAAGGACGTCCGGCAGGCCAAGGTCGGCGACACGGTGACCACGGCCCGCCGGGGTGCCGACGAGCCGCTCGCGGGCTACCGCGAACCGGTCCCGATGGTGTTCTCCGGTCTGTACCCGGTGGACGGCTCCGACTACCCGGACCTGCGGGACGCCCTGGACAAGCTGCAGCTCAACGACGCGGCGCTGAGCTACGAGCCGGAGACCTCGGTGGCGCTCGGATTCGGCTTCCGCTGCGGGTTCCTCGGCCTGCTGCACCTGGAGATCACCCGGGCGCGGCTGGAGCGGGAGTTCGGGCTGGACCTCATCGCCACCGCACCGAACGTGGTCTACGACGTCTACCTGGAGGACGGCTCCGAACTCCAGGTGACCAACCCCTCGGACTGGCCCACCGGCGGCAAGATCGCGGAGGTGCACGAACCGGTCAGCAAGGTCACCGTGATCGCGCCCTCCGAGTTCATCGGGCCGGTCATGGAACTGTGCCAGGGAAAGCGCGGGCAGTTGCTCGGCATGGACTACCTGTCCGAGGACCGGGTGGAACTGCGGTACCAGCTGCCGCTCGGCGAGATCATCTTCGACTTCTTCGACTCGCTGAAGTCGCGCACGCGCGGGTACGCCTCCCTGGACTACGAGGAGGCCGGACAGCAGGCGGCCGACCTGGTGAAGGTGGACATCCTGCTGCAGGGCGAGACGGTGGACGCCTTCTCGGCGATCGTGCACAAGGACTTCGCCTACCCCTACGGCAACAAGATGACCAACCGGCTGCGCGAGCTGATCCCGCGGCAGCAGTTCGAGGTGCCGATCCAGGCGGCCGTCGGGGGCCGCATCATCGCCCGCGAGACGGTGCGCGCGATCCGCAAGGACGTGCTGGCCAAGTGCTACGGCGGGGACATCTCGCGCAAGCGCAAGCTGTTGGAGAAGCAGAAGGAAGGCAAGAAGAAGATGAAGACCGTGGGGCGCGTCGAGGTGCCGCAGGAGGCGTTCGTCGCCGCGCTGTCCGCGGGCGGGGGCGACGGTGGCGACAAGGGGGAGAAGGGCAAGGGCGACAAGGGCAAGGGCGGTAAGGGCAAGAAGTAGCCCGCGTCCCCGACGCCCACCGCACCGGATCCCGTGAACCCGTGGCCGCGTCACACGGCGGCCGCGCCGATTCGTAGGCTTGGCCCATGTTCGACAGCTTGCGCGTGCCCGTGATCGCCGCGCCGATGGCCGGGGGGCCGTCCACGCCGGAGCTCGTCGCCGCCACGGCGCGTGCCGGGGCCTTCGGGTTCCTGGCGGGGGGCTACCTCAGCGCCGCGGCCCTGGCCGACCAGATCAGCACCGCCCGCGCTCTGTCGGACGACGCGTTCGGTGTGAACCTGTTCGTGCCCGGGATCAGGTCCACTGTGGACCTGTCCCCGTACACGGCCCGCCTGCGGGCCGAGGGCGGACGCTACGGCGTCGAACCCGGTGACCCGCGCTGGGACGACGACGGCTACGCGGCCAAGCTGGACCTGCTCGTCGAGGCCCGGGTGCCGGTGGTCTCCTTCACCTTCGGGGTGCCGCTGGAGTCCGACGTCGACCGGCTGCACGAGGCGGGCAGCACCATCGTGGTGACCGTGACCTCACCGGACGAGGCCCGCGAGGCGGCCGCCGTCGGCGCCGACGCACTGTGCGTGCAGGGGTTCGAGGCCGGCGGCCACCGCGGGGTGTTCACCGACGACGTCACGGACCCGTTCGGCGGCGAGCTGCACGGTGTGCTGGCGGGGTTGCGCCTGATCGCGGCGGCGACCGACCTGCCGCTGATCGCCGCGGGGGGACTGGTGCACGGCGCGGACGTCGCGGCGGTGCTCACCGCGGGCGCGGTGGCCGCCCAGCTGGGCACGGCGTTCCTCCGCGCCGACGAGGCGGGCACCCACCCGACCCAACGGCGGGTGCTGGCCGAGGGCAGCCGCCCGACGGCGGTCACCCGCGCGTTCAGCGGGAGACCCGCACGGGGCCTGGTCAACCGTTTCCTGCGCGAGCACACCGACCAGGCACCCGCCGCCTACCCGCAGTTGCACCGGCTCAGCAAGCCGATCCGCGCCGCCGCGGGCCGCGCCGACGACCCGGAGGCGATGTCCCTCTGGGCGGGCCAGACCTATGCCCGGGCCCCGCACGGACCCGCCGAACACATCGTCACCACCCTCTGGCACCAGGCCCGCGAAGCCGCCACGCGGACAGCCCACCGCCTCACCTGACAGCGGGGTGTTGCCGTGAAGGCCCCCTTCCCTGCGTCGGGTGCGGTGAAGGACTCCTTCACTGCGTCACATGCAGCGAAGGAGTCCTTCACGGCAACCCCCTCCGTGCTCAGCGGGTGAAGACGATCTTGCCGGCGGTGTTGCCCTCCAGCATGTCGGTGAAGCCGCGTTCGGCGTCGGAGAGGGGGAGTTCGGCGCCGATCTGCGGGCGGATGCCCGCGAGGTCGACGTAGGAGAGCAGGTCGGCCAGCTCGTCGCGGGTGCCCATCGTGGAGCCCGCCACCCGCAGTTGCAGGAAGAACACCCGCTGCAGGTCGGCGCTCGGGTCGGGGCCGCTGGTGGAGCCGGACACGACCACGATGCCGCCGGGCCGGAGCGACTTCAGCGAGTGCGCCCACGTGGCCTTGCCCACGGTCTCGAACACGGCGTCGACCCGTTCGGGCAGCCGCGCCCCCGGCTCGAACGTCCGGTGGGCACCCAGACTCTCGGCCAGGGCACGCTTCTCCTCGGTGCGCCCGGTGACCCACACGCGGTGGCCCGCGGCCCGGCCGAGCTGCACCAGCGCGGTGGACACCCCGCCGGAGGCACCCTGCACGAGCATGGTCTGTCCCGGCCGCAGGCCCGACTTGGTGAACAGCATCCGGTAGGCGGTCAGCCAGGCGGTGCCCATCGTGGCCGCCTCGGTGAACGACAGCCCCGCCGGCTTGGGCAGGACGTTGCGCTCAGGCACCACGACCGAGTCGGCGAACGTGCCCTGCAGCTTCTCGGTGAGCAGTGTCCGTTTCGGGTCGAGCGTGTCGTCCCCGCGCCAGGACGGGTCGTTCACCACCGAGTGCAGCACCACCTCGGTGCCGTCGTCGAGCACCCCGGCCCCGTCGCAGCCGAGGATCATGGGGAACTGTTCCGGCTTGATCCCCACCCCGCGCAGGGTCCAGACGTCGTGCATGTTCAGGCTGGCGGCCCGGACCGAGACCCGCACGAAGCCCTCGGGCACCTCCGGGTCGGGGCGCTCGCCCACCGTGAGCGAGGCGAGCGGGTCGTCGGCGTTCGGTTCTTTGGCGTAGACGGCGAACATGCGCTCAACCTACCTGGCGTAGGCTCGGTGTCGTGTTCGACGGAGTGGCCCGCTGGTGGAACGGGCTCGAACTGTGGTTGGCGCAACAATGGTTCCCGGTGCAGTTCGTGCTGGTGACCGCCGTCCTCCTGCCGCTGTGCGTGGCGCTGGCCCGGGCGCTGCACCGCGTCGTCGACGCCGTGTTCGACGGGGCGGTCCGGATCGTGGGCCGGGGCCGCGGGGTGCGGCGGCCGGGGGAAGGGGACCGCGGTGCTGTCCCGTAGGCGCATCAGCGCCGCGCTGATCGCCCTGCTGCTCGTCGTCCTGGGCGCCTGGCTGGTGCGGGAGGTCCTCGGGGTTGGCGAGTCCGACCCCCGCCCGGGTAGCCTGCCGGGCGCGGTTTCGCACACGCCGACCGTGCCGGTGTCCGTGACGGTGCCGGGCGCTCACCCCGGGTGGCGGCCGGGGTGCGTGGCCGGTGACCCGTGGCGGGTGACCCGGCCGGTCCTCGGTACAAGGGAGATGTTGTTGCCACATTCGCCATCCGGCTTCTGCGCGCGTGACGACCGGTACGACCCCTTCGTCGCGGCGGACACCTGATGACGACGGTGATGCCGCTGCCCGATTCGCGGACGGTCGTCGACGAGGCACGGGCCCGCGGGGCCTACCCGCACGTCATCGACGGCGCGCCGCACGGGGACCGCACGGGCATGCTCGGCGCGATCGCCGAGGCCCTGTCCTTCCCCGCCCACTACGGGCGTTCGCTCGACACGTTCTACGACGGGCTCACCGACCTGTCCTGGCTGCCGTCCGGGGAGCACGTCCTGATCTGGACCGCGGCCGAGCGGCTGAAGCGGGCCGATCCGAAGTCCTACCTGGCGGTACACGGGGTGCTCTCCGACGCGCAACGCGCGTTGACCCCGCGGGGCGGGCGCCGGGAGGGCCGCATCCTGACCGTGGTGCTGGCCGACTGACCCGACCGCAGGGCGCCCGTCCCGCGGGGGCGGGCGCCGCTCACCCGTCCGCGCCCCCGGGTACCCACGCCGGGGTGCGCTTCTCCGCGAATGCGGCGATCCCCTCCTGCCCCTCGGCGGAGGCGAAGAACCGCGCGGACAGGCCCTGCATGGCCTCGAACCTCTCCGGCATGGTGCGCCCGGTCTCGCCCTGGAGGAGCTCCTTCGTGGTGGCCAGCGCCGTCGGCGCGCCCCGTACCAGCGAGTCGACGTAGCGCCGCACGGTGGCGTCCAGCTCGTCGGCGGGAACGGCGGCGTTGAGCAGGCCGATGTCCGCGGCCCGCACTGCGTCGAAGGTGTCCCCGGTCAGCAGCAGTTCGTGCGCCGCGCGCGCGTCGAGACGGGGCAGCACCGGCACCGAGATCACGGCGGGGACGACCCCGATGCGGACCTCGGTGAAGGCGAACGTGGCGGTCTCGACCGCGACGGCGATGTCCGCGGCGGCGACCAGGCCGATCCCGCCCGCCCGCGCGGGCCCGGCGAGCCGGGCCACCACCGGTTTCGGGCCGGTCCAGAGGCGCTGGAGGAGGTCCGGGAAGTCGTTGACCCCCTGTTGCCCCTCCCCGGCCCCGTTCGCCTCCTTGAGGTCCATGCCGGCGCAGAACACCGGCCCGGTGTGGTCGAGCACGATCACCCGGACGGCGTCGTCCTCGACGGCCCGCGCCAGCCCGTCGCTCAGTTCGCCCCGCAGCTGCGCGGACAGGGCGTTGCGGTTGTGCGGGGAGTCCAGGGTGAGCGTCGCGACACCGTCGGCGACGGCGTAGTGCACCAGTTCGTCAGCCATGCGTCACACTGTGGCACAGGGCTCACCCGCACGGTCCGCGGCGGCTCGGGCGGACAACTACGGGACCACCCACGCGAGCTCGAGATCGTTCGGGTCGACGTCCCGCAGTGTGGCGATGAGGTCCCGTACCTCGGTCTCCAGATCCGTCCTGCGTTCCACGTCGGTGGCGCCACCAGGCAGGTCCTGGACCACGGCGGTCCACAGGCCGTCCTCCCGTGTGACGGTGACCCGATGGGTGGGAGAACTCTCGCTCATGATCCCTTCAATATGCGCCTGCCGCGGTGGTGCGTCGTTACGCGGGGCGGGGGATTCCGGGGGTCGCGGGTCGGGCCGCGGCCGTGTAGCGGCGCAGGACGAGGTCCGCGAGGTGCGGGTCCGGGCCGAGCGGGTCGGCGACGACGACGTCCGGGGCCGCG
>NZ_KI912238.1:22218-22464 GCF_000231035.2 Saccharomonospora iraqiensis subsp. paurometabolica YIM 90007 | reverse complement strand
AGGTCGGCGCCCGTCGCGGCGAGCCGGTCCCGCGCCACGGACTCCAGCGCCGGGTCGGGGCCGAGGACGTCGGCGACCGTGACCCGCAGGTGGGGCAGCCGGGCGGTCACTCCCGCGACGATCCCCGGCAGGTCGACCCGGGCGTGGTAGGCGCTGCCCAGCAGCAGCGGGACCGCGACGACGTGGCGGTGCCCCTCGGCGTGCAGCCGGGAGAAGGTCTCGTCGACCCCGGGGTCGGACAGGTCG
>NZ_KI912238.1:11865-22118 GCF_000231035.2 Saccharomonospora iraqiensis subsp. paurometabolica YIM 90007 | reverse complement strand
GGTCCCGGCTGCCGTGGGCCACCGCCACGAGTGCGGGGCCGCCGACATCCGACGGCCCCGGGGCGTCAGGCGCCGCCCGCGAGCGCACGGAACCGCTCCCCGACGAGTCCGGCCGCGAGGGTGTCCCCGCTGCCCGGGTCGAGCACCAGCAACGCGCCGGTGCGGGGGCTGTCGGTGTAGTGGTCCACCGCCAGCTGCTCGGCCAGCCGCAATCGGACACTGCCGATCTCGTTCAGCTCCAACTTCCCCGGACCGTCCACTGTGGACAGCGCTTGTTCGTCGAACCGGGAGACGAGCTCGTCGACGATCGCCTGCACCGTGCGGGTGCCGTGCTTGACCAGAACCTTCGTCCCGGGGTCGAGGGTCTTCGCGGACAACCAGCACAGGGTTGCGGTCAGCTCGTCGGTCACGGTGGGGCGGTGTTCGGCCGAGGCGAGCAGGTCGCCGCGGGCGATGTCCAGGTCGTCGCGCAGCAGGACGGTGACCGAGGCGCCCGCCCCCGCCTCCGGCACCGGGCCGTCCGGGGTGTCCACCCGCTCCACGGTGCTGCGCAGACCCTCCGGCAGCACGGCCACCTCGTCGCCCGGCCGCACCGTGCCCGCGGCGATCTGTCCCGCGTAGCCGCGGTAGTCCGGGTGCTCGGCGGTGCGCGGGCGGATCACGTACTGCACCGGGAAGCGGAACGCGGCCTCGTGCGGGTCCGGCGCCACCGGCACGGTCTCCAGGTGCTCCAGCAGTGTCGGACCGTCGTACCACGGCGTGTTCGCCGAGCGGGTGGCGACGTTGTCCCCGTGCAGCGCCGACACCGGCACGGTCAGCACCGATCCCTCGGCGTAGCCCAGTGAGGTCGCGTGCGCGGCGAACTCCTTGGCGATCACGGTGAACGCGGCCTCGTCGTAGCCGATGAGGTCGACCTTGTTCACCGCCAGGACCAGGCGGGGCACGCCGAGCAGGGCGAGCACGGCCGCGTGCCGCTTCGTCTGTTCCACCACGCCGTTGCGCGCGTCCACCAGCAGCACCGCGAGCTGCGCCGTGGAGGCGCCGGTGACGGTGTTGCGGGTGTACTGCACGTGCCCGGGGGTGTCGGCGAGCACGAAGCTGCGCCGGGGGGTGGCGAAGTAGCGGTAGGCCACGTCGATCGTGATGCCCTGCTCGCGCTCCGACCGCAACCCGTCGACGAGCAGTGATAAATCCGGTGTGGACAGTCCTTTGTCGACGCTCGCACGCTGCACGGCGTCGAGCTGGTCGGCCAGGACCGACTTGGTGTCGTACAGCAGCCGCCCCACCAGCGTCGACTTGCCGTCGTCCACGCTGCCCGCGGTGGCCAGCCTCAGCAGGCTCGACATCAGAAGTACCCCTCCCGCTTGCGGTCCTCCATGGCGGCTTCGGAGAGCCGGTCGTCGGCGCGGGTGGCCCCGCGCTCGGTGAGCCTGCTGGCGAGGACCTCGGCCACGACCTCCTCGACGGTGGCGGCGTCGGACTCGACCGCGCCCGTGCACGACCCGTCGCCGACGGTGCGGTAGCGCACCGTCAGTTCGTGGACCTCCTCGCCCTCCCGGGGCCCGCCCCACGGGCCCTCGGTGAGCCACATGCCGTCCCGGCGGAACACCGCGCGCTTGTGCGCGTAGTAGATCGACGGAAGTTCGACGCGCTCGCGGGCGATGTAGTTCCACACGTCCGCCTCGGTCCAGTTGGACAGCGGGAACACGCGCACGTGCTCACCGGCACGGTGCCTGCCGTTGTAGAGGTTCCACAGTTCCGGCCGCTGCCTGCGCGGGTCCCACTGGCCGAAGGCGTTGCGCAGACTGAAGATGCGTTCCTTGGCCCGCGCCCGCTCCTCGTCGCGCCTGCCGCCGCCGAACACCGCGTCGAACCGGTTGTCCGCGATGGCGTCCAGCAACGGCTGGGTCTGCAACGGGTTGCGGGTCCCGTCCGGGCGCTCGGTCAGCCTGCCGTCGTCGAGGTAGTCCTGTACCCGGGCGACGATCAGCCGCAGGCCGTACTTCTCGACGACGTGGTCCCGGAACCGGAGGACCTCGTCGAAGTTGTGCCCGGTGTCCACATGCAGCAACGGGAACGGCACCGGCGCCGGGTGGAACGCCTTGATGGCCAGGTGCAGCAGGAGTGTGGAGTCCTTGCCCCCGGAGAACAGGATCACGGGACGATCGAACTCGCCCGCGACCTCGCGGAAGATGTGCACCGCCTCCGACTCGAGTGCGGCCAGGTGGTCCCGGGCCGCGTCGGTCGCGGACTGCGCAATGGTCATGACGTCCCTTCCTCGACGCGCGTCGGTTCGTCCGACAGGTTCAGGCGTGCAGGCCGCACTCGGTCTTCGCCGAGCCCGCCCAGCGGCCGCTGCGCGGGTCGGCTCCCGGCGCCACCTTCGCGGTGCACGGCGCGCACCCGATCGAGAGGTACCCCTCGGCCACGAGCGGGTTGCGCAGGATCCCGTGCCGCGCGATGTAGTCGTCGAACTCCTCGTCCGTCCAGGCCGCGAGGGGGTTGACCTTGACCAGTCCGTTGCGCTCGTCCCAGGTCACGATCGGGGTGTCGGCCCGGGTGGGGGCGTCGGCCCGACGGACGCCGGTGACCCAGCACGAGTAGTCCGCCAGCGTCGCGCGCAATGGCAGCACCTTCCGCAGGTGGCAGCAGCGGTTCGGGTCACGGTCGTGCAGCTTCGGGCCGTACTCGGCGTCCTGCTCGGCGACGGTCTGCTCCGGGTTGGCCTCGACCACCCGGATTTCCGGGTAGGTCGCGGCCACCGCGTCCCGGGTGCCGAGGGTCTCCGCGAAGTGGTACCCGGTCTGCAGGAACAGCACGTCGATGTCCGGCTTGACCCGGGTGGCCACGTCGATCAGCACCGCGTCCTGCATGTTCGAGGCGACGATCAGGTCGTCGCCGAACTCCTCGACCGCCCAGCGCAGTGCCTGCTCCGCCGTCGCGTCGGCCAGCCGTCGCGACGCCCCGGTCGCCAGGGTCTCGAGCTGGTCGGGGGTCCGGGA
The DNA here is from genome assembly GCF_000231035.2 of Saccharomonospora iraqiensis subsp. paurometabolica YIM 90007. Taxonomy (GTDB): domain Bacteria; phylum Actinomycetota; class Actinomycetes; order Mycobacteriales; family Pseudonocardiaceae; genus Saccharomonospora; species Saccharomonospora paurometabolica. The sequence goes on along the minus strand of NZ_KI912238.1, from coordinate 19,116 downwards.
CCCGCTCACCGTGTCACCTCCGGGATCGAGAGACCGAGCAAGGTCACCGAGAACACCCTCCGGCACGCGGCACACATCCAGGCCGTCTCCCCCTCCGGTCGAAGATCCTCGTCGCCACAGTACGGGCAGTGCAGCGGTGCGGAGCGTGCGGGCGCCCGCCCGGTCGCCGACTCGCTCACCTCAGCTCCGCCTCCTCCGCCCGCGCGGCCCACCGGGCGAACCGTTCGCCGTCGGCGCGGCCCGCGTGATAGTTGCGGACGACGCGTTCCACGTACTCGGTCAGCTCGGCGGCGGTGACCTTGTGCCCGCGTAGTTTACGGCCGAAGCCCGCGTCGGCGCCGAGGCCACCACCGAGGTGCACCTGGAACCCCTCGACCTGCCTGCCCTCGGCGTCGGTGACGATCTGTCCCTTCAACCCGATGTCGGCGACCTGGATGCGGGCGCAGGAGTTCGGGCAGCCGTTGAGGTGGACGCTGACCGGGTGGTCCAGCCCGTCCTGCAGGTCGGCGAGCCGCTTCTCCAGGTCGGCCACCAGGTCGGCCGCCCGCTGTTTGGTCTCGACGATCGCGAGCTTGCAGAACTCGATCCCGGTGCACGCCATGACGCTGCGCCGCCAGGACGACGGGGCCGCGTGCAGTTCGGCGTCGGCCAGCGCGGTGCGCAGGCCCTCGACCTCGGAACCGGGCACGTCCAGCACGACGAGCTTCTGCTGCGGTGTCAGCCGGACACGGGACGAGCCCGCGCGTTCGGCGGCCCGGGCCGCCGCGATCAGCATCGAGCCGGAGGTCCGGCCGGCCACCGGTGTCGCGCCGACGTAGAAGGTGCCGTCGGTCTGGCGGTGCACCCCGACGTGGTCGACCGGAGTCCCGGGGACCTCCGGGGCGGGGCCGTCGACGAGCCCGCGGTGCAGGTACTCGGTCTCCAGGACCTCCCGGAATCGCTCCGGACCCCAGTCCTTGACCAGGAACTTCAACCGGGCCCGGGAGCGCAGCCGCCGGTAGCCGTAGTCCCGGAAGACACCGACCACGCCCGCCCAGACGTCCGGGACCTCGTCCCGGGGGACCCACGCGCCCAGCCGCACGCCGAGCATCGGGTTGGTGGACAGGCCCCCGCCGACCCACAGGTCGAACCCGGGACCGTGTTCGGGGTGCTCCACCCCGACGAAGGCGACGTCGTGGATCTCGTGCGCGACGTCGGGCTGTCCGGAGATCGCGGTCTTGAACTTGCGGGGCAGGTTGGCGAACTCCGGGGCACCGACGTAGCGGCGGTGGATCTCCTCGATGGCCGGGGTGCCGTCCACGACCTCGTCGGCGGCGATGCCCGCGACCGGCGAGCCGAGGATCACCCGGGGGCTGTCGCCGCAGGCCTCCATGGTGGTCAGGCCCGCGTCCTCCAGCCTGCGCCAGATCGTGGGGACGTCCTCGATGCGGATCCAGTGGTACTGGATGTTCTGCCGGTCGGTGATGTCGGCGGTGTCGGCGGCATAGGTCCGGGACAGCTCGCCGAGCAGGGCGAGCTGCCCGGTGGTCAGGGCCCCGCCGTCGATGCGCACGCGCAGCATGAAGTACCGGTCGTCGAGCTCCTCGGGGGTGAGCGTGGCGGTCCTGCCGCCGTCGATCCCGGGTCGGCGCTGGGTGTAGAGGCCGAGCCAGCGGAACCGGCCGCGCAGGTCGCCCGGGTCGATCGAGTCGAACCCGCCCGGGGCGTAGATGTTCTCGATCCGGGCCCGGACGTCCAGCGGCGGGCCGTCCTTCTTGGATCGTTCGTTCGGGTTGAGCGGCTCGCGGTGGCCCAGGGCCCACTGGCCCTCGCCGCGGGGCCGCCGGGGTCTCGTGGGACTGCCTGTGTTCGAGGCCATCGATGTCCTCCAGGAACGGGTGGTCCGCACCCGGCGTCGCGACGCGACGGGAGCCCCGTGGGCGGGGAGTTCGGCTCGCCGTACGTCGGCGCCGGTGTCCGGGAAGAGAAGAGTGGACGGCGCGCGGTCAGCGCCGGCAGAGGCTGCTGGAGACGCGCAGGAAGTCGACGTGGCGCCGCACGACGAGGGACACTCCCGCTGAACTCACGGAGCTCACGGTTCCAGCACGGGGCGGGCCCGTCCAGCTGTGCCCGCATGCTGGGAAGCCGGCCTCACCGGTGCGTGTCGGCTGCCATAATGCCCCGCTTGCACCGGGAGGCCAGGCGGTGTTGTGCGCGGATCCGCTGCCACAGCCCCAGTGGGGCGAGCTCGGCGTCCGGTGCGCCCCGCCGGTGGTCCGCAACGATCCCCCCGTCCCGCAGTGGACCCGCGAGGTCCCACGTCTCCCAGCGTTCCAGGTCGGGGATCGAGTAGTCGTGGCCGAACACGAGTGCGTCCGTCCCGTCGCCGTGCAGCTGATCTCCCCCGATCAGGCGCAGCGGCACGGCCGTGCCGGGTGCAACCCCGTCGCCGGGGTAGGCCCCGTCGTCGGGGGAGGCCCCGTCGTCGGGGGAGCTCCCGCCGCCGGCTCCGGCAACGGCGACGGTGGCCGGCCGCGGGCCGTCCTGCCCGGGACGGACCAGCAGGGCGTGCCGGGCAGGATTGGTCCGCACCGTCAGCGGCACCGTGCGCACGGTGCCGGTGAGCCGGACGACGATGCGCGGCAGCCACCACCAGTTCTCCCGGCACAGCAGCGGGCTGTCCGCGAGCGCGCGGGACGGCGGGTACTTGCGCAGCTCCTGGCCCAGCAGCTCGACCGCGAACAGGTCGCCCTCGGTGTCGTCGACCACCTCGACGGTCGCCGTGCACGCCAGGCCGGACTCCCCGTCGGGCACCGACCGGGAATCCGTGACGGCGAATGCCGCCCGTCCCACACGGCGCAGCCCCGCCACCTCGGCCGCCCGCGAGTACGGCAGTGCCACGCAGGGGACCCCGCGGTCCAGCAGGGGAGTGGTCGCGAGCGCGCGCGGCGTGCCGTCGGTGTCCAACCAGCACAGCTCCGCCGTGAGCGCGCGCCGCCATAACGGTACGAACTCGTCCATCGTGAACCCTTACCCGTCCGTCACCGGCCTGTTACCGTGCTCGCTCGACATCGTCGGGCCCCTCAAGGTGTACCGGGGAGTGAGTGTGATGCCTGCCATCGTGGTGGTCGCGTTCGTGGCCGTCCTGTTCTACCTCGGGTACCGGTACTACTCCTCGTACCTGGCCAGAAAGGTCTACGCCCTCGACCCCGCGTTCGTCACCCCCGCGCACAGCATGCGGGACGGGATCGACTTCGTGCCGACGAACCGGCACGTGCTCTTCGGGCACCACTTCACCTCGGTCGCGGGTGCCGCGCCGATCGTGGGGCCCGCGATCGCGGTCTTCTGGGGCTGGGGTCCCGCGCTGGCCTGGGTGGTGCTCGGCACGGTCTTCGCGGCGGGCGTGCACGACTTCGGTGCACTGGCCGTGTCCGTCCGCCACCGCGCCAAGAGCATCGGCACCCTGGCGCAGGAGGTGATCAACCGGCGGGCCCGCACGCTGTTCCTGCTGATCATCTTCTTCCTGCTGACCCTGGTGAACGCCGTGTTCGCGGTGGTGATCGCGAACCTGTTCGTGGCGTATCCCGAGGCGGTCCTGCCGATCCTGCTGCAGATCCCGATCGCGATCGGGATCGGGCAGTACGTCTACCGCACCCGCAGCGCGGCGCTGCTGCCCTCGATCGTCGGCGTCGTCCTGCTGTACGCCTCGATCCTGCTGGGCCGGGCGCTGCCGCTGTCCCTGGAGGGCCTCGCGGCGGCCGACGGCCTGTTCACCGAGCGCAACATCTGGGTGCTGCTGCTGTTCGCCTACACGTTCGTCGCCTCCCGCATCCCGGTGTGGGTGTTGCTGCAACCGCGCGACTACATCAACTCGCACCAGCTGTTCATCGCCCTCGGCGTGATCGGGCTCGGCGTGCTCGTCGGGATGGACACGATCGTGGCCCCGGCGTTCCACGACACCCCGGAGGGTTCGCCGAGCTGGTTCCCGCTGCTGTTCATCACGATCGCCTGCGGGGCGATCTCCGGGTTCCACAGCCTGGTCGCCTCCGGCACCACGGCGAAGCAGCTCGACAAGGAGCCCGACGCGCGCTACGTCGGCTACTTCGGCGCGGTCGGCGAGGGCTCGCTGGCGGTCGCGTCGATCCTGGCCTGCACCGCCGGGCTGTTCGCCACCACGGACGCGTGGAACGCCGCCTACGCGGACTTCGGGTCCGCGTCCGGTTCGGCCACGTCGAACTTCGTGGAGGGCGTCGCGGCGTTCGCGGGCAACCTGGGCGTGCCCGTGGCGGTGGGGATCGTCTTCGCCTCGATCGTGGTCATCAGCTTCGCCGCCACGACGATGGACACCGGCGTGCGGTTGCAGCGCTACATCGTCCAGGAGATCGCCGAGATCTCCGGGGCCCGGACCGTGGCCCGCAACATCACCCTGGCCACCGGCATCGCGGTGCTCGTGCCGCTGGTGATGGCGCTGCTGCCCGGCGGCGGCGAGGACGGCTACACCTTCGGGGTGCTGTGGCAGCTGTTCGGCACCACCAACCAGCTCACGGCGGGCCTGGGCCTCGCGGTGATCGCGGTGTGGGTGACCCGCAGGCGCCGCAACCCCGTCGCCGTGCTGGTGCCGCTGGTGTTCCTGCTGGTCATGACGACCTGGGCGCTGGTGATCAACCTCGGCACCTTCGTGGAGGAGGGCCAGTGGGTGCTCGCGCCGCTGGACGCGATCATCTTCGTCCTCGCGGTCTGGCTGATCGCCGAGGCGGCGATGGCGCTGCGCCGCGCGTGGACGACCCGGGACGAGAGCCCGGCGCCCGAGCCGCGGCCCGAACCGGAGCCGGAACCCGAGCGGTGAGCCTGCGCGCCCGGCTGGTCTCCGCCTGGCGGCGGGCGGAGGCGGCACACGACGCGCTGTTCGTCGCCCGGTGGCGCCGCGACCTGCGGCGGCGGGCCCGGACCGAGCAGGACACGTTCCGGGCGCTGGTGCTGCTCGACTCGCTCGGCGTGGACAACCCGGTCGCCTACGAGACCCTGGACCTCGTCCCGTACCTGGTGGCGGATCTGCACGAGTGGCACCGCAGGATGGGGCGGGAGACCTTCGGCGATCCCGGGGTGTGCTGTTGATCCGGTTCTTCGGCGGCAAGGGCGGTGTCGGCAAGACCACCGTCGCCGCCGCGTTCGCCCTCGCCCGGGCCCGCCGGGGCGAGCGCACGCTGGTGGCCTCGACCGACCCCGCGCACTCGCTCGGCGACGTGCTGGAGGTGCCGCTGTCCGAGCGTCCGACGCGGGTGGCGGGGCACCTGTGGGCGGTCGAGGTCAGTGGCGAGGCGCAGGCCCGGCGCCGGGTCGCCGAGGTCGCCGAGGACGCCCGGCACGTCGTGCCGAGGGAGGTGCTGCCCGCCGTCGAACGGCACCTGGCCCGCGCCACGGACAGTCCGGGCACGGTGGAGTCGGCCCTGCTCGACCGGCTGACCGACCTGGTCGGGCAGGTGGGCACCGACTGGGACACCCTGGTCGTGGACAGCGCGCCGACCGGGCACATGGTGCGCCTGCTCGGCCTGCCCGCACTGCTCACCCCGTGGATCGAGGGCCTGACGCGGCAGCGGGAGAAGGCACGCGACGTCGAGGGCCTGGTGGCGGGGCTGTCCGCGGACACCGGCGCGGGCGGCGACACCGGCCCCGACCCGCTGCTGTCCCGGCTGTACCGGCGGCGCGAACGGGTGGAGTGGATGGCCGCCCGACTGCGGGAGCGGGCCCTGGTCCACCTCGTCGTCGTCCCGGAACGGTTGCCCTTGGCGGAGACCCTGCGCGCGGCCGACACCCTCACCGACGGGGGCCTGCGCCTCGGCACGGTCCTGATCAACCGGGTCCTCGATGCCGACACCACGGGCCCCGGATCCCGGCGGCGCGACACCCAGGAGGCGATCCGCACCGAACTGGAGACCCGCTTCCCGGACCCCCCACCGCTGCCCCTGCCGCTGCTCGACCACACCCCGGAGGGCCTGCCGGAGCTCGCCCCGCTGGCGGACCTGCTCGCCCGGGGTGTGCCGTGAAGGGCACATTCCCTGCGCCGGGCGCAGCGAGGGGCACATTCGCTGCGTCACACGCAGGGAAAGTGCCCTTCACGGTCAATGCGACACTGGTGGGGTGGGTGTCGCGAGTGAGGTGTCGTCCGGGTTGCCGGCGGGGGTGGTGCGCGGGCCGGGGCGGCGGCCGTTCGGGGTGTACGTGCACGTGCCGTTCTGCGCCACCCGGTGCGGCTACTGCGACTTCAACACCTACACCGCGGGTGAGCTCGGCTCGGCCGCCTCGACGTCGTCCTGGCTGGACGGGGTGCGCGCCGAACTCGACCTCGCCGCCGACACGCTCGGGGACCCGCCGCCCGCGGACACCGTCTTCGTCGGCGGGGGCACGCCCTCGCTGCTCGGGGCGGACGGGCTCGGCGCGGTGCTCGACGCGGTGCGCTCCTCGGTCGGCCTGGCCGACGACGCCGAGGTGACCACCGAGTCGAACCCCGAGTCCACGTCCCCCGAGTTCTTCGCCGGGCTGCGCGAGGCCGGCTACACGCGGGTGTCACTGGGGATGCAGTCGGCCGCCCCGCACGTGCTGGCCGTGCTGGACCGCACGCACACCCCGGGCCGCGCCACGGCCGCGGCCCGCGAGGCGCGCGCGGCGGGCTTCGAGCACGTCAGCCTCGACCTCATCTACGGCACTCCGGGGGAGAGCACCGGGGACCTGCGGGCGACGCTGGACGCGGTGCTGTCCGCGGGCGTGGACCACGTCTCCGCCTACTCGCTGATCGTGGAGGAGGGCACCGCCCTCGCCCGCCGGGTGCGGCGGGGTGAACTGCCCGCCCCGGACGACGACGTCCTCGCCGCCGACTACGAACTGATCGACCGCAGGCTGGCGGAGGCGGGGCTGCGCTGGTACGAGGTGTCCAACTGGGCGACCTCCGACCGGGCGCGGTGCCGGCACAACCTCGGCTACTGGCGCGGCGGCGACTGGTGGGGCGCGGGCCCCGGCGCGCACAGCCACGTCGACGGCACACGCTTCTGGAACGTCAAGCATCCCGCCCGCTACACCGCCACCCTGGCCGAGGGGCACCTGCCGGTGGCGGGCCACGAGACCCTCACCGACGACGACCGGTATCTCGAACGGGTGATGCTCGAACTGCGGCTGGCCGAGGGGCTGCCGCTCGACGCGCTGGACGACGACGGCGTGCGGCAGGCGCGCGCCGCCGTGACCGACGGGCTGTTGGACGGCGCCGCCGCCGAGCGGGGC
>NZ_KI912238.1:6770-11765 GCF_000231035.2 Saccharomonospora iraqiensis subsp. paurometabolica YIM 90007 | reverse complement strand
GCCGCGGCCCGGACCGTGCGGCGGCCCGGAGATCAGCCGCCGGGCGTCGCAGCGGCCCGGCGGTTCAGCCGCGCTCCACGACCCGGATGGTCAACCCGGCCCGGGACAGGCGGGTGAGCAGGGCGTCCCCCATCGCCGCCGCCGTGGTCACCTGACCGCTGGTCTCGGGCAGGTCGTCGAAGGCCAGACTCAGGGCCGACTCGGCGAGCATCTTTGACGTCTCGTCGTATCCCGGGTCCCCGCCCGCGAACTCGGTGACCACCCGTTCGCCGCCGCCCTCGCCGACGAAGCGCACGTGGAACCACGACTTGAGCCGCCGCTGCTCGCTCGGGCCCGCACCGGGCTTGCGCACGTTCGCCAGCGCCCGGCGCGCGGGCGGGATACGGGAGGCGAGACCGAGCACCCCGAGACCGAGCGCGCCCAGCAGCACGGTGGGCAGCCGCTTGACCGCCGCGTAGTGCCGGTAGGTGAACTCGGGGCCGTACCGCGGCAGGGCCGCCGCCGAGCGGCCGACGATCTGCGGGTCGAGAGTCGGGATCGGGACCAGCCACCGGCCCGTCCCGGTGTCCCGCCTCGGCGGCCCGGAGGGGAGGTGGACCCGCCGGTTCTCCGGGCGCGGCTCCGCCCGGCGTCGTTCCCGTGCCGTGCGGGCCATCTCCTTCGCCCGGGAGAACACCGTCAGGGCCGAGGAGTAGGTGCCCCCGGAGAACTCGGCCTTGGCCCGCACCTGGCCCTGCACGGTCAGTGGGGTGTTCTCCGGCAGGTGCCCGACCGTGAAGTACACGCCCAGGTCGTAGGGGATCGAGTCGAATCCGCAGGCGTGCACCAGCCGGGCGCCGGTGCGCCGCGCGGTGGCGTGGTGGGCCAGGTACATGCGGTCGACGAACTCCGGCTCCCCGGTGAGGTCGACGTAGTCGGTGCCCTCGGCCGCGCACGCCGCGACCAGCGGCTCCCCGTGGTGCAGGTACGGGCCGACGGTGGTGATCACTACCCGGGTCGAGGCGGCGACCGCGCGCAGCGAGCCCTCGTCGGTCGCGTCCGCGTGCAACAGCGGGAGGTCGGCGCAGGACGGGTCGATCGCGGCGAGCCGGTCCCGCAGTCGTTCGAGCTTGTCCCGGTTGCGCCCGGCCAGTGCCCACCGGCACCCTTCGGGGGCGTGCCGGGCGAGGTACTCCGCGGTCAGCCCCCCGGTGAAGCCGGTACCTCCGAAGAGGACGAGGTCGTGTTCGCGGGCTCGTTCGGCCATGGCTTGCCTCCCTGGACGGTGCGTGTCCGAGGTGTAACACACCGGCGGCCGGTGCGGCCGCGCGAGGTGACGTGGCTCAACCGGTGGACACGATCACCAGCCCCCCGAGGTAGATCCCCAGCACCGCGAATCCCTCGAATCCGATGCCCTCCCGCTGCCGCCGGACCAGCCCCGCGGCGATCACGCCGATCAGCAGCATCGTCCACGCCAGCACGAACAGGTCCGTCGACGTGATCGCGTGGTAGATCGAGCCCTGCCGGTAGGCGACGTCGGCGCCGGCGATGAACAGCAGGTCGAACGTGTTCCCGCCGACGATGCCGGCCACCGCGAGGGTGAGCGCCCCCGCCCGCACCGCCGCCACGGTGGTGACCAGTTCCGGCAGCGAGGTCGCCACGCTGGTCAGGAACGTGCCGACCGTGGTGCCGGTCAGCGCGCTCTGTTCGGCGATGGACACTCCGGCGCGCCCGATGCCGAACCCGGCGAGCAACACCGCCGCGGTCAGCACGACGAACCCGCCCCACAACCGTCGGGTCGGCTCGGTGCCGTCGTCGGACTCCGGAACGTCGGTGCGGGTGGCGGCGGTCCTCGTGGGTTTCCACATCGGGTCCCGGCCGACCTTGCGGCTGAGTAGGAGGCCGTATCCGTAGCTGAGCAGCAGCAGCGCCGTGGCCGGGTGGATCCCGGCGAGCGTGACGGGCGGCGAGGTGGCGCCGAGCAGCACGATCGACAGCATCACCACCATCAGCAGACTGCTGAAGATGTTGGTCAGTGACGCGGCGGCGTGTTCCAGATTGATCCGGCGGTAGGCCAGGTCGGCGACGACGATGAACGCGGTCTGCGCCGCGATCCCGCCCGCGGAGTTGCTCACCGCGAGGCTGGGCTCACCGGAGAGCGCGGCGACGATGCTGACCACCAGACCCGCCAGGGAGGTCGCTCCGGCGAGCAGCACCATCCCGGCGATCGCCTCACCCAGTCCGGTGCGATCGGCCAGTCGGTCGACGACCCGGGCGAGCCGCACTCCGGCGAACCCGATCACTGTGGCCGAGACCACGAAGACCGGAATCGCGACGGGCAGCCCCCAGACGGCATTCATCCAGCTCACAGTGGGCGCGGTGTACCCCGCGCCGGCCGGATTGGAAACCGGGGCGCCGGGGTACCTGCCCGATCATGACGGAGAACCACGACCTGGCCCCCGAGGCGGATGTCGAGGAGCAGCAGCAGCCGGTGTTCGGTGAGGACGCCCCGGCCCCGGTCGGCGCGCCGCTGGACGCCGACCCCGCGGACGTGGCCGAGCAGGCCGCGCCGGTGCCGGTCGACGAGGACGACGAGCGTCCGAGCGGCTGAGCCCGGCACCGGGTGTGAGTTCTCCGGCACCGGGGTACACGCACCGCACTGACCCGGTTCCACGGACACGGTCCGACCGACGCGGTTCACGAGCACGGAGGTGACCAATGGCCGACACGTCCCGCCTGCCCACTCCTGTCGCCGAGGTGTGGGAATGGCAGCGGCACGGCAACTGCCGCAATCTCGACAGCTCCGTGTTCTTCCATCCTGATGGAGAACGCGGATTCGCGCGCGCCGACAGGGTGGCCCGCGCCAAGGAGATCTGCCGGACGTGCCCGGTGATCGTCCAATGTCGACACCACGCCCTCACGGTGCAGGAGCCGTTCGGGGTGTGGGGTGGCCTCGACGAGACCGAGCGCCGCGAGGCCATCGCGCGGCGCAAGAAGCTGCAGCCGACGGGCTGATCCGGACCGGGGCGAGGGCACGGCACGCGGCTTTCGCCCGCACCCCACGGCCCGTCCGGACGGGTCGTGGGGACCGAGGCCGCATCGTCGAAGGGAGCGCCCATGCGGTTCGGGTACACACTGCTCACCGAACAGGCCGGACCCGGCCCGCTCGTCGGCCATGCTGCCGGCGCGGAACGCGCGGGTTTCGATTTCGCGGTGCTGAGCGACCACCATTCGCCCTGGTTGGACAGTCAGGGACACGCCCCGTACGCGTGGAGCGTGCTGGGGGCCGTCACCCAGGCCACCGAGCGCCTGGAGCTGATGACGTACGTGACGTGTCCGACGATGCGGTACCACCCGGCCGTCGTCGCGCAGAAGGCCGCGACGATCCAGGAACTGTCCGGTGGCCGGTTCCTCCTCGGACTCGGTGCGGGGGAGAATCTCAACGAGCACGTGGTCGGGCGCGGCTGGCCGCCGGTGAACGTGCGGCACGAGATGCTCTCCGAGGCGCTGGAGATCATCGGTGACCTCTTCGACGGCGGCTACACCAACTTCGTCGGACACCACTTCCGGGTGGACTCGGCGAAGCTCTGGGACCTGCCCGAGTGGCGGGTCCCGATCGGCGTCGCGGTCTCCGGTGCCCAGTCGGTGCGGCGGTTCGCGCCGGTCTCGGACGCGATGATCGCGGTGGATCCCGAGGCGGAACTCTGCCGGGGATGGGACGCGGCCCGGTCCGCCCTGCGGCAGGAGACCTCCCGCAAGATCGGGCAGATCCCGGTGTCCTGGGACGCCGACGAGCAGGCCGCGGTGCGCCGGGCGCGCGACCAGTTCCGCTGGTTCGCGGGCGGCTGGAAGGTCAACGCGGAGCTGCCCGGTACGGCCGCGTTCGACGCGGCGACCCGGTTCGTGACCGAGGAGGACGTGGCCGCGGCGATCCCGTGCGGGGCGAGCACCGAGCGGGTCGTGACCTCCGCACGGGCGTTCCTCGACGCGGGGTTCACCGACCTCGCCCTGGTGCAGGTGGGCGGCGACCGGCAGGAACCGTTCCTGGAGGCCGCCGAGCGGGAGATCCTGCCCGCGCTGCGGGAGGCGGCCGGGCGGAGCTGACCCGGCGGGTGCCGACGGTCGAGGCGGTCACAGCTCGCCGACGCCGACCCACCCGCGCAGTCGGCACAGCGCGCGGTGCTGGAGCGTGCGCACGTTCGCGGGGGACAGACCGACGGCCAGGGCGGTCTCGCCCGCCGACAGGCCCACCACGACACGCAGGACGAGTATCTCGCGTTGCACGGTGGGCAGCCGGTCGAGCAGGTCGTCGAGTCGACGGCTGCGCTCGGCCTCCAGCGCCCGGCGTTCGGGTTCGGCGCCGGTGTCGGTGCGTTCGGGGACCTCGGCGGTCGGTCGGGCGCGCTCGCGGGACACCGAGCGGAAGGCGTCCGCCACCTTGTTCGCCGCGATCGCGCGGAGCAGGAACAGGAACGACCCGCCCCGGTCGCGGTAGGCGGGCAGCGCCTGCAGCACGGCCACGCAGATCTCCTGGGCGACGTCCTCGGCGCAGACGGGGCCGTAGTCGCGGCGACCGAGGCGTGCGCGGCAGTACCGCACCGTCATCGGCGCGATCATCGTGGTGAGGGCCCGTACCGCCTCCGGATCGCCCGCCGCGGCCTCGGCCACCACCGGATCGATCGCGGTGGGAGTCAGCCTCCCGTCCGCCTGCGGGGCCGGATTTCGGGTCGGCGCGGACACGACCGCGGAGTTCTCCATCGTCGGCTCCGGACAAGGAGAGGATGGTGCCCGCACGGCCGCCGGCGGCCGCCGGACGGAACGGCACCACGCTGGTGGACTCCCGCGCGGCGCGGCCGAACCCGTGGGCCGGCACGGTCGGGCGGCCGGTGCGGTGGCGTGGTGCGCGGCACCGGGTCGGTGCCGCTGTGCGCCAGGGTAGGGCGTGACCCACCGGTAGGCCACAACCCACGGCTCCAGAGCCGGGAGAACGCACGCCCCGGGAGAATCCACGCCTTC
>NZ_KI912238.1:2005-6670 GCF_000231035.2 Saccharomonospora iraqiensis subsp. paurometabolica YIM 90007 | reverse complement strand
CGCCGGCACCCGGACGTCGGCGACCTCCCGCAGCACCGCGAGCGCGGCCTCCGGGATCCGGCGCGCCACCACCACCCGCGGCCGCGCCCCGTCCCTGTCCCACCCCACACGATCCCCCTTCGTCCGGCCCCGACCCTACCGCGCCCCAGCTCCCCGGGTGTGCCGTGAAGGACTCCTTCCCTGCCCCCATCGCCGTGAAGGCCTCCTTCACTGCGTGTGACGCAGGCAAGGGGTCCTTCACGGCGACCCCCACGGGGTGTATGTTCATATGTAGAACTTGTGTGCGTTATGCGAACGACGAAGGTGGCACAGGTGGCAGAGATCGTTTCGCTCGCCGACGGGGTGGGCAGGCTCGTGCGCGACGGGGACACGGTCGCGCTCGAAGGGTTCACCCACCTCATCCCGCACGCGGCGGGCCGGGAGATCATCCGGCAGGGGCGCAGGGACCTCACGCTGGTCCGGATGACCCCGGACATCGTCTACGACCAGCTGATCGGCGCGGGGTGTGCGCGCAAGCTCGTCTTCTCCTGGGGCGGTAACCCGGGGGTCGGCTCGCTGCACCGCTTCCGCGACGCCGTGCAGAACGGCTGGCCCGCCCCGCTGGAGATCGAGGAGCACAGCCACGCGGGCATGGCCAACCGCTACGTCGCGGGGGCGTCCGGGCTGCCGTTCGGCGTGCTGCGGGGGTACTCGGGCACCGACCTGCCGGAGCACACGGACACGATCAAGCAGATCACCTGCCCGTTCACCGGTGAGCAGCTCGCCGCCGTCCCGGCGCTCAACCCGGACGTGTCGATCATCCACGCCCAGCGCGCGGACCGGCGGGGCAACGTGCAGATCTGGGGGCTCGTCGGCGTGCAGAAGGAGGCGGTGCTCGCCGCGCGGCGGAGCCTGGTCACCGTCGAGGAGGTCGTCGACGACCTGGAGCCGGTGCCCGGCCAGATGATGCTGCCGAGCTGGGCGGTCACCTACGTCGCCGAGGCGCCGCACGGTGCCCACCCGTCCTACGCACAGGGCTACTACGACCGGGACAACGACTACTACAAGGAATGGGATTCCATTGGGCGGAAGCGGGACTCGTTCGAGGCCTGGGTCCGCGACACCGTGTTCGGCGGGGAGGTGAGCGGGAAGTGACCACGCCACAGCAGCAGCCGCGGGCGGAGTGGACGCCCGACCACACGTCCGACGAGATGATGTCGATCGCCGCGGCCCGGGCCCTGGCCGACGGCACGCGCTGCTTCGTCGGCATCGGCCTGCCCTCCACCGCCGCCAACGTGGCACGCCGGACCCACGCGCCGGATCTGGTGCTGATCTACGAGTCCGGCACCCTCGGCTCCAAGCCGGACGTGCTGCCGTCCTCGATCGGTGACGGCATCCTCGCCGAGACGGCGGACGCCGTGATCGGCGTGCCCGAGGTGTTCAACTACTGGCTGCAGCCCGGCCGCATCGATGTCGGGTTCCTCGGCGCGGCCCAGCTCGACCGGTTCGGCAACATCAACACGACCGTGATCGGGGACGACTACGCCGATCCCGCGGTGCGGCTGCCCGGTGCGGGCGGCGCCCCGGAGATCGCCGCCTCCTGCCGCGAGGTGTTCGTCGTCGTGCGGCAGAGCAGGCGCAGTTTCGTCGAGCAGGTCGACTTCGTGACCTCCGTCGGGCACGGTCGCGGTCGGGGTGACCGCGAACGGCTGGGGCTGCGCGGCGCGGGCCCCACCCTGGTGATCACCGACCTCGGTATCTTCCGTCCCGACCCGGACACCCGCGAGCTCGTGCTCAGCCAACTGCACCCCGGGGTGGACGTCGAGCAGGTGCGCGAGGCCACCGGCTGGGAACTGACGGTGGCCGACGACCTGTCGACCACCGACGCCCCGACCGCCGCGGAGCTGTCCACCCTGCGGACCCTCAAGGAGGCCTCCTCGTGACCGACGTCTTCGTGCTCGACGCCGTCCGGACGCCGTTCGGCCGCTACGGCGGCGCCCTCTCCGGCGTACGGCCGGACGACCTCGGCGCACACGTGCTCCGTGCCCTGGCCGACCGCGGCGGGGACCCCGACGCGGTCGACGAGGTCGTGCTCGGCGACGCCAACGGCGCGGGGGAGGACAACCGCAACGTCGCCCGGATGGCCACGCTGCTGGCGGGCTGGCCCACGAGCGTGCCCGGCACCACCGTCAACCGGTTGTGCGGCTCGGGGCTGGACGCCGCCATGCAGGCCAGCAGGCAGATCGCCGTCGGGGACGCCTCCGTGGTGGTCGCCGGCGGGGTGGAGTCGATGAGCCGCGCGCCGTGGGTCCTGCAGAAGCCGGCCAAGGGCTTCCCGGCGGGCCACGAGACGCTGCACTCCACCACGCTGGGTTGGCGGATGGTCAACCCGAACATGCCCGAGCAGTGGACCGTGTCCCTCGGGGAGAGCACCGAGCAGCTCGCCGGGAAGTACGGGATCAGCCGGGCCGCGCAGGACGAGTTCGCGCTGCGCAGCCACACCCGCGCCGCCCGGGCCTGGGACTCCGGCTTCTACGACGGGCACGTGGTGCCCGTCGAGGGCACCGACCTCACCCGCGACGAGGGCATCCGCCCGGACACGTCGCTGGAGAAACTGGGCACGCTCAAACCCGCCTTCCGTGCGGGCGGCAGTGTCACCGCGGGCAACTCGTCCCCGCTGAACGACGGCGCCTCCGCCGTGCTGCTCGGCGACCGCGCGGGCGCCGACCGTCTCGGGGCGTCGCCGATGGCCCGGATCGCCGGCCGCGGCGCGGCCGGGGTGGACCCGGACGTGTTCGGCATCGGGCCGGTGCGCGCCGCCGAGATCGCGCTTCAGCGCGCGGGGATCGGCTGGGGTGATCTGACCGCGGTGGAGCTGAACGAGGCGTTCGCCGCGCAGTCGCTGGCCTGCTTCGCCGACTGGCCCGAGCTGGACCCGGAGATCGTCAATGTGAACGGCGGGGCCATCGCCATCGGACACCCGCTCGGCGCCTCCGGCGGGCGGGTGCTCGGCACGCTCGCCCACGAGCTGCGCAGGCGGGGCGGCGGTTGGGGGCTGGCCGCCATCTGCATCGGTGTCGGCCAGGGCCTGGCCGTGGTGCTCGAGGCGTGAGCGGGCGCGTCCCACCGGGTACGCGGCCCCTCGCGCCGCGGTGTCGAACGCCCTCGCGCCGCGAGGTGTCGAACGAGGAGGAGAGCATGACCACGTCAGCGGAGTCGTCGGCCGGGTCGGGCCTGGTCCTGCCACGGTACCGCCGGGACCCGGAGGGCACCCACCCACCGATGGATTCCCCGGGGTACAAGTCCACCCGGCTGCGGCACCCGAAGCAGCCGCTGGTGCTGCTGCCGCAGAAGCTCACCGAGGTCACCGGCCCGTTGCTCGGGCCGGGACGCCTGGGCGAGCTGGACAACGACCTGACCCGCCAGCACCCGGAGGAGCCGCAGGGGCAGCGGATCCTCGTGCACGGCAGGCTGCTCGACGGCGACGGCCGTCCGGTGCCGAACTCGCTGATCGAGGTGTGGCAGGCCAACGCGGGCGGCCGCTACAAGCACGTGTGGGACAACTGGCCCTGCCCGGTGGACCCGAACTTCGACGGCGTCGGCCGAACCGTGACCGACAGCGAGGGACGCTACGAGTTCGTCACCATCAAGCCGGGCGCCTACCCGTGGAAGAACCACGACAACGCCTGGCGGCCCGCGCACATCCACTTCTCGGTGTTCGGCACGGCATTCCCGCAGCGGCTGGTCACCCAGATGTACTTCCCGGACGACCCGCTGTTCTTCCAGGACCCGATCTTCAACTCGATCCCGGACGAGAAGGCACGGCAGCGGCTCATCTCCCGGTTCGACCTGAGCCGCACCGTCCCGGAATGGGCCCTGGCCTTCGAGTTCGACATCGTGCTGAGGGGCCGCGAGGCCACACCTTTCGAGGACGAGGAGGAGGACGAGTGAGCGAGGCTGTTGTGGCCGGGCCGCTGGGCTCGACGCCGTCGCAGACGGTCGGGCCGTACCTGTCGATCGGGCTGCCGTGGGCCGACGGCCCGTACGTGGTCGACGCGGACGACGAGGGCGCGGTGTGGATCCGCGGTGTGGTCACCGACGGTGCGGGCGCGCCGGTGCCGGACGGGCTGGTCGAGACGTGGCAGGCCGACCGGAACGGCCGGTTCGACCATCCGGACGACCCGCGCGGCCCGCAGCCGGGTTTCCGTGGGTTCGGGCGGTGCCCCACCGACGACGACGGCGCGTACGCCATCCGGACCGTGGTGCCGGGTGCGGTGCCCGGCGAGGCGCCGCACATCGACGTGTCGGTGTTCGCCCGCGGGATGCTGCACCGGCTGGTGACCCGGATCTACTTCCCCGACCGTGCCGAGGCCAACGCCACCGATCCGGTGCTGGCCTCGGTGCCCGCCGACCGCAGGCGGACCCTGATCGCCGAGCCGACGGAGGACGGCTACCGCTTCGACGTGCGGCTGCAGGGCGAGGGCGAGACGGTCTTCTTCGATGTCTGAGCGGCGGGGCGGCTGATGTCGGAGCTGTTCGACCCGGTGTTCGCGGCCGGGCCCGTGGCCGGGGAGACCTCGGACCGGGCGTGGCTGCGCGGGATGCTGGAGTTCGAGGCGGCGCTCGCCGCCGCCCAGGCCGATGTGGGCCTCGTCGACCGCGCGCACGCCGACGTGGTCGCCGGGG
>NZ_KI912238.1:0-1905 GCF_000231035.2 Saccharomonospora iraqiensis subsp. paurometabolica YIM 90007 | reverse complement strand
CGTCGGCGGGGTCGGGCTGCGGTTCCGGCACATCGGCAACCTAGCGATCCGGCCGCCGTCGTGGTAGCGGCCGGACAGGCGGTGCGGTAGCGGCCGGGTGAGCGACGCGGGCCCGGACTGCCGTTAGGCTCGGGACCGTGACAGCCGACGCCACGGACAGCGACCGTCCACCCGACGGCCCACCCGACGGGAGCGGGGGCGCGGCGGCCGTGCCGGCGGTCCCGACGGTCGACTCGCCGGACGAACTGGCCGGACTGCTGGAGAACACCGGCTACCTCGCCGATGCCGGGGTCGCCACGGCCGCGTTCCTCGCCCTGCGGATGGGCAGGCCCCTGTTCTGCGAGGGCGAGCCCGGCACCGGGAAGACGTCGCTGGCCGTGTCGCTGGCCGAGGCGCTCGGTCTGCCCCTGATCCGGCTCCAGTGCCACGAGGGCATCGACGCGGGGCAGGCACTGTACGAATGGGACTTCCCCCGGCAGCTGCTGCACCTGCGGGCGCTGGAGGCGGTCGAGGGCGGACGGCTCGACGTCGACACCGCCGAACAGTCCCTCTACACCGAACGGTTCCTGCTGGCCCGGCCGCTGCTGCGGGCGTTGACGACGGCGCCGTGCGTGCTGTTGGTCGACGAGATCGACCGCGCCGACGACGAGTTCGAGGCGTTCCTGCTGCAACTGCTGGACGAGAACGCCGTCACCATCCCCGAGTACGGGGAGGTGCGCGCGGCGGTGCCCCCGCTGGTCGTGCTCACCTCGAACCGCGTCCGCGAGGTCCACGACGCGCTGAAGCGCCGGTGTCTGTACCACTGGCTCGAACACCCCGGCCTGGAGCGGGAGATCGCGATCCTGCGCGGCCGGGTCCCCGGACTCGGCGAGCGACTGGCCCGCCAGGTCGCCGAGGCGGTCGGGCGGTTGCGTACGCGGGAGCTGCTCAAACCACCCGGCGTGGCCGAGGCGCTGGACTGGGCCCGGGCACTGGCCACACTCGGCCGGGACACCCTGGACGCCGAGTCGGCCGCCACGACACTCGGCACGGTGCTCAAGTACAGCGAGGACCTGGACCGCGTCCGCGCCGACCTGGACACCCTCCTCACCTGACCCCGCGAGTCGCCACCCCAGAACGCCGAGTCGCCACTGCAGAACGCCGAGTCGCCACTGCAGGACGGCGAGTCGGCACCCCAGGACGGTGACTCGCGACTCCAGGACGGTGAGGCGACGCCGGGCGACGGCAGACCCGCTCCGTGCGGTCATGAGGGAAGACGGACGGCGGACCGGACGCGGCGGGGCGCAGGGCCGGAGCGCCAATATGCGGGTCCGGAGTGGCAACTCGCGGGCTTGGAGTGGCAACTCGCGGGCCCAGGTTGGCAACTCGCGGGTTTGGAGTGGCGACTCGCGGGTGCCCCTGGGGGTGACTCGCGGGGCAGAATGGGGGGATGAGCACCTCCGGGGTCGTCGGTGACCCGCTGCCCGGGCTCGTCGGATTCGCCGCGGCGCTGCGGGAGTCCGGGGTGAGCTGTGACGCGCGCCGGGTGCGGGCGTACCTCGACGCCGTCGAGCGGGTCGACGCCGCCGACGTCGGGCAGATCTACTGGGCCGGCCGGGTCACCCTGTGTTCCGAACCCGACGACCTGCCCCGGTACGACCGGGCGTTCGCCGCGTGGTTCGGCGCCGAGTCGCCCGACCGGGGGTCGCGGGGCACCCCGGTGGCCGTCCAGCCGCGCATCGCTGCCCTGTCCTCGTCCGGCGACGGCGAGGGCACCGAGGCGGCCGATCCGCTCAGCGTCGCCGCGGGCGACGCCGAGGTGCTGCGGCACCGGGACCTCGCCGAGCTCACCGCCGCCGAGCGCAGGCACCTGCGCGAACTCCTGGCCGCGCTGCGGCCCGTTCCCCCGACACGGCCGTCGTTGCG
>NZ_KI912237.1:1914-4030 GCF_000231035.2 Saccharomonospora iraqiensis subsp. paurometabolica YIM 90007 | reverse complement strand
CGCCGGGCGGCGACGACCCGGGGAGTCCTGTGCGTGTACAGGCCGTCCCCGGGTCGGTGTCGCCGCGTGCTCAGGCCGACTTCTTCGCGTCGGTGGGCAGGTTCTCCTTCGCCACGGTGGCGAGGGAGGCGAACGCCTCGGCGTCGTTCACCGCCAGTTCGGCGAGGATCTTGCGGTCGACCTCCACCTCGGCGGCCTTGAGGCCCTGGATGAAGCGGTTATAGGTCAGACCGTTCTGCCGGGCCGCCGCGTTGATGCGGGTGATCCAGAGCTGCCGGAAGTCACCCTTGCGGGCCCGGCGGTCCCGGTAGGAGTACTGGAACGAGTGGAGCGTCTGCTCCTTGGCCTTGCGGTACAGCCGCGAGCGCTGGCCGCGGTAGCCGCTGGCCATGTCGAGTGTTTCGCGGCGCTTCTTCTTGGCGTTGACCGCCCGCTTGACGCGTGCCACGGGTCCATCCTGTCGGGTCGGGGGGCGCGAGGGCGCCCCGGTGTCTTAACGGCGGGGGAACCTGCTCAGCGGCCGAGCAGCCGGTTGACGCGGGGCACGTCCCGGTCCGCGACCTCGGTGGTGCCTTCGAGCCTGCGGGTGACCCGGCTCGACTTCTTCTCCAGCAGGTGCCTGCGGCCGGCCCGCTCCCGGCGGAGCTTGCCGCTGCCCGTCACGCGGACGCGCTTCTTCATCCCGCTGTGGGACTTGTTCTTCGGCATTGTTCCCTCTTTCCAGAGACGGCAGCACACCGGTGGCCGGTGTGCTGCTGCGTTGTCGGCGACCACGGGGTCGGCGACCACGGGCGGACACGACGGCCCGCCCCGTCGGGCGGCCCCCGGGGACGTCACCGGGGGCCGGACGTCACGACTCGGCCTTGTCCGAGTCCTTCGTCGCCTTCGCCTTCGCCTTCGCGTTCTTGTGCGGCGCCAGCACCATGATCATGTTGCGGCCGTCCTGCTTCGGCGACGACTCGATGAAGCCCAGCTCGGACACGTCGTCGGCGAGGCGCTCCAACAGCCGGAATCCCAGCTCCGGCCGGGACTGCTCGCGACCACGGAACATGATCGTCACCTTGACCTTGTTCCCGCCCTCGAGGAAGCGGGACACATGCCCCTTCTTCGTCTCGTAGTCGTGCGGGTCGATCTTGGGACGGAGCTTCTGTTCCTTGATGACGGTGGCCTGCTGGTTGCGGCGGGACTCACGGGCCTTCTGGGCACTCTCGTACTTGTACTTGCCGTAGTCCATGAGCTTCGCCACGGGCGGGCGTGCCTGCGGGGCGACCTCGACGAGATCGAGGTCGGCCTCCTGGGCGAGCCGCAGCGCGTCCTCGATGCGGACGATGCCGACCTGCTCACCGTTCGGTCCCACGAGGCGGACCTCGGGAACACGGATGCGCTCGTTGATGCGCGTCTCGGAGCTGATGGGGCCTCCTTGGTCCAAGTGTCGGTTGTTGTGCTGTCTCGACCTGGTGCCCACATACCGCGGGCCCCGGCACCGGTACCTGTGCTACCCGTGTGCGGGGCCCTCAATCCGATCAACATCCGGGAATGCCGGATGCGCTCCGCGATCGTCGTGACGGCCGTGCCGCCTGCGCATCGCGTGACCGGACCCGGACGCCTCGACGGCGACGCGGGTGGGAGCGGGGCTCCACTTGCGGCCCCCGATTGCCCGGGAGCTGGTCGCACGTGGAATCGTACCAGATGTGCAAGACGACTCATCCAACGCTTTCGACCCCGGCGATGTTCCGCTCGATTCGCGGGAGCTGCGCGACATTCCCAGCGTCGAGGTGATCAGCCGGGCGGCCGTGATGCTGCTGTCCGCGGGCGCGGAACGGCTCGGGCTCGCCGAGACCGACCCCGACTCCAGCCCGCACCGGGACCTCGACGAGGCGCGCAGGCTGATCACCGCCCTGGCGGGCCTGGTGACCGCCTCCGGCGAGTACCTGGGCCTGCACGCGGGACCGCTGCGGGACGGGCTCCAGTCCCTGCAGAAGGCGTTCCGCGAGGCCTCGGCCGTGCCCGACCCGCCCGGCCAGGGACCCGGCGAGAAGTACACCGGCCCCGTGTACTGACCCGGGCCGGACCGTGCACGCGCGGTGCCGCGCCGTCCGGTGGCCGTGCGGCGCCG
>NZ_KI912237.1:0-1814 GCF_000231035.2 Saccharomonospora iraqiensis subsp. paurometabolica YIM 90007 | reverse complement strand
GCCCGCGCCGAGCGGGAGGTGCGTCACCGGCCGGGACTCACCGCCGTCGGCGGGCATGACGTGGATCTGGGCGGGGCCGTCGGCGCCCGCACGGAGGAAGGCCACCCGGCGGCCGTCCGGGGAGATCGCCGGCGCCGAGTCGCGTTCGCCGTGCGTCCAGACGTCGACCCCCTCGGGCCGGATCCGGTACAGCGCGGTGCGGTAGGTGTCGGTGCCGAGGTCGGGGCGGGCCACCGCGGTGAGCAGCAGCTCACCCCGCACCGTCGGCCTGCCCGGAACGGCCGTCCGTTCGAGGTCGGTGGGACGCATGGCCCGCACCCTACCCGGATGCCTTTAGGTCGGCTAACGATCCCGGGTGGGTTCCGGCGCCGTCTCCGGATCCGCCGCGGCGACGGGGGTGGTGACCGGCCCGTCCTCCTGCCCGCCGCGGGAGCCGTCCGGCGGGACCGCCGTGGCCGCATCTTCGGAGGCCGCGGAGTCCGCGGGGGCCGGTGCGTGCAGCGTCAGGGTGCCCACCGCGTCCGGGTCCCGCCGCGACCGCAGCAGGCTGGCGGCCGTGGTCAGCACCAGGACCGTGATGATCACTCCCAGGGAAACCCAGTTGTTGACCTGCAGCCAGGGTGGGGTCACGTGGTACTCGTGCAACGCGTGCAGCACGAGCTTCACGCCGATGAATCCGAGGATCAGCGCGAGCCCGTAGGACAGATACACCAGCCTGCTCACCAGACCGCCGAGCAGGAAGTACAGCTGGCGCAGCCCCATCAGCGCGAAGGCGTTCGCGGTGAAGACCAGGTACGCCTCCTGGGTGATCCCGAAGATCGCCGGGATCGAGTCGACCGCGAACAGCAGGTCCGCGCTGCCGATCGCGACGATGACGACGAACATCGGCGTCAGGTACCGCCTGCCGTCCCGGGTGACCACGCTCCGGTGCCCGACATAGTCGTCGGTGACCGGGAAGAACCGGCGCACCCACCGGGTCACCGCGTTCTCGGTGTACTCGTCCTGACCGCCCTTGTCCCGCAGCATGCTGACCGCCGTCCACAGCAGGACGGCGCCGAACACGAAGAACACCCACACGAACCGGGCGATCAGGGCCGCGCCGACCGCGATGAAGGCGCCCCGCATGAGCAGCGCGAGCCCGATGCCGATGAGCAGCACACGGTGCTGGTGGACCGCCGGAACCCGGAACGACGCCATGATCACCATGAAGATGAACAGGTTGTCCACCGACAGCGAGTACTCGGTGAGGTAGCCGGTGAAGAACTCGACCCCGTACCCACCTCCCGCGAACACCCAGACCCCGGCCCCGAACAGGACGGCGCAGGTGACGTAGAAGACGACCCACCGGGCCGCCTCGCCGGTGGAGACCTCGTGCGGTCTGCGGTCCACGATGACCAGGTCCGCCGCGATCAGGGCGAGCAGACCGAGAACCGTGGTGATCCAGACCCACAGGGGAACAATCATCGAACGCCGACCTCCGGTGAGCGCAGCTACGGTCACGACCCGGAGGTCTCTCCCACCGACACACGACGAGCCGGCCGACGGCGCCGGGTGCCACGTGGGACGACCGTGCTGACGACACCGCCGCGAAGGAATACTCCCCTCCAGAACGCGGGACATCCTCGCGGGTCCGAGGTCCTCCGATCCAGTGGACGGGCGGGAAACCCATCCGCGCCACCCGTTAGTTCGCTCACAGGGCCGGTCGGTCGTACAGCGTTCCGCGCGACGGCGGGTCCGGCGGAACCGCACGACGGGTGACGACCGTGCGCCGCGCCCCCGCCCGGACCCGCGGGGCAACGCCGCCCGGGCGCTCG
>NZ_KI912236.1:86056-87710 GCF_000231035.2 Saccharomonospora iraqiensis subsp. paurometabolica YIM 90007 | reverse complement strand
CCGCCCGCGCGGCGGCCGGTGAGCTCGCGGTCCCCTCGCGCTGAGGCCCCCGGCGCCGTCGCCGCCCCACCGCCGTCCCCGTTCCCGCGGAACCGGACCGGCCGAAAGACCGCCCCAATTTCAGGTCATTCGCACACCGGGCTTGGTAGCCTGCGAGGGAAGTCGGTCGATTACTGGCGGTAACAGGGGGTGCGGCACAGTGTCCGAGAACGTCGCAGGTTCCGGAGAGGTCGCAGGGTCCGGGAACGGGCCGGGGACGTCCGGGTCCGGTTCCGGCGGGGCGCGAGACCTCGAGATCGAACCCGACAAGATCGAGGCGGTCGCCGGGATCGTCGAGGAACAGGCCGCGGCGCTGCGCCGGAAGCTGGACGAGCAGACACCCGCGCTCACGGTCCTGCCACCCTCGGAGGACATCGTCTCGGTCCATGTGGCCGAGGCCTGGAACACGCTGATCACCGAGGGGAACGGCTGCTACGTCGAGCGCGTGCGTGCCTACGAGGCCGGCCTCGTCGAACTGGCGGCGCGGTTGCGGCTGGCCTCCCGCGAGTACGCCGAGAACGAGCAGGACAACGCCGCCGCCGTCCACGGCGCGGGCGGGAACTGACGCCGCGGAGTGCCGCGGGCCGCGCGGGCCCGCCGCGTTCCGCCGCCGACCATCCGACGGACCACCGAACAGGGATTCGCGATGAACGACGCCGAGGTTGCCGAACTCGCCAGGAAGATCGGGGAACACCGCTTCACCGGCTACTCCGACGACATGCTCGCCGACGAGATCGAGTTCTTCCGTTCCGGCCGGGGGATCGGAGGGTTGAGTGAGGCGGTGGCCGCGCTGGAGGCCGTCGCGGACGCCCTCGCCGAGACGGACGACACCCTGCGCACCGAACTGGCGAAACTCGGTGTGCAGTGGCACGGGGCCGCCGGGGGGAGCGCCCGGTCGCGGCTCGCGGAGGAGGCCGAGTTCTCCCGCAGCGCGGGCGCGGCGGGGACCGACTCCGCCCAGCGGTTGTTCGCGCAGGGCGAGGCGTTCAACCGCACGCTGCACAAGCTCCCCGACCCCGCCGCGTTGCGCGCGGACAGCGACGTCGGGATCGGGGACTCGCTGCTCAGCCTGATCGGGCACGAGACCGACGCGGTCCGGGCGGCCGAGCGGAAGAAGGAGGCACGGGAGCAGGCCGAACAGGCGCTGGGGTCCTACGCGCAGGACAGTGGCGAGAAGCTGCGGGGACTGCCGGAGCTGCCCGCCCCCGACCTGATCGGTGCGGCGGTCCGCGGGGACGCGGACGTGCCCGCGTCGATCGGCGCGGGCGGCGGACCGGACGACAGCACGACGGCGGCGCACAGCACGGGATCCGTTCCGCCGGGTCCGGCACCGTCGGCGCCGTTCACCCCGGGTGCGGCCGGGACGTCGGCCGACGCGCCGTCGTCGTCGACCGGGGTGGCTCCGGGGCACCAACCGTCCGGCCGGGGCGGTACCGGGGCGGTTCCGGGGTCGTCGTCGCCCGTTCCGGGGGCCACGACGCCCAGCGGGGTCGTCCCCTCCGCACCGTCCGGTCATTCCGGCTCCGGAGCCGGGGGTGTGGGAGCCGGTGGGGCCGCCGGCGCGACGCGGCCGGACGACCGTCCGGGTGCGCCGGGATCGCGCCCGGGCGGGACC
>NZ_KI912236.1:82574-85956 GCF_000231035.2 Saccharomonospora iraqiensis subsp. paurometabolica YIM 90007 | reverse complement strand
CCCGGGGGTCGACTGTGCGGCGGGGGTGCGCTCCGCCGCGTACCGGGTCGGCGACGCGATCGTCTCGGCGGTGCTGGTGCCACCCGACGACGGGATCCGGCTGCCGGAGCGGTCGGCGGGGACCGACGTCGCCGAGCACCGCACCGGGGACGGGACGCGCGTGGTCGTCCTGCGCACCCCCACCGGCCACGGTGGTGACCGGGGGGCGGACGCCGGTCCGCGCCTCGACGCTCTCGCGGAGGCGGTGGCGGAGTCGGCGACCCGGTGAACGGCCGTGCGGTGCCCGGACACCGGACCCGACACGGAGAGCGGATCGGACGAGGCGACGTCGCGCGCGGTACCGGGTGGCAGACTCCCCGGACATGACCTCCGCAGCGAGTACGCCGAAGGGTGAGCGTCGGCGCGCCGCTCTCGTCGCCGCGGCCGCCGAGCTGCTGGTGGAGGGCGGTTTCGGTGCGGTCCGCCACCGCGCGGTCGCCGAACGGGCCGGACTGCCGTTGGCCTCGACCACCTACTACTTCGACTCGCTCGACGACCTCGTGTACGCCGCCACCGAGCACGTCGGCCGCCGCGACCTGGCCAGGGGCCGCGAGCGGCTCGCCCGTCTCGGTACCGAACAGCGCAACGTGGACACCGTGGTCGAGCTGGTGCTCGACCAGCTGCTCGGGACCGATCCCCAGCACGAGGCCGTGGTGCTGCGTTACGAACGGCTGGTCACTACCGGGCGGCGGCCGTACCTGCGGCCGCTGATGCGCACGCTGGCGGTCCAGCTGCGGGAGTTGCTGACCGAGAGCCTCACGCGGTCCGGGTTCGACGTCGACCCCGACCGGCTCGAACGCATCATCGCCCTGGTGGACGGCGCCGTCGTCAACGCGCTGATCGAGGTCGACCCGGACCCCCGCGCCGCCGCGGCACGCGTGTTGCGCGAGGTCCTGGGCGGTTCCGACGCCGCCCCGGGGTGACCGGTACGGACGGTCCTTCCGGTGTGGACGGGGTCCGGTGCAGGGGGAGCCCGACCCGGCCGGTGCCCACCCTGCGGGGCGTACGCGGACCGGCCCCTGGCTAGCCTGAGCACGTGACGGACAAGCCCCGAATCCCGAACGTGCTCGCCGCCCGCTACGCCTCCGCCGAGCTGGTGCGGTTGTTCTCCCCCGAACACAAGATCCGCCTCGAACGGGACCTGTGGATCGCCGTGCTCGCCGCCCAGCGTGACCTGGGCATCGCGGTGCCCGACGGCGTGCTGGAGGACTACCGGCGGGTCCGGGACACCGTCGACCTCGACTCGATCGCCGCTCGCGAGCGGGTGAGCAGGCACGACGTGAAGGCGCGGATCGAGGAGTTCAACGCGCTGGCCGGGCACGAGCACGTGCACATGGGGATGACCTCCCGGGACCTCACCGAGAACGTCGAGCAGCTGCAGGCGCGGGCCGCGTTGGAGCTGGTCCGGGACCGGGTGGTGGCGGTGCTGTCCCGGTTGGCCGCCCTGGCCACCGAGCACGGGGGGCTCGTGCTCGCGGGCCGTTCGCACAACGTGGCCGCGCAGGCCACCACGCTGGGCAAGCGGTTCGCCACGGCCGCCGACGAACTGCTGGTGGCGTTCACACGGCTGGAGGAGCTGGTCGCCCGCTACCCGCTGCGCGGGATCAAGGGACCGGTCGGCACCGCGCAGGACATGCTCGATCTGCTCGGCGACGCCTCGCGGCTGGCCGAACTGGAACGCCGGGTGGCCGACCATCTCGGCTTCGACGAGGTCCTGACCAGCGTCGGGCAGGTGTATCCGCGTTCGCTCGACTTCGACGTGGTCTCCACCCTCGTGCAGGTGGCCGCGGCACCGTCCAGTCTGGCCACCACGATCCGGCTGATGGCCGGGCACGAGCTGGTGACCGAGGGATTCCGCCCGGGGCAGGTCGGGTCGTCCGCGATGCCGCACAAGATGAACACGCGCTCGTGCGAGCGGGTGAACGGGCTCGCCGTGGTGCTCCGGGGGCACCTGTCGATGGTCGGCGAACTGGCGGGCGACCAGTGGAACGAGGGGGACGTGTCCGACTCGGTGGTGCGCCGGGTCGCGCTGCCGGACGCCTTCTTCGCCCTGGACGGCCTGCTGGAGACGTTCGTGACCGTGCTGGACGAGTTCGGCGCCTTCCCCGCCGTCGTGGACCGGGAGCTGGCCCGCTACCTGCCGTTCCTGGCGACCACCAAGGTGCTGATGGCGGCGGTGCGCGCGGGTGTCGGCCGGGAGACCGCCCACGAGGCGATCCGCGAGCACGCCGTGGCGGTGGCGCTGGACATGCGGGAACGGGGGCAGGCCGACAACGACCTCGTCGAACGCCTCGCCGCCGACGAGCGCATCCCGCTGGGGGTGGACGACCTGACCGCGCTGCTCGACGACCGGTTGTCGTTCACCGGCACCGCGGCCGACCAGGTGGAGGCCGTGGCGGGCCGGGTGGCCGGGATCGTGCGCCGGTTCCCGGACGCCGCGGCCTACACGCCCGCCCCGATCCTCTAGCGGCGGCCCGCGGTATGGCCACGCTGCTGCTGGTCGCGCTGGCCGGGTTCGGTGCCCAGTTCGTCTCCGGCACGCTGGGCATGGGGTACGGCCTGACGTCGACCACCGCGTTGGTCGCGCTCGGCACCGCCCCCGCCCTCGCGTCGGCCTCGGCGCACTTCGCGCAGGTCGGCACGTCACTGGCCTCCGGCGTGTCGCACTGGCGGCTGGCCAACGTCGACTGGCGCACGGTCGGGATCCTCGCCGGTCCGGGTGCCGTGGGCGCGGTGGTCGGGGCGGTGGTGCTGGTGGCGCTGCCGGTCGGGCTCGCGACGGGCTGGATCACCGTGATCCTCTCCCTGCTCGGGCTGTACGTGCTGGTGCGGTTCGCGTTCCTCCGCCTGGGCAGGCTGATCACCGAACGGCGCCCCGGCGCCCGGTTCCTCGCCCCGCTCGGTCTGGTCGCGGGGTTCGTCGACGCCGCCGGTGGCGGCGGGTGGGGCCCGGTGGCCACCACGACGCTGCTGTCGAGCGGGCGGTTGGAGCCCCGCAAGGTCGTCGGCTCGGTGCAGGCGGCCGAGTTCGTGGTGACGGTCGCGGCGAGCCTGGCCTTTCTCGCGGCGCTGTCCCTGCACGGCATGAACTTCGCCGTGGTGCTGGGTCTGCTGGTGGGCGGGATGCTGGCCGCCCCGATCGGTGCCGTGCTGGTGCGCCGGATCCCGCCCCGGCTGCTCGGGACCGCCGCGGGTGGTCTGATCGTGCTCGCCAACGCCCGGCCGCTGCTCGACGTCCTGCGCGCCCCGGGGCCCGTGGTGGCGGTGGTCCACATCGCGGTGCTCGCGCTGGTCGGGACCGCGTTCACGGCCGCGGTGCGGTCGGCGAGGGCGGAGCGGGCGG
>NZ_KI912236.1:81133-82474 GCF_000231035.2 Saccharomonospora iraqiensis subsp. paurometabolica YIM 90007 | reverse complement strand
CCGCCCGGACGGCCTCCGGGCCCGGCCGTCCGGGGCCCGCGTCGTGCTCCAGCGGCTCGGGCATCCCGCCCGCCAACCACGCCGCCGAGCCCAGTTCGTTCACCAGGACGTGCGCGTTGCGGGGCGCGAGGAACCGGTCTCCGCGACGCAGCTGCAGCGACAGCGCGAGCACGTTGGCCATCGTGCCGCTCGGGGTCCACAGCGCGGCGGGCTTGCCGAGCACCTCGGCCGCGCGCTCCTCCAACCGCCGGATCGTCGGGTCGACGTCGATGACGTTGTCGCCGACCTCCGCCTCGGCCATCGCCGACCGCATGGCGTCGTCCGGGCGGGTCAGGGTGTCGGAACGGAAGTCGAGCGGCGTCGCTGCGTGTCCGGTCGCGTCAGAGGTCACGATCAGATCACATCACACTCCCCGTTCACCTCACAACGACCCTCCGTCCGGTGGATCGTTGACCACCGTGCAACCGTGAGGCGGGGCCGTTCCGTCCTCACCGTCGACAACACGACCGACCGGAGCTCACCCGCGTGGATCACCATGAGGATCAGGAGTTCGCGGAGTACTTCGCCGCCAGGCGGGACTCCGTACGCCGGACGGCCTACCTGCTGTGCGGCGACTGGCACCGTGCCGACGACCTCGCGCAGACGGCGTTCATCGCGCTGCACCGGCGCTGGACCCGGATCCGGGACCGGTCCGCGGTGGATGCCTACCTGCGCAAGACGCTGGTACGGGCCGCGATCGACGAGTCCCGCAGGCCGTGGCGCCGGGAGCGGCAGACCGACGAGCCGCCGGAACCCCGGCGTCCGGGCGGGACGGCGCACGGGACGGACACGTCCGGTTCGCTGGCCGAACGGGTGGCCCTGCGGGAGGACCTGCTGGTCGCGTTGCGGCAGGTGCCGCCGAGGCAGCGGGCCGTGCTGGTGCTGCGCTACTTCGACGGGCTGGACGTGAGCGGGGTGGCCCGGGCGCTCGGGTGCGGCGAGGGCAACGTCAAGAGCCAGACCGCCCGTGGCCTGGCGAACCTGCGTGCGGCACTCGGTGAGGAGGTGGAGACCGGTGGACGAGGATGAGCTGGGGCGGAGGCTGCGCGCCGCGAGTGATCAGCCGCCCGCGGCGTCGTTCAGCGTCGACGAGGTCACCCGCGCCTCCCGCCGGATCACCCGGCGCAGACGGACGGCACTGGCCTCGGCGGCGGGCGCCGTGGTGGTGCTCGCCGGCGGTGGCGTCGTCGTCTCCTCCCTGCCGGGAGGTGCGCCGACGACGGCGAGCGATCCGGGAGCGTCCGTGCTCACGGGTCCGGAGGGGACCGGCACCGGTGGCTCCGGGACGGTCGGGCCGGACCC
>NZ_KI912236.1:64370-81033 GCF_000231035.2 Saccharomonospora iraqiensis subsp. paurometabolica YIM 90007 | reverse complement strand
AGCGGGCGGGGGTCCGTGCCGCCGTGCCGGTGGGCTGCCCGGACGGAACCGCGGCGGGCCCCGTCGCGGACACGGCACCGGGGTCCACCCCGACCTCGCCCTGACCGTGGGTCTCGCCCCGACCGCACCCCGCGGGAAGTTGTTGGCGTGTTGTCAGTAACACTCCCGGGTCGTAGGGTGGTCGGTATGACCAGCACCGCCCAGGCCGTCGAGACGTTCGACTCCCTCGACCCCGCCACCGACGCCGTTGTCGGGACCCATCCGGTGCACAGCGCCGACGACGTGAACGCGGCCGTGTCCCGCGCCCGCGAGGCCGCCGGATGGTGGGACTCGCTGGGCTTCGCGGGGCGTGCCGAGCGCCTGCGCCGGTGGAAGGGTGTCGTCGCCCGCCGCATGGACGAACTGTGCGCGGTCGTCAGCGCCGAGACCGGCAAGCCCGCGGGCGACGCCCAGCTCGAGGTGGTGCTGGCCGTCGAGCACATCGAGTGGGCCGCCCGGAACGCGCGCAAGGTGCTCGGGCGGCAGCGCCGTTCCCCCGGACTGCTGATGTCGAACCAGGCGGCGACCGTGGAGTACCAGCCGCTCGGGGTGGTCGGCGTCATCGGCCCGTGGAACTATCCGGTGTTCACGCCGCTGGGCTCGATCAGCTACGCCCTCGCGGCGGGGAACGCCGTGGTCTTCAAGCCCAGCGAGTACACCCCCGGGGTGGGCCGGTGGCTGGTGGACGCCTTCGCCGAGGCGGTCCCCGAGTACCCGGTGTTCGACCTGATCACCGGCTTCGGCGCCACCGGTGCGGCCCTCACCCGCGCGGACGTGGACAAGATCGCCTTCACCGGGTCGGCCGAGACCGGCAAAAAGATCATGGCCACCGCCGCGGAGCGGCTCACGCCGGTCATCATCGAGGCGGGCGGGAAGGACCCGCTGCTGGTCGACGCGGACGCCGACCTGGACGCCGCGGCCGACGCGGCCGTGTGGGGCGCGTTCTCCAACGCGGGGCAGACCTGCGTGGGCGTCGAGCGGGTGTACGCGCACACCGACATCCACGAGGCGCTCGTGGACAAGGTCGTGGAACGGGCGAAGAAGGTCGAGCCGGGTTCGGACTACGGCCCGATGACCATGCCCGCGCAGCTCGACGTGGTGCGTTCACACATCACCGACGCCCTCGCCCGGGGCGGGCGGGCCCTGCTCGGCGGGACGGACGCCGTGGGGGAGCGCTACGTGCGCCCGACCGTGCTGGTGGACGTGCCCGACCACTCCGAGGCGGTGTGCCGGGAGACCTTCGGCCCGACCGTCACGATCACCCGCGTCGCGGATATGGACGAGGCCGTCGACAAGGCGAACGACTCGACCTACGGCCTCGGCTCCACGGTGTTCTCCAAGCGCCGGGGGACGGAGCTGGCCCGCAGACTCCGCACCGGGCAGACCGCGATCAACGCGCCGTTGTCCTTCGCGGGCATCGCGTCCCTGCCGTTCGGCGGCATCGGCGACTCCGGCTTCGGCCGGATCCACGGGCCCGAGGGGTTGCGCGAGTTCGCCCGCCCGAAGTCGATCGCGCGCCAACGCTTCCCCACGCCGGTCGCCCTGACCACCTTCGCCCGCACCCGCAAGACCGAGGACGCCATCCGCAAACTCGTCACCCGCCTGCACGGCCGCCGCTGACCGCCGCCGGCCCGGGTGTGTCGTGAGGGGCACTGTCCCTGCACTCAACGCAGGGAAAGTGCCCCTCACTGCGTCCGGCGCAGGAAAAGTGCCCTTCACGGTCACCTGCGCGGCCACGCACGGTCGCGCCGGCAGCCGGGCGCTCGGCCGATCCGGGGAAATCGATACGGACGGGGTGTGCGGGGCAACGTGGGTCTCCTCCTGCGCGTCTACCGATGTGAGAGCCGGGTGAAGAAGGCGGCCCGGGGGCCGAGGGGTGTCGGGGGCTCCTCGGCCTCTGGGTTACGCTCGATGCGCATCGACTGCGTCAAATCGAGGAGCAGCCTGTCGTGGCCCGAGTAGTCGTCGACGTCATGCCCAAACCCGAGATTCTCGACCCGCAAGGCCAGGCGGTCGCCGGTGCGCTCGGACGCCTCGGCTTCGACGGCGTGGGCGGGGTCCGCCAGGGCAAACACTTCGAGCTGGAAGTCGACGACGACGTCGACGACGAGACCCTGTCCCGGATCGCCGAGGGGTTCCTGGCGAACCCGGTGATCGAGGAGTGGACCGTGCGGAGGGTCGAGGCGTGAGTGCGCGCATCGGCGTCATCACCTTCCCCGGCACGCTGGACGACGTGGACGCCTCCCGCGCGGTGACCCGGTCCGGCGCGGAGGCGGTGCCGTTGTGGCACGCCGACGCCGATCTGCGGGGTGTGGACGCCGTGGTGGTGCCGGGTGGCTTCTCCTACGGCGACTACCTGCGGTGCGGTGCGATCGCGCGGTTCGCCCCGGTGATGGGCCCGGTCGTGGAGGCCGCGGGCCGCGGGATGCCGGTGCTGGGTATCTGCAACGGCTTCCAGATCCTGTGCGAGGCGGGCCTGCTGCCGGGTGCGCTGGTGCGCAACGAGAAGCTGCACTTCGTCTGCCGGGACCAGTGGCTGCGGGTGGAGGACACCACGTCGGTGTGGAGCACCCGGTACGAACCCGGCGCCGAGATCCTCGTCCCGCTCAAGTCCGGTGAGGGCCGCTACGTCGCCGACGAGGCGACGTTGGACGAGCTGGAAGGGGACGGCCGCGTGGTGTTCCGCTACGTCGACGAGAACCCCAACGGCTCGCGCCGGGACATCGCCGGCATCCGGAGTGCCGACGGGCGGGTGTTCGGCCTCATGCCGCACCCCGAACACGCCATCGACGCCCTCACCGGTCCGTCCGACGACGGTCTCGGGGTGTTCTACTCCGCGCTCGACGCGCTCGGGCGGACGCCCGCGTCGGTGGCCTGACCCGCATCGATCCCCTACCCGCCCGACTAGGCTGGACACCGTGGCAGCACCCGAGACCGACCCCGCACCCGTGACCCCCGACACCCCCGACACCACCGCGCACGCCGAGCGGACCCCGGATCTGGCTCAGCCGTACCGGGAACTCGGCCTGGCCGACGACGAGTACGAGCGCATCCGCGGCATCCTCGGGCGCAGGCCCACCGAGGCCGAGCTGGCCATGTACTCGGTGATGTGGAGCGAGCACTGCTCGTACAAGTCGTCGAAGCGGCATCTGGCCTACTTCGGTGAGACCACCACGGCGGAGATGCGCGCGAAGATGCTCGCCGGGATCGGTGAGAACGCGGGCGTGGTGGACGTCGGGGACGGCTGGGCGGTCACGTTCAAGGTGGAGAGCCACAACCATCCGTCCTATGTGGAGCCGTATCAGGGTGCGGCCACGGGCGTCGGCGGCATCGTGCGCGACATCCTCGCGATGGGGGCGCGGCCGCTCGCGGTGGCCGACCCGTTGCGGTTCGGGCCCGCCGAGGCCGCCGACACCCGCCGGGTGCTGCCGGGGGTGGTCGCGGGCATCGCCGGCTACGGCAACTGCCTCGGCCTGCCCAACGTCGGCGGCGAGGTCGTGTTCGACGAGAGCTACGCGGGCAACCCGCTGGTGAACGCGCTCTGCGTGGGCGCCATGCGCACCGAGAACCTGCACCTGGCGCACGCCTCGGGAACCGGCAACAAGATCATCCTGTTCGGTGCGCGGACCGGGCTCGACGGCATCGGCG
Organism: Saccharomonospora iraqiensis subsp. paurometabolica YIM 90007; assembly: GCF_000231035.2. Classification (GTDB taxonomy): domain Bacteria; phylum Actinomycetota; class Actinomycetes; order Mycobacteriales; family Pseudonocardiaceae; genus Saccharomonospora; species Saccharomonospora paurometabolica. Next base: position 77,346 of record NZ_KI912236.1, on the reverse strand, counting down.
GGGTGTCGGTGCTGGCCAGCGACACGTTCTCGGGTGCGGAGAGCGCGGGCGGGCGGAAGAAGCTGCCGAGCGTGCAGGTCGGTGACCCGTTCACCGAGAAGGTCCTCATCGAGTGCAGTCTCGAACTGTTCGACAAGCGCCTCGTCGTGGGCATCCAGGATCTCGGGGGCGCGGGCCTGTCCTGCGCGACCTCGGAACTGGCCGCGGCCGGCGACGGCGGGATGCGCGTCGACCTCGACCGGGTTCCGCTGCGCGCCGAGGGCATGACCCCGGCCGAGATCCTGTCCAGCGAGTCCCAGGAGCGCATGTGCGCCGTGGTCCGTCCGGACGATGTGGACGACTTCATGGCGGTGTGCCGGAAGTGGGACGTGCTCGCGACCGAGATCGGTGAGGTCACCGACGGCGACAACCTGGTGGTGCGCTGGCACGGCGAGACGGTGGTGGACGTGCCGCCGCGCACCGTCGCCCACCAGGGCCCGGTCTACGACCGCCCGTACGCGCGGCCCGCGGAGCAGGACGACATCCAAGCGAACACCCCGGACCGGCTCCCGCGTCCGTCCACTCCGGACGAGCTGCGGGACACCCTGCTGCGGATGGTGTCGTCGCCGGAGCTGGCCTCCCGGGAGTGGGTCACCCAGCAGTACGACCGCTATGTGCGCGGCAACACCGTGCTGGCGCAGCCGTCGGACTCCGGGGTGGTCCGGATCGACGAGTCGACCGGCCGCGGGATCGCGGTCGCCACGGACTGCAACAGCCGGTTCGTCCACCTCGACCCGTACACCGGGACCCGGCTCGCGCTGGCCGAGGCGTACCGCAACGTCGCCACCAGCGGTGCGATGCCGACCGCGGTGTCGAACTGCCTCAACTTCGGTTCCCCGCACGACCCGGGCGTGATGTGGCAGTTCGAGCGGGCCGTGCACGGCCTCGCGGACGGCTGCGCCGAGCTCGAGGTGCCGGTGACCGGCGGCAACGTCAGCTTCTACAACCAGACCGGCGACCGCGCGATCCTGCCCACCCCGGTGGTCGGCGTGCTCGGTGTGCTGGACGACGTCGGGCGGCGCATCCCCACCGGGATCGGCAACGAGGCGGGCGAGAGCCTGCTGCTGCTCGGCGACACCCGGGACGAGTTCGGCGGGTCGGCGTGGGCGAGGATCGTGCACGGCCACCTCGGCGGCACGCCGCCGGTCCCGGATCTGGAGCGGGAGCGGCTGCTGGCCGAGATCCTGCTCGCGGGCTCCCGCGACGGGATGCTCTCGGCGGCGCACGACCTCTCGGACGGGGGGCTGGCGCAGGCGGCCGTGGAGATGGCGTTGATCGGCCAGTGCGGCGCGCGTCTCGTGCTCGATCCGGACGCCGACCCCTTCGTGCAACTGTTCTCCGAGTCGGCGGGGCGCGCGCTCGTCGCGGTGCCGCGCAGCGAGGAGCTGCGGTTCACCGAGATGTGCTCCGCGCGGGGCCTGCCGTGGCGCAAGGCCGGTGTGGTCGACCCGGACTCCGGGGCGTTGGAGATCCAGGACGTGGCCAGCTTCGGCCTCGACGAGCTGCGCGCGGCCTGGGAGGGTGCGCTCCCGGCGCTGTTCGAGGGCTGACCGTCGCCCCGGTCGACCGGGCCCGCCCGCGGCGGCGGGCACCGGTCACTGCAACATCAGCGAGGTGACGCAGTACGCCCCGCCGAGTTCCTGCATGCTGAGGCTGCCGTTGACCGCCGACCCGGCCGCGGTTCCGCTGAGCACCGCGGAGTAGACGTCCTGGGCGTTCACCTCGGTTTTCAGCACCCCGTCGACGGCCAGTGCGGAATTGCCGAGCGCGCGGTTGACGGCGTCCTCGGACATGGTCCGGGCGCCCTGGCAGAACAGGTTCGTCACCGTCGCACCGTCCCCCGTGTTCAGCGCCGCGACGAACTCCTCGGCGAGGGACCGGATCTCGGCGTCCGGATCGGCCGTGCCGTCGTCCCCGGCCGCTCCGGAATCCCCGGGCGACTCGGTGGCCCCGGAACCGGGTTCCGGAGTGTCGGTGTCCCCGGGGTCGCCGGTGCCGTCCGTCTCGTCGACGCTCCAGTCGTACTGCAGCGTCATCCCGTGCAGGCACCACTGTCCGTCCGCGCGGGCGAGGACGGTGGTGAGGCCGATGTCCTGCTCGTAGTAGCGGCCCGTCGCCCGGAACGACGCCGTGCTCCCCGAGATCGCCACCTCGCCGAGGATCCGCACGTCGGCGAATCCGTGGCTGGTGACCAGGGCCTCGTCGACGCTGTCGGTGGCGCCCGGGCAGGCCATCGCCGTCAGGGTGGTGCCGACACCGTCGTTCAGGGACTGCACGACATGGCGGCTCACCCGTGCCGCGTCGCGGCGCTCCGCCGCGGTCGCCTCGTCGGGTCCGGGGCCGAGGAAGAAACCCGGCGCGGCGAAACCGGTGACGAGCACCGTGACGAGCGCCCCCGCCACGGCGGACAGCGCACTCCACAGTGCCGTCCGCGCCCCGGACCGTCCCGACGGGCCGGGCGGGACCTCGGATGGAGCGCCGGGCGGGACCACCTGCGGTGCGGGGCCGGACCACGGATACGGGACGTACGGGGCATCGCCTGCTCCCCAGGAACCGGTCGGGGACGGTTGCGCTCCGGTGTCCGGGCCGTATGCACCCGGGGCGGGCGGTGCCGGTGAGGCCGGGCCCCCGGGTTCCTGCGTCTCGGCGGTTCCCTCCGTCCCGGCGGTTCCCTCCGTCCCGGTTGTCTCCGGCTCGCTCCCTGCGGTGCCGGTCCTCGCCGGTCCGGAGGGAATCGGGTCGTCAGCGCCGTACTGCGGGGTGTCCTGTGCGTTCCGGTCCGATCCGGATCCGTCCGGGTCAGCTGGTCGGGTCATGCGCGCGGCCTCCTGCCGAGGGAGTGGTCCCCGGCGGTGTCGTGTTGTTCAGAACAGGGTGAAGGTGCTGACGCAGAGCTCGCCCCGCATGTCGACGATCGAGAGCAGCCCCGAGGTCCCGCTCCCGTCCAGCGTGCCGCGTACGTCGTACAGATGGACGGTGGCGACGTCGTCCTCCCGCGGTTCGCCGGAGGGCGTGGCGGTGAGTTCGGCGGAGCCGTTCACGACGGCGCTGACATGTTCCTCGCTCAGCGACGTGGTGTTCGGACAGAAGTGGCCCAGGGCCGCGTCGCCGTCCCCGCTGTGCAGGGCGCCGAGGAAACGTTCCGCGAGTTGGCCCGCCTCGCCGCTCGCGGCCGGAGCGGGATCGCCGTCCCCGCCCGGCGTCTCCTCCACGCCGGGGAAGGCGGGGCTGCTCAAGGTGGGTTCGGTGGGTTCGGTGCTCGTTCCGGTGCCGCCGCTGTGGTCGTCGCGGGCGGCCGTCGCGGTGGTGTCGTCCTCCTCGTCCCCGAGCAGGAATCCGGGCACCGCGAGGCCGGTGATCAGGAACGCGACGACCGCCACCACCGCGGCCGAAAGGCCGATCCACAAACCGGTCCTGTTCTTGCCTCCGGGAGGTCGCCCACCGAACCCACCGTCGCCGGGCTGACCGTATCCGGGATGCCCGTAGCCGGGCTGGTGTCCGTACCAACCCTGCTGGTCGGCGAACTGGCCGCCGTACCGGTCCCCGTACGAACCCCCGTACTGCCCGTACGGGTCCTGCTGCGGCGGTGGGCCCGCCGGGGGTGGGTACTGGCCGCCCTGCTGGGGGAACCCGCCGGAAGCGGGGAAGCCGGATTGGTCGTACGGGTTCGGCTGATGTCCGTACGGTGGCTGCCCGGGTTGCGGTGGGTACGTCATGACCTTCTCGCCTTCCGTGGGGCGGCGCCCCGGTATGCGGTTCCGGATGTCGGACGCACGTCCGGGAGGCACCGGGTCCCCCAGACCACGTGACCCGTGGCATTGTGCCGGATCACCACGACACCGTGGCGGGAGGGAACCGGGATCGGGCCGTTGCGCAGCGTGGCCGCACCGGCCCGCGGGGCGAGGCCGCGGGCCGTGGACCGCCGATCAGCCCATGGCGAGCATGCGTAACCGGTCGTGGGCGCCGTTGAACACGTTCTGGTCGATCGGGCTGGAGGTGTACTGCCAGAAGGTGTGGTATTCCCAGTCGTACGGGAGCTCGCCGACCGACGAATCGTAGCGGGCGACCCACAGGGGCACGGTGTCGGCGAAGCTCTGCGCGGTGCCCACGCACTGCTTCCACCAGCTGGTCGACGTGTAGATCACCGGATGCCGCCCGGTGCGGGCGTGGTAGGTGTTGTGGAACTCGCGGATCCAGGCGGCCATCGCGTCGTGGTCCTTGCCGTAACAGGTGGCTCCGTACGGGTTGTACTCCAGATCAACGGCCCCGGGAAGGGTCTGCCCGTCCGCGGACCAGCCGCCGCCGTGCGAGACGAAGTAGTCCGCCTGCGCCGCGCCGGACGAGCGGTCCGGCAGTGCGAAGTGGTAGGCGCCGCGGATCATGCCGACGTCGTAGGAACCGTCGTACTGCTGGTCGAAGTACGGGTTGGTGTAGCCGGTGCCCTCGGTCGCCTTGACGTAGGCGAACCTCTTGCCCTCGTCCCACCAGTGTGCCCAGTCGACCTCGCCCTGCCAGCTGCTGACGTCGATGCCGTCGACCGTCGCGGTCGCCGGGCCGCCGTCGGAGTTCGATCCCCGGGGCTCGCGTGCCCGTTCCCGCGACCTTGCGGTCGAGTGGTCCCCTTCGACCCGGGCGATCTGCGAGCCCATCGCATGACCGTGCCGTTCCGGGGCACCCTCGTCCGGATCCGGTCCGGCCGTGGCGGGGGTGTGGCCCCCGAGCAGGACGGCGACCACCGGGACGACGAGTCCGAGGAGGAGACGGGACCGTCTCCCCCGTCGGGAGCCGGAGCCGGAGCCGGAGCCGGAGCCGGAGCCGGTGGCGGGTGCCGCGGGACGAACGAGCTGTCGCGTCGGGTGCGTGTCCATCCACCCACTGTGGTCGGCGGCAGGCCGGGAACGGTCCCGCCACACCGGGGGTGTCACCGTCCCGGGCGAGAGAAGACGCCCTGTGGGTGTCTCCCGGGTCCCCCGGGTCGGTGAGGCGCCGTCGCGGACGCGGGGGTTCAGCGGTCGTGGGCGAGCGCCAGCACCAGGTCGTGCGCGCTCACGACGGCCGTCGCGATGTCGTCCGGGTTGAGGACGAGGGGATGGCCCGCGAGCAGTTCGACCACATCCCGTCCGCGCACCGGCCGGGCGCAGAACCAGTCCCGCGGAGCCAGCGACCGGCTGGTGCAGGCCGGCACCACCACGTCACCCTCGGTGTCGTGGAAGCCGACCAGGGTGCGCTGGGTCGGGGAGTACGCGAAAACGTACAGCGTCGCGTCGAGCACCGCGGGTGCGAGGTCCTCCGCGGGGCGGTGTCCGGTCCGCACCAGTTGGAGCAGGTGCTCCAGGTCGCTCTCCGGGTCGGGGTAGCCCAGGGCACGGGGGGACGGCCGGTACCGGTCGTTGAAGTGGAAATCGTCCACGACCTCGCCGTGCGCATCGACCGGGTAGGCGCCGACGACGGCCCAGGAGGGCACGTTGCCCCGCGGGTCGAACGCCTCGTCGATCACGTACAGCCAGCTGTCCGGATTCGCTCTCGCGTTCGCCCGCATCTCTCGCGTGATCTCCGGCTTCCTGGTCGCCGTGGTCCTCTCGGGCACCAGGCGGTCTGCGTCGTCGCGACGGGCCATGCGCTTCCCCACGTCGTGCCGTGTACGGGCTTTGCGCATCCACCTTACTGTTGGAGCATGCCGAAATCACGGTCCGTCGACCCCGGCGAGTTGCGTGCGGCGGTGGCGGCCGTCGCCCCGTGGCTGGACGGACGGGGGGACGAGCCCGCCCGCGGCGACCTGGCCACCGCCGTACGGTTGAGCCTGCGCACCCTCGCCGGGGTGGCGCCGGGGCGCAGTGTCGAGGTGCGCGTGCCGCCGTACGCGGCGGTCCAGTGCGTGGCCGGGCCGAGGCACACCCGGGGCACCCCGCCCAACGTGGTGGAGACCGACGCCCGCACCTGGCTGGAGCTGGCGACCGGACGTCTGGAGTGGACGGAGGCGGTGGAGTCCGGGCGGGTCGACGTGTCCGGCGCCAGGGCCGCCGAGGTGGCACACCGGCTGCCGGTCGTGCGGGCCTGAGGCGAGCCGGGGGCGACCACGATGGCTTTGCCCACGGCGGTCCACGGTGTACTTTCGAGGATCGGACGGATTCCTCCGGTACGATTCACCGGCCGGACGACAGCTCGGGCGCGTCCGACGGATCAGCTCGGCGTTTCGGGAGTGGGGAATGGAAGGCGGCATGGCTGCGCACGACGACTCCGGGGCGGAACCGGGGACCGGGCCCACCGCGCGCCGGATGATCCTGGGTGCCCAGCTGCGCCGTCTGCGCGAGCGCGCGGACATCGCCCGTGCCGACGCCGGTTATCACATCCGGGCGTCCGAGTCGAAGATCAGCAGGCTCGAACTCGGCCGGGTCGGTTTCAAGGACCGCGACGTCCGGGACCTGCTCACCCTGTACGGGGTGGCCGACCCCGACGAGCGGGCCGTGTTCCTCGACATGGTCAAGGAGTCCAATCAACCGGGCTGGTGGCAGAAGTTCAACGACTACATGCCGCGCTGGTTCGACGACTTCGTCGGGCTGGAGGAGGCCGCGTCCCGGATCCAGACCTATGAGCTGCAGTTCGTCCCCGGCCTGTTGCAGACCGAGGACTACGCGCGTGCGGTGATCACCCACGGGCTCCCGGAGACGGCCAGTGCCGCCGCCGAGGGGCGGGTGGCGCTACGGATGCGGCGCCAGCGGCTGCTGTTCCGCCCGAACTCGCCCCGGCTGTGGGTCGTGCTGGACGAGTCGGTGCTGCACCGGCCCATCGGGGGCAGACGGGTACACCGGGCCCAGCTCGACCATCTGCTGGAAATGATCACTCTCCCGCACATCACCATCCAGGTGGTTCCCTACGAGCGCAGCGGGTACGCGGCCGAAGGGGCCTTCACGATGCTGCGCTTCGCCGAGCCCGAACTGCCGAACATCGGCTACATCGAGCACATCGCGGGCGGCATCTATCTGGACCGTCCGGACGAGATCGAGCTCGTCGGGCGCTCGCTCGACCGGCTGGCCGTGGACGCCGAGACCCCGGACCGCTCCCGGCAGATGTTGCTCAAGGTGCGCGCCGAGGCCTGAACCCGGGCGCGCCCCCACCCCGTCGCCACCGCGCTCGCCGAGGGCCACCGCGCTCGTCGCCACGGCGGACGCGGGCCGCCCCCGGTGTCCACAGTCACCCGGAAGGGCGGTTTGAGCTGCGCGGAGGTTGCCCGTTGTGATTCAGTTCACGCTGTGACGAAGACTTCGTGATCTCGCACCTGCACGTGCATCCACATCTGCACGGTCCCCGTGCTACCGTGCGTTGCAAGATCAACTGCACGTGCAGATGCATCCTCCAATGGTGTAAGTCGGGAAGGTGAGGATCATGGCGAGGACCGTCGACAACGGAATCTCCTCGGAGTCGCTCGCGGGCGTGGTGTGGCGCAAGAGCGCCTACAGCGGTGCGATGGGCAACTGCGTGGAGGTCGCCCCGCTGGGCAGTGGGGAGATCGCGATGCGCAACTCCCGTGATCCCCGCGGGCCCGCGCTCGTCTACACCAAGGCCGAGATCGCCGCGTTCCTCGCGGGCGTCAAGGACGGTGAGTTCGATGACCTCGCCGTCTGAGCTCTCCGGAACCGACGAGGCCGCCGAGGCGCGGCAGGTCGAGGAGATTCTCGGCCGGCTGATCGAACACGGCTACCGGTTCGTGCATCCCCGGGACGACAGCGGGGAGATCATGACGATCGTCGGTGTCCGCGCGCACGGTGCCGTGGTCGACGTCGTCCGCCTCGACGCGGAGGACGCGGTGAACGCCACCCGGATGCCGGTCGACGAGGCCGACATCCTCGCCCCCCGGACGGTCCTCTGGAGCCGGGACGGCGCGCTGGCCGAGGTGGTCGACGCCCTGCTGGCGCTGCCCGAGGTGCCGGACGGGACATCCGCCCCCCGCCGGTCCGGCGGCGCGCGGGGCTGCTGGGTGCCCGGTACCAGGGGGCGTGCCAAGTGGCTCGCCGCCACCCCGTGAACGGTGTGAGCGCGACATCACGCGAACGGGCCGCCCCCGGAGCACTACACTGACGGGGCGGCCCGTTCTCGTATGCAGGGGAGCCTTCCGGTGGAACAGCTCGAGGCCGAGCCTCGTGAGGAATGCGGTGTCTTCGGCGTCTGGGCGCCGGGTGAGGACGTCGCGAAACTGACCTACTACGGCCTCTACGCCCTGCAGCACCGGGGCCAGGAGGCCGCCGGCATCTCCGTCTCCGACGGGGACCGGATCGTCGTGTTCAAGGACCTGGGCCTGGTCAGCCAGGTCTTCGACGAACAGGTGCTCTCGTCGTTGCAGGGGCACGTGGCCGTGGGCCACTGCCGCTACTCGACCACCGGCGGTGGGAGCTGGGAGAACGCCCAGCCGACGTTCCGCACCACCGCCACCGGCACCGGGCTCGCCCTGGGGCACAACGGGAACCTGGTGAACACCCACGAGCTGCACGACCGGGCCCACGAGCGGGGCGTCGTCGAGCGCGGGGGCGCCACGACCGACTCCGACCTGATCTGCGGCCTGCTGGCGGAGGCGGCGGCGGACAAGGGTGTCGAGGCGGCGGCGCTCGACCTGCTGCCGACCGTGCGCGGGGCCTTCTGCCTGACCTTTTCCGACGAGAACACCCTCTACGCCGCCCGCGACCCGCACGGTGTGCGACCGCTCGTGCTCGGCAGGCTGGAGCGCGGGTGGGTCGTGGCCAGCGAGACCGCGGCCCTGGACATCGTGGGTGCCTCGTTCGTCCGGGAGGTCGAACCCGGCGAGCTGATCGCCATTGACGCGGGCGGTCTGCGGTCGGAGCGGTTCGCCGTGCCGGAGCCGAAGGGGTGCGTGTTCGAGTACGTCTACCTCGCCCGGCCGGACACCTCGATCGCCGGGCGCAGCGTGCACGCCACCCGGGTGGACATCGGCCGCAGACTGGCCGAGGAACACCCCGCCGACGCCGACCTGGTGATCCCCGTGCCCGAGTCCGGCACGCCCGCCGCCATCGGGTACGCCACCGCGTCGGGCATCCCGTACGGGTCCGGGCTGGTCAAGAACGGCTACGTGGGGCGCACCTTCATCGAGCCCTCGCAGACCATCCGGCAGCTCGGCATCCGGCTCAAACTGAACCCGCTGCGCGAGGTGATCCGGGGCAAGCGGTTGGTCGTGGTGGACGACTCGATCGTGCGCGGGAACACCCAGCGTGCTCTGGTGCGGATGCTGCGGGAGGCCGGGGCGCTGGAGGTGCACGTACGGATCGCCTCGCCCCCGGTGCGCTGGCCGTGCTTCTACGGGATCGACTTCGCCTCCCGGGCCGAGCTGGTCGCGAACGGGGCCGACGAGGACGGGATCCGGCGGGCGATCAGCGCGGACTCGCTCGGATACGTCTCCCTCGACGGTCTCGTGGCCGCCTCGGAACAGCCGTCGTCCCGGCTGTGCGCGGCGTGTTTCGACGGCGAGTACCCCATCCCGCTGCCCGAGGACGAACTGATCGGCAAGCACTTCCTGGAGAACCTCGGCGGCGGGGACCACACCGCCGCACCGGCTCGCACCGGGTCGGTGACCAGGGGCGACACCTCCTCCGAGGGGCCGGACCGCGCGGGGGACGTGGGATCGGCCCACACCGGGTCCGGGGAGTACGGTGCCGAGGATGCCGTCGGGCGCCCCTAGCCCGTTTTCGAAGTGAGGATGGAGTTCGCCTCGTGACCGAGCCCACGAGCGCCACGTACGCCGCAGCCGGGGTCGACATCGGCGCTGGTGACCAGGCCGTCGAGCTGCTCAAGCCGCACGCCGCCCGCGCGGGAAGGCCGGAGGTGGTCGGCGGGGTGGGTGGCTTCGCCGGTCTGTTCTCGCTGAAGGCTGGGCGCTGGCAGGAGCCGCTGCTCGCCTCGTCGACCGACGGCGTCGGCACCAAGATCGCCGTCGCGCAGGCGCTCGACAAGCACGACACCGTGGGGATCGACCTGGTGGCGATGGTGGTGGACGACCTGGTGGTCACCGGGGCGGAGCCGCTGTTCCTGCAGGACTACCTCGTGGTCGGCAAGGTGGTGCCGGAAAAGGTCGAAGCCCTCGTCTCCGGGATCGCCGAAGGGTGTGTGCAGGCCGGATGCGCCCTCCTCGGCGGTGAGACCGCCGAGCACCCCGGCATGATGGCCGAGGACGACTACGACCTGTCGGCGACCGGTATCGGCGTGGTCGAGGCGTCCGAGGTGCTGGGGCCCGACCAGGTGCGCCCGGGGGACGTCGTCATCGGGATGGGGTCGACCGGCCTGCACTCCAACGGCTACTCGCTCGCCCGGCACGTGCTGCTGGACGTCGCCCGGATGCCGCTGGACGGGCACGTGGAGGAGTTCGGCCGCACCCTCGGGGAGCAGTTGCTCGAACCCACCCGCGTCTACGCCCGGGACTGCCTCGCGCTGTCGGCCGAGGCCGACGTCCGTACCTTCGCGCACATCACCGGGGGCGGGCTGCAGGCGAATCTCGCGCGGGTCATGCCCGCCGGGCTGGTGGCCCACCTCGAACGGCACACGTGGACGCCCGACCCGGTGTTCGCGGTGATCGCCCGCCGCGGCCGGGTGGAACGCGCCGAAATGGAGCGCACGTTCAACATGGGGGTGGGCATGGTCGCCGTCGTCTCCCCGGAGGACGTGGACCGGGCGCTGGCCGTGCTCACTGCCCGCCACGTGCCCGCCTGGGTGCTCGGCGACGTGCGCCGTGCCGAGGACGACAACGAGCCGCGGGTGTCGCTCACCGGGGACCATCCCCGGTTCTGAGCACCGCGGGACCGAGGGCGGTGACGACGGTGGCGACCGGACGGGAGAGGGCGACCGGGGCGGACGGGATCCGGGTGACGGGCGGACTGCTGATCCCGGAGTCCGAGTTGTCCGAGCGCTTCTCCCGCTCGTCCGGCCCCGGTGGGCAGGGCGTGAACACCACGGAGTCCCGGGTGGAGCTGTCCTTCGACGTGGCGCGGTCGCCGGTCGTGCCGGAGGACCTGCGGGACCGCCTGCTGGCACGGCTCGGCCACCGGCTGACCGACGGGGTGCTCACGATCGCGGCGAGCGAACACCGCGCGCAGCGGCGGAACCGGCAGGCCGCGCGCAGGCGGCTGGCGGACGTGCTGCGGGAGGCCGCGGCCCCGCCGCCGCGGAAACGTCGCCCGACGAAGCCGTCCCAGGGCGCCCGGGAGCGCCGTCTGGCGGAGAAGAAACGTCGCTCGGAGATCAAGAGGACCAGGTCGGACGGGATCGACCGGGAGTAGCCGCCGACCGCGTCTCCGGTGTGCGGGATGCGGGTGATCTCGGTGACCGGGCGGTGCCGGTGTGTGCGGACACGGACTCACCGGTCCGTGGCGCAGGTACCGGTCCGGGACCGGGGACGGGACGTGGGACGCGAGGGTGGGCCCGGGCGGTGGGCGTCCGGGCCCACCCTCGCGCTCACGACCGTTCAGCGGCGGTAGTCGTCGTACCCGTCGTCGTACGGGTCCTCGTACCGGTCCTCGTCCTCGTGAGTGTCGTTCGACGAGTTGCTCGACAACTCACGTTGCAGTGCATCGAAGTCCGTGGGGGGAACGCTGTACTTGAGCTCCCGGGCCACTTTCGTCTGCTTGGCCTTAGCTCGGCCGCGCCCCATGGCTCGACCCCCTTGCACAGGGGCGGGGCGGCCGGGGGAAAACGGCGGCCCCGCGCGTCGTCTCGACTTACTTTCCTCGACACACCGTACCGTGCCGACGGGTGCTCATGCGACGTGGCACGGTGTGCGACGGCTGACAGTATCCCGTCGGCGGCGACGTGGACCAGCCGGTGCCCGTCCACCGGGGCTGACGTGTCACGATTCACGGGTGCTTCGTCCGTTCGCGGCCTACCTCCGGGTGTACGAACCGATCTCGGTGTTCGGTGACCCACCGGACGCGCAGTTCGCGCGGGCGGTGGAGACCGCCGACATGACACCGGGTGACGCGATCGCCCGTGAGCAGTGGCTCTGGCTCCGGTCGCAGTTGTCGACCCCCACCCGGGTGCTGCCCGCCGAGACCTCCGACGGTCGCCCGCTGCCCGGGCTGACCGACATCCTCGTCCTCGACCCCGCCGAGGTGCCGGTCGGGGACTACGAGGTCGAGCTGGGCACCGAGCCGCTCGTGTGCCCACTCGAGGTGCGGGCCCGGTCGGCGGCGGCCCTGACGGGCTTCCTCGACGACGCGCACCCCGCGCTCCGTGCGGCGGTGCTGGACGCGGGCGACGTCTCGGAGGAGGAGATGCGCGGGCACGCCGGCACCGCGTTGCGGGATCTGACCGGTTCCACGATGCACGTGCTGTCCACGACCTGGACGGTGCCGTTGCCCTGGTTCACCCTCGTCGACCCGGACGAGCGGCGCATCGTGCTCGGATCCGGGCCGGAGGACCCGAGCAGGGAGGTGTCCTGGCGGGTGGCGATGAGCGAGGCACGGCAGCGCGTCGCCGAGGCCGAGGAGCTGGTCTCCGAGGTCCTCGGCGACGAGGGGCCCGCCCGCATCCTCGCCGAGACCCGGCGTTGGCTGGCCAACTTCCACCCGAACTCGGCCGTGGAGCTGGACTACGGCGGCCTGGTGCAGCTGATCGAGGATCCGGTGCTGGCCACCGACACCTCGGCCGACGAGGTGCACGCGATTCTGGACGCGCTGCGCAGGGACTCCGTCGAGGAGGTCACCGAGGCGTTCGAGAACCTGCGGGACTACTGGGGCGAGCTGGCCTCGCGGGAGCGCTTCAACTGACGGTGTCTCCGGGCGGCTCCGCCGCCGTGTCGCCGGGCGGCTCCGCCGTCGTGTCCGGTACCAAACCCGATGCGGTCCGGAACTCGTCGCTGACGCGCAGCTCCCCGACGTCGTCGCCACCGCCCAGCACCAGGCCCCGGCCGCGGCCGAGGCTCGCGAGCACCGCCGCGCCGGCG
>NZ_KI912236.1:57384-64270 GCF_000231035.2 Saccharomonospora iraqiensis subsp. paurometabolica YIM 90007 | reverse complement strand
TTCGCCAGCAGGCCGGGCAGCGCCAGCATGAGCAGGGTGTCCTCCCGCCCGGTGCCCGCCACCAGCCACGGGGCGGCGCGCATCGCCGCACCGACCCGGGTCCGCGCCACGGTCGCGAACGCGCGCGCCAGACCGGTGAGCGAGAACGCGAACAGCGGGGCGCCGCAGCCGTCGACGGCGGTGGCGGCGATCGGCTCGCCGGTGAGTTCGGTGACGGTGTCCGCGATCGTGCGTTGCAGCGGGTGGGCCGGATCGGTGTAGTCCGCCGTGGACCAACCCTGCCGCACACACGTGGCGAGCATTCCCGCGTGCTTGCCCGAGCAGTTCATCGCCGCCCGGCGTGGCTCGGGCGGGCAACGCAGGTCCCCCTCACCGAGGCCCGCGGCCGACAGCAGGGTCAACGCCCGGTCGACGTGGCCGGGTTCGCCGGTGTGCGAGGCGGCCACGAGGGCCAGGTCGGTGTCGTCGACCTCCAGCCCGGCACGCAGCATCCCCAGCGCCTGGAACGGCTTGTTCGCCGACCGGGCGAAGACCGGGCTCGTCACGTCGCCGAGTGCCGCGCGGACGGAACCGTCGGGGGCGGTGACGAGGAGCGCGCCCCGGTGGACGCTCTCCACCACACCCGAGCGCACCACCTCAACCAGTACCGGGTTGTCCCGGAACCGCGTCACGCGCGGCCTCCTTCCCCGTCCGGGGCACCGGTGCCGCCGGCGGTGCCGCGTTCGTCGGCCAGCAGGTCGTCCACCGAGGCGCTGCCCTGTGCGTACCGGCGGGCCATCTCGGCGTTGAAGGCGTCCACCACCGCCTGCACCTCCCGGCGCCGCTGCGAGACCGAGCGCTCCTGCTCCCGGTAGCTGGCCAGCGTGTCGTTCAGGGTGTCGTCGGACAGCGCCGTGACGTCGGACAGGTCGGCGTCGCCCACCAGGGCCTCGGCCCTGCGCCGGTAGGCGCCCGCCCGCGACGGTTCGAGCGTCTGGTGCCTGCCCGAGCCGGTGGCGGGGCCGAGCGCGTTGTCCGCGAGGATCGCGGCCAGTTGGTCCACCACGCTGGTCGCCGTGCCCGAGGTGCGGCGCTCCTGCTCGGCGCGGACGATGTCGATGCGGGCGTGCAGCAGGCGGCGCAGGTACGACAGGTCGGTCTCCTCCTGGGCCGCCTCGTCCCGGCGGGAGCGCAGGGTGGACATCGGCAACCGGTCGATTCCGCGTGCATAGTCGTCGGCGAGGACACGGTCGATGCGACGGCGTCCCCCCGGCCGGACTTCGATCACGTGATCATCCTGCTCTACGACAGGCCGGACACGCCAGTGCCCGGCGACCGTGTCACCCGGTGATCCGCACTCACCCACGCAGCCGCTGCGCCGCCTGGCGGCCCGGTGCGACGTGCTCGGCGGGGACCGAGTCGGGGTCGACGGCGGCCTGCACGGCGCGGTCCTGCTCGGGGTCGCCCGCGCGCAGCTCGGCGTCGGCCGGTACGGACCGCTTGAGCAGGGCCAGCGCCACCGGGCCCAGTTCGTGGTGCTCGGCCACGCTACCGACCCGGCCGACCGTGCGGTCCCCGTGCAGCACCGGGTCACCCGTCTCCGGGTAGATCTCCGGGGATCCGTCCAGGTGCAGCAGCACCATCCGGCGCGGCGGTTTGCCGACGTTGTGCACCTTGGCCACGGTCTCCTGGCCGCGGTAGCAGCCCTTCGCCACGTGCGCCGCGGTGTCGATCCAGTTCACCTCGTGCGGGATCGCGCGTTCGTCGGTGTCCACGCCGAAGCGCGGGCGCAGCGACTCGACCCGCAGCGCGTCGAAGGCCCACACACCCGCGGGCCGGGCGCCCGCGTCGGTGATCCGTTGCCACCACCGCGCCAGCTCGGCGCGGGGCACCAGCAGGTCCACCGCCGACCGGCCGGGCCACGGCATCCGGCGGGCCAGTCCGCCGTCCGCCAGTGGCGTGACCGCGTACGGGGCGTCGCCGACCGTGATCCCGAGCGCGTCGAGCACCCGGGGGACGTCCGGCCCCAACAGGGTGAGCACCGCCAGGTCGGCGGTGGCGTCGGCGACCTCCACCTGGGACCAGAACTTCATGGCCTCCAGGTAGTCGCGCAGCGGCTGCCTGCCGCCCTTCGGCAGGGCGCTGGTGGCCTCGGCCCCCGGGTCGCTGTCCAGGTACACGGTTTCGCCGGTGTGCGCGACGACCATGTGCGTGTCGATCCGGCCCCAGCTGTCCAGCACCAGCGCCTCGGTGCCCGCGTCGTCGGGCAGCCCGGAGACGTGCTGGGACAGCACCAGGTGCAGCCAGGACAGCCGTTCCGGGCCGCCGACCGTGAGCACCTCCCGGTGCGAGCGGTCCACCACGGCCACACCGCGCACGGCGGTGCGTTGCTCGCCGAACGGGTCCCCCCAGTGCCAGGGGACGCCCTGTTCGGGGTGATCGTCGGGGGTGGCCACGGCACCGGAGAGACCGAGCAGCGGGGACTCATACGCCATGCCCCGATCGTATGCGGCGCGCGCCCCCGGCGGCCTCATGGCGTGGCCGGGGCGTGGCGGATGGGTACCGTGGACCCATGCGCGTGCTCGCCTTCCTCGACGGGACCCTGGCCGACCCGGACCGTCCGCAGATCCGCGTCGACGACCTCGGGCTGCTGCGCGGGGACGGCATCTTCGAGACGGTGCTCGTGGCCGACGGTGTGCCGCGGGAGCTCGGTGCGCATCTGGACCGGCTGGCCCGGTCGGCGGCCATGCTCGACCTGCCCGAGCCGGACCGGGCGGCGTGGGAGCGCGCCGTGCGGCTGGTGGTGGAGAACTGGACCGGGCCGGACGAGATCGCGGTGAAGCTGGTCTACACCCGGGGCGCCGAAGGTGACCCGGACGCCGATCCGGTCGGCTACGCCCTGGGCATGGACATCGCCGAGCCGGTGCGGGCCGCGCGGGTCGACGGGGTGGCGGCGGTGCGCCTGGACCGGGGGTTCGGACCGGAGCTCGCCGAACGGGCCCCGTGGCTGCTGCTGGGGGCGAAGACGCTGTCCTACGGGGTGAACATGGCCGCGTTGCGGGAGGCGGCCCGGCGCGGTGCCGACGACGTGGTGTTCACCGCGACCGACGGCTCGGTGCTGGAGGGGCCGACGTCCACCGTGGTGCTCGTGCGCGGCGGCACGCTGTACACCCCGCCGCCGACCGTCGGGATCCTGCCCGGCACGACCCAGCGTGCCGTCTTCCGTGCCGCGGAGGCGGCCGGGTGGGCGACGAAGATCGAGCCGATCGCCTCGGAGGAACTGTTCTCGGCCGACGCGGTGCTGCTGGCGTCGTCGGTGCGCAAGCTCACCCGGGTACACACCCTGGACGGCACACCGTTGCCGGACGGGACCGGGCCGCACGCCGAGCTGGCCGAGGCGTACGAGCGGCAGTACCGCTGAGGCGCAGATTCACGGCCCCGGCGGGCCGCAGGCGGGTCCGGCCCCGCCCGACGACGCTCCCCGACGGCTCAGCCGAAGCGGTGCGGTGATCAGCCGCCGCGGTGCGGCGATCAGCCGACGATGCGGTGCAGCAGCGCGGAACAGTGCGGGGTCATCTCGTGCCCCATCATCGCGCGCTCCTCGACCCAGCCGAGGTCGCCGTTGTTGACGATGCCGTAGAGCCGCTTGGCCGCGGTGACCTCCTTGGCGCTGGCGGACCGCACCACGGCGTCGGTGCCCAGTTCCCAGGCGCTCTGGCTCTTCGGTTTGCCGTAGTACAGCTCCACGAAGCCGGTGGAGTGGGTCAGCAGCAGCTCGATCGTGTCGTCGGGCTGCGGACGCCAGAAGCCGGTCTCCCGGGCGGCGGGCCGCAGTACCTCGCCGTCGTCGTCGAGCAGCCACGCCCGGGCCTCGTGGTAGAGGAACGGCCTGCCGTCGTGGGCGATGGTGAGCTGCTGCGCGAAGCGGTACGAGCGCTCCATCGTCGGGTAGCTGACCTCGCCCTCGCCGCGCCACACGCCGACGAGCGGCAGCAGGGCCAGGCAGGCGTCGTTCAGGTTCTCGCCCTGGCGCAGGTTCGCCGTGTCACCGGGAATGGGCAGGTCGTCGAGCTGTGGGATGTTCCGTGTGCCCGTCACCTCGGCCCGCTCGGCGGCGGCACGGACGGCCTCGTCACCGCTGGTCATCGAACTCTCTCGGCTCAGCGCTGGTCGGAGTACAGCCGGTAGACCACGTAGCCGCCGAACCACGTGGTCGCGACGATGGCCAGGACCAGCAACGTCGTAAAGATAATCTCCACGCCCGCAGGATAACCCGCCCCACCCCACACAAAAGCCCCCCGGTACCCACGTCACACCGCCAGTGGGTGTTGCCGTGAAGGACTCCCTGCCTGCGTCAGGTGCCGTGAAGGACTCCTTCCCTGCGTCAGATGCAGCGAAGGAGTCCTTCACGGCAACACCCGGGGTGACCGGCGGGGTCAGGTGATCGGGATGGTCACCCGGTGGACGCCCGCGGAGTCGGTGGTGACCGCGGTCTCGCCGGTGCCGGTGCGGTGCAGGGCGCGCACCGTCCACGTGCCCGGGGCCGCGTAGAAGCGGAACTCGCCCTCGGGCGAGGCCTGCACCTCCCCGGCGAACTCGCCGCCGGAGTCGAGCAGCCGGACGTAGGCACCGCCGAGCGGTCCGTCGGTGCCGGTGACCGTGCCCGCCACGACCACCTGGCCGTTCGCGTCCGCGTCGGCCGCCGTGGCGGTCTGCGCGGGGGCGCCGCAACCGTCGCTCATCACTTCTCTCCCGTCTCCACCGGCACGCCGACCAGCGAGCCGTACTCGGTCCAGGACCCGTCGTAGTTCTTCACGTCGGACAGCCCGACCAGCTCGTGCAGCGCGAACCAGGTGTGGCTGGAGCGCTCCCCGATCCGGCAGTAGGCGATCGTGGGCTTCGACGTGTCCAGGCCCGCGTCCTTGTAGAGCTGCTCCAGCTCCTCGGCGGACTTGAACGTGCCGTCCTCGTTGGCGGCCTTCGACCACGGTACGTTCACCGCGCTCGGGATGTGCCCGGCGCGCTGGGCCGTCTCCTGCGGCAGGTGCGCGGGGGCGAGCAGCTTGCCGGAGAACTCGTCCGGCGAGCGCACGTCCACCAGGTTCTTGGCGTTGATCGCTCCGACGACCTCGTCCCGGAACGCGCGCAGCGTGTGGTCCTGCTCGGTGGCGGTGTAGCTGGTGCGCTCCCGCTCGACCTCGCCGGTGACCAGCTCGCGGCCGTCGAGCTCCCACTTCTTGCGGCCGCCGTCCAGCAGCTTGACCTTGTCGTGCCCGTAGAGCTTGAAGTACCAGTAGGCGTAGGCGGCGAACCAGTTGTTGTTGCCCCCGTAGAGGATCACCAGGTCGTCGTTCGAGATGCCCTTGGCCGACATGAGCCTCTCGAAGCCCGCCTTGTCGACGAAGTCCCTGCGGACGGGGTCCTGCAGCTCGGTGCGCCAGTCGATGCGGACCGCGCCCGGAATGTGCCCGCCCTCGTAGGCGGTCGTGTCCTCGTCGACCTCGGCGAACACCACGCCGGGCGTGTTCAGGTTGTCCTCGGCCCACTGGGCGGTGACCAGGACGTCGTCACGGCTCATGATCGCTCTCTTTCCTCAGGATTGTCGGTGCGTTTCACTCGGAGAAGCCGGATACGGGGGTGCCCGGCCGGTGCTCGCCCGGTGTCCTCAGACCCGCTCGCTGCGGGGTGTGACCCGCCGCAGGAGCAGATACACCTCGCAACCCAGACACACGTCGAACACCGCGTTCAGCAGTGCCGCGAACAGCGCGAGGGCCGTGGCGACGAGGCCGAGCGCGGTCAGCCCGCTGACGTAACCGACGGTGCCCGCGACCGCGAACAGGAGCCCCACCCCCTGCGCGAACCGCAACGGCGCGACGGCCTCCCGGTCGTCGGTGGGGGCGAGCCGGGGCGCGACGAGCAGGCGATACAGCAGCGCGTACGGGGTGGCGGACGGGCCCGCGACCACCCCGACGGCGAACACGGCGGCCTGGGCGGCGAGCAACGGCCACCAGCCCGTGACGAGGACTGTCGCGAGGACCACCGTGGTCACGGCCGCCGCGAAGCGGGGGCCGCGCGGGTCCACGGACGCTGTCGCGGGCATCTCACCTCCGTCGGATCGGACGCCGGGGCACGGTCGGCGCTACGACGGACAGAGACTGCTGCGCACGCGGCAGAGGTCGACCGGGCGTCGCCGGGTCAGCAGACGTGGGACCGGGAGGCGGTGTGTCCGCACCGGGCGGTGCCGGGTCGACCTCAGGGGACGCCGGGTCAGCACCGGGGAACGCCGCGTCGGCACCAGGGGATGCCGTGTCGGCACCGGGGAACGCCGTGCCGGCACCGGGCCATGCTGTGTCGGTACCGGGCGATGCCGTGTCGGTACCGGGCGATGCCGTGTCGGTACCGGGTGACGTCGCGTCAGCGGGTGCGGGGGCGTCCGGTCCACGCCGCCCAGGGTACTCAGTCGGTTCCGGAGCGGGGACCGTTTTCAGTCCGTGGGATACTGGTGTGTACCTCGACCAGGGGACGGAGCGCGGACCGCAGCCGGTCGAGCTTCGGGACCCCGGACACCCGCAGCAGTTCCCCGCCGTCGGCCGTGTAGGCGATCGTGGTCGGCGTGCGGAGGATACCGAGGGTCTCGGCGATCTCCGGACGGTCGGTCACGTCGAGGTTCACGTGCTCCAGTCCCGGTACGGAATCCGCGAGTGCGCGCAGCGTGGCGCGGGTGTGCCGGCACGGGGCGCAGAAAGTGGTCGAGATCTGCACGAGGGTGATGCCGTCGTCGGCGAGTGCGTCGGTGACGGGAGTGGGCAGGTCGTCGGTCCGTCCGGCGTCGGTCCGGGCCGTGCCGTCCCGCCCGGTGCCCTCCCGCCCGGTGCCGGGCGGGACGCTGCCGGTCGGTCCGGTCGGC
>NZ_KI912236.1:51150-57284 GCF_000231035.2 Saccharomonospora iraqiensis subsp. paurometabolica YIM 90007 | reverse complement strand
CGCGGGTCCCGTCCGGGTTGCGGGTGTGGGCGCACGGGGGACCACCCGGCGGCGGCGCGGCTCGCACAGCGGCACGCGATGACCCGCGCGCGGGAGCTGCTGGTGATGCGGGCGGAGTCGGCACGCCAGGAGTGGCCCGAGCCGCGGCTGCCCGGGGGCGTCCGCCTGCGGACCTTCGTGCCGGGCCGGGACGAACGGGCGATGGTGGAGGTCAACGCCCGCGCGTTCCACTGGCACCCCGAACAGGCGGCTTTCGACGTGGCGCAGCTGACCGACGCCGAGCGGGAGGACTGGTTCGACCCGGACGGGTTCTTCCTCGCGGAGAACGCGGAGGGCGAGCTGGTCGGGTTCCACTGGACGAAGATCCATCCGGCGAACCCGCACCGGTTCGGCGGAACCCCGGTCGGCGAGGTGTACGTGGTGGGTGTGGATCCCGCCGCGCAGGGCGGCGGGCTCGGCAGGGCGTTGACGCTGGCCGGCCTGCGGTACCTCCGCGGGCGCGGACTGGACCAGGTGATCCTCTACGTCGAGGGGGACAACGCGCCCGCCGTGGCCGTCTACCGCGCGCTGGGCTTCGACACCGTCGAGACCGACGTGCAGTACGCCCTCGACGGCTGACCCCGTCACCCCGGTCGGGGACCGCCCGGGCCGGGCCACCCCGGAGGGCGGCCCGGCCCGAGCGGGAACGGCAGGGTGGACGACTCAGCCGAACCGGCCGGAGATGTAGTCCTCGGTGGCCTTGTTCTGCGGGGTGGAGAAGATCGTGGTGGTCTCGTCGATCTCCACGAGCTCACCCGGCTCGCCGACGCCCTTGAGGTTGAAGAACCCGGTCGTGTCGCTCACCCGCGCCGCCTGCTGCATGTTGTGCGTGACGATCACGATCGTGTAGTTCTCCTTCAGCTCCAGCATCAGGTCCTCGATGGCCTGGGTGGAGATCGGGTCCAGCGCCGAGCACGGCTCGTCCATCAGCAGGACGTCCGGCTGCACGGCGATCGCCCGGGCGATGCACAGCCGCTGCTGCTGGCCCCCGGACAGGCCCGAGCCGGGCTTGGTCAGCCGGTCCTTGACCTCGGTCCACAGGTTCGCCGACCGCAGCGAGCGTTCGACGATCTCGTCCATCTCGGCACGGCGGACCCGCTTGTTGTTGAGCTTGAGCCCGGCGGCCACGTTGTCGTAGATGGACATCGTCGGGAACGGGTTGGCCTTCTGGAAGACCATGCCGATCTGGGTGCGCACCCGCACCGGGTCCACGTCCGGGGCGTAGAGGTCCTGGTCGTCCATGAAGACCTGACCCTCCACCCGCGCGCTCGGCACGAGTTCGTGCATCCGGTTGAGGGTGCGCAGGAACGTCGACTTGCCGCAGCCGGAGGGCCCGATGAGCGCGGTGACCGACCGTGGCTGGATGGTCATCGACACGCCCTGCACGGCGAGGAACTTGTCGTAGTAGATGTCGAGGTCCTTGACCTCGATGCGCTTTGCCACAGTGCTTCCTTACCAGGTCTCCCGCGTCAGCCGCGGGTCTTCGGTGCGAACAGTCGGGAGATCAGCCGGGCGACGAGGTTGAGCGCCATCACGATGATGATCAGCAGCAGCGCGGCCGCCCACGCCCGGTCCAGCGACGGTCCGGGAGGCGTCCCGGGGCTGACGTACTCGTAGTAGGCGAACACCGACAGGGTGGCCATCCGTCCGTCGAACGGGTCGAAGTTGTCGCCGGAGGTGATCCCCACCGTGATCAGCAGCGGGGCGGTCTCCCCGATCACGCGGGCGATGGCGAGCGTGACCCCCGTGGCGATGCCCGCCAGGGCGGTGGGGAGCACGACCTTCAGGATAGTGCGCCACTTCGGCACTCCGAGCGCGTAGGAGGCCTCCCGCAGGTCGTTGGGGACGAGCTTGAGCATCTCCTCGGTGGACCGGACGACCACGGGGATCATCAGCACGCTGAGCGCGACCGCGCCCATGACGCCCATCCGCACCCCGGGGCCGAAGATCAGCGCGAACAGCGCGTAGGCGAACAGCCCGGCCACGATCGAGGGGATGCCGGTCATCACGTCGACGAAGAAAGTGATCGCCTTGGCGAGCTTGCCGCGGGCGTACTCGACGAGGTAGACGGCGGTGAGCATCCCGACCGGGACCGAGATCGCCGTGGCGAGCCCGGTGATGATCAGCGTGCCCAGGATGGCGTGGTGGACGCCACCGCCCTCGCCGAGCACGCCGCGCATCGACCAGGTGAAGAACTCGGCGTCGAACCGGGCGAGCCCGTTGGTCAGCACCGTGACCACGACCGAGATCAGGGGGACGAGCGCGAGCAGGAAGGCCCCGGTCACGACCGCGGTCACCAGCCGGTCGGTGGCCTTGCGGGCGCCCTCGACGGAGCGCGACCAGCTGTAGAGCACGACGGTGTGGCCGAGCGCGGCGACCACCGCGGCGGCCACGACGTGCCAGCCCGCCAGCCACAGGCCGACGCCCGCGGCCGTGGCGAGGGCCAGCACCGCCCACGGCGCGTACTTCGGGAGCTGGCCGTGGGTCAACGGCACGCCGGCCAGCGGGGCGTGGAGATCGGTCCCGCCGGTCTCGGGGGTTCTCGTCGAGGTGGGCATCAGTTGGCTCCCGAGAAGTCCTTGCGGCGCTCGATCACCGCGCGGGCCGCCATGTTCACGAGCAGGGTCAGGGCGAACAGCACCAGGCCGGAGGCGATCAGCGTGTTGACGGCGATGCCGGTGGATTCGGGGAACTGGAGCGCGATGTTCGCCGCGATCGTCGACGGGTTACCGGTGCCGATCAGGTTGACCGTGACACCGCCCGAGACGGACAGCACGATGGCCACGGCCATCGTCTCGCCGAGCGCGCGGCCCAGGCCGAGCATCGAGGCACCGATCACACTGGACCGTCCGAACGGCAGCACCGCCATTTTGATCATTTCCCACCGGGTGGCCCCCAGCGCCAACGACGCCTCCTCGTGCAGGCGCGGCGTCTGGCGGAAGGCCTCCCGCACGACGGCGGTGATGATCGGCAGGATCATCACCGCCAGCACGAGGATCGCCACGAGCATCGTGCGGCCGGTCGCGGAGGCCGGGCCCGCGAAGAACGGGATGAACCCGAGGTGCTCCGCCAGCCACCGGGTCGGCTCCACCGTCAGCGGTGCGAGCTGGGTGAAGCCCCAGAGACCGTAGATGATGCTGGGCACGGCGGCGAGCAGGTCGATGAGATAGCCGAGCCCCTGCGCGATGCGGCGGGGGGCGTAGTAGGTCACGAACAGCGCGATCGCCACCGCGAGCGGTGCGGCGAGCACGAGCGCGAACACCGCGGAGAGCACGGTGCCGAACAGCAGTGGCCACACGTAGACGGCCACCCCGCCCTCACCGGGGATCTCCCCGGCGGGGGCGGTGAGCGCGGGCCACGCCTCCACGAGCAGGAACGCGGCCACCCCGGCGAGGACGACGAGGATCAGGACGCCCGCCCCGGTGGAGGCTCCTGCGAAGATGCGGTCCCCCGGCCGCCGCGGTGTCCGGCCGGCGCGGGGCTGTTCCGCTGTGCTGGGCAATTGCCTTCCCTTTCCTGTGCTTACCGCCCGCACACGGGCGTTCGGGTGGTCACCCTACGGAGGTGGCCACCCGAACGTGTGCGACTCCGCGCGGCGCTCAGCTGCCGGAGCCGGAGCCGATCGCAGCGACCGCGGGTTCGAGGTCCTTGCGCAGTGTGTAGGACAGCGGGGCGGAGCCCGCGTTCTCGGCCGCGGTGTCCTGTCCCTCGGCGCTGAGCATGTACTCGAAGTAGGACCGGACGAGCTCGGCCTTGCCGGAGTCATCGTAATTCGTGCAGGCCAGAGCGTAGGACACCAGCACGATGGGGTAGGTCCCGGACTCGGTGGTGTCCCGGGCGACGTCGTAGGCGTAGCTGTACTCGCCCCGCCCCTCGATCCGCTCGGAGACCTCCAGCACCTTCGCGGCGGCGTCCGGCGAGTAGTCGACGAACTCGTCGCCGACGCCGACGGAGACGGTGCTCAACTCGCCCGCCTGACTCGCGTCGGCGTAGCCGATCGTGCCGTTGCCGTTGCGGACGGCCTGCACGACACCGGAGGTGCCCTGCGCGGCCTCACCGCCCGCCACCGGCCAGTCCCCGCTGACCTCGTGCGGCCATGCCTCGGGGGCCGCGGCGGAGAGGTACTCCAGAAAGTTCTCCGTCGTGCCGGACTCGTCCGAGCGGTTCACCGGGGTGATCGGGGTGTCGGGCAGTTGCGCGTCCGGGTTGTCCGCGGCGATCTCCGGGTCGTTCCAGGTGGTGATGTCCTGGTTGAAGACCTTGGCGATGGTCTCGGGCGAGAGGTTGAGCGTGTCGACCCCCTCGAGGTTGAACACGAGCGCCACGGGGGAGACGTAGACCGGCAGCTCGACGACCTCTCCGCAGCGCTCCTTCGCTCCGGCGAGCTCCTGCTCGTCGAGGTAGGCGTCGGTGCCGCCGAAGTCGGATCCACCGTTGACGAACTGCTCGCGGCCGCCGCCCGAGCCGATGGGGTCGTAGTTCACCGTGACGTCCGGGTTGCTCTCCACGAAGCCCGCCTGCCAGGCAGCCTGGGCGGCCTCCTGCGAGCTGGCTCCGGCACCGGAGATCGTTCCGGCGAGGCCCGAGCCCCCGCCCGGGCCGTCTCCGCGCTCGTTCACGGCGGTGCAGGCGGTGAGCGCGAGCGTCGCCACCGCGGGAAGGGCGAGGGCGAGGCGCAGGGAGTGACGCTGCACGGGAAACCTCTTCCGATGAGTCGTGGCCGGCCGTGGCCGGCCGCTGGGGTTGCTCACGGAACGAAACGCTATGGCCGGGACGTGACACCCCAGGGCAGTGTCGGTGAACAGCGACTGAACGGAACCCGACGACGGTCGGACGTCACGGCGACATCACGGATGGGTGACGTCGGGTCGGCGCATGGCCGGACGTCCCGTGTGCGTTCGCGGGGACGTCCGGCCGTCGCGGGGGGTGGACGGGGACTGCGGGAGGCTCAGACGTCGGACGTGGAGTACCCGGGCATCCGGCCGGTGACGACGAACACCATCCGCCGGGCGACCGACACCGCGTGGTCGGCGTAACGCTCGTAGAAGCGGCCGAGCAGGGTGATGTCCACGGCGGCGGAGACCCCGTGTTGCCACTCCTTGTCCATGATGACGCTGAACAGGTGCCGGTGGATCTCGTCGACCTGGTCGTCGTCGGACTCGATGGCCCGGGCGGAGTCGACGTCCCGGGTGCGGATGACCTGTTCGGCCCGGCGGGCCAGGCGCACCGAGGCCCGCCCCATGTCGTCGAAGTACTGCCGCACGTCGTCCGGAAGCACCGGGTCGGGGTGCCGCCTGCGGGCCGCCTTGGCGACGTGCAGCGCCAGGTCCCCCATGCGTTCGAGACTCTCCGCCGCGTGGATCGCGGCGAGGATCACCCGGAGATCCGTCGCCACCGGCGACTGGAGCGCCAGCAGCGCGTACGCCTGCTCCTCGCAGTCGGCGCGGGCGTCGTCGACCAGGGTGTCGTCGCTGATGACGCGCTCCGCGAGTTCGAGGTCGGTGTCCAACATGGCCCGCGTGGCGCGCTCCATCGCCTCCGCGACCTGAGTGCACATGTCGGCCAGTTTCGACGCCAGATTCTCGAGTTCGACGTGGTAAGCCTCGCGCATGCGGCTCACTCTACGTCCGGCTCCGCACGGACGCCGCATCGCGGGATGAACCCTCGGTGAACCGGAGCTGTCAATTCCCTACGCCCGCCTCCCCCGACGTTCGCGGACACCGGGGGAGGCGGGTCGGGCCGTTCAGTCCTCGTCGTCGTCGTCGGAGTTCCGGCCGTTGCGGGGGGCACCGACGGAGACCACCTTCTGCAGTGCGGTGCGGGTCTGTTCGATGCGGGCGGCGAACTTCTGCCGCTTCGCCCGGCGTTTCTGTTCCTCGGCCTCCAGCTCGTCGTGGGCCGCGGAGAACCGCGCCAGCGAATCGTCGATCTTGCGGATGTTCGCGACCGAGTCGTCGATCGGTTCCAGCTGATCGGTCATCGTCAGCCGGTCCTCGAGCGAACGCTCGTCGCGGGACAGGGGCCGGCCCGGGGCGTCCCCGGCGTCGCCCGCGTCGTCGCCGACCTCGGGCTCCGGCGACGCGGGCGGTGCGGCA
>NZ_KI912236.1:50832-51050 GCF_000231035.2 Saccharomonospora iraqiensis subsp. paurometabolica YIM 90007 | reverse complement strand
GCCCTCGCCGGTGCCTCCGTCGGCGCTGTCGCCGACGTCCCCGTGGGCGAACCCGTCGTGGACCTCGTGCTCGTGGGCGTGGACGGCGGCCCACAGCAACAGCCGCCCGGCCAGGTCCGGTGCGGCCCCCGCCACCTCGGTCGCCTGCCGGACCAGCCGGGAACGGGCCTCCGCCGGGGCCGCGTGGTCCCCGGCGAGCACGGTCGCGGTCAGCAGTG
>NZ_KI912236.1:48431-50732 GCF_000231035.2 Saccharomonospora iraqiensis subsp. paurometabolica YIM 90007 | reverse complement strand
CCTGCGGGTGTCGCGGCGGTGTGCCGGGGGCGGCCGTCCCGTGCCCGGAGCAGGGCCCCGGCCAGCGCGGCCGTCGCGACGGTGCCGAGCAGCACCCACGTGCCCGTCATGTCGTTCCGCCTCCGTGTCCGGCCGGGTCGCCTCATCCGGTGAAGCGCACGTCCTCGGCCTCACCGTGCAGGGTGATGGAACCCGACGCAACACTGATCGCGGTCGGGGTCACGGTGAACGGCATCTGCCCCGCGTTGATGTCGGCTTCGAACTGGGGCAGGAGTTTCTCCTGCACCGCCTCGGGGACCACCGTGGTCTCCCGGTCGTTGCCGAACTGGACGCGACGCGGATCGATCCGGATCGTGGTGCCGTCGAGTTCGATCATGGCGAACGTGAAGATCTCGATACGTTCCCCCGCGATATCGGCCTTGCCGGAGAGCCGGATGCCCGCGGTCGTGTCGTCGGTGTCCGTTCCGTCACCGGCGGCACCGTTCTGTCCGCCCGGTCCGGAGCCCGCACCGGAACCGTCCGCACCGTGCCGTACGTAGCCTTTCGACGACGGTTCGATCCGCAGGTCGTCGATGTTGGTCAACGGCGCGACCCGGGCGATGTCGCTCTCCTTGAGCGTGACCCGGCCGTTCAGCCGGTCGATCACGACATCGCTCACGTCGCCCGCGGTGAGGTCGGACAACGGCGCGGTCACGTCGTGCAGCTCGGCGTCGATCGACACGTCCTGCAGGTCCTGCACCGGCACACCGTCGGCGGACAGGCTGATGCGGTCGTACTCCCCGGACAGCGCCTGGGTCGTGAACGGGAAACCGTGGATGGTGACCGCCGGGTCGTCGCTGAGCCCGAGCTGCTCGGCGGATTTGCGGGACACGGTGTGTTCGGCGAAAGCCGCGGCGGCGAAGTCGGCGCCAACCAACAGGCCGAGGAGCGCGACCAGCACGATGACGGTGCGTTTCACGCGGCGACGGCTCCTTCCCCGCTCCTGCGGATCCGCCCTCGTTACAGCGGTGTTCACGATCACGTCCGTTCTGTTAAAGGCAGGTTTCGATGTGCCCGCACGGGTGTGACGCCGGTTTCAGGACTGTGGGCCCGCGTCGATCCGAGACTATTCTCGGGGTGCGTCCGAAAAACGGATCCGGCGGTGTCACACCGGACAATGTCACACCGGGCAACACGAGGTGGTCGCGATGAGTCTGAACCTGCTGGTACTGACGTCGGAAACACAGGCCGCCTCCGTCCTGCCCGCCCTGGACCTTCTGCCGCACACCGTACGGGTCCGCGCACCCGAGGTCACCGCCCTCCTCGATGCGGGGCACCGGGACGTCATCCTCCTCGACGCGCGTACGGACCTGGCCTCGGCCAAGAGTCTGTGCAGGCTCCTGACCGGTGTCGGCGACGACGAGCCTTCCACACCCGTGATCGCCGTGGTCGGCGAGGGCGGCCTCGTTGCGGTGAGTGCCGAGTGGCGTGCCGACGACCTCGTGCTGCCGACCGCAGGCCCCGCGGAGGTCGACGCCCGCCTGCGGCTGGCGACCACGCGGGCGGGGGCCACCGCGCAGGGCGACGCCGAACTGCGGGTGGGTGACCTGGTGATCGACGAGGCGACCTACACGGCCCGGCTGCGCAGGCGCACGCTCGAACTGACGTACAAGGAGTTCGAGCTGCTCAAGTACCTGGCCCAGCACGCCGGCCGGGTGTTCACCCGGGCGCAGCTGCTCCAGGAGGTCTGGGGGTACGACTTCTTCGGCGGCACCCGGACGGTGGATGTGCACGTGCGGCGGCTGCGCGCCAAGCTCGGCCCCGAGCACGAACAGATGATCGGTACCGTGCGCAACGTCGGGTACAAGTTCGAGCGCCCGCCCAAGAGCGCGCCGGCCAAGAACCCCACCGTGGACCGGAACAACACCGTGGACCGGAACAACACCGCGGACCGGAACAACACCCCGGGCACGGCCGGGGCCGGCACGAAGGGTGGCGCCGACTCCGTGCCCGAGGGCGCCGACGCGGGCGGTGCGGCGTCCGTGCCGCCCCGGCGGAACCGGGGCGAGGTCCGCACCAGGATCACCAGCCGCCGCTAGGCTTGGGCCCATGCGAGATCTCGTGTGGGCCGACGACCTCACCGGCACCCGCGCCGAGGCGGTGCGTTCGCTGCTGCTCGCCGCGCGCCGGACCGACGGGCGGCCGGATGTGGAGCCCGAGGGCCCGCTCCCGGGTGAGTTCCGCGGCCCGCACCACCTGCTCTGCTACGCCGACAGCGGTGCTGCCGACAGCGCCGCCGGGGACAGCGCCGCCGGGGACAGC
>NZ_KI912236.1:40140-48331 GCF_000231035.2 Saccharomonospora iraqiensis subsp. paurometabolica YIM 90007 | reverse complement strand
CTGCGGTCCCGGCGCCGGGGTGGAGCTGCGGGGGTCCTCCGTGTCGTCCGGCTCCTCGACCCGACTGAGGATGGCCGTGGTCGAGCGGCCCTGGGGCAGTCGGGGGGCGTAGGGCGGCAGCGGGTTCGCCGGGTTCTTCGGGGGGTGTTCCCCGTCCCGGTCGTCCTGCTCGGCCGTCGGGGGCTGCTGCGGCCGGACCGGCTGGCCGGGCCCCTGCGGAGGGTGCGCGGCGGAGGCGGTCTGTCCGGTCCGGTGGGGTGGCGGAGGTTGCCGGTCGACCCGGGGATGGTCGGGCCGGGAAGGATGCGGCGCCGGGGGCTGCCCCGGGGTGCCGTTCACCGGGGCGCCGTTCCTCCCGTTCACGGGGGCGCCGTTCGTGGAAGCTCCGTTCACGGGAGCACCGTTCACCGGAGCGCCGTTCGTCGGGCCACCGTCCCTCCGGGGCGCGGTCGCGGGCCCGGGCGCCGGATGCATCGGCCCTGCGGGGCCGGGACCGGCGGGTGGGTGTCCGGCGTCGGGAGCCGGCCGTCGGACCGCGGGCGTCGCGGGGGTGGACTCCTCACCGGCGGGAACGTGCGGTGCCCGGACATCGGATCCGGGGTCCTGCGGTGCCCACGGCCGGTGCGACGTGGGAGCGGAGGCATCCGGTGCCGGGTACGGCTCCCCGGTCTCCGGTGCCGGTGCGGCCGGGGGAGGTGGCTCCGCCGACTGCTCCTGCACGGCCTGCTCCTGCGCCGTCGGCTCCGGCTCGGGGAGTACCGGTTCGGGGGGTTCCGGGGCGGCGCGGGAGTGCCGTGCGCGGGTGTCGGGGGAGCCGGTGGAACGGTCCGGTTCCGGGTCCCGGTCCACGCGGGCGTGCCGGGAGCCGGAACGCCCGTCCGTGGGGCCGTCCGCCGACTGCCGCTCGGCGGCGTGCCGGGCGACGACCTCCGAGACGGTGATCCCGCCGTTCTCGTCGAGGGAACGCCGCCGACGGCGTTGTGACTCCTCCCGGTTACGCCTGGCCCGGGCCCGCCATTCCTCCGCTTGAGAGGTGACTCCGGGAGTGCCGCGGTCGTCGGACACGCACGCTCCCTTCACACTCGGTTCCCCCATCCGGGGAATCTGATGACGCCAGTTGTTGTGATCGTCGCGAGGACGGCCTTCGTTATCGTACGGATATCCGCCGTCCGGGACGACACCTCGGGCGAACTTTTTCACCGAGCGTCGCGGTGACGTGCGTCAGGGGGCCACGATGAGGCGAGCCCGAGTAGGCCTCTCAGGTGTTTCGCGGGGTATGAGGGAAGACACACCGTAAGTTCGTCGCTCTCTGTAATCGCGCGCGCCATCCGCCCACCGCTCGTGGAGGCCGTGCGAACTTGACATACGTCACCCACCGACGGGTTCGGCGGTGCGGGCGGCCCGGAACGGGGCCGGTGGCCCCTTCCCGCCCTCGGACACCGCCCGTGGTCGGGCGCGGTCAGCCGCCGGAGTGCATCACGTCGGCCCCCTCGGGCACACACGGGTCGTCCGGGTCGTCGAGCCAGCCGTGCGGCAGGGTGACCTTGCCGGGCGAGCCCTGCCTGCCCCGGGGGCCGAGGGCGTCGGTGGGGAACGGCGCGGAGTGGTCGAGCTGGGCGATCAGTTCGTCGAGTTCGTCGAGCGAGGACACCATCGAGAACCGGCGGCGCAGCTGCGAGCCGACGGGGAAGCCCATGAAGTACCAGGCCATGTGTTTGCGCAGGTCCCGCATCGCCTTGTCCGGCCCGTCGTGCTCGACGAGCAGTTCGGCGTGCCGACGCAGCACGCCGGCCACCTCGCCGAGCGACGGCCCGTCGGGGACCGGCCTGCCCGCGAACGCCGCCTCCAGCTCGCCGAACAGCCACGGCCTGCCGAGGCAGCCGCGGCCCACGACGATCCCGTCGCAACCGGTCTCGGCGACCATGCGCAGTGCGTCGTCGGCGGTGAAGATGTCGCCGTTGCCGAGCACCGGGACGGTGGTGACCGCCTCCTTGAGCCGGGCGATGTGCGACCAGTCGGCCTGGCCGGAGTAGCGCTGCGCGGCGGTGCGCGCGTGCAGCGCCACCGAGGCCGCCCCCTCGGCCTCGGCGATGCGTCCCGCGTCCACGTAGGTGTGGTGGTCGTCGTCGATGCCGACGCGGAACTTCACCGTGAACGGCACGCCCGCGGGCTCCGCGGCCTCGACGGAGGCACGGACGATGTCGCCGAAGAGCTTGCGCTTGAACGGCAGCGCCGCGCCGCCGCCCTTGCGGGTCACCTTCGCCACCGGGCAGCCGAAGTTGGCGTCGATGTGGTCGGCCAGCCCCTCCCCGACGATGATCTTCACGGCCTCCCGCATCGTGGCGGGGTCGACGCCGTAGAGCTGCATCGAGCGGGGGTACTCGCCCTCGTCGAAGGTCATCATGTGCCAGGTGCCCGGGTGCCGTTCCACCACGGCGCGGGCTGTGATCATCTCGCACACGTAGAGCCCCGCGCCGTACTCCCGGCACAGCCTGCGGAACGCGACGTTCGTGATCCCCGCCATCGGGGCCAGCACGACGGGCGGATCCACCTCGTACGGGCCGATCCGCAGGGTCTGTGCAGGCACGGGCCGCGCCAACTCCTCCACGCTCATCCCCCCGATTGTCCCCGACCCGCCCGGCCACCCGGCCGCGGGAGGGTGCCGTGAAGGACTCCTTCCCTGCACCGGACGCAGTGAAGGGGGCCCTCGCGGCGTCGGACGCAGGGAAGGGGTCCTTCACGGCGAACCGGGGTGCGGGATGTCGGGTCAGGCAGCTCGGACGATCTGGCTGATCGGCTGGGGGCGGTCGTGCACCCGAACCATCGACAATGCTGTACGACTGCGCACGCCAGTGTGTGGCATCGCCGGAGGGCGGTCAGCCGAGGCTAGTGGTGAACTTCGCGAGTGCGCTCGCCAAAGTTGTGTCCAATACCTCGGTAACGTTTTCCCAATGAGTTTCCGCTTCATCCTCCCACATCCAGGTGACGGTCTCTGTGGGGGAGGAAACGACTGCTACGTCCGCGGCTGAGGTGCGATCGTTCTGGTTCTCGGCGCCGAGTATCTCGGCGTAGACCGTGAGGGTCAGAACCCCCGTTTCACCGGTTCCCACCTTCTGCAGAAAAACGAGGTAGCGTAACTCCTGTTCGAAGGTCAAGACTTGGAGTCGTGTCCACCAGGTTCCCTGTTTGAGGTTGACGAAGAAATCCACACTCCGTGCGGCATGGATGACCTGTCTGCGCCAGTAGTGTGCCTCATCGCTCGGTGGGGCGGCGTACCTCACCGTGGCGCGCGCGTTCGGGTCTATGTCCGACCGTAGTAATCCACCGATTTTCTCTCGCATGTCGTCGAGCCAGTTTCTGACGCGGTGGTGCAACGCGAGAGCCAGAGCGTTCGCCTTTTCCGCTCGATCGACCGTTCCGCTCGCGGTGTGCAGTTCCCGTAGTCTCCCGATCCCAGCCTCGAGGACTGCGATAGCTCCTCCTCCGCCTGCGAGGGCGTGCTCGGCAGCTACTGGCCGTTCGAGCTCGCTGCGAAGTGCTACGATTTCGAGTTCGGCGAAAAACCGGATCAACGGCCGAAGATCACCGTCGTTCGCTTTGTCGAGGCATTCGAGATATTTGTTCCGCTCGCGGCGATCTACCACGAGGGGAGCCAGATCGTGTTTCAATAGAGTGAGCAAGGAGAGGCAGCGAGCAACTCGCCCGTTCCCGTCCTCGAACGGGTGGATGCGGACGAATCGGTGATGCAGCCATGCGGTGCGAACGATCGGATTCTTATCCGAATAAGTGTGGTAGAGTCGCACGAGCTCATCGATATCGGAAGAAACCTGCTCGGGAGGTGAGTATTGGAGAAGTGAGCCATCCGGTCTGGTGACGTGGTTGACCTGCTTCTTCCATTCCCCGTGATGCAGTGTCGCCTCGAAGACGATGCCTTGGGAACTGGTGGCGGTATAGGTCGCTTGTCTGCTGGTCAGTGCGACGTGCAGTTCCTTGATCAAGGAGGTCGAGAGATCTCGCCCCTCTCGGGCGCACCTCGCAAGGAACTCGAGGGTGTCGTATTGGGATCGAACGACTTCGAGTACGTCTTCGCTCACGGATCCCTCGCTCGCGCGAGCGACCGCGTCGGCAGTGATTCCCTCTGCGACCAGCGCTTCGGTGACGCCCCAATCGATATCGTAAAGACGTTCGATGATTCCCGTTTCGATGGCATGGCGGCGCAGCGACCTGCGCCTCGCCTCTTGGAAAGCCTCGTCGTTCGACGACACGGCCGCCTTCCAAGCCCTCTGCAGCGAGGTGACGGAGTCCAGGACGGAGTGGATATCACCGTTGAAGTGTGGGATCGGTGTTACCGCATCGAATGAGAAGTCACGCGAGGTCACATCGCGAAGGATAGTCGCGCAGGGGGCTTGTCGAAGGTTGCCGCGCCGATGCTGGGCCCCTACTGCTGGCCAGGAACCGGGGGGCGGATGCTGCCCCCCGGTTCGGGCTCAGAAGTCGACGTCGAGGCAGGCCAGGCGGTCGCCCGCGACGCCCGCCTCGCCCTCGTCGGTCAGGGTGTGGTGTTCGTGGAGGACGACCGAGGACGGCCTGCGCTCGCCGAAGGACCACTCGACCGGCGACTCGACCTCGGCGGCGCCGGTGTCGTCGGTGGTGAAGTCGAGCCAGATCTCGTTGTCCGGGTTGGCATAGGCCGGGTCGGTGGACGGCTGGTCCGGGTCCTGCCGGTGCTGGTAGTGGCCGCCGGCGTCGGCCGGGTCCGGGCCGCAGGGGTCGGTGTGCACGTGGGCGCCGTATTCGCGGTCGGCGCGCAGGCCGTCGACCTCCAGCTCGACCACCGTGCCCGACGAGGAGCCCTCCACCGAGACCACCCGGGCCGTGGACCCCACGGGCACGAGGTCCTGCCGGTAGGTGAGCGCGGCCGGGTCGTCGGCACCCTCGCCGGGTGCGTCGAACGTGCCGTAGGCGGCGGTCACCGTGATGCCGGTGAACGGCAGTTGCACCGAGTCGGTGCCGCCGGTCAGGGCCGACCCGGCGACGTCGGTGGCGTCGGAGAGCGTGCGCCCGGTGTCCGTGCCGTCCGGGTCGTCGTCCTGGGCCGTGGCGAGGCCCGCCCCGCCGAGGGCGAGCGCGGACAGCAGCGCGGTCGTGGTGAGTGTCGTGGTGAGCACTGAGGATGTCGTTCGGTTTCGCATGGTGACTGCTAACCAGAAGTGACCGGACGTCGCAATTCGTGGTCACCTGCCCGGGTGGTCCCGCGGAGTGGTCCGGTGCCGCGTCCGGCGGGGCCCGCCTCGTAGCCTGGGCGGCGTGACTTCGACGGCGGGAACGGGTCGCGCCGCGGGCGTCGACCGGACGTGGCTGGTGGCGATCGCGGCGGCGTTGTGGGGCACCGACGGTCTGCTCCGGCAGCCGCTGGC
The DNA here is from genome assembly GCF_000231035.2 of Saccharomonospora iraqiensis subsp. paurometabolica YIM 90007. Lineage (GTDB taxonomy): Bacteria > Actinomycetota > Actinomycetes > Mycobacteriales > Pseudonocardiaceae > Saccharomonospora > Saccharomonospora paurometabolica. The sequence goes on along the minus strand of NZ_KI912236.1, from coordinate 42,914 downwards.
GCAGGATCTCCCCGCGGGGAGTGTGGTGTTCTGGGAACACCTGATCGTGGCGGCCGTGCTGCTGCCGCTGCTGCCGTCGGCGGTGCGGGCGCTCGCCCGGTGCGGGCCGCGCGAGTGGATCGCCGTCCTGGTGATCGGAGGCGGGGCCTCGGCCGCGGCGACCGCGCTGTTCACCATGGCCTTCCAGACGGGGGACGCGGTGACCCCGCTGGTGCTGCAGAAGATGCAGCCGCTGTTCGCGATGCTCGCCGCGGTCGTGCTCCTCGGGGAACGGCTGCGTCCCGGATACCTCCTGTTCGCCGTGCCCGCACTGGCGGGTGCGTGGATGCTGGCCTTCGCCGACCCGTTCGACGTCCACGTCGCCGCGCTGCACACGGCACTGCTCGCGCTGGGTGCGGCCGCGCTGTGGGCGTCGGGCACCGTGCTGGGACGTTTCGTGTCGGCACGGCTGCGGCCCCGGGACGTGACGGTGCTGCGGTTCAGCGTGGGGCTGCCGGTGGCGGCCCTGTTCGTCGCGGGCCGGGACGAGCCGTTCGCGGTCGGCTGGGAGAACGCGCCGGGGCTGCTCCTGCTCGCGCTCGTGCCCGGGCTGGTCGCGCTGAGCCTGTACTACGTGGGGATGGTGACCACCCCGGCCGCCAGGGCGACCCTGGCCGAGTTGGCCTTCCCCGCCACGGCCGCGGTCATCGGCGTGACCGTGCTCGGGGAGACCCTGTCCACGACCCAGTGGCTCGGCCTGGCCGTGCTGGTCTGCTCCGTGACGACGCTGGGCTGGCACGAACGGAGCCGCAAGGACGAGCCGGTCGTCCTGCCGACGGACCCGGTCCGCCCGGAGCGGGTGTCCCCGTGAGCGAGACGGGGGAGTCCCGCGACGTGCAGCTCGCCCGGAACCTGAGCGAGCTGCTCGGGGAACTGCGGGTGGCGCAGGCCGGGGTGCAGATCCTGTTCGGGTTCCTGCTCGCCGTCGTGTTCACCGGGCCGTTCCGGGAGACCGGGGACTTCGAGAAGGTGCTGCACCTGGTGACGGTGCTGTTCACGGCGGCGTCCACCGCGCTGCTCACCGCCCCCGCCACCTGGCACCGGGTGCTGTTCCGCGAGGGGCGCCGCACCGAGATCCTGCGGGTGGGCAACCGCATGGTCGTCGCGGGCCTGGTGTGCCTGGCCGTGGCGATCACCCTGACGGTCTCGCTGATCGCCAAGGTGGTCTACGGGACGGTCGTGATGCTCGTGCTCGCCGTGGTGACCGCGGTGCTGTTCACCGTGCTGTGGTTCGTCGTCCCCGCGCTCCTGCGCGGCGGCGGACGCAGCTCCTAGCGCTGTCCGGCGCCGGCGCGTCCGGGGAACCGGCGCCGGTCGGAGACCTACTCGTCCTCGTCGGCGAGGTAGGGGTGCAGTGCCCGCCCGTCCGACTCGCCCATGGGGGCGAACCAGCGGTCGAAGGCGAGGTCGGGCGCCAGGTCCTCCTCGGCCACGTCGTACAGCAGCTCGTGCCGGGTGTCGGTGAGGGCGTGCGCGTTGAACGCGGCCAGCGCCTTCGCCACGCGCTCACCGTCCAGCACGTCGGCGAGGTCGAGTTCCACCTCCGCCCGGCACTCGGCGATGTGCAGGGCCAGCGCCTCGGCCACGCACATCGGGGACCGCCATCCCGGCCTGGTGAGCCGGTGGCCGAGCAGGGCGGTGGCGACGAGGAACTGTTTCGCGAACAGCGCCGTGTAGCGGTCGGCGAACTGCTGGGGCAGTTCGTCCAGCGCCCACAGCGCCTCCACCTCGTCGGCCGTCGCGTCCTCGTCGTCGAGCAGCTGGATGTCGGCGAACAACTCGTCGGTGAGCATCTCGACGCCGTGCAGCAGCGCGCCCGCGACCGAGCGGGCCTGCTCGTCGGTCAGGTCGGTGCCGAACACGGACGGGTCGAACGCGCCCAGGTGCGCACCCGACCGCAGCAGCCGCGCGCGCCGGTCGGCGATGTCGCCCTCGCGCTCCGTCGACACCGGGTCCACCCAGCCGCCGAGGGTGGTGCCGGAGGTGTCCTCGAGGTCGCCACCGACCGGCCCGCCGAGTCCCCCGGGTCGGTCGGGGACACCGTCGTCCGGCCCGGCCGAGGCGGCCAGCGCGCTCTCCAGCTGGTCGTCGGTGGCGGTGACCGCACAGTGCCCGACCTCCCAGCCCTCCAGCAGTTCGGTCTCGGCCACGGTCTGTTCGAGCACGGCGCGGGTCGCGTCCTCGGCGAACGCCAGCGCGGGGGCGTCCAACAGCCAGTACATCCGCACCCCGCGCGGATGCGCGGTCAGTGAGTGCTCCATCGGGGTGATCTCCACGCCGTCCGGTCCCTCGATGCCGACCAGGGAGTTGAGTCGCTGGTCGAGCAGCGACAGCACGCCGACCTGTTGCAGCGCGTCGAGGTCGGGCAGCTCGGAGGGGGCGGCGAGCTCGGCGGTGAGTTGGTACTCCACGGTGCGCAGTGTGCCACGATCCGCCCCCCGGACACCCCCGGGCCGACGCCGTCGCGCCGGTTCTCAGGCGGCCACGGCCGGTTCGGCGTAGCCGAGCGCGGCGAGCTCACCGCGGGTGGAGACACCGAGCTTCGGGAACGCCTTGTAGAGGTGGTGCCCCACCGTCCGCGGGCTCAGGAACAGCCTGCTCCCGATCTCCCGGTTGCTCAGCCCGCGCGCCGCGAGGGCCACGACGCGCGCCTCCCTGGCGGTGAGCGTCGCCGCCGCACCGTCCGGGGGAGACGGCGTGGCCGGGTCGGTCGTCGTGGCGGGGGTGGCTTCGCG
>NZ_KI912236.1:39636-40040 GCF_000231035.2 Saccharomonospora iraqiensis subsp. paurometabolica YIM 90007 | reverse complement strand
GGGCCCGCCCCGCAGACGTGCGTGCTCCGCGGAGCGTTCGAGTGCCCGCGCGACGTCCTCGTCGGGGCCGGTGGTGGCGGCGGCACGATGCCACGCGCGCCGGTCGGCGTCGTCCGGGCCGGTCAGGACGTCGGCCAGGGCGGTGTGCGCGGCGATCCGGTCGGCGAACGGGGCCGCCCGGTAGGCGGCGGTGCGGACGAGCGGGTGGGTGAAGCCGAGGCAGGTGTCGGTGAACGCCACCAGCCCGGCGTGCTCGGCGGGCCGCAGGTCGTCCACGGTGGCCCCGAAGGTCGCCGCGGCGGTGAGCACCGTGCCCGTGTCGCAGGTTCCGTCGGCGGCCGCGACCAGCAGGACGGTGCCGGTGCCGGCGGGCAGGGTCGCGATCCGGTCGGCGAAGCTGCGCA
>NZ_KI912236.1:39212-39536 GCF_000231035.2 Saccharomonospora iraqiensis subsp. paurometabolica YIM 90007 | reverse complement strand
CCACGGCCGTGCCCCGAGGTCGTCGAACAGCGTCCTCGCCGTGCGCAGGTGTTCCCGTGCCCGGACGGGGCGGCGGTGCCGGCGTAGCCACCGGCCGTGGGCGAGTGCGGTGCGGGCGTGCTCGAAGGGGGCGCCGTGCCCGTCGGAGTCCCGGTCGTGCCGGTGCAGGTGGAGGGCCTGTTCGAACAGCCACCCCGCGTCGGTGCCCGCCCCGTCGGGCACGTCGCCGGTGTCGGCGAGCGCGGCCACCGTCTCCGCGGGCCCGTCGCCGTCGTCCGCCGGTCCGGCCTCGGCGTCCGTGGCGAGCTGGGCCAGGCACCGCAG
>NZ_KI912236.1:38724-39112 GCF_000231035.2 Saccharomonospora iraqiensis subsp. paurometabolica YIM 90007 | reverse complement strand
CGCCGCCGCCACTCGCAGGCCTCCACGCCGCCGGGCCCGGCCGCGTGGGTGGCGGCCTCGACGAGGTCGGGCACCGTGTGCAGCCCGGACACCCCGGGAACCCGACGCCGGGAGGTGCCGCGGTCAGCCGCTCCAGCACCGACTCGTGGCGTCCGGCACCGAGGTCGCGCACCACCCGGGACACGACCTCGTCCGTGCCCGCCGGGTCCGTGCGCTCCGGGTTCTCGTCGCCCCGCAGCGCCGCGAGCTCGGCGAGGGCGGAGCGCAGGCGTCGCGCCCACCCGGGTTGTCCGGTGGCCTCGGCCGTACGCAGTCCCTCGGTGGCCACGGCGACGGCCTCGGCGTGCGCACCCGCGTGCCGGTGCGCGGCGGCGAGAACCGCGGCCGC
>NZ_KI912236.1:25168-38624 GCF_000231035.2 Saccharomonospora iraqiensis subsp. paurometabolica YIM 90007 | reverse complement strand
CCAGGTCGGGCGTGTGCGCGTCGAGCAGCGCGGCCACGGCGGTGTCGTCCAGTCTCCCCAGGGGCAGGTCCGGCACCCCCGGCGCGGGGAAGGCGGGTGCGTGCGTATCCCGGGCGGCGAGCAGCACCGCGACCGGGTGCGCGTCGGCGCGGCGGGCCGCGAACAACAGGGCCTCGGCGGACGGTGTGTCGAGCCAGTGGGCGTCGTCCACGACGACCAGAAGGGGCGCGCGGCGGGCGAGCGTGTCGAACAGCGTGAGCAGCGCCTGCCCGACCGGGGCGTCCCCGCCGGTGCGCGGGGTCCGCTCGCCGTCCGTGCCCAGCGCGCGCCGCAGCACCCGGGTGTCGTCCTCCGGTGCGAGGTCCCCGACGGTGTCGAGCACGGTCCGCAGCAGCAGGTGCAGGCCGGCGAACGGCAGTCCGGACTCCGGTTCGAGGCCGGTGCCGCGCAGGACGGTGAGCCCGCCGGAGGTGGCCGTGCTGACGGCGTCATCCAGCAGGGTCGTCTTACCGATGCCCGCCTCCCCCTTCAGGACGAGGGCGCCCCCGCGTCCGGCGCGGGCATCGGCGACGAGCCCGTGCAGAGTGGACAGCTCCTCCGCACGGCCGAACAGGGTGCCGGTGGTTCGCATGACCCCAGCATCGAACTTCGAGTATTGTCGAAGTCAAGGAACGGTCGCCTGCGTGGATGATGGTCTGTACGTCCGCGCCCGGTCGTGTTCAGGTGGAGTACGGGTGCTCGGCACGGGCGCGCCGGAGCGCGACGGCCCACCAGGCGAGCTGGTCCAGCATCTGTTTGGCCGCCGCGCTCGCGGAGGCCGCGTCCGCGGGTGTGCCGTCCTCGCCGAACACGGTCGGGTAGTTGTGGAAGCTGACGGTGTTGCGCATCGTGACGGCGTGCAGCTCGGCGAAGACCAGTCGCAGCTGCTCCACCGCGCGCAGCCCGCCGCCCATCCCGCCGTAGGAGACGAAGGCGACCGGCTTGGCCTGCCACTCGGAGTGGTAATGGTCGATCGCGGTCTTCAGGGCGGACGGGAAACTGTGGTTGTACTCGGGGGTGACCACGACGAACCCGTCGGCGGCCGCGAGCCGTTCACCGAGCGCGGTGACGTCCGGAGTGGTGTCGAGGGACTGGGGCAGGTCGAATTCGGTGAGGTCGAGAACCTCGACCGAGAGGGCGCCGTGTGCCCGCGCCTCGGCGGCGAACCAGTCGGCGGGTACGGGGCAGAAGCGCCCACGGCGGGTGCTGCCGACGAGGACGACGAGCCGGGGCCGGTCGGTGTCGGCGTGCGTGGGGTCGGTGGTCGCGGCTGCGGAGGTCGCGGGTGCGGAGATCGCTGCGTCGGTGCTGGTGTGCGCTGTCGTGTTCGTCATGGCGATGACGCTAGGGAGACGGCAACGGGCGCGGCATCTGTCAGTCGACCGGCATCGGAGGGTCGGTCGATGACCGTCACGGAGCGATACCACCCGGTTCACCCTGGTAGTGGTTCTGCACCGCGCCCAAGTCACCTAGCGTGGGCAGTCGGCGCGACCACCGCGTTCGAAGGGGTGACTGCCATGAGTAACTGTGGATGCTGCGGTTCCTGCACCGGCCCGAGCTGCGGATGCTGCAGCAAGTGCTGACCTGAGGAACCCACTACGCGGTCCCGGTGGCACACCGTGCCGTCGGGACCGCGTCCTCATGCGCGGCTCCACCTCGGGGTCGGCGGTGACCAGCGGGGTCGGTCCCGCCGCCGGGGGTGATCCTCGATCGGCCGCCTGCTGTGCCGGGCGCGGCGCCCCGTCGTTAGACTCTGAGGCCACGGGCCGTTAGCTCAATGGCAGAGCTGTGGACTTTTAATCCATAGGTTCTGGGTTCGAGTCCCAGGCGGCCCACCGACATCCCAGGGCACGGCTCTACTGCCCCGACCGGCGCAGGGGCATCCCCACACTTTTCCCACAGGAAACTACTCGGACTGATTACCGAGCACGTCTTCCAACGCCGACGCCGCGGCCCGGCCGGCGACCTTGCGCCCGAGGTAGACATCCTGGGTCATCGAGGGCTGGGAATGTCCGAGCTGGTCCGCGATCACGCGTGCGCTCAGCCCCGCCTCATCGAGCACAGTCGCGGCCGTCTTGCGGAACACGTGCGAGGTCACCCAGGCGAAACCCTCGCTCCCCCGAACCTGCCGCAGCACCCGCAGCACGTTCGACGGATCACGAAGCCCGCCCTCGGAGTTCGGAAAGACCGGGACGGCGATCAAGGGCGGCCCCTCCGGGGCCGCCTGCCTGCTCACCTGGTGGGGCCGCGAAAGTGGGCCGGCGGGCGTGCGGCTGGTGCCGGTCCCGCCGGCCCGCACGCGGTCCCGGAGCGGAAGGCAGGCGGCCGGGAACCACGGAAGGGCCGCCAAGTGGCGAGCATTGGTATCACCCGCAAAGATCCTGGGGCGCTCGCCGCCCCCAGGCCCCAGGCAGGTCACCGGGATGAGGGCAACGCCGCACAATTGCGTTTCGGTCGTGGCTGAGAGTCCTCATCCCGTCAGACCTCCCCGAGGGCTATCAGGCTGTGTCAAGGGCGCAAAGCTGGTCACGAGCGGTACAATCGCCGTCAGCGGTTGCGCCCTGACACAGCCTGATGACGGGCGAAGCCAGGTCAGACGGGATGAGGACGAAGCCCCACCTTTGTTGGTGGCAGCGCGGCGGTGCTCCGCTCTCGAGAGAGACTGCGGTTAGGATTGACCGCCGAGGAGCTGTTCGAGGAGACGACTGGGTTTGGAGACGGCCATGAGCACACCGGCGCACGATCCCCGTACCCAGTCGCAGGCGGCGCACGAGCGTGCGATGTCCGAAGTATCGGACGTGCTGATGAACATCGAGAACGCCCTCTCTCGAGCCAAGAAGGCTAAGAAGCGGCTGGGCACCGGCCCTGAGGAGCACAACGCGCAGCTTGCCCTGAACGATGCCACCAAGACATTGGAGCAGGCACGGGCTCGGCTGCAGAAGGACACCTACTTCGGTGGTGATGATCTCCGCTTGATGTAGGTCATAGAGTTACCTCATGCACAGCGGTGAAGAGATCCAAAAGGCCCTCACACGGTTCAGTAAGAAGTGGGCAAAGTTCGAGGGTAGCGAGAAAGCCGAGGCTCAGACCTTCCTGAACCAGCTCTTTGAGTGCTATGGATCGGATCGTTCCGAGGCGGGCGCGAAGTTCGAAGACTTCAAGTCGTCGGCCGGCTTTATGGACCTGCATTGGCCTGGCGTATGCATCGTGGAGATGAAGGCTCCCCACGTCAGCGTCTCCTCCGCCCGTGATCAGGTTAAGCGATACTGGGAGGAGTCGGCCGACGAGGAGAAGGACATCCCCACCGCCCGTTGGGTCATTCTGTGTAACTTCAAGGAGTTTGAGATCTGGGATCCCGGAAGGTTCCCGAAGTCTCCCAGAGCAACCTTTAGCCTCGAAGCACTGCCGAGCCGGTACGAGGCGCTGATGTTCCTTGCCGGTTCTAAGCAAGTACCGAGCTTTCTCGAACACCATAAGACGCTGACCACTCAGGCCGCCGACACCATCAGTGCGGTCTATCAGTCGTTGGTGGACCGCTCAGCGGCCCCGACAGACGAGATCACCCGGTTCACAATGCAGTCCATCTGGACAATGTTCGCCGAAGACCTCGGTCTGTTGGAGGGATCCCCGTTCCAAAAGACCGTGAATCAGCTTCGGAAGATTCCTGAGGACTCGGCAGCAAAGCTCGGTTTTTTGTTCCGTGTGCTGAACCAGAAGGGAAACCAGCACCGCAAGGGTATCCTCGCTGGGACAAGATATGTAAACGGCCAGCTCTTCGCTGATCCGGCCGAGGTCGGACTTGCCGCTTCCGAACTCGATTCCCTGGCGGAGGCCGCCGAATATGACTGGAGCAAGGTCGAGCCGACCATCTTCGGATCACTGATGGAACGCATCATCGCAGGAAAGCTCGGTGCGCACTACACCCATGAAGCTGACATCATGAAGATCGTCGGCCCCACGATTGTGCGACCTTGGCAAGAGCGGATCGACGCAGCTACGACGCCGAACGAAGCACTGAAGGTGCTCGAAGAGCTCTGCACGGTTCGGATTCTTGACCCAGCATGCGGCTGCGGAAACTTCCTCTACGTCGCTTACCGGGAAATGCGCCATCTCGAATACCGCATCAAGCAACGGATCTCCGAGCTCGCAGCCAGCACCGGTCTGTCACTGCCATCCGAGCCGTGGCCATATGTGCCACTGACGAATTTCTACGGCATCGATATCCAGCCGGCTGCCGTGCTTATTGCACGCGTAACCCTCTGGATGGGGCACCGCCAAATGATCGACCTATACGGCGAAGCCGAAACACCGCTGCCTCTGGTCAGTCTAGCCGGAATCACAGTTGATGACGCGGTGTTCAGCCAGTGGCCCGAGTCCGACTGCATCATCGGTAACCCGCCATTCCTCGGAGACCGGATCATTCGTCGCCAGCATGGCGGGAACTACATCGATAAATTGAAGAAAAAGTTTCCTGGAATCGGTGTGGTTGACTACAGTGCATACTGGTTCCGCCGCGCTCATGCCCACCTGCAAGACGGGCAACGGGCTGGTTTGGTATCGACCAATACTCTGCGCGAGAATAAACACCGACTTGCCTCCCTCCGACACATCGTGGACAACGGCGGCGTGATCACAGATGCGGTGTCCTCTCAGAAGTGGCCGGGCGAGGCGCAGGTTCATGTGTCGATCACCAACTGGGTTAAAAAACCATCCACACCAATAACGGCATTCACTCTCGACGGCGCTGTAGTTGACAAGATCAACTCAAAACTCAAGCCAGGTCCGACACTGCCTGAACCTCTCATCTTGCGTGCAAACAAGGACAAGGCATTCATCGGGTGCCAGCCAACCGGAGACGGCTTCATCATTGATGAGATGACGGCAGCCAGGCTCATTGCAGAAGGTGAAAAAGATGTCATTCGACGTTACCTGACCAGCGATGACCTCACCGATGCAGTGCAATCAGCTCCCAGTCGCTGGATCATCGACTTCGGGACCATGCCCCTCGAGATGGCAATGAAATATTCCGAAGCCATGAAGATTGTCCGCGATAGTGTGAAACCTCATCGGGAGAACAAAGAGCGGCACCTTGCGCGGCTTTGGTGGCAGTTCGCCTGGCCGAGACCGGACATGCGTACCGCCATCAAGAGCAAGGATCGATACATCGTTTCCACACTGACCGGCAAGCGTCTCTTCTTCTCATGGGCCGATCAGGATTGGTGCCCAAGCAACCTCGTAGGAGTGTTCGCTCTTGAGGACGACTACTCGATGGGCGTCCTGACCTCTAAAGTCTTCGAAGCGTGGGCATGGGAAGAATCCTCAACATTCGAAACTCGAATAAGATTTACACCGTCGACAGCGTTTGAAACGTTCCCCTGGCCTGCTCCATCCCCTGACGAGAAGGAAGCGGTTGCGGAAGCCTCACGAACACTTATCATGCGCCGTCATGAGATCGTCGGTGACGAGCAGATAGGCCTTACCACGCTCTACAATCGTGTGGACGAGGGCGCCTACGTTGACCTCAAGAAGCTCCATCAAGACCTCGATGAGGCGGTCATCGCGTGCTACCACTGGCCGAAGTCCATCGCACAGGATCAGTCCGAGATACTCAAGAAACTGGGATACCTCAACCAGCAGATTGGGCAAGGTGCTGGCAACTACGCGCCGTTTTAGCCAAGTTGCATTAAGCGAGATCCGCGTTTATTCAGGTGATCAGACATGCTGTCAGGAAACGGAAGACACTGATGGAATCGGGACGTGATCAAAGGATCCGTACTCCGTGCCAATCATTGTGGCGACTGGTGTGCGTCTGAGGGCTGTTAGGCGTTGTTCAAAGCTCGCAGGATACGGTCCTGATTCCGTTCGTAGGCGGCTTCGCCGTTGCGGTCGGGTGCGTCGACACGAAGCACTGGGAGCTTGCCCATTGCGGGTGTGGTGAGGTCACGCTCCCGGAAGACGCTTGGCGGCCGACGGCGGCCCGTCACAGGTGTCCCACAGTTTCCCACAGGGAACGATCGGAAAGGATGGAAGAGGACCACGTTCGACCGCCGTTCACTTTCGTGAACATCCCAGGTAGTGGCAGTCGAACGCAGTCGACGGCGAACGACGGCCAACCCAGGCACCTACTCGATAGGTTCTGGGTTCGAGTCCCAGGCGGCCCACCACTCCCATTGACCGGCTCGCCTTCGCCGGCACTATCTCCGGGACCGGCACCGCCTGCGACCGACTCGCCTACGTCCGGTCGGCGACTGCGCACTGAGCCGACATTGTCGGTGGGAGCTGATGAACTAGCCGGATGTTCGAAACTCCCGATGAGCTTCACAGCCTCCAAGTCCTGCTCGACACATCTCTGGCCGACTCCAGCAGCCACCTCAAATCGATCATCCGGCCAGGTGAGAGCAACTTGGACGCCGAGCAGGTTGTCCGAGTCTGCCAAGGCATGTGCACCCTGGCCATCGCCACAGTCACCCGGCGCGGTGAGCCACGCATCAGCGGCGCCGACGGGCACCTCCTGCACGGCCGTTGGATCTTCGGCACCCACCGCCGGGCCGCCAAGGCCCGTCATCTCGCGGCGCGGCCCGGCATCAGCGCGACCTTCATGCGCGGCGAGCAGCTCGGCGTTTTCACACACGGACACGCCGTTCCGCTGAACCCCGAGGGGACGAGCAGCGACCCGAGCTGGCCGACCGTCCGCGACTACCTCGTCAACCACTACGACGGCGACGAACCGTTCTGCGACGAGAACGTGTGGTATCGCATCGACCCCAGCTGGATGGTCGCCTACAGCGCCGACCCCGCCGGGCTGCTCGACCAACAACCGTCAGTGTGAAGAGAGCTCGCGTGGGTCCACCTCGAGCCGTCACTTCGGGGCCGGTGGAGGTTGACATGTTCAGCGGATCCAGCTCTACCTCGACCAGCACATCATCAGCGAAGTCGATGTGACGATGGCGGCCGCTGCGGGCGAGGCCTCATCGAAGGGGACGGGGAAACTGGCGGTTCTTGTCAGCACCAGCTCATATCTTTACGAGCATGACTGGCAAACCCTACAAGTGGACTGCGACCGGACTGCCGTGGTATCGCTCCGGCGGAGCACCGCCGTTCTTGAAGACTGCGGCCCAGCTCTCCGAACTCGGACTCAAGCCCGACGGACCAGTGCGCGCGTGCGTTGATTCCCAATACGACTCCGTCGGCCTCGATGGTCCACACATCGGGGACCTTCTCCGGCACGCGTGCCGAAGACCTCGGGAGGGGTGTGGCATTTGTAACCCAGGTCGACGAGGAAGCGGCGCACCGATCTCGTGACCGCTTCTCGTCGAGGTACAACTCAGGCGGCTCTGCCCAGGAGGACGCGTGCGGCGGCTCTGACGGCGTCGGTCCCGACTCCGTGCTCCTCGGCGACAACGTCAGGGTCCTCCCCGGCTTTCAGCATCGCGGCGACGTTGGCGACCTTGACCCCGCTGCCCCCGAAGACCGGTTGCCCTGAGGCCCGGTACGGATCGAGCACGACCTTGGCCGGTTCAAAGGGTCGGAGGGCGAGCCGGTTCGGGTAGTCGTCCGCGCCGAAGCCCACGTAGGTGAGGTACTCCTGCACGATCTCGCGGATGATTGTCTGGCCGCTGGCGCCCTCGATCAGGCCGGCTCCGGCCTCGGTGCGGGAGAAGTCCCAGAGAACCGAGATGCCGTCGGTGCCGAGCGCGAGACGAGGACGTACTCGTGCCCGAACTCCTTCTGGAGCTGCTCTAGCGCGGGACGTATCCGGGTGGGCCGAACGCCGGCCTGCCGAAGGCCTTCCAGCACCCAGGCCTCGGCGAGGGCGATGAACGGGACGGTGGCGCGCCGGAGGCTCTCTCCCTCGCTGACGTGCAGGAGGGGGCCACCATGTTTGTAGCCTCGTGCCCACCGGTGGAATGTCTGCCGGGGAATGCCGAGGTGCCGCCCCGCATCCGACATCGTCATCAGTGGGCGGACGAACCGCACATCCGTGCTCAATGAACGCCCCTCCTTCCTCCGCCGCGAGTATGCACGACCTGAACGTAGCAAGCTAGTTCAGCAGGTGGTATTCACACGAACGGTACTCCCGAATCGGGCAGACCCTCGTGTGCTCACCACCGGCGCATCTCCCGGACCACCCGGTTCCCGTGCGCGCCTCCTGATCAGCCCCAGTACGGTCGGCGGCCCTGCCTGCCCTGGCCGGGGAGGCCGATGCAGATGTCGGCGACCGAGTTCGACCGCTCCGCGGCGTCGTCGATGCCGTGGGTGACGCCGGGGCGGTGGCGGCGTGTCTCGCCCGCGTTCCGGAGACGGGAGCGGAGCTCGCGGATCCGGCGCAGCGCCGGGCCGGACTCGTCCGTCCCGGCGAGGTGGTGCCGCACCTCGGCCTCGACCGTGCGCAGCCGGGCCTCCAGATTCCGCCTGCGCGCCGCGATGTCGTCCCGTTCGGCCGCGGTGCCGCGCGCGCCTGCCCGGCCGGACCCGGACTCGATCTCGGTCGCCAGTCCGCTGATCTCCGCGGCGAGTGCGCGGCACTCCCGGCGCACGGCGACGACGTGCAGTTCCTGCCGGGTGGGCTCCGGAATGCCGGTCCGGTCGTCGGTGCCGCGGGCGTGGGCGGGGAGGTGTTTCCGCAGGCCGCGGGCCCGGGCCAGGAGTTCGTGTCTGCCCTCCCGTGGACGGGACCGGGTCTCCATCTCCTGGATGAGTGCCGTCAGGTCGGCCCGCACGCTCGCGACGTCCCGCCCGCCGGCTCCGTCGCGGAGTGCCTGCACCTCCCGTTCGAGGGTCCGCACGGCGTCGACGTAGTGCTGGTCACCGGCATGTGGTCTGGTCCGGAAGTCCGGGGAACGACTCATCCACCCTCCCCTGTCGCGGAGTCCGGGGTCGGAACGTGACGTGTCCCTCCTGTCGGGTCCCGGCTCGTCGCCGTTACCCGGATCACCCCGGTGGTACCGGAACGGACGAGTGCGGGCGGGGCGGGTGGCCGTTACCGGGGATCCGCGACGCCGCCGAGGGTGATCACCGGAAGCTGATCAAGATCACTCTTGTAGCGCTATCCGGCGAGTGAAACGCCCGTTATGTTGATCTTCGTTTGCCCACGGGAGCCGCACCGGGCGCGTGGGAGTCAGCCGATGCCGAGGCCTGTTGGAGCGAACGTGAGCGTTGCCGACCCGACCCTGTTCGAACACACCCGCGACCAGCTGCGCGCACTCTGCGCCGAGAACGGGTTCACCGACGACACCCGGCCGGTGGAGCTGCTGCGGGAACTGCTCGGGCCCGCGGGCGGGCGTCCGCTGTCGGCAGGCCCCGCCTGGCCGACGGACGTCGCCGACGACGCCACGCCGGTCGAGTTCTCCGTCGCCCTGGACGACAGCGGGGACCGCGCCGTGCGCATCCTCGGGGAGACCGTGGGGCAGCCACCGGGTGCGGCGGAGAACGTGGCCGCGGCGCGGCGGTTCCTCGACCGCACGAGCGCGACCCTCGGTATCCCGACCGAGCGGTTCGACACCCTGGCGGACCTCTTCCTGCCGGAGGAGCCACAGGGCAAGTTCGCGTTCTGGTACTCGCTCATCTTCCGCCCGGACGGGGCGGCCAAGCTCAAGGTGTACTTCAACCCGGCCGTGCGCGGCCCCGAGCGGGCGCCCGAGCTGGTCGCCGAGGCGTTCCGTCGGCTCGGGTTGCACGACGCCTACGACACCGCCACGCAGAACGCCATGGTGCGCGGGGACGCCGACACGTTCTCGTTCTTCGCCGTGGACCTCGACGACGACCCGCTGTCCCGGGTCAAGCTCTACATCTCGCACGACGCGGCCACCTCCGACGACGCCGAGCGGGCGGCGAAGGCCGTCGTCGGGGTGGAGCCCGAGCGGATTCGGGAGTTCTGTGAGGTGCTGGGCGGCGACACCGGGCCGTTCACCGGGCGTCCGCTCGTGTCCAGCTACTCCTTCGTGGAGGCCGCACCGGACGGACCCGCCAACTACAGCCTCTACCTGCCCGTCCGCAGTTACGTGCACGACGACGCGGTGGCCCGCGAGCGGGTGCGGACCTTTCTGGAGCGGCATGGTGCGGATGTGTCCACACTGGACGCCGCGCTGCGCGCGGTCTCCCGGCGGCCGCTCGCCGACGGCGTCGGGCTGCTCGCCCACGTGTCGCTGCGGCTCGGCCGGTACGGCACCGGGACCACCGTCTACCTCTCGTCGGAGGCCTACGACGTCCCCGCGCCCGGGACCACGCTCTGAACGCACGGACCGGGCGGAGGAATCATGAGTACACGAGGAAAGAAGGAAGCGTGAAACCGTTCCCGCCCTACCGCATCCAGGTGGTCAAGGACATCCCGATCACCACCCGTGCGGAGCGTGAGCAGGCGCTGGCCCGTGCCGGGTACAACGCGTTCAACCTCCCCGCGGACGCGGTGACGATCGACCTGCTGACGGATTCGGGCACCGGTGCCGTCTCCGCGGCGCAGGAGGCGGCCGCGGCCGCGGCCGACCGGTCGTACGCCGGGTCGGAGTCGTACTACCGGTTCCGCGCCGCGCTCGACGAGCTCACCGGGTTCGAGTACGTGTTCCCCGTCCACCAGGGGCGTGCCGCGGAGCGGGTGCTGTTCTCCGCCACGCTGTCGGCGGGACGGATCTCGCTGAGCAACACCCACTTCGACACCACCCGCGCCAATGTGGAGCTGCTGGGCTGCGAGGCCCGGGACCTGCCCTGCCCGGAGGCGGCCGACCTGGACAGCGACGAGCCGTTCAAGGGCGACGTCGATCTGGCCGCGTTGGAGCGCACACTCGCGGGCCCGGAGGGCGACCGGGTCGGCCAGGTGCTGATCACCATCACGAACAACGGTGGCGGTGGGCAGCCGGTGTCGATGGCCAACCTGCGCGCCGTCCGCGCGTTGTGTGACCGCTACGGCGTGCCGTTCTTCCTGGACGCCGCCCGCTTCGCGGAGAACGCCTGGCTGGTGACCCGGCGCGAGCCCGGGTACGGCGGGCACTCGCCCGCCGAGGTCGCGCGGGAGGCGTTCGGGCTCGCCGACGGGTGTGTGGCGAGCTTGAAGAAGGACGCCATCGCCCCGATGGGCGCCTTCCTCGGCGTGCGCGATGCCGAACTGGCCCGGCGCTGCGAGGTCAACATCATCGCGACCGAGGGGTTCCGTACCTACGGCGGGCTCGCCGCGCACGACCTCGACCGCGTCGCGCAGGGGCTGCGCGAGGTGCTCGACCCGAACTACCTGCGGGCGCGGGCGGGCGAGGCCGAGCAGCTGGCGGGCCTGGTCAACGAGGCGGGGGTGGACATCGTGCGGCCCGCCGGGGTGCACGCCCTCTACCTCAACGCGGGCAGGCTGCTGCCGCACATCCCGCCGCACGAGTTCCCCGGCCATTCGCTGGCCTGCGAGCTGTACCTCGCGGGCGGGATCCGGTGCGTGGAGCTGGGCTCGCTCTACCTCGGCGAGTTCGACGAGGGGCACACCCTCGTCGCGCCCGCGCCGTTCGAGCTCGTGCGCCTGGCGTTGCCGCGCCGCACCTACACCCGGGCGCACTACGAGTACGTCGCCGACGTCCTCGCCGACATCGCGAAGCACCCCGAGCGGGTCGCGCGGTACCGGGTGGCCGACGCGCCGCCGATCCTGCGGCACTTCAAGATGACGATGCACCAGCTGCCCGCGCGCGGCTGAGGTGCCCACGACGGCACGGGTGCCCGCAGGGGGATACCGCGGGCGGGCACCCGTGCCGGCACGCCCGAGCCGTGGCGCGCGTCAGGCCGTCGACCCGGCCCCGCTCATCGCGGCGGGTTCGGTCAGCCTGCTCAGCGCGTACCGGACCAGCCGGATCAGCGCGAGCTTGCTCTGGTCCTTCTCCCGCGCGTCGATGAAGACCATCGGGATGCCCTCGTTGATCGCCAGGGCCTTGCGGATCTCGTCCTCGGTGTAGGAGTCCGCCTCGGCGAAGCAGTTCACCGCCACGACGAAGGGGATCTTGCGCCGCTCGAAGAAGTCGATCGCGGCGAAGCTGCTGTCCAGCCTGCGGGTGTCGACCAGCACGACGGTGCCGATCGCGCCGCGCGCCAGTTCGTCCCACATGTACCAGAACCGGTCCTGGCCCGGGGTGCCGAACAGGTAGAGCACGGTGTGCGGTGAGATCGTGATGCGGCCGAAGTCGAGCGCGACGGTGGTCGTCCCCTTCGTCTCGACGCCGGTG
Source organism: Saccharomonospora iraqiensis subsp. paurometabolica YIM 90007 (assembly GCF_000231035.2). Lineage (GTDB taxonomy): Bacteria > Actinomycetota > Actinomycetes > Mycobacteriales > Pseudonocardiaceae > Saccharomonospora > Saccharomonospora paurometabolica. The sequence goes on along the minus strand of NZ_KI912236.1, from coordinate 26,397 downwards.
AGGTCGTCGACGCCGTCGCTGGCCTGGGTCATCAGTTCTTCGGTGGACAGCGGGGGAATCTCACTGACCGAGCCCACCATGGTGGTCTTGCCCGCGCCGAAACCGCCCGCGACGACGATCTTGACGGGGGTGGGGACGACGTTCTCCGCGGAACCGCCGTCAGAGCTTGGTGAGGCCATCGAGCACCGCCTGGAGTAGTTCACGGTCGGGGGCTTGCATCGGCTGGGTGGAGGGCGAACGCACGATCACGTCCCCCCGTTCGATCAGGTCGTTGCACAACACCTTGATCACGGCGATCGGTGTCTTCACGTAGACCGCCAGCTCGGCGACGGACAGCGGCTGCCGGCACAGGTCCAGGATGCTGCGGTGTTCCGGGGTGAGCCCGGTGGGTTCCCGCGTGGTCCGCAGGGCCATCACCTGCGTGGACAGGTCCAGCGTGGCGTCCGTGGCCGGGATCCGGCCCCGGGTGATGGCGTAGGGCCGTACCAGGGGGCCGGCGTCGTCGTCGTACCACTCCTCCTCCACGCTCACGTCCCCTCGCCGGACGTGGACGCGGCGGCGCGGGGGGACGCGGACATGTAGTCGCCGACCCGCTTGACGAGACGGTTCATCTCGTAGGCGATCATCTCGACGTCGACCGTCTCCTCGGAGAGCACGGCGAGACAGGCACCCGCTCCCGCCGCGGAGACGAACAGGTACCCCTCCTCCATCTCGATCATGGTCTGCAACACCGGACCGCGCTCGAAGTGCCTGGTGACCCCTTTCGCCAGGCTCTGCAGGCTCGAGGACATCGCGGAGAGCTGGTCGGAGTCGTCCTTGGCGAGTCCGGCCGATTTGCCCATGAGCAGGCCGTCCGCGGAAAGCACGACGGCGTGCTGGGCGCCGACCACCCGCTCGACCATGTCGTCGAGCAGCCAGTTCAGATCAGCGCCGGAGTTCCCGTTCGCGTTCATCGATGTGTTTCGCTTCCCCTTCGTCTCAGTCGGTGTCGGATTCGTGCCCCGGCTCCCCGGATTCCCGGCCCCTGCGGGTGCCCTTGCGGAAAGCCGAGAGTGTGCTGCGGGTCCTCCCGGAGACGGCCTCGAAGTCGGGGGTGTCCTCCTCGGGGTCGTCCCGGAGCTGGTCGACCAGGTTCTGCTGGGGTTGCCGCTGCGGCAGGGGCCGCCGGGTGGGCCGGTCCCGCGTCGCCGACGGGTCGGGACCCGGCTCGCGGCGCGGTGGCGACGGCG
>NZ_KI912236.1:17462-25068 GCF_000231035.2 Saccharomonospora iraqiensis subsp. paurometabolica YIM 90007 | reverse complement strand
GGTGGCGACGGCGCCCCGGACGCTGTCGGTTCCGCGGGACCGGTCGCGTCCGCCGCTGCCGCCGTCCGGGGTGCCTCGGGTGTCTCCCCGGGGCTCGTGGGGAGCGCCGGGGTTGTCGTCACCGTCATCTCCGGCGCCTGCGGGGCCGCCGGGTGGGGCGAGGCTCCGCCGTTGTGCGGGGCTTCCGATTCGGGGCTCATCACCGTTCCCGGCTCGGTCGGTTGGGTCTGCCGGGGCGGGTCCCCGGCCTCGTCCGGTGGCGTCGGGGTCGTGGACGCCGTCCCGGAACGGTCGGCCCCGTGCCCTTCCGTGCCGTTCGGGCCGTGACCGTCCGGGGTGCTGCCGTTCGGGGTGCTGCCGTTCGGGGATCCGCCGCCGTTCGGTCCGTCGACGTCGCCGCCACCGCCGGCCAGGATCTCCGTCGGGATCAGCGCGGTCGCCCTGGTGCCGCCGTAGCGCGAGGAGTCGAACGTCACCAGCACGCCGAGCCGCGAGGCGAGCCGGGCCACCACGAACAGGCCCAGGCTGGAGTCGGCCCGCAGCGCCATCGCGTCGAACTCCGGTGGCTCGCTCATCATCCGGTTGGCCCACTCGCGGACGTCGTCCTTCATGCCGAGGCCACGGTCGGAGACGTCGACGACCACGCCGCGGGCCACCACGGTGCTGGTGATCTGCACCGGCGACCCGGGCGGGGAGAACGAGGTGGCGTTGTCGGCGAGCTCGGCGACCAGGTGGATGGAGTCCGCCACGGCCGACCCGATGATCGAGACGTCCGGGACGTCGTCCACCTCGATCCGGGAGAAGTCCTCGGTCTCCGAGACCGCGGCCCGCAGCACGTCGACCAGCGCGACCGGTTTGCGCCACCGGCGGCCGGGGTGTTTGCCGCCGAGGATGATGAGGTTCTCGGTGGTGCGCCGGGCGCGGGTGGCGAGGTTGTCCAGCTGGAACAGCCCGGTGAGCTGTTCGGAGTTCTCCTCGCGGCTCTCCATCCGGTCCAGGATCCGCAGCTGGCGGTGCACCAGGCCCTGGGTGCGGTGGGCGATGCCGAGGAAGACGTTGTTCACACCCGCGCGGGCCTTCGCCTCGCTGACGGTCGCGTTGACCGCGGTGCGCTGGGCGATGTTGAACGCCTCCGCCACCTGGCCGATCTCGTCGCGCCCGTGGTCCAGCTGCGGCATCTCGGCGTCCACGTCGACGTGTTCGCCGTTGCCGAGGCGCCGCACGATGGTCGGCAGACGGGTCTTGGCGAGTTCGAGCGCGTCGCCGCGCAGCCGTTCCAGCCGGGTCATCAGCGTGCGGTCCACCAGGGTCCGCGAGACCCGGACCGCGACGACGATCGAGGCGACGGCGGCGAGCAGCGCCGCCACACTGCCGAGGATGACGTTGCGCAGGTTCCCGTTGGCGTCGTCCAATGCCTGCGTCGACACGCTGTCCGCCTGCTGCACGGTGAGCGTGGCCAGCCGTTGGGAGACGTCCTCGGTGAGCTGACGCCACTCGTTCGCACCGATACGGGCCCCGCCGGAGAACTCGATCGGGCCGGGTCCCTGGCCGATCAGCGCGTTCTCCGCGTCGTGCAGCCGTTGCCACGAGGACGCGGACGTCAGACCGTTGTAGGTCTCCGCCGCCGCTCCCCGCAGGTACGGCGCCTGTTCCTCCAGGCCGGACCGGTAGGAGCCGACCAGCTGGGAGAAGCGCAGGTGCCCGGACTCGCCGAACGCACCGCGGGCCAGGGCACCGGAGGCCAGGGAGGCGGCACGCGACATCTTGTCGGACACCCGGAACACGTCGGTGGCGCCGAGCGCGCCCTGGGTGGCGGTCACGTCCGGCACGACACGGGCCTGGGCGTCGAACAGGTCCGCGGCGGTGTCGGTGACCTCGTTGTAGAAGGTGTCGACCTCCTCCGCCGAGATCGTCCTGAGGTGGACCTCCGCGCGGACCCGGGGCAGCTCGTCGAGACCGGCCTCCAGCCTGCTCATCCGGGCCCCGATCTCGTCCGGGACGACGTCCCGCACCGAGTCCATCGCCTCGCGGAGTTCGCCCAGCGTCGTGTCGATCTCCCGTTGCCGCTGCTGGAGCTCGTTCAGCTCGGCCTCGGGCTCGGCCAGGTACACCAGACTCAGCCTGCGCTCCTCGTGGACCGCGCTCAGCGTGGTGATGGCGGGGATCGAGACCTGCTGCACACTGGAGGCGACCGTCCGGACGTAGATGGCGTCGGCCACGAAGTAGACCGACACCACCGTCCACATCACCAGGAGCGCGACACTGGGGACCAGGACCGTCCCGGTCAGGCGCTTCCGGATCGACTTCTGCCGACCGTCGCTGGGGTTGTCCTCTTTGCTCACTGTGCTCCACGAAGCGCTGACGAACCGGTGCCGGGGGTCGCGCGGACGGGTGAGATCGCGGCCGACAGTCACCGATCACGTGCCGGATGTGTTCCTACCAGACGTTGATCATGGCCCATCCGGGACGCGCACGGTCAGCCACCCCTGACCGTGCGTCGTGACCTCGTGTTTTCCCGTGGTCGGCGACCGGTTCCGGTCCGGCCGCCGGGCGCGGCTCAGTCGTGCGGTACGAGCGGCTCCCGGGCGGCGGCGGGCAGCTCCGCGTCGTCGGCCACGGGCCACCGCAGCGGGTCCGGCCCGAGCCGGTGCAGCGCGGCCACCTGTTGCGCGCACCAGGGGGAGACGGCATCCGGGTCGGCGAGCACCTCGTCCACGAACGCGGACCAGTCGACCCACTCGGTGCGGTCCACCTCCGCCGGATCGGGTCGCAGCGTGGGCCGGGTGTCCACCACCGCCCGGTAGACCGGACACACCTCGTTCTCCCGGACCCCGTTCGGCATCGTGGCCTCGTAGGCGAATTCGGGCAGCACCAGTTCGACCCGGTCGACCACGATCCCCAGCTCATCGGTCAGGCGTTGCTTCACGGCGTCCGCGGGATACTCGGCCGGCTTCGGATGCCCGCAGCACGAATTGGTCCGCACGCCCGGCCACGTCTTCTTCGACCGCGCCCGGTGGGTGACGAGGAAGGCGCCGTCGGTGTCGAAGAGGTAGCAGGAGAAGGCCAGGTGCAGCGGGGTGGAGGTGTGGTGCACCTCCGCCTTGGGCGCGAATCCCACGGGTTCGTGCCCCGTCCCGCAGAGCACCACGTATTCGACACCGGGCTCGAGCGTCGCCGTCATCGTCGTGACCACCCTTCACAGTCGGCGTCCGCGGACCGGACGCACGACTGTTGATCATGACGCGAACACCTCGGGTAATCAAGAGATCACCGAGATGGTCACGGTGTGATCGCCGCTTCAGCACTCGACGACGGTGACGGCGAGTCCACCGCGTGCGGTCTCAGCCGATCCACTGGACGACGAGGACGTGAACCTCCCGCTGATCCTCAAGGATCAGATACGTGATGGTGCCGTACCCCTGACCGAAGACGAGTTCACGTAAGGAACCCTCGGGCTTCTGCTCGTTGTACGGGCGACCGTTCCACGGCACCAGCTCCAACACGTGCACGGCGTCGTCGTAGGCTCTCAACGCCTCAGTGGGCAGCGCTGCGATAGCGGCGAAAGCCTCACTGTCGGTAACGACCGAGTACAACTACCGAGCAAGTCGCTGGTCGATCAGTGTCCGAACCTCGTCGCTCGGTACCGCATCCGGGTTGCGCCCGGTCCGTTCGATCTCAGCGACCTTGTCCAGCATCCGCCGGTGGGCCTCGGGGCCTTGACGCTGTGTCAGCGTGGCGATGCGGTGATAGCTGCGCAGCACATCCAACACCCTCGTGAGGTCGAGTGTCTCGGCAGCCTCGGCCATCGCCTTACGATACGACCGTTCGAACTCGGCGCGCTCCGCACCGACCAGCGCACCCCGAATCGCCGCCGGTGAGGTTTCCGGCGGCAGACTCGGCACCGGTGAGCTCTCGAAGGGGTCGCAGGCCGTCACACCCACACCATAACGGTCCCGTCTGCCGGACGCCTGCGGATCGGGCGTCGTGTCGATCCGGCAGGTCGCTCCCGCCGGATCCCGTTCGGCCCTGCCCCGGGCTTGCGATCCCGAACTCAGCACTCCACGACGTTGACGGCGAGTCCGCCGCGTGCGGTCTCCTTGTACTTGACCTTCATGTCCCGGCCGGTGTCCCGCATCGTCTTGATGGCCTTGTCCAGCGACACGTAGTGCGTGCCGTCCCGGCGCAGCGCCATCCGCGTGGCCGTGATGGCCTTGACCGCGGCGACCGCGTTGCGTTCGATACAGGGGATCTGCACGAGTCCGCCCACGGGGTCGCAGGTCAGGCCGAGGTTGTGTTCCATCGCGATCTCCGCGGCGTTCTCCACCTGGCGCGGGGTCCCGCCGAGCACCTCGGTCAGGCCCGCCGCGGCCATCGAGCACGCCGAGCCGACCTCGCCCTGGCAGCCGACCTCGGCGCCGGAGATCGAGGCGTTCTCCTTGAACAGCACCCCGATCGCCCCGGCGGTGAGCAGGAACCGGACGATCCCGTCGTCGTCGGCGCCCGGCACGAACCGGGTGTAGTAGTGCAGCACGGCGGGGATGATCCCGGCCGCCCCGTTGGTCGGGGCGGTGACCACCCGGCCGCCCGCGGCGTTCTCCTCGTTGACGGCGAGCGCGAACAGGGTCACCCACTCCATCGGGTCGTCCTTGTCGCCGAGGGACGCCAGCAGGTCCGGGGCCCGGCGGGCGACCTTGAGACCTCCGGGGAGTTCGCCGCCGTTGCGGCAGCCGTTGTCCACGCATTCCCGCATGACCTGCCAGATGTGCAGCAGTCTGCGGCGCACGGCGTCCTCGTCGTGCCAGGACAGTTCGTTGGCCAGCATGAGTCCGCTGATCGGCAGGCCGGTCTCGGCGGCGCGCTCCAGCAGCCCCGCCCCCGTGCTGAACGGGTGCGCGACGGGGGTGGTGTCCGCCGTGATCCGGGGCCCGGCCGTGCTGTCGCCGGATGCCGACCCGGCCGTGCTGTCGTCGGCCGCCGCACCGCCCGGGGTGTCGTCGTCGAGGACGAAACCGCCGCCCACGGAGTAGTACACCGCCGACAGCACCTCGGCGCCGGTGGCGTCGGTGGCGGTGAACCGCATGCCGTTCGGGTGCAGCGGCAGGGTTTTCCGCCGGTGCAGCACGACATCCCGGTCCACCGGGAACGGGATCCCGTGCGTGCCGTCCAGCCGGAGGTGGTGTGTCGTCCGGATCTCCTCGACGCGCGCGGCGACGGCCGCCGGGTCCACGGTCTCGGGGTCGTGGCCTTCGAGACCGAGCAGCACCGCCTTCGGACTGCCGTGGCCGTGCCCGGTGGCGCCCAGCGAGCCGAACAGTTCGGCCCGCACCCGTGCCACCTGCGCCAGCGCGTTCCGCCCGCGGAGTCGCGCGACGAAGGTGCCCGCGGCGCGCATCGGGCCGACGGTGTGGGAACTCGACGGCCCGATGCCCACCGACAGCAGGTCGAAGACGCTGATCGTCACGGTGCGTCCCCGTACTCGGCCGCCGCGTCGGTCAGCCAGTCCGCGAGGTAGCGCGCGAACGACGAGCGCACCAGCACCCGGAACACGGGGGTGTCGACGTCCCGGCACACGAGCACGACCTGGGCCCGGGCGAGCATGGTGGACACGCACCGGTCCCGGCCGAACGCCCGCGGGTGCAGGTCGATCGCGCAGCCCTTGGCCAGCAGGTCGCGGGTGTCCGGCCCGGAGATCTCCAGCACGGTGCGCTGTCCCGACACGTCGGTGACCGAACCGAACTCGTCGCCGATCGCCGTGCGCAGCGCCTCCTGGAGCCGCTCGGACTCGCCCTCGGGCGCGAGCACCAGCCACTCGTCCGGAGCGAGCCAGAGCACGGCCAGCTCGCCCGCGACCGCCACCTCGCCGGGTTGGTGCGGTGGCAGCACGCCCAGGGCCGTCCCGACGCGTTCCGCGGCGGGACTCTTCGGGTCGAGGCGGAGGTCGAGCTGGGTGCTGAAGCCGATCTCGCGCATCCGGACCCGGTCCGCCGCCGTCGCCGTGGCCAGCTGCGTGGCCCTCGCCGCCAACGGGCTCTCCGCGGTGCGCCGCGGTGCGCTGATGTCAACCGTCACGACGTGCTCCTTCCTTGTCGTAGAAGACCGGTTCGGTGACCGTCACCGCGGCGAGCCGGTCGCCGACGGGGCTGTAGACGGTCTCGCCGAGGCGCTCGCGCCCGCTCTTGACCAGCGCCAGCGCGAACCCGCGCCCGAGTGGGGCGCTGCGGTAGCTGGAGGTGACGTGCCCGAGCATCGGCACCGGGGGTTCGGGCAGTTCCGCGTCGGCCACCAGCTGTGCGCCCTCCGGCAGGACCAGGTCGGTGTCCACGGGCAGCAGCCCGACCAGCTGTTTGCGGTCGGTGCGGGCGGTGTCCGGGCGGGTGAACGAGCGTTTGCCGAGGAAGTCGTCCTTCTTCGTGGACACCGCCCAGCCCATGCCGAGGTCCTGCGGGGTGACCGTGCCGTCGGTGTCCTGCCCGACGATGGGGAAGCCCTTCTCCGCGCGCAGCACGTGCATGGTCTCGGTGCCGTAGGGCGTGATGTCCTCGGGCGCGCCCGCGTCGATCAGCGCCTCCCACACCGCACGCCCGTGCCACCACGGGACGTTGATCTCGAAGGCGAGTTCGCCGGAGAAGCTGATCCGGCACACCCGCGCCGCGCATCCCGCGACGGTCGCCGTGCGCCAGGCCATGAACGGGAAGCTCTCGGCGTCCAGCGCGACGTCGTCGGTCACCCGCGCCAGCACGTCCCGCGACTTCGGCCCGGCCAGCGCGATCGTGGCCCAGTGCTCGGTGACCGAGGTCAGGTGCACGCGCAGGTGCGTCCACTCGGTCTGCAGCCAGTCCTCCAGCCAGTCCAGCACCCCGGCGGCGTTGCCGGACGTGGTGGTGATCAGGTACCGCTGTTCGTCGGTGCACAGGACCGTGCCGTCGTCGAAGACCATGCCGTCGGCGGTGCACATCACCCCGTACCGGATGCGGCCGACCTTCAAGGTGCTCATCTTGTTCGTGTAGACGAGGTCGAGGAACTCCGCCGCGTCCGGACCCTGCACGTCGATCTTGCCCAGGGTGGAGACGTCCTGGATGCCCACGCCCGTCCGCACGGCGTGGCACTCCCGCAGCACGGCCGTCTCCATGTCCTCCCCGGCACGCGGGTAGTACCACGGGCGCTTCCACTGACCCACGTTCTCGAACGGCGCGCCCTGTGCGACGTGCCAGTCGTGGAGGGCGGTCACCCGGACCGGGTCGTAGAGCTCGCCGCGGTCCCGGCCGGCCAGCGCGGCGAAGGTCACCGGCGTGTACGGGGCGCGGAACGTGGTTGTGCCCACCTCGGCGATGTCCGCGCCGAGCAGGTCGGCGATGATCCCGGACGCGAGCAGGCCCGATGTCCGGCCCTGGTCGTGTGCGGTGCCGAGGGTGGTGTAGCGCTTGACGTGCTCCACCGAGTCCAGGCCCGCACCGACGGCCTTGCGGACGTCGGCGACGGTCGCGTCCCGGGCGAGGTCCACGAACTGGGTGGCGCCGCCGTCGTCCGGGGTGTGCGGCGGGAGCCACCGGACGCCGGTGGCCAGCATCGGTGCCCGCTCCACGGACGGGAGGCGGGCCGGCTCGGC
>NZ_KI912236.1:7718-17362 GCF_000231035.2 Saccharomonospora iraqiensis subsp. paurometabolica YIM 90007 | reverse complement strand
CCGCCCCGACGACGAGCACGTCGCAGTGCGCGTACGTCGCGTCGTAGCGGGCGGGGTCCGGGTCGGTCGCGAGCCGCCCCTGGCCGGGCAGGCCGGTGGCCGCCAGCCCCTCCCGCAACGGGACCGTCGTCGCGGGCAGCATCGGCTCCGGGAACGGCTCCTCGATCTGCACCAGCGCGTTCGGTTCCTCCACACCGGTGGCCATGATGCCGCGCGGACGGCCGTACCGGATGCTGGTGGCGACCGCGTGGACGCCGTTGGCCAGCAGCGCCGAGGCGAGTGTGTCGCCGGCGTATCCCTCGTAGTCGTCGCCGTCGAAGCGGAAGCGGACCGGGCGGTCCCGGTCGATGCGTCCCCGGTCGGCGAGCCGGAACTCGGTGCTCACCTCGTCACCGCCTCTGCTGCGTGTGGGTCGTCGGGCTCGATGGCGTTGCTGGTGGTGTCCCGGCGCACGGTGAACCAGCGGCGGCAGCCCGCCTGGTGCGACCACCGCTCGGTGAACACGCCCCGCGGGTTGTCCCGGAAGAAGAGGAACCGCGCCCAGTCCTCATCGGACACCGCGTCCGGCCGGTCCGGGTAGCGGACGTCGGCCTGGCCGCCGTAGTGGAACTCGGTCTCGTTGCGCGGCCCGCACCACGGGCAGGGAATGAGCATCATCGTCGGACTCCTTCAGTGCGCGACACCGGCGGCGCCGTGTTCGTCGATCAGTGCGCCGGTGGTGAACCGCTCCAGGCCGAACGGGGCGTTGAGCGGGTGCGGCTCGTCGTGGGCGATCGTGTGGGCGTAACACCAGCCCACGCCGGGGGTGGCCTTGAAACCGCCGGTGCCCCAGCCGCAGTTGACGTAGAGGCCGTCGAACGGGGTGCGGCCCATGATCGCCGAGGCGTCCGGGGTGACGTCGACGACGCCGGCCCAGGTGCGCAGCACGTGGGCGCGGGAGAACATCGGGAACAGCTCGACCGCCGCCGTCAGCTCCCGCTCGATGGTGTGGAACGACCCGCGCTGGGCGTACGAGTTGTGCGCGTCGATGCCCGCGCCGAGGACGAGTTCGCCCTTGTGCGCCTGGCTGACGTAGACGTGCACCGCGTTGGACATCACCACGGTGGGGTGCACGGGTTCGAGCAGCTCGGAGACCAGCGCCTGCAGCGGGTGGCTCTGGATCGGCAGCCGCAGCCCGAGGTCGTCGGTGAGCACGGACGTGCTGCCCGCCGCCGCCAGCGCCACCTTGCCCGCCCGGATCGTGCCGCGTGGGGTGTGCACCCCGACGACCCGGTCACCGACCCGCTCGAATCCGGTGACGGGGCAGTTCTGGATCAGATCCACACCCATGCGGTCGAGCGCACGCGCGAAGCCCCAGGCGACGTGGTCGTGTTTGGCGATGCCCGCCCGCGGCTGCCAGGTCGCCCCGAGCACCGGGTAGCGCAGGTCCTCCGAGGTGTTCAGGATCGGGCAGATCTCGGCCACCTGCGCGGGGTCGAGCCACTCCGCGTCGATGCCGCCCAGTTTGTTCGCCTCGACCCGGCGGACCGCGTCGCGGACCTCCTGCAGCGAGTGCGCGAGGTTGAGCACCCCGCGCTGGGAGAACAGCAGCGGGTAGTCGAGTTCGTCGGCCAGCCCCTCCCACAGCTTCAGCGAATGCTCGTAGAGGCCGGCGCTCTCGTCCCAGAGGTAGTTCGAGCGGATGATCGTGGTGTTGCGGGCCATGTTCCCGCCGGCCAGCCATCCGCGTTCGAGCACGGCGATGTCGGTGATGCCGTGGTTGACGGCCAGGTAGTACGCGGTGGCCAGGCCGTGCCCACCACCACCGACGATCACCACGTCGTAGGACGCTTTCGGCTCCGGGGAGTCCCAGAGCCGCGCCGGATGGTCCGGCAGGTCGGCACAGGGGGTGCGAGGCGTCATCGAGAACCTCCGTTCGAGCGTGCGCAGCAGCGGGGGAGTGCGGAGCCGGGTCGCCGAGGTCGGTCGGCGACTGAGGAACAGCTGATCGAATACTGGTCGACGTCTGATATATCAGCGTGTCGTCTACAGTAGGACCCCGTGGATTCCGGAGTCAACAGTTCCGCCGTCGCCGGTGGGCACGCGGGCCGATCGCTGTCCGAGCACGCCTACACGACGGTGCGGGACATGCTGGTCACCCTGGAGATCCCGCCGGGGGCACCGATCAACGAGGAGCGGCTCTCCCGCAGCATCCAGGTCGGCCGCACCCCGCTGCGCGAGGCGATCAAGCGGCTGCAGGCCGAGGACCTGGTGGTGATCTATCCCCGGCGCGGCACGTTCGCCACCGAAATCAACATCACCGACCACGGGCTCATCGCCGAGGTCCGCAGGCACCTGGAAGGGCAGGCGGCCCGCAGCGCCGCCGCACGGGCCTCGGACGCCGAGCGGGCCGAGCTGGCCGCGTTGGCCGACCGGATCAGCCTGCAACGCGACGACGTGGACCTGATGCGGCTGGACACCGAGATCCACCGGGCGATCTACCACTGCACCCGGAACCGGTACCTGGAAGCCACGCTGAACCACTACTACAACCTGACCCTGCGGATCTGGTACCTGTTCCTCACCCGGCTGCAGGGCATGCCGCGGCACGTCGCCGAACACGAGCGCATGCTGCACGCGATCATCGCGGGCGAGGGCGAGGAGGCGGCCGAGATCGCCACCGGCCACGTCGCCCACTTCGAGAACGCCGTGCTCGCCGCCCTCCGCGAGTAGCCGGGCGACGCCGCCGGTTGCCCGCCCGCGCCCACGGGTATTCCCGACCGGGCAGGACAGGCGAGGCGAAGGAGCGTCGATGAACTCCCCAGGACAGGCGCCGCGCGCGTACACCGGCTTCGACCGCATGCCGATCGGCGGTGAGTGGCGGGCGGGCGGCTCGGAGTCGGTGGCGGCGGACACCAACCCCTACACCGGCGAGGTACTGACCGAGCTCCCCCTGGCCTCGACCGGGGACGTGGACCGTGCCTACCGGGCCGCCCGGGGGGCGCAGGCCGAGTGGGCCGCCCGGCTCCCGGGCGAGCGCACCGAGGTCTTCCTGCGTGCGATCCGGATTCTGGACGAGCGCCGCCGGGAGTTCGTGGAGTGGCTGATCGCCGAGGCGGGGGCGGTGCGTTTCCGGGCCGAGTTCGAGGTGGACCTCGTGCGCGGGGTCCTCGCGGAGGCCGCGTCGTTCCCCTCCCGGGTGGCCGGGCGGATCCTGCCCAGCACGATCCCCGGCAAGGAGAACCGCGTCTACCGGCAACCCGTCGGCGTCGTCGCGGTGATCAGTCCGTGGAACTTCCCGCTGCAACTGTCCAACCGGTCGGTGGCACCCGCGCTGGCGGTGGGCAACGGGGTGGTGCTCAAACCCGCCGGGGACACCCCGGTGACCGGGGGGCTGCTGCTGGCGAAGCTGTACGAGGAGGCCGGACTCCCCCCGGGGCTGCTCAACGTCGTGGTCGGGAAGAGCTCCGAAATCGGCGACGCGGTGGTCACCCACGACATTCCGCAGGTCATCTCGTTCACCGGATCCACCCCGGTCGGTGAGAACATCGCGCGCAAGGCCCCGCTCAAGCGGTGCGCCCTGGAGCTCGGCGGGAACGGTCCGCTGGTGGTGCTCGACGACGCCGACCTCGACGGCGCCGTGGACGCGGCCGTGTTCGGCTCCTACGTCCACCAGGGGCAGGTGTGCATGGCCACCAACCGCGTGATCGTCGACGCCGGGGTCCACGACCGGTTCGTCGACCGGTTCGCCGAGCGGGTCCGGGGCCTGCGTCCGGGCGACCCGACGGACACGGAGACCCAGATCGGGCCGATCGTCAACGGCAGCCAGTTCTCCCAGGTGCGCGAGAAGGTCTCCCGCGCGGTCGACGACGGCGCACAGCTCGTCGTGGGAGGGGACCCGCTCGGCCCGACCGGGCTGGTGCTGCCCCCGCACCTGCTGGTGGGCACCAACCGGGTCGCCACCGCGGCGGAGGAGGTGTTCGGGCCGGTGGGCACCGTGGTGCGCGCCGACGACGAGCGGCACGCCCTCCAGCTCGCCAACGACACCGAGTACGGGCTCTCCAGCGCCGTCTACACCGCCGACATCGAACGCGGCGTGCGGTTCGCGCAGCAGGTGCGCGCGGGCATGACCCACGTCAACGACACCACGATCAACGACGACCCGAACACCGCGTTCGGCGGGGAGAAGGCGTCCGGGCTCGGCCGCTTCGGCGGCGACTGGGCGATCGAGGAGTTCACCACCGACCACTGGATCAGCGTGCAGTACACCCCACGGACCTTCCCCCTCGGCTGAGCGTGGGCCGGGCCGCGGCCGAGCGGGGAGCTCACCCGCGCGGGGTGAGGGGCTCCCGGGCCGCCGAGGGCAGCTCGGTGTCGTCGGGGACCGGCCAGCGCAGCGGGTCGGGGCCCAGCCGGTGCAGTGCGCCGACCTGCCGGGAACACCACGGCGACACGGCCGACGGGTCCGCGCGCACCTCGGCGACGAAGTCGGTCCACGGCACCCACCCGGCCTCGTCGACCTCCGACGGGTCCGGGTGCAGCGCGGGCCGGTCGGCCACGGTCGCCCGGTAGACGGGGCACACCTCGTTCTCCCGCGTGCCGTCCGGCATGGTGGCCTGGTAGGAGAAGGTGGGCAGGACCAGCTCGATCGTGTCCGCCACGACGCCGAGTTCGTCGGTGAGCCTGCGGGCCACCGCGTCGGGCAGCACCTCACCCGGCCCGGGGTGGCCGCAGCAGGAGTTCGTCCGCACGCCGGGCCAGGTCTTCTTCGCCCCGGCCCGCCGGGTGACGAGCAGCTGACCCGCGCGGTCGAAGACGTAGCAGGAGAACGCCAGGTGCAGCGGTGTGTGCTCGTGGTGCACCTCCGCCTTCGGTGCGAACCCGACGGGTTCGTGGTCCGCACCGCACAGCACCACGTACTCGGTGTCCGGATCGAGCGCCGAATTCGTGTCGAGTGCTGAGATCATGGACCCGACCCCCTTCCTCTCGCGGCACACACACCGGCCGTGTCCCCCGGCCTCGCCTGCACTCTGCTGGGTGTCGCCGTCCCCGGCAACCCGACCGCCCCACCCCACCCGAACGGGGGTGCCGGCAGGTGTGCCGTGAAGGGCACTTTCGCTGCGCTCAGCGCGGTGAGGGGCACTTTCACTGCGTCCCGTGCAGGGAATGTGCCCCTCACGGCACAGCCGGGGTGACCACCTCGGCGAGGCGGGCGATGTCGGTGGGGAGGACGCGGCAGCAGCCGCCGAGGAGGGTGGCGCCTGCGGCGAGCCAGGTGGGGGCGTCCGTGGCGCGGTAGCGGGTGGGGCCGGTCCAGTCGCGGCGGTGTGCGTCCCAGCCCTCGCCGCTGTTCGGGTAGGCCACGACCGGTTTGCCGGTCACCTCCCGCGCGCACGCCACGGCGTCCGGTACCTCGGCGGGGGCACAGCAGTTCACCCCCACCGCGACGACCTCCGGCGCGTCCGCCGCGACGGCGAACGCCTCGGCCATCGGCTGTCCGGCCCGGGTACGCCCGCCGTCGACGTTGAACGTCAGCCACGCGGGCAGCCCCACCCCCTCGACCGCGCGCACCAGCGCCTCGGCCTCGTCCACGTCCGGCACCGTCTCCAGCGCGAGGACGTCCGGCCCCGCCTCGGCCAGTACCTCGATCCGGGGGCGGTGCCAACGCCGCAGTGCGGGGACGCCCACCCCGTACCGGCCGTGGAACTCCGACCCGTCCGCCAGCGCCGCACCGTACGGGCCGACCGACGCCGCCACCCACAACTCCGACGCCGCGGCCGCCGTGGCGCGGGCCTCGTGCGCCAGGTCGACACTGCGCCGCAACACCCGTGCGGACTCGTGGCGGTCCAGCCCGTACGCGGCGAGTCTGTCGAACGAGGCCTGGTAGCTCGCCGTGGTCGCCACCCGCGCCCCGGCCCGGTAGAACGCGCGGTGGGCGGCGACGATCTCCTCCGGGGCGTCGAGCAACAGCCGCGCCGACCACAGCGCGTCGGTGAGCTCGTGCCCCCGGGCCTCCAGCGCGGACGCGAGCCCCCCGTCGAGCACGGTCACGGTGCCGTCGGAGTCGTTCGGAGCGAATCCCACGGCACCCACTCTAGGCGCGTCCACCACCCGTCCGGACCGCACGGAGAACAGCCCGATACGACGGTGGAGCGCCGGACCGGCCGGGCCCGGACCGTGCCGAGGCGCCCGGCGCCGCCGGAGCCCGGCCGGCCGTGCCGGACGGGGCTCAGCTACCCGGTCTCGCCGGGGTGAAGCGCACCGGCAGGGTCGTCAGCCCCCGCATCCGGACGGAATGCCGCCAGGCCAGGGCGGAGGTGGGCACCGCGAGGTGCACGTCGGGCAGGCGGTCCAGCAGCACCTCGACCCCACCCCGGGCGACGGTCGCCGCGATCTCCTGCGCCGGGTACGGGCAGCCGTGTTCGCCGTGGCCGAACGACAGGTACGCCTCGTTCCCCACGGCTCCCCCGACGTCGCCGCCCCCACCCGCGACGACCTGCGGACAGGCGCCGCGGACACGGGCGTGCGGGTCGGCATTGGCCGCCGCGACGCCGAGCACCAGCAGGTCCCCCCGGCGGACCCGCCGACCGCCGAGGTGGGTGTCGGTGGTCGCGATCCGTCCCACGATGTTCTGCACCGGGGGATCGCGCCACAGCACCTCGTTGAGCGCCTGCCCGATGCTGCCCCGGCCACCCGAGAGGGTGGTCGCGAAGCGTTCGTCGGTGAGCATCAGCCGCAGCGCGTTGCCCATCCAGTCGGCCGTCGCGAGGTGGGCCGCCTCCAGGGTCAGGAAGAGGTCGGTCGCGACCGCGTCGTCGTGCGGGGCACGCGGGTGCGCGAGGATCCGGGACGGCAGGTCGGCGCCGGGGTGGGCGCGTCTGTGCCGCACCAGCTCCCGCATCAGCGACACGATCCGCTGCCGCGCCGGTCCGGCCTCCGGTCCGGGTGTCGCGGCCAGGCCGGTGTCCCGCACCAGCCCGGGCACCGTGGTCTCGGACAGTCCGAAGATCCGCGCGAGGGTCAACATCGGGATCCGGTGCGTGTACCCGGCGATCAGGTCGGCCGTCCCGCGCCCGGCGAAGCCGTTCACCAGGCGGTCGGCGACCTGCTCGACCCGCAGGCGCAGCTCCATCGGATCGACCTCGGCGAGCGCCTCGTGCAGTGGTGGTGGCGCGGCACCGGAGCCGGGTACGGCGGCGGGCCGGTCACCGGACCGTGGGACCGTCTCCACCCCCGGGGTCCTGCTCACCCGGGGATCGATCGGCTCCTGCGGCCGGACGTGCTGCCCGCTGTGCCAGTGCCGGCGGGTGCGGGCGAACAGCCCGGGATCGTCGGCGACCTGGTACAGCTCCCGGTAGCCGAGCACCAGCCACGCGGGCACGGTGCCGTCGAGCAGAACCGGAGCGACGGGACCGTGGCGTCGTCGGAGGTCCTCGTTGAGCCGCGCCGGGTCGCGCGCGAACCCGGGACCGTACAGCGCCGTGGGTGGTGCGTGGGGACCCGACATGAGCTGCTCCGACGGCGGAAAGGGGGGTGGGCGCTGATCGTGAGGAGGCGATTGTAGGCCCCCCGGCGACCGGCACCGGTGGAACCGGCGCCGGACGGGACACGCCGGGAGGCGTTCGGTCGCCCCGGACGGCGGACGTGGCCCGGTGGCGGCCCGTGCACCGGGGTCTCCGGAATGTCAGCCCTGGTCGGGGCGGACGAGGCGGGCGCGGATGCGGACGGTCGCCTCGGTCGTCCCGGTGAGGAACCGGGCGATGGTCCGGCGTTCGGCGTCGTCGAAACCCTCCCACACCCGGGCGTACTCCTCACCTAAAGGTGTGAACAGCTCGGATCCGAGGCGGAGCGCGCTGTCGCACACGCGCAGCACCACCCGCCGCCGGTCGGCATGGTCGCTCTCCCGGCGCACGTGCCCGGCGGCGGAGAGCCGGTCGAGCACCGAGGTGGTGGCCGACGGACTCAGGTGCAGCGTCCCGGCCAGCTCGCCCGGGCTGAGCGGGGCGCCGGTGCGGTCCGCGTCCATGATCGCGACAACGGCGTTCAGGTCGGTGCGGTGCAGACCGTGCACCTCGCCGAACATCTCGGTGAACCGGTCGGCCTCCACCGTCAACCTGCGTACCTGCCGGATCAACGCCTCGTCGTCGCTGTCGACGTGCTCGGCCACCTCGCCGTCCTTCCGCCACGGTCGTCGCCTCCGCCGGGCCGTGCTCCCCGGCGGGGCCCTCGTCGGGCCGCCGCCGCGCGTACCCGATCCGGGCATCCGGATTGCCGCGCGTGACCGCCGAGCCTAGTATTGCACCCAATCCGTTCGATCGTCGAAAGAAAAGAAACCCCGTGCGTCCACTCCGCAGGTTCCTGCCCGCTCTTCTGCTCCTCGTGTGGCTGGCCGTGGGCGCCGTCGGCGGTCCGTACGCCGGGATGCTGAGCGACGTGGCCGAGAACGACAGCGCCGCGTTCCTGCCCACCTCCGCGGAGTCCACCGAGGTGCAACGGCTGCAACGGCAGTTCGCCGACACCGGCGCGGTGCCGGCCGTCGTCGTCGCCGAACGGCCGGAGGGCATCACCCCGGCCGACCGTGCGTTCCTGGAGGATGCCCGCTCCCGACTGGCCGACGCCGACGTCACCGCGCCGGGGGTGTCCCCGGTGCTCCCCGCGCCCGCCGCCGACGCGGCACTACGGCTGGTCGCCCCGGTCGCGGGCGACCCGGGGGAGTCGGTCGAACGCATCCGCGGGATGCTCGCGCGGGCCCCCGCCGGGCTCGACGTCTACGTCACCGGTCCCGCGGGGCGGGTCGCGGACCTCTCCGAGGCGTTCAGCGGGATCGACGGGCTGCTGCTGCTCGTGGCGGGCTCGGTGGTGGCGGTGATCCTCGTCGTGGTCTACCGCAGCCCGCTGCTCCCGCTGCTCGTGCTGTTGTCCGCGGTGCTCGCGCTGGGGCTGGCGAGCTTCGTGGTGTATCTGCTGGCCGACGGCGGTGTGCTCGCGCTCAACGGGCAGAGCCAGGGCATCCTGTTCATCCTCGTGTTCGGTGCGGCCACCGACTACGCGCTGTTGCTCGTGTCCCGCTACCGGGAGGAACTCCGCGAGGTCCCCGGCCGCCGGGACGCCATGCTGCGGGCGTGGCGGGGCACCATCGAACCGATCCTCGCCTCGGCGGGCACGGTCATCCTGGGCGTGTTGTGCCTGCTGTTCAGCGAACTGAACTCGAACCGCGACCTCGGTCCGGTGGCCGCCATCGGCATCGCGGCCGCGCTGCTGGCCTCGACCACGTTCCTGCCCGCCGTGCTCGTCGTGTTCGGCCGGGTCGCCTTCTGGCCGTTCCGGCCGCACAGGGGAACCCGCAAGCCGGAGTCGGAGGGGGTCTGGGGCCGGATCGCGGGGCGCGTCGATCGCACGCCGCGGGCGGTCTGGCTGCTCACGACCGTCGCCCTGCTGGTGCCCGCGGCGTTCCTGCCGCAGTTCGAGGCCAGTGGGACGGCCGAGTCGGAGCTGTTCCTCGAACGCGTCGAGTCGGTCGCCGGGCAGGAGGTCCTGGCCGAGTACTTCCCCGGCGGCGCGGGCGCGCCCACCGTGGTGATCGCCGACGCCGATGCGACCGGTGCGGTGCTGCGGGCGACCCGGGCCGTCGACGGGGTCGCCGAGGCGGAGCCGACCGGGACCGC
>NZ_KI912236.1:6806-7618 GCF_000231035.2 Saccharomonospora iraqiensis subsp. paurometabolica YIM 90007 | reverse complement strand
CGCGCGGGCGGCGATGCGCGACGACGTCGAGGCCCAGGCCGCCGCCGCGGTGCGGATGGGTGCGGCGACCGCGACGCGCATCCTCGTCGTGTCGGTGGGGGCGTTCGTGCCGCTGCTGCTGGTGCTGTTCCTCGCGCCGGGGATGGTCGCCGCGGGCACGCTCACCCAGGGGGCCGTGCTGGCCACGGTCGTGTATCTGTCGACCACGCTGCAACCGGCGTTGCAGGGGCTCGCCGCCACCACCAGCACCGTCGTGCTGCGGCTGCTGGTCGCGCTGCGCAGACTGGCCGAGTGCGGCCCCGCCGCCCCGGACACCGCCGCACCGGACGCGGTGGCACCGGATGCGGCGACACCGGACACCGCCGCACCGGACGGCACGCGGGAACCGCACGGGGAAGCCGCGCCGGACCAGGGAGCCGTGTCCGACGGGGAAGCCGTGCGTCTGCGCGGGGTGACCTTCGAGTGGGGTGCGGGTGCCCGTCCGGTGGTGGAGGACTTCGACCTCGATCTCGTCCCCGGTGACCACCTGGCCGTCGTCGGGCCGAGCGGGATCGGGAAGTCGACGCTGGCCGGGCTGATCACCGGGACGGTGCGGCCACGGCGCGGGCGGGTGCTGCTCGGCGGGGTGGACGTGGCCGGGCTGCGGCCGCGGTGTCGCCGGGAGCGGATCGCCTTCAGCCCGCAGGAGGCCTACCTGTTCGCGGGGACCGTGCGGCAGAACCTGGCGCTGCTGGCACCGGGCGTCGACGACGCCGCGCTGTACGCCGCCGCGGACGCCGTCGGTGCGGGCCCGCTGCTCGCGCGGTTGGGCG
>NZ_KI912236.1:2684-6706 GCF_000231035.2 Saccharomonospora iraqiensis subsp. paurometabolica YIM 90007 | reverse complement strand
ACCGGGGCGCTGGGCGCGGCCGACACGCCGGTGCAGGCCCGGATCCGGCGGCTGCGGCAGCCGCACCGGAGTGCCTTCCCGGCGGCCTGGCCGCTCGCGTGTGCGCTGCTGCTGACGGCGTTGAGCACGTCGGCGAGCCTGTTCGCCGTGCCGTGGCACTGACGTCCGCGCCGGTTCCCGCGTGCCTCCCACTCATTACTACGTCTTGTAGTACTGTCCCGGCATGGAAATCGTCTACGACGCACTGGTCCTTCTGCATCTGCTCGGTATGGCGGGCCTCGTCAGCGGTGTGGTGGCCCGCCTGGTGGCGCCCGGGTCACCGAACGGCCTGATCATGCTCTCCGGCGCCGGGGCGCAGGTGCTCACCGGCCTGGCCCTGACCGGCATCGCCTCGGCCGGTCTCGTCGACTCCGAGGTCGACAACACCAAGATCGCGGTCAAGCTCGGTGTCGCCGTGGTGGTCCTGGTGCTGGCGCACGTGCTGTGGCGCAGGCCCACGGCCGGACAGGGGGTGTTCGGCGCGCTGGCGGCGCTGACCCTGCTCAACGTCGGGGTCGCGGTCTTCTGGTGACCGGCTTTCCCGCGCGGTGACGGGGTGGCCGCCGGTCGTCCGGGCCGGTTCGGCTCGGCGGCCACCCGGTCCGGCGCCGGATATTCGGGCCTCAGTGCGGAGTGCGCGCCCGCGGGCCGGGCGCGGTGCGCCGGAGCCAGAGCAGCCCGAGCCCCGGGAGAACGAGGGGGATGAACAGGTACCCCATCCCGAAGTTCGACCAGACGGTGGCATCGGGGAACACACCGGGCAGCAGCACGCTCACCGCGCCGACGGTGAGCACACCGACCAGTTCGAACGCGCAGGCCACGACCGCGACGCGCCACCACGCGGCACCACCGCGCGCGAGTGCGACCGTGGCGAGGACGTAGACCACGGCGGCGAAGGCGGACAGCAGGTACGGGATCGGGGCCTCGCCGAAGCGGGTCGCGATCTGCACGGCCGCGCGGGAGGTGGCGCCGACGGCGAAGATCGCGTAGATCGCGACGAGGACCCTGCCGGGACCGCTCGCGGTCGAGGACGGTGCCGGGTGGGTGCGGTCCGGGCCGGGGCTGTCAGACACCGGCCCCGCCGCCCACCCACACCACGTACATCCGCAGGAGCAGCACCGGCACCGTGCCGCAGGCGACCCCGAGCACGGCCGTGCTCGCGCGGCTGCGCTCGGCGAGTGCCCACACCGTGCCGAGCGGGAGCACGAAGAGGATCCCGACCAGGTAGGACACGAACGTCAGCAGGTCGCCGGGCCGTTCGCCCGCGACCAACAGAACGACCGAGATCACGACCTGGACGACGAGCAGCGCCTCGACGACGCCGAGCCCGATCAGCAGCGGCCGCGCGGGGGGCCGGTCGGCGAGGGCGAGGGCGAAGGCCCACACCGCGACCGCGAGCGCGCACACCACCAGCGCGACGGCGAACCCAGGGATCACCGGCACCCTCCTGCTGTCTACTACCCGCTGTAGCGTACGGGGTCCGGCCGATCCCGCGTCGATCGGGGCGCGGACCCCGGTCGCGGGTTCCTCCCGCCCGCGCGGCCCCGTGCGACCCGAGGGCGCCGGTGCACACGCACAGTGACATTCCCTGCGGGTCCTCGCGGTCGGTCGGGCCCCCGGTCCCGTCGCAGGGGTGGCCTTCGCCGGTCCGTTACGTGACATTCGAGTGATTCGTTCCGCCGGAATCGTTACCCCTGGTTTCCCTACCGCCGGGAAGGGGGCCATTCCCGCGGCGCCGGGGAACGCGCTTTCGGCGGATTGGCGGCAACGGCTCCGCCGTGGCCGAATATCCCCCGGCGTCCGGTGGACGAGGCCGGGCGCCGGCCGGCATCGACGATCTCTGGGAGGGATATTCCGGATGGACCTCCGGTACGAGGCCTTCTGCTTCGCGGACCCGTTGTTCTTCGACGAGCAGCGGGGCTCCGCGACACCGGAGGACACCGGCTTCTCCCAGCTCCTTCCCGTCCCGGGTGCGGACTGGGCGGAAAAGGACCTCGGGGTCTGGCGAATGCTCGTCCCGCGGGCGGCGGAATTGCCCCGGCAGGGGTGGAAAATTCACGTCTCGGTGTGTCCGGACAACGCGGAACGGGTGTTTCGCAAAGTGTACGGATACTGCCGCGACGCGCGTCTCGCGTTCAAGCACCTCCGGTCGCACCCGATCGTTCTCGCGCAGAATTCCAAGTATGCGCCGCGGTCGGCGAGCGGAAAGGCGATGACCCTCTATCCGGAGGACGACGGGCGGCTCGCGCGCACGCTCGACGAACTCTCCGCCGAGCTGGCCGGCGAACCCGGCCCCTACATCCTGACCGACCTCCGCTACGGCGACGGGCCACTGTTCGTCCGTTACGGCGCGTTCACCGAGCAGTGGGTCGAGTCCGGCGGCGCCCGCGTCCTGGGCATCACCCGACCGGACGGGACCACGGTCCCCGACGACCGGGGGCCGACGTTCTCCGTACCCGACTGGGTGGAGGTGCCCGACTGCCTCACCCCGCACCTTCGGACACGGCGGTCCTCCGGCGGCGGTATGCCGTACCGGGTGCTGCGCTCGCTGCACTTCTCCAACGGTGGCGGCGTCTACCAGGCGCAGAGGAGCTCGGACGGCTCGGAGGTCGTGCTCAAGGAGGCCCGGCCGCACGCGGGGCTCGACCGCGCGGGGGTGGACGCGGTGACGAGACTGCGCACCGAGCACGACATGCTCACCCGGCTCGCCGGGGTGCCCGGCGTGCCCGAGGTGTACGAGCTGTTCCCCGTGTGGGAGCACGAGTTCCTCGCGATGCAGCACGTGCCGGGGCGCTCGCTCGGCTCGTGGCTGGCGCGTCACTACCCGCTCACCCGGCACGACGCGGCTCCCGACGACATCGCCGCCTACACCCGCCGGGCACTGGCCGTCCTGGACGCGGTGACCACCACCGTGCGCGGGATCCACGCCCGCGGTGTCGTGTTCGGCGACCTGCACCCGCTGAACATCATGATCGACGAGGACGACACGGTCCGCCTCGTCGACTTCGAACTCGCCTGTCCCGTCGGGTCCGGCGAGCGCCCCGCGCTGGGCGCGCCGGGATTCCGCGCGCCGGGCGACCGGACCGGCACCGACATCGACGAGTACGCGCTCGCCGCGCTGAAGCTGTGGCTGTTCCTGCCGCTGAACACGCTGCTGGAACTGTCCCCCGCCAAGCTCGGTGAGCTCGTCGAGGCGGTGCGCGCGCGCTTCCCCGTTCCCGACGGCTATGGCGCCGACATCCTGCGGGTGCTCGCGCACCGGGACACCACCGCAGTTCCCGTCCCCCGGACGGCGGACCGGCCGCATCCCGTGCCGGCCCCGGTACCGGGGCCCGCGTCCGGCTCGGCGGCGTCCGGGGACGTGTCCGGGGCCGGCGTGAGCGGGTTCGACCCGGCCGACCCCGACGGGGAGGCCGTGCGCAAGGCCGTGGGGACGGCGATCCTCGCCGCCGCCACCCCGGAGCGCTCCGACCGGCTGTTCCCCGGTGACATCGAACAGTTCCGGGTCGGGGGTGCGTGTTTCGCCTACGGCGCCGCCGGTGTGCTGCACGCGCTCGACACCGCGGGACTGGGCCGGTTCCCCGGGTACGAGCGCTGGCTGCGCGACGTGGCCCGCCGCGAGCCGGTGTCCCGGCCCGGACTGCTGGACGGCTCGCACGGCATCGCCTACGTGCTGGAGAACTTCGGTTACGGCGACGACGCGGACATGGTGCTCGCCCGGTCCGCCGCCCTGGTCGAGCAGACACGCGAGCACAGCTACGCGAGCGGACTGGCGGGCGTGGGGCTGACGTACCTGCACTTCGCCCGCACCCGGTCGGACGCCGCCCACGCCGCCCGCGCCGAGCGCCTCGGCGAACGTGTCCTGGACACGCTCACCGCCGGTCCGTCCGGCGAAGCCGGAGACGGGGACGGGGCCGGCCGGGCGGGGCTGTGCCACGGCTGGTCCGGGCCCCGCGCTGCTGTTCCTGCGCCTGCACGAGCGC
>NZ_KI912236.1:0-2584 GCF_000231035.2 Saccharomonospora iraqiensis subsp. paurometabolica YIM 90007 | reverse complement strand
GGGCTCCGGCGGTCCGCCGCCACGAGCCCGGGGCGGCTGTCGCTGATCGGCGCGGGGCTCGTCGTGCTCTCGCTGCTCACCGGACTGGTGGGCACCCTCGCGATGCAGGACCGCGGCGCGACGACCGACGGCCTGGTCGAGCACCGGGAACCGCTGGCCGCGGCGGCACAGGAGGTCCACCGGTCGCTGTCGGACGCCGACGCCACGGCGGCGAGCGCGTTCCTCTCCCCCGGTGCCGCGTCCCCCGAGCTGCGGCAACGCTACGAACGGGACATCGCCAAGGCCGGTGCGGCGCTGGCGAAGGCGGCCTCCGACGCGGGCAGCGCCGGGGGCGCCGCCGAGCAGGTCGACATCATCAGCAGGCAGTTGCCGACCTACACCGGTCTGGTCGAGACCGCCCGGGCCAACGACCGCCAGGGCTATCCCGTGGGCGCCGCCTACCTGCGGCAGGCCTCGCAACTGCTGCGGTCGGAGATCCTGCCCGCGGCGGAGCGGTTGTACGAGATCGACAACGACCGGCTGGCCGGGGCGCAGGACGACGCCACGGGCATTCCCTGGGTGACCGGCGTGCTCCTGCTCGGGCTGGCGGCCGCGTTGCTCTACACCCAGGCCTATCTCCGGCGCACGACGAACCGCGTGTTCAACGTGGGGCTGCTCGTGGCCACGGGGGCCGTCGGTGTCGCCGTCCTGTGGACCACGGTGGCGTTGACCGTGCAGGGGGTGCTGGTCAGCCAGGGCCGGGACGACGGGAGCGAACAGGCGGGCCTGCTGGTCGACGCCCGCATCTCGGCGCTGCGGGCCCGGGCGGACGAGACGCTCACCCTCGTCGCCCGCGGGGGCGGGCAGGAGTACGAGGAGGAGTTCACCGAGCAGTTCGGGCGGTTCGCCGGGCCCGACGGCGAGGGGGGACTGCTGGCCCGTGCCCGTGCGGAGGCCGAGGGCACCACGGCCGAGGCCCCGCTGCGCTCGGCGAGCGAGGCCGCGACGGCCTGGCGGTCCGCGCACGAGCGCATCCGCGAACTGGACGACTCCGGCAACCACCGGCAGGCGGTGACCTCGGCACTCGACGTCGGTGACGAGGCGGGCGCGGCCGCCGCGTTCACCCGGTTGGACAACGATCTCGCCGACGCGATCGGCACGGCCAGGCAGGAATTCGTCGACGACACCACCGCCGCCTCCCGCGCGTTGACCCTGCTCGCGCCGGGATTCGCGGTGCTGTCGGTCGTCGCCGCGCTCGGGGCGACGCTGGGTATCCGCGAACGGCTCCGGGAGTACCGCTGATGAGAAGGACCAGAGTGGCCGGACTACTCGCCGCGGTGTCCGCCGTGGCGTTGGCGGGGTGCGGCGTCTCCGCGGAGCCCGTCGACCCCGCGCCGGTGGAGTCCGTCGCCCGGCCGACGCCCGCCGGGACGGAGATCGACCCGGAACTCGCGCGCGGCGGGTCGGCCTCGCGGGACTGCAACGCGACCGCGAGCCTGCCGCCGGACGCCGAGGTCGCGGACGGCTCCACGATGGCCGAGATCCGGGAGCGTGGGTACCTGATCGCCGGGGTGGACCAGAACACCTTCCTGTTCGGCTTCTCCGACCCGGACACGGGCGAACTGCACGGGTTCGACATCGACATCGCGCGGGCCGTCGCGGAGTCCCTGCTGGGTGATCCGGACGCGATCCGGTTCCGGGCGATCAGCTCGGCCGACCGGATCGACGTGCTCAAGGAGGGCGAGGTCGACATCGTCGTGCGCACGTTCTCGGTCACCTGCGAGCGCCGCGAGGAGGTCAACTTCTCCAGCGTCTACTACGTCGCGGGGCAGCGGGTGCTCGTCGACGCGGACTCGGACGTCGAGGGCATCCGCGACCTCGGTGGTGCGCGGGTGTGTGCCACCCGGGAGTCGACGTCGCTGCGCAACATCGCCGAGAGCAGGCCGCGGCCGGTCCCGGTGGCGGTGGACGACTGGTCCGACTGTCTCGTGCTGCTGCAGCAGGGGCAGGTGGCGGCCGTGTCCACCGACGACACGATCCTCGCGGGGATGCGTGCCCAGGACCGCACCTCGACGAAGATCGTCGGGGACCGGTTCACCAACGAGTACTACGGCATCGGCATCCCGAAGGGCGACGAGGACATGGTGCGCTACGTCAACGCCGTCCTGGAGGACGTCCGGGGTGGGACGTGGCAGGACAGCTACGACACCTGGCTGCGCGAGGACCTCGGCGACGCCGCGCCCCCCGAGCCCCGGTACCGGTGACACCCTTCGGAGGTAGCAGTGTCGGATGAGCCGCGGCACCCACCGCAGACCACGGGCGGGCAGCAGGTCGGGCAGCAGGCCGGGCAGGACGTCTCGCCCGGAACGGAGGTGGTCCGCCCGGTGTGGCAGCAGGACGCCGCACAGGAGCCGACCCCCACCAGCGTGCTCGCCGCCGGGACGCCGGGAACCCGCTCGATCACCCCACCCCCGCCTCCCGGGGCCGGGACGGGTGCCGGGGCCGGCGAGCCGCTGCCCGAACCCGGGACGGAGAGCGTGCTTCCGGACGGCGGGAGCGACCCCGCGGCACCGGGTACGGGCTCCGGGGCGGAGGGAGCGCCGGA
>NZ_KI912235.1:2499-4265 GCF_000231035.2 Saccharomonospora iraqiensis subsp. paurometabolica YIM 90007 | reverse complement strand
GCGAGCAGCGCCACGGCGAGCACCGGTCCGCGGACGGCGGGGTCGGCGAACGCCTCCGTCCCACCGGCCCGGAGCACGGCGAGGTAACCGCCCGCCGGGGTGCCGGGCCACTCCCGCGGTCCGGCACCGGGTGACGGCCGTGTGCGGGCGGACCGGGCGGGTTCGGGGATCCGCGTGGCGACGGCGGCGGCGGTGAGGCACATTCCCACGCTCACCCACCCGACCAGGGTGAACTCACCGACCGCGAACAGCACGGTCGCCGACAGTGCGGCGGGGACCTGTGCGACGAGTTCCAGTGCGTTGAGCTGTCCGTAGACCGGGGCGAAGCGCTCCGCCCGGCCCACCGCGGCCAGCCCGTCGTGCAGCAGGGCCTCCCGCGAGCCGGAGAGCAGCGCGCCACCGAGGGCCCACAGCACGAATCCGGCCGCGAACACGGTGAACCCGGGGAGGGTGATCCAGAGCAGGTACCCGGCCGCCTGGAACACGCCTCCCGCGGCGAGGGCCCCGCGCCGGGAGAACCGGTCGGCCAGCGCCCCGCTCGGCACCTCGACGACCACGGCGGCCACCGACCAGACGACGAACAACGCGGAGATCTCCGCGTCGGACAGTCCCACCTCGGCGAACAGCAACGCGTAGAGCGGATAGAGCGGGATCGTGTCCGCGAGCAGCGCCCACAGGCGCATCCGCCGCACCAACGTGCGTGCGGGGTCGGCGGACGTCAGTCAAGAAAAGGTCCTCATGGCCGCGCAGGATACTCCCGCCCGGGTGTGTTGTCCGTCACCCGCGACGGTCACTACCGGCGGTACCAGCGGGGCGAGGTGTTCAGCGGCGGACTCAGCTCCGCGTTCACCACCAGGACGTTCGGTTCCTCGGAACGGGTGAACTCGCGCAGCAGCCGACGGAACGCCCTGCCGAAGCCGTCCACGCGGTCGGCGTGCAGGCCGAACGACTTCGCCAGGCCGACGAAATCGGGGGTGACGAGGTCGACCCCACGGTGCGCCAGGCCGGACCGGGTCTGGTCGTAGCGCAGCATCCCGTAGCCGCCGTCGTCCACGATCACCACCGTCACCGGCAGATCCTCCTGGATCGCCGTGGCCAGTTCGCCGCTGCCGGACAGGAATCCGCCGTCCCCGGTGACGCACACCGCACGCGGCACCCCGGCCGCCGCCACCCCCAACGACGCGGGCACACCGAACCCGAGCGTGCCCCAGCCCATCGGGTAGGCCAGTCTGCGCGGCCCCGCGGCCCGGTAGAACCCGCCGATCCAGTAGCCCGCCACACACATGTCCGCCACCAGCACCGACCCCTCGGGCAGGGTCTCCTTCAGCGCCGACAGCAGCTCGGCGGCGTGCGGCTCCTCCTTACGGATCCGCCTGCGCACCCGCCGCTCGATCTCGTCGAGCCTGCCGCTCAGCTCGTCGAGACCCGGCCGCGCCGCGAGCCCCGGCAGCAGCTGCTCGCACACCTCGCGGGCGTCCCCGCCCAGGACGAGGTCCGGTGGGTAGTTCTTCGCCGCGTCCGCCGGGTCCACGTTGACCGCGATCAGGCCGGGCGGGCGCGGCATCCGCCAGTTCTGCGTCATCGCCCCGTCGAGGTCGGTGCCGACCGCGAGGACGACGTCCGCCTCGTCCCACAGCGCCCCCACCTCCGGGGTGTGCACGGGGTCCGGCGCGAGGCACGGATGGTCGGGCGGCACGAGACCGCGGGCGGCGAACGTCGTGACGATCGGGGCGGCCAGGCGCTCGGCCAGGCGCCCGACGGCCTCC
>NZ_KI912235.1:2248-2399 GCF_000231035.2 Saccharomonospora iraqiensis subsp. paurometabolica YIM 90007 | reverse complement strand
GGGCCCGCTCT
Organism: Saccharomonospora iraqiensis subsp. paurometabolica YIM 90007; assembly: GCF_000231035.2. Lineage (GTDB taxonomy): Bacteria > Actinomycetota > Actinomycetes > Mycobacteriales > Pseudonocardiaceae > Saccharomonospora > Saccharomonospora paurometabolica. Next base: position 2,388 of record NZ_KI912235.1, on the reverse strand, counting down.
GCGGACTCCGCGCCGCACGGGCGGCGCGGCGCAGCACCCCGGCGATCGCGGCCGGGTGGTCGACGCCGAACGTCGCCTTCGTGACCGGGCGGAACAGCGCCCGCTGGTCGGCCATCTCGTGCAGGCTGCCCCGGACCGTG
>NZ_KI912235.1:0-2148 GCF_000231035.2 Saccharomonospora iraqiensis subsp. paurometabolica YIM 90007 | reverse complement strand
GTGCCCGCCCTGCGCCGACGGCCCGTGACCCGCGCCAGACCCCAGGCGAGCGTGGCCGAGGCCGCCGTGGTGCCCGCGCGCACCCCGATCTCCCGGTGCAGTGCCGTGCCGAGGGACTCCTCCGGCCCCTCGCCGAGCAGGTCCAGCTCGGTGATCCCGTGCGGGCGGCGCAGCGCGATCGCCAACGCCGGTGCGAGGTCGGTCAGCATGTTGACCAGGAGCAGTTGCCGGGCGGTCAGCGGGGAGCGCCCGGTCGGCACGGTCCCGAGCACGGTGAACGCCGTCTCGCCCAGGTTGCCGCCGAGCAGCACCCCCAGCGCGGACCGCACGGACATCCACATGGCCCGGCCCTCCACCAGGGCCGCGATGATCGTCTCCAACCGGTCGTCGGTGACCACGAGGTCGGCGGCGGCCCGGGCGGCGGGGGTTCCCCGGCCGCCGAGGGCGATCCCGACGTCGGCGAGCCGGATCGCGGGCGCGTCGTTGGCGCCGTCCCCGGTCATCGCCACCGTCCGGCCGAGGGCACGGTAGGTCTCGACGATGCGCACCTTGTGTGCCGGGGTGCAGCGGGCGATGACGTCCACGTCGGGCAGCGCCGCCCGCAGCGCGTCGTCGTCGAGCTCGTCGAGCTCGGCCCCGGTGATCACCCGGAGCGCGCCGCCGTGCCCGTTGATCTCGGTGGCGATGGCCTCCCCGGTGGCGGGGTGGTCACCGGTGAGCATGACGATGTGCACGCCCGCCTCCCGCAGGCGGGCCGCCGCGGGAGCGGCGCTGCCCCGGACCGGGTCGCTGATCGCCAGCAACCCCCGGAACGTCAGATCGCGTGCGACCGACTCGTCGACCGGCCCCACCCCGGCCGGGTCGGAGCCCTCCACCGTCCGTTCGGCCACCGCCAGCACCCGGTGGCCCTCCTCGGCGAGCGCCCGCATCCGGGAGGTGACCCGCTTGCGGGTGCGGGTGTCCATTTCGCAGCGCGGGAGTACCTCCTCCGGGGCACCCTTGACACTGACCAGCAGGCCACGGCGGGTGCGCCCCACGGTGGCGTGGAACCCGCGCGACGGCTCGAACGGCAGCGACGTGTGTTCCGTCCAGCCGGAGGCACCGGTGGCCGCCGTCATCGCCGCGCGGGCACCCGCCTCGGCGACGGCACGGTCGGTCGCGTGCGGCAGGTCGTCCGCGTCCTCGGCGTGCGGGGTGGCCCGCAGCGCCGCCGCCAGCACCGGCCGCAGCGGCTCGGTCAGCGTCTCCACCCGGGCGTGGGTGTGTCCGTCGTCCACCCCGGTGACCGTGAGTCGTCCCTCGGTCAGGGTGCCGGTCTTGTCGAAGCAGAGCACGTCCACCCGGCCGAGTGCCTCGATGCTGCGGGGGTTGCGCACCAGGGCACCCCGTTCGGCCAGCCGCCGCGCCGCCGCCAGCTGTGCGGCGTTGACCAGGAACGGCAGCCCCTCGGGCACCGAGGCCACGGCGAGGTTCACCGCCGCGCCGAGGCTGTCCCGCAGCGGAACCCCGCGCAGCAGGCCCGTGCCCACGATCGCCGCGGCGGAGCCCGCCGCCAGCGGCAGCGCCTTCTCGGTGAGCTCGGTCATCCGGGACTCGACGCCGGTGACCGGGGCGCCCCCGCGGGCGGTGGCCATGCTCCGCCCGGCCTCGGTCTCGTCGCCGACCGCCACCACCACGGCGGTGGCCCGGCCCGCGGCCACCGTGGTGCCCTCGAACACCATCGACGAGCGTTCGGCCACGTCGGCCGCGACCACCGGCGCGACGTCCTTGACCACGGGAAGCGACTCCCCGGTCAGCGACGACTCGTCGATCTCCAGCCCGGTCGCCTCCAGCAGGCGGCAGTCGGCGGGGACCACATCGCCGGAGGTGAGGGCGACGACGTCGCCGGGGACGAGGTCGTCGGCGGTGGCGACCCGTTCCGCACCGTCCCGCGACACGGTCGCACTGACCGACGACCGGGACAGCAGCTCCGCCAGCTCCCGTTCGGTGCGTACCTGCTGCACGCTGCCCAGCAGCGCCGAGACCCCGACGACCCCGGCCACCAGGGCCGCGTCCACCGGGGAGCCGACGCTGGCCGACAGGGCCGCCCCGCCCGCCAGCACCGGCGTCAGCGGGTTGGCGAGTTCGGCGAGGAACGCGCCGCCGAGG
>NZ_KI912234.1:56559-58329 GCF_000231035.2 Saccharomonospora iraqiensis subsp. paurometabolica YIM 90007 | reverse complement strand
TACGTGGGCAGGTCGACCCGGCGGGCGCCGGTGCCCGCGAAGAACGCGGTCCAGTCGACGTGCTCCCCGTGCGCGTGCAGGGTGGCCACTCCGGCGATCAGTGAGTCCGGTCCGGGCCGGTCGGCGCGCAGCAGCGGGACCACGGCGGCCGCGGCGTCGGCGGGCAGGCACCCGGCGGTCAGCGCGGACAGCACACCGCCCGCGCCGAGTTCGGCGAACCGGTGGATGCCGCGCTCGGCCAGCGTCGCCACGCCGTCGGCGTATCGGACCCCGGCGCGGACCTGCCGCACCCAGTAGTCGGCGGTGGCGATCTCGTCCCCCGCCACCGCGCCGGTCACGTTGGACACGACCGGGATCGACGGCACGTGGAAGGTCAGGCCCTCGGCCACCTCGCGGAACGCGTCCAGCATCGGCTCGACGCGAGCGGAGTGGAACGCCATGCCGACGGCGAGCCGCTTGGCCTTGTCGAACCCGGCGGCGGCACGCAGAACCGCGTCCTCGTCGCCGGAGAGCACGATCGAACGAGGGCCGTTGACCGCCGCGATCTCCACACCGGGCTCGAGGTCGATCTCGTCCTCGGCGGCCGGGACGGCGATCATGACTCCGCCCGGGTTCAGGTCGCGCATCAGCGCGCCGCGGGCGACGACCAGGTCGCAGGCGTCGTCGAGGTCGAGCACCCCGACGACGTGCGCGGCGGCCAGCTCTCCGATGGAGTGCCCGAGCAGCGCGTCCGGGCGGCAGCCCCAGGACTCGACGAGCCGGAACAGTGCCACCCCGACGGCGAACAGCGCGGCCTGGGTGAAGTCGGTGCGATCGAGCAGCGCGGCCTCGGGTGTGCCGTCGTCGGCGAACGCGACCTCGCGTAGCGGCCGGTCGAGCCGCGGATCGACCCTGGCACAGATCTCGTCGAACGCGTCGGCGAAGACGGGGAACGCCTCGTACACCTCGCGCCCGGCGCCCGCGCGCTGCGAGCCTTGGCCCGGGAACAGAAAGGCTGTGCCGCCGAGGCCGGGGCGGGCCGTGCCGGTGATGCCTCGGCCCTGGGCCAGCGCGTCGAGCCCGGCGAGCAGCTCCTCGGTGTCGCGGCCGACGACGGCGGTGCGATGCTCCAGGTGCGCACGGGCGGTGGCCAGGGTGAACGCGACGTCGACCGGGTGCGGGGTGTGCTCGCGGACGTGCGCGGCGAGCCGGGCGGCCTGCGCGTGCAGCGCCTGCGGGGTCGCGCCGGACAGCGTCCACGGCACGGTGGCTCCAGCGGGCTCGGGTGCTGGGGCGGTCCCAGATGCCTGCTCCAGTACGACATGGGCGTTGGTGCCGCTGATGCCGAAGGCGGACACGCCCGCGCGCCGGGGGCGGCCGGTCTCTGGCCAGGCGGTGGGCTCGGTGGCGATGCGGACCTCGCCCGCCGTCCAGTCCACGTGGGTGGTGGGCTCGGAGACGTGCAACGTCTGCGGGACCAGCCCGTGGCGCAGGGCCAGCACGGTCTTGATCACCCCGGCGACACCGGCTGCGGCCTGGGTGTGGCCGATGTTGGACTTGATGGAGCCCAGCAGCAGCGGGTCGGTCCTGTCCCGGCCGTAGGTGGCGAGGACGGCCTGGGCCTCGATCGGGTCACCGAGCGAGGTTCCGGTGCCGTGCGCCTCGACGAAGTCCACGTCGGACGGCCGCAGGTCCGCGCCTGCCAGCGCGGCGCGGATGACCCGCTGTTGAGCGGGGCCGTTCGGGGCGGAGAGGCCGTTGGACGCCCCGTCCTGGTTGACCGCCGACCCG
>NZ_KI912234.1:54029-56459 GCF_000231035.2 Saccharomonospora iraqiensis subsp. paurometabolica YIM 90007 | reverse complement strand
CCCACCACGGCGGCGGGCTCGATCCCCCACGACCGCCACACCGCCGCCAGCGAGACCATCACGGCCCACAGCACCGGCTGCACGACATCCACCCGCTCCAGCAGCGCCGCATCGCGGGCCGCCTCGCCGAGCGAGAAGTCCTGGAACGGGGCCAGCGCCGCGGCACACTCGCCGAACCGTGCCGCGAACACCGGGGACTCCTCGGCCAGCGCCCGCGCCATGCCTGGCCACTGCGATCCCTGCCCGGGGAACACGAAGACCGTGGCGCCGGGATCGCCGCCGCTGCCCCGCACCAGCAGCGGGTGCGTCTCGTCGGCGGCCAGTGCCCGCACCGCCTCCACGCTGAGCGCGACGGCCCGCTGATCGAACAGCGCGCGGGTCGTGGCCAGCGACACGGCGGCCGACCGGACGGGCAGCGAGGGCAGCACCTCGGCGATCTGGCCTGCCTGGGCGCGCAGGGCCTCGCGGGTCCGGGCCGACAGCACCAGCGGGACGGGGCCGCCGTCGTCCCCGGCCGGGGTTTCGGCGGGGTCGCCCTGTTCGAGAACCAGGTGGGCGTTGGTGCCGCTGACGCCGAACGACGACACGGCGGCGCGGCGGGGACGGTCGGTCGCTGGCCAGTCGCGGGCCTCGGTGAGCAGGGCGACCTTGCCCGCGGTCCAGTCAACCCGCGAGGTGGGGGCGTCGACGTGCAGTGTCGGGGGCAGAACCCCATGGCGCATCGCCTCGACGACCTTGATGACTCCCGCGACGCCCGCGGCGGCCTGGGTATGCCCGAGGTTCGACTTCACCGACCCGAGCCACAGCGGCACGCCGCCGGGACGGTCCTGGCCGTAGGTGGCGAGCAGGGCCTGGGCCTCGATCGGATCGCCGAGGGTCGTGCCGGTGCCGTGCGCCTCGACGACGTCCACATCGGAGGGACCGAGTTCGGCGTTGCGCAGCGCGGACAGGATCACCCGCTGCTGGGACGGCCCGTTGGGTGCGGTGAGACCGCTGCTGGCGCCGTCGGAGTTGACCGCCGAGCCGCGCAACACGGCCAGTACCTGGTGACCGTGCCTGCGGGCGTCGGACAGCTTCTCCAGCAGGAACACACCGGTGCCCTCGGACCAGCCGGTGCCGTCGGCTGCGTCGGCGAAGGCCTTGCATCGGCCATCCGCCGCCAGGCCGCGCTGGCTGCTGAAGGCGAAGAAGGTGCTCGGCGTGGACATGACGGTCACACCGCCCGCCAGGGCCAGCGAGCACTCACCGGTGCGCAGGGCGTGCGCGGCCAGGTGCATGGCGACCAGCGACGACGAGCAGGCGGTGTCGATCGTCAGCGCGGGACCCTCCAGGCCGAGGGTGTAGGCGATCCGGCCGGAGGCGACGCTGGAGCTGGCGCTGGTGCTCAGATACGCCTCGGTGCCCTCGGGCATCCGGTGCAGCTGGGCGGCGTAGTCGGAGTACATCACGCCGACGAACACGCCGGTCGCACTGCCGCGCAGGGAGTGCGGGTCGACCCCGCCGCGTTCCAGGGCCTCCCAGGAGGTTTCGAGCAGGAGCCGTTGCTGCGGGTCCATCGCCAGTGCCTCGCGCGGGGAGATCCCGAAGAAGCCCGCGTCGAACGCGCCCGCGTCGTAGAGGAATCCGCCCTCGGCGGCGAACGGGGTCTCGCCGAGTTCCCAGCCGCGGTCGGCCGGGAACGGGCCGATGGCGTCGGTGCCGTCGGAAACGAGCCGCCACAGGTCCTCGGGCGAGGACACACCGCCCGGATAGCGGCAGGCGGAGCCGACGATCGCGATGGGCTCGCCCGCCGCCTCCTCGGCCTGCCGCAGCCGCTCGCGGGTCTGGGTCAGCTCACCGGTCACGCGCTTGAGGTACTCGCGCAGCTTCTGCTCGGTGTCGCTGGGCTTGGTCATGACGACCCCCCGAACTCGTTGTCAATGAAGTCGAACAGGTCGTCGTCGGAGGCATCGTCGAGGGCGACGGCCCCGGCCTCCGGATCGCCGCGACCGTGCCTGTCGAGCAGGGCCCGCAGCCGCGTTTCGAGAGCGAGCCGGGTGACCTGGTCGAGGTCGGCTCCGGCCAGCTCGTCGGCCAGCCGATCCAGACCGGCCAACAGCTGCGCGGCCTGGTCGGCTGCCCCGTCGTCGGCGGCCAGGGTCTGCGCGAGGTGGCGAGCGAGCGCGTCCGGCGACGGGTGGTCGAAGATCAGGGTGGCGGGCAGGGCGACCGAGGTCAGCGCCTTGAGCCTGTTGCGCAGCTCGACGGCGGTGAGCGAGTCGAAGCCCAGGTCCAGAAAGCCGCGCCCGCTGTCGACGGCGGTGGAGTCGGCGTGGCCGAGCACCCCCGCGACCTCGGCGCGGACGAGGCCGCGCACGGCCCGGTCGAGATCGTCGCCACGCAGGCCCGCCAGGTCGGCACGGACCCGTTGTGCCGGGTCGTGCCCGGACC
>NZ_KI912234.1:49130-53929 GCF_000231035.2 Saccharomonospora iraqiensis subsp. paurometabolica YIM 90007 | reverse complement strand
GCAGAACGGCGGCGTCCGCGCGAACGGCGGCGCTGAACAGGGCCAGGGCATCGGCGTCAGCCAGGGCACGCGCCCCGCCTCGTGCGGTGCGGCGCCGCTGCGTGTCGTCGAGATGCCCCGTCATGCCGCTGGCGCTGGCCCACAACCCCCAGGGCAGCGAGGTCGCCGGGACACCCGTGGCGCGCAGCTCGGCGGCGAGGGCGTCGAGTGCGCTGTTGGCGGCGGCGTAGCCGGACTGGCCGGGGTTGCCGAACACGCCCGCGGCGGAGGAGAACAGGACGAATGCGGTGAGGTCGCCGGTCAGCTCGGCCAGGATACGGGCGGCGGTGAGCTTCGGGGCGAGCACGGCGTCGAGCCGGTCGGGGGTGAGCGCGGTGACCACACCGTCGTCGAGCACACCCGCCGCGTGCACCACCGCCGTCACCGGATACTCCGCCAGCAAGGCCGCCACAGCCTCGCGATCGGCCACATCACAAGCCACAACCCATGCGGTGGCACCCAGCTCCGCCAACTCGGCGACCACAGCCTCCGCACCGGCAGCATCCGCACCACGACGACCGACCAGCACCAACTCCCGGACACCATGCTCAGCAACCAGATGACGCGCGAGCAACACACCCAGCGTGCCGGTACCACCCGTGATCAGCACCCGACTGTCCGCGTGGAACGGCTCGTCGGCCGGGGTGGTGTCGGCGCGGACCAGGCGCGGAGCCAGGACCCGGCCGTCGCGCACGACGAGCTCGGGCTCCTCGGCGGAGAACACGGTGGTGTCGAGCGAGTCGTCGGTGTCGACCAGCGCGAGACGGCCGGGGTTCTCGTTGGCGGCGGCCCGGACCAGGCCGCGCACGGCGGCCCCGGCGACGGTGTCGCGAGTGCGCACGACGAGCAGACCGCGCGTCTCGTCGGCCAACCACTCCTGCACGGCGGCGAGGACGTCGGCCAACGGCTGGTCGTGGACGTCGAGCACGTCGTCAACGCCGTCGCCGTCGGAACCGTCGACCTGTCGTGCCTCGACCTCGGTGCGGTCCAGGGCATAGAGGGCGGCGCCGGACGCGGGGGCGAGCGCGGCGGGATCGATCGGCCGCACGGCGAGCGCTCCCACACGGACGACGGGGTTCCCCTGGTGATCGGTGGCGGTGACGGTGACGGTGTCGGGACCCGCCGCGGCGACCCGGACCCGCAGGGTGGTCGCGCCGGTGGCGGAGAGCCGGACGTCGGTGAAGGAGAACGGGAGCCCACCGCGGGTGGCGTCGGTGACGAAGCCGCCGAGCGCGATCGCGTGCAGGGCGGCGTCGAGCACGGCCGGATGCAGGCCGAACCGTGCGGCGGCGGCGTGCTCGGCGTCGTCGAGGCGGACCTCCCCGAGGACGTCGTCGCCGTCCCGCCACGCACGGCGCAAACCCTGGAAGGCGGGTCCGTAGGCGAGATCCTGCCCCGCCAGCCCGGCGTACAGCCCGTCCACGGCGATCTCGGTGGCGGACTCCGGAGGCCAGGTGCCGAGGGCGGGCGCTTCGGGCGCGGTGATGGTCAGGTGGCCGTCGGCGTGGCGGGCCCACGGGGCCTCGTCGCCGTCGGGCCGCGAGTGGATCGACACGGTACGGCGGCCGCCGTGCTCCGGGCCGACGGAGACCTGGAGTCGCAGTGCGCCCTGCTCGGGCAGGGTCAGCGGCTGCTGGAGGGTCAGTTCCTCGATGTGCGGGGTTCCCGTGTGTTCGCCCGCGCACAGCGCCAGCTCGACCAGCGCGGTGCCGGGGACGATGAGTCGTCCCGCCACGACATGGTCGGCCAGCCAAGGGTGGTCGTCGAGGGCGAGGCGGCCGGTGAGCACGGCCCCGTCGCCGTCGGCCAGCGAGACCAGCGCGGCGAGGAACGGGTGGTCCGCCGCGCCCTGGCCGAAGCCGGTCAGGGTGCCCGCGGCGGGGCTGACGCGCTGCGGCCAGAAGCGCTGGTGCTGGAACGGGTAGGTGGGCAGCTCGACGCGTTCGCCGCCGGGGATCACCCCCCGCCAGTCCGGCGTCACGCCGTGCACGACGGCCTCCCCCAGGGAGAGCAGCATCCGCTCCAGCCCACCCTCGTCGCGCTTGAGCGAACCGACCGCGACCACATCGTCGGGCAGGGACATCGTCAACACCGGATGCGGAGAACACTCCACGAACGTGCCGAACCCCTCCGCAGCCAGCGCGGTGACAGCGTCGGAGAACCGGACGGTGGAGCGGAGGTTGTCGAACCAATACCCGGCATCCATCCCCGAGCCATCCGCAACCCGCCCGGTGAGGGTCGAGCGGATGGGCACGGTCCCGGCGCGCGGGCGGACCGGCTCCAGTGCGGCCAACAGCTCGTCGCGCAGCTCATCGACCTGCGCCGAATGCGAGGCATAGTCCACCGGGACCCGCTTCGCCCGCACACCGTCGGCCGCACAGGCGGCGATCAGCTCGTCGAGAGCCTCCGGCTCACCCGACACCACCACCGCTGTCTCGCCATTGACCGCAGCGATCGACACCCGCTCACCGAACCCGGCAATGCGGTCACGAACCTCGACCTCACCCAACGCGACCGACACCATCCCGCCACGACCCGCCAGCCGGGTCAGCACCCGCGACCGCAACGCCACCACCCGAGCACCGTCCTCCAGAGACAGCGCCCCCGCCACCACCGCAGCCGCGATCTCACCCTGCGAATGCCCCACCACAGCGTCCGGCTCGATCCCCCACGACCGCCACAACTCGGCCAACGACACCATCACAGCCCACAACACCGGCTGCACCACATCAACCCGACCCAACAAGTCGGCATCGTCCAGCACATCGGCCAACGACCAGTCCACGAACGGCTCCAACGCCGCCGCACACTCCGACAACCGCCCCGCGAACACCGGCGACTCCCCCGCCAGCTCGCGCGCCATCCCCACCCACTGCGAACCCTGCCCCGGAAACACGAACACCACCCGGCCCGGCTCCCCAGCCGCACCCTCCACCAACAACGGGTGCGGCACACCGTCGGCCAGCGCGGCGAGTGCGTCCGGGCTCAGCGCCACGGCCCGCCGGTCGAATGCGGTACGCGTGGTGGCCAGCGAATACGCCGCCGACGCCGAAGGAAGACCCGGCAACACCTCCGCAAGCCGGGCGGCCTGCGCCCGCAGCGCCTCCGGAGTACGCGCGGACATCACGAAGGGTACGAGGTCGTCACTCGGCTCAGCCGCGGCGACCGGGTCGCCCTGTTCGAGGATGACATGGGCGTTGGTGCCGCTCACACCGAACGACGACACCGCTGCGCGGGCGGGCCGCTCCAGCTCGGGCCACGACTGCGCCTCGGTCAGCAACTCGACGGCACCGGCCGACCAGTCCACCTGCGACGTCGGGCGATCGACGTGCAACGTCCTGGGCAGCACTCCACGGCGCATCGCCTCGACGACCTTGATCACCCCGGCCACCCCCGCCGCGGCCTGGGTGTGACCGATGTTCGATTTGATCGAACCCAGCGACACGGGGCGCTCCCGGCCCTGGCCGTACGTCGCCAGCACCGCCTGCGCCTCGATCGGATCGCCCAGCGCCGTGCCGGTGCCGTGGGCCTCCACCAGGTCCACATCAGCCGGTGCGAGACCGGCGTTGGCCAGCGCCTGCCGGATCACCCGCTCCTGCGAGGGGCCGTTCGGTGCCGTCAGCCCGTTCGACGCCCCGTCCTGATTGACCGCCGAACCACGCAGCACCGCCAGCACCGGGTGCCCGAGCCTGCGCGCATCCGACAGGCGCTCCACCACCAACATCCCGGCGCCTTCGCCCCATCCGGTGCCGTCCGCGCCCTCGGCGAAGGACTTGCACCGGCCGTCCGCGGCCAGCGCACGCTGCCGCGAGAAGTCGACGAACGTGGAGGGGGTCGCCATCACGGCGACACCGCCGGCCAGCGCCAGCGAGCACTCCCCCGACCGCAGCGCCTGCACAGCCAGGTGCAACGCCACCAGCGACGACGAGCACGCCGTGTCCACGGTGACGGCGGGCCCTTCCAGGCCGAAGACATAGGCGATGCGCCCGGAGGCGACGCTGCCGGAGTTTCCGGTGCCCAGGTAGCCTTCGACACCCTCCGGCAGGGAGACGAGCCTGCCCGCGTAGTCGTGGTACATCACACCCGCGAAGACGCTGCCCTCGGTGCCGCGTACGGAACGCGGGTCGATTCCGGCGCGTTCCAGCGCTTCCCAGGATGTCTCCAGCAGCAGCCGCTGCTGTGGGTCCATCGCCAGCGCCTCACGCGGGGAGATGCCGAACGGGGCTGGGTCGAAGTCGGCGGCGTCGCGCAGGAAGCCGCCCTCGGCCGTGTAGGAGGTGCCCGGGTTGTCCGGGTCCGGGTCGTACAGCGCGGCGGTGTCCCAGCCGCGGTCCGCCGGGAATGGCCCGATGGCGTCACCGCCCTCGAAGACGAGGTCCCACAGACCCTCCGGGGAGGTCACACCACCGGGGTAGCGACACGCCATGCCGACGACGACGACCGGGTCGTCCTCGTCGCGGATCGTGGCCGGCGCGGTCCGCGCGGGGGCCGTGTCCGCGGCTGGACCCGCGGACTTGCCCGCGAGGTGGGCGGCCAGCCGCAGCGGGGTCGGGTGGTCGAACACGAGGGTCGCGGGCAGGCGCACACCGGTGGCGGCGGTGAGCCGGTTGCGGAGCTCGACGGCGGTCAGCGAGTCGAAGCCCAGGTCGGCGAACGCCCCGTCCGGGGTGACGGCGGCGGGTCCGCTGTACGACAGGACGGTCGCGGCCGTGGCGCGGACGAGGTCGAGCAGAACGCGCTCGCGCTCGTCGGCGGCCATG
>NZ_KI912234.1:48604-49030 GCF_000231035.2 Saccharomonospora iraqiensis subsp. paurometabolica YIM 90007 | reverse complement strand
ACCGTCGGGGATCACCGCGGCCCAGTCCGGCGTGACGCCGTGCACAACGGCCTCACCCAGGGAGAGCAGCATCCGTTCCAGGCCACCCTCGTCCCGCTTGAGCGAGCCGACCGCGACCACGTCGTCCGGCAGGGACATCGTCAGCACCGGATGCGGGGAACACTCCACGAACGTGCCGAACCCCTCCGCAGCCAACGCGGTGACAGCGTCGGAGAACCGGACAGTCGAACGGAGATTGTCGAACCAATACCCGGCATCCATCCCCGAGCCGTCCTCGACCCGCCCGGTCAACGTCGAATACACCGGCACAGTCCCGGCGCGCGACTGGATTGGAGCCAGCACCTCCGACAACTCATCCCGCAACTCGTCCACGTGGGCGGAGTGGGAGGCATAGTCCACCGGGACCCGCTTCGCCCGCACACCCTC
>NZ_KI912234.1:43709-48504 GCF_000231035.2 Saccharomonospora iraqiensis subsp. paurometabolica YIM 90007 | reverse complement strand
CGAGCAACGCGGCGTCGGTTCCGAGTGCGGCGTCGAACAACGCCAGCGCTTCGGTGGTGTCCAACGCCCGGCCACCGCCCCGCCCGGCCCGGCGCAGGTGCCCGTCGTCGAGGTGGCCGGTGAGTCCGCTGGTCTCGGCCCACAGGCCCCACGCCAGCGACAGACCCGGCCTGCCCTCGGCCCGCCTGCGCGCGACCACCGCGTCCGCGGCGGCGTTGGCGGCGGCGTAGTTGGCCTGTCCCGCGTTGCCGAACACGCCGGAAGCCGACGAGAAGACGACGAACGCCTCCAGGTCGCCGGCCAGCTCGTCGAGGTGGGCCGCACCCGCGGCCTTGGGTCCCCAGACGGCGTCGAGCCGGTCGGGGGTGAGCGCGGTGACCACACCGTCGTCGAGCACACCCGCCGCGTGCACCACCGCCGTCACCGGATACTCCGCCAGCAGCGCCGCCACGGCCTCCCGATCCGCCACATCACACGCCACAACCCGCACCGACGCACCGAGCTCGGCCAACTCGGAGACCACAGCCCCCACACCGGCAGCATCCGCACCACGACGACCGACCAGCACCAACTCCCGGACACCATGCTCAGCAACCAGATGACGCGCGAGCAACACACCCAGCGTGCCGGTACCACCCGTGATCAACACCCGGCTGTCCGCGTGGAACGGGCTCACCGCGGAGCCGGTGGCCCGGGTCAGGCGGGGTGCGAGCACGCGGCCTTCGCGCACGACCACCTCGGGCTCGTCGGCGGCGGCCGCCTCGCCCGCGAGTGCGGCGTCGTCGGCCAGCAGCAGGGTGACGCGGCCGGGGTTTTCGGTGTCGGCGGCGCGGAGCAGGCCACGCAGTGCCCCGGTGACGAGGTCGTCCGTGGTGACGTGGACGACCACCGGCCGGTCGCCGGCACAGGCGTCCTGGACGGCGGGCAGCGCTCGGTCGAGTGCGGCACGCGCCGCTGCCTCCGTGTCGCCGGGATCGATGCCCAGCACGGTGGTCTCGACGGCACCGCCGAGCGTGGTCTCGGCGAGTTCGCGGCCGTAGAGAGCGGCAGCGGCGCCGGTGGCGGCGACCTGCTCGACGGCGGTCAGCGGGCGCAGGGCGAGCGAGTCGACGTGCAGGACGAGCGCACCGGACGCGTCGACCACGCTCAGCGAGAGGGTGTCCTTTCCGGCGGGGGCGAGCCGGACCAGCACGTGGCCCGCTCCCACGGCGCCGAGCGCGACACCCTGCCAGGAGAACGGGAGCCAGGCCGAGGCCGGGTCGGTGACGAACCCTCCGAAGCCGGTGGCGTGCAGGGCGGCATCGATCAGCGCCGGGTGCGCGCCGAATCCGGAGGCGGTGTCCTCGGGCAACCGGACCTCGGCGTAGACGTCGTCGCCGTCGCGCCACGCCTTTCGCAGGCCTCGGAACGAAGGCCCGTAGACCAGCCCGACCTCGGCCAGATCGGCATAGGCGGAGTCGACGGAGACGGGTTCGGCCCCGGCGGGCGGCCACTCGGCGTCCGGTGGCGGGGCGGTGACGTCGGCGAGCACACCGGAGGCGTTGCGGGTCCACCCACCGTTCGCGTGCCGGGTGTGGACCGTGAAGGTGGCGCGGCCGTCGGCGGTCGGGCCGACGGCGAGCTGCACGTCCACGCCCTCGTCCGGAACGACGAGGGGAACGTGCAGCGACAGCTCGTCGACGCCGGTCAGGTCGACCTGGTCGGCGGCGTGCAGTGCCAGTTCGAGGACGCCGGTGCCGGGGAAGACCACCTGCCCCGCCACGACGTGGTCGGCCAGCCAGGGCTGTGTCTCGGTGCTGAGTCTGCCGGTGAGCAGCACACCCTGTTCGTCGGGCAGCGTGGCCAGCGCGGCCAGCAGCGGGTGACCCGCGGCGGCCAGCCCGGCATGGGACAGGGAACCCCTCGCCACCGGGCGGGCGGGCCAGAAGCGGGCGTGCTGGAACGGGTAGGTCGGCAGGTCGATGCGCTGCCCACCGGGGATGACAGCGTCCCAGTCGGGCGCCGCGCCGTGGACGACGGCCTCGCCCAGGGAGAGCTGCAGCCTGCGCAGGCCGCCGTCGTCGCGGGTGAGCGAGCCGACCGCGAACACGTCCTCGGGCAGAGCCATGGTCAGTACGGGGTGCGGCGAGCACTCGACGAACGTGCCGAATCCCTCGGCCGAGAGTGCGGTGACGGCGTCGGCGAACCGCACCGGCGAGCGCAGGTTGTCGAACCAGTAACCGGCGTCCAGGGCCGAGCCGTCCTCGACCCGGCCGGTCAGCGTCGAGTACACCGGAACCGTCCCCGTGTGCGGCCGAACCGGCTCCAGGGCCTCCAGAAGCTCCTCGCGCAATCCGTCCACCTGCGCCGAGTGCGAGGCATAGTCGACCGGGACCCGCTTCGCCCGGACCTCGTCGGCCGCACAGGTGGTGATCAGCTCCTCCAGCGCCTCCGGCTCGCCCGACACCACAGCGGCGGCGGAGCCGTTGATCGCCGCGATCGAGATCCGCTGCCCGAACGGTTCGATCCGCTCCCGCACTCCGGCCTCGTCCAGCGCGATCGACACCATCCCGCCACGCCCCGCGAGCCGTCGTAACACCCGCGACCGCAGGGCCACCACTCTGGCACCGTCCTCGAGGGACAACGCACCAGCCACCACGGCGGCTGCGATCTCACCCTGGGAGTGGCCCACCACGGCATCCGGTTCGACACCCCAGGAGCGCCACACCTCGGCCAGCGAGACCATCACGGCCCACAACGCGGGCTGGACGACGTCGACCCGGTCGAGCAGGTCGGCATCGTCCAACGCGACATCGAGTGACCAGTCCACGAACTGGTCCAGCACCGCTTGACACTCGGCCAGCCGTGCCGCGAACACCTCCGACTCGGCGGCCAGTTCCCGAGCCATACCGACCCACTGGGAACCCTGACCGGGGAACACGAACACCGTCTTGCCGGGCTCGCCCGCGGTGCCGCGCACGAGATCCGGGTGCGGCTGCCCCGCCGCCAACGCCCGCACACCGTCCTCGGAGACCGCCACCGCCCGGTGTTCCAGCCAGGCCCGCGACGTCGCCAGCGAGTAGGCGAGCGGCACCGACAGCTCCGTGAGCGTGCCCGCATGCGCCTCCAGCGCCTCGGCCGAGCGCGCCGACAGCACGAACGGCACCTGCCCGGTCACCGGCTCCACGGCCGGAACGGGGTCGCCCTGTTCCAGGACCACATGCGCATTGGTGCCACTCACGCCGAAAGCCGAGACCGCCATCCGCCGGGCCCGGTCGCGGTCGGGCCACGCCCGCGTCCCGGTGACCAGCTCGACGGCCCCCGAGGACCAGTCCACGTGCGGGGTCGGCGCGTCGATGTGCAGGGTCGCCGGGACGGCGCCCCGGCGCAGGGCGAGCACCGCCTTGATGACACCCGCCACGCCCGCGGCGGCCTGGGTGTGGCCCAGGTTGGACTTGACGGACCCGAGCAGCAGCGGATGCGCACGGTCGCGGCCGTAGGTGGCCAGCAGCGCCTCGGCTTCGATCGGGTCGCCCAGTGCGGTGCCGGTGCCGTGCGCCTCCACGACGTCCACCTCGGTCGGTCCGAGGTCGGCGGCGGCCAGGGCGGCGCGAATGACACGTTGCTGTGCGGGACCGTTGGGCGCGGTGAGACCGTTGGACGCACCGTCCTGATTGACCGCGGAGCCCCGCACGACGGCCAGGACCGGATGGCCGTTGCGGCGGGCGTCGGAGAGCCGTTCGACGACGAGCACGCCGACGCCCTCCCCCCAGCCGGTGCCGTCGGCGCCCGCGGCGAACGCCTTACAGCGGCCGTCGGCTGCCAGCCCGCGCTGGCGGGAGAACTCCAGGAACGCGCCCGGCGTGGACATCACCGTCGCGCCGCCGGCCAGGGCCAGGTCGCACTCGCCCGAGCGCAGTGCCTGGGCGGCGAGATGCAGCGACACCAGCGACGCCGAGCACGCGGTGTCGACGGTGACCGACGGGCCTTCCAGGCCGAAGGCGTAGGACAGGCGGCCGGAGACGACGGCGGCCGCGTTGCCGGTGGCCAGGTGCCCGGCGACCTCCTCGGTGGAGCCGAGGAACAGGTTCGCGTAGTCCTGCCCGTTGGTTCCCATGAACACGCCCGTGGCCGTGCCCTTGAGCGTGGTCGGGGCGATGCCCGCGCGCTCGACGGCCTCCCAGGAGGTCTCCAGCAGGAGCCGCTGCTGCGGGTCCATGGCCAGCGCCTCGCGCGGCGAGATGCCGAAGAAGTCGGCGTCGAATCCCGAGGCGTCGTGCAGGAACGCGCCGAAGCCGGTGTCGGACCCGTCGTCGGCCGACAGGGCGGCGAGATCCCAGTTGCGGTCCTCGGGGAACGGGCCGACCGCGTCCCGCCCGGCGGCCAGCAGCTCCCACAGGTCCTCGGGGCTGCTGACGTTCCCGGGGAAGCGACAGGCCATGGCGACGATCGCGACCGGCTCGTCCACCGGCCGCGCCCGGGCGGGGCCGCCGTCGGTAACGGTGCCGGTGAGCCGTTCGACGAGTGCGCGGGCGAGGTCGGCCGGGGTCGGGTGGTCGAAGACAGCGCCCGCCGGGAGGGTGAGGCCGGTGGCCGCGCCGAGCAGGTTCCGCAGCTCGACGGCGGTCAGCGAGTCGACGCCGAGATCGCGGAAGGGCTTGTGCGGTGGGACCGCCGCAGCGTCGCGGTGACCGAGCACGGCGGCGGCCTGGGCACGCACCAGCTCGAGGACGGCCTCCGGGCCGACCTCGGCGAGGTCGAGTCCGGCGGGCGCGACCGGCGTCGCACGCCGGGCCTCCGGCAGGTGGTCGAGGAG
>NZ_KI912234.1:38371-43609 GCF_000231035.2 Saccharomonospora iraqiensis subsp. paurometabolica YIM 90007 | reverse complement strand
CCCGGCGGCGGGCCACGAGCGCGTCGAGCCCGGCGTTGGCGGCCGCGTACGCGCCCTGCCCCGCGCCGCCGAAGACCCCGGCTGCGGAGGAGAACACGACGAACGCCTCCAGCTCACCCGTGAGGTCGTCGAGGTGCTGGGCGCCGGTGAGTTTCGGGGCGAGGACGGCGTCGAGACGGTCGGCGGTGAGCGTGGCGATGGTGGCGTCGTCGAGGACGCCTGCCGCGTGCACGACGGCGGTGACGGGATGTTCGGCGAGCAGCGCCGCCACGGCGTCGCGGTCGGTGACGTCACAGGCGACGACGCGCACGTCCGCATCGAGAGCGGGCAGGTCGGCGGTGCCGCTGCGGCCGACCAGGATCAGGTGGCGGACACCGTGCCGCTCGACGAGGTGGCGGGCCAGTGCGGTACCGAGGACGCCGGTGCCGCCGGTGATCAGAACGCGGCTGTCCGGGCCGAACGGCGTGGCCGGGGCCGCCTCCGCCCGCGCGAGCCTGGGCGCGACCACACCGTCCCGCGTCACCCGCACCCGGGGTTCGTCGCGGGGAAGCGGAGGCGGCGAGTCCTCGGCAGACTCCACCAGGACGATGCGTCCGGGGTTCTCGGCCTGGGCCGACCGGATCAGCCCGCCCGCGGCGGCCGCCTCCGGCCCGTCGCCGATGACGAGCGCGACGGGCTCGCCCTCGGTCCCGAGGACGCGGTGCAGAACGTCGAGTGCCTCCCTCGGGGTGGTGACACGCTCGGCGGCCGGCGTGTCCGTGCCGGGGACGGGGACCCAGTCGAGCCGGAACAGCGCGCCGTCGACGGAATCCGGCAGCGCGGGGATGGGCCGCAGAGCCACCGCGGCGATCTCGGCGACCGGCGTGCCCGCGCCGTCGGCGGCCAGGACGGACACGGCGTCCTGCGCACTCGGAGCGAGCCGGACCCGCAGAGCGGTCGCGCCCGCAGCGAACAGGCGGACACCGGAACACGAGAACGGCAGCCATCCGGTAGCGGGATCGCTGACGAACGAGCCGAACGCGGTGGCATGCAGGGCGGAGTCGAGCAACGCCGGGTGCACGCCGAACCTCTCCGCCGCGCCCTCGGGCAGGACGACCTCGGCGAAGACCTCGTCACCCCGCCGCCATACCGCGCGCAGGTTCCGGAAGGCGGGGCCGTAGGTGATACCGGCGGTGGTGAAGGAGTCGTAGACACCCGCGATGTCGACGGGCTCGGCACCCGAGGGCGGCCAATCCCCCAGCGCAGGAGGCGCTTCGGGGGCGACGGTGACCGCGCCCTCGGCGTGGTGGGTCCACGGATCGTCGGCGCCACGGCGGGAATGAATGTGCACGGACCGGGTCCCGGCGGCATCCGGTCCGACGGCGACCTGGACGTCCACGCCGCCGTCGTCCAGCACCAGCGGGGTGACGAAGGTCAGGTCGGCGACGGTGTCGCGGCCGACCTGGCGACCGGCGCGCAGCGCGAGTTCGAGCAGGGCGGTGCCGGGGACCACGACCCGGCCGGACACGACGTGGTCGGCCAGCCAGGGGTGGGTCCGGGTGGAGAGCCTGCCGGAGAGCACGGCCCCGTCGTCGTGGGCGAGGGCCAGGGCGGCACCGAGCAGGGGATGTTCAGCCGGCGCGAGACCCGCGGCGGCCACGTCGCCGGTGCGGCGGCCGGTCGGCAACCAGAAGCGGCGTTCCTGGAAGGCGTAGGTGGGCAGGTCGATGCGGCGGCCGCCGGGCACCACCGCGGCCCAGTCCGGCGTGACGCCGTGCACGACGGCCTCACCCAGGGAGAGCAGCATCCGCTCCAGGCCGCCGTCGTCCCGCTTGAGCGAGCCGACCGCGACGACGTCGTCCGGCAGGGCCATCGTCAGCACCGGATGCGGGGAACACTCCACGACGGTGCCGAACCCGTCGGCCACCAGAGTCTCGACAGCACCGGCGAACCGGACGGTGGAGCGGAGGTTGTCGAACCAATACCCGGCGTCCATCCCCGAGCCGTCCTCAACGCGCCCGGTCAACGTCGAATACACGGGCACAGTCCCCGCACGCGGCCGGACCGGCTCCAGCACCTCCAGCAGCTCGTCGCGCAACTCGTCGACCTGCGCCGAGTGGGAGGCGTAATCCACCGGGACCCGCTTCGCCCGCACACCGTCGGCCGCACAGGCGGCGATCAGCTCGTCGAGGGCCTCCGGCTCACCCGACACCACCACAGCGCGGGTGCTGTTGATCGCGGCGATCGAGACCCGGTCACCGAACGGTGTGATCCGGTCGCGAACCTCGGCCTGACCCAGCGCGACCGAGACCATCCCGCCACGACCCGCGAGCTGCTTCAGCACCCGCGACCGCAGGGCAACCACCCTGGCACCGTCCTTCAACGCCAGCGCCCCCGCGACCACAGCAGCAGCGATCTCACCCTGCGAATGACCCACCACCGCATCCGGCTCGATCCCCCACGAGCGCCACAACTGCGCCAGCGACACCATCACAGCCCACAACACCGGCTGCACCACATCGACCCGACCCAGCAGATCGCCATCACCCAACGCGGCGTCCAGGGAGAAATCGGTGAACGGCTCCAGCGCCGCAGCACACTCCGCCAACCGCTCCGCGAACACCGGCGACTGCTCCGCCAGCTCACGCGCCATCCCGACCCACTGCGAACCCTGACCGGGAAATACGAACACCGTCCGCCCCGGCTCGCCGGGTGTGCCGCGCACGAGCGCCGGGTGGGTCTCGCCCGCCGCGAGCGATCGGAGGGCGGACGTCAGCTGAGCACGGTCACCGGCCAGCACGGCCCGCTGATCGAGTGCGGCGCGCCCGGCCAGGGTCCGGGCGACGTCGGCGAGATTCAGATCGGCGCTGTGGGCCAGGAGTCGCTGCGCCTGCCCGAGGAGCGCGGCTTCGGTGCGACCGGACAGCACCCACGGAACCGGGGTGCTCTCGACCGGGGCGGGTGCCTCGGTCTCGGGCGCCTGCTCCAGGATGACGTGCGCGTTGGTGCCGCTGACACCGAACGACGACACCGCCGCCCGCCTGGGCCGGTCCACGTCGGGCCACGGACGGGTGTCGGTCAGCAGTTCGACGGCGCCCGCGGACCAGTCCACGTGCGTGGAGGGCTGGTCGATGTGGAGGGTCTTCGGCAGGACCGCGTGCCGCAGCGCGCCGACGGCCTTGATCACACCGGCGACGCCCGCGGCGGCCTGGGTGTGCCCGATGTTCGACTTCACCGACCCCAGGTACAGCGGCTCGTCGCGATCCTGCCCGTAGGTGGCCAGCAGCGCTCCGGCCTCGATCGGGTCGCCCAGCGACGTGCCGGTGCCGTGCGCCTCGACGAGGTCGACATCGGACACTCCCAGTCGGGCGTCTTCCAGGGCTTGCAGCACGACGCGCTGCTGGGAGGGACCGTTGGGGGCGGTGAGCCCGTTGGACGCGCCATCGGAGTTGACCGCCGAGCCACGCACGACGGCGAGCACGGGATGCCCGTTGCGCTCGGCGTCCGAGAGCCGTTCGAGCAGGAGAACGCCCGCGCCCTCGCCCCATCCGGTGCCATCGGCGGCGTCGGCGAACGCCTTGCAGCGGCCGTCGCCGGCGAGGCCGCGCTGGCGGGAGAACTCGACGAAACCGTTGGGGGTGGCCATGACGGTGGCGCCGCCCGCCAGCGCGAGCGAGCACTCCCCCGCGCGGAGGGCGCGGGCCGCCAGATGCAGCGTGACCAGCGACGACGAGCACGCCGTGTCGACGGTGACGGCCGGTCCCTCGACGCCGAAGGAGTAGGAGAGCCGTCCGGAGAGCACGCTCGCGGCGTTACCGGTGGCCAGGTACCCGGTCGACTCGGCGGACGAGTCCAGCAGCAGCGTGGCGTAGTCCTGGCCGTTGGTGCCCGCGAAGACGCCGACCCGCTCGCCGCGCACGCCCCGCGGGTCGAGCCCGGCCCGCTCGAACGCCTCCCAGCAGACCTGCAACATCAGGCGCTGCTGGGGATCCATCGCCACGGCCTCGCGCGGCGAGATTCCGAACAGGTCGGCGTCGAAGGCGCTGGCCGCGTCGAGGAACCCGCCTTCCTGTGCCAGGGAGGAGGTACGCAGACCCTCGAGGTCCCAGCCGCGGTCGGTGGGGAACGGCCCCAGCGCGTCGGTTCCGCTCGCGGCCACCTCCCACAGGTCCTCGGGAGAGGCGATGCCGCCGGGGAAGCGGCACGCGGCGGCGACGACGGCGATCGGCTCGGACAGAGCCTCCCGCTGCTCCTTGAGCTGCCTGCGGGCACGCTGCAGGTCGGCCGTGACCAACTTCAGGTAGTCACGGAGCTTGTTCTCGCTCGACAAATCTGGCGACACCTCCGCGAAGCGGCCGGATCAGTCCCAAGGCCCGACACGAGCGCGCGCCGATCATTCCCAGCCGGAGGCAACACTAGGGAGGCGGAAATGGGCCGACAACCCCTAAGAGCTCCTAACACCAGGCCAAGGGGCGTCCGCGTACCGGAAGGTCGTGGGTGCCGGCGACGGCGCGGCCGGGCTCGGAGCCCGGCCGCCGGAAGCCGCGCGGTCACCGCGTTAGGGGCTCCACGGACCCGCCACTCCGCGGCCGGGGGAGGGGGCCACCCCTCCCCCTATCCGGGACCCCCTAACGCGAGTCGGCGCCCGAATCGTGGCAGGGCACGGCCTCGGTCAGCTCGTACGGGGCCTCGGGCCGAACGCGGAGCCCGTGAGCCGGGAGCATCGCCGGCGCCACGCTCCGGTGTGCTAATCCTGTCCCAATTCCCGCTCGATCAGGCCGAACAGCTCGTCGTCGGAGTCGACCGACAGCACCTCGCCATCCGCATCGGACGCGGGGCTCGCGTCGGTCCACGAGTCCAGCAGGCTGCGCAGCCGCACCGCGACGCGGGCACGGTCGAGGGCATCGGTCGCGGCCTCGGCCAGTTCCCGTTCCAGCCGGTCGACGTCGGCCAGTAGCGCGGGCAACCCGGCCGAGGTCAGCTGGCCGACGGCGAACGCGGCCAGCGCCCGTGGTGTCGGGTGGTCGAACACCGCGGTCGCGGACACCGTGAGTCCGGCAGCGCCCAGCACGTTCCGGAACTCGACGGCCGTGAGGGAGTCGAACCCGACGTCCCGGAACGACTTGTCCGCCGGCACCGCGTCCGTCGACGAGTGGCCGAGGACGGTGGCGGCGGCCTCCCGCACCGCGTCGAGCACGACCCGTTCGCGGTCGGCCGTACCCGCGACGCGAGCGGCGAGGTCGGGCACGGGCGCGGGGG
>NZ_KI912234.1:37626-38271 GCF_000231035.2 Saccharomonospora iraqiensis subsp. paurometabolica YIM 90007 | reverse complement strand
CGCCCCAGGCGATGGCCGTGGCGGGCAGGCCGCGAGCGCGGCGGTCGGCGGCGAGCGCATCGAGCTCCGCGTTGGCGGCCGCGTAGTGGGCTTGGGCCGCGCTCCCGGTCACGCCGGACACCGAGGTGAAGAGGATGAACGCGTCCAGCTCACCGGTCAGCTCGTCCAGCAGCCGGGCCGCGTCGACCTTGGGCCGCAGCACGTTCGCGATCCGCTCCGGAGTCAGCGCGGTGACGACACCGTCGTCGAGCACGCCCGCGGTGTGGATAACGGAGTCGACCGGATGCTCGCCGAGCAGGGCGGTCAGAGCGTCGCGGTCGGCGGCGTCGCAGGCGGCCACGGTGACCCGGGCGCCCAGGGTGGTGAGTTCGTCGCGGAGGTCTTCGGCGCCGGAGGTGTCGAGACCGCGGCGGCCGAGCAGGAGCAGGTGCTCGGCCCCGTTCTCGGCGCACCAGCGGGCGGTGTGCGCGCCCGCGGCACCGAGGCCACCGGTGATCAGGACGGTGCCGCGCGGTTTCCAGGACGACGTGGGCGGGGCGGCGCGCACGATCCGGCGAACGCTGACGCCGCCGGGGCCCAGGGTGAGCTGGTCCTCGGCGTTCTGGGCGAGGACGGCGACGAGGTCGCCGGTGCGGTAGCCGGGGC
>NZ_KI912234.1:33628-37526 GCF_000231035.2 Saccharomonospora iraqiensis subsp. paurometabolica YIM 90007 | reverse complement strand
CGCGTCGAGACGCGCGTTGGCGGCGGCGTAGTTGGCCTGCCCGGCGGAGCCGAAGGTGGCGGCGGCCGAGGAGAACAGGACGAACGCGTCGAGGTTCTCGGTCAGCTCGTCGAGCAGCCGGGTGGCGTCGATCTTGGGGATGTCGACGGCCCGCATCCGTTCCGGGGTGAGGCCGTCGACCACACCGTCGTCGAGGAGCCCGGCGGCGTGGATGACGGCATCCGGCGGGAACTCGGCGATGAGCGCTGCGAGAGAGTCGCGGTCGGCGACGTCCACCGCGCGGATGATCGCACCGGTTTCGGCTGCCAGCTCCACCGCGCCGGGCGCGTCGGGGCCGCGGCGTCCGGCGAGGACGATGCGCTCGACGCCCTGCGCGTGCAGCCACCGAGCGACGTGCGCGCCGAGCGCCCCGGTGCCACCGGTGACCAGGACGGTTCCGCTCGGCTGCCAGGTGCCCGCGCTCGGAGCCAGGCGGCCGACGCGCCTGCCGAGCAAGGCGCCGTCGCGGACGGCGAGCTCGTCCTCCCCTCCCCCGAGCGCGCGGGCGACGAGATCCCAGTCGGAGCCGTCGTGGTGGAGGACGCCGCCCCACCGGTCGGGCAACTCCAGGGCGGCGGTGCGGGCGAGGCCGGCGGTTCCCGCGTCGTCGCCGACGACAGCCCACAGCCGTCCGGAGGCCCCGGCATCGCCCATGGCCTGCAACAGGGTCAGCACGTCGGCCGCGTCGTCGAGCACGGACACGACGTCGCCCGCCCCGGCCAGCAGCGTGGCGAGTTCTGCCCGCCCGATCCCGCGCCGCACCGCCAGAGTCCGGTTCCCGGTCAGCGGCGCTTCGAGACCGTCCTCGTGGACCACGAGCCAGTCCCCGGGCGAGGCGGGCGCGGTGACGGGGGCCCAGTCCTCGACGTAGTGCAGGGAGCGGCTGCCGCCGCCGCTCGCCTCGGGCCAGTAGCGGCGCTGCTGGAAGGGGTAGGTCGGCAGATCCACCACGCGCGGGTCCGTGCCGCCGAAGAACTCCGACCAGTCGACGGTCACCCCGCGCGCATGCAGCACGCCCAGCGCGCGAACGACGGCGGACTCCTCGTCACCCTTGCCCTGGGCGGCCACCGCCCCGTCGAGCCACGGGGTCAGCGCCGCGTCCGGCCCGACCTCGATGACGTGTGCCGCGTCCAACCGCCCGGCACCGTCGGCGAACCGGACGGTGCGGCGCACGTTGTCGACCCAGTACCCGACCTCGGTGGGGTCCAGATCCCCCGCGACCGCGACGAACTTCACCGACGCGGCCGCGCGCGGCAGGGTCGCGACGAACTCGCCGAGCTCGTCCAGTACGTCCTCCATGTGGGCGGAGTGGAACGCGTGACTCACATCGAGCAGCGACGCCTTGATCCCACGCGCCTTGTAGTCCGCGACCAACGTCTCCACCGCGTCGGCGTCGCCGGAGGCCACCACCGACTCCGGCGCGTTCACCGCCGCCAACTCGACGCCGTCCGGCAGCTCCACCTCGGCCTCCGACACACCGATCGCGGCCATCGCCCCGGGTGTGCGCACCGCGTCCATCAACGCACCACGCTCCACCACCAACCGCGCCGCATCCTCCAACGAGAACACCCCCGCAGCCCACGCCGCCGCGATCTCCCCCACCGAATGCCCCATCACCACATCCGGCACCACACCCCACGACCCGAACAGCCGCACCAACGCCACCTCGAACGCGAAAATCCCCGGCTGCGCAAACCGCGTCTCCCCGAGACGCGACCCACCCGAGATCTCCTCCCGCACCTCAGCCGGAAACAACGCCAGCACCTCGTCCCACGCGGACGCGAACACCGGAAACGCCGCAGCCAACCCACGACCCATCCCCACCCGCTGCGAACCCTGACCCGTGAACACGAACGCCACGCGTCCCGTCGTCGCCGTCACCGGCTGGACGGTCGAGAGCCCGGACCGCAGCTCGGCCAGGTCCCGGCCGACGACCACACCACTGTGCTCCAGCGCCGCGCGGGCGGTGAGCAGCGTGTGCGCCACGTCCACCGGCTCCGCCTCGACGTGGTTCAGCCGGGCGGCCTGGGCGCGAACGGCGTCGGCGGTCTGGCCGGAGACGATCCAGGGCACCACCCGCTCCGGACGTGCCGCGGGCTCCGTTACGGACGTCCGGGCCTGCTCCACGACCAGGTGCGCGTTGGTGCCGCTGACACCGAACGAGGACACGCCGATCCGCCACGGGCGTCCCGTGTCGGGCAGCGGCTGCGGATCGGTGAGCAGCGAGACGGAGCCCGCCGTCCAGTCCACGTGCTGGTTCGGCTCGGCCACGTGCAGGGACCGAGGCAACACCCCGTGCCGCAGGGCCAGCACCGACTTGATCACTCCGGCGGCGCCCGCGGCCGCCTGGGTGTGGCCGATGTTGGACTTCACCGACCCGAGCCACAACGGCCGGTCCCGGCCCTGTCCGTAGGTCGCCAGCAGGGCCTGCGCCTCGATTGGATCACCCAGGACGGTCCCCGTACCGTGTGCTTCCACCGCGTCCACATCGGACCCGTCAAGCCCGGCGGAAGCCAGGGCCGAGCGGATGACCCGCTGCTGGGCGGGCCCGTTCGGCGCGGTGAGGCCGTTGGACGTGCCATCCTGGTTGACGGCCGAGCCACGCAGCACGGCGAGGACCGGGTGACCGTGGCGTTCGGCGTCGGACAGGCGCTCGACCAGCAACAGGCCGACACCCTCGCCCCAGCCGGTGCCATCGGCGTCCGAGGAGAAGGCCTTGCAGCGGCCGTCGCCCGCGAGGCCGCGCTGGCGGGAGAACTCGACGAACACCGCGGGGGTGGACATCACCGTCACACCGCCCGCGAGCGCCAGGTCGCACTCACCCGACCGCAGCGACTGGGCGGCCAGGTGCAGTGCCACCAGCGACGCGGAGCACGCGGTGTCGACGGTGAGGGCCGGGCCTTCGAGTCCGAAGGAGTAGGACAGCCTGCCGGAGACGACGCTGGCGGCGTTACCGGTGGCGAGATAGCCGCCGTACTCGGACAGGTCGCCGCCCAGGGCGGTGGCGTAGTCCTGGCCGTTGGTGCCGACGAACACGCCGGTCGCGGAGCCGCGCACGGACCGGGGGTCGAGCCCGCCGCGTTCGAACGCCTCCCACGCGGTCTGGAGCAGGATCCGCTGTTGCGGGTCCATGGCCAGCGCCTCGCGCGGGGAGATGCCGAACAGCTCCGCGTCGAACCCCGCGACGTCGGCGAGGAAGCCGCCCTCGGCGGTGTGCGAGGTGCCGGGGCGGTCGGGGTCGGCGGCGAACAGGGCGTCGAGATCCCAGCCACGGTCGGTGGGGAAGGCGCCCAAGGCGTCACCGCCGTCGGCGAGCAGCCGCCAGAAGTCCTCGACGCTGCTCACGCCGCCGGGGAAACGGCAGGACATGGCGACGATCGCGACCGGGTCGTCGGCCACCGCCGCCGGGCGGGTGGCCTGCCGGGTTCCGGTGCCGGTGAGGAGTTCGGCGAGGTGGGCGGCGAGGGCGGCCGGGGTGGGAAAGTCGAAGACGAGGGTCGCGGGCAGGGTGAGCCCGGTGGCGCGCGTGAGGACGTTGCGCAGTTCCAGGGCGGTCAGCGAGTCGATGCCCAGATCGCGAAACGCCCTGCCCGGCGCGACGTCGGCGGACGACGGGTAGGCGAGCACGCCCGCGGTGCAGGACCGGACCAGCTCGTCGAGGTCGTCCACCTCGGCGGCCACGGTCTCCGGTCCAGCGCTCGAGAAGTGCGCGAACAGGCTGCTGGGGCGGGAGGCCGTGAAGGCGGGCACGAACCGGTCCCAGTCGATGTCGGCGATGACGACCTGCGTGTCGCCGACGGCCTTGCCCAGCGCGCGCACCGCGAGAGCGGGCGGCATCGGAGTGACGCCGCCACGGTCG
>NZ_KI912234.1:32088-33528 GCF_000231035.2 Saccharomonospora iraqiensis subsp. paurometabolica YIM 90007 | reverse complement strand
CACGCGCGTCACGGCCGCGCCGCGCGCGGTGAGGGCACGGCACAGCACGGCGCTCCACGGGTCGTCGACCCCGTCGGGAGCGACGAGCAGCCAGCGGCCGCTCAGCGGGGTGGCCGTGTCGGCGAGCTGCTGCCAGGTGACGCGGTAGCGCCAGGAATCCACCGTGGTGCGCACGGTGCCCCGCTCGCGCCACTCGGCGAGCGCGGGCAGGAACTCGTCGAGGCCCGCATCGGGTTCCAGCTGGAGAGTCGTGGCGAGCGCATCCCGGTCCTGGTCGGCCACCGCCTCCCAGAACTCGGCGTCCGCGGTGGCCACCGGCGTCGCCGGGGCGGCGGGGGCGGGCCAGAATCGTGTGCGCTGGAACGCGTAGGTGGGCAGATCGACCCTGGCGCCGGGAGCGACGGCCGACCAACGCGGGCTCAGGCCGCGCACGACGCCCTCGCCCAGGGAGAGCAGCATCCTGTCCAGGCCGCCGTCGTCACGGCGCAGCGAGCCCACGGCGACGACGCCGTCGGGCAGGGCCGCGGTGAGCACCGGGTGCGGGGAGCACTCGACGAAGGCACTGCCGTCGAGGCGTTCGACGACCGTGGCGAACCGGACGGTGGAGCGGAGGTTGTCGAACCAGTACCCGGCATCCATCCCCGAGCCATCCGCAACCTCACCCGTCAGAGTCGAATGGATCGGGATCTCACCCGCACGCGGCCGGACCGGCTCCAACACCGCCAACAACTCATCCCGCAACTCATCGACCTGCGCCGAATGCGAGGCATAATCCACCGGAACCCGCTTCGCCCGCACACCCTCGACCTCACACGCCGCGACCAACTCGTCCAGAGCCCCCGGCTCACCCGACACCACCACCGCTGTCTCGCCATTGACCGCAGCGATCGACACCCGCTCACCGAACCCGGCAATGCGGTCACGAACCTCGACCTCACCCAACGCGACCGACACCATCCCGCCACGACCCGCCAACCGCCGCAACACCCGCGACCGCAACGCCACCACCCGAGCACCGTCCTCCAGAGACAACGCACCCGCCACCACCGCAGCCGCGATTTCACCCTGCGAATGCCCCACCACCGCATCCGGCTCGATCCCCCACGACCGCCACAACTCGGCCAGCGACACCATCACAGCCCACAACACCGGCTGCACCACATCAACCCGACCCAACAGATCGGCATCGTCCAGAGCCTCATCAACCGAGAAATCGGTGAACGCGCTCAACGCCGCCACACACTCCGACAACCGCCCCGCAAACACCGACGACTCCACCGCCAGCTCCCGCGCCATCCCCACCCACTGCGAACCCTGCCCCGGAAACACGAACACCGTGCCGTCGACGCCGGCGGCCTCGCCGCGCACCACGCCGGGCAGAGCCTCGTTCCGGCTCAGCGCCGCGAGCCCGGCCAGCAGCTCCGCCGCGGTTCGGCCGAC
>NZ_KI912234.1:30325-31988 GCF_000231035.2 Saccharomonospora iraqiensis subsp. paurometabolica YIM 90007 | reverse complement strand
CGGAAGGCCGGGCCGTAGTCGAACCCGGCCGCGGCGAACGCGGCGTAGACCGCGTCGGCCTCGACGGGGATCGGCTCGGCCCCCGGCGGCGGCCACACGGGGTCGGCTGCCGGAACCTCGGGAGCGGCCGTGGTGAGGACGCCGGTCGCATGCTCGGTCCACGACGCACCCGAGCACGAGGGCCGGGAGTGGACGGCGAGGTGCCTGCCGCCTTCGGCGTCCGGCTCCTCCACCGTGACCTGGACGTCGAGTTCACCGTGGGCGGGCAGGACCAGCGGTGTGGTGAGCAGCAGCTCCTCCACCTGGGCACACCCTGCCTCGTCGGCGGCGTGCAGGGCGAGTTCCAGCATGCCCGTGCCGGGGACGACGACGCGGCCGCTGAGGGCGTGGTCGGCGGTCCACGGGTGGGAGCCGACACCGACGCGGCCGGAAAGGACGAGTCCTTCGCCTCGGGCGAGGTCGACGGTGGTCGTGAGAATCGGGTGGCGCCCCGCCGCGCCGCCCCGCCGGGGCGCGTCGAGCCAGTACCGCTGGTGCTGGAACGGGTAGGTGGGCAGCTCGACGCGTTCCCCGTCGGGAATCACCGCGGCCCAGTCCGGCGTCACGCCGTGCACGACGGCCTCGCCCAGGGAGAGCAGCATCCGCTCCAGGCCACCCTCGTCGCGCTTGAGCGAACCCACCGCGACCACATCGTCGGGCAGGGACATCGTCAACACCGGATGCGGAGAACACTCCACGAACGTGCCGAACCCGTCCGCAGCCAGCGCGGTGACAGCGTCGGAGAACCGGACGGTCGAGCGGAGGTTGTCGAACCAATACCCGGCATCCATCCCCGAGCCGTCCTCAACCTCACCCGTCAGAGTCGAATGGATCGGAATCTCACCCGCACGCGGCCGGACCGGCTCCAACACCGCCAACAACTCATCCCGCAACTCATCGACCTGCGCCGAATGCGAGGCATAATCCACCGGAACCCGCTTCGCCCGCACACCCTCGACCTCACACGCCGCGACCAACTCGTCCAACGCGGCAGGCTCCCCCGACACCACCACCGCACCAGCACCGTTCACAGCAGCAACCGAGACCCGCTCACCCAACGGCGCGATCCGATCACGCACTCCGGCCTCACCCAACGCGAGCGACACCATCCCGCCACGACCCGCCAACCGCCGCAACACCCGCGACCGCAAAGCCACAACCCTGGCGCCGTCCTCCAGAGACAACGCCCCCGCCACCACCGCAGCCGCGATCTCACCCTGCGAATGCCCCACCACAGCGTCCGGCTCGATCCCCCACGACCGCCACACCTCAGCCAACGACACCATCACAGCCCACAACACCGGCTGCACCACATCAACCCGACCCAACAAGTCGGCATCGTCCAGCACATCGGCCAAAGACCAGTCCACGAACGGCTCCAACGCCGCCGCACACTCCGACAACCGCCCCGCGAACACCGACGACTCCGCAGCCAACCCCCGCGCCATCCCCACCCACTGCGAACCCTGACCCGGAAACACGAACACCGTCCGACCCGGCTCCCCCACCGTGCCCTCCACCAACAACGGGTGCGGCACACCGTCGGCCAGCGCGGCGAGTGCGTCCGGGCTCAGCGCCACGGCCCGCCGGTCGAAGGCGGTACGCGTGGTGGCCAGCGAATACG
>NZ_KI912234.1:24820-30225 GCF_000231035.2 Saccharomonospora iraqiensis subsp. paurometabolica YIM 90007 | reverse complement strand
GCGCCCAGCAGCGGGTGCCCGGTGGCGGCGAGTCCGGACGCGGCCACCTCGGTGGCACCGCGCGCGGGCCAGAAACGCTGCCGCTGGAACGGGTACGTGGGCAGGTCCGCCCGCCCGTCGCCGGGCAGGACCGCGGACCAGTCCGGGGTGAGGCCGCGGACGACGACCTCACCGAGAGACAGCAGCATCCGGTCGAGACCGCCGTGGTCGCGTTTGAGTGATCCGACGGCGACGACGTCCTCGGGCAGCGCCATGGTCAGCACCGGATGCGGGGAGCACTCGACGAACAGTCCGAACTCGTCGGTGACCAGCCGCTCCACCGCACCCGCGAAGTCCACGACCCCGCGCAGGTTGTCGAACCAGTACCCGGCATCCATCCCCGAGCCGTCCTCCACCCGCCCGGTCAGCGTCGAGTAGACCGGCACGGAACCCGCTCGCGGCCGCACGGGCTCCAGCTCCGCGAGCAGCTCGTCCCGCAGCTCGTCGACCTGCGCGGAGTGCGACGCGTAGTCCACCGGCACCCGCTTGGCCCGCACGTCCTCGGCTTCGCACGCCACCACGAACTCGTCCAGCGCGGCGGGCTGCCCGGACACCACCACCGCCGACGGCCCGTTCACCACGGCGACCGACAGCCGCTCCCCGAACGGTGCGATCCGCTCCCGAACCTCGGCCTCGCCCAGCGTGACCGACACCATGCCGCCCCGCCCGGCGAGCCGCCGCAGTGTCCGCGACCGCAGCGCGACGACCCGCGCGCCGTCCTCCAACGACAGCGCACCCGACACCACGGCGGCCGCGATCTCACCCTGCGAATGCCCCACCACGGCCGCGGGCTCCACACCCCACGACCGCCACACCGCCGCCAGCGAGACCATCACCGCCCACAGCACCGGCTGCACGACGTCCACCCGCTCCAGCAGCGCCGCATCCGCCAGTGCCTCCTCCAGCGACCAGTCCTTGAAGTGCGACAACGCCGCGTCGCAGTCGGCCAGCCGCGCCGCGAACACCTCGGACGATGCGGCCAGCTCCCGCGCCATGCCCGCCCACTGCGCCCCCTGACCGGGGAAGACGAACACGACCCGGCCGGGCTCGTCCGCCGTCCCGGTCACGACCGCCGGATGCGGCGTGCCGACAGCCAGCGCGGCCACACCCTCTTCGAGCGTCGCCGCATCGCCCACCACGACGGCCCGCGACGGCAGCGCGGTGCGCGTGAACACCAACGACCGCGCGACGTCCCCCGCATCCGCCGGCACCCCGGCCAGCTCGCCTGCCCTGGCGCGCACGGCCTCCGCCGACGCGCCCGACAGGAACCACGGCACCACGCCGGCAGGCTCGGACTCGGCGCTCTCCCCCACCGGGGCCTGCTCCAGCACCACGTGCGCGTTGGTGCCGCTCATCCCGAACGACGACACCCCGGCCCGGCGCCGCCGGTCGACCGACGGCCACTCACGGCGGGCGGTCACGACCTCGACAGCGCCCGCCGACCAGTCCACGCGCGGACTCGGCGCGTCCACGTGCAGGGTCGCGGGGAGTGTCCCGCGCTGCAGCGCGAGCAGCATCTTCATGACCCCGGCGACGCCCGCCGCCGCCTGAGTGTGGCCGATGTTGGACTTGAGGGAGCCCAGCAGCAGAGGCTGTGCCCGGTCCCCCCGATCGGCGCCGTAGGTGGCGAGCAACGCCTGCGCCTCGATGGGGTCGCCGAGTGCGGTTCCGGTGCCGTGCGCCTCGACGGCGTCCACATCGGCGGGGGTGAGCTGCGCGTTCTCCAGCGCCGCGCGGATGACGCGCCGTTGGGCGGGCCCGTTGGGCGCGGTCAGGCCGTTGGACGCGCCATCCTGATTGGTCGCGGAGCCACGCACGACGCCGAGGACCCGGTGCCCGAGCCGTCGGGCGTCGGACAGGCGCTCGACGAGCAACACGCCGACGCCCTCCCCCCAGCCGGTGCCGTCGGCCGCAGCCGCGAAGGGCTTGCATCGCCCGTCGGCGGCCAGCCCACGCTGCCGGGAGAACTCGGTGAACGCGGCGGGGCTGGCCATGACGGTCGCGCCGCCGGCGACGGCCAGGTCGCACTCGCCCGCGCGCAGTGCCTGGACCGCGAGGTGCAGCGAGACCAGTGAGGCCGAGCAGGCGGTGTCGACGGTGACGGCGGGTCCCTCGAGGCCGAACGTGTAGGCGAGGCGCCCGGACACGACGGACGCGGCGTTGCCGGTGGCGACGTACCCGCCGAGGTCGTCAGGGGCTCCGCGCAGGGCCTCGGGGTAGTCGTGGACGTTCGCGCCGATGTAGACGCCGGTGCGGCTTCCGCGCAGGCTCGCGGCGTCGAGTCCCGCGCGTTCGAAGACTTCCCAGGTGGTCTCGAGCAGCAGGCGCTGCTGCGGATCCATGGCCAGCGCCTCGCGGGGATGCACGCCGAACAGGCCCGCGTCGAACCCGGCGACGTCGTCGAGGAACGCGCCCTGGTGGGTGTACGAGGTGCCCGGGCTGTCCGGGTCCGGGTCGTAGAGAGCGTCGAGGTCCCAGCCGCGGTCGGTGGGGAAGTCGCCCACCGCGTCCTGCCCCTCGGCCAGCAACTCCCACAGCTGTTCGGGGCTGTGGACACCGCCGGGGAACCGGCAGGCCATGCCGACGATTGCTATGGGCTCGGACTGGGCGTCCTGCAGCGCGCGGTTGCGTCGGCGCAGCCGCTCGGCCTCTTTGACCGAAGCGCGGAGGGCCTCGAGGAGTTTGTCGTTCGACGTGGTCATGGTGCGCTCCTGGGCCGTCAGGCGTCCGTGTGGTCGATGGCGAGGCGGATCAGCCGGTCGGCGTCCATCTCGTCGATGTCGTCGAGGTCGCCGTCGGCGCCCTCCTCGGGCTCGTCCCCGCTTCCGCCCGGGTCGCGGGCGAGGTCGAGTAACGCATCGAGCAGCCCTGCCGCTCGGATGCGCTCGACCGGGATGGCCGTGACGAGCCGCTGCAGCTCCGCATCCCCGTCGCCGCGAGGGACCAGTCCGGCCAGCAGCTCGGTGGCCACCTCGGTGGGAGTGGGGTGGTCGAAGGCGAAGGTCGCGGGCAGGGCCAGGCCGGTGGCGGCGCGGAGCCGGTCCCGGAGCTGGACGGCGCTGAGCGAGTCGAACCCGAGGTCGCGGAACGAGCGGGTGCCCCCGACCTCGGACGGCGACTCGTGCCCGAGGACGTCGGCCGCGTGGCCGCGCACCAGCCGGACCAGGTGCGGCAGCCGCTCGGCCTCCGGGAGGGCGCGCAGCCGCGCGAGCAGGTCGGCCTCCGGCTCCGCCTGATCCCGCTCGTCCGGCGTGGGCACGAGTCCGCTGAGCAGCGGGCTGGGGCGGGCCGCCGTGAAGGTGTCGGTGAACCGGTTCCAGTCGACGTCGGCGATGACGACGACGCCGCGGGACCGCGCGGAGCGGCTCAGCGCCGTGATGGCGGTCGGCACGGCCAGAGGGCGCAGGCCGTGCCGTTCCAGGCCCGCGCCGTCGGCCATCCCCTCGCCGGCCCACGGACCCCAGGCGAGGGCGACACCGGGGTGTCCCTCCGCACGGCGGCGCTCGGCGAGCGCGTCGAGTTCGGCGTTGGCGGCGGCGTAGGCGGCCTGCTCACCACTGCCCCAGGCACTGGCCACCGACGAGAAGAGGACGAACGCCTCCAGATCGAGATCGCGGGTGAGCCGGTCGAGCAGCTGCGCACCCTCGGCCTTCGCGCGCAGCTCGGCGAAGTGGCCCGCATCGGCATCGGCCAGCGCGCGGTGCGCGGCGGTCCCGGCGGCGTGGACGACGGCGTCGGGCGGGTAGGCGGCGACGAGTTCGGCCATGGTCTCCTCGTCGGTGGCCTCGGCCCGCGCGAGGACCACCTCGACGCCGTGCTCTTCCAGTGCCCACAGCTCGCTCGCGTTCGGAGCCTCGGGCCCGCGCCTGCTCGTGAGCACGAGCCGTTCCGCGCCGGACCGGGCCGCCCACCGGGCGACCTCGGAGCCGAGGGCTCCGGTGCCGCCGGTGATCAGGACTGTGCCGCGTGGAGTCCACGGCGCGCCGTCGGTGGTCCGGTCGAGCCTGCGACACAGGACCTGGCCGTCGCGGACGGCGATCTGGTCCTCGGGACCGGGACGGAAGTCGTCGGGCACGTCGCCGTCGAGGAGCCCGCCCCACACCGCCGGGTGCTCCAACGCGGCGACCCGGCCCGCGGCCCAGACGGCGGCCTGCGCCGGGTCGGGGACCTCGGAGCCGGTCACGGCGACGGCATTGTGGGTCCGCACCCACACGGCGCCCTCGGTGGTGTCCCGGAGAACGTCCGCGAGTTCGGCGGCGGAGTCGACCGTGACGAGCCGGGCCTCACCCGCGGCGATCCGCTCGGCGAGGGTCGGGCCGGTGCCGGGCGAGGCCGGGCGCCAGGTGAGGTGGTAGGTCAAGCCGCTGTCGGTCTCGCCCTCGCTCTCCAGCCAGTACCGCTTGCGCTGGAAGGCGTAGGTGGGCACGGCGGTGGGCCGCACGCCCGGATAGAAGCCGTGCCAGTCGATCGTGGCGCCCCGCGCGTACAGCGAGGCGAGCGCGTCGAGCACACCCCCGACCTCGTCGGCCTTCCTCGACTGCGCGGGCACGCACCCGTCGACCACGGGGGTGAGACCGGCGTCGGGGCCGACTTCCAGGACGTGGGCGGCGTCGAGGCGGGCGGCGCCGTCGGCGAACCGGACGGTGCGGCGCACGTTGCCGACCCAGTAGGCGACGTGCGCCGGGTCCGCACCGTCCGCGACCGGCACGAACTCGACCGTCGGCTGCCTCAGCTCGACCCCGGCCACGACCGACTCGAAGTCGTCCAGTACCTCGTCCATGTGCGCTGAGTGGAACGCGTGACTCACATTGAGCAGCGACACCTTGATCCCCCGCTGCCGGTAGGTCTCCACCACGGCGGCCACCGCATCGGCATCACCGGACACCACCACCGACTCCGGCGCGTTGACCGCCGCCAGTTCCACCCCGGTGGGCAACTCCACGGCGTCCTCGGACACCGCGATCGCGGCCATCGCCCCCGGACTGGTCACAGCGCCCATCAGCGCACCACGCCGCACCACCAGCCGCGCCGCATCCTCCAACGAGAACACCCCCGCAGCCCACGCCGCCGCGATCTCCCCCACCGAATGCCCCATCACCACATCCGGCACCACACCCCACGACCCGAACAGCCGCACCAACGCCACCTCGAACGCGAAGATCGCCGGCTGCGCGAACCGCGTCTCCCCGACCCGAGACCCCTCGACCACCGCCTCGCGCACCTCGGCCGGAAACAACGCCAGCACCTCGTCCCACGCGGACGCGAACACCGGAAACGCGGCGGCCAACCCACGACCCATCCCCACCCGCTGCGAACCCTGACCCGTGAACACGAACGCCATCCGGCCCGTCGTCGCCTCCACCGCG
>NZ_KI912234.1:23434-24720 GCF_000231035.2 Saccharomonospora iraqiensis subsp. paurometabolica YIM 90007 | reverse complement strand
GAGGTCCGCGGCGCCGGGCGCGTCGGGCCCGCGACGGCTGGCGAGCACGAAGCTGCGGACACCGCGCCGCGCGAGGTGCTTGGCGACCTCGGCGCCGAGGGTTCCGGTGCCGCCGGTGACGAGCACCGTCGCGTCGGCGGGGAACGGGTCACCCCGACCGGCGGCGCTGACCCGGACCAGCCGGGGTGCCTGGAGGACGCCATCGCTGACGCGGGTCCATGCCTCGTCCGACGTGGGCAACAGGACGGAGTCGGGGGTCTCGACGACGGCGAAGCGGCCCGGGTGCTCGGCGGCGGCGGTGCGGGTCAGGCCCGCCGCGCCCAGTCCCCCGGGGTCGGGGTGGACGGCGAGGGTGAGCAGGCCGTCCGCCCGGTTCGACCAGGCTTGGAGCAGGGGAAGGACGTCGGCGGGCGTCGTTCCCGCCGGGCAGCGGACGGTGAGGGGGGCGGGAAGGTCGGTGTGCGCCCCGGCGAGGTCCACGGGGATGGCCCCGATCGACGGGACCGGAGCCCACTCGAGACGGTACAGGGGTTCGGCGGGAGCGGTGCGGTCCTCGGGGCGGAAACCGAGGCGTTCGGCGGTCAGCACCGGGGCACCGTCGGGAGTCGTGACCACGAGCCTGACGGCGTCGGGGCCCGCCGGGGTGAGGCGGGCACGCACTGCGTGGGCATCGGTGGCGTGCACGGTGACGCCTTGCCAGTCGAAGGGCAGGGCAGGGCTGCCGTCGGCGGTGGCGAGGGCATGCAGGACGGAGTCCAGCAGCGCCGGGTGCACGCCGAAGCCCCGCACGTCGCCGTCGGTCGACGCCTCGGCCAGGATCTCGTCGCCGTGCCGCCAGGCACGGGCCAACCCCCGGAAGGCGGGGCCGTAGTTGATGCCGCCCTCGGCGAACCGGTCGTGCAGGCCGTCGAGCGCGAGCTCCTCGAGCTCAGCGGGCCACTCCGCCATCTCGAACTCGACCGGCTCGGCGTGCAACGTTCCGCTGGCGTGCCGGACCCACTCGTCGGGGGAGTCGCACCGGGCGAACACCGTGACGGGCCGCGAGTCTTCCCCCGCGCCCACGGAGACCTGCACGGTGGCGGGCACGGGCAGCGGTTCGTGCAGGGTCAGCCCGTCCACGTGCGGGACACCCGTCTGCCGGCCTGCCGCCAGCACCAGGTCGAGCAGCGCCGTTCCCGGCACCACGACCCGGCCGCCGACCACGTGGTCGCCCAGCCACGGCGCGGTCGACGTCGACAGCCGGCCGGTCAGGACGACACCGTCGTCGGCGGCGAGCGTCAGTGCCG
>NZ_KI912234.1:18466-23334 GCF_000231035.2 Saccharomonospora iraqiensis subsp. paurometabolica YIM 90007 | reverse complement strand
GGTACCGACGGCCCGGTCGAACAGGTCGAGCGCGGCGGCGTTGGCCAACGGGCGCACCCCGGCGCGGGCGAGCCTGCGCCGGTCGGTGTCGGCGAGGTGCCCGGCCATGCCGCTGTCCTGTGCCCACAGCCCCCATGCCAGGGAGACGGCGGGCTTGCCGGCGGCGCGGCGGCGCTCGACCAGGGCGTCGAGCGCGGCGTTCGCGGCGGCGTAGGCGCCCTGCCCCGCGTTACCGAGTAGTCCTGCGGCGGCCGAGAAGACGACGAAGGCGGTGAGGTCGCCGGTGAGCTCGTCGAGGTGGCGGGCGGCGTCCACCTTGGGCGCCCAGACCGTGGCCAGCTGCTCGTCGGTCAGCCCGGTGACGACGCCGTCGCCCAGCACCCCGGCGGCGTGGACCACGGCGGTGACCCGGTGCGTGTCGAGTAGCGCGGCCACGGAGTCGCGGTCACTGACGTCGCAGGCCACGACGTGCGCCACCGCGCCCAGCTCCGCCAGGTCGGCGACGAGGTCACCGGCCGCGCCACTGCGGCTGGCCAGGACCAGCTCCCGCACGCCGCGGCGCGCGAGGTGGCGGGCGAGCGCGGCGCCGAGCGTTCCGGTGCCGCCGGTGATCAGTACGGAGTCGTCGGGGCCGAGGACCGGAACACCGGCGTCCTCGACGCGGACCAGGCGCGGCACCTCGACCACGTCCCGCACCCGCACCCACGGTTCACCGAGCGCGACGGCCTGCCCGAGATGCTCCGCATCGACGGTGCCGGCCGCATCGACCACGACGATCCGGCCGGGGTGCTCGGCCGCGGCGGAGCGGCCCAGACCGCCCGCCGCCGCACCGGTCTCGGTGGTGCCGTCGACGAGCAGGACGAAGTCCGAGTCGCCGCTGAGCAGTTCCTGCACGCGCGTGACGATCTGAGCGAGGTCACCCTCGGCGCGGACGAGGGAACCGGCGAACGGGGGCGCCGCGACGACCGGCGCGGGTACCCAGTCGACCGCGTGCAGCGGCTCGGAGTCGGGGGCCAGGTCGGGCAGCGGCCGGAGGGTGAGAGCTTCGGCGGTGAGGACCGGGCGGTTGCCGCCGTCGAACGC
This sequence comes from Saccharomonospora iraqiensis subsp. paurometabolica YIM 90007, assembly GCF_000231035.2. Lineage (GTDB taxonomy): Bacteria > Actinomycetota > Actinomycetes > Mycobacteriales > Pseudonocardiaceae > Saccharomonospora > Saccharomonospora paurometabolica. Next base: position 22,251 of record NZ_KI912234.1, on the reverse strand, counting down.
CGTCACGCTAAAGCCACTGGAGCCGCTGAAGCTGTTGTCGCCAGCGGGAGCGATGCGGACCCGCAGGGCACCGGAGCCCGTGGCGTGGCGGGTGACGCCCGTCCAGGAGAACGGCAGCCCGGCGGCCTCATCTTCGCCGCGCCAGCCGAGGGATGCGGCGTGCAGGGCACTGTCGAGCAGGACCGGGTGCACCCCGAAGCCGGTCACGTCGGTCGTCTCGGAGGTCGAGGCGGCCTCGGCGAAGATCTCGTCGCCCAGGCGCCAGACCCGGCGCAGGCCCTGGAAGGCGGGGCCGTAGCTGAGGCCCGCGACGGCCAGGTCGGGGTAGAGGTCGTCGAGGCCGACCTCCTCGGCCCCCGGAGGTGGCCACTCGCCCGGGACGGCCGCGGTGGCGGGGACGCCGAGCACTCCGGTCGCGTGGCGGGTCCAGTCGCCGCCGTCGGGACGGGCGTGGATCTCCAGCACGTCGGTGACCGACACCTGGACGTCGACCCCACCGTCCGCGGGGAGCACCAGCGGCGCGGCGAAGGTCAGCTCGGCGAGGGCGTCCCGGTCGGCGGCCAGCAGCGCCATGTCGAGCAGTGCTGTACCCGGGACGACGACGTGGCCGGAGACCACGTGGTCGGCCAGCCACGGGTGGGTGGCGGTGCTGATCCGTCCGGTGAACAGCAGCCCCCGCCCGCCGGGGAGCGTGGTGGCGGCGGCGAGCAGCGAGTGGTCGGTCGCGGTCAGGCCCGCGGCGCCGACGTCACCGGCCGCCGGGCTCGGGGTGGGCCAGTAGCGCTGCTCCTGGAAGGGGTATGTCGGCAGGTCGACGCGCTGCCCGGGCGCAACGGCCGCCCAGTCCGGGGTGACGCCCGCGACGATCAGTTCCCCCAGCGACAGCAACGCGCGCTCCAGGCCCCCCGCATCGCGCCTGAGCGATCCCACGGCGGTGACGGAGTCGGGCAGGGCCATCGTCAGCACCGGGTGCGGCGAGCATTCGACGAAGGTGTCGAAGCCGTCGGTCACCAGGGTGGTGACCGCGTCGGCGAACTCGACGCTCGCCCGCAAGTTGCGCACCCAGTAGGCGGCATCGAACGTCGAACCGTCCTCCTCCCGGCCGGTCACGGTCGAGCGGATGGGGACGGTCCCGGCCACGGGGCGCACCGGAGCGAGAGCGGCGAGCAGGTCGTTCTCCAATTCGTCCACCTGCGCGGAGTGCGAGGCGTAGTCCACGGCGATCCGCGTGACGCGGACCCCGTCGGCCTCACCCGCCGCCATAAGCCCGTCCAGCGCCGCGGGCTCGCCCGAGACCACCACCGCCGAGGGCCCGTTGACCGCGGCGACCGACACCCGGTCCCCGAATCCGGCGATCCACTCCCGGACCCGTGCCTGGTCCGCGGCGATCGACACCATCCCGCCGCGCCCTGCCAGCCGCAGCAAAAGCCGCGACCGCAGCGCCACGATCCGGGCACCGTCCTCGAGAGACAGCGCACCCGCCACCACGGCGGCCGCGATCTCCCCCTGAGAATGGCCGACCACGGCCGCGGGCTCGACACCCCACGACCGCCACAGCTCGGCCAGCGACACCATCACGGCCCACAACACCGGCTGCACGACGTCGACCCGCTCCAGCAGGTCCGCATCACCCAGCGCGGCATCGAGCGAGAAGTCGGTGAAGGCGCTCAGCGCCGCACCGCACTCGGCCAGCCGCTCGGCGAACACCGGCGACTGCTCCGCCAGCTCGTGGGCCATCCCGGCCCACTGGGAACCCTGGCCGGGAAACACGAACACGGTCCTGCCCGCGGCGCCCGCAGTGCCCTGCACCAGCAACGGGTGCGCGACACCGTCCGCCAGGGCCGACACCGCATCCGCGCCGACCGCGACCGCCCGGTGCTCCATCCGCGCACGGGTCGTCGCCAGCGAATGGGCGAGGTCGGCGGCGGGCAGCGAGGGCAGCACCGTGCTCAGGCGCGCCGCCTGAGCACGCAACGCCTCCGGCGTCCGGGCCGACAGCACGAACGGGACTGGGCCACCCGGCCCGGCCTCGGCGGCGGGCCCGGGCAGCGGATCGCCCTGCTCCAGGATCACGTGGGCGTTCGTGCCGCTCATGCCGAACGACGACACGCCCGCGCGCCGGACACGCTCCCCCGCGGGCCACGGCCTGGTCTCGGACAGCAGCCGCACGGTCCCGGCGGACCAGTCGACGTGGGTGGTCGGGCGTTCGGCGTGGAGGGTGCGGGGCATCGAGTCGTGGGACAGCGACAGCACCATCTTCATGACTCCGGCGACGCCCGCGGCGGCCTGGGTGTGGCCGATGTTGGACTTCACCGATCCCAGCCACAGCGGCCTGCGCGGATCGCGCGCCGAGCCGTAGGTGCGCAGCAGTGCCTCGGCCTCGATCGGATCGCCCAGCACGGTACCGGTGCCGTGCGCCTCCACGACGTCCACATCGGACGCTTTCAGGTCGGCGTTGGCGAGGGCGGCGCGGATGACCCGCTCCTGTGCGGGCCCGTTCGGGGCGGTGAGCCCGTTCGACGCACCGTCCTGGTTGACCGCCGAACCACGCAGCACGGCCAGGACCCGATGGCCCTTGGCACGGGCGTCGGACAGGCGCTCGACGACCAGCACCCCCGCGCCCTCGGACCAGCCGGTGCCGTCCGCCTCGTCGCCGAAGGCCCTGCAGCGGCCGTCGGCGGACAGGCCGCCCTGCTTGGTGAACTCGGTGAACGTGCCCGGGGTCGGCATGACCGTGACGCCCCCCGCCAGGGCCAGGTCGCACTCACCGGAGCGCAGCGCGCGGGCCGCCCAGTGCAGGCCCACCAGCGACGACGAGCAGGCCGTGTCCACCGAGACGGCCGGGCCCTCGAAGCCGAGCGCGTAGGCGATCCGGCCGGAGGCGACGCTGACGGCGTTTCCGGTGAGCACGTGCCCGCTGACGTCCTCGGCGGCGGAGGAGAGCAGCGACACGTAGTCCTGGCCGCTGATGCCGGTGAACACCCCCGCCGGGGTGCCGCGCAGGCCCTGCGGGTCGATTCCGGCGCGCTCCAGAGCCTCCCAGGCGACCTGGAGCAGCACGCGCTGCTGCGGGTCCATGGCGACGGCCTCGCGCGGGCTGATGGCGAAGAAACCGGCGTCGAACGCCGCGGCGTCGAGGAACCCGCCCCGGCCCTCGGCGTCCCACCCGCGGTCGGCCGGGAACGGGCCGACGAGGTCGCGGCCGTCGGCGACGGCGTCCCAGAGCTGCTCGGGTGTGGCGATGCCGCCGGGGAACCGGCAGGCCATGCCGACGATGGCGACCGGCTCGTCGACGGCGACGGCGGCCGCAGCCTCATCGGCGCCGTGTCCGGCCAGCTCGGCGATGATCCGCTCCACGAGTGCGCGCGGGGTGGGGTGGTCGAAGACGACGGCGGCCGGGAGCGCGAGGCCGGTGGCGGCGGTGAGGGCGTTGCGAAGCTCGACGGCGGTCAGCGAGTCGACACCGAGATCGCGGAAGGTGCGGTCGGCGGCGACGGCGTCGTCGGCGTTCTCGGAGGTGTAGCCGAGGACGTCGGCCGTGGTGGCACGAACGAGATCGAGCAGGGCCACGGCCCGGTCGTCGCCGGTGAGGGCCAGCAGGTCGCCCGCGCCGCTGCGCACGGTGGCCGGGGCTGTGGGGGTGAAGCGTTCCAGCAGGGGGCTGGGCCGGCGGGCGGTGAAGGTCTCGCAGAAGCGCGGCCAGTCGACATCGGCGACGACGAGGTGCGCGCGGGCGGTGCGGTAGAGGGCGGTGAGCGCGCGAGCCGGGGCGAGCGGTCGCAGAC
>NZ_KI912234.1:9698-18366 GCF_000231035.2 Saccharomonospora iraqiensis subsp. paurometabolica YIM 90007 | reverse complement strand
ACCTGCGGCGCGGACTCGACGTCGACCAGTCCACCCCACGTGCCGGGCAGCTCCAGTGCGGCGACGCGGCCCGCACCCCAGATCGCGGCCTGCTCCGGGTCGACCTCGGTGCCGGGCCGCACCGCCACCGCGCCACGGGTGACCACCCAGACCGGCCGGTCGTCGTCGAGATCGCGCAGGGCCGAGACGAGCTGGCCGACGGAGGTGGCGGGCAGGAGCCAGCCGGTGACGTCGTCCTCGACCGCGCCCGCGGCGAGGAGTTCGGCGGTGAGGCCGGGATCGCCGGGCAGCACGCCCCAGCGGCCCTCGGCGGGCCGGGCGTGGACCGGGACCCACTCGACCTGGTGACAGAGTTCGTCCCCGGCGGCGGGAGCGTGCGGCGTGCCCGCATCGAGCCAGTAGCGGCGGCGCTGGAAGGCGTAGGTGGGAAGCGGGACGCGGGCGACGCCGGGACCGAAGAAACCGGTCCAGTCGACCTCCGCCCCCGCGGCGTGCAGGTGTGCGAGGGCGCGGACGACGTCGGTCTCCTCGTCCGCCGCCTCGGTCCTGCGCTGGGCCGGGACACATCCGGGGACGAACGGGGCGAGCGCGGCCTCGGGCCCGATCTCGACGACGTGCGCCGCGGCCAGCGACGCGACACCGCCGGCGAACCGCACGGTGCCACGGATGTTGTCGACCCAGTACCCGACTTCGGCCGGGTCGTGCTCGCCCGCCACCCGGACGAACTCCCCGACCGGCTCGGATCGCTCCACCTGTTCCACGACGGTGCGGAACGCGGGGAGTACGTCGTCCATGTGGGCGGAGTGGAACGCGTGACTGACCTTCAGTGACGACGCCTTCACGCCACGCTCGCGATAGGTCTCCACCAGCCGCGCGACGGCCTCGGCGTCGCCGGACACCACCACCGACTCCGGCGCGTTCACCGCCGCCAGCTCCACCCCGGTGGGCAACTCGACCTCGGCCTCAGCAACGCCGATCGCGGCCATCGCCCCGGGTGTGCGCACCGCGTCCATCAACGCACCACGCTCCACCACCAACCGCGCCGCATCCTCCAACGAGAACACCCCCGCAGCCCACGCCGCCGCGATCTCCCCCACCGAATGCCCCATCACCACATCCGGCACCACACCCCACGACCCGAACAGCCGCACCAACGCCACCTCGAACGCGAAAATCGCCGGCTGCGCAAACCGCGTCTCCCCGAGACGCGACCCACCCGAGATCTCCTCCCGCACCTCAGCCGGAAACAACGCCAGCACCTCGTCCCACACGGACGCGAACACCGGAAACGCGGCGGCCAACCCACGACCCATCCCCACCCGCTGCGAACCCTGACCCGTGAACACGAACGCCATCCGAGAGTGGGTGGCCTCGACCGGCACCGCCGCACCCAACCCGGCGACCAGCTCATCGCGGGTGCGCCCCACGGCGGTCGCGCGCCACGGCAGCGCCGCGCGACCGGTGGCCAGCGACGACGCCGTCTCGACGACGCCGTCCGGCTCGGCGGACAGCAGCCGGGAGACCTGCTCGCGCACGGCGGCCTCGGTCTGTCCGGACACCACCCACGGCACGACCCGTTCCGGTTGCGCCGCGACCGCCGGGGCGTCGGGGGCCTGCTCGAGCACGACGTGGGCATTGGTGCCGCTGACCCCGAAGGAGGACACGCCCGCGCGGCGGGTGCTCGCCTCCCACGGCTGGTTCTCGGTGGCCAGTGCGACGGCTCCCGCCGTCCAGTCGACGTGGCTGGAGGGGACGTCGGCGTGCAGCGAGCGCGGGAGGACGCCGTGGCGCACGGCCTGGACGGCTTTGATCATCCCGGCGACGCCCGCGGCGGCCTGGGTGTGGCCGATGTTGGACTTCACCGAGCCCAGCCGGGCCGGGCCGGTGCGGTCCTGGCCGTACGTGGAAAGCACGGCCCGGGCCTCGATCGGGTCGCCGAGGGTTGTTCCGGTGCCGTGGGCCTCGACGACGTCCACATCGGAGGGCCGGAGTCCGGCGTCGGCCAGCGCGGAGCGGATGACCCGCTCCTGCGACGGACCGTTGGGCGCGGTCAGGCCGTTGGACGCGCCGTCCTGGTTGACCGCCGACCCGCGCAGCACCGCGAGAACCGGGTGGCCGAGACGTCGCGCGTCGGAGAGCCTGGCCAGCAGGAGCAGACCGACACCCTCACCGAACCCGGTACCGTCGGCGGCGTCGGAGAACGGCTTGCACCGCCCGTCCGGGGCCAGACCGCGCTGCCGGGAGAACTCGACGAACAGCCCCGGGGTGGACAGCACAGTCACCCCGCCCGCGAGTGCCAGATCGCACTCTCCCGAGCGCAGCGAGCGAGTGGCCAGGTGGACCGCCACGAGCGAGGACGAGCAGGCGGTGTCCACGGTGATCGCCGGGCCCTCCAGGCCGAAGGCGTAGGCGACCCGGCCGGAGGCGACACTGGCCGACCCGCCGGTGCCCACCAGGCCCTCCAGGTCGGCGGGAACCTGGTGCAGGCGGGTGGCGTGGTCATGGTGCATGAGGCCCGCGAACACCCCGGTACGGGTGCCCCGCACGCCGCGCGGGTCAATGCCCGCGCGTTCGAACGCCTCCCAGGAGGTCTCCAGCAGCAGCCGCTGCTGCGGGTCGGTGGCCAGGGCCTCGCGCGGAGAGATACCGAAGAGGTCCGCGTCGAATCCGGCGGCGTCGTGCAGGAACGCGCCCTGCCGGACGGCGAAGGAGCCGGGCCGCTCGTTGGCCGGGTCGAACGCTCCCTCGAGGTCCCAGCCTCGGTCGGTGGGAAAGCCCGTCACGGCGTCGCCGCCCTCGGCGACCAGCGACCACAGGTCCTCGGGGCTCCGCACGCCACCGGGGAAGCGGCAGGCCATGGCGACGATCGCGATCGGCTCGTCGGCCTCCCGCCGGGGAGCCGACTCGGGCGGCTCGGTGGTTCCGGTGGACGCCGGGTCCAGGCGGTCCGCGAGCAGGTCGGCGAGCGCCGCGGGCGTCGGGTGGTCGAACACCACCGTCGCGGGCAGGCGCTCGCCGGTGGCCGCGGCCAGCCGGTTGCGCAACTCCACGGCGGTCAGGGAGTCGAAGCCGAGGTCGCGAAACGCTCTGCCGGGGTCGATCCCGTCGGCGGAGTCGTGGCCGAGGACGGCGGCGACCTGTGCGCGGACCACGTCGAGCACGGCGGCGCGGCGCTGCCTGCCGGACAGCCCGCCGAACCCGGTCGCGGCCGCCTCAGCGGCACGCCTGCGTGCCGGGCGGACGAGGCCGCGCAGCAGCGGGTGTACGTCGGTGTCGGCGGCGCGCACGGCCGCGAGGTCGAGGCCGATGGGGACCAGCAACGGTTCGTCGGCGGCGAGCGCCGCGTCGAACAGGGCGAGGCCCTGCTCGTCGGTGAGGGCCCGCACGCCACCCCGGTCCATGCGCGCGAGGTCGCGGTCACCGAGATGCCCGGTCATACCGCTGGCGCGCTGCCACAGCCCCCAGGCCAGCGAGACACCGGGCAGCCCGGCGGCCCGGCGACGGGCAACCACGGCGTCGACGGCGGCGTTCGCGGCGCCGTAGGCACCCTGGCCCGGGTTTCCGAAGAGGTGGGCCGCGGCGGAGAAGACGACGAAGGCGGTGAGATCGAGGTCGCGGGTCGCCTCGTCGAGCACCCGGACGGCGCCGGCCTTCGGGGCGGCCACGGCGGCGGCCCGCTCGGGCGTGATCGACTCCAGCACGCCGTCGTCGAGTACGCCCGCGGCGTGGACGACGGCCGTGACGGAGTGTTCGGCCAGCAGGTCCCTGACCTGTCCGGCGTCGGTGACGTCGCAGGCCACGACCGCGACATCGGCGTCGAGATCCGGTGCCGGACCGCCGGAGCGGCCGGCGAGCACGAGCCGCCGCACGCCGTGCGCCTCGACCAAGTGCCCTGCGACGAGACCGCCGAGGACGCCGGTGCCGCCGGTGATCAGCACAGTGGAGTCCGGACCGAACGGAGGGACGGCGCCGTCGGCGGTGGTCCCGGTGGTTCCAGTGGTGGCGCGAGCCAGGCGGGGGGCGGTGGCGGCGCCGTCGCTGACGCGGACCCAGGGCTCGTCGGAGCACACCGGCTCGTCGCCGTCCACGACCGCGAACCGGCCGGGATGCTCGGTGGCGGCGGAGCGGACCAGGCCCGCGACCGCGGCGAAGTCCGGGTCGTCGCCGTCGAGCAGTGCGATCAGCCGGGCGTCGGTGTCGAGAGTGTGGCGCAGGACCGGCAGCACGGCGGCCGGACCCGGGTCTCCGACCCGCCATACGACGTCCCCGCCGCGGTTCAGCGCGGCCACGACGTCGCCGTCGGACACGGCATCCGATATCGGTGTGGCGGCGACCGGCGACCAGTCGAGACGGTAGAGATCAGTGACCGGTGTGCGGGCGGTGTCGCCAAGGGGGCGGAAGGCGAGTTCGGCGGACAGCACCGGGGCACCGGGCGGGTCGACGGCGGTGACCGAGACGGTGTCCGGGCCCGCCGGGGCGAGGCGGACACGCAGCGCGGTGGCTGCCGTGGCGTGACACTGGGCATGCTGCCAGGAGAAGGGCAGCCGTGCCGCGTCCCGATCGGTGAACAACCCGCCGAGCGCGGTGGCGTGCAGGGCGGCGTCCAGCAGCGCCGGGTGCACGCCGAACCCCTCGGGCCGCACCGGCTCCGGCAGCCGCACCTCGGCCAGCACGGCGGCACCGTCGCGCTGGACGCGGTCGAGGCCCCGGAACGCGGGGCCGTAGTCGATCCCGCGCGCACTGAGGTCGGCGTAGAGGTCGTCCAGCGGCACGTCGTCGCCGTCCGGCCACTCGATCGTGCTGTCGTCCGCACCGGCCCCGAGCTCGCCGACCGCGCCGACGGCGTGCCGGGTCCACGGTGCGTCCTCGTCGGGTCGCGAGTGGACGGTCACGGGCCGGGAGCCGTCGTCGGCGGCTCGGCCGACGGCGACCTGGAGCTGGACTCCCCCCACTGGCGGCAGCACCAGCGGGGCCTGCAGGGTCAGGTCGAGCACCGCCGAGGCGCCGACCTGGTCGGCGGCGTGCAGCGCGAGGTCGAGCAGGGCCGTTCCGGGCACGACGGCCCTGCCCTCGATGACGTGGTCGCTCAGCCACGGATGATGGTCGGCGGTGACGCGCCCGGTGAGCACGGCGCCGTCACCGGTGGCGAGGACGACAGCGGCGCCGAGCAGGGCGTGGCCGCCCGCGCTGACCCCCAGCGAGGCCGCATCGCCCGCCGCTCCACCCGCGGGCCAGTAGGGGCGCTGCTGAAGGGCGTAGGTGGGCAGGTCGACGTGGGCGGCGGAAGGCAGGAGCGCGCGGAGATCGACCTCGGCGCCGTGAGCGTGCAGCCGGGCTGCGGCGCGCAACAGCTCCTCGCGGCCGTCTCCGTCGCGGCGCAGGGTTCCGGTGACGAGCACGCCGTTCCCGGCGCTCTCCTCGATGCCGACGGTGAGCACCGGGTGCGAGCTGACCTCGACGAAGGTGTCGACACCGTCGGCGAGCAGCGCACGCACGGCATCGTGGAAGCCGACGGTGCCGCGCAGGTTGTCGAACCAGTACTCGGCGCCGAGCGCGGAGCCGTCCTCGGTGCGGCCGGTCAGGGTGGACCGCAGGGGGATCGAACCGGCGCGCGCACGGATCGGGGCCAGCACGTCGAGCAGTTCGGCACGCAGATCCTCGACCTGAGCGGAGTGCGAGGCGTAGTCCACCGCGATGCGCTTGGCACGTGTCCCGTCGGCCTCGCAGCCGGCGAGCAGCTCGTCCAGGGCGTCCGGCTCGCCGGAGACGACCACGGCGGTCGGCCCGTTGACCGCAGCCACGGACACCCGGTCACCGAACGGGCCGATCCGGGTCCGCACCGTGTCCTCGTCGGCGGCGACCGACACCATGCCGCCGCGGCCGGCGAGCCGGTGCAGCACCCTCGACCGCAGCGCGACGACCCGCGCCGCGTCCTCGAGGGACAACGCCCCCGCGACGCACGCGGCCGCGATCTCGCCCTGCGAGTGACCGACGACGGCGACGGGGTCGAGCCCGCGCTTCAACCAGAGGTGTGCCAGCGAGACCATGACCGCGAACAGCACCGGCTGCACGACCTCGACCCGGTCGAGACCCTCGCCGGAGCGGAGCACCTCGCGGGCGTCGAACCCGGAGTGCGGCGCGAGAGCGTCGGCGCACTCGGCGAACCGTGCGCCGAACACCGGGTCGTCCAGCAGGTCGACGGCCATGCCCGCCCACTGCGAACCCTGTCCGGGAAACACCAGCGCGACTCGCCTGCCGTCGGCCGCGGTACCCCGCGCGCCCGAGGTCGGCTCGTCGCCCGCGGCCACCTCGTCCAGTCCGGCGAGCAGCTCGGCCGTGGAGTGGCCGACGACGACGGCGCGGTGGTCGAACGCCGTCCGGGTCTCGGCCAGCGAGCGGGCCACCATCGCGGGCTCCCAGCCGTGGGTCCGCACCGCCTCGGCGAGCGTGGCCGCCTGTGCCCGTAGCGCCTCCGGGCCTCGTCCCGATACCGCCCACACAAGACCGTCCCGGACCGGCTCTCCGACGGGTTCGGATGGAGCCGGAGCTTCGGTGGCTTCCAGGATGACGTGGGCGTTGGTGCCGCTCATGCCGAACGCGGACACCCCGACGCGCGCGGGACGGTCGGCGGCCGGGAACGAGGTGGGCTCGACGGCCAGCCGGACAGCACCGGCGCGCCAATCGACGTGGGGGGTGGGGGTGTCGGCGTGCAACGTGCGCGGCAGGGTGCCGTGCCGCAGGGCCAGCACGGCCTTGATGACACCCGCAACACCGGCCGCGGCCTGTGTGTGGCCGACGTTGGACTTGAGGGAGCCCAGCAGGAGCGGGTGCTCGCGGTCCTGTCCGTAGGTGGCGAGCAGCGCACCGGCCTCGATCGGGTCGCCCAGTGCGGTTCCGGTGCCGTGTGCCTCGACCGCGTCCACGTCGGCGGGACCGAGCCCGGCGTCGGCCAGTGCGTCACCGATGACCTGCCGCTGCGCGATGCCGTTGGGGGCGGTCAGGCCACTGCTGGCACCGTCGGCGTTGACCGCGGACCCGCGCAGCACGGCGAGCACGGGGTGCCCGTTGTCCACCGCGTCGGACAGGCGTTCGACGACCAGCACGCCCGCACCCTCGGACCAGCCGGTCCCGTCCGCGCCGTCACCGAAGGCCTTGCAGCGGCCGTCGGCGGACAGGCCGCGCTGCCGGGCGAACTCGACGAACACGCCCGGGGTGGGCATGGCGGTGGCTCCGCCGACCAGCGCCAGCCCGCACTCATTCCGGCGCAGCGCGCGGGCGGCCAAGTGCAGGGCGACCAGCGACGACGAGCAGGCGGTGTCGACGGTGAGGGCGGGGCCACGCAGGCCGAAGGTGTAGGCGAGGCGGCCGGAGGCGACGCTGAGTGCGGTGCCGGTGAGGGTGTGCCCCTCGATGCCGTCGCGGTCGCCCAGCAATGAGCCGTAGCGCTGCTCGCTGGTGCCGACGAACACCCCGGTGCGGGTTCCGCGCACGGCGTCGCGGGTCAGGCCCGCTCGCTCGAGCGCCTCGTGCGCGGTCTCCAGCAGCAGGCGCTGCTGCGGGTCCATGGCCAGCGCCTCGCGCGGGCTGATGCCGAACAGATCAGCGTCGAAGTCGGCGACGCCGTCGAGGAACCCGCCACCACGAGCGTAGGTGGTGCCGGGCTTGTCCGGCTCCGGGTGGTGCAGCGCTGCCAGGTCCCACCCGCGGTCGGCGGGCAGCGGGCCGATCGCGTCCCGGCCGTCGGCGAGCAGGTCCCACAGCGCCTCCGGGGTGCGGACACCGCCGGGCAGCCGGACGCCGATCCCGACGACGGCGATGGGCTCGCTGTCGCGGGCGTCGGCCTCCTCGAGCCTGCGCTTGGCCGTTCGCAGCTCGCCGCTCACCCACTTGAGGTTGTCCAGCAGCTTCTGCTCGGTCGCTGAGCGCTCGGTCACGCGATGATCACCGTCCCCGTCATGACTGGCCGAACTCGGACTGGATCAGGTCGAGCAGCTCGTCGGCACCGGCATCGGCCAGATCCGGTGCGAGCGCGGCGGGTCCGGCGATCCGGTCGGCCAGAGCGCGTAGCCGCGCCGCGAGCCCGTCGGCGTCGTCGACCCCTCCCGCGGCGACCAGCGCCTCCAGCCGGTCGAGATCCGCGTCCGGGTCCGCGTGCGGCCGGGTCTCAGCGGCCAGGTGCTCGGCGAGTGCGTCGGGGGTCGGGTAGTCGAAGACCAGGGTGGTCGGCAGCGACATCCCGGTCTTGGCCGACAGCGAGGCGCGCAACTCGACGGCGGTGAGCGAGTCGAACCCCATCTCCAGGAACCCGCGCCTGCTGTCCACACCGGACGTGCGCAGCACGCGCGCCGCCTCGCCGCGGACGAGGTCGAGCAGCCGCCGCTTGCGACCCGCATCGTCCAGGTCGGCGAGCTCGGCGGTGAGCCCGCCGCCCTCGTCGGCGCTCTGGGAAGCCTCGACGGGAACGGCCGGGGGAACGACCTCCGCCAAAAGCGGTGCGGGCCGGGACGAGGCGAACAGGGGCGCGAACACCGCCCAGTCCACATCGGCGACCACGGCCGCGGGGCGGTCGCCGACCAGGCGCAGCATCGCGTCGACGGCGGTCGCCGGGTCGAGCGGGCGCAGCCCGCGGCGGCGCAGGCCGTCGGCGATGTCGCCGCCCGCCATGCCA
>NZ_KI912234.1:3309-9598 GCF_000231035.2 Saccharomonospora iraqiensis subsp. paurometabolica YIM 90007 | reverse complement strand
CGGCGGGGCTCGCGGCCGAGAGCGGCAGCGCGTGGACCGGGAACGCCGGAGCACCCCCCGCACCGTCCACGGCGACCGGGGCGGGCGGGGCGGGCGGTTGTTCGAGAATGACGTGGGCGTTGGTGCCGCTGAATCCGAACGACGACACCCCCGCCCGGCGAGGACGGCCGGTCTCGGGCCAGTCCGCGGCCTCGGTCAGCAGCTCGACCCGGCCCGACGACCAGTCGACGTGGGGGGTGGGCTCGTCGGCGTGCAGCGTGCGCGGCAGCACACCGTGGCGCATCGCCCACACGGTCTTGAGGACGCCGCCGACTCCGGCAGCGGCCTGGGCATGTCCGATGTTGGACTTCAGCGACCCCAGGCGCAGGGGATGCTCGCGGTCCTGCCCGTAGACCGCGAGGACGGCCTCGGCCTCGATCGGGTCGCCGAGGGTCGTGCCGGTCCCGTGCGCCTCGACCGCGTCCACATCGGACGGCATGAGCCCGGCGTCGGCGAGGGCGGCCCGGAGGACCCGCTGCTGGGAGCGCCCGTTGGGGGCGGTGAGGCCGTTGGAGGCGCCGTCGGAGTTGACGGCGGTACCGCGGACGACGGCCAGCACGGGGTGGCCCTCGGCTTCGGCGACCGACTGCCGCGTCAGCACGAGCATGCCCACGCCCTCGGACCACCCGGTGCCGTCGGCGTCCGCACCGAACGCCCGGCACCGGCCGTCCGCCGACATCGCGCGCTGGCGGGTGAACTCCACCAGCACCCCGGGCGTTGACATGATCGTGGCGGCCCCGGCGAGTGCGAGGTCGCACTCCCCCGCACGCAGCGCCCTGCTGGCCAGGTGGAGGGCGACCAGCGACGAGGAGCAGGCCGTGTCGACGCTGAGTGCGGGCCCCTCCAGACCGAGGGTGTAGGCGATGCGCCCGGACAGCACGCTCGGGGCGTTGCCGACACCGAGGTGCCCGCCGACGTCCTCGCTTCCCTCGGCGAGCACGGCCGCGTAGTCGTTCGGGTTGGCGCCCGCGAAGACACCGGTCCGGCTGCCGCGCAGGGTGTGCGGGTCGATGCCCGCCCGCTCGACGGCCTCCCAGGACACCTCTAACAGGTGCCGCTGCTGCGGATCCATGGCCAGCGCCTCGCGCGGGCTGACCCCGAAGAACGCGGCGTCGAAGCCGGTGGCGCCGTCGAGGAAGCCGCCGTGCCGGGACATCGAGGTGCCCGGATGATCGGGGTCGGGGTGGTGCAGGTCGGCAGGCCACCCGCGGTCGGTCGGCAGGCCGCCCACGGCGTCGGTCCCCGCCAGCACCAGCCGCCACAGGTCCCCCGGCGAGCCGACACCTCCGGGGTAGCGGCAGGCGGAGCCGATGATGACGACCGGATCGTCGGTGGTCGCGGCGACCGTGGTGGTCTCCGTTCGGTCGTCGCCGGTGAGCACTGTGGCGAGCCGCTGCGGCGTCGGCTCGTCGAAGACGACGGTCGGGGGCAGGCGGACCCCGGTGGCGTCGGCGACCCGGTCACGCAGCTCGACAGCGGTCAGCGAGTCGAAGCCGAGGTCGCGGAAGGCCGTGTCGGCGCCGAGCGCGGTGGCGTCGGCATAACCCAGGACGTCGGCGGCCAGCGCGCGGACCAGTTTCACCGCTCGGGCCGGGGTGAGGTCGGTCGGTGCGCTCGGCTCCGGCTCGGGCGCGCCGACGAGCTCGGACAGCAGCGGCGACGGACGGCGAGCGGTGAAGGCCGGGTGGAAGGTGGCCCAGTCCACGTCGGCGAGAACGACGACGGGGTCGGCGCCACCGAGCTCGCGCAGCAACGCCCTGGCGGCCCGGTCGGGATCGAGCGGGCGCAGGCCCATCCTGCCCAGCCCGGCCAGCTGCCCCGCGTCGTGCGCCATGCCGACCCCGGCCCACGGGCCCCAGGCGACGGTGGTGGCGTTCAGTCCGCGAGCGCGGCGCGCATGGGCGATGCCGTGCAGGGCGGCGTTCGCGGCGGAGTAGGCGCCCTGGTGGCCGCTTCCCCAGACACCCGCGATGGAGGAGAACAGCACGAACGCGTCCACGTCACCGACCAGCTCGTCGAGCAGGCGGGCACCGGCGACCTTGGCGTGCAGGACCTCGGCCAGCTCCGCGGGTTCGAGGGCGTCGGCGGGGGTGCGGGGGCCCCCGATGCCCGCCGCGTGGATGACGACGGTCGGCGCGTGCTCGTCCAGCACGGACCTGAGCGCGTCGCGGTCGGTGACGTCGGCCCGTACCGCGATCACCTCCGGGCCGAATCGGGTGTCATCGAGCACGCCGGTACGGCTGGCGAGAACGATCTTCGCCGCACCCCGCAGGTGCCGGGCCACGGCCAGGCCGAGTCCTCCGGTGCCGCCGGTGATCAGCACGGTGGCCCCGTCGACGACGGCCCGGCCGCGAGGATGCGGGGCCGCGACGACGCGTGCTGCCAGCAGGGTGTCGCGGAGGGCGACCTGGTCTTCGCCGGAGGCCATCGCGGCGCGCACCCTGGCGGGGTCCGGCTCGCCCGTGGTGTCGATCAGGCCGCCCCAGCGCTCGGGCTGCTCCAGTGCGATGACGCGGCCGAGTCCCCAGATGGCGGCCTGGTCCGGATCGGGGACCTCGTCGCCGACGCGTACGGCGTTGCGGGTCAGGCACCAGACGCGTTCGCCGGACGCGACGTCGCGCAGTGCGGCGAGGAGGTCGGCGGGGGTCCTGCCCGCCATGTCGAGGACGGTGCCGTCGGCGGTCCCGTCCGCCGTGATCTCCTGCCACACGGGGACGTAGCGCCAGGGGTTGCTGCCGCTGCCCACCCGGCTGGTCGCCACCCAGTACCGGTCCCGCTGGAACGCGTACGTGGGCAGTTCGATCACCTGTGCGCGCGGGTGGACCGCGCGCCAGTCGAGGGCCACGCCCCGGGTCCACAGCGCCGCGAGCGCGCGCAGCAGGGACTCGACCTCGTCGACACCCTTGCGAAGCGCCGCGACCATGCCGTCCACGAAGGGGACGAGCGCGGCTTCGGGCCCGACCTCGAGGACGTGGGCGGTGTCGAGTGCGGCCGCGCCGTCGGCGAACCGCACGGTGTCGCGGATGTTGCCGACCCAGTATCGCGTCTCGGTGGGGTCGGCCTCGCCCGCGACCCGCACGAACTCGATCCGGGCCCGCTGACGCGGCACCGACGCAACGGACTCCGCGAAGGTGTCCAGGATCTCGTCCATGTGGGCGGAGTGGAACGCGTGGCTGACCTTCAGCGGCGACACCTGCACGCCGTGCTCGCGATAGGTCTCCACCAGCCGGGCGACGGCGTCCGCGTCACCGGACACCGCCACCGAGTCGGAGCCGTTGACGGCCGCGAGTTCCACGCCGTCCGTCAGCCGCACGTCGTCCTCGGGCACCGCGATGGCCGCCATCGCCCCGGACCTGCGCACGGCGTCCATCAGCGCGCCCCGCTCGACCACGAGTCGCGCCGCGTCCTCCAGCGAGAACACCCCGGCCGCCCAGGCGGCGGCGATCTCCCCCACCGAATGCCCGATCACCACGTCCGGCGTGATCTGCCACGACTCCAGCAATCGCACCAGAGCGACCTCGAACGCGAAGATTCCCGGCTGCGCGTACCGGGTCTCGTCCAGCCGCTCGCCGTCGGTGACCGCGTCCCGCACCTCGGCCGGGAACAGGTTCAGCACCTCGTCCCACGCTCGCGCGAACACCGGGAACCGTTCAGCGAGGCCGCGGCCCATCCCGGCCCGCTGCGACCCCTGACCGGTGAACACGAACGCGACCCGGCCCGGTCGCGCCGTGGCGACCCCGCGTGTCGCCCGCAGCCGCTCGACGGCCTCGTCGATCGATCCGGCCACGATGGCGATCCGGTGATCGAACGCCGCCCGCGTCGTCCCCAGTGACACCGCGACGTCGGCGAGCGCATGCTCCGGCCGCTCGGCCAGGAAGTCGGCCAGCCGGGCCGCCTGTGCGCGCGCCGAGACCGCGCTCCGCCCGGACACCACCAGTGCGGCCTGCCCGGACGGCGCCGCCTCGACCGTCGTCTCCGCGTCGATCTCGGGGACGTCCCCGGCGACCGCAGTCTCGGCCTGTTCGAGCACGACGTGGGCGTTCGTTCCGCTGAACCCGAACGACGACACCCCGACCCGCCAGGGCCGCGACAGCCGCGGCAGTACCGTCTCGTCGTTCAGCACGGCCACGTCGTCGGCCCAGTCGACGTGCGAGGACGGCCGGTCCGCGTGCAGGCTGCGGGGCAGGACGCCGTGGCGCAGGGCAAGCACGGATTTGATCACTCCGGCCACACCCGCCGCCGCCTGCGTGTGGCCGATGTTGGACTTCACCGAGCCCAGCCACAGCGGCCGATCGCGGTCGGCCCCGTAGACGGCGGCCAGCGCACCGGCCTCGATCGGGTCGCCGAGGCGGGTCCCGGTCCCGTGCCCCTCCACCGCGTCCACATCGGACGCGGCGAGGCCCGCGTCGGCGAGGGCGGAGCGCAGCACCCGCTGCTGGGCGGGCCCGTTCGGCGCGGTCAGGCCGTTGGAGGAACCGTCGGAGTTGACCGCGCTGCCGCGCACGACCGCGAGCACCGGGTGGCCGTGGCGGCGGGCGTCGGACAGCCGTTCGAGCACGAGCACCCCCGCACCCTCACCCCACCCGGTGCCGTCGGCGTCGTCGGCGTAGGCCTTGCAGCGCCCGTCGGCGGCGAGACCGCGCTGGCGGGCGAACTCGGTGAAGGCCGTCGGGGTCGCCATGACCGTCACACCGCCCGCCAGTGCCAGCGAGCACTCCCCCGACCGCAGCGCCCGCACCGCCAGGTGCAGCGCGACGAGCGACGACGAGCACGCGGTGTCGACGCTGAGCGACGGGCCTTCGAGCCCCAATGCGTAGGACACCCGCCCCGACAGCACGCTCGCCGCACTGCCCGTGCCGAGGTAGCCGTCGGGACGGTCGGGGGCCTCGGCGACCACGGCCGAGTAGTCCTGGCCGTTCGTCCCGGCGAACACCGCCGTGTCGGAGCCACGCAGGCCGGTCGGGTCGACCCGCGCGCGCTCCAGTGCCTCCCAGGTGACTTCGAGCAGAACGCGTTGCTGCGGGTCCATGGCGGCGGCCTCGCGCGGGGAGATCCCGAAGAACCCGGCGTCGAAGGCACCGGCGTCGGTGAGGAAGGCGCCCTCGGCGGCGTAGGTGGTGCCGGGCTTGTCCGGGTCCGGATCGACGAGCGCGTCGAGATCCCAGCCCCGGTCGGCGGGGAACGGGCTGACGGCGTCGCCGCCCGCGCGCAGCAGGTCCCAGAGTGCGTCCGGGGTGTCGGCTCCACCGGGCAGGCGGCAGCCCATGCCGACGATCGCGACCGGGTCGGCTGCGTCGTCCCCGCTCGCCCGCACCCGGGTGGCCGCGACGACCTGGCCGCCGGTCAGCTCGGCGACGAGGTAGTCGACCAGGGCGTCCGGGGTCGGGTGGTCGAACACGACGGTGGCGGGCAGGCGCAGCCCGGTGGCGGCGGCCAGGGCGTCGCGCAGTTCGACGGCGGTCAGGGAGTCGAAGCCGAGATCGCGGAACGCGCGGGTGCGATCGACCGCGTCACCACCGTCGTGGCCGAGGACGGCGGCGATGCGGGCGAGCACGAGCTCCGCGACCCGGGCGGGATCGGTCGTGGTCAGCGGCTCCGTGGCCGGACGCAGGGTCTCGACGGGCCGGGCCGCGGGGATGTCGGCCAGCAGCGGACTGGAGCGGCGGGCGGTGAAGGCGGAGGCGAAGCGCGCCCAGTCGACGTCGGCGATGGTCACGCACGTGTCGCCGACGGCCAGTGCGGTGCCCAGCGCGTCGAGGGCGGTCGCGGGAGCCAGCGGGCGCAGGCCCCGGCGGATCAACTCGTCGGCGGTGCCACCCGTGGCCATGCCCGCCTCACCCCACGGTCCCCATGCCACGGACAGGGCGGTCTCGCCGCGAGCCCGCCTGCGCTCGGCGAGGTCGTCGAGCAATGCGTTGGCGGCGGCGTAGGCGCCGAGGCCGCCGCTGCCCCAGGTGCCGGAGACGGAGGAGAACAGGACGAACGCGCTCAGCTCGCCGGTCAGCTCGTCGAGCAGGTGAGCTCCGGTCACCTTGGCGTCCCGGACGGCGCGCAGATCCTGTGCGGTGGTCTCGGCGAGCGGGCGGGTCACGACGGCGCCCGCGGTGTGGAACACGGAGTCCACGGGGTGCGCCGAGAGCAGCTCGGTCAGCCGGCCACGGTCGGCGACGTCGCAGGCCGTGATCGTGACGGCGGCGCCGCGCTCCTCCAGCGAGCGGCGCAGTTCGTCGGCGCCTGGGGCGTCGGGGCC
>NZ_KI912234.1:2982-3209 GCF_000231035.2 Saccharomonospora iraqiensis subsp. paurometabolica YIM 90007 | reverse complement strand
CGCGTCGGCCAGCGCGGCGGCGATGACCCGCTGCTGCGCCGGTCCGTTCGGCGCGGTCAGCCCGTTGGAGGCTCCGTCGGAGTTCACGGCGGTGCCGCGCACGACGGCCAGCACGGGGTGACCGTTGGCCCCGGCGTCGGAGAGACGTTCGAGCACCAGGACACCCGCGCCCTCGGCCCAGCCGGTGCCGTCGGCGTCCGCGCCGAACGCCTTGCACCGGCCGTCGG
>NZ_KI912234.1:0-2882 GCF_000231035.2 Saccharomonospora iraqiensis subsp. paurometabolica YIM 90007 | reverse complement strand
GGCGGCGGCGGGGGCGCTGTCGGCGACCATGGCCGTGAGCGCGCCGCCGGGGCCGACCTCCAGGAAGGCGTCCGCGCCGAGTGCGGTGGCGGTGGCGACCGCGTCGTGGAACCGGACAGTCTGGCGGGCATGGCGCACCCAGTGGCCGGGGGTGGCCAGCTCGTCGCCCGCAACCTCGCCGGTGAGGTCGGAGACCACGGTCAGCTCCGGCGCGGCATAGCCGACCCGCTCGGCGACGGCGCGGAAGCCCTCCAACGCCGGGTCCATGTGGGCGGAGTGGAAGGCATGGCTGACCGCGAGGCGGGTCGTGCGGACGCCGCGCTCGTGCCACCGGGCGCCCAGCGCGGTGACGGCGTCGGTGTCCCCGGAGACGACCACCGCCCTGGGCCCGTTGACCGCGGCGAGGGACACCCCCTCGGTGAGCAGTGGCCGCACCTCGTCCTCGGCGGCGTTGACCGCGAGCATGGCCCCGCCCTCCGGGAGGGCCTGCATGAGCCTGCCCCGCGCGGTCACCAGCGCGGCGGCGTCGGTCAGCGAGAACACCCCGGCGACGTGTGCCGCGGCGAGGGAGCCGATCGAGTGGCCGAGAAGTACGTCCGGACGCACCCCACGCGCGGTGAGGGCACGGAACAGGGCGACCTCGACGGCGAACAGGGCGGGCTGGGCGTGCTCGGTGCGGTGGAGCAGGTCCGCGTCGTCGCCCCAGAGCACGTCCCGCAGGCCGGGCTCCAGCGCGCCGAGCACCTCGTCCAGTGCGGCGGCGAAGACCGGGTCGGCGGCGTACAGTTCACGGCCCGCACCCAGGCGCTGGCTGCCCTGGCCGGGAAAGACGAACGCGAGCTTGCCGTCGCGGACCCGGGTCGGGCTCACCTCACGCAGGCCGTCGAGGAACCCGGCGCGGTCGTGGGCGAGCACGACGGCGCGGTGGTCGAAAGCGGTGCGGGCGGCGAGTGCGCGCGAGACCTCGGCCGGGTCGGCCCCGGTACGTTCGACCCATACCGCCAGGTCGGCGGCGCGGCGTCGCAGGCCGTCCTCGTCCCTGGCCGAGAGCGGCCACGCGACCAGGCCCTCGGCGGGAGTGCCTGCGGTGGGCCGCGGGCCCTCTTCGAGAACGACGTGTGCGTTGGTGCCGCTGATCCCGAAGGAGGACACACCCGCGCGGCGCGGCCGGTCACCGGGCCGCCAGGGGGCGGGCTCGGTGAGCAGCCGCAGGGCGCCGGTCGACCAGTCGACGTGCGGGCTGGGCTCGTCGGCGTGCAGGGTGCGCGGCAGGACGCCGTGGCGCAGCGCCTGCACCAGCTTGATCACCCCGGCCACCCCGGCGGCGGCCTGGGAGTGGCCGAGGTTGGACTTGAGCGACCCCAGCGCCAGCGGCGTCGGCCGATCCCGGCCGTAGGCGGCGATCAGTGCCTCGGCCTCGATCGGGTCGCCGAGGGAGGTGCCGGTGCCGTGCGCCTCGACAGCGTCCACATCCGACGGCTCCAGTCCCGCGTCGGCCAGCGCGGCGGCGATGACCCGCTGCTGCGCCGGTCCGTTCGGCGCGGTCAGCCCGTTGGAGGCTCCGTCGGAGTTCACGGCGGTGCCGCGCACGACGGCCAGCACGGGGTGACCGTTGGCCCCGGCGTCGGAGAGACGTTCGAGCACCAGGACACCCGCGCCCTCGGCCCAGCCGGTGCCGTCGGCGTCCGCGCCGAACGCCTTGCACCGGCCGTCGGGCGCGAGCCCGCGCTGGCGGGAGAACTCGGCGAACAGGCCCGGCGTGGACATGACCGTCGCGCCACCCGCCAGCGCGAGGTCGCACTCCCCCGCCCGCAGTGCCTGTGCCGCGAGGTGCAACGCCACCAGCGAGGACGAGCACGCCGTGTCGACGGTGACCGCCGGACCCTCCAGGCCGAAGGCGTAGGCGACGCGGCCGGAGGCGACGCTGCCGGAGTTGCCGGTGCCGACGAGGCCCTCGACATCCTCCGGAACGCCGGTCAGGCGGCCCGCGTAGTCGGAATACATGAGACCCGCGAACACGCCGGTGCGGCTGCCGCGCAGTCGTTCGGACGCGATGCCCGCGCGTTCGAACGTCTCCCACGCGGCCTCCAGCAGCAGCCGCTGCTGCGGGTCCATCGCCAGGGCCTCGCGCGGGGAGATCCCGAACAGCTCGGCGTCGAAGTTCGCGACGTCGTGGAGGAAACCGCCTTCGCGCGCGGAGAACGAACCGGGCCGCGCGCCGGTCGGGTCGTAGCCGCCCGCGATGTCCCACCCACGGTCGGCGGGGAAGGGACCGATCGCGTCGGTGCCGGAGCGCACCAGATCCCACAGGTGCTCCGGGCCGGACACACCGCCGGGGTAACGGCAGGCCATGGCGACGATGGCGATGGGCTCGTCGGTCTTCGCGGGGGCTGCCGCGGGCCGAACCTGCGAGGCGCTGCCCGCGATGACCCGGGCGAGGGCCCGCGGGTTGGGATGGTCGAAGACGGCCGTCGCCGGCAGGCGGGCGCCGGTGGCGGAGGCGAGCCGGTTGCGCAGCTCGACGGCGGTCAGCGAGTCGAAACCCAGGTCCTTGAACGCGCGAGTCGGCTCGACAGCGGCGGCGGAGGTGTGGCCGAGGACCGCCGCGGCGTGGGTGCGGACGAGATCGAGCAGGCGGTGCTCCCGCTCGGCGCCGGTCAATCCGGCGAGGTCGCCGCGCACGTCCGAAACGGACTTGAGGTGTACGCGCCGGGGCCCGACAAGACCGCGCAGCAGCGGGGGCACCTCGGTGCGCGAGCGCAGCGCGCCGAGGTCGAGGCCGACGGGAACGAGGAGCGCGTCGTCGTGGGCCGTGGCGGCGTCGAACAGCGCCAGGGCCGCGTCGGTGGACAGCGGTGTGACGCCTGCACGAGCCAGGCGGG
>NZ_KI912233.1:18401-21177 GCF_000231035.2 Saccharomonospora iraqiensis subsp. paurometabolica YIM 90007 | reverse complement strand
ACGTCACCGTCGCCGCCGACGGCACGGTGCGCGCGGACTGAACCGGCCCCCGGGCCGACCCGGCCGGCCGCTCACCCCACGTCGCGGCGGCGGAATCCCCACACCCCCGCCGTGAGCAGTGCCGCGGCCACGACGGTGAGCCACACGAGCGGCGTCGCGGTGAACGCCGCACCGGGCAGCCGGGGGACGTGGTCGAACGGTGAGAGGTTCAGCACCGCCTGCCCGAGGTTCAGCACCGGGCCGAACAGGCTGATCAGCACGAACACCGCCGCCACGCCCCACGCCCCCGGGGCCACCCGCGGCACGAGCCCGAACAGGGCGACCGCGGTCCCGGCCACCACCCACACCGCCGGGATCTGTGCGAGGCATCCCACGAACACGTCGCCGAACCCACCGTCGACGTCCCCGGTCCGTAACCCGTGAACCGCGCCCATGACCGCACCGGCCGTGCCGACGAGGGCGGCGCTGCCGCCGAGCACGAACCCCAGATGCCCGGTGATCCAGCGGATCCGGCTCACCCCGGTGGCCAGCAACGGCTCCAGCCGGACGGCGGACTCCTCCGCCCGCATCCGCAGGGCGGCCTGCACCGCGAACAGCGCCGCCACCATCCCCGCGAAGTTGGCCATCGTGGCGAGGAAGGCGTCCACCACCCCCTCGGAGCCGCCCATGCGGGCCAGCGTCGCGCGCATCTCGGCGCTGTCGCCCACGATGTCGCCCACGTCCGAGGCGAGGGCGCCGAACAGCGCGCCGAACACCGCGAAGCTCACCACCCAGCCGAGCAGCATCCCCCGGTGGAGCCGGGAGGCGAGCGCGAACGGTGTCCGCAGGCGTGGCGACGCGGTCGCGGGGCCGAGCGAGGCGGGCAGCAGGCCGAGGCCGAGGTCGCGGCGTGGCCGGAGCACGAACGCCGTGACGACGAGCGCGACGGCCACCACCGCCGGAACCAGCAGGACCCACCACCGGTTCCCCGCGAACGGCTGAATCCGGGTGGACCACCCGATCGGCGAGAGCCAGGACACCCACGTGAACCCGTCCGCCGAGTCCCCGATGCCGCGCAGCGCGAACGTGACGCCCAGTGCCCCGCCGGCGAGGCCGTTGGCCGTGCGGGCGTACTCGGCCAGTTGGGCGGTGACCGCCGCCACGCCGGTGAACACCCACGCCACCGAGGTGAGGCCCAGGCCGAATGCCAGCGATCCGGGCACGGCCGTGCCGGAGACCGTCAGCGCGCCCGCGGTGACCAGGCCGGTGAGCAGTCCGAACCCGGCGGAGAGCAGGAGCGCGGCGGTCAACGGTGCCGCCCGCCCGACCACCGTGGACGCCAGCAGCTCCTGCCTGCCGGTCTCCTCCTCCTGCCGGGTGTGCCGGGTCAGCGTGAACACGCACACCAGTGCCAGGAACACCGGCAGCAGGGTGCCGAAGCGCCACGCGGTGAACCCGCCGGCCGTGGACAGGTCGTGGGCGGGGCCGTAGAGCAGGGTGATCGACGGGTTGCCGCCCAGGCTCCGGGTCAGGGCCGCACGCTGCGCCGGGTCGGGGTAGAGCCGGGCGTACTCGCCGACCGTGATCGCCGGGATCGACGCGAGCACCAGCAGCCACACCGGCAACGCCACGCGGTCGCGGCGCAGTGCGAGGCGCAGCAGCCGTCCCGTGCCGGTGAGGCGGCCGGGGCCGGGTTTCCCGACGGTCCGCGTGTCCGTGGTCGCCGCGGCCGTCACCGGGAGCGCTCCGGCCCCGCGCGGTCGGCACCGGTCGCCCCGTCGGCGCCCCTGTCCGCTGCCCCGTCCGCCGCGTTGTCGGTGTAGTGCCGCAGGAACAGCTCCTCCAACGTCGGCGGGCGGCTGGTCAGGCTGCGCACCCCGACGCCGGTGAGCGAGCGCAGTGCCGCGTCGAGCGCGTGCGACTCGACGTCGAACTCGACGTGGTGGCCGTCCACCCGCAGGTCGTGGACGTCGGCCAGCTCGGTGAGCCCGTCCGGCGCGCCCGCGAGCTCGGCGGAGACGGACGTCCGGGTGAGGTGCCGCAGCTCGCCCAGGGTGCCCGCCTCGACCGTGCGACCCGCACGGATGATGCTCACCCGGTCGCACAGCGCCTCGACCTCGGCCAGGATGTGACTGGACAACAGGACCGTGCGGCCCCGGCCGCGTTCCTCGCGCAGGATCTCCCGGAAGGTGGCCTCCATCAGCGGGTCGAGCCCCGCCGTCGGCTCGTCCAGGATCAGCAGTTCGGCGTCCGAGGCCAGTGCCGCCACCAGCGCCACCTTCTGCCGGTTGCCCTTCGAGTAGGCGCGGCCCTTCTTGTGCGGGTCGAGGTCGAACCGGTCGATCAGTTCCGCACGGCGGCCGGGATCCAGCCCGCCCCGCAGCCGCCCCAGCAGATCGATCACCTCGCCACCGCTGAGCGTCGGCCAGAGGGAGACGTCGCCCGGAACGTAGGCGAGCCGCCGGTGCAGCCGGGTCGCGTCCCGCCACGGGTCGCCGCCGAGCAACCGGACGGAACCCGCGTCGGCGCGCAGCAGGCCCAGCAGGATCCGGACCGTGGTGGATTTGCCCGACCCGTTGGGGCCGAGGAAGCCGTGGATCTCCCCGGGGGCGACGGAGAGGTCGAGGCCGTCGAGCGCCACGGTCGCCCCGAACGTCTTGCGCAGACCGGAGATCGCGATGGCGGGGTCCATGTGCCCCAAGTTACAGCGACCGGCCGGGGTCGCCACAGTCCGTGGCCCGGGGTCGTGCTGTCGCGGCGGCGTGGCCCGGGGCCGCGGCCCGGACACCCGCGCCGC
>NZ_KI912233.1:18050-18301 GCF_000231035.2 Saccharomonospora iraqiensis subsp. paurometabolica YIM 90007 | reverse complement strand
CCGGTCACCCTGCGGCCGTTCACCGTGGCGGCCGGGACGACCTGCGAGGGCGGCGGGCCGTCCGCGGTGTGTTCGGCGGAGGTGCGCCGCACCGGCGGCAGCCAGGGGTTCGCCGACCTCCCCGACCTGCCGGGTGAGCCGGTGCGCGTCACGGTCACCGTCACCGACGCCGGGGACGCCCGCCTGGCACACGGCAGCGTGACGGCGACCCCGCGCACGGCCTCCCCGAACGGGCCAGGGTGCGGGGGCAC
>NZ_KI912233.1:11111-17950 GCF_000231035.2 Saccharomonospora iraqiensis subsp. paurometabolica YIM 90007 | reverse complement strand
CGCCGCGGCCGAGGCGTCCGCCTCCGAGACGCTCGCCCCCCACGCCGTCCGGCCCGCCGCCGTCGCTGCCCGCAGCACGGAGCCGCCGAGCAGCCCCAGTCCGATCACGCACACGTCCCGCACGGCGCCCATCCTGCCGTAACCGCCCCGGCTCACGGACGCAGGACGTCGAGCGCCCAGGCGGCGTACAGCGCGACGCCGTGGTCCAGCGCGGTCTCGTCGTAGCGGACCCGGTTGGAGTGGTTCGGCGCCGCCTGCTCCGGATCCTCACCCGGTGGGCACGCGCCCAGGAACGCGAACGTGCCGGGGACCCGCTGGAGGACGTAGGAGAAGTCCTCGGCCCCCATCACCGGGTCCGGCATCCGGTGCGTGTGCTCCGCGCCGAGCACGTCCGCGGCCAGTTCCAGCGCGCGCTCCGACCGGGCGGGCTCGGTGTGCGTCGCGGGGAAACCCGGCCGGACGTCGGCCCCGACCCGGCAGCCGTGCGCCGCGCCGATGCTCTCGCACAGCCGGGGCAGCTCGGTGCGCAGCCTCGCCCGGGTGTCCTCGGACAGGGTGCGGATCGTGCCTTCGAGCTCGGCCGATTCCGGGATGACGTTGTCGGTGGTGCCCGCGGCGATCCGGGTCGTGGTGACCACCGCGGGCTCGAAGACGTTCACCCGGCGGGTCACCATCGTCTGCAACGCGGTGACGATCTCGGCGGCGGCCGGGACGGGGTCGATCGCGTTGTGCGGCATCGAGGCGTGCCCGCCCGCGCCGATCACCTCGACCGAGAACGTGTCGGCCGAGGCCAGCACCGGCCCCGGGCGGGTGGCGATCGTGCCGCTCGGCAGGTTCGCGTAGGTGTGCAGCGCGAAGGCGCTCTCCACCCGCGCTCCGGCCGCGTCGAGCACCCCCTCGTGGATCATGTGCCGCGCTCCGTGGTGCCCCTCCTCGCCGGGCTGGAACATGAACACCACGGAGCCGGCGAGTTCGTCCGCGTGTGCGGCCAGCAGCCGGGCCGCCGAGACGAGCATCGCCACGTGGGTGTCGTGCCCGCAGGCGTGCATCACCCCGTCCACCTCGGAGGCGAACTCCTCGCCGCTGTCCTCGGGCATCGGCAGCGCGTCCATGTCCGCCCGCAGCAGCACGGCGGGGCCCGGCCGGGCACCCCGCAGCACGGCCGTGACCGACGTCGTCGTGCGGCCGGTGCTCACCTGCAGTGGCAGGCCGTCGAGCGCGTCGAGGACGGCCCGTTGCGTCCCGGGCACCTGCAGGCCGGTCTCCGGGTTGCGGTGGATCGCGCGGCGCAGCGCGACCGTCTCGGCGTGCCGCGCCCGGGCCTCGCCGAGCAGCCCGGCGAAGCGGGCGTCGGGCAGGGAAGGCAGTTCGGTGGGTCCGGTCATGACCACAGATGGTGGCACGACGCGCACCCCGCTTTCGTCGTTCGTCCGGGCCGGTTCCGGTATACGGTGGGCGCATGGCGGTGAAAGAGCCGATCACGGGGTTCGCGATGGCCGTGGTGCGCGAGGACGGCCGGTGGCGGTGCAGCCCGCTGGACCCGGCGGCGCTCGGCGAACTGGACACCGCGATCACCGCGCTCCGCGGGCTGCGCTCCACGGGGGCGGTGTTCGGGCTCCTCGCGGTCGACGACGAGTTCTTCGTCATCGTCCGGCCGACGCCGGTCGGGGCAGTGCTGCTGCTGTCCGACGCCGCGGCGGCGCTGGACTACGACATCGCCGCCGACGTGCTCGACCTGCTGCGGGCCGAGGCGCCCGACGACGATGACGACGTGGTCTGGCCCGAGGGCGACCTGGAGATCCTGGCCGATCTGGGCATGCCGGGCCCCGAACTCGAGGTGATCGTCAACGAGATCGAGCTGTACCCGGACGAGCAGTTGCAGATGATCGCGCAGCGCTGCGGCTTCGGCGACGAGTACGCCGCGCTGCTCGACGAGCTGTGACGCCGCTGCGGCCGGGCGGGTCCGACATCGACGCGGTGCGCGCGGCGATCGACCGCGCGCGGTGGGCGCACGCCGCGGAGGACGTACCGATCGGGGCGGTGGTGCTCGCCCCCGACGGCACCGTGTTGGCCGGGGCGCACAACGCCCGGGAGGAGCTGGGCGACCCCACCGCCCACGCGGAGATCCTGGCGCTGCGGGCGGCGGCGCGGGCGCACGGTGACGGGTGGCGGCTGTCCGGCTGCACCCTCGCGGTCACCGTGGAGCCGTGCACCATGTGCGCGGGCGCGCTCGTGCTCGCGCGGGTGTCCCGGGTGGTGTTCGGGGCGTGGGAACCGCGCACCGGCGCGGTCGGTTCGCTGTGGGACGTGGTCCGCGACCGCAGGCTCAACCACCGCCCCGAGGTGCTCGGCGGGGTGCTCGCCGACGAGTGCGCGGCACTGCTGGACGACTTCTTCGCCGGTCGGCGGGACGACTCCGCCGCCGGGATGCAGGGTGCGGACGACCTCACCGGGCCGGGGGTGCCCCCCTCGTCGGATCGGTGAGGACCCTCCAGTACAGTATTCAGCGGTAGCGTGTCCGAGCGGCCTAAGGAGCGCGACTCGAAATCGCGTGAGGGTAACACCTCCGTGGGTTCGAATCCCACCGCTACCGCCACGGCACGGCGCCGGGCCCGCGGGTGAGTCCGCGGACCCGGCGCCGTTTCGCTGTGTGCTCGGTTTCGCTGTGTGCCCGGTTCGTCCGTCCGGTCGGGGGTCAGGCGGCCGACCCGGTCCCCGGTGCCGGGTCGAACACCCGCTCGCGGGTCAGCCACTCGTCGATGCGCCGCATCGTGACGTGCAGCCGGTTGCCCATCAGCACCATGTGGTCCGCCCCGGGGATCTCCACGTAACTGCCGCGCCGGTACCGCCGGGCCGTGGCGCGCGGGATCCGCGGCGAGATCATCCGGTCCCGTTCGCCGCCGATCGCCAGCACCGGCCCGGTGATCGCGTCGAAGTCCACGGTGGCGGCCCTGCGCGGGTCGAGGAACGGGAAGGCCATCTCGCAGTAGGCCCGGCCCGACTCGCAGACCAGGTCGGAGTACAGCCCGCGGACGTAGTCCTCGTCCTGGGTGTGCGCCGCCCCCCAGCGGAGCCGGTGCCAGGTGGGGTACAGCGGCTTGTCCCAGGGGCGCGGCTGGAGGTAGTGGCTGCCGAACAGCCGGACGGTGTTCGGGTACATCCCGAACACGCCCGCCGCCGGGGCCGGGCACGCGGCCACGACGCCCGCGTGCGGGACCCGCGCCGCCACGAGCTGGGCGAGCAGCCCGCCCATCGACAACCCCACCAGCAGCGGCGGCCGGTCCAGCGACCGCGCGAGTTCCGCGAGGTCGTCGGTGTAGTCCGCCAGGCTCACCGAGGCCACTCGCAGCGACCCCTCCAGCAGCGGGAGGTCGTGGTGGCGCAGGCTCGGCGTGTGCACGGTGAAGCCGCGCTGTTCGAACGCCTGCCGGGCTTCGGTCCAGTGGGACCCGCGCATCCAGGTCCCGTGGACGAGGATGACGTGTTCGCTCGCGATCATGCGCCGCAAACTACCCGACCCCGCCGTACGGTCCGCCGCGCGGCGTGGCCCCCCGGACGCCGCGGACGGCAAGTCCCCTGATCGGGCGGCGCACTTCACGCGGCCGGGTGCCGTACTGACACGAACGGCGTGTCCCCGGAAACAATCCCGGAAAGGCGGTCGACAGTGCCGGTATGAGGTCCCCTGGGAACCGTACTGTCGTCCGTCTCCTCGCCGTCACCCTCGCCGGACTGGTGGCGGCGAGCCTGTCCGTCGTCGCCTCCGCGCACTCCGGCCCGGCCCCGGATCCCGGGGCCGGACCTCCCGACCGGTCGGCGTCCGGCTCCGCGGCTCCCGAACTGCCGTCGGGATTCACCCTGCGGACGCTGCCCGCGGCACAGTCCCCGGGCAAGCTCACCGACTTCGCGTACCTGCCGGACGGTGGCGTGCTCACCACCGGCAAGGAGGGCACCGTCTCCTGGGTGTCGGCCGACGGCGAGCGCAGCCGCACGCTGCGCGACCTGCCCGTCGTCGGCGTGCAGGACATGGGGCTGCTCGGCCTCGCCGCGGCCGCCGACTACGGGACCACCCGGCACGTCTACCTGGCCCGGTCGGTGCCCACCGGCGGCGGGTCCTTCGACCTCACCCTGGCGCGCTGGCGCGTGACCGGCGCGGACGAGCCGACCGGGCTGACCGGCGAGACCGAATTGCTCCGTATTCCCGGTGACGCGGTCGTGCACGGGATCACCGGCCTCGTGCCGGACCCCGACGGCACGCTGTGGGTCTCGGTGGGCGACGTGGCCGACTACACCGAGGTGGACCCGCTGGCCCTGCGGGCCAAGGACCCGTCGGTGGTGCAGGGCAAGATCCTGCATCTGGACGCGGACGGCCGGGGCGTCCCGGACAACCCGTTCTACGATCCGGCCGCTCCCGACTCCGCCCGCAGCAAGGTCTTCGCGGGGGGTTTCCGCAGCCCGTTCCGCCTCTCCCTGGACCCACGCACCGGCCTGCCGCTCGTGGGCGACGTCGGCTGGAACACCTGGGAGGAGATCAACCTGGTGCGTCCGGGCCGGACCTACGGCTGGCCGTGCTGGGAGGGCACCGCCCGCACCCCCGGTTACCGGGAGCTGCCCGGCTGCGCGGACGCGGACAACACCGGGCCGTTGGTGAGCCTGCGGCACGGGGAGGGTGCGGACAACGCCAACAGCGTCACCGGCGGCGTGGTCTACACCGGCACGAGCTATCCGGAGCGGTACCGGGGTGCGTACTTCTTCGGCGACTACGCCCACGGCAAACTGTGGACGCTGCGCTACGACGACCAGGGCAGGCTGTCCCGTGGCCCGGAGAGCCCGCCGCTGGGTACCGACATCGGCAGGCCGGTCAGCTTCGGCACCGCGGCGAACGGCGACATCGTCTACGCCGACATCGGTTCCGGCACGCTCAAACGGCTCACGTACGTCGGCGACAACCGTGTCCCGAGCGCGCACGCCGACGTCGACACCGACCCGGACAGCCGCACGGTGACCTTCGACGCCTCCGGATCCACCGACCACGACGGCGACCTGCTGACCTACGAGTGGGAGTTCGGGGACGGGGAGACCGCCTCCGGGGTGCGGGCGCGGCACACCTACGCCCAGGGGATCGACTCCGCCACCGCCACGCTCACGGTCACCGACCCCGCGGGGGCCGTGGACCGCGCGGAGATCACCGTCGTGCCGGGCAACCACACCCCCCGGATCGAGGCGGACGTCCGCGAGGACGCGACCTACGCGGTCGGGGACCCGGTGCGGGTCTCGGCACGGGCCACCGACGCCGAGGACGGACGGCTGCCGCTGCACTGGGAGGCCACGGTGGTGCACTGCCCCGAGGACGCCACCTGCCACGCGCACCCCACCGGGTCCGGGGACGGGCGGTCCTTCTCGATCCCGTTCACCGACCACCCCGACTCGCACATGGAACTCACCGCCACCGCGACCGACGGGGCGGGGGTGACCACGACCTACACGTACGTGGCCGAGCCGAGGGAACACCGGCTGACCCTGACCGGCAACGTGCCCGCGGCCCTGGAGATCGCCAGTGAGGGGGACGGGGACGACGCCGGAGGGACGACCAACTCGGCGTGGGTCACCGAGGGCGCCACGGTCAGCGTGGCCGCGGCCCGGACCGCGACGGACGGCGAGTCCACCTTCCACCACTGGGAGGAGGACGGCGCCACCGACCGCGTCCGGACGTTCACCATGCCCGACGACGACCTCACGTTGACCGCGTATTACCTCGCCCCGGGCGAGGATCCGCCTGCGGCGTCGACCGACACCGCGTCGACCGACACCGCGTCGGCGGCCGACGGACCGCTCGCCGGGCTGATCGGGCCGGACGGACTCCCGGCCGAACTGCTCGGCGTCCTCGCCGACCGCGCCGCGCCGTCCGGATCCCGCCGCAAGGCCGCCGGGCACCGGTCCGGTGGGCACCGGTCCGCGAGGCACCGGGCCGACCGGCGGTTCAGTCCCCGTCCGACACCAGGGCACGTAGCTGGGTGAGCAGGTCGCTGCGGCTGGTGGCGCCGAGCCGCTGGCGCATCCGGGCCATGTGGTGCTCGACGGTCTTGGCGGAGATGAACAGCCGGTC
Organism: Saccharomonospora iraqiensis subsp. paurometabolica YIM 90007; assembly: GCF_000231035.2. Classification (GTDB taxonomy): domain Bacteria; phylum Actinomycetota; class Actinomycetes; order Mycobacteriales; family Pseudonocardiaceae; genus Saccharomonospora; species Saccharomonospora paurometabolica. The sequence goes on along the minus strand of NZ_KI912233.1, from coordinate 11,847 downwards.
GCCCACCTGCCGGTAGGTCATCCCCGCGACGACCAGCTCCGCCACCTGCCGCTCGCGGTCGCTCAACGCCGGGGCGTCGGCCTCGGCCGGCGTCCGTGCGGGGGAGGAGGTGGCCTGGCCGCCCTGCAACGCGCGGGCGCACTCCAGCAGGGACACCATCGCGGTGCGGTCGGTGGTGCGGATGGCCGCCTGCCCGGCGAGGCGGGCGGCGTCCCAGCACAGGCCCATCGCGTTCAGGGCCTTGGCCGCGGCCTCCACCCGCGCGGGGTCGACCGTGCCGCCGAGTACGTCGAGCCAGCACCCGGCCGCGTCCGCCAGTGCCGCGTGGTACCGGCTGTGCTCGGCGTCGGCCGCCAGCGCCCGCACGTGCTCGGCCGCCTCCGCCCGCTGGTCGGCCATGATCGCGGCGTGCAGCCCGCTCCAGTGCAGGGTCACCGACCACAGCGGAGGGTCGCCGAGCGCGTGCAGCAGCTCGCCCGCCTGCCGCAGATGGTGGGTGAGGCGTTCGCGGTCGCCCAGCCGGGCGGCGGCCACGGCGAACTCGCCGAACGGCAGCAGGGTGAACACGTCGACCCGGTGGCGGATCACCGCGGCGCAGGCGTCGCTCCAGATCGCCCGCAGCGCGGCGAGGTCGCTGGTGCGCCGGGCCAGCCCCGCCCGCAGGCCCACGGCGAACAGCCAGTCCCGCGGTGCGAGGTCGGTGCCCACCGACGCCAACCCCTGCGCCGCCCGGTCG
>NZ_KI912233.1:7598-11011 GCF_000231035.2 Saccharomonospora iraqiensis subsp. paurometabolica YIM 90007 | reverse complement strand
GCGACCGGCGTGGCCGGTGGCGCGCTGGGCACCGTCTCGGGTGTCGCCGGTGTCGCCGGTGGCGCGGGCCTGCAGGGCGGTGCCGACCTGCCGGTCGTCGGCGACCTGGCCGGTTCCCTCGACACCGACAGCATGTCCCGGGGCAGTGAGTCCGCGGCCGGTGCGGTCGCCGCCGACGTGACCTCCGAGGGCCGGGTGCTGGACACCGCCGCCTCGTCGGTCGGCAGCGACGTCCCGGTCGACGTCTCGGGCGAGACCTCCGCCGAGGCGGAGACCGACTCGAAGGCCGCGGCCGAGGGCGAGCTGGAGATCGACCGGGAGTCCTTCTCCGGCGAGAGCTCGGCGACCCTCTCCGAGGAGGCCCGTTCCACCGAGGCCGACTCCGCCGACGACTCCGCCGAGCCGCAGCCGGAGCCCGAGCCCGCCGTGGAGTCGAACGGCCTGCTCTCCGGGACCTCGAACCTCACCGAGGGCGTCGGCGACCTGACCGGCGACCTGACCGGCGACCTCGGTGTCGACGTTCCGGAGCTGCCGGTGGCCAACCCGCTGCCCAGCGGGGACAACGGCGAGGACAACAGCTCCAACCTGCTGGACACCGGTGTGGACAGCGTCACCGACAGCGTCAGCAACGGCCCGCTGAGCGGGGTCACCGACGCCGGCGACGACCTGCTGTCCGGTTCGTCCGGTGTGACGGACCTCGGCCTCGGAGGCTGACACTCCGTGATCTCGACGCCGTAACAGGGCGGGTTCGTGCCAGTCACGAGCCCGCCCTGTACTGCGGAGAGTGAACAGGGCACACTGTCCGATCGATGACGGCTACGCCCTGGCTCGACGTGTTGGACGAGACCATCCGGTCGTGTGCGACACACGACCGGCCTGACCTCGTGCGACGCCTGCGCGTGCGGCGGGCCGAGCTCGCCGGGCCGAAGGTCCGGGTGCTCGTGCTCGGCGAGTCGGGCCAGGGCAAGAGCCAGCTCCTCAACGGCCTGCTGGGCAGCACGGTGTGTGCGGTGGGTGACGACGTCACGACCACGGTCCCCGCCGTGCTGCAGCACGCCTCCGGCCCCACGGCGTCCCTCCTCTCCGATCCCCGTTCCGGGGGTGCGGCGACGTCGGGGGATCCCACCGCGGGCGCGTCCCGCACCGCGTCCGACCCCGCCTTCCGCCCCGTCCCGGCCGACGACCGGCTCCCCGCCCCGTACACGGGCCCCTCCTCCGTGGCTGCGCGGTCCGGCGCGCCCGCCTCGCGGACCGGCTCCCGGTTGCCGATCCCGGCCGGGTGGCACTCCGTCGGCACCCCGCTCGACAGCCTCGTGCTGGAGGGCCCCGCACTCGCCGATCCCCCCTCGGAGGAGGCGGCACAGCGGACCCCGGTCGACGTCGACGCGGCCACCGCGGAGGCGAACCGGCGTGCCGACGTGCGCCGGGTCGAGATCGGGCTCCCGCGCAAACTCCTCGAGTCCGGTCTGACGCTGATCGACACCCCGCCGGTCGGGCCGGACGCCTCGGCCGCCGAGCACACCCGCGCGGCACTGTCGATGGTGCCGCAGGCCGACGCGGTACTACTGATCACCGACGTGACGCGGGAACCCTCCGAGCCCGAGTGCGACCTCGCGACCCAGGTGTTCGCCCTCTGCCCGAACGCCGCCGTGGTCTTCACCAAGACCGACCTGGTGCCGGAGTGGGAGCGGATCGCCGAACGCACCCGCGCCCGGCTGGCGAGCCGGGGGATGCCCGCCACCGTGTTCGGGGTGTCGGCGTCGTTGCGGATGGTGGCGGCCGAGTCGAACGACGCGGACCTCAACCAGGAGTCGGGGTATCCCGCCCTGATCTCCTACCTGCACAAGGACCTGATGGGCAACATCGCCCAGGTGCGGAAACGGTCGGTGGGCGCGCTGAGCAGGCTGGCGTTGGAGCGCCTGGTCGTACCGCTGCGGGAGCGGCTCACCGAGGTGCAGCAGGGCGGCAACGAGGAGCTCAGCGCCAAGTACCGCGCGGCCAGCCAGAAGCTCGAGGAGGTGCAGCGGGAGTCGTCCCGGTGGCAGACGATGCTCTCGGACGAGGTCGCCGACCTCAACGCGGACCTGGACTACGACCTGCGCGACCGCACCCGGCGCATCCTGCGGGAGGCCGACGAGTACTTCGACACGGCGGACCCGGTCAAGGACTGGCCGGAGTTCGAGCAGTGGTTGCGGGAGAACCTGCGCACGGCGGCGGAGGCGAACTCGACGTGGCTGCTCGACCGGTTCGAGTACATCGCCCACCGACTCGCCGCCGCCATCATGCCGCGGGATCCGGGACTGTTCGCGTCGGATGCGGTGCTGACCGACGTCCCCCGTGAGGAGATCGAGGACCTCAAGATGCCGACCGTCGAGAAGTTCACGGTCGGGCAGAAACTCTTCACCGGGATGCGGGGCTCCTACGGTGGTCTGCTCATGTTCGGGCTCGCGACCTCGCTGGCCGGGATGGAGCTGATCAACCCGATCTCGATCAGTGCGGGTGTCGCGTTCGGCGCCAAGAGTGTGCTGGAGGAGCGCGAGACCCGGCTCAAACGCCGACAGGCCACGGCCCGCACGGCGGCGCACCGGCACGTGGACGACTTCTTCCTCGCCTACGGGAAGCAGAGCAAGGACACCGTACGGCTGATCCAGCGGGAGCTGCGGGACCGCTGCAACGCCGTCGCGCAGGAACTGCGCACCGAGATCAGCGACACCGCCCAGCGCATCAAGCAGGTCATGGAGAACGAGACCGCCGAGCGCAACACCGCCGCCCGGCAACTCGCCAAGCGGATCGAGGAGCTGGAGGTGCTGCGCAGACGGGCCGACGCACTGGCGCCGAAGTCGCCGGTGCGGGAGCTGAGCGCGTGAGCGAGCTGGCCGACCGCGCCTGGACCCTGTTGAACCGGGCGCACGAGGTGTACGCGGACAGTCCCCGGGCGACGAACTGGCTGCGGCGGCACCTCGCGCGGTTCTCCGAACCACTGCGCGTCGCCGTGCTCGGTGCGCGCGGCTCGGGGCGCACGACGCTGGTGGGCGCCCTGATCGGGGAGCACGTGCCGGAGCCCGCGGACGGCAGGCCGGTGACCTGGCACCATGTGCCCGCCGAGCGGACCCACCCGGAGCTGACGGTGCTCGACGTCGCCCCGGCCGAGGACGGGGACGAGTCCCGGGTCGTCGAGTCGGTCGGCATGGAGGCCGACGCGGTGCTGTACCTGGTCGGGCACCCGCACAACAGCGACCTGTCCGTGTTGCGCGGCGCGCAGGAACACCCCCACGCGCGGGTGGCCGCAGTGAACACGCTGCTCGTGCTCGCCCGCGCGGACGAACTGGGCGGCGGCAGGGCGGACGCGCTGGCCTCGGCCCGGCAGGTGGCACGTCGGTGCGTGGCCGATCCGGCCGTCGGGGCGCTGTGCC
>NZ_KI912233.1:2450-7498 GCF_000231035.2 Saccharomonospora iraqiensis subsp. paurometabolica YIM 90007 | reverse complement strand
GTCGTTCGGGCCCCTCGGCCCACTCGGCGTGGAACTGGCCGCGCACCCGGTCCAGCCACGCGGGGACGGCGGCCACCGCCGGGTCCCGCAGCCGTTCGAGGAGTTCGGGGTCGTCGAGGGCGTTCTCGGTGCCCGTGGCGACCACCTGCCGCTCCAGCCGCAGCCGGGCCAGGTCGGCCTCGGCCGCCTCGCGGCGGTGCCGCGCCGCGCCGAGCACCAGCCCGATCCGGTCGCGGAGGGTGTCGAGCGCCTGCGTGACCCGGGCGCGGCGCTGCGCGTTCCTGCGTCGCACGCCTACACCCTCGAACGGTAGTGGTCGATCATCTGCCCCGCCCCGTCGATCCGCGCGCGGTTCGCGTCGAGCTGTTCGACCGCCCGCGCGAGCTCGTCCGGCAGCCACGGGTCGGGCCGGGCCTGGGCCTCGGTGACCACCCGCCGGTAGTCCTCCAGGAGTTCGCGGGCGGTGGCGCTGTGTGCACGGACGTCGTCGAGAGCGCCGAGCACCTCGCCGAGCGCGTGCCGTAGTTGTTCCGCTGACATGGGACCTCCCGACGCTTCACCGACGTGCGGTCACCGGCCGCGACCGGGCCGGCCGGGTTCACAGCCGGGCCGAGTAGTTCTCGGCGGAGGTGATGCACGCCCGGATGGTGGTCTGAGTGCCGTTGATCCCCTGCAACGCCTCGGCGAGCATCCCGTGCGTCTGGTTGACCTCCTCCTGAGTGCTGCCGGAGGTGGCCTGGGCCAGCGACTGTTGGGCTTCCTCGAGGGACTGGGCGGCCTGCTGCAGGGCGGCGATGCTGGCGGAAGCCTTCTCGTTCGCGAGGGCGATCCCCGCGCGAATCTCCTCCACACCGGGCATGGGTCGGGCTCCTTGAGGAAGTCGGGTCTGACGACGACCAACCTACCGTGATCGATCAGCAGCACACAGCAGGTAGGTGGGGGAATCGATCAGTCACCGTGTGCGCACCCCACCGGGTATCGAAGGTTCAGCATCCGCTGTACTATTCAGCCCATGTGGACCTGTGAGACGCGCGGCACCGCGCTCGCCCGGCTCGGGCGGGCGCTGGCCGACCCCACCCGCTGCCGCATCCTCACCGCCCTGCTCGACGGCGTGCACTACCCGGGCGCCCTGGCCGAACAGCTCGGCCTGAGCCGGTCGAACGTGTCGAACCACCTGGCCTGCCTGCGTGGCTGCGGACTCGTGGCCGCCACCTACGAGGGCCGCCGCGTCCGCTACGACCTCGCCGACCCGCACCTGGCCCGCGCGCTGGGGGAGCTGTCGGAGATGGTGCTGGCCGTCGACACCGACCAGCCGTGCCTGAACGACTCTCCGGTGACGGCGGAACCGGACATCGGCGGGTCGCGCACGACCGAGGAGGTGGTCCCGTGAGCCACCAGCCCGACGACACCGGACATCCGGCTTCGGCCCCGGTGGACGACTGCTGCGCGGGAGCGGACGGAGCCTGCGATGCGGGCCGGGAGGCGTCGGCCCACCCGCCGGAGGCCCTGCTGTCCGGGCAACGGCGCGCGGTCCTGACCCGCCGGGTGCGGCTGCTGGTCGCCGCCACGATCACCTACAACATCGTGGAGGCCGTTGTCGCGATCTCGGCGGGCGCGCTGGCCAACTCGACCGCACTCATCGGCTTCGGCCTGGACTCGACGATCGAGGTCGCCTCCGCCACGGCCGTGGCCTGGCAGTTCTCCGGCGCCGACCCCGAGGCGCGGGAACGGACGGCGCTGAAGGTGATCGCCGTGTCGTTCTTCGCGCTGGCCGCCTATGTCGGGGTGGAGTCGGTGCGCGGCCTCTTCGGTGCCGCCGAGGCGGAGCACTCGACGGTGGGCATCGTGCTCGCCGCGGTGTCGCTGGCGGTCATGCCCGCGTTGTCGCTGACCCAGCGCCACGTCGGCAGGCAGCTCGGCTCGGCCAGTGCCGTGGCGGACTCCAAGCAGACGCTGCTGTGCAGCTACCTCTCCGGCGTGCTGCTGGTGGGCCTGCTGGCGAACAGCCTGCTCGGCTGGGCCTGGGCCGACCCGATCGCCGCCCTGGTCATCGCCGCCGTCGCCGTCCGCGAGGGCCGCGAAGCCTGGCGCGGCGAACACTGCTGCTGACTCCCCGCACACGCGGAAGGCGGCCCCGACTCGCTCCCCCACGCCCGCGAGTCGCCGCCCCAGGACCGCGGGTTGCCGCCCCAGGCCCGCGAGTTGCCGCCCCAGGACCGCGAGTTGCCGTTCCCGAACCGCGAGTCGACGCTTCACGTCCGCGCGTCGGCCGGTAGGGAGTACCGCCGTTCGTGTGCGGGTGGGTGACGGCTCTATCGCGTCCCGCCGTCGGCGTTGAGTCGTAGGCAAGGAGCAGCGACTCGCGGGCCTGGAGTGGCGACTCGCGGCCTTGGAGCGTCAACTCGCGGGCAGTGAATGGCGACTCGCCGGGGTGGGGTTTCCCCGCGCGCGGGTGGCCAGGTCAGACGGGTGGGTGGTGCAGGGGTCGCCTGCCCTCGCCGTCGCACCAGCGGCACGCCCGCATCGTCAGTACCGCGCGGCCGATGCCGTCGAGCACGGCGAGCTTGGGATCGGCGACCTGCCCGTCGTCGTCGCCCATGCCGGACCTCCCATGAGCTCCCCGCTACCGCCGCAGGTTCGGCAGTCTACGGTCCCGGACCCGGTCCGGCCCTTCGCTCGCCTGTCCGCCGTGCTCACACGACGAAACGCCGGGCACCCGTGGGTACCCGGCGTTCCGGTGAGCGGAGGATACGGGATTCGAACCCGTGAGGGCTGTTAACCCAACACGATTTCCAATCGTGCGCCTTAGGCCGCTCGGCCAATCCTCCGCGCAACAGCGTATCAGCCGGGTCCGCACGGTCCGACAACCGCCCGGCCGGTGGCGCTGCGCTGCGCGGACGGGCTGGCGGGAGGGCGGCGCCGGTCCCGGCGCGGCCGGGTTAACCGGGCGTGACCTCGGGTATCTGCCGGGGACGTGCCGCGCCGGACCGGCGCGGCGGTCTGTGGAACGCGCCGAGGGAAGAGGTGGCCGATGTCCGTGGCGACCGTCGATCGCGAGATGCTCACCGAGCTGGGGCAGCAACTGCGGGTGGACGCGGTGCGCGCGGCCGACTTCGCCGGGTCGGGGCATCCGACGTCGTCGATGTCGGCGGCCGACCTGATGGCCGTACTGCTCGCCGGGCACCTGCGGTACGACTTCGAGGCGGCGCAGAACCCCGCCAACGATCACCTGATCTTCTCCAAGGGGCACGCCTCGGTGCTGCTGTACGCGATGTACGTCGCGGCCGGGGCGATCTCCGAGGACGAACTGCGCTGGTACCGCTCGTCTGGCAGCCGGCTGGAGGGGCACCCCACCCCCGCGCTGCCGTGGGTGGACGTGGCCACCGGCTCGCTGGGGCAGGGGCTGCCGATCGGGGTCGGTGTCGCGCTCGCCGGGCGCAGGCTCGAACACCGGGACTACCGGACGTGGGTGCTCTGCGGGGACAGCGAACTCGCCGAGGGGTCGATGTGGGAGGCCTTCGAGCACGCCGGGTACGAGCGGCTGGACAACCTCACCGCGATCGTCGACGTGAACCGGCTCGGCCAGCGCGGGCCCACCCGGCACGGGTGGGACACCGGCGCCTACGCCCGCCGCATCGGCGCGTTCGGCTGGCACACCATCGAGATCGACGGGCACGACGTCGAGCAGATCGACCGTGCCTACGCTGAGGCCGCCGGATCCGACCGGCCCACCGCCATCCTCGCCCGCACGCACAAGGGACGCGGCGTGTCGGCGGTGGACGACACCGAGGGGCAGCACGGCAAGGCGCTGCCGAACGCGGACGAGGCGATCGCCGAGCTGGGCGGGCGGCGGTCGATCCGGGTGGACGTCACCGCGCCCGAGTACGAGCGGCCCGCGCCGCCCCGGCTGCACACGCTGTCGATCCCGACGTACTCGCCGGGTGCGGAGGTGGCCACCCGCACCGCGTTCGGCGAGACACTGACCGCGCTGGGGCGGGTGCGGTCGGACATCGTGGTGCTCGACGGCGAGGTCAGCGACTCCACCCGCACGGGGTACTTCGCGAAGGAACACCCCGACCGGTTCTTCGAGTGCTACATCGCCGAGCAGCAGATGATCGCCGCAGCGGTGGGGCTGCAGGTGCGGGGCTGGGTGCCGTACGCGGCGACGTTCGCGGCGTTCCTCAGCCGGGCGTACGACTTCGTGCGGATGGCGTCCATCAGTGGGGCGGACCTGTGTCTGATGGGCTCGCACGCGGGGGTGTCGATCGGGCCGGACGGGCCGTCGCAGATGGGGTTGGAGGACCTGGCGTTCTTCCGTGCGGTGTGGCGCAGCACGGTGCTCTACCCGTGTGACGGCAACCAGACCGCGCACCTGACCGCGGCGATGGCCGAGCACTCCGGCATCCGGTACCTGCGCACCACCCGCCCGGACCTGCCGGTGCTGTACGGGCCGGAGGAGAGCTTCCCGATCGGCGGCAGCAAGGTGCTGCGCTCGTCGTCGTCCGACGAGGTGACGCTGGTCGGCGCGGGGATCACCGTGCACGAGGCGCTGACCGCGGCCGACCAGCTCGCCGACGCGGGGATCCGGGCGCGGGTGATCGATCTGTACTCGGTCAAGCCCGTGGACATCGCCACCCTGCACGAGGCGGCCGCCGACACCGGCCGCGTCGTCACGGTCGAGGACCACTGGCCGCAGGGCGGGCTGGGGGACGCCGTGCTGGACGCGTTCACGTCGGCGACCACGATGCCGAAGGTCACCAAGCTCGGTGTGCTGGCGATGCCGGGCTCGACCGGCGCCGCCGAGCAGCTCCAGCACGCGGGCATCGACTCCTCGGCCATCGTCGACGCCGCCCGCACCCTCCTCGGCCGCTGACCCCCGCGCTTCCTCGCCCGGAGGGGGTTGCGGGTGTTGCCGTGAAGGACCCCTTGCCTGCGTTGAGTGCCGTGAAGGACTCCTTCCCCGCATGTGACGCAGGGAAGGAGTCCTTCACGGCACACGCCGGGGGCGCGGTCAGCGGCCCCGGCGTGTGCGGCGGGATGTGCGGCCG
>NZ_KI912233.1:1644-2350 GCF_000231035.2 Saccharomonospora iraqiensis subsp. paurometabolica YIM 90007 | reverse complement strand
GGCGTCCGCCGCACCGCCGGAGCGGGTCTACGAACGGCCGTCCCAGCGGGCCGCCCGCGAGGGCAACGGCCACCACGCCGGTCCCGGGGGCGCGGAAGCCTCGCCCGACAGCGGGAACTCCCGTCCGGAGCAGCAGGCCCGGCCGCAGCAGGCACAGGCACAGCAGCAGGCACACGCACAGCAGCAGGCCGAGTCGCAGCAACAGGCTCAGGCACAGCAGCAGGCCGAGTCGCAGCAACAGGCTCAGGCACAGCAGCAGGCCCGGGAGTCCCCGGCCGCACGGCCCGGGCAGGTGGACGCGGCGGGCCTGCGGCAGTACTGGCCGCAGGTGCTGGCCACGGTGCGCACGATGAGCCGGAGCACGGAGGCGCTGCTCACCGGGGCGAGCGTGCACAGCGTCGAGGGGTCGACGGTGATTCTGACCCACCCGGCGGAGCCGCTGGTGCGCAGGCTGTCGGAACAGCGCAACATCGAGTGCATCGCGACGGCACTGGGCAAGGTGGTCTCCGGCGACTGGCACGTGCGCTGTGTCCACCCGAGTGCCGCCCCCGCTCCCGACGGGCAGGCGTCCCCGGAGGGACAGGACACCGCGGCCCCCACCCGGAACCCGGGGCCGCACGGGGGCAGCGCTCCGGGACGAGCGGGTGCCGACTCCGGCGGGGCCGGTGGCCCCCGCACCTACCACCGCCCGTCCGAGGCACGGGGT
>NZ_KI912233.1:0-1544 GCF_000231035.2 Saccharomonospora iraqiensis subsp. paurometabolica YIM 90007 | reverse complement strand
ACCGAGCCGGACGTCCCCCCTGCCCCCGGAACCCGAGGACGAGCCGTACCCACCGGACGACGCCGACCCGGGCCCGGCGGCTGCTCCCCCGTCCCCGGAGGACGCTGCGGCCGACCGCGGACCGGAGGCGGCGTCTCCCGCGCCTGGGGAGGCGCGGTCCCCCGGACGGGGACCGGAGGCGGCATCGTCCGTGCCTCCTGCGGAGGCGGTGTCCTCCGGGCCTCCGGGGGAGGCGGGGTCCTCCGTGCCTCCGGGGGAGGCGGCGGACCACGGCACCGGGGCCGCGCAGCCCGACGCCCCGAGTCGTGCGCGCGCGCTGCTCACCGAGCACCTCGGGGCGCGTCCGCTCGAGTGAGTGCGGCTAGGCTGGGGGCGGGTGCTGCGGCGCACCCGGACCACCGCACACGCGAGAGGAAGCGGACAGCCACATGGTGCAACCCGGCGGCGGAATGCCCGACATGCAGCAGATCCTCCAGCAGGCCCAGCAGATGCAGGAGCAGCTGGCCTCGGCCCAGGAGGAGCTGGCGAACACCGAGGTCACCGGCACCTCGGGCGGTGGTCTGGTGACCGCCACGGTCAGCGGGAGCATGGAGCTCAAGAACCTGTCCATCGACCCGAAGATCGTGGACCCGGAGGACACCGAGACGCTGTCCGACCTCGTGGTGGCGGCCGTGCGCGATGCCAACCACAACGCCCAGCAGCTCACCGAGGACAAGCTCGGCCCGTTGGCGGGCGGTGGCGGCATGCCGGATCTCGGCAACCTCGGACTGCCGGGGCAGTGAGGTGTACGAGGGCGTCGTCCAGGACCTGATCGACGAACTCGGGCGGCTGCCCGGCATCGGTCCGAAGAGCGCGCAGCGCATCGCCTTCCACCTGCTGGCGACCGATCCGGCCGACATCGCGCGGTTGCAGGACGTGCTCGGCAGGGTGCGCGAAGGCGTGAACTTCTGCGAGGTCTGCGGCAACGTCTCCGAGGGCACGTTGTGCCGGATCTGTTCGGACGTCCGGCGGGACGCGACGCTGATCTGCGTGGTGGAGGAGCCGAAGGACGTCCTCGCGGTGGAGCGCACCCGGGAGTTCCGGGGGCGCTACCACGTGCTCGGGGGTGCGCTCGACCCGCTGTCCGGGGTCGGTCCCGACCAGCTCCGGGTCAAGGAACTGCTGACCCGGATCGGGGCCGACGAGGTCACCGAAGTGATCATTGCGACGGACCCGAACACCGAGGGCGAGGCGACCGCCACCTACCTGGTGCGCATGCTGCGGGACTTCCCCGGTCTGACGGTGACCCGGCTGGCCTCGGGCCTGCCGATGGGCGGGGACCTCGAGTTCGCCGACGAACTCACCCTGGGCCGCGCGCTCTCCGGCCGCCGTGCACTCTGAACACGGCGCCGTGCCCGGTGCCACCGGACCCGCCCCCGGCGACGATCCCGCCGCCGCAGTCGCCGGTGACTCCGCCGGTGATTCTCCCGGTGACCGGGACGATTCCGCCGACCACACCGACCCCGCCGGGACGGCCGCCGACGCGGTGCTCGCCGCGCCCGCGC
>NZ_KI912232.1:155625-157610 GCF_000231035.2 Saccharomonospora iraqiensis subsp. paurometabolica YIM 90007 | reverse complement strand
GCGCCCCGCCGACGCCCGCGCCCCCGACGCTCTCGTCGACCCCGGCTCCCGTGTCGACCGCCGGACCGCCCCGGACGGCGCGGTGCCGGAACGGCGGTCCACGATCTCGCCCAGTTCCTGCTCCCGCTCGCTCATCCCGGCCCGCACGTCCGCACCGAACGTCCCGACGGCGCCCGCCAGCTCGCGCAGGGCGTCGCCCACGTTCGAGGCTAACCCGGCCGGGCTCGCCTGACGAGCCGTCTCGGTGGCTCGGCGGCTCACCGTCACCCCGACGGCGACGCCGACACCCAGCCAGAACAACCGCCTCATCGCCGACCGCCCTTCCTCCGGCGCCGCCGCGCGTGCCTGCCCTCGTCGGCACCACCCTTGCGGCGGGCCCGGATCGCCTTGCTGATGCCGTAGGAGAGCGCGGCCGTCTTCACCAGCGGACCGCCGAGCGTGGCGGTGAACACCGAGGACAACGCCGAGACGTTGCCCGAGACCGACTGCGCGTTCGCGGTGATGCCGTCCACCCGTTCGAGCTGGGTGTTGACGTGTGTGATGGTGTCGTTCGCCCCGGTGAGCAGCGGGTCCGTGTTCTCGTGGGCCTTGCGGATGGCGACCGTGGCCTCGTCCAGCGTGCGGCCGAGCTTGACCAGCGCGATCGCCAGGAACAACACCAGCAACACGAAGGCGCCCGCGGCGATCACTGCGGCGATCTGCCCTGCCGACACGTGCCCTCCTCGAAGATTCGTCCGACCACGCCGATTGGCCGTCAGGCTACCGCGCGTCGTCGCGCGTCACCGATCGCCTCCCCGGACCGCCCGGCGGAGCCGGGGAACGCGCTCGGCCAGGGTCCGCTCGGCCCCGTGCGTGCCCGGGTCGTAGTAGTCCCGGCCGACCAGTTCGTCGGGCGGGTACTGCTGAGCCAGGACCCCCTCGGCGACGTCGTGGGGATAACGGTAACCCTGCGCGTTGCCCAGCGCGGTGGCCCCCGTGTAGTGCCCGTCCCGCAGGTGCGGCGGCACGGTGCCGGTGCCTCCCGCACGCACGTCGGCCAGTGCCGTGTCGATGGCCGTGATCACCGCGTTCGACTTCGGCGCGGTCGCCAGGTGCACGGTCGCCTGGGCGAGCGCGAGCCTGCCCTCCGGCATCCCGATGAACTGCACCGCGTGCGCGGCGGACACGGCGGCCTGCAGGGCCGTGGGATCGGCCATGCCGACGTCCTCGCTGGCGTGGACCACGAGCCTGCGCGCGACGAACCGCGGGTCCTCCCCCGCCTCGATCATCCGGGCGAGGTAGTGCAGTGCCGCGTCCACGTCCGAGCCCCGGATCGACTTGATGAACGCGCTGATGACGTCGTAGTGCTGATCGCCGTCCCGGTCGTAGCGCACCGCCGCCTTGTCCACAGTGGACTCCACGGTGGCGAGGTCGACCACCGATCCACCGGTGGCCGCGACGGCCTCCGCGGCGGCCTCCAGCGCCGTCAGCGCCCGGCGCGCGTCCCCGGAGGCCAGCCGCACCAGGTGGTCGAGGGCCTCCCCGGTCACCTCCACCGCACCGCCCAGGCCCCGGCGCTCGGTCACCGCGCGGTCCAGCAGCGCGCGCACGTCGTCGTCGGTGAGCGGACGCAACTGCAACACCAGCGACCGGGACAGCAGCGGGGAGACCACCGAGAACGACGGGTTCTCCGTGGTCGCCGCCACCAGCAGCACCGTCCGGTCCTCCACCGCGCCGAGCAGGGCGTCCTGCTGGGTCTTGGAGAACCGGTGGACCTCGTCGATGAACAGGACGGTGTCCTCGCCCTGGTAGGTGCGTCGGCGCCGGGCCGCCTCGATGACCCCGCGCACCTCCTTCACCCCGGCGGACAGCGCCGACAGCGCCTCGAACCGCCTGCCGGTCGCCGTGGAGACGAGCCCCGCGAGGGTGGTCTTGCCCGTGCCGGGCGGCCCGTACAGCAGCACCGACGCCGGTGCCGAGCCCTCGACCAGCCTGCGCAGCGGGGC
>NZ_KI912232.1:152355-155525 GCF_000231035.2 Saccharomonospora iraqiensis subsp. paurometabolica YIM 90007 | reverse complement strand
CAGCACGGCCACGGGCACAATCACGGCCACGGCCACGGCCACGGCCACGGCCACGGGCACGGCCACGGCCACGGCCACGGCCACGGGCACGGCCCGGTGGCTCCGGCCTCGCGGCGGGTACGGCGGATACTCGCCGCGGTGCTCGTCCCGTTGGCCGTGCTGACCGTCGCGGCCGTGGCGTGGCTGCACCCGTGGAGCGGGGACGCGGCGGTGCCCGCGCTGCCCGCGGGGACACCGGTCGACGGCACGGTCACGGCCGTGGCGATCGGACCGTGCGGGAGTCCCGGTGCGGTGCGGGTGGGCGAACCCGACCCGGACGCGCCGCGCTGCCTCGACGTCGAGGTCCGGATCACCGAGGTGCCCGGCGGCGCGGCGGGGAGCGCCACGATCGCCAAGATGCAGCCGTTGGAGCCCGGCTCGCCCCGGTTCGCCGCGGGGGACGAGGTGGTCCTGTCCTACGGCGGCGGTGACCCGCTCGACGGTGGCTCGTACCAGATCAAGGATTTCCAGCGCGGCGTGCCGCTGCTCGCGCTCGGGGCATTGTTCGTGCTGGCGGTGCTGCTGCTCGGCCGGAAACGGGGACTGGCCGCGCTCGGCTCGCTCGGGCTCAGCGTCGCGGTGCTCGTGCTGTTCGTGCTGCCCGCGATCCTCGCGGGGCGCGACCCGCTGCTGGTGGCGATCGCCGCGGCCGGACTGATCATGTTCGGCACGCTCTACCTCACCCACGGCTTCACCGCGCGGACCTCGGTGGCGGTGCTCGGCACCCTGTCCAGCCTCACCCTGATCGGGGTGCTGGCGACGCTGTTCGCGTCGGCGGCCGCACTGACCGGGCTCGACTCCGACACCACCTCCCTGATCGCCTCGCTCGGCCACGGCGTGGACGCGCGGGGGCTGCTGCTCGCGGGAGTGGTCATCGGCGCCCTCGGCGTCCTGGACGACGTCACCGTGACGCAGGCCAGCGCCGTGTGGGAGCTGCGCCGCGCCAACCCGGCGCTGGGCAGGCGCGAGCTCTACACCGCCGCGCTGCGCATCGGCCGGGACCACGTCGGTTCCGCGGTGAACACCCTGGTGCTCGCCTACGCGGGTGCCGCCCTGCCGCTGCTGCTGTTGTCCGCGTTGTCCGACGTCGGCCCGGCGACGGTGCTGCAGTCCCAGGACGTCGCGCAGGAGGTGGTGCGCACGTTGGCGGGCAGCATCGGCATCGTCGCCGCGGTACCGGTGACCACGCTGCTGGCCGCGCTGATCGCGGTGCACGACGACGTCCCCGGAAACCATGTCCCCGGCAACGATGTCCCCGGCAACGATGTCCCCGGCAACGCCGCCCCCGGGGCGGTCGGCGACGAGGGCGCCGACCGCGCCGCGGAACGGGTCAGCGCTCCAGGCCCGCCACGAACCGGCTGACCGTGTCCATGCTGAACCGCTGGGCGAACCTGCCCGTGGGCGCCGCCGAGGCCAGCCGGTACAACGGGCGGTCGGCGGCGGCGTCGCCCCGGGCCTCCGCCCGCAGCTGCGCCACCAGCAGTTCGGAGAACACCACGCCCCCGGCCTCGAGATTGTTCACCACGGCGTCGGCGAGCCGACGCAGCGCCAGCACACCCAGCTCCCGGCCCCCCGTGCCCGCGTAGACGGCCACGTCGATCTTGACGGCGCCGCCCCGGCCGCCCGCGTTGACCAGCAGGCTCACCGTGCGGCTCCCCCGGACGTCGGTGACCAGCAGGTCGACCCGGGAGGCGGTGACCAGGTCGATCCGGCGGGTCCCCCAGGTGCGCACCAGCACCGTGGTCCCCTCCAGGTGGACCTGCCTGCGTGCGTTGGTCAGCACCAGCGCCGCCACCGGCAGCGCCACGACGCCGCCCACGACCAGGCCGACGACCTGCCCGCCGAGCAGACCCGCCAGGCCCCCGAACGCCGCGCCGACCAGCACGGCACCCACCAACCCGGACACGGCTCGGCGCCTGCGCACCGCGGGGTCGGCGGCGTACAGCGGGATCCGCTCCGATCCGGACGTGGACCGTTCGCCTCCCGCTTCCCCGCTCACACACACCCCCCGGTCCGCGACGGATCCGTCGCGCGGAACCCGACGACGAGCACGGACACACCTTTCGCCACGGCTGGGACGCCGTTCACCCTAGCCGCCCCTGTACAGGATCCTCACAGACAGTGCCCATAGACTGCGCCCGAGCGGACCCACCGGGGCCCGCCAGGCGCCTCACCGGGGCCCGCCCGGGCCCACGGCGGCCGGCCGGACGAGACAGATTGGGAGGGCAGGTGGCCACCAACCAGCAACGCCGCGAGGCCGCGAAACGCAAGCTCGAACGGCAGCTCATCCGCCGCGCCGAACGGGCGAGGCGGCGCAGGATCGTCGGTGTCGGCGTGACCATCGGTGCCGTGGTGGTGGTCGCCGGGCTCGTCGTGATCCTGGCCACGCGGGGCGACGACACCGCCGCGGAGGGCGACGCGGCGGACGCGAGCGGCACACCGGACGCATCGGCCAGCAACACGCCGGTGAACATTCCCACCGAACGGGTCGCGGCACCCGAACGCCCCGAGCCGCTGCCGGACCCGGCGACGTGCGAGTACCCGGAATCCGGGCAGCCCGCCAAGGAGGTGTCCCCGCCGTCGGGCGGGAACGTGCCCGCGGGCGGCACGGTCGACGTGACCCTGGAGTCCACCGTCGGCGAGATCCCCCTGACGCTGGACCGCGCGCTCGCACCGTGCACGGTCAACAGTTTCGTGCACCTCGCCGAGCAGGGCTTCTACACCGACACCAGCTGCCACCGGCTGTCCACCGACGGACTCCAGATGCTGCAGTGCGGCGACCCGAAGGGCGACGGCACCGGCGGACCCGGGTACAGCTTCGCCGACGAGACCTTCGAGGGGCTCAACTACGGCCGCGGCGTCCTCGCGATGGCGAACTCGGGACCGGACACCAACGGCAGCCAGTTCTTCATGGTGTACGGCGAGGCCCCGCTCCCGCCGAACTACACGGTGTTCGGCACGATCTCCGACAAGGGGCTCACGGTGCTCGACGAGGTGGCCCGCGCCGGACACGACGGCTCCTCGCAGGCGGGTGGCGGCACCCCGCACACCGAGGTCCGGTTCACCGACGTGCGCGTCGCGGCGGCCTGACCGGCACCCCGGGTGCGTCGGGGGCACCGCGCCGGACCGCC
>NZ_KI912232.1:151699-152255 GCF_000231035.2 Saccharomonospora iraqiensis subsp. paurometabolica YIM 90007 | reverse complement strand
GCCCCACGCGTCCCCGGCCGCCGCGGCGATCCCGGGCAGGTCGGCGCCCGGACCGAGGTCGACCGGGAAGTCGTCGCGCCCGGCGGCGACCCCGTCGGGGTGGACCCCCAGCGCGGAGACCTTCGGCGCCTTCCACCCCCCGTTGTCGAACACGACCGTCAGCGAGGGCGTCCCGTACCGCCGGGCCACCCAGTGGGCCGACGAGGGCACCCCGAACAGGTAGGAACCGTCGCCCACCAGGGACACCACGGTGCGTTCCGGCGCGGCGAGCTTCACCCCGACCGACGCGCCCAGCGCCCAGCCGAGCGAGCCGCCGCCGGAGCCGAACAGGGAACCGGGCACCGAGCGGGGCAGGTGGCGGCTCACGACCTGGTAGTTGGTGATCGCCTCGGTGAGCACGACCGTCCCGTCGTCGAGGGCGTCCCGCACGCACGCCACCAGGTACTCCGGTGTGATGGTCGCGCCGTCCGGCCGTTCGGCCGCCGCCCGTTCCCGTGCGCGGCGTCGGTGTTCCGCCGCGGCCCGTTCCCGGCGGGCGGACACCGCCGCGGGGTCG
>NZ_KI912232.1:145346-151599 GCF_000231035.2 Saccharomonospora iraqiensis subsp. paurometabolica YIM 90007 | reverse complement strand
GTCCAGCCGGGACAGCTCCAGCACCACCGACACGCCGGTGACCTCCGCGCCCTCCGAGCGCAGGAGTTCGGTGGTCGCGGCGACCGTGCCGCCGGTGGCCAGCACGTCGTCGACCACCGCGACCCGCTCCCCGGCGCGCACCGACCCGGCGGGCAGCTCCAGGGTCGCCTTGCCGTACTCCAGTGCGTAGTCGACACGGCCCGCCACCTGCGGGAGCTTGCCGGGCTTGCGGACCAGCGCCACGCCGAGCCCGCGTGCGTAGCCCAGCGCCGCGGCGAGGACGAACCCCCGGGCCTCCACGGCCGCGAGCCGGTCGACGTCCCCGACCGCGTCCCCCAGAGCGTCGATCACCAGCGCGAACGCCTCGGGATCCCCGAACAGCGGGGTGAGGTCCCGGAACAGCACCCCCGGTTCGGGGAAGTCCGGGATCTCGGCGATCAGGTCCAGTGCCTCGTCGAGTTTCCTCGCGTTCACCGTTTCCGCTTTCCTGTCGGCCGGGCCGATCCGCGTCGGCCGGACGTACGTTCACCCCGTCGGGCCTTCGGGTGCCGGTCGGGCACACTGGCCGCCGCGGAGAGCGCCTTCTCCCGGCGCAGCTCCGCGGACAACGACTCGTCGTCACCGGGGTCGAAATCGGCCCCGTCGGCGGCCCCCGGGGCCGACCCGTTGAGCTTACGGGCCTGGTGCTCGCGCCGTGCCCGCACCTTCTCGGCGTGCTTGATGTAGGTCGGGTTCCGCATCTTGCCCTCGACCAGGATCGGCGTGGCCAGCAGGATCGAGGAGAACGTCCCGGCGATCAGCCCGGTCATCAGGACCAGGCCGAGGTCCTGCAGCGTCCCGGAACCGAGCAGGATGTAGCCGATCACGAGCAGCCCCACCACCGGCAGCAGCGTGATCAACGAGGTGTTGATCGAGCGCATCAGGGTCTGGTTCAGCGCGAGGTTGGCCGCCTCGGCGTAGGTGCGCCGCGTCAGGTTGAGCAGGCCGCGGGTGTTCTCCTTCACCTTGTCGAACACCACGACCGTGTCGTACAGCGAGTAGCCGAGGATCGTCAGCAGCCCGATCGCCGTCGCCGGGCTCACCTCGAACCCGACGAGCGAGTACACGCCCGCGGTGACGACGACGTCGTGCAGCAGCGCGACCAGCGCGGCCACGGCCATCCACTTCTCGAAGTAGATGACGAGGAAGATCGTCACCAGCACCAGGAACACGGCCAGCGCGATCAGCGCCTGTTGGGAGATCTCCCCGCCCCAGGACGCACTCACCGCACTGTCACTGATCACCTGCTCGGTCGGCTGCCCGTTCGCCCCGAGTGGCTGCAGTTGCTCGAACAGCACCTGCTTGACCTCGGCCACCTCGGCCGGGTCGAGCGACTCGGAGCGGATCTGGATCGAGGCGGCGTCCCCGACGCCGACCTGTTGCGTCTCCGAGGGGTTGCTGCCCAGCGCGTCCGCGAAGGCGTCCGACGCCTCGTCGGTGGTGATCGGGCCGTCCGCCCCGACGGCGGGCATCTGGATCTGGGTGCCGCCCTCGAACTCGATGCCGAAGTTGAAGCCCTTCAGCCCGATCGAGGCGGCACAGACCAGCAGCAGCGCCCCGAAGGCCAGGAACCAGCGCCTGCGGTGACCGACGATGTCGAACGCCCCGGTACCGGTGTAGAGCCGCTGCAGCACCGACCCCTCGGTCCGCGACTCGCCCACGGCGTTGGTCCCGGCTCCGGCCGTGTCGCCCCCGGCTCCGGCCGCGTCCACGTTCCGCTCTCCCTGCTGCTCCACGTCAGGCCTCCTTCACGGCCGTGCCGAGACGGTTCGCGGTACGCCTGTCCGAACCGATCCGCTGCACCGCTCCCAGCCCGGACAGCCGCGGACTCGACAGCTTCTTCGACTTCGCCACCAGCGCCACCAGCGGATGCGTGATGAGGAAGACGACGATCAGGTCGAGCACCGTGGACAGTCCCAGGGTGAACGCGAAGCCCTTCACCTCACCGACGGCGAGCACGTAGAGCACGACAGCGGCGAGGAACATGACCGCGTCCGAGGCGAGGATCGTGCGCCGCGCCTTGACCCAGCCGCGCGGCACCGCCGAGCGGAAGGTTCTGCCCTCCCGCATCTCGTCCTTGAGACGTTCGAAGTACACCACGAACGAGTCGGCGGTGACCCCGATCGCGACGATGAAGCCGACGACGCCCGCGATGTCCAGGGTGTACCCGATCCACCGGCCGAGCAGCACCAGCACCGCGTAAATGATCATCGCCGAGAGCGCCAGCGACAACACCGTCAGCACGCCGAGGATGCGGTAGTAGAACAGGCAGTAGACGAACACCAGCGCGAGGCCCACCGCCCCGGCGATCAGTCCCGCCTCCAGGGTGGCCAGGCCGAGCGTGGCCGACACGGTGGTGGCGTCGGACGAGTCGAACGACAACGGCAGCGACCCGTACTTGAGCACGTCCGCGAGGTTCTGCGCCTCGGCCTGGCCGAAGTCGCCGTAGATCTGGGTGTCGCCGCCCGCGATCGCCTGGTTGATGCTGGGCGCGGACACGACCTCGGTGTCCAGCACGAACGCGGCCCGCTCGCCGACGTTGGCGGAGGTGAAGTCGGCCCAGGTGCGGCCACCCCGGTCGTTGAACGAGAGGTTCACGACCCAGCCGTTGCCCTGCTGGCTGTCGTAGACCGCCGACGCGGTCTCGATCTGGGTCCCCGGCAGGAACACCGGGCCGAGCACGTACTTCTGGGCGCCGTCGTCGCCGCAGGCCACCAGCGGCCGGTCGGGGTCGTCGTTGCCCGTCAGCGGGTCGATCTGCCCCGGCGCGCAGCTGAGCTGGTTCATCGCCCGCTGCTGGGCCATCTGCGCGGCCTGCACCTCCCGCTGGTCGCTCGGGTCCGCGGGGACCAGATCGGGATTCTGCCGCACCTGCTTGGCCTGCTGGATGCGCTGCGCGACCTCGTCGGTGTCGCCGCCGTTCCCGTCATCCTGCTGCCGTGCCGCCGGCGCCGAGCCGCCACCGGCGGAGGCGGGCGCCGACTCCCCGGAGTCCGGTGTGCCGGCGGACCCCTCCCCTGCGGGAGGCTCCGTGGCGGGAGGCTCCGTGGCGGGGTCGCCCGGACCACCCTGCTCGCCGGTGCCCTCGCCGGGCTGCTGCTGGCCCTGCTGCTGCCCCGGGGCCGCCCCGGCGGGCTGGACGGCGATCACCTTGCGGATGCCGAGCTTCGCGGTCTGGCCGAGCGTCTTGGCCTGCTCGCCCTCCTGACCGGGCACGGTGATGACGACGTTGCTGCCGTCGAGCACCACCTCGGCGCCGCTGACCCCGATCCCGTTGACGCGGTTCTGGATGATCTCCCGCGCCTGCTGGAGCTGGTCCCGCGACGGGTCCGAGCCGTCCGGGGTCCGCGCCGTGAGGGTGACCCGGGTGCCGCCCTTCAGGTCGATCCCGAGCTTCGGTGTCGGATCGCCGCCCCCGGTGAAGAACACCAGGGAATACAGCGCTGCGGCGATCGCGATGAAGAACGCGAAGTATCGTCCCGGGCGGAACTGCCCGGCCGGAGGTGCCACGGTCGGTCGCTCTCCTCGAACTGGCTCGGCGGCTTACGGGTCGGCGCGCACGCCGCCGCCCGCCACAGGTGTGCGGTCGGCGAACACGTACGGCACCGAGACCCTACTCGGTGCCGTGCGCACGGACCGGACCGGGCCGGGCACCGAGGGGAACCCCGGTGTCGGCCCGCCCGTGCCCGGGCTACTTCTTGCCGTGCTCCAGCGGCGGGGCGACCTGCGCACCGGAACGCTCGCTCTCCGTGTCCCCGGCGGCCACCTCGGTGGAGTCGTCGGAGGTGGCGGAGTCCGTCACGTCCGCCTCCGCGGCGTCGTCGGTGTCCTCCTCGTCGTCGGTGACCGGGTTGATCCGCTCCCGCACGGCCTGGCGCAGCCAGGTGGTCACCACGCCCTCGGCGATCTCCAGGTCGATGGTGCTCTCGTCACTCGCGTCGACCACGGTCGCGTACAGCCCGGAGGTGGTCATCACCCGATCGCCCTCGTCCAGGCTGTTCTGCAGTTCCTGCTGCTCGGCCATGGCCTTCTTCTGCTTGCGCGAAGCCATGACGAGCGGCAACGCGACGACGAGCATCAGCAGAAGCGGCAGGATGAGGCCGTCCATGGTTCTCCATTCGACGGACGCCGCCCGGTGGCTCCGGCCGGGACGTCCCAGTTTGTCCGGATGTGCTGTCTTCGAGTGTGCCAGCCGCGGCCGCGAGGTCGAGCACCGGTGGCGCACACCTCGGTGCCCGTCCGTCGACACCGTTCCGCTCGGCCCTGCCCGGTGACCCGCTCGCCGGTCACCGTCGCCCGGGCGTCGCCGCGCGCGGAGCCAGCGAGCGCCGTGCGCGCAACCGACGTGCTCAGTCGAACAGGGTCGGCGAACCGGGGTCAACCCCTCCCGCCGGAGCGGGAGGCGGGAGTCCGAGGTGCTCCCACGCGAGGGTGGTGGCGACCCGGCCACGGGGCGTGCGGGCGAGCATACCCGCCCGCACGAGATACGGCTCACACACCTCTTCCACGGTGGTCGGTTCCTCGCCCACCGCGACCGCGAGCGTGGACACCCCGACCGGGCCACCGCCGAAGGAACCCACGAGCGCCTCCAGCACCGCCCGGTCCAGCCGGTCGAGACCGAGTTCGTCCACGTCGTAGACCTCGAGTGCGGCCCGCACGACCGGGAGCGTCCCCCGGCCGTCGGCACGGACCTCAGCGTAGTCGCGGACCCGCCGCAGCAGCCGGTTGGCGATCCGGGGGGTGCCGCGCGAGCGCCGGGCGATCTCCGCGCGGCCCTGTTCGTCCACCGGGATGCCGAGGATCTCCGCCGACCGGGCGACGACCTGCTCGAGTTCGGCGGGCGCGTAGAACTCCATCTGTCCGGTGAACCCGAACCGGTCCCGCAGGGGGCCGGTCAGCGAACCGGACCGCGTGGTGGCGCCCACCAGGGTGAACGGCGCGATCTCGAGCGGGATGCTGGTGGCCCCGGGTCCCTTGCCGACGACCACGTCGACGCGGAAATCCTCCATCGCGAGGTAGAGCATCTCCTCGGCGGGGCGCGCGATGCGGTGGATCTCGTCGATGAACAGCACCTCACCCTCGGTGAGGTTGGACAGCATCGCCGCGAGGTCGCCCGCACGCTCCAGCGCGGGCCCGGACGTGACCCGGATGGCGGTGTCGAGTTCCGCCGCCATGATCATGGCCATGCTGGTCTTGCCCAGGCCCGGCGGGCCGGACAACAGCACGTGGTCGGGCGGGACACCACGCCTGCGGGCGCTGTGCAGCACCAGCTCCAGCTGCTCCCGGACCCTCGGCTGTCCGACGAAGTCGGCGAGCCTGCGCGGGCGCAACGCGGTTTCGATCTCCCGCTCCCCCGTGTGCGCGACCGCGGACAGCGGCCCGTCCTCCCCCTCCGCACCGGGGTGCCCGTCCGGTGCGACCTCGCCCGGTCCGGACGGCGGGGCGGCCCACCCGGGGCCGGACCTCGGGTCCTCGTGCACGCCATTCCCCCGATCGCAGCTCACGCCGGACACACCTCGGACCGGCTCAGCTCTTCCTGCCCAACGACGCCAGCGCGGCCCGCAACACCCGGGACGTGTCGCCCGGCTCGTCGGCCACGACCCGCTCCACGGCCTGTTCCGCCTGCTTCGCGGGGAACCCGAGCCCGACCAGCGCCCGGACCACGTCGGTCACGACGTCGGCCCGGGCCGCGGCACCCGCCCCGGGATCCGCCACGGCCGCACCGTCGGCACCGGCGGCACCCTCGGTGGGTCCGTCGGCCCCGGCGAGCGCGGCCACCTTGTCCCGCAGTTCGATGGACAACCGCTCGGCGCCCTTGCGGCCGATGCCGGGGACCTGGGTGAGCACGGTGAGGTTGCCCTCGGCCAGCGCGGTGCGCAGCTTGTCGGGTTCGAGTACGGCGAGCGCGGCCAACGCCAGCCGGGGGCCGACGCCGGAGACGGTCTGCAGCAGTCCGAACAGCTCGCGGGACTCCTCGTCGGCGAACCCGTACAGAGTCAGCGAGTCCTCCCGCACGACCAGGGTGGTGTGCAGGTGCGCCCGCTCACCCGTCCGCAGCGTGCCGAGCGTGGACGGGACGGCCTGCACCGCCAGACCCACGCCGCCGACCTCGACCACCGCGTGGTCGAGCCCGACGGAGAGCACCTCACCGCGCAGCGAAGAGATCATGACGTGGCTCCCGTCGTCGGAGGGCCGGCCCCGGGCCGCGCCCCGC
>NZ_KI912232.1:140225-145246 GCF_000231035.2 Saccharomonospora iraqiensis subsp. paurometabolica YIM 90007 | reverse complement strand
GGTCGCCAGCGCCACCGCCACACCGACGAGCACGGCACGGCGGGTGGCGGGATCCCGCAGCGAGGGCAGCACCAGCGCGAGCAGCACGGCGGGGAAGGCGGCGTCCAGGCCGAAGGCGCCGGTGTCGGTGACCACGGTGCCCGCCAGCGCACCGGCGACCACGCCGACGTTCCACAGCAGGAACAGCGCGACGCCGCAGACCCAGTACGCGGCCCGGCGGCGGGCGACGTCACGCTGTGCGAGCGCGAACGCCACCGTCTCGTCGATCATCAGGTGGCTGCCCAGGAGCCGGCTGCCGAGGCTCCGGCCGAGCACGTCGCCCACGGCGAAGCCGAACGGCAGGTGCCGCGCGTTGACCAGGAGTCCCGCGAACACCGCCGCCAGCGGGTTGCCCCCCGACGCGAGCAGTCCGACGACGAGGAACTGGGAGGCGCCCGCGAACACCACCACGGACATCAGCACGGGCAGCCACAGCGGGAGGCCGGCACCGACCGTGATGGCCCCGAACGAGAGCCCCACGACGGCGTCGGCCACGCACACCAGCGCGATGTCCCGCACCAGTGCACGGTCGAGGGTTCGCCACATCGAACGCATAGACTTCTATGGTGAACCCAAACCGGAGCGTTCGTCAAACCGAACGATAAGGAGTGTTCAGCGAACATGACCGACCGTGATCCGGCCACCAAGGCACCGCTCGACGTCATCGCCGCGTCACTGGCCCGGGAGCGGCACCGCGCGGGGCTGTCCCTGGCGGAGGTCGCCCGCCGAGCGGGCATCGCCAAGTCCACGCTCTCCCAGCTGGAGTCGGGCACGGGGAACCCGAGCGTGGAGACGCTGTGGGCGCTGGGAGTGGCACTCGACGTCCCGTTCGCCCGGCTCGTGGACCCGCCCCGCGGGGCGGTGCAGGTGATCCGCCGGGGCGAGGGTCCGGCCGTGGCCTCCGAACGCGCGGACTACGTGGCCACCCTGCTGGCCTCCTGCCCACCGAACGCCCGGCGCGACCTGTACCTGATCACGGTGCAGCCGGGGGCGCCCCGGGAGTCCGACCCGCACATGCCCGGGGTCACCGAGCACGTCGTGCTGGCCTCGGGCCGCGCACTCGTCGGCGTCGCCGAGGACCCGGTGGAACTCGCCCCGGGCGACTACATCGCCTACCCGGGCGACGAACCACACGTCTTCCGCGCCCTCGACCCCGACACCATGGCCGTCATGGCCTCCGAACACCGCTGACCACCCCGCGGCCGGGTGTGCCGTGAAGGACTCCTTCGCTGCGTCACACGCAGGGAAGGAGTCCTTCACGGCACAACCGTCACCAGCCGCGTTCGGCGAGGCGGTGGGGTTTGGGGGTGTCCTCGACGTTGAGGCCGACCATGGCGTCGCCGAGGCCGCGGGAGACCTTGGCCAGCATGTCCGGGTCGTCGTGGAACGTGGTGGCCTTGACGATCGCCTCGGCGCGCTTGGCCGGGTCGCCGGACTTGAAGATGCCGGAGCCGACGAAGACGCCCTCGGCGCCGAGCTGCATCATCATCGCCGCGTCGGCGGGGGTGGAGATGCCGCCCGCGGTGAACAGCACCACGGGGAGCCTGCCGGTCCGGGCGACCTCGGCGACCAGCTCGTACGGGGCCCGCAGCCTCTTGGCCGCGACGTAGAGCTCGTCGGCGGGCAGGGCGGCCAGCTTTCGCATCTCCGACCGGATCGCGCGCATGTGGGAGGTGGCGTTGGACACGTCGCCGGTGCCCGCCTCGCCCTTCGAGCGGATCATCGCCGCGCCCTCGGTGATCCGGCGCAGCGCCTCACCGAGGTTGGTCGCACCGCACACGAACGGCACGGTGAACTCCCACTTGTCGACGTGGTTGGCGTAGTCGGCCGGGGTGAGCACCTCGGATTCGTCGACGTAGTCGACACCGAGGGACTGCAGCACCCGCGCCTCGACGAAGTGGCCGATCCGGGCCTTGGCCATCACCGGGATGGACACCGACGACACGATGCCGTCGATGAGGTCGGGGTCGCTCATCCGCGCCACCCCGCCCTGGGCGCGGATGTCGGCGGGCACGCGCTCCAGCGCCATCACCGCGACCGCTCCCGCGTCCTCGGCGATCCTGGCCTGCTCCGGGGTGACCACGTCCATGATCACGCCACCCTTGAGCATCTCGGCCATGCCGCGCTTCACCCGCGGGGTGCCGGTCTCGGGTCGCTGGTTGTCGGAGGGTCGGACGTCTGACACGGGGATACGCCTTTCACACAGGGGTGGTTACCCGTTCAGCGTACGTCCGGCGTGGACCGCACAGGCGGGCCAGTTCGCGGCGATCTCACCAGTCCACTTCATCCCCGGGCGACGCGACCGCTTGCCATCCCCGGCCTCCGGGTATGTGATCGGAGACACAACCCTCGTCCCATGGTGTCACCGCACCAGGCGAACCACCCGTGGTGTCACCACACCACGCACGGCGCACACCGCCCGGGGAGGACCGCGATGGCCGAGAAGAACACCAGGATCACGGAGACCGGGGCCGGCCTCGCCATGGACGACCCCGGCAGAGTACGCAACGTGGCCCTCGTGGGGCCGCCGGGTTCGGGCAAGACCACGCTGGTCGAGGCGCTGTTGGTGGCCTCGGGCACCATCGCCCGCGCCGGGTCGGTCGTGGACGGGACCACGGTGAGCGACCACGACCCCGCCGCGGTCCGCCAGCAGCGGTCCGTCGGGCTCTCCCTGGCGCCCGTCCGGCACGCGGACACCAAGATCAACCTGATCGACACGCCCGGGTACGCGGACTTCGTCGGCGAGGTCCGCGCGGGACTGCGCGCGGCCGACGCCGCGCTGTTCGTGGTCAGCGCGGGCGAGGGGGTCGACGCGGCGACCGTGGCCCTGTGGGAGGAGTGCGCGGCGGTGCGGATGCCCCGCGCCGTGGTGGTGTCCCGGCTCGACCACGCGCGCGCCGACGTGGCCTCCGAGATCACCGAGTGCCGGGAGGCGTTCGGCGAGGGGGTCCTCCCCCTCTACCTGCCCGCGAGCGACGGCAGTCCCGGCCTGGTGGGGCTGGTCACCCAGCGGCACTTCGACTACTCCGCGGGTCATCCCCCGGCCGTGGGTCCGGTCGGTGTCGCCGATGTGGTGCGCATGACCGAGGCCCGCAACGAGCTCATCGAGGGGGTGATCGCCGAGAGTGAGGACGAGACCCTGATGGAGCGCTACCTCGCGGGCGAGGTCGTCCCGGAGGACACGCTGATCACCGATCTGGAGAAGGCGGTGGCGAAGGCGGAGTTCTACCCGGTGATCCCCGCGTGCGCGTTCACGGCGGTGGGGACGGCGGAGATCCTGGACGGCATCGTCCGGGCGTGCCCGTCCCCGCTGGAGCGCACCCCACCGGAGGTGACCACGGTCGACGGCGGACCGCGCCCCCGGCTGACCACCGACCCGAACGGCCCCCTGGCCGCCGAGGTGTTCCGCACGACGGTGGACTCCTACGTCGGCCGGGTATCCCTGGCGCGGGTGTTCTCGGGCACCCTGCACCCGGAGCGCCCGGTACACGTCTGCGGACACGGACTCGCCGCACGCGGGCACGCCGACCACGACGCCGACGAACGGGTGACGCACCTGTACTCGCCGCTCGGGGCGAGTCTGCGCGAGGTCCCGCACTGCGTCGCGGGCGACATCTGCGCGGTCACCCGGATCGGCTCCGCCGAGACGGGCGACACGCTGTCCTCCCCGGACGACCCGCTGCTGATGCGGACCTGGGACATGCCGGAACCGCTGCTGCCGGTGGCGGTGACCGCCCGGACCCGCAGCGACGAGGACGCGCTGGCGCGCAACCTCTCCCGGCTGGTCGCCGGGGACCCCACCCTGCGCCTGGAACGCAACGCGGAGACGAACCAGCTGGTGCTGTGGTGCATGGGTGAGGCGCACGCCGACGTCGTACTGTCCCGCCTGCGCGGGGGTGGCGCCGAGGTGGACACCGAGCCGGTGCGGATCAGCCTGCGGTCCACGTTCGCCGCCAAGGCGACCGGGCACGGGCGGCACGTCAAACAGTCCGGCGGGCACGGTCAGTACGCGGTGTGCGACATCGAGGTGGAACCGCTCGAACGGGGGGCCGGTATCGAGTTCGCCGACCGGGTCGTCGGGGGCGTCGTGCCGCACCAGTTCGTCCCGAGCGTCGAAAAGGGCGTCCGTGCCCAACTCGCGCGGGGACTCGACGACGAGACGCCGGTGGTGGACGTGCGGGTGACCCTGTTCGACGGCAAGGCGCACAGCGTCGACTCCTCCGACGCCGCGTTCCAGACGGCCGGGGCACTGGCGCTGAAGGACGCGGCGGCCAAGGCGGGCACGGTGCTGCTCGAACCGCTGGACAGCGTGACGATCCGGGTGCCCGACGACCACCTCGGCGCGGTCCTGGGCGATCTGTCGTCCCGGCGTGGCCGGGTGCTGGGCACCGAGTCGGCAACCGGCGGGCGCAGCGTCGTCCGCGCGGAGGTCCCGGCGGGCGAACTGCTGCGCTACGCGATCGACCTGCGCTCGCTCACCTCGGGAACCGGCGACTTCACCCGCGCCCACGCCCGCTACGAACCCGCGCCGCACCGCCAGGCCGCGGGCTGAGGTGTGCCGTGAAGGCCCCCTTCCCTGCATCCGACGCAGGGAAGGGGGCCTTCACGGCCACCAACGCAGGGAAGGGGGCCTTCACGGCATGAGACGCAGGGAAGGAGTCCTTCACGGCGCAGGTGCCGGGGGTGGGTGGGGGTCCGGCTCGGCGATCTCGAAGTAGTCCGGCCGGGTCGCGGTGCCCGCCAGCCGGAACCAGCGCACCGTCCGCCGGTGCCGCAACGCCAGGGTGTCGCGGACGGCGTCGTTGTAGACGCGGCGGGCGAGCACCACCCGCTCCTCCGCGTCGGACAGCTCGCCCGCCAACGGGGCGGCCAGCCCCGCGCGGTCCACCCCGGCCAGCAGCCGGGTCAGCGTGTTCTCCGCCTCCTCCCGTCCGGACCGGGGGCCTCCTCGGCGGCGTCGGCGGCCCGGCGCAGCGGGACCG
>NZ_KI912232.1:117713-140125 GCF_000231035.2 Saccharomonospora iraqiensis subsp. paurometabolica YIM 90007 | reverse complement strand
GACGACCGCGCGCCGGGCCAGCGCCGCGTCGAGCGCGGCCCACGCGGCGTCCACCCGCACGTGCAGACGGTCGAGACGGTTGGCCGTGGCCAGCAGCCACCACACGACCGCGGCGGTCACGAGGACCGCGACGATCAGCGCGACCAGCAGGGTGGTCACCGCGGCACCCCTTCCCCGGTGCCGACCGTGCGGGGATCGGCGGCGATCGCGGTCTCGTAGACCCGCAGCACCTGTCCGACGACCGTCGTCCAGTCGTAGAGCGCGACCCGTCCCGTGGCCGCCGCGGACAGCTCCGCCCGCCGCACGGGGTCCGCCAGCAGCGCGCCCAGTGCCTCCGCCAGGGCCCGGGGGTCGCCGGTGGGGACCAGCAGCCCGGCCCGCCCGTCGTCGAGGACCCGGCGGAACGAGTCGAG
The DNA here is from genome assembly GCF_000231035.2 of Saccharomonospora iraqiensis subsp. paurometabolica YIM 90007. Classification (GTDB taxonomy): domain Bacteria; phylum Actinomycetota; class Actinomycetes; order Mycobacteriales; family Pseudonocardiaceae; genus Saccharomonospora; species Saccharomonospora paurometabolica. The sequence goes on along the minus strand of NZ_KI912232.1, from coordinate 139,712 downwards.
CCCGCTGGCGACCACCGGGGTCCCGGCCGCCATCGCCTCGGTGAGGATCATGCCGAAGCTCTCCCCGCCGGTGTTCGGGGCGCAGTAGACGTCCACGCTGCGCAGGGCGCGGGCCTTGGTGGCGTCGTCGACCCGGCCGAGCAGGTCGATCCGGTCGGCCAGCTCCGGGCCGCCCTGCCGGTACAGCGTCTCGGCCTCACCCCGGCCGACCACCAGCAGCCGCAGGTCCGGCAGCCCGGGGGCGAGCCGCCGGAGCGCGTCCAGCAGCACCCCCATGCCCTTGCGCGGCTCGGTGAATCGCCCGACGAACCCGACCGTGCCGCCCGCGCGCGGATACCCGGGCAACGGCCGGGCCGTGGAGAAGAGTGAGGTGTCCACCCCGTTCGGGATCTCGACGGCATCCCCACCCAGGTGCTCGACCTGGACCCGGCGTGCCAGCGCGGAGACCGCGATCCGGGCGGTGACCTTCTCCAGCAGCGGGCGCAGCACGGGTTCGAAGGCCGCCAGGGTGCGCGACCGCGGGGTGGACGTGTGGAAGGTCGCCACGATCGGCCCCTCGGCGAGCTTCAACGCGAGCAGGGACAGGCTCGGCGCTGTGGGCTCGTGCAGGTGCAGCACGTCGAGGTCGGACTCGCGCAGCCACCGCCGGACCCGGGCGTAGGAGACCGGGCCGAACTGCAACCGCGCCACCGACCCGTTGTAGGGGATGCCCAGCGACCGCCCGGCCGGCTGCACGAAGTCCGGCAGGTCCGGTCCGTCCTCGTCCCCGGGCGCGAGGACGGACACCGTGTGCCCGTGCGCCCGCAGCGCCGCGGCCAGGTCCCGCACGTGCCCCTGCACCCCTCCGGGCACGTCGAAGGAGTACGGGCAGACGATCCCGATTCTCATGCCGCACCGGTCCTCACGCCGCACGCCCCCGCGCGGGCTCCGCGGAGCGGTCGGCCTCCCAGAACGACTGCAGCATGTGCCAGTCGGTCGGGTGCGCGGCGATGTCGCCGGCGAACACGTCCGCGACCGCCTGGGTCGCCGCGCCGACCTCGTCCCGGTTGTTGACCCGCACCGGCGGGTGGATGCGCAGGCCCCAGCCGCCGTCGGTGAACCAGGTGCCGCACGGGAGCAGGGCGGCACCCGTGCTCAGCGCCAGCCGTGCGGGCCCGACCGGGAACCGCGCGGTCTCGCCGAAGAACGACACGGGATGGCCGGAGCCGGTGATGTCCCGGTCGCCGACCAGGCACACCACCGTGTTCTCGCGCAGCCTGCGCAGCAGCGCGCGGAACGACACGCTGCCGTCGGCGGGCACGACCTCGAATCCCAGGGACTCCCGGTAGGCCACGAACCGCTCGTACAGCGACTCCGGTTCGAGCCGCTCCGCCACCGTGGTGAAACTACCGGAGTGGCCCACCAGCCACACTCCGGCGACGTCCCAGTTCCCGGTGTGCGGCAGTGTCATCACCGCCCCGTTGCCCTCCGCCAGCGCGGAGTCCAGGTAGTCCGCCCCGGTGACGTCCACCCGCGCACGGACGTCGGCGACCTCGCTCGCGGGCAGCCGGAACGCCTCGTGCCAGTACCGGGCGTACGAGCGCAGCGCCCGGCGGGTGAGGTCGTCGAGCTCGGTCGGCCCCGCCTGCGGAACCACCCGGGAGAGATTGTCGCGCAGCCTGCCGACCCCGGCGGGCGCGCGCCGGGCGACCAGATCGGCGGCCACCGAGAACAGCGGGGCGGACACGCGCTCGGGCAGTGCCGGCACCAGCCGCCACCCGAGGGCGTAACTCCAGTCGGCGACCCGCATCCCGAGCGTGCTCACGTCCGTGCCCCTCCCGTGGCCCTCGACACGCCCACGATCCGTTGCACCAGCGTCACCAGTGACAGCGCGGCGAGCAGCCACTGCGACGCCTCGACGGCGTGGGGCAGCCCCAGTCCGTACAACCCCGTCCCGACCAGCGCGATGATCAGCCGTTCCGCCCGTTCGACCAACCCGCCGTTGGCGGCGTCGGCGAAGCCGGACGCCTCGGCCCGTGCCTTGATGTAGGAGATCACCTGGGCGAGCACCAGGCACGACAGCGCCGCCGCGGCGACGCGCGGGTTGTCCGCCACGGTGAAGGCCCACCACGCGATCGCGGCGAACAACGCACCGTCGACCAGGCGGTCGCACGTGGCGTCCAGCACCGCACCGAAGGGCGTACTCCCCTTCACCCGGGCCATCGCACCGTCGAGAAGGTCGAGCATGACGAAGCCCCACACGACGAACGTGCCGGTCAGCAGCATTCCGAGCGGGAAGAACACCAGGGCGCCCGCCATCGCACCCACGGTGCCGAGCACGGTCATCGCGTTGGGCGTCAGCCCGAGCCGGACCAGCGCCGCACCGAGCGGGTCGGTGACGCGGGACACGGACGCGCGCGCGAAGATGTTGAGCATCTCATCCTACGGGAGCCGGTGCTGATCGGGTTCGATCGGCAAACCCTATCGAGTTGCCCCCGCACCACCGTCCGATGCCCTCACCCCGGCGTGTACGCCACCCCGCCGGCGCGGTCCGGGCGGGCTCAGCCGGCCGGGTCACCGTCGCGCGCGACGACCGCACGGTTCCCGTCGACCCGGTCCTCCACGACCGGGTGGCAACGGTCGGCCCCGTCGTCGCCTGCCGCGTCCGCCTCCGCCTCCGCACGGGCGCACTCGGGAAGCAGCCGGTCCCGCACGGCGGCGCTGATCTCCCCCAGCTGGCGCACCTGTTCCGGGCTCAGCACGTCGAACAGTCCCTCCCGCACGGCCTGTGCGTGTCCCGGTGCCGCCGATTCGATCGCGGCCAGCCCGTCCGCCGTGAGGTGGGCGAAGGCCCCGCGTCGGTCCGTCGGGCACGCCTGGCGCCGCACCCACCCGTGGGCCTCCATCCGGGTCACCGCGTGCGAGAGCCTGCTGCGGGACGAGCGGGTGACCTCGGCGAGCTCGCTCATCCGGAGCACGTGGTCCTCCGCCTCGGACAGCGCGACGAGGACCTCGTAGTAGGTGAACGGCATCCCGGCGTCCCGCTGGAGCTGCCCCTCCAGGTGCGCGGTGAGCAGGTCGACGGCGGTCAGGAAGTCACGCCAGACGCGCTGCTCCGCGTCGCTGAGCCAGCGGGTTCCGGACATGCCCCCATCCTAGCCCTGATTGAGCACTCAACCAGCCTCGACTCGTCGTCCGCCCCCGTGCGGCTTCTCGACACCCCCTCTAGTTGAGCCCTCAACAATCCTCGTTAGACTGATGCTTGAGAGCTCAACAAAGGGCCTCCGGGTCACCCGATCTCCCTGCGAACCAACGGAGGACTGTTCACATGACAGCCACCACGACCGACATCCCCGGCTACGTGACCGGCACCTGGACCATCGACCCGGTCCACTCGAACGTCAGCTTCGTCGTGCGCCACCTCGGCGTCACGAAGGTGCGCGGCCGGTTCACCGACTTCGAGGGTGAGATCGTCACCGCCGAGGACATCCGGAACTCCTCGGTGACCGCCACGATGCGCACGGCCAGCGTGGACACCACGAACGAGCAGCGGGACGAGCACGTCCGCAACGCGGACTTCCTCGACGCGGAGAACCACCCCACGCTGTCCTTCCGCTCCACCGGCATCCGGGTCGACGGCGGGGACTACCTGATCGACGGCGAGCTGACCCTGCGGGGCGTGACCCGGCCGGTCACGCTCACCGCCGAGCTGGGCGGTTTCGGGGACGGGATGACCGAGGGCAGCACGATCCTCGGTGTCTCGGCGCACACCGAGATCAACCGCAGCGACTTCGGCGTCGGCGAGGGGGTCCCCTCCGCCGTCGTCAGCGAGAAGATCCGCATCGAGCTCGACATCGAGGCCATCAAGCAGGACTGAGTCCCGCGTGCGCGCCGACGCGCGCGGACCGGCGGGACCCGGCGGGGGTCGGGGTCACCAGGCCTCGGCCAGCATCCGCCGGGTCTCGCCGAGCAGCTGCGGCAGCACCTTCGTGTGCCCGACGACCGGCATGAAATTGGAGTCCCCGCCCCACCGCGGCACCAGGTGCTGGTGCAGGTGGGCGGCGATGCCGGCCCCGGCGACCACGCCCTGGTTCATGCCGATGTTGAAGCCGTGCGCCCCGGACACCGAGCGGATCACCGTCATCGCATGCCGGGTGTACTCGGCCAGCTCCACCGTCTCGTCGCCGGTGAGCTCGGTGTAGTCGGCCACGTGCCGGTAGGGCACCACCATGAGGTGCCCCGGGTTGTACGGGTAGAGGTTGAGCACCGCGTACACGGTCCGGCCCCGCGCCAGGATCAGCGCCTCGTCGTCGGCCATGCCGACCAGTCGGCAGAACGGGCACTCGCCGGAGTCCTCGTCCGCGGGCTTGTTCTCGCCCTGGATGTAGGCCAGCCGGTGCGGGGTCCACAACCGTTGCAGCTGGTCGGTGACCCCGACCCCGTCCTGGCCGACGTACTCGGGCCCGGGCGCGTCACCGCCGGGGCCCCGGCCGCCGTCGACGTCAGCGGCCAACGAGCGCTCCCACGGACTCGGCGGTCGGGGAGGTGTTCTCCCGGCGGGCCACCCAGTCGGCCACCGCCGCCACCGCGGTCTCGACGGGGACGCCGTTGATCTGGCTGCCGTCGCGGAACCGGAACGACACCGCGCCCGCCTCGACGTCCTTGCCGCCCGCGAGCAACAGGAACGGCACCTTCTGGGTGGTGTGTGTCCGGATCTTCTTCTGCATCCGGTCGTCCCCGGTGTCCACCTCGATGCGGATCCCGTGTCGGCGCAGCTCCTTCGCCACCCCGTTCAGGTGCTCGACGTGGTCGTCGGCGATGGGGATGCCCACCGCCTGCACCGGCGAGAGCCAGGCCGGGAACGCGCCGGCGTAGTGCTCGGTGAGCACACCGAAGAACCGCTCGATGGAGCCGAACAGCGCGCGGTGGATCATCACGGGTTGCTGCCGCGATCCGTCGGCGGCCTGGTACTCCAGGCCGAACCGCTTCGGCTGGTTGAAGTCGAGCTGGATGGTCGACATCTGCCAGGACCGGCCGATCGCGTCCCGCGCCTGCACCGAGATCTTCGGCCCGTAGTAGGCGGCACCGCCCGGGTCCGGCACCAGTTCCAGGCCCGATTCCTCGGCGGCCGCCCGCAGCGTCTCGGTGGCCTCGTCCCATTCCCACTGCTCGCCGATGAACTTCGGGGACTCGTCCCTGGTGGACAGCTCCAGGTAGAAGTCGTCGAGTCCGTAGTCGCGCAGCAGGTCCAGCACGAACGCGAGCAGGGAGCGCAGCTCACCCGGCATCTGCTCCTTGGTGCAGTAGATGTGCGAGTCGTCCTGGGTCATCCCCCGCACCCGGGTCAGCCCGTGGACGACGCCCGACTTCTCGTACCGGTACACCGACCCGAACTCGAACATCCGCAACGGCAGTTCCCGGTAGGAACGCCCCCGCGCGGAGAAGATCAGGTTGTGCATCGGACAGTTCATCGCCTTGACGTAGTAGTCGGTGCCGTCGAGATGCATCGGCGGGAACATGTTCTCCGCGTAGTGCGGCAGATGCCCCGAGGTCTCGAACAGGTCCGACTTCGACACGTGCGGGCTGTTGACGAACTCGTAGCCGTGCTGCTCGTGCTTGAGCCGGGAGTAGCTCTCCAGCTCGCGGCGGATGACGCCGCCCTTGGGGTGGAACACCGGCAGGCCGGAGCCGATCTCCTCCGGGAAGGAGAACAGGTCGAGTTCCGCACCGAGCTTGCGGTGGTCCCGCCGCTCGGCCTCGGCGAGCATCTCCAGGTACCGCTCCTGGGCCTCGGTCGATTCCCAGGCGGTGCCGTAGATGCGCTGCAGCTGCGGGTTGTTGTCGTCCCCGCGCCAGTAGGCCGCCGCGACCCGGGTGAGGGTGAACGCCGGGATGTGCTTCGTGGTCGGCAGGTGCGGGCCCCGGCAGAGGTCGCTCCACACCCGCTCCCCGGTGCGCGGGTTGAGGTTGTCGTAGATCGTCAGCTCACCGCCGCCGACCTCCATCACCTCGGAGGTGTCCACCGCCCCGGTGTCCGCCTCCGACTTCAGTTCGACCAGTTCGAGTTTGAACGGCTCGTCGGCGAGTTCGGCGCGCGCGTCGGCCACCGAGTCGACCGCCCGGCGGGAGAACCGCTGGGAGTCCTTGACGATCCGCTTCATGCGCTTCTCCAGCGCCTGCAGATCGTCCGGGGTGAACGGCTCGTCCACGGCGAAGTCGTAGTAGAAACCGTCCTTCACCGGGGGGCCGATCCCCAGCTTGGCCTCCGGAAACTGCTCCTGCACGGCCTGCGCGAGCACGTGCGCGGCCGAGTGCCGAATGACGCTCCGGCCGTCCTCGGTGTCCGCCGCGACCGGCTCGACCTCCACGTCGGTGTCCGGGGCCCAGGCGAGGTCGCGCAGGGCGCCGTCGGCGTCCCGCACGACCACGACCGCGTCCGGGCCCTTCGCGGGCAGTCCCGCCTCACGCACCGCGGAGCCCGCCGTGGTGCCTGCCCGCACCAGCACGCGCGGAGCGGACGGGGCTGCGGCGGACGACGGTGGCGACACGGGTACTCCTCGACGTGGGGATGGACTTCGGGGGACGCCTCCGATGTTAATCGCCCGCGGTGCCTCTCCCGCCACGGGCCGCGTGTCGCACACCCGCACGCGCACGCCCGGTGCGGGGGACCCCGGGCGCGGCGACGGCACGACCCCCGCACCGACTCCGCACCGTGATCATGGTCGGGGGCGACGGTCGACGACACCCGGTCCATGCATCGGAGTGACTCCGATCACAAAGTGTGTGTCGTTACACCGACATCGCAGGGCACAAGCTGCTCGTTAGAGTGGTGCCATCGCATTGGAACCCAGCATGGGCGACGAAGCGTGACAACGACCGGGAAGGCGTTGGTCACTCCGAGTGACGATTGATCGGCGTTTTCCCGGAGCGAGGCGATCCCGCCTCGTTTCCGGACGGGACCGGCCGGTGCGGGGTTCACCCGCACCGGGAATGGTTCTCCATCGTGGTTGGTTGGACCCCATGACGGCGGGAACATGCACAACAACCCCGGTACCCGCCGGGCTCGGCCGACCGGAGACGAGAAAGGCCGGAGAACCCGTGGTTCTCCGGCCTGTTCGATGACAACAACTGAACTGATGTGGTGGGCGATACTGGGATCGAACCAGTGACCTCTTCGGTGTGAACGAAGCGCTCTCCCGCTGAGCTAATCGCCCCCTCGCGGTGTGTGAACCACTGTAGCGGAGCCCCGGGGCCCCGCCACGAGGGGGGTCCCCTTTCCGGTCGACGCGGCCGGGAGCCGGGGAGCCCGGACGGTACGGGCCCGTGCTCACGGTGGGCTCACCGACCGGGCACGGACCGGAGTCCTGAGCGGGTCGATCGCGTGTCACCTGCAACAATCGCGCGACTTGCCTGTCGTCCGCCCGTCGAACCGAGCAGGATGTACCGGGGTGCCGACACCACGGGCACGCACACACGTGCGGGTGATGTTGGGCCCCACGGCGTGCGAGCCGACGTCGGTACGCGTCTCACCCGACAGACACGGCGCAAGCCGGCCGGGAAGGAGCAGAAGGGTAACGACCATGCGAAACGATCACGTGACGCTCCGGTCCACGGCGGTCTTCGACCTGCTGGCACCGAGGACCCCGCCGGTTCCGGTGAAGGTCGAACTCCGCTACGACACCCGCGACCCGTACGCGGTCGTCGCGGCCTTCCGGACCGGCCGCGCGGGCTGGGTGGAGTGGGTCTTCGCCCGCGACCTGCTCGCCGACGGCCTGCTCGGCGAGGCCGGCGACGGCGACGTGCGGATCCGCCCGTCGATCGAGGACCCCGAGTCCGTCCTGGTGGAGCTCAACTCCCCCTCCGGACACGCCATGTTCGAGGCCTCGGCCCAGGAGCTGGCCGACTTCCTCGACCGGACCTACGACGTCGTCCTGCCGGGCAACGAACACCTGTGGGTGGACGTCGACGACGCCCTCACCCGGCTCATCCCGAACGATCTGACCTGAGCACGGCCCCGCACCCGGGAATGACCACCCCCCGTGCGAACGGCCTCACCGCCATCCGATACAGTTCTTCACACACCGACGACGACGGGTCGCACGGAACACCCCCGACGGGGTGGGACGGATGACCCGGAGTCGCCGACTGCGGACGTAGCGCAGCTGGTAGCGCATCACCTTGCCAAGGTGAGGGTCGCGGGTTCGAATCCCGTCGTCCGCTCGACTGCGGCGGCATTCCGCAGTTGGGTCGAGCTTCGTGCCCGATCCACGCACACGGCGGAGTGGCCGAGTGGTTCAGGCAAGGGCCTGCAAAGCCCTGTACACGGGTTCGATTCCCGTCTCCGCCTCGCGCGATTAGCTCAGCGGGAGAGCGCTACCTTGACACGGTAGAGGTCACTGGTTCGATCCCAGTATCGCGCACCCTCCGATCCCCCGCCCGGCCAGCCGGGCGGGGGTTTTCGTGTCCGCACCCGGCACCGTCCGGCGGTACACCACCGGCCGTCCGCTACACCGAGACCGGCGTGGGTGCACCCGGCTCCACTCCGGGACTCATCCCGGGTCCACCCGCCGGAGCTGTTCGAGGAGCTCGGCGACGTAGCGCGCGTCCACGTGGTCCCGGCCTTTGACCAGCACCAGGTCGTCGTGCAGTGTCCGCAACGTCCGCTCGCCCTGCTCGACGTCGTCGCGCGCCGCCTGCAGTTCGCCGATGTTGCGGCGCACCTCGAACGCGGTTTCGGTGCCGTCGCCGCGCTCGGCGCTGATTCTGTCCAGGACGTCGCGGAACCGGAGGAGTGCTTCGTCGACCCGGCCCAGCTCGACCCGGCAGTACGCGGACTGCCGGAGACATTCCACCGCGTCCTCGCTACGCGGCCCCTCGGTCCGGGCGAACGCGTCCGCGAGGGCGTCGAACTCGGGGCGGGCGAGACGGTACTCACCCGCGACGACCAGGATCGCGGCCCAGCGCAACCGGAGCTGCAGCACCTGCGGGTTCTCCGCGCCGAGGGCGTCGCCCGCCGGCTGGATCACGGCGTCGAGGACTTCGGCGGCCTGGACGAACCGCCCTTCGTCCAGCAGCACGTCGGCCCGGTCGACCGCCTGCTCCATGGACTCCCGCAGGACGGTGCGTGGCACCCGGGACGCCGCGGCCGCCGATTCCGCCGCGTCGGGGCGCTGAAGCACCGGTCCGGACTCGGGTCTGCTGCCCGGCGCGTTGGGGCGGCGGAACACCAGTGTGGGGTCCGGTATCCCGCTCGATCCCGCCCCGCTCGCCTCCGGTGCCGAACCGAGGGTCGGCAACAGGGGCAACAGCCGTTCGTAGACCTCCGCGGCGTCGGCGGGGCGCTCGGTCGGCGCCTTCGCCAGCAGATCCAGCACGAGACGGTCGAGCTCGGCGGGAACGTCCGCACACACCTCCCGTAACGGCACCGGGGTCGCCTTGAGGTGCCGGTTCCACCGGTCGATGTCGGTGTCCCCGCCGAAGACCGGGAAGCCCGACACCAGTTCGTAGAGCACACAGCCGAGCGCATAGAGATCGCTGTGCGGGGTGACCTGCCTCCCCCTGACCTGCTCCGGAGACATGTACAGGCTGGTGCCCACGGGCGTGCCGGTCGCGGTGAGTCGGGCCGTGTCCGGCCGCAGCACCGCGGCGATGCCGAAGTCGAGGATCTTCACCGCACCGTCGTCGGTGACCAGGACGTTCTCCGGTTTGAGGTCCCGGTGCACGACCGGCACCGCGTGTGCGTGGGACAGCACCGTCGCGATCTGCGCGCCGAACGCGGCGGCCCAGCTACTCGGCAGCGGCTCCCGCTGGTCGATGAACGCACGCAGCGGCACCCCGTGCACGTGCTCCATCACCAGATACAGTTCGGCGGCCCCGCTGTCGAGCCCGGCGTCGTAGACCTGCGGGACCCCGTGGTGCAGGATCCGTGCGGTGACGCGGGCCTCCCGCTGGAAGCGTTTCGCGAGTTCCTGTACCGCTTCCCCACTGCCGAGGGCCTGCGGGCTGATCCGCTTGACCGCCACCTCGCGGTCGAGCACGACGTCGAACGCCCGCCAGACCGTGCCCATACCGCCGGAACCGATCTCGTCGCGCAGCTCGTAGCGACGGCCGACCGTGTCCGCCACGCGTTCTCACCCCTCCGACCGTCAGACTCCACGGACCGTCACACGCCACCGACCGGGGCGTCACGCGACGTCCTCGAAACCCTCCTGCCTGCGGATCAGCCGCCACGCCGCGCTGCGGGCGCTGCGGTTCAGCGACTCCTTGAACCTCCGGTCGCGACTGCTGAAGTACTGGTCTCCGAGGTCGGCGATGGTGTCGATGTGGTCGGCCATCTTGCTTTCGAAGACGTCGTCGAAGACGACCCCGAAGTTCTCCTCGGTGTTGGCGACCGCGGCCTGCCGGACCTTGTCGTCGTCGACGGTCTCCTGGAACGGCCGCGCCACGTCCTCTTCGGTGAACGTGGTGCCGTGCCGGTTGTTGAACTTTTCGATCAGCTCCGACAGCAGCGACTTGTCCTGGTCCGTGCCCGTGCCGGTCCCGTCGCCGAACCCGCGCAGTTCCGCGGTGCCCTCCGGGGTGAGCCCGAGGTCGTGTTCCCCGGTCTTCTCCACCCGGAGGTGGGTGAGGTCGACCTCGCCGATGTCGACGCCGCCGTCCCTGCCGCGCGGGAGCCGGTTGAGCAGGTGCCGCCCGAACAGATACAGCCGCTCCAGTTCGGCGTCCCGGTAGGGCACGATCTGCGACAGGAACCCGTACTTGCGGACGAAGTCGCCGAGATCGAAGCGGAACCGGTCCGCGACCTCGGACAGGGTCTCGTCGTTCAGGTGGGCCTCGTAGCGTTCCACGGCGGGCGCGATGTGCCGGTAGAGCTCTGCGTGCAGCGTCGCCCACTTCGCCTCGCTGCCGCTGGAGACCTGCTCGGCCGCGAGGAACGCCCGCGCGAACTCGATCATCTCGGCGTCCACGAGGATCTGCGCGGACAGCACCCGGCTCTGCGCGTTGTAGAGCAGGTTCGGGTCCGAGGGCAGCGTCGTCGCGTCCTCGAAGTACGGCCGGAACGACTCCTGGATCGCGTCGGCGTCGTTGACGAAGTCCAGCACCGCCAGGTCCGCCTGGGTCTTGCGGTCGGTGGTCCGGTTGAGCCGGGAGAGCGTCTGCACCGCCGAGATCCCGCCGAGCTTCTTGTTCACGTACATCGTCGTGAGCAGCGGCTCGTCGAACCCGGTCTGGTACTTCTCCGCCACCACCAGGATCCGGTATTCGGGCTGCCCGGCCCCGCCGCCCCGCGTGGTGACGTCGTCGGCGCGGGTGTAGGCGAACGCCTTCGGCAGCGCGCCTTCGGGCAGGCCGCCGTTCTCCTGGGATTCGGTGACCTCCTCCCCCTCGTAGGTCAACGAGCCGGAGAACGCGACGAGCACCCCGATGTCGTCACGGAGTTTGCCCTGTTCGCGCAGTTCGGCGAGGTACTTCTTGACGGCCCGCGACATCTGTACCGCGCTCTGCCGGGAGGCGGTCACCACCATCGCCTTCGCGCGCCCGCCGAGCCGCCCGAGCGTGTGCGCCCGGAAGTGGTCGACGATCACCTTCGCGTGTTGCGCCACGGTCGAGGGGTGCATCACCGCGGCACCGGCGAGCTGCGGGTTCGCCTTGTCCGGGTCCACCTCGCGGTCGTCGGGGTTGTTGTTGATCAGCTTCCAGTAGGTGTCGTAGGTGACGTAGTTGCGCAGCGGGTCGAGGATGAAGCCTTCCTCGATGGCCTGCCGCATCGAGTAGGTGTGGAACGGCACGAACGCGCGCTTGCCCCCGTGTTCGCCGAGGACGCCGAAGTACTCCAGGGTCTTGGCCTTCGGCGTGGCGGTGAACGCGAAGTAGGACAGGTTCGGGTTCTTCGCGCGTTCGGCGACGCGCCGCTTGAGCCTGACTTCGAGGTCGTCGTCGCCCTTCGCCCCGCTCGTGCCGACCTCGTCGCTGTCGTCGTCGGCGTCGAGCGCGAGTCCCCGGAGCGCCTTGCGCACGTCCCCGGCGGCGTCGCCGGACTGGGAGGAGTGCGCCTCGTCCACGATGATCGCGAACTTGGCGCCCTTGATCTCGGTGGGGTTCTCCCGCAGGTAGTCCAGCAGCGCGGGGAAGGTCTGCAGCGTGACCGTGATGATCTTGCCCTGCTCGCTGGACAGGCGTTTCGCCAGCTGCTCGGACTTCGAGCCCTGCTTCTCGTCGATCGCCACGACCGTGCCCGCGGTCTGCTCGAAACTGCCCACCGTGGCACGCAGCTGCGCGTCGAGGTTGCGGCGGTCGGTGATGATGAGCACCTTGTCGAACACCGGTGCCCCCGGCCGCAGCCCCTTCTCCCGCGCGTCCGCGTCCAGCTCGGCGGGGTTCGTGGGGGTGTGCAGCGAGGACAGACGGTAGGCCAGCCACGCGATCGTGTTCGACTTGCCGGAACCGGCGGAGGCCATGACGAGATAGTCGCGGCCGGTGCCGTGGCGGGCGGCGTCCGCGGTGATCTTCTTGACCGCGTCCCACTGGTGGTAGCGCGGGAAGATCAGCGACTTCTTCAGCCGCCCGTTGACGCCCTTCTCGCGGTGCTCGTGCACGAACCGTTCGAGCAGGTCCAGCCAGTTGTCCCGCTCCCACACCTGTTCCCACAGGTACGAGGTGGCGTACTTGCCGAACTGGACCGCGGCCGGGTTGCCGGCACCGCCGGGCCGGCCCGGCCCGTTCGAGCCGGTGTTGAACGGGAGGAACCGGGTGCGTTCGCCGCGCAGCTCGGTCGCCACGAACACCAGATCGGGGTCGACGGCGAAGTTCGCCACCACCCGCTTGGCGAAGATCAGCTCGCTGGAATCGCGTTCTTTGCGGTACTGGTTCTTCGCGTGCTCGACGCCCTGCCCGGTCAGCGGGTTCTTCAGCTCGGCCGTGGCGACGGGGATACCGTTGACGAACAGCGCCAGGTCCAGGCGCTTGTCCCGGTCGGCCTGCTTGGCGGCGTAGGCCAGTTCGCGGACGACGGTGAGCCGGTTGGCGCGATAGTCGTCGAGCGCGGAGTCCGAGGCGACCAGCGACGGTTTGAAGTAGGCCAGCCGGATGCGCACGCCACGGTCCTTGACGCCCTTGCGCAGCACGTCGAGCACCCCGTCAGTGTCGAGGGCCTTCGCGACCCGCTGCGCGAACCCGCGCTGCGCCGCATCGGCGTCACCGCCGTAGAAGGTGAGCAGCTCGTCCCACTCGGCCTGCTGAGTGGCTCCGATGAAGCTGAACAGCTGCCCGGTGTCCAGACCGAGACCAGGGTCGTAGTCCGAGGCGGCGCCCAGCTCCCAGCCGCGCTCGGTCATCGCGTCCACGATCGCGGTCCCGAACACTGATTCGTAATGAATCGGGCTCATCGGCTACTCCTCGATTCCCCGCCCACTCGCGGCGGACACGTCGAACTCCCCGTTGACGGCGGCGGTGATCAGGGCCTGACGGCGTTCGGACAACAGCATGACTTGCCGTTCAGTCAGCGCGACCATTTTGTCAATCTGGAGTTTTTCTTTGTCGACCGCTTCAGCGATCCTGCGTTGCACGTCGAACGACGGAAGGGACAGCATCGCTGCGCCGATCTGATCACCACTAATGTGCGGAACAGAAACACCGGTGAGGTCCTGCTCCACCGAATACCTAAAATGGGCTGAACACAAATACCAACGTAAATATTGCATAGACACGTCGGAGATTTTTCTCAGGCAAGCTACACGCTGGAGAAGAAGCGCCGGAAGGCTATCGCCATCGACGAAAGACAGCCTCAACCCTTTTGATATCCAGGGGCGATCCATACCCAAAACTAGGTCACCTTGCCGAAGGTGGAACCGCCGAGGAATCGGGTTCCGATCGACGTCCCAGTAGGCAACCTCGTCCCACGAGAGAGATCCTACCGAGACATTGATACCACGCAGCAAACGAATACCCTGATCTTCGCTTACAAAACCGTCGCTCGGGAAGGAATATCCCGGGATTATCTGGCAAAGTCGCGATAGTTTAACAGAGGACCAAGCGCCAGAAGAATCACGGATACCTATCTCCGCGAGGGCATCACCATCACCGACAACAACGCCATCTATGATTTGGTCAAACCGGGATTGACTGATCTCACTCTGCCTGTCCCGAAGGGCCAAAACTTTGTCGATGCGGGCGGTCTCGGCGTCGAGGAAGTCGGCGATGCGGCGCTGCTCTTCTAACGGAGGCGGACTTGGGATGTGCACCGCATAAGCGGCTTCACGAGAAAGACCTGGGATCCCCACGTCTTGGGAAGCGCCTCGCAGATCTATTCCTTGGAGGACGTAATACAACCACCGGAGATCCACCGTAGTCATGCGCTCATCGATGTAGTATGCGGTGTCGATCGCAAACCCGCCGGACCCTATCCAATGAACAGATCCGTAGCTTCCCTTCCTACCAATAACTATTCCGGGAGCACGGAAGTTTCGCTCGTTGTGCGTACCTGATACTCCACCAGACCCGACAACCGGGTACTCGCCGTCGATTCGTGATTCCGATGCAAGGGAGTCCCCGTATGCAAGGCGCGCTACACGACGGAGCTGAACGGTGATTGTCACTCGGTCACCTCCCCCAGCAGTTTCTGGATCTCGGCCTCAAGCGCCTTCAGCTCGGCATCGATCTCCGCCAACGGCCTTGGTGGCTCGTACACGTAGAAGTGCCGGGTGAACGGAATCTCGTACCCGATCTTGGTCTTGGTGTGGTCGATCCAGGCGTCGGGGACGTGTGGGAGGACCTCGCGCTTCAAGTGCTCTTCGACGCCTTCATCGAGGGGCACGTTCTCGTAGTCGCGGAGTTCCGTGTCGGGTTCGGGGCCGCCCTTGACGGTCTGCACTTCCCCTTCGGAGTCGCGGACGCCGACGGCGTCGCGCAGTGCCTTGGCGAACGGGGCGCCGGTGGGCCAGGTAAGTCCGGCGCCGGTGACGGTCTCGCGCATCTCCCGGACGGCGTCGTCCTTCTTCCACCACGTCTTGCCAACCAGCGGGCGCAGCGTCTCGACGAATCGCTCCGGCGCGTCGAGTTTCTGGATCGGTTTGGCCTCGCGCAGTGCGGCGAGGGTGTCCTCGCTGATCTCGAATCGCAGCGTCAATGGACGTTCGACGGTGATGCGGCGGTAGCCGAAGTCGTCGTTGTTGAAGACCTTGACCTTGGCGTGCTGCGGGTGGCTCTCGTCCTTGGCGGCGTCCAGCGCTTCGGCGTAGAGGCGGGTGATCTCGGCGATCTGCCCGGAATCGATGTGTTTGCGCTTGTCGCCGAGGGACTTCCGCATCTTCTGCCACTGGTCGCGGGCGTCGAGCAGCACGACCCTGCCCCGGTGGTCGGGGCTCTTGCGGTTGCTGAGGATCCAGAAGTAGGTGGAGATGCCGGTGTTGTAGAACAGCTGGTCCGGCAGCGCGACGATGCCTTCGAGCCAGTCGTTCTCCAGGATGTACTGGCGGATCTGCGACTCGCCGGACCCGGCGGCTCCGGTGAACAGCGGCGAGCCGTTAAACACGATCGCCACCCGGCCACCGCCCTGCTCGGCCGGCTTCATCTTCGACAGCATGTGCTGCAGGAACAGCAGTGATCCGTCGTTGATCCTGGGCAGTGCGGGCCAGAAGCGGCTGTTCTCGCTGCGCCGTTCCAGGTCGTCCTCGACGTCCTCCTTGACCTTCTTCCATTCGACGCCGAACGGCGGGTTCGCCAGCAGGTAGTCGAAGGTGTCGCCTTGGTGGCCGTCGTCGCTGAACGAGTTGCCGAACTTGATGTTGTCGGGGTCCTGGTCCTTGATCATGAGGTCGGACCGGCAGATCGCCCACGACTCGGGGTTGAGCTCCTGCCCGTACACGTCGACGGTCGCGCCCGAATTCATGCTGGTGATGTGCTCGTAGGCAGCGCTGAGCATCCCACCCGTGCCGCACGCCGGGTCCAGGACACGCCGCACGACCCCTTGCTTGCTCAGCGCATCGTCGTCGGGGGCGATGAGCAGGTTCACCATGAGCTCGATGACCTCGCGCGGGGTGAAGTGCTCGCCCGCGGTCTCGTTGGACTGTTCGGCGAATCGCCGGATCAGTTCCTCGAAGACGTAGCCCATCTGGTGGTTGTCGACGATCTCGGGCCGCAGATCCAGGTCGGCGAACGTGCTGGTCACCTTGTAGAGCAGGTTGGCGCTGTCGAGCTTCTTGATCTGCTGGGCGAAGTCGTAGCGCTCCAGCACCTCGTAGGCGTTCGGGGAGAACCCGCCGATGTACTCGGTGAGGTGGCGTGCGACATGCGAGGAGTCGGCGGCGATCGACTTCAGCGTCAGCGGGGTGGTGTTGTAGAAGCGGTGGCCGGAAGCCTTGCGGAGGAACCGGTCGACGTCGATGTCGCGGTCGCGGTACTTCTCGACCGTCTCGAGCACCTTCTCGCGGGTGGGCGCGAGCACGCATTCGAGTCGGCGCAGCACCGTGAACGGCAGAATCACCTTGCCGTAGTCGGACTGCTTGTAGTCACCGCGCAGCAGGTCGGCCACGGACCAGGCGTGGTTGGCCAGCTCGGTGTGCCTGTCGGTGTTCAAAGACGTTCCCCTCGGTTTTCCTCGATGGTGGACCATGGTGCCGGATCGGTGACGCACTGTCACCGAGCGCGCGTCACGAACCCTCGTCCGGCGGCAGGAGCGCCCCGCCGGTGAGGCCGAGCGCCCACTGGTCGGCCAGTTCCCGCGCGATCGTCGCAGCGAGGTTCGCCGCCGAGTGCAGCGCCCGGACGCGGCGGAACGCCTGCCCGTACCGGACCTGGCGTTCGGTCGCGATCAGCGGCACCCGCAGCCGTTTGACGTCGAGTCGCTGGATCGAGCTGCCCACGGCCGCGCCGCGGACGTTCTCCTCGGCGGAGAGGAAACCGGCCAGGAAATCCGGGTCCAGCCGGTCCGGGTCCGGGCGCAGCAGGAACAGGTGCCGGCCGAGGACACTGCCCGCGTCGTGCTCGTCGGCGACGCGGGCCGGGACCGGGCCGGCGTGGTGCAGCGTCTCCGGCAACAACACGTCGCCCGCCTCGACCGGGACGAGCCTGTCGACCGGTTTGTCGTGCAGGGAGCCGGACGGTGGCTCGCCGGTACGGACGTCGTGGTGGGTCAGCACCGCGGGTGGTTCGGCTGCGTCGGACCGCGCCGTCTCCTGCCCCGGCGTCGCGCGGTACAGGGTGAGCGCGCCGCCGCGCAGGAGGTCGGCGACCGTGGCCGTGCGCCACGCCCCCGGTTCCGATCCCGCCGTCCGCCACAACCGGTCATCGCTGAGAGCGACCAGGGCGTTTCCGGTGCTGCGCAACCGGTCCCGCAGTTCGTGGGCGAGCGCCTCATGGCGGCCGGGGTCGAGGACGGGTGCGACCCGCACCTGGCGGTGCGGGGTGAGGTCCACGGTGTCGTCGAGGAGATCCACCACCGGCCGGGTGCGGACGAGGCCGGGTTCCGGCTCCACGCCGTCGGGGTCCTCGCGGAAGGCGCGCCACGCCGTGAGGACCCGTTCCGACACGTCCGGCCAGTCGATCTCCCGACCGCGGTCCGGTCCGGTCGAGGCGTCGACGAAGAGGATCGGCCGCGGATCGGCTTTCGGCGGTGGGGCCAGCACCCACACGTGCAGGCTGACATGGAGCGGCGGTGCCGCGCCCTGCGGCAGCGCGATCACCGCCCGCAGCGCACCGGTGCGCACGAGTTCGGCGCGGATCCGGCGGCCGCCGGACCGTTCGGCCGCGCCCGGCGGCATGACCACCACCGCGGTGCCGTCCGTGCTCAGGTGCGCGAGGCAGTGCTGCACCCACGCCAGTTCGGACTCCGAGCGCGGCGGCAGGCCGTGGACCCAGCGCGGGTCGTAGGCGAGATCGTCGTGGCCCCAGTCGCGGACGCCGAACGGCGGGTTGCACACCACCGCGTCGACCCGCTCGTCGGGGAAGGCGTCGGACCGGAGGCTGTCGCCAGGACGGACCTCCCCGTCGGGGGCTGAGGTCTCGACCCGAACCCGCGCCAACGCTGCCTGGTCGTCGGCGAGTTCCTGGCCGAGGACGCACGAGGCTCCCGCGCGTACCGCCGCTGCCAGCAGCCCGCCGCCCCCGCAGGCCGGGTCCAGAATCCGTTCGACACGGTCCGGCAAGGCGACCAGGAGATCGGCCAGCCCGCGCGGAGTCGGGTACATCCCGGTCGCCGTGGTGTCGACCAGGTGCTCAGCGAGAAGCCGCAACGTCGTCTCCGCGCCACGAGCGTCGAGGCAGCGCAGCAGCGCCCGGGTCGCCGAGTCCGACGCCGTGGGCGGTGCACCGTGGAGGTCACCCAGCGCCGCGGCCAGCTCCGCGCCGAACGACCCCTCGGGCAGGTCGGCGAGCTTGCCCGACCTCTCCCGAGACAGGCCCGCCAACGGCGGGACGAGCGGCAGCAGGTACCGGGCCAGCGCCCGTCCGTCGGAAGCGCCTCGCAGCGCGAGGCGCAACTCCGCCTCCGCCGTCGCCTCCGGAAGTTGCCCGCGTTCGGACAGCCACTGGCGAACGGAGTCGAGGGCGTAGGTCGGGCTCGTGTCCGTACCACCCGTCGGGCTCGGGAAGTCCGGGTGGCGGCGGCGCCAGTTGCTCACCGTGGCGCGCGTGACCCCCGCCAGCCGAGAGATCTCGGCAGCGGTCACCTGCGCGGTCAGGTCGGGCATCACGGCGTCCTGTCGTCGGCCATCAGCGGAGCGTGACGAAGCCTACCCCGTAAACGGCGGTGAATCAAGTTCACCACCAGACGCACGTTTGACAGTGCTTTCAGTTAGGTCGCACCGGATGTCCTCTGCGACCGCTACGCTCACCGGATGGCCGTCGATCTGTTCGCGGGAATCGCCGTCGCCGACTACCCGAGCGCACTCGCCTGGTACGAACGCCTGTTCGGCGCTCCCCCGACGTTCGTCGCCGGTGACACCGAGGTCGTCTGGCAACTCGCCGATCATCGGTTCGTGTTCGTCGAGCACCGGCCCGACCGCGCGGCGGGACACGCCCTGCACACGATCTTCGTCGACGATCTCGACACCCGGGTCGCTCGCATCCGGGAGCGGGGGCTGGAACCGACAACGCGGGAGACCTACCCGAACGGCGTGCGGAAGGCGACCTACCACGATCCCGAGGGCAACGAGATCGCGTTCGGTGGTGCCCCGCTCTGAGCGGGGACTCCGGCACCCGTCGCGCCCGGCGTCAGTTCTCGCCCTGGTCGCGGCGCTGTTCGGAGAGGAACTGCTCGAACTGGCTGGCGAGCTCGTCGGCGGTGGGCATCTCGTCCACGTCGGCCAGCAGGTTGTCCTCCGGCTCCACCGCGGAGAAGGCGTCGTACTGCCGCTCCAGGGCGGTGACCACGTCGGCGACCTCCTCGTTCTCCCGGACCTGCCGCTCGACCTCCTCGTCGGCGCTGACCGCCGACTCGCGGATCGCCTCCGAGGACACCGTGATCCCCGCCGCCTCGGACACCGCGTCCAGCAGGGTGATCGCGGCCGCCGGGTAGCGGGACTGGGCCAGGTAGTGCGGGACGTGGGCGGCGAAGCCCACGGCGTCGTGCCCGGCCTGGCCCAGCCGGTACTCCAGCAGCGCGGCGGCGCTGCCGGGGATCTGCATCTGCGAGTACGTGGCGCGGTAGCCGCGGACCAGCTCGGACCGGGTGGCGTGCGCCGTGACCCCCAGCGGCCGGGTGTGCGGGACCCCCATCGGGATCCCGTGGTAGTTCACACTCAGCCGCACCTGCCACCGCTCGATCAGTTCCCGCACGGCCGTGGTGAACAGTTCCCACTCGTGGTCCGGCTCCGGGCCGGACAGCAGCAGGAACGGCGTCCCGTCGGTGTCGTGCAGCAGGCGGACGGCCAGTTCGGGCGGTTCGTAGTCCGACCAGTGGTCGGCGGAGTAGGTCATCACCGGCCTGCGGGAGCGGTAGTCGATCAACCGGTCGACGTCGAACCGCGCGACGACCTGTTCGTCGTCGAACTCGGCGCGCAGGTGCTCGGTGAGCGCCTCCCCCGCGGAACCGGCGTCGACGAAGCCGTCGAGATGGTAGAGCAGCACCGCTCCCTCCGGGACGGCCACACCGGAGTCCAGTTCGTAGAGCCGCTCGGGATCGCGCCTCACCGTGTACCTCCTGACCTCGCCGTATATCGCGGTCGCCTGTCCGTGTGTCACACCCGTGGGCGCCCGGCCCATCCCACCACACGGTGTGGGAGGGGCCGCCGGGGCGTTCGACACGGGCGCGGGGAAGATTCCCGCCCCCGGACGTCCCGGCCGACCCCGCTCAGCGGCCCTTACGTGCCTTCGCGCCCTGCCCGCGGCCGGCCTTGCCGCCCCGGCGGCCGCCCTGCGGCTTCTTCTCCCGGACCCGGACGTTGATCCGGACGGGGCTGCCGGTGAAGCCGAACTCCTCGCGGAACTTGCGTTCGAGGAACCGCCGGTAGCCCGCCTCCAGGAACCCGGTGGTGAACAGCACCAGCGTGGGTGGGCGGATGCCGGCCTGGGTGGCGAACAGCACCTTCGGCTGTTTGCCGCCGCGCACCGGCGGCGGTTTCGCGGCCACCAGGTCGGACAGCCAGCCGTTCAGCCTGCCGGTGGGCACCCGCTGGTCCCACGAGTCGAGTGCGGTGCGCAGCGCGGGCGCCAGCTTGCGCACCGCGCGACCGGTGAGCGCCGAGACGTTGACCCGCTCGGCCCACGGCACCCGCACCAGTCCCCGGTCGATCTCCCGGGTGAGCTGGTGCCTGCGCTCGTCGTCGACCAGGTCCCACTTGTTGAACGCCAGCACCAGCGCCCGGCCCGCCTCGGCGACCGTGCTCACGACACGCAGATCCTGCTCGGACAGCGGCTCGCTCGCGTCCAGCAGCACGATCGCCACCTCGGCCGCGTCGATCGCGGTCCTCGTCCGCAGCGAGGCGTAGTACTCGGTGCCGTGGGCGGTCTGCACCCGGCGGCGCAGGCCCGCGGTGTCGACGAAGCGCCACGTCTGCCCGTCCAGTTCCACCAGCGAGTCCACCGGGTCCACCGTGGTGCCGGCCACGGTGTCCACCACCGCACGGTCCTCGCCGGTGATCTGGTTCAGCAGGCTGGACTTGCCGACGTTGGGCTTGCCCACCAGCGCCACCCGGCGCGGGCCGCGCGCCGCGCCGTCCCGGTCACGCGGCGCGTTCGGCAGGGCGCCCACGATCTCGTCGAGCAGGTCACCGGAGCTGCGGCCGTGCAGGGCGCTCACCGGGTGCGGCTGTCCCAGCCCCAGCGACCACAGCGACGCCACGTCCGCGTAGAGGCGCTCGTCGTCGACCTTGTTCGCGGCCAGCAGAACAGGACGGTCGGCCCGGCGCAGCACCTTCGCGACCGCCTCGTCGGTCGCCGTCGCGCCCACCGTGGCGTCCACCACGAGCAGCACGACGTCGGCGGTGGACATCGCCAGCTCGGCCTGGGCCGCCACCGCCGACCGCATTCCGGCGGCGTCCGGCTCCCAGCCGCCGGTGTCCACCAGGGTGAACCGCCGCCCGCTCCAGGTGGCGTCGTAGGCGATCCGGTCGCGCGTGACACCCGGGGTGTCCTGCACGACCGCCTCCCGGCGGGCGAGGATGCGGTTGACCAGCGTCGACTTGCCGACGTTCGGCCTGCCCACGACGGCCACCACCGGCTGCGCGGGCGCCGCGGCCGAACCGTCGGACGCCTCCTCGTCGGCCGGGTCCTGTGCGGCCTCGGCGTCGAGCCGGAGGAACTCCGACTCGTCGGACCAGGTGCCGTCCGGCACCTCGACCGTGCCGTCCTCCTGTGTCATGGGTGTCCCCGTTCCCTGTCTCGATCGAGTTCGGCCACCAGCGTGGCGAGTGCGGTGCGGATGTGTTCGGTCGCCTCGGCGAGCCCGGCCCGGCCCGGCCCGACGTCGGGGGCGAACGGTTCGCCCACGCGCACGGTCACCCGGGGACGCCACCGGAAGCGGGTGCCCGGCGGGCGCCGGGTTCCGCGCACCGCCACCGGCAGGACCACCGCGCCCGCGGAGCGCAC
>NZ_KI912232.1:109308-117613 GCF_000231035.2 Saccharomonospora iraqiensis subsp. paurometabolica YIM 90007 | reverse complement strand
TGAGGTCGGAGGTGTCCAGGGGCACCGCGTCGTCGGCGGCGCGCAGCGGTGAGTCCGCCCGGGTGGAGTCGAGCCGGTCCCGGCGCTGCACCGAGGTCCGCGCCTGAGAGGGGGTCGACTCCCGGCCCCGGGCCGAGTCCTGGGCGCTGCGGCGCCGTGCGCGGACGTCGGCCGAGGCGTGCAGGTACACCTTGAGCCCGGCGTCCGGGACGACCACGGTGCCGATGTCCCGGCCGTCGACCACGATGCCCCCGGCCGTGGCGACGGCGTCGGTGATGATCCGTCGTTGTTCGGCGACGAGCAGACCGCGCACCTCGGACACGGCGGACACGGCCGACACCGCGCGGTTCACCTCCTCGGTGCGGATCTCGGCACCGACGTCGACACCGTCCAACCGCGCCGTCGGCGCCTGCGGGCTGGTGGCCACCCCGACATCGGCCTGCCGGGCCACGGCGGCCACGGCCTCCGCGTCCGCCGGGTCGACACCCGCGCGCAGCACGGCCAGCGTGACGACGCGGTACATCGCCCCGGTGTCCAGATAGCCCGCCCCGAGGGCCGCGGCCAGTTCGCGTGCGGCCGTGGTCTTCCCGGTCCCCGAAGGGCCGTCGAGTGCTACCACCCCGCGTAGGGCTCCCGCCACCGACCGTTCCTTCCCCTGATGTGGTCATCGTGTGCGGGCCCCATTCTGCCTGCCGGTCAGTCGTGCGGGGCACCCAGGCGTTCGGCGAGGTCGTCGACCACGACGGTGGACTCCTCGCGGGCGCCGATGTGGTAGGCCACGCCACCGAACAGCTGGGACAGCACGGGCGCGGTGATCACCTGGAACAGGGCGGCGAGCAGCAGCCCGGCCGCCCCGGACGGTCCCACCTGCAACGCGCTGCCCAGCAGCACGAGCAGGAGTCCGACCGTCTGTGGCTTGGTCGCGGCCTGCAGGCGGCTCGGCACGTCCGGGAACCGCACCAGCCCGATCCCGCCGAGCACGCAGAACACCGCGCCGGAGAGCATGCTCACCGCGGTGAGCACGTCGAGCACGATCACCGGTCACCTCCCCAGCGCTCCACGAGCCGGACGGCACTGACCGACCCGATGAAGCTCAGCAGCGCCACCGCGAGCAGCAGCGCCACATTGAGTCCGAGACCGGACCAGGCCATCCCCACCGCCACCCCGGCGACGATCAGCACCAGCACCACGTCGAGGGCGAGCACCCGGTCGAGCGCGCCGGGACCGCGCAGCATCCGGCCGAGGGTGCACACCCCGGCGACGGTCAGCAGAACGTAGGTCGTGACGTAGACGACGGTCATGACTCCTCCTCCGGCGGCGCCTCGGGGGACTTCTCGGGGGAGACCGGACGCCCGCGGCGCAGCCGGTCCGCCCGGTCGGCGGCCCGGCCCGCCTCGTCCGCGGTGCCGATCGCGCGGACCACCCGCACCTGCAGCGCCAGCGCCTGGTCGTGCGCGTGGTCGGCCTGCTCCCGGCTGCGCACACCGAGCGAGTACACGTAGAGAACCCCGCCCGCCCGGTCGATCTGGATCACGAAGGTGTCCGGGGTCAGCGAGATCGCCCCGGCGGCGGCGGCGATCACGTGGTCCAGGTCGGACAGCGTGGGCACGGCGACGACCGCGGCCCGCACCCGCGGGCCGTACCGGATCACCTCGACGGCGGTGCGCAGGGCGGAGGAGAACAGGTCGACGATCACGTAGCCGATCAGCCGGGCCAGCCGCACCGGCCGCAACACCGGGAAGTGCACCGCGGGAAGGGGGAACAGCACCAGCACCCCGAGCGACACGAGGACCCCCGCGACGACCGTGCCCGGGGCGACCGAACCCCACAGCAGGATCCAGACCACCACCAGCCAGACGAACAGCGGCAGGGACAACGTCGACAGCTGGCGTCGCACGGGTCTCACGGGGAACCTCCCCCGACGAGCACGGACTGCCGGTACGGGCCGCGGTCGAGGAGGTCGGTGGCGGCCCGTTCGGCGACACCGGACACCGGCCCGGCCGCGACGGTGATCGCGAGGCCGACGAGGGCCATGCCGATGGTCGCGGTCAACATCGCCCGGGAACGCGTGCCGGTCCCGACGGTGAGCTCGTCGTTCGGGTCGACGTCGGCCACCGGGGCGCGCGGCCGTCCCCAGAACACCGACGCCCAGACCTTGCTCAGGGCGTAGAGGATGAGCAGGCTGGTCACCACCGCCCCGCCGGTGACCACGTAGGCCATCGGGGTGCCCAGTTCCACCCCCGCCCGCAACAGCGTGACCTTGGCCACGAACCCGGAGAACGGCGGGATACCCGCCAGGCTGAGCGCGGGCACCGAGAACACGATCGCGATCAACGGGTAGCCGCCGGCCACCCCGCACATGTCGTGCAGCGACGCGGTGCCGGTGTACCGGGTCACCAGTCCGCTGACCAGGAACAACGCCGCCATGACGGCGATGTGGTGGATAATGTAGACGATCACCCCGACGAGCCCGGTCACGGTGAACAGCGCCAACCCGAACAGCATGAACCCGATCCCGGACACCAGCAGGAACGACAGCACACGGTTGAGGTCGTTCTGCGCGATCGCGCCGAGCGCACCTACCACCATCGTCAGCAACGCCACCGCGAGCAGGAAGTTCCAGTCGGCGGCGTTGGAGAACAGCAGCGTCTGGGTCCGGATGATCGCGTACACGCCGACCTTGGTGAGCAACGCCGCGAACACCGCCGTGATCGGCGCGGGCGCGGTCGGGTAGCTGTCCGGCAGCCAGAAGTGCAGCGGCACCACCGCCGACTTGATGCCGAACACCACCATCATCAGCAGCCCGAGCGCGGTCCGCACCCCGGACGGCAGCCCGGCGATGGCGTGCGAGAGGTCGGCGAGGTTCACCGTGCCGGTGGCGGCGTAGACGATCGCGATCATCGTCAGGAACAGCAGCGACGAGGTGAGGCTGACGATGACGTAGGTCATACTCGGCCGGATCCGGCTCGCCGTCGTCTGCCGGGTCATCAGCACGTACGAGGCGGACAGCATCATCTCGAACGCCACGAACAGGTTGAACAGGTCGCCGGTCAGGTACGCCAGCGACACCCCGGCACACAGCACCAGGTACATCGGGTGGAACGCGGTGGTGGTGGAGACCCGTCCGGTGTCGGTGACCCGCTGTCCGATGGCGAACACGAGCACGCCGAGCATCACCACGATGGAGACCAGCAGCAGCAGCGCCGCCAGCCGGTCCGCGATCAGGGTGATGCCGACCGGGGCCGCGTAGCCCCCGAGCTGGAGCACCACCGGCCCCGAAGCGTCGGCCCGTACCAGCAGCACGCCGGCCACGACGGCGATGAAGGTCAGCACCAGCAGGCTCAGCACGCGCTGGGCCGCGGGCACCTGCCCCACGAGCAGGGAGACCGCCGCCGCCAGCAGCGGCACCAGCACGGGCAGCGCCACGAACAGGGTCATCGGGCGTGTCCCCCCTCGGCCCGCGATCCCGCGCCCCCGGCGTCGTCCCGGCCGTACCGGGCGAGCTCGGCGTCGGCCTCCGCCCGGGCGTCGGCCTCGGCGCGGGCGATGCGGCGGTCCTCCAGGTCGTCCTGGACCTCGTCGTCGCCGAGCAGCACCCACGCGCGGTAGGCCAGGGCGAGCAGGAACGTGCTCAGCCCGAAGGTGATCACCACCGCGGTGAGTGCGAGGGCCTGCACCAGCGGGTCGGCCATCTCCCCGACCGGCACCAGTCCCACGAACGCGGGCGAGCCCGGGGGACCGCCCGCGGCCTGGAGGAACAGGTTCGCCCCGTGTCCGACCACGACGAAACCGAGGATGACCTGCATCAGGGACCGTTGCATGAGCAGGAAGAACCCGGCGGCGTAGACCACACCGAGGACGACGGTGGTCACGAGGTCAACGGTCATCGCCACCCCCGTTCCCGGGCCCGCCGCCGGTGGCGTCCTCCGCGGTGCCCATACCGCTCTCCCCGCCGCCGACCAGCCCCTCGCGCCGCTCGCGTTCCAGTTCCCGCTTCTCGATCCCGGCGCCGAGGGTGCGCAGCAGGTCCAGCACCACACCGAGGATCAGGACGTACACCCCGAGGTCGAAGGCCAGATTGCTGGCGAACTTCACCTCGCCGAACAGCGGCAGCTCCGGCTCCCACGAGCCGCTGGTGAGCGCGGGGTGTCCGGACACCATCGGGAGCAGGGCGGTCACCGTCGACAGCGTCAGGCCCGCACCGATCACCGCGGGCGGCCGGATCCGCACGGCCGCGGCCAGTTCCATGCTGCCGCCGGCCACGTAGCGGAGGACGAACGCCAACCCGGCCACCAGCCCGCCGGGGAATCCGCCGCCCGAATGATTGTGCCCGGCGAAGAGCAGATACACCGACAGCACCAGCACGGTCGGGAAGACGACACGGACACCGACCTCGAGCTGCAGCGACCGCGGCCACCCTCCGGGGCTGCGCGCGCTGCGCAACCACCGTTGCCGGGGAACGTCCAGCGATTCCCACTCCGACCCCGAGCTCATCGGTCGCCCTCCCCCGCATCCTCGGGCGGGTGTCCGGCCCCACGCCCGCCGGACCGGTCTCCGGACGCGGTGGTGTCCGGCTCCGTGGCGTCCGGCTCCGTGGTGTCCGGCGCGTTGCCCACGACGGGGCTCTCGGTGACCGGCACCACGCGGCTGCGGCCCCGTGCCAGGGCCAGGCCGAGCGTCGCCGCACCGACCGCGGCCACCAGCAGCACGGTGATCTCGCCGACGGTGTCCAGCGCGCGGAGGTCGACGAGGATCGCGTTGACGACGTTGCTGGCCCCCGCCTCGGGTTCGGCCAGTTCGGCGTAGGCCCGCCCCACACGCGAACGTGACTCGCGCAGGCCGGAGAAGACGACCGCGAACACCGCCACGAACGCGCCCGCGGCCACGGCGACCACCGCCTTGAGGAGGGTGCCCCGGCGGCTGACCGGGTGCTGCCGGACGAACGGGGCGGACACGCGGCGCAGCACCAGCACGAACACCACCAGCGTGAGCGTCTCGACCAGGAACTGGGCCAGCGCGAGGTCCGTGGCGCCGAACACGAGGAACAGACCACCCACGCCGTACCCGACCATCCCGGTGAGCAACACGGCGGTGAGCCTGCGGCGGGCGAACGGCAGCGCGAGCGCGGCCACCACCACCAGCAGCGACAGCGGAAGCTGGAGGGCGGTGTGCACGAACGTCGGTCGCCCCGGCCCCACCGACCCGGTGATCAGCCCCCAGGTCGGCACCACGACCAGCGCCACCAGAATCGTGCTCAGATACACCGGGAGCGATCCCGTCTGGATCCGCGCGGTGAGCCCCTGGGCGAGCCGGTTCACCCCGCGCAGGGTCGCCCGGTAACCGGGGTCGGCCTGCAGCGCGCTCGGCAACCACCCGGCGGTCCGTTCGAACACCGCGCTCCGCCGGTGCAGCAGGTAGCCGCCCACGAGGATGACCGCCGACAGCAGCAACGGCAGGGTGAGCCCGTGCCACAGTTCGAGGTGGTAGTCCTGCCCCGGGAAGCGGTCGGCGTAGGTCCCGGCGAACCGTTCGACCGCCCCCGGCACCACCCCCAGCACCAGGCTCGCCCCGGCGGGGACCGCGATCGCCGCGGTGAACACCGCCCCGGGACCGCGGGCCGCGTCGGGTCGCCCGTCGCTGCCGCCGAACGCGCCGACCAGGAAGCGGACGGTGTAGGCGGTGGTGAGCACCGATCCGAGCACGATCCCGGCCAGGATCAGCGCATCGGTGACCGTGGCGTGCGAGAACGCCTCCAGCGCGGTCTCCTTGCCGATGAACCCGAGCATCGGTGGCACCCCCGCCATCGACGCCGCCGCCAGGGTCGCCAGGACCGCCAACCCCGGCCAGCGCCGGCCGAGCCCGGACAGTTCGCGCAGATCGCGGGTGCCGGTCCCCTTGTCGATCGCCCCCGCGGTCAGGAACAGCGCAGACTTGAACAGGCCGTGCACCAGGATCATCGTCGCGCCCGCGAGTTCGGACACCCGCGTGCCGCCCGCCAGCAGCACCATGAGGAACCCCAGTTGGCTCACCGTGCCGAACGCGAGCAGCAGCTTGAGGTCGTACTGCCGCATCGCGCGGTACCCGCCGAGCAGCATCGTCCACAGCCCCACCACGACCAGGGGCACCCACCACTCGGGGCGGTCGGCGAAGGCGGGGGCGAAGCGGGCCACCAGGTACACGCCCGCCTTGACCATCGCCGCCGCGTGCAGGTAGGCGCTGACCGGGGTGGGGGCCACCATCGCCGCGGGCAGCCACGGGTGGAACGGCACCTGCGCCGACTTGGTGAACGCACCGACCAGCAGCAGCGCGATCCCGGTCGTGGCCGCGGCCCCGGTGGGCGGGTCGGCGACGATCCCGGAGATCCGCAGGGTGCCCGCGGCCGTGCCGAGCAGGATGAGCCCGAGCAGCATGGCCAGCCCACCGAGCGTGGTCACCAGCAGCGCCTGCCGGGCCGAGCGGCGTTCCTCCCGGGTGAGTCCGCTCCCGCCGACGAGCAGGAACGAGCAGATCGTGGTGACTTCCCAGAAGACGTACAGCGAGAAGACGTCGTCGGCCAGGACCAGTCCGAGCATCGCGCCCGCGAACAGCACCATGACCGCGGCGTCGCGCCCGATCCCCGCCTCCCCCGGCTTGGCATAGCGGGAGAAGTAGACCAGCACCACCGTCCCGATCCCGGTGACCAGGGCGACCATGATCGTCGCCAGCGAGTCCATCCGGACGGTGAACTCCAGGCCGAGCGCGGAGGCCCAGACCACGCGCTCCGTGGCGGGCAACGTGCCCAGCCGGGTCGCGGCGGCGACCAGGGCGAAGGCCGGTGCCAGCGCGCCGATCGCGAACGCACGGCGGTCCCACCGGCGGGCGAGCGCAGGGAGCGTCGCCGCCACCGCGAGATGCACGACGATCGCGACCAGCACCGTGCCCGCTTACCCGCGGCGACGTCGGGGCAAACGCCGGGAGGTCCGGTCCGGTGCGGCCGGTGGGTGTACCACCGGCCGTCAGCGGTCGGCGGCCTCCAGCTCGATCGCCCGGCGCATGGTGGCGCGGGCGCGTCGCCGGTCACCGGCGACGTCGTAGGCATGGGCCAGGCGGTACCAGCGGCGCCAGTCCTGCGGGTCGGCCTCCAGTTCGGCACGGCGCCGCGCGAACCAGTCGTCCGCGGCCTCCCGGTCCACCCGGCCCGAGGGCCTGCGCGGCAGGTCGGAGACGTCCGGCAGCCCGCCCTCGTCCTCCAGTCTGCGGGCCAGCCGCTGGATGCGCGCGCCCGACCGCCAGGTGGCCGCCACCAGCCAGACGCCCAGCACCGGCAGGACGAGCACACCCAGCCCGAGCACCACCGCGGGCACCGAACCGTCCCGGATCAGCGCGACGGCCCGCCCGGCCAGCAGGACCAGGTACACCCCCACCGCGACCGTGAGCAGGACTGCCACATTGCGTGCGCGCACCGCTCGCCCCGTCACAGGTCCAGCACGTGTTCGAGCCCCACGGTCAGGCCCGGACGCCGGAGCACGGAGCGCACGCCGAGCAGCACCCCGGGCATGAAGGAACTGCGGTCCAGGGAGTCGTGCCGGATCGTCAGGGTCTCCCCCTGGGTGCCGAACAGGATCTCCTCGTGGGCGACCAGGCCGGGCAGGCGCACCGAGTGCACCCGCACCCCGTCGACGTCGGCGCCCCGCGCCCCCGCCAGTTCCGAGGTGGTGGCGTCGTCGGCGGGACCGTGCCCGGCCCCGGCGCGCGCCTCGGAGATCAACCGTGCGGTGCGCGCGGCGGTGCCGGAAGGCGCGTCGGCCTTGCGGTTGTGGTGCAGTTCGACGACCTCGGCCGCGTCGTAGAACCGGGCTGCCTGCTCGGCGAACTTCATGGCCAGCACCGCGCCCAGGGCGAAGTTCGGCGCCAGCAGCACCCCGAGCGCGGGCTTGGCGGCGAGCCACCCGCGCAGCTGATCGACCCGCTCGTCGGTGAACCCGGTGGTGCCGACCACCGCGTGCAGGTCGTTGTCCACCGCGAAGCGCAGGTTGTCCATCACCGCGTCCGGGTGGGTGAAGTCGACGACGACGTCCGCCCCGGTCAGGGCCTCCCGGCCGTCGTCGGCGTCCACGGCGGCGGCCAACCGCATGTCGGGGGCGGACTCGACGGCGGAGACCGCCTCCGCGCCCATGCGGCCCCGCGCGCCGAGCACCCCGACCCGGATCGGGTCCTGCTCGCCTCGGCCTGCGGATGCGCGCGTCATGCAATCACCTCGTGCAGCTCGTCGGGAAGGTCGTCGGAGTGAGCGTACGGCCCGACCACGGCCGCCGCGGTGCGGCCG
>NZ_KI912232.1:103827-109208 GCF_000231035.2 Saccharomonospora iraqiensis subsp. paurometabolica YIM 90007 | reverse complement strand
TGCCGCGGCCGGTCGCCCTTGTCCTCCGACCCGGTGTCGGCCTGCTCGGCCAGGTCCGCGGTCGGCTCCTCGGCGGCGGTGTCCACCGCACCGGTGCCCCCGATCGCCCCGCTCGCGGCCGCGCCGGTGTCCCCCGACTCCTCGTCCTGGACCACGACCAGACTGATCTTGCCGCGGCTGTCGATGTCGGCGATCTCCACCCGGAGCTTGTCGCCGACGTTGACGACGTCCTCGACCTTCTCGACGCGCTTGCCGTTGCCGAGCTTCGAGATGTGCACCAGGCCGTCCTTGCCCGGAACCAGCGAGACGAACGCGCCGAACGCGGCGGTCTTCACGACCGTGCCGAGGTAGCGCTCGCCGACCTTCGGCAGCTGCGGGTTGGCGATCGCGTTGATCTTGTCGATCGCGGCCTCCGCCGACGGGCCGTCCGAGGCACCCACGTACACCGTGCCGTCGTCCTCGATGGACACGTCCGCGCCGGTCTCCTCGGTGATCGAGTTGATCATCTTGCCCTTCGGGCCGATGACCTCACCGATCTTGTCCACCGGCACCTTCACGCTGGTCACCCGCGGCGCGTAGGGGCTCATCTCGTCCGGGCCGCCGATCGCCTCGGACATCACGTCCAGGATGGTCAGCCGCGCGTCCCGCGCCTGGTTCAACGCGCTCGCCAGCACGTCCGACGGGATACCGTCCAGCTTCGTGTCCAGCTGCAGCGCCGTGATGACGTCGGTGGTCCCGGCGACCTTGAAGTCCATGTCGCCGAACGCGTCCTCGGCGCCGAGGATGTCGGTGAGCGCGACGTAGCGGGTCTCGCCGTCGACCTCGTCGGAGACGAGCCCCATCGCGATGCCGGACACCGGCGCCTTCAGCGGGACGCCCGCGTTGTACAGGCCCATCGTGGAGGCGCACACCGACCCCATCGAGGTCGACCCGTTCGACCCGAGGGCCTCGGACACCTGCCGGATCGCGTACGGGAACTCGTCCCGCTTCGGCAGCACCGGCACCAGGGCCCGCTCGGCCAGCATCCCGTGGCCGATCTCGCGCCGCTTCGGCGTGCCGACGCGCCCGGTCTCGCCGGTGGAGAACGGCGGGAAGTTGTAGTGGTGCAGGTACCGCTTGCTGGTCTCCGGCGACAGCGTGTCCAGCGTCTGCTCCATGCGGAGCATGTTCAGCGTGGTCACACCCAGGATCTGGGTCTCGCCCCGCTCGAACAGCGCGGACCCGTGGGCGCGGGGCACCACGGACACCTCGGCGCCGAGCTGGCGGATGTCGGTCAGGCCACGGCCGTCGATGCGGACCTTGTCCTTCAGGATGCGCTGCCGGATCAGCTTCTTGGTCAGCGCCCGGAAGGCGGCCCCGATCTCCTTGTCCCGGCCCTCGAAGGCCTCGCCCTCGCCGACGCCGACGCGCTCCAGCACCGACGCCTTGACCTCGTCGGTGGCGTCGTCGCGCTCCTGCTTGCCGGGCAGTGCCAGCGCGCGGGTGAGCTCGTCGGTGGCGATCGCGGCGACCGCGTCGTAGGCGTCCGCCTCGTAGGCGGGGAACAGCGGGTACTCCCCGGTGGGCTTGGCCGCCGCCTCGGCCAGCCGCTGCTGCGCCTCGCACAGCACGCGGATGAACGGCTTCGCGGCGTCGAGCCCCTGCGCCACGGTGGTCTCGGTGGGTGCGGTGCCCCCCGCGGCCACGAGGTCGAGCGTGTTCTCGGTGCCCTCGGCCTCGACCATCATGATGGCGACGTCCTCGGGCCGGTCCCCGACGATGCGCCCGGCGACCACCATGTTGAACGTCGCGTGCTCCAGCTGCGACCAGGTCGGGAAGGCGACCCACTGGTCCTCGATCAACGCGACCCGCACGCCGCCGACCGGCCCGGAGAACGGCAGCCCGCCGATCTGGGTGGAGGCCGACGCGGCGTTGATCGCGAGCACGTCGTACGGGTCCTCGGGGTGCAGGCTCTGCACCGTCACCACGACCTGGATCTCGTTGCGCAGCCCGTCGGCGAACGACGGGCGCAGCGGACGGTCGATCAGCCGGCAGGTCAGGACCGCGTCCGTGGACGGACGGCCCTCACGGCGGAAGAACGCCCCGGGGATGCGCCCGGCCGCGTACATGCGCTCCTCGACGTCCACCGTGAGCGGGAAGAAGTCGAGCTGTTCCTTGGGCTGCTTGGAGGCGGTGGTCGCCGACAGCAGCATGGTCTCGTCGTCCAGATAGGCGACGACCGAGCCGGCGGCCTGGTTGGCCAGCCTGCCCGTCTCGAAGCGGACCGTGCGCGTGCCGAACCGGCCGTTGTCCAACACGGCCTCGGTCTCGTGCACGGCGTTCCCGCTTGCTTCAGTCATGATTCCTGTTACTCCTCGTGCGTGAAGGGCCACGCATCCCCCGCCCTTCGGGGGCACGCCCGAGGTACGGGGCCGGTCATCGATCGAAGCCGACGGGAGGAACCTCCCGGCGGCCACTACCGAGGACCGGCTGTGGCGTCCCCGTGCGCGGCGCGCTCGCCCTTGTTCGTCCTTCGTGTACCGAGGGGGAGTGACCCGACCGGGTCACTCCCCCTCGTCAGTCTCTCATCGACGCAGGCCGAGTCGCTGGATCAGCGACCGGTAGCGGCCGATGTCCACCCGCATCACGTAGTTGAGCAGCCGGCGGCGACGGCCGACCAGCAGCAGCAGCCCACGACGGGAGTGGTGGTCGTGCTTGTGCACCTTCAGGTGCTCGGTGAGGCCGACGATCCGCTTGGTCAGCAGAGCCACCTGGGCCTCGGGCGATCCCGTGTCGGACTCGTGGAGGCCGTACTCGGACAGGATCTGCTTCTTCTCGTCGGTGGACAGCGCCACGCGTTCACTCCTTGTTCGTTCGTCCCGTGTCGGTGTGTCGTCGGTACCGGCCGCCACGGACCGCAGCCGGACTCAGGGTCGAGGGTATCAGCACCGCCGCACACCCCGGGCGGCACGCGCTCCCCCGGCGCGTCGGCCCGGGCGTGGCGGACCGGCACCGGCGGAGACACCGGCGTGCGGCGTCAACCTCGCTGCAGCGGGAACCGCGCCACGGTGCTGTAGCGGGGACCGGATCCCCGCGCCCCGCCGGGATCGCTGCGCATCAGCTCGACCTCGGTGACCGTCCACTCGGGGCCGTCGACGTCGGCCAGGTGCCGCCGCCACCGCGCGATCGCGGCGCGGACGTCACCCCGGGCGAGGGTGAGGTGGGCGTGGAAGTCCCGCTCCTCGTCGGGCGGACGGACCGCCGCCGCCAGGTCCCCGAGCCCCGCACCGGCCACCCCGATCCAGAGTACTCCACGGAACGAACCCGCCCCCCGCAGCCGGACGGTGCGGGATGCCAGCCCCGCCAGCCGGGGCCGCAACCACTCCGTCCGGGCCTGCGGGTCGTCGGTGCCGTAGAAGCCGAGCGTGATGTGCCACTGCTGCACGGTCGTCCAGCGCAGCACCCGGCGCCCCGCGACGGACGGGACGCGGTCGAGCTCCGCACACAGCGCCGCGACCGCCTCCCGGGACGGCCGCACGGCGGTGAACAACCGCGCACGTTCCCCCGCACCACCGCGCTCCGGGACGGCCCCCGGACCGGTCACGCCTCAGCCCGCCTTCCCCGCCCGGCGCAGCAGGTCGGCGATCGCGGGGAACTCGTCGTCCAGCCGGTCGGCGGCCGCGGCCAGGCTCTCCTCCTCGGCGATCTCCCGCAGCGCGGCGAACACACCCTGCTCGTCGGGTACCGTCCCGACCGGGAGGTTGTCCCGGCTCACCGTGGGACGCGCGCTGCGCACGTCCTCCAGGGCCTCCCGGATCGCCGCGCGGCTGCCGGCCGCGACCTCGGGGGTGAGCACCTTGCGTTCGAGCATGATCAGCCGCGCCAGCACGACCGGATTCCCGATCTTGGCACGCCGTCCGCTCATCACCTGGCTGAGCATCGGTGCACTGATACCCAGTACGTCCGCGAGGTAGGCCTGCGAGACGTCGAAGGCGACCACCAGCCTGCGCACCCGGTCGCCGAGCGGTTCGCCGTACCACTCCCGCTGCAGGGCGATGTTGCGCTGGACGATCTTGTGGTCCTCCACGGCTGCGTTCTGCTCCCCTCGGTGACGGCGGCCGGGACCCCACCGGCCCGCCGAGTATCCTGTCAGGCCGCTCTCACCCGCGGGGGCGAACTCCGGAAGCCGTTCGCATTCGCACCCGCTCCGGGGGCCGACACCGCCGGTCCGGCGCGGTCGGAGGTGCGGTCAGGGGTGCGGGCGGCTCACCGGCCCAGCGCGGCACGGGTGCGGGCGACGTCGTCGTCGATGCGGGCGACGAGCTCCTCCGGCGAGTCGAACGTGATCTGCCCCCGCAGCCGGGAGACGAAGTCGAGCGCGACCTGCCTGCCGTAGAAGTCGGCGTCGACGTCCAGCACGAACGCCTCGACGGTGCGCTCCCGACCCGAGAACGTGGGGTTCGTGCCGACGGACACGGCGGCGGCGAGCGCCTCGCCCTCCCGGCGGTCCCCCTCGGGAACCGGCTGGAACCAGCAGGCGTAGACGCCGTCGGCGGGCACCGCGGCGAACCGGGGCAGGGACAGGTTCGCGGTGGGGTAGCCGAGTTCCCGGCCACGCCCGTCCCCCCGCACGACGATGCCGTCCAGCCGGTGCGGACGCCCCAGCGCCTCGGCCGCGGCGGTGACGTCGCCCGCGTCGATGCACGACCGGATGTAGGTCGAGGAGTAGGTGATCTCCCCGTTGTCCCCCTCCTCCAGGGTCCGGCCGCGCAGACCGGCCGCCTGGGCGGTGAACCCGAACCGGCGGCCCAGTTCCCGCAGGGTGTCCACGTCGCCGGCCGCCTTGTGCCCGAAGGTGAAGTTCTCCCCCACGATCACGGTGGCCGCGTGCAGCCGGTCGACCAGAATCTCGTGCACGAACTCGTCGGGTGTCAACCGGGACAGCTCCGGGGTGAACGGCAGCACGGCGAACACGTCCACGCCGAGCCCCTCGACGAGTTCCGCCTTCCGGGTCAACGTCGTCAACTGGGCCGGGTGACTGCCGGGGCGTACCACTTCGGACGGATGCGGGTCGAAGGTGAGCACCACGCTCGGCAGACCGCGCCGACGCGCCGTGCGCACCGTCTCGTCGATCAGGGCCTGATGCCCCCGGTGCACGCCGTCGAACACCCCGATCGTGACCACGCACCGGCCCCAGTCGCCGGGCAGATCGGTCAACCCACGCCATCGCTGCACGCTGTGGAGCGTAACCGCACACGGCGCACCGGTCGCGCCCCGGGCGGAGCCGGGTCCCCGGGTCAGGCGGGGGCGAGGACCACCACGGTCCGGGCCAGCGCCCCCGCGTCGACGGCGAGGGCGAGCACCCGCCCGTCGGGGTCGAAGACACCGTAGGTGCCGTCGAT
>NZ_KI912232.1:95671-103727 GCF_000231035.2 Saccharomonospora iraqiensis subsp. paurometabolica YIM 90007 | reverse complement strand
CGCCGGGGGAACGCGGCGGCCACGGCCTCGTCCAGGCTCAGCGACAGGCCGGGTTCCTGCTCCACCTGTTCGAGGGTGCGGGCGCGGGCGAGGGTGAACGGGCCGACCGTGGTCCGGCGCAGCGCCCCGAGGTGCCCGCCGACACCGAGCGCGTCGCCGAGGTCCCGGGCCAGCGCGCGCACGTACGTGCCGGAGGAGCAGTCGATCATCGCGTCGAACTCCAGCCTGCCCTCCTCCCGCCGCACGGCCAGGACGTCGAACCGGTGCACGGTGACCGGCCGGGAGGGCAGGTCCACGTCCTCCCCGGCCCGGACCCGGGCGTAGGCGCGCCTGCCGTCGACCTTCACCGCGCTCACCGCGCTCGGCACCTGGTCGATCTCGCCGGTGAGCGCCGTCACCGCCGCGCGGACGGCGTCGTCGGAGACCGCGTCCACCGCCTGCGGGTCCGCCTCCGAGAGCACCTCACCCTCGGCGTCGTCGGTGGTGGTGGCGGAGCCGAGCACCACCGTGGCCAGATAGGTCTTGCGGTCCAGGGAGAGGTGGCCCAGCAGCTTGGTCGCCCGCTCGATCCCCAGGACGAGGACGCCGGTGGCCATCGGGTCGAGCGTGCCCGCGTGCCCGACCTTGCGGGTACCGAGCAGCCGCCGGGCCTTGGCGACCACGTCGTGCGACGTCATGCCGCTCGGCTTGTCGACGATCAACAGTCCGGGGGGTGGTGGGGAATCGCTTGCCACGCGCCGCACTGTAACCACCGGCCCCCGCCCCGGCCGGACCCGCCCGCCGGGTCGGTGGGTGCGACGGTGCCCCGAGTCACCATTCGGTTCCGCATTCACTATGTCTGCATGAGTGACTCCCGTCAGAGCTGGAACGACAGTCCCCCCCCCCGGTCCGGTCAACAGGCACACGGGGCAGCCGACCACGACCGAGGTGTTCGACCGCGCCACGCACCGTGTCGAGCGAGCCGCCACGTCGGCTGTCGCGGTGCTCGATCGGGCACGGGGCGAGCGGGCGGCCGAGCTGCGCTGACCGGGACCCCGGCGCCGCGGGTCAGGCCGCGGGGCCGTCGGCGGGGCGGAGGTCGAAGCGGTGCCTGCGCAGCCGCACCGGGACGTCCTCGCCGCGTTCCTGTGCCGCGAACACCGCCGCCCGGGCGCGCAGCCACCACACGGCCATCCGCCAGGACCCGAACGCGAGCACGGCGGGCATGGCCAGCAGCGCGATCCCGTAGCGCCCTCCGGTGAGCTCCAACAGGACGCCGATGAGCAGCGAGGTGACCGTCGTCGCCACGAAACCGCCCACGTTGACCACCCCGGTCGCGGTGCCGACCCGGGGCAGCGGGTTGTAGTCCCGCACCAGGCCGAACCCGATGGTGGACACCGGGCCGCCCAGGGACAGCACCGTGAAGGCGGGCACCAGCACCGCCACCGGGATGCGGCCGGGCCAGCCCAGCAGCACGCCCCAGGTCACCCCCACGGCCAGCAGGTAGGTGACCACCAGCGGCATGCGGACGCCCGGTCGGCGGCCGACGACGCCGCCGAGCAGCGGGCCGCCCGCCATCGCACCGACGACGAACACCATGAGCAGCGAACTCGCCGTGGTGGTGGCGTAACCCTGCCCCTCGACGAGGAACGGCACGCCCCACAGCAGCACCATCACGTTCTGCCCGAACGGCGCGGAGAAGTGCGTCCAGAACCCGAGCCGGGTCCCGGGCACGCGCAGCGCGGCCCGGAGCTGCTCGCCCACCTCGCGCACCGGCACCGTGCGCGACTCGGTGCGCCGCGCGTGCGGGGTGTCGTGCACGGCCGCCAGCAGCACGGCCACGAACGCCACGGTCACCAGCCCCGCGGTCAGGAACGTGGGGGTCCAGCCCGGGCCCGCCAGCAGCAGCGTCAGCGGCAGTGTCGCCGCGAGATTGCCGACGAACCCGAGCGCCCCGGTCAGCGCGGTGACGAGCATGTATTGCCGCTGCGGGAAGTGGTTCGCGGCCAGCCGCAGCACGGAGACGAAGGTGAGGGCGTCACCGACGCCCAGGATCCCGCGGGCGAGCAGGGCGGGCGGGTAGGACTGCGCCACGGCGAGCAGGATCTGCCCCAGCCCGAGCAGCAGCAGCGCCGCGGTGAGCACCCGGCGCGGGCCGAACCGGTCCACCAGCACCCCGGTCGGCACCTGCATCAGGGCGTAGACGCCGATCTGGAGCACGGTGAACGTCGCGAGCGCGGCGGAACCGACGCCGAACCGTTCCGCCGCGTCCAGCCCCGCCACCCCCAACGAGGTGCGGTGGAACACCGCGAGGACGTACACACCCGCGGCGATAAGCCAGATCAGCCACGAGCGGACGGGGGCGGCCGGGACGGGCCGGGACGGCACGGAGTTCCTCCAGGGGCGGGGCGACGGCGGACGGGCGGCACCGGGACACGACGGGGCCACGACACCGTCGCCCCATTTGGTTGTATCGCCTAAACATCCGCGGGACGTACCCGCGAGCCCGGTGTCGTTGCCCACACCGGGACACCGGTGTCGTCGCCGCTCAGGTGCGGACGGCGCCCTCCACCGCCCAGCGCCCGGAGCGCAGGCGGGACACCACGAACGCCAGGCGCAGCAGCATGAACAGCGTCAGGCCGGTCCAGATACCGCTCAGCCCCCACCCGACGGCCAGGGAGATCCAGATGAGCGGCAGATAGCCGAGCACGGCACTGCCGACCGTGGCGTTGCGGAGGAACGCGGCGTCCCCCGCCCCGAGCAGGACCCCGTCGAGGGCGAACACGACCCCGGCCACGGGTTGCAGGGCGACGAAGAACCACCACGCCTGCGGGATGGTGGCCAGCACCCCCGGGTCGGTGGTGAACGCCTTCGGCAGCACCTGCGACACGGCGGCGAAGGCCACCGCGAGCACGCAGCCCAGCCCCAGACCGTAGGCGGTGATCTGGTTGGCCACGCCCCTCGCCTGCCGGGAGTCCCGGGCGCCGAGCGCCGCCCCGATCAGCGACTGCGCGGCGATGGCGACCGAGTCCAGCACGAGCGAGAGGAACGTCCACAGCTGCCACACCACCTGGTGGGCGCCGACGGCCACGGTGGAGGTGCGGGCCGCCACGGCCGTGGCCGAGACGAAGCACGCCTGGAAGGCGAGGCTGCGCAGGACGAGGTCCCGGCCGAGGCGCAACTGCGCCCACATCACCGACGGCGCCGGACGCCCGAGGGCACGCTCGACGAGCAGCGCCCGGAAGAACAACCCGCCCGCGATCGTCTGCGCCACGACGTTCGCCACGGCGGAGCCCTCCAGCCCCATCCCCACCGGGTAGACGAGCACGGGGCAGAGCACGGCGGACAGCGCGTTGCCCGCGAGCACGAAACGCAACGGGCGCACGGCGTCCTGCACCCCGCGCATCCAGCCGTTGCCGGCCATCGTGACCAGGATCATCGGCACCCCGAACAGCGCGATCCGCAGCCACGACACGGTCTGCGCGGTGACGGTGTCGTCGCCGGACATCAGCCGGGCGACGGGTTCGGCCGCGAGCTGCCCCACCAGCAGGATGACCACCCCGACCGCCAGTGCCAGCCAGGTGGCCTGCATCCCCTCGTCCACGGCCTCGGCACGGCGTCCCGCGCCGTGCAGCCGCGCCGTCCGGGCGGTGGTGCCGTACGACAGGAACGTCAGCTGCGTCGACACCAGGGAGAGCAGGGTGCCGCCGAGCGCGAGCGCGGCCAACGGCAGTGCGCCGAGGTGCCCGACCACCGCGGTGTCCACCAGCACGTACAGCGGCTCGGCCGCCAGCACCCCCAGTGCGGGGACGGCGAGGCCGAACACCCGCCGGGCCGGGACCCGGCCCCCGGTCCCCGCCGCCGGCGGCGGATCCGTTCCGTCATCCGTGCCGGGCGTGTCCTCGCCGTGCCCCTCCGCCGTCTCGACCACGCGGACGAGCGTAACCGGCACGCCCGGGCCCGCCCGCGGCTCGGCTAGGCTGCCCTGCGATGCCCGAGTACGCGATCCTCATCCTGCCGTCGGCCAACCGCGTCTACACCGACACCTCGCCCCGACTGCTGCGGGCGGAACTCGCCGCGTTCGGCGACCGGGTGCTGACGACCACGGTCACCGGCACGGACACGCGCACGATCGGCGGTGTGGACTACGTCATCCTCGGCACCGGGGAACCACTGTCCGAGGAGGACGTCGCGTACCTGTCCAACCTGTCGTCGGCCTACGCACTGTTCGAGGTGCGCGGCGAGCTGCTGCGGCCGCTGACACTGGACCCGGTCGCCCTGTTCGACTCGGACCTGCTCACCATCCAGAAGTACACGGGCAAGACGAACGAGCTGTTCACCCGGCTCCTGGTGAACCTGACGATGCTGGCCACCGACCGGCCCGCCGACCTGCTGCGCGGCGCCCGGCCCGGCGACGGGCACCGGCCGCCGCACGTCCTCGACCCGCTTGCCGGGCGGGGCACGACCCTGAACCAGGCCATGATGTACGGGTTCGACGCCACCGGCGTGGAGACCGACGGCAAGGACTTCGAGGCCTACGAGCGGTTCCTGAAGACGTGGCTGCGCACCAAGCGGATCAAGCACAGTGCGGAGTCCGGGGCCCTGCGCCGGAACAAGGCGCGCCTCGGACAGCGGCTCGACGTCACCTACGGCGCGACGAAGGAGGCCTACCGCGCCGGGGACACCCGCCGGGTGACCTACTACAACACCGACACGCTGCGCACCGACGAACTGCTGCGGCCCGGTTCGGTGGACGCGATCGTCACCGATGCCCCGTACGGGGTGCGGCACGGCAGCAAGGCGCGGGACGAGAGCCTGTCCCGCAGCCCGCGCGAGCTGCTCGCCGCAGCCCTGCCGGTGTGGACCCGGGTGCTGCGCCGCGGCGGCGCGCTGGGCGTGTCGTACAACACCTACGTCCTCGACCGCGACGAGCTCACGACCCTGCTCACCGACGCGGGCCTGACCGTGGTCACCGACCCGGCCCACACCACCCTGGCCCACCGGGTCGACCAGTCCATCCTCCGCGACGTCCTCATCGCCCGAAACCCCGCGAGTTGACACTCCGTGTCCGCGAGTCGACACGCGAGGCCCGCGAGTTGACGTGCAGGGCCCGCGAGTTGACGCGCGGGGCCCGTGAGTCGACGTGCAAGACCCGCGAGTCGACGTGCCCGAGGCGTCGTTCGTCCGCTTCTCCTCGCCCCGGTGGGGGGAGGCCCCTACCCCGGAGCGTCAACCGACGGTTCTGCAACGTCAACTGACGGGCATGGGGTGTCAACTCGCGGGACTGGAGTGGGTGGTCAGTCCTCGTCTTGAGGGAGGCGGTAGGGGTCGGTCTCCCCCGCGGGGTGGGCGGTGGTCGCCCGGCGGGCGACCTCGGCGTCGGCCTCCTTCGCGCGGGCGAGCAGGTCGTCGATGTGCCGCGCCTCGCCGGGGAGGTTGTCCGCGACGAACGTCAGCGTCGGCGTGTAGCGCACGCCGGTGCCCTGCCCCACCTTCGTCCGCAGCACACCCCGTGCCGACTCCAGTGCCGCGGCGGCGCCGGCGAAGTCCGGCGGGGTGTCCAGATTCTCCCCCAGCACCGTGTAATACACGGTCGCGTCCCGCAGGTCCCCGGTGATCCGGGCATCGGTCACCGTGATGTTGCCCAGGCGTGGATCCTTGATGTCGTGTTCCAAGGCGGACGCCACGATCTGCGCGATCCGCTTGGCCAGTCTCCGTGCGCGTGCCCCGTCAGCCACGGCGCACCCCCTTCTTCTCAGTCACCAGCCTCGTCCTCCGGCCCCAACAACCGCCGGTGTGCCGACAGCAGTTCGAGGTCGGGGCGGTCGGCGACCCACCGTTCACAGGAGTCCAGCAGGTCCCGCACATGGGTGGCGTCGCCGGACACGGCCGCCACCCCGATCAACGCACGCCGGTGCAGGTCGTGGTGCCCGGCCTCGGCCACCGCCACCTCGTACCGTCGGCGCAGTTCGGCCAGGACCGGCCGCACCGCCGACCGCTTCTGCTTCAACGACTGCACGTCCCCGAGCAGCACGTCCAGTTCCAGCGCGCCGACGAACACGGTCCGGCCCCCGGTGGATCGGGACCGACCGGGCGGATGTCCGTACGGACCCCGTACCCGGCCGGTCGGTCGGATCACTCGCGCGGCTTCTCGCGCATCTCGTACGTCTCGACCTCGTCCCCGACCTTGATGTCGGAGAACCGGCCGAGAGTCATACCGCACTCGAACCCGTCGCGGACCTCGGTGACGTCGTCCTTGAACCGCCGGAGCGAGTTGACCGGCAGGTTCTCGGACACCACCACGTTGTCCCGGAGCACGCGCGCCTTGGCGTTGCGCCGGATGTGGCCGGAGGTGACCATGCACCCCGCGATCGTGCCGGCCTTGGAGGACTTGTACACCTCGCGGACCTCGGCCCGCCCGAGTTCGACCTCCTCGTACACCGGCTTGAGCATGCCCTTGAGGGCCTGCTCGATCTCCTCGATCGCCTGGTAGATCACCGTGTAGTACCGGACGTCGACGCCCTCGCGGCTCGCCCGCTCGGTCG
The DNA here is from genome assembly GCF_000231035.2 of Saccharomonospora iraqiensis subsp. paurometabolica YIM 90007. Classification (GTDB taxonomy): domain Bacteria; phylum Actinomycetota; class Actinomycetes; order Mycobacteriales; family Pseudonocardiaceae; genus Saccharomonospora; species Saccharomonospora paurometabolica. The sequence continues at coordinate 97,203 of NZ_KI912232.1, read as the reverse complement.
CCTTGCCCTGTGCCCGCACGTTGAATCCGAGCACGATCGCGTCGGAGGCCGTGGCCAGGTCGATGTCGCTCTCCGTCACGCCACCGACACCGCGGTGGACGATCCGCAGGTCGACCTCGTCACCCACGTCGATCTGGTTCAGCGACGCCTCGAGCGCCTCGACGGTACCCGAGTTGTCACCCTTCACGATCAGGTTGAGGGTGTTGGTCTCCTTCAGTGCGGAGTCCAGGTCCTCCAGGCTGACGCGCTTGCGCTTGGCGGCGTTCTCCGCGTTGCGGATGCGGGCCTGGCGACGTTCGGCGATCTGCCGCGCCACCCGGTCCTCCTCCACGACGAGGAACGTGTCACCCGCCCTCGGCACCGAGGTGAACCCGATGACCTGCACCGGCCGCGACGGCGCCGCCTCGGTGACGTCGTGGTTGTGCTCGTCGACCATGCGGCGCACCCGCCCGTAGGCGTCCCCGGCGACCACCGAGTCACCCACGCGCAGCGTGCCCCGCTGCACCAGCACCGTCGCCACCGGACCGCGGCCGCGGTCGAGGTGCGCCTCGATCGCGACACCCTGGGCCTCCATCCGCGGGTTGGCCCGCAGGTCCAGCGCCGCGTCGGCGGTCAGCACGATCGCCTCCAGCAGCCCCTCGAGGTTCAGCCCGGGCTTGGCCGCGACGTCGACGAACATCGTGTCGCCGCCGTACTCCTCGGCCACCAGCCCGTACTCGGTGAGCTGCTGCCGCACCTTCGCCGGGTTCGCGCCCTCGACGTCGATCTTGTTGACCGCGACCACGATGGGCGCCTTCGCCGCCTGTGCGTGGTTCACCGCCTCGATCGTCTGTGGCATCACACCGTCGTCGGCCGCCACGACGATCACCGCGATGTCCGTCGCCTGCGCACCACGGGCACGCATGGCGGTGAACGCCTCGTGGCCCGGGGTGTCGATGAACGTGATCGTGCGGGGCTCGTCCTCGACCTCGGTCTCGACCTGATAGGCACCGATGTGCTGGGTGATGCCGCCGGCCTCGGCGTCGGCGACCTTCGTCTGCCGGATCGTGTCCAGCAGCTTGGTCTTGCCGTGGTCGACGTGACCCATCACGGTCACCACCGGGGGCCGGGCCCGCAGCTCGTCGTCGCTGCCGGTGTTCTCCCCGAAGGTGATGTCGAAGGCCTCGAGCAGCTCGCGGTCCTCCTCCTCGGGGCTGACCACCTGGACGTTGTAGTTCATCTCCGTGCCGAGCAGCTCGAGCACGTCCTCGGAGACGGACTGCGTCGCGGTGACCATCTCGCCGAGATGGAACAGCACCTGGACCAGGGAACCCGGATTCGCGTTGATCTTCTCCGCGAAATCCGTCAGCGAGGCGCCACGCGGAAGCCGGATGGTCTCGCCGCCGCCCTTGGGCAGGCGGACGCCACCGACCGACGGCGCCTGCATGTTCTCCATGTACTCCTGGCGCTTCTGCCGCTTCGACTTGCGGCCCTTGCGCGCGGGCCCACCGGGCCTGCCGAACGCACCCGCGGCACCGCCGCGACCGCCGGGG
>NZ_KI912232.1:93158-95571 GCF_000231035.2 Saccharomonospora iraqiensis subsp. paurometabolica YIM 90007 | reverse complement strand
GTCCGGGGCCGCGCCGGTGGTCGCGGCACCGGGCTGCGCCGGGCCGGGTGGGGCGGCGTCAGCGGACGGCGGGTCGACGCGCAACCGCTCCGTGTCACTCGTTCGGGGTCCGTGTTCAGATCCAGCCACGAACGGTGACCGTAGTCTCCCGTCAGCGGAACGCATCCACCACCCGGAGTACGTCCTCCGGCGTGTTGTACAGATGGAATCCCACCCGTGCCCGACCGCCGCGCACACTGGCGGTGATTCCCGCCCCGGCGATCCGGTCGGCGGCCCGCTCGACGTCGAGCGCGACGATCGCGCTGCCGCCCGGGGGCATGCCGAGTTCGGACCGCAACCCGTCGGCGAGTCCGACGCAGTGCCGCCGGACCTTCTCCGCGTCCAGGCCCGCCACGTACGCCAGGGCGTGTGCCGCCCCGACGAACGGCAACAACGCGGGCGCGGTGTCGAACCGCCGGGCGTCGGCGGCCAGGTCCAGCGGCAGCCCGTAAATGGTCCCGCCCCACCGGTCCGCCCCGGCGTACCAGTTGGCCGCCACGGGCAGGGTCCGGTCCCGCACCCGCGGATGCACCCCCAACCACGCCGCGCCGCGCGGGCCCAGGAGCCACTTGAACGAGTCCCCGACGACCCAGTCGGCCCACTCCAGTTCCAGCGGCAGCCATCCGGCGGCCTGGGTGGTGTCCAGCAGCACCGGCACCCCGGCCGCCGTGGCGGCCTCGCGCAGTGCGTCCAGGTCGAGCACGGCACCGTCGGCGGACTGGACCACGCTCACGGCCACGAGGTCGTGTCCGGCGACCGCGCCGGGCAGCTCCGTCACCGGGACCTCCCGGACCGTCACCCCCCGGTCGCCCTGGGCGGCGAACGGGAAGACCACGCTGGTGAACTCGCCCCGGGCGGTGAGCACCGAGGCACCGTCCGGCAACCCGGCCGCCACCGGGGCGACGAGCTGGGCCACGGTGGCCCCGACCGCCACCCGGTCGGCGGGAATGCCGACGAGGCGCCCGAAGTCGGCACGGGTGCTGTCCACCAGGGCGTCGAGGTCGAGTGCGGCACCGTCGCCGCGGCGCCAGTGCTCCACCGCCCCGGCCACCGCGTCGGCCACGTGCGCCGGGGGGATCCCGGTCGACGGGGTGTCGAGGTAGGGGTGGTCGAGGGCGAATTCGGCGTCGAAGGCGGCACGCATGGCGGCAGCCTAGTCACCGTCCGTGTGTTGTTCGACGTCTTTCCGGGTGGCGGGCGAGGTGTCCGCGGTCCGTGTGGTGCCGTCGGCGGGTCCGGTGCCGTCGGCGGGTTCGGTGCCGTCGGCGGGTTCGGTGCCGTCGGCGGGTTCGAGGAAGGGGCCGAACAGGTCGGGTACGGCGGCCTCGGCGAAGCGGAGCCCCTCGTCCATCCCGACGTCGTACACCGGGTAGCCCTGCGCCCCGGCCGCCGTGGTGGCCGTCAGGGTGATCAACCCCTTCCGGCGTTGGAAGATCGACTGCCGGGCCGTCCACCCGATGACACCCCGGCGCTGCAGCGCCACGGTCCGGCGCAGCACCGACCCGTTGCGGGCCACCAGGTACCCACCGGTGAGCCCGTGCCCCAGGTTGGCGTAGGCCTCGAAGGCCAGGGCGACCGCGACGGGGACCCCCACGGCCGCGAGCAGCGCTGCCACGACCAGTGCCGGGGTCCACACGGTCAGCCCGAGCACCACCGCGGCCGCCACCGGCACCGCCACGACCGACAGCGCCCAGCGGATCCGTCTGCCCCGGGCCGCGCGCGGATGACGACGCAGGCCGACCGACTCGGTCGGCGACACGGGTTCCCGCAGTACCGCGGCGACCACCCAGTCGGCGTCCCACCGGGGTGCGGGCGGCAGGAGCGTCTTGTGCTCGGTGCGCTCGTTCTTCGCGGGCTGTTCGGAGAGCCCGGTCGCCACCGCGTCGACGCGGGCCGCCCCGAGCAGCCGGTTGCCGAGCGGCTCCAGCAGTTCCACGCCCCGCAGCCTGCGCTCCTCCAGGGAGACCGACCGGGTGGTGAGCAGCCCCCGCCGCACCCGCAGCGTGCCGGTGGGCTCCCGTTCCAGCCGGAACCGCCACCACCATTCGACGAACACGGCGATCGACCCGACGACTCCGGCGGCCAGGCCGGTGAGTACGACGAACAGCACCGCCGTCGGCAGCGGCAGGGCCCGCAACCGGTCCAGCGCCCAGCTGACCACCCCGTCCTGCAGCCCCAGCCACTCGGCCACCTGGAGCACCGCACCGAAGGCGGCCGCGCCGAGTGCGGGGGTGAGCACCGAGATCGGGGCGAAGCGCACCCAGGACGGCCGGAACGTCGCCAGCACCCCGGGGCCCGCCGCCCCGGGCACCGTACCCCCGTCGGTGCCTTCCGCGCTGTCGGTGCCGTCCGTGCGGGGCGTGCCCGGCGGCGG
>NZ_KI912232.1:91220-93058 GCF_000231035.2 Saccharomonospora iraqiensis subsp. paurometabolica YIM 90007 | reverse complement strand
GCCGCCACGGCCAGCCCGGCCAGGCGCAGCGCGGTGACCAGGATCGTGCGCCGGTCGAGCCGTCGCCAGCCGTCCGGTCCGGAGCCGTCCTCCGATCCGGATCCGTCGTCCGGTCCGGAGCCGTCGTCCGGTCCGGGCGGAGTGGGTGCGGCGCGCCCGTCCCCGTCCCCGTGCCCGTGAGGGTCGTCGTCGGGACCGGCCCCGCTCACGTGGCGTCCCCGGGGGTGGCCTGGGTGGTGCGGGTCAACCGCTCGGCCACGTCCGCGGCGAGCCGGTGGTCGAGTCCCGGGATCGTCAGGGGGCCCTTGGCCGAGGCGGTGGTGACCGTGACGGTGGCGAGGCCGAAGACCCGCTCCAGGGGCCCGCGCTCGGTGTCCACGGTCTGAATGCGCGACATCGGGGCGACCCGCCACTCCTGCCAGAGCAGCCCGGTGCGGGTGTAGACGGCGTCGTCGGTGATCTCCCAGCGGTGCACGTGGTACCACCACAACGGCAGGGCGACGGCCACCGGGACGCCGCACACGGCCACGACGCCGAGCCCGAGCAGCAGCCACGGCCCGGCCGGGCCGGACAGGACCGCGGGCACCCCCAGCGCCACGACGGCGGCCACCAGCACCAGCCCGGACCGGGTCCCCCACAGCCACCGCGCCTGGGGGTCGAGACGGTGTCTCGGGGCGCGTAACCGGACCGGACCGGGTGCCGGGTCCGCGGTCCCACCCGCGTCGTCGTCCGTCGCGTCTCCGGTCACCGGCCCTCCCTCGTCACAGGGAGACCACCCTAGTCGGCGCGTCGGGCGGGATCACGGGGGTGGCCGGGCGGAACGATCACCGGCGTGGACGGGTGAGACCGTCCGCGGCCCCGTCCCCGTCGCGCACGATGTCGTCGGTGCGCTCCAGGGCCTCGGTGCGCCGGGCGGTCGGCTCCGCCCGGGTGAGGTCCACCACCCGGATCGGGGGACCGAGTTCGACGAGGGTCGGCAGGTACTCGGCCCGGTCCACCGACCAGTCGTCGCCGTCGCGGGTGAAGGTGAAGCGCGTCGCGAGGCCCTCCTCGGACACGCCGCGGGGTTCGGCGTGCCGGGCGACCGAGTTGCCCAGGCCGTAGGCGACCCACTTCTCCCCGATCCGCTCCACGGGCTGCACGACGTGCGCGTGGTGGCCGACGATCAGGTCGATCGCGTCGGAGTCCAGCAGCCGCTCGGCCATCCGCCGCTGCCTGTCGGTGGGCTCGTGCGCGTACTCCTGCCCCCAGTGCAGGCTCGCGATCACGACCTCCGCACCGGCCTCGCGGGCGGCCTCCGCCTCGGCGAGCACGGCGTCGGCGTCCAGCCGGTTGGCCCGCCACGGCTCGTCCCCGGGCAGGGGCACCCCGTTGAAGCCGAACGTGTAGGACACCTGTCCCACCGCCACCCCGTCCACGTCGAGCACCAGCGGGGTCCGGGCCTCGCGCGCGTCCCGCGCCGATCCGGTGTGCTCCACACCGGCCTCGTCGAGTGCGTCGAGCGTGCTGTCCACGCCTTCGGGGCCGTGGTCGAGGGTGTGGTTGGAGGCCGTGGAGCAGGCGTCGTACCCGGTCTCGGCCAGGCCGTCGGCCAGCTCGGGCGGGGCGAGGAACCGCGGCCAGCCGCTGTACGGGCCGCCGTCCCGGGCCAGCGGCACCTCCAGGTGGCACAGCGCCAGGTCGGCCCCGGAGACCAGCGGGCGCAGCCCGTCGAGCAGGGGGCCGTAGTCGAACGTGTCGTCGCCGGTCGCGCCCGCCTCCCGCGCGTCCGCGGCGGCCTGGTCGGTCAGCGCCGGGTGGATCAGGATGTCGCCCGTCGCGACGACGGTGAACTCGTC
>NZ_KI912232.1:90718-91120 GCF_000231035.2 Saccharomonospora iraqiensis subsp. paurometabolica YIM 90007 | reverse complement strand
GCCCCGGCGGGAGCCCCCGTGCCCGCGACGGCACGGTCGCCCGCGGGGCGGTGCAGCAGGGTGGTGCGCAACTCCTCGGCGTCGGTGCGGGTGATCGGCAGCAGCGCCAGCGCGCTCTCCCCCGACCCGGTGCGCTCGGCCGTGCCGATCCGGACCTGGGTGAGGGAGAACAGCCGCAGCAGGGGCGGGGCGGTGATGTCCACGCTGCGGATCCGGTCCCGGTTCAGCGAGCGCCGGGTGCGCACGAGAATGCCCCGGCGCAGCTCGAACCGTTCCGGCAACACCCGGTAGCGGGTGCGCCGCCAGCGCACGTACTCGGCCCCGGTGCCCGCCGCGATGAGCAGGACCGCGCCCCCGACCACGGCCACGACCGCCCACCCGGGCCCGAGGGTGCCCGCCAGA
>NZ_KI912232.1:84019-90458 GCF_000231035.2 Saccharomonospora iraqiensis subsp. paurometabolica YIM 90007 | reverse complement strand
AGCACGCCACGCCCGCGCAGGTCCTCGTAGGCGGCCACCACGGTGGCCCGGCTCACCGCCAGCGACCGGGCCAGTTCGCGTTCCGACGGCAACCGCTGCCCCACCGCCAACGCGCCCTCGTCGGCCGCCCGCCCCAGCGCGTCCGCGAGCTTGCGGTACAGCGGGCCCTCCCCGCTGCTCCAGTCCCCCAGCAGCACGGCCAGCGCGGCCCCGTGCCGGAAACGGTCCACTCGGCCGCTCATTGGCCCTACCTCCGGTCCGGTCTCCCCGGGGACTCTAGAGGATGTGCGGACCGGGCGGAAGTGGACCGGTCCATTCGTGGGAGGAGTGGAGAGCGTGCTGGTCACCGTGGGGTTCCTGGTCGTGACGGCCGTCCTGCTGGCCGGACTCGGGCGGTCGGTCGCCGTGCCGTACGCCGCCGCGCCGTGCCCGGACCCGGACGTCGAACCGCCGTTCGCCCGCGCCGTGGCCCGGGGTCTGCTCGTCGTGTGGCGGGCCGGGGGCGCGCACGCGGACGAGCTCGCGCGCCGGGTGGACGCCCTGAGCGGACGGGAGTCGCCGGAGAATCCGCCGGAACTGCGGTGACCGACTCCGGTGACCGCGCGCGGACTCACCGCAGGTGTGCGGGGATCCCGGTCCGGCCCGGTGCCACCCCGGGCCGCAGCACCAGGTCGTCGTCGTAGTCCCCGCCGTCCTGACGCCGGAACGGGACCGGCTCCTCGGTCGGCAGCGCCGCCAGGCGGGTCCGCAGCCGATCCCGGATCTCCGCGTAGTCCCCGGCCGTGGTCCGGTCGGCCGCGGGGACGACGAACGGGCGGAGGGGGGCCATGCCGGTGTACCAGAACAGCCCGTGCTGGACGGGGAACAGCACCTCGTCCAGATCCCCGTGGATCCCTCTCGGGCCGAACGCGGCCCCACGCGCACCGACGCCGGTCACCACCAGGGCGCGCCTGCCCGCCAGGCCGCCGTCGCCGTAGCGCAGGGAGGCACCGGTCTCCGGGTCGGTGACCCCGAAGGCGAAGCCGTTGACGAACACCCGGTCGACCCAACCCTTGAGGATCGCGGGCATCCCGTGCCACCACAGCGGGAAGTGCAGCACGACCGTGTCGGCCCACCGGAGATGCTCCTGCTCGGCCCGGATCTCCGGGGCCAGGGTGCCGCGCCGGACGGCATCCTTCGCGGCCGACCCGACGAACAGACGCCGGGCGGGGTCGTGGTCGAAGTCGGCCGCGTCGACCACCGGGTTCCACCGCATCGCGTGGAGGTCGCGCACCCGTACCTCGTGCCCGAGTTCGGTCAGCATGCGCCTGCCGTCGGCGGCCAGCGAGGCGGTCAGCGAGCGGGGGTCGGGATGGGCGAGGACCCAGAGCACGTTCATGCCGTTCAGCGTCCCGCCGGCGCGCCCGCCGCACGAGTGGCCCAACGGACGGGGTGTGCAAGAATCCGGCCATGTCCGAGGCCCCGCCCGAAGGCCGCCACCGCGTGACGGTGCTGGTACGGCACGGGGTGGTGCCGATGGAGGTGGGCGTGGTGCACCAGCTGTTCGGCGGGGCGCGCTCGCCCGATGGTGCGGCACTGTACGAGGTGCGCACCTGCGCCGTGGAGCCCGGGCCGGTGCGCACCGACACCGACCTCACGCTGGGGGTGCCGCACGGGGCGGAGGCGCTGGACGACGCGGACACGGTCGTGGTGCCCGCCAGCCACGCCCCGGACGCGACGGAGGAGACCGGACGGCTGGAACCGCCGCTGGCCGCCGCGCTGGACCGCATCCGGCCCGGCACCCGGATCGCCTCGGTCTGTACCGGGGCGTTCGTGCTCGCCGCGGCGGGGCTGCTGGACGGCAGGCGCGCCACGACGCACTGGATGTCGGCGGCGGAGTTCCGCCGCCGACATCCGGCGGTGGACCTCGTCCCCGGCGTGCTCTACACCGACTCCGGCACCGTGCTGACCTCAGCGGGCGAGGCGGCCGGGATCGACCTGTGCCTGCACATGGTCCGCAGCGACCACGGTGCGGCGGTGGCGGCGGAGGTGGCCCGGCGCACCGTGGTGCCGCCGCACCGGGAGGGCGGCCAGGCCCAGTACGTGGCGGAGCCGGTACCCCGGGTGGAGTCGGACGGCGCGTCCACCGGAGAGGCCCGGGAGTGGGCGCTGGCCCGGCTCGACCGGCCGCTGTCGCTGGACGAGTGGGCCGCGCGGGCGGCGATGAGTGTACGGACGTTCACCCGGCGGTTCCGGCGGGAGACGGGCCTGTCGCCGGGCAGGTGGCTGGCGGCACAGCGGGTGGAGCGCGCCCGGCAACTGCTGGAGCGCACCGACCTGCCGGTCGAGCGGATCGCGGTGGCGGCCGGGTTCGGCACGACGGTGTCGTTCCGCCAGCACCTGCGGGCCACGCTGGGTGTGTCGCCGAGTGTGTACCGCGGCACGTTCCGCGGCCCCGCCCGTCCGGAATCCACGGAGCGCCCACAGCGTTGTCCCCCTGGAAGTTTTCCCACCGGAACCCCGACCCGATGACCGCCCGGTCGGCACACCTCCCCGCCCGGGCGCGGGCGACGCGTGTGCGGAATGCCCGACCCGTTCGCAGCGTTGCCCTACCAGAAGGAGGGTGCAGAATTGGCTGACGCGACACTGACCGCGACCCGTGGCCGCGGCAGGCCCGCGAACGAGGAACCCGACATCGTCCGGTACTACCTCGACGAGGTCGGCACGACGTCGCTGCTCACGGCCAACGAAGAGGTCGATCTGGCGAAACGGATCGAGGCGGGCGTCTACGCCGCGGAGCTGCTGCGCCGCGCCGACGCGGGCGAGACCGGGCCGCCGGAGACCCCGGAGCGGTCCCGACGCGACCTGCAGCGGGTGGCGCGGGACGGCGCGCGTGCGAAGGATCACATGGTGCGTGCCAACCTGCGGTTGGTCGTCACCGCGGCGCGCAAGAACCGGCACACCTCCCTGCCGCTGCTGGACGCCATCCAGGAAGGCAACCTCGGCCTCATCCGCGCGGTCGAGAAGTTCGACTACGCCAAGGGCTACAAGTTCTCCACCTACGCGATGTGGTGGATCCGGCAGGCCATCCAGCGCGGCAACGCGTTCCAGGCCAACACCATCCGGCTGCCGATGCACGTCGGCGAGCAGGTCGCCAAGCTGGACCGGCTGGAGCGCACCCTCCAGTCGCACAGCGACCACGAGCCGACGGTGGAGGAGATCGCCGAGGCCGCCGACATGCCGGTGGACCGGGTCGTGGCCCTGCGCCAGGCGGGCCGGTCGACGGTGAGCCTGGACGTGCCGTTGGACGAGGACGGCGAACTCCGGCTGGGTGACCTGGTGACCGACGGTGCCGTCCCCGCGGTCGGCGAGGGCATCGAACGCCAGGCCATGACCGACGACCTCAAGGCGGCGCTGGACAGCCTGCCCGACCCCGAGGCCGCGGTGGTGTCGCTGCGCTACGGCCTGCGCGACGGACACCAGCACACGATCCCGGAGATCGCCCAGCGCCTCGGCCTGAGCCGCAAGCGGGTCCGCACCCTGGAACAACGCGGCATGGAGGCCCTCCGCGACCCGGACCGCAGCGAGTCCCTCCTCGACTGGGCGAGCTGACGCCACCCGGATGTGGGGTCGGGTCGTGCCGTGAAGGGCACTTTCCCTGCGTCGCAGGCCGTGAGGGGCACATTCCCTGCGTGTGACGCAGCGAATGTGCCCCTCACGGCAACACGCAGGGTGAACAGCGTGCCCCGGGGGTGGGGTGGGCCTAGGATCGCGGTGTGGAGTTGCCGCTGTCGCCTCCGGTGAAGCCGATGCTGGCCACGCTCGTGCGTGCGCTGCCGGACGCGCGCGGTCTGCGGTACGAGCCGAAATGGGACGGGTTCCGTTGCATCGTGTTCCGCGACGGTGCCGAGATCGAACTCGGCTCCCGCAACGACCGGCCGCTCACCCGGTACTTCCCCGACCTGCTCGACCCCCTGGCCGCCGCGCTGCCGCCGCGGTGCGTCGTCGACGGGGAGATCGTCGTCGTCACCGGGGAGGGGCTGGACTTCGACACGCTGCAGAACCGCCTGCACCCGGCGGCGTCCCGGGTCCGCAGACTGGCGGCCGAGACCCCGGCCAGCTTCGTGGCGTTCGACCTGCTCGCCCTCGACGATCGGGACCTCACCGGCGAGCCGTTCACCGAGCGGCGACGGCTGCTGGAGACCACGCTGGACACCACGCCCACCCGCGTTCACCTCACCCCGATCACCGACGACGCCGACGTCGCCCGGGACTGGTTCACCCGCTTCGAGGGCGCCGGGTTCGACGGCGTCATGGCGAAGGTGCCGGACGCGCCGTACCAGCAGGACCGGCGGGCGATGTGGAAGATCAAACACGAGCGCACCGCCGACTGCGTGGTCGCCGGGTTCCGCTGGCACAAGGACGGCCGCGGGGTGGGGTCGCTGCTGCTGGGCCTCTACGACGACGCGGGGACGCTGCACCACGTGGGCGTCGCCGGCAGTCTCCCCGCGAAGCGCCGCACCGAGCTGGTGGACGAACTCGCCCCGCTGCGGGAGCACGCGCTGGAGCAGCACCCGTGGCGGGACTGGGCCGAGGCGGAGGCGTCCGGCGAACCGGGCGGGTCCGCGCGGATGCCGGGGGGCCAGAGCCGGTGGAACGCGGGCAAGGACCTCTCGTGGGAGCCGCTGCGGATCGAGCTGGTCGCCGAGGTGCGTTACGAGCACGTGCAGGCGGGCCGGTTCCGGCACGGTGGCAGGCTCGTGCGGTTCCGGCCGGACCGCCGGCCGGACTCGTGCACCTACGCCCAGCTCGACGAGGTCGCCCCCGCCGAGCTGACCACGTTGTTCGACGAGGCGGCCGGGGTGGGCAGCCGATGAGCGATCCGGTCGTGCTCGACCTCGACGGCACCGAGGTGGCGATCTCCAGCCCGGACAAGGTGTTCTTCGCCGAACGCGGGGAGACCAAGCTCGACCTGGTGCGCTACTACCAGGCGGTCGCCGGGCCGCTGCTGACCACGCTCGGCGGCAGACCGCTGCTCATGGAGCGCCACCCGTCGGGCGCGGGCGGCAAGTCGTGGTTCCAGAAGCGCGTGCCGACGTCGGCGCCGCCGTGGCTGCGCACCACCGTGGTCCGCACGCCGAACGGCACCACCGCCGACGCGCTGGTGGCCGCCGACCTCGCCCACGTGCTGTGGGCGGTCAACCTCGGTTGTCTCGGCTTCCACGTGTGGCCGTTCCACGCGGGCAGCCCCGAGGTGGTCGACGAGCTGCGCGTCGACCTGGACCCGTCGCCGGGCGTGTCGTTCGACGGGGTGCGCCAGGCGGCGTTCGCTGCTCGCGAGTTCCTCACCGAACTCGGCATGCGCGCCCACGTGAAGACCACCGGCTCCCGCGGGCTGCACCTCTACGTCCGGCTGCGACCGCACTGGGACAGCTACCAGGTGCGGGCCGCCGCCGTCGCCCTCGCCCGTGCACTGCAACGGCGGCATCCCACGCTCATCACCGCCGAGTGGTGGAAGGAGGAGCGCGGGAGCCGGGTGTTCGTGGACTACAACCAGAACGCCCCGCACCGGACCGTGTTCGGGGCGTGGTGCGTCCGCCCCCGCCCGGGCGGGCAGGTGTCCACCCCGCTCGCGTGGGAGGAGCTTCCCGGGGTGGTGCCGGACGAGCTCACGCTGGCCACCGTGCCCGCACGGCTGGAACAACGGGGCGACCCGTGGGCCGCGATGTGGAGCGACCCGCAGTCGTTGGAACCGCTGCTGGAGCTCTCCCGCCGCGATCTCGCCGACGGGCTGATGGACGCACCGTGGCCGCCGGTGTATCCGAAGCAGCCGAACGAACCGCCCCGGGTCGCCCCGAGCCGGGCGCGGAAACCGACGGAGTCGTGACGGTCCCGGCTCCCGCTGCTCACGGCTCCCGCCGGACCGCTGCCGGTCAGGACTTCTGTTTCCGCCCGCTTCCGCCCGCCTTCTCCTTCTCCCGGGCCTCGGCGGTGCGCCTGCCGCTGGCCTTCTGCAGCGCGTCCACCAGGTCCTTCTTGCTCATCGACGAGCGGCCGGGGATGTCGAGCTGCCGGGCACGCTCGTAGAGGTGCTGTCTGCTCGCGTTGGCGTCCACACCGCCCGCCGTATCCGTGGCGCGCTGTCCCGCTCCCCGCTCGGCCTGCGCGTCGGAGGGGCCCGTGTCCTCCTTCGGCTCCCAGCGGTCGCCGACCTTCTCGAACGAGTGCTTCAGCGCCGAGTACGCGGTCTGGTGCGCCCGCCGGCCCTCACCGTAGGTCTCGACGGCGGAGTCGTGCGCCTCGATCCACGTGCGCTGCGCCTTCTCCGGTGACCGCCGCAGCGTGCTGGGCAGTTCCTCACGTCCGGGCATCACGCTCACCTGCCTGGGATCGGGTAACCCTCGCCGTGCCGGGGTTTTCCGGCGCACGGCACCCGCAAACGGCGCCCGCCGGTCGTCGG
>NZ_KI912232.1:82427-83919 GCF_000231035.2 Saccharomonospora iraqiensis subsp. paurometabolica YIM 90007 | reverse complement strand
CGCGCAGCAGGTCGGGGTCCGGCCGGCCGCCCAGTGCGGCGGGCACCCCGGACCCGGCCGCCACCACGCCCAACGTCGCCGTCGTCCCGAGCCCTGCCGCGAGCAGGGCGATTCCCGTACGCACTCCCTCTCCTCTGCCATTCCCCCCGGACGGTGTCCACCCGGTCAACGTCGTGCCCGCGCACCCGGTTCCCCCGACACGCCCGTGCGCCGGGCCGGGCGTACGGGTCGGTTCCCGTCGCCCGGAACCGGGTCTCACACCACCGGGCGTACCGGGGCCTCCTCGCGGGGGCCGTGCCGGCACAGCTCCGTCCAGGCGTCGGCCAGCCGGTCCACCAGGGCCTCCAGCACCGCGGGCCCGCGCATGAACGGGATCCGCAGGTGGTCGTCGTGCCCTCCGGTCGGGTCCATCACCGACCCGGGCACGACCTCGACGCCGTGCCGCAGCGCGAGTTGGGCGAAGCTGTCCGCGTCCTGCCCGTCGGGCAGCGCCACCCAGAGCGAGGACCCGCCGTCCGGGTTCCGCCACCGCCACCCGGGCAGCCGGTCGGTGAGCAGCTTCTCCAACAGTGCCCGGTGTTCGCGCTGTTCGCGCGCGCGTGCCTCGCCGAGTTCCCCGAGCCGGGGCACCAGCCGCGCCGCGACCGCCTGCTCGATCAGCGGGCTGCCGAGGTCGGCCATCGCCTTGCGCCGGGCGCAGCGCTCGATGACGCCGACCGGGCCGCGCAGCCAGCCCAGCCGCAGCCCGCCCCAGACGGCCTTCAGCGACTGCACGGTCAGCACCTCGCCGCCCACCGGTCCGTGGGCGGCCAACGGCGGGGGCAACGCCTTCCCGTCCGGGACGAGCCGGTCGCCGGCGTAGGCGTTGTCCTCCACCACGGGGACGCCGTGCCGCGCGGCCAGCTCGGCGACCCGCCTGCGGCGGTCGGCCGACATCAGCCTGCCGGTGGGGTTGTGGAACGTCGGCATCACGTACAGCAGCCCGGGTGTCCGTCCGCCGAGTGCCCGGGCCAGCGCGGTGGGCTCGATCCCCTCGTCGTCCAGCGGGACGGGCACCAGGTCCCCGGTGTGCTGGCGGAAGATGTCCAGGCACGGTGACCAGCTCGGCGCCTCCACCACCACCGGCGGTGCCGCACGCAGATACACCTCGGCCAGCAGCACCAGCGCCTGGTGGGCACCGGTGGTGACCAGGATCTGTTCCGGCGTGGTGGGCAGACCCTGGCCGGTGTAGTGCCCGGCGATCGCCTGCCGCAGCCCCGGCAGCCCGCGCGGGTGATAGCCCGGGTCGGCCAGCAGGTCGGCGAGGTCGTGCCGGGCGACCTCCGCCAGGGCCCCGGCCACCTCGGGCACGCCCTCGTCGGCCGCGCAGCTCAACGAGATCAACGGCCCGGTGCCGTCGATGAGCCGCTGCACGATGGCGGTGCCGGAGCCGCCGCGCACGCGCCCGTCGTCCCGCGGCGGGCGGCGGTCCCCGTTCACCCGGGTGCCGCTG
>NZ_KI912232.1:67067-82327 GCF_000231035.2 Saccharomonospora iraqiensis subsp. paurometabolica YIM 90007 | reverse complement strand
CCGCACGCCGCCGCCGACGCCGTCGTCACCGCCCTGCGGGGGTTGCCGTGAAGGACCCCTTCCCGGCGTGTGCCGCAGCGAGGGACTCCTTCACTGCACAGGACGCAGGGAAGGGGTCCTTCACGGCACACCCGGCGCAGCCGGCGCACGCGCGGATATTCCCCGGGTACGGGATTATGTGAGAAGGTTGCGGATCTGTGGGCGGGGCGGGGGTCCGGGTGCCAGAATGAGCGTGTGTTGTGGTTGGATCTCGAAGGTGCCGTGAACGTCCGTGACGTCGGGGGCATCCCGACGACCGACGGGGACAAGACCGCCCCGGGTCGGCTGCTGCGGTCGGACAACCTGCAGGACCTCTCCCCTGGCGACGTCACGTTGCTGACCGAGCAGCTCCGGCTGAGCACGGTGGTGGACCTGCGGTCGCGGTCCGAGGTCAACGCGGAGGGTCCCACCCCGTTGACCCGGCTGGAGCACATCACCCACGTCAACCACTCGCTCATCCCCGACCACGCCTACGACGCCTCGGCCGAGGCACTGCTGGTGCGGCGGCAACGGGAGGAGCAGCGCTACCCGGGCGACCCGTCGACCGCGCACTACCTCGGCTACGTCGAGCACCGGCCGGACAGCATCGTCGCCGCCCTGCGCGCGGTGAACGGCTCCCCCGGCGCCTCACTGGTGCACTGCGCGGCGGGCAAGGACCGCACCGGCGTCGTGGTCGCCTTCGCCCTCAGCGTCGCGGGCGCGCGGCGGGAGGACATCATCCGCGACTACGCCGCCACCGGCCAGCGACTGCCGCGGATCCTCGACCGGCTGCGCTCCTCGGCGACCTACGCCGGGGACATCGACAAGGTGCCCGAGGACCACCACCGTCCCCGCGAGGAGACGATGGAGGCGTTCCTCGAACAGATCGACAAGCGGCACGGCGGGGTGACCGACGTACTCGGCCGCAACGGCTTCACCGACGACGAACTCGACGCGCTGTACCGCAAACTGCGCGGCTGAGTCTCCGGCGTGCCCGGGGTTCGCACCGGGCACGCCGGAGACTCACGCCCCGTAGACGGGCTCCGGCTCCGGGGCCGCGTCGACCAGTTTCCGCACGACGGGACCGAGTTCGCCCGGCTCCCACCGGGAACCCTTGTCCTCCTCGGGACCGTGCCGCCAGCTCTGCATCAGGCACACCCGGCCACCGTCCACCTCGAACATCCGCCCGTTGACGTGCGCGGACTCGGCACTGCCCAGCCACACCACCAGCGGCGAGACGTTGCCCGGGTCCATGGCGTCGAACCCGCCGTCGGGGGCGGCCATGTCGTCGGCGAACGCGGTCTCGGTCATCCGGGTCCGCGCGGCGGGGGCGATGCCGTTCACCGTGACGCCGTAGCGGGCCAGTTCGGCGGAGGCCACCAGGGTGAGCCCGGCGATCCCGGCCTTGGCCGCCGAGTAGTTGCCCTGGCCGACGCTGCCCAGCAGACCCGCGCCGGAACTGGTGTTGATGATGCGCGCGTCCGGGGTGCGCCCCGCCTTCGCCTCGGCGCGCCAGTGCGCCGCCGCGTGCCGCAGCATCGCGAAGTGTCCCTTGAGGTGGACCCGCAGCACCGCGTCCCACTCCTGCTCGTCCAGGTTGACCAGCATCCGGTCCCGCAGGAACCCGGCGTTGTTCACCAGCACGTCGAGCCGGCCGAACGTCTCCAGCGCGGTGCCCACCACCCGCTCGGCACCGGCCCAGTCGGCGACGTCGTCGGTGTTGGCCACCGCCTCGCCGCCGGACGCCGTGATCTCGGCGACGACCTGCTCGGCCGGGCCGCCCGAGGTGCCGCTGCCGTCCAGGGCGACCCCGACGTCGTTGACCACCACCTTCGCGCCCTCCCGGGCGAAGGCGAGGGCATGTTCCCGGCCGATCCCGCGTCCGGCTCCGGTGACGACGACGACCCGATCCCGCACGATTCCGCTCACGCCTGCTCCCTGTTCCGCTGCTGACCGTCCCGCCCGGTACCGGACGGGGTCGCGGTGTCGGTGTTGGCCGCCGCGAGGAAGGCGGGCACCTCTCCCCCGCCGTGCGCGGTCAGCACCGAGCCGCTGACGTAGGAGGCGCACGCCGAGGCGAGGAACGCCACGCAGTCCCCGATCTCTTCCGGCCGCGCGAGCCTGCCCACCGGCACGGTGGCCCCGACCGCCGCCACGCCCTCGGCGTCGCCGTAGTGCATCGCGGCCCGTTCGGTCTCCACCATCCCCACGCGGACCGCGTTCACCCGCACCTTCGGTGCCCACTCGATCGCCAGGCTCGTGGTCAGGTTCTCCAGACCCGCCTTGGCCGCGCCGTACGCGGCCGTGCCCGGGGACGGGCGTGCGCCGCTGACGCTGGAGATGTTGACGATCGCGCCGCCGGAGTCCTGCCGCTGCATCACGGCGTTCGCCCGCTGGGCGACGGTGAGCGGGGCGAGCAGGTTCAGCGCGACCACTTTGGAGTGGAAGTTCGGGGAGGCGTCCGCAGCGTCGGCGAACGGGGCACCGCCCGCATTGTTCACCACGACGTCGAGCCGTCCGTGTCGCGCGACGAGCCCGTCGACGAGGCGGCCGACGTCGTCCGGATCCCGCACGTCGCAGGTGGCGAACTCGACGCCGTCGTCGAGCGTGTCCGGCTCGTTCCGCGCGCAGATCACCACCCGTGCCCCCGCGGCCCGCAGGGCCCGGGTGATCCCGGAGCCCACTCCCCGGACGCCGCCGGTGACGAGCGCCACCGCGCCGTCGAGGTCACAGTCGAGCGCCACGCCGTTCCTCCTTCCGGCCTGTACTCGCGTCAGGCACACTGCTAACTTACCAAGCAAGTGCTAGGTTAGGAAGTCGAATGGCTGACGTCATCACCACCTCCCGCGCCGATCCCGGAATCGCCGTGGTGACGGTGCATTCGCCGCCGGTCAACGCGTTGCCGGCGCAGGGCTGGTTCGACCTCGCCGACGCGGTCACGGCCGCCGGACGGGACCCGGAGTGTCACGTCGTGGTGCTGCGCGCCGAGGGGCGCGGCTTCAACGCCGGCGTGGACATCAAGGAGATCCAGAACGATGCCGGATACGCCGCGCTGATCGGCGCGAACCGGGGCTGCGCGGCCGCGTTCGCCGCGGTCTACGAGTGCGCGGTGCCGGTGGTGGCCGCCGTACACGGGTTCTGCCTCGGCGGCGGGATCGGGCTGGTCGGCAACGCCGACGTGATCGTGGCCGCCGACGACGCCACCTTCGGACTGCCCGAGGTGGACCGGGGCGCGCTCGGGGCGGCCACCCACCTCGCCCGCCTGGTGCCGCAGCACATGATGCGCACCCTGTACTACACCGCGAGCACCGTGGACGCCCACCAGCTGCACCACCACGGTTCCGTGCACCGGGTCGTCCCCCGTGGACAGTTGGACGACGCCGCCATGGAACTCGCCCGCACGATCGGCGAGAAGGACACCCGGGTGATCCGCGCGGCCAAGGAGGCGATCAACGGGATCGACCCGCAGCCGGTGCACCGCAGCTACCGGTTCGAGCAGGGCTTCACCTTCGAGCTCAACCTGTCCGGGGTCTCCGACTCCGCCCGGCAGGAGTTCCTGGACCACGGCGACAACCCCGCCGACGGAGACGACCACAGGGGGCAGTGATGGCCGACAAACGGATGACCGCCGACGAGGTGGTCGCCGAGCTGTCCGACGGGATGACCGTCGGCATCGGCGGCTGGGGTTCACGGCGCAAACCGATGGCGCTGGTGCGGGCGATCCTGCGCTCGTCGCTGACCGACCTGACCGTCGTCTCCTACGGCGGTCCGGACGTCGGCCTGCTCGCCTCGGCGGGGAAGATCCGCAGACTGGTGTTCGGGTTCGTCACGCTCGACTCGGTGGCCCTGGACCCGTGGTTCGGCCGGGCGCGGGAGTCCGGCGACCTCGCGGTGACCGAGTACGACGAGGGCGTGTTCGCCACCGCGCTGACGGCGGCGGCCCGGCGGCTGCCGTTCCTGCCGACCCGCGCCGGGCTCGGCTCGGACGTCACCCGGCTCAACCCGGAGCTGCGCACGGTCCGTTCCCCGTACGACGACGGGGAAGAACTGCTGGCCGTGCCGCCGCTGCGGCTGGACGCGGCGCTGGTGCACCTCAACCGCGCCGACGCCCGCGGCAACGGCCAGTACCTCGGACCGGACCCGTACTTCGACGACGTGTTCGCGCTCGCGGCGGACAGATGCTTCCTGTCCACCGAGCGGATCGTGGACACGAACGCGCTGACCGACGAGGGTCCGGTGCAGAGCCTGCTGCTGAACCGGTCCGCCGTGGACGGTGTCGTGGAGACCCCGAACGGAGCGCACTTCACCACGGCGGCACCGGACTACGGCCGCGACGAGGCGTTCCAACGCCACTACGTCGCCTGCGCCAAGGACCCGGACGCCTGGCCGGGATTCGTCGACCGGTTCCTCTCCGGCGACGAGCAGCGGTACCAGGCCGAGATCCGGCGGTTCGGTCAGGAGGCGGCGTGAGCGACCATCCCCGGTGCTCGCGACACCGACCGGGTGCGGGTGCCCCGCGGCACACCACAGGCGGCGTGCGCGCACCCGGACACCACGACGACAGGAGGCGGCATGAGTGACGCGACCCGCGCCGAGGTCGCGGCGGTGGCGTGTGCGGAGCTGTTCCGCACCGACGGCGAGATCGTCGTCAGCCCGATGGGCCTGACCCCGTCGATCGGGGCGAAGCTCGCCCGGATGACCTTCGCACCGGACATCCTGCTCACCGACGGGGAGGCGTCCCTGCTCGCGAACACACCGGGCGTGGGCGAGCCGGTCGTGGAGGGCTGGCAGCCGTTCCGCGCGGTGCTGGACACCGTCGTGCCGCACGGCAGGCGGCACGTGGTGATGGGCGCCAGCCAGTTGGACCGGTTCGGCAACCAGAACATCTCCGCCATCGGCGAACACGCCCGGCCGACGAAGCAGCTGCTCGGAGTGCGCGGCGGCCCGGGGAACACGGTGAACAACCGCACCAGCTACTGGGTGCCGAAACACAGCCGGCGGGTGTTCACCGACCACGTCGACGTCGTCTCCGGTGTCGGGTACGACCGCGCCCGCGCCGCCGGGCCGGGCGCGGCGAAGTACCACGACGTGTACCGCGTGGTCACCGACCTGGCGGTGCTGGACTTCGCCGGGCCGGACAACACCCTGCGGCTGGTGTCCACCCATCCCGGGGTGTCGGTGGACGAGGTCGTCGCGGCCACCGGTTTCGAGCTGGACACCGGCGCCGTGAGGGAGACCAGGCTGCCCACCGACGAGGAGCTGCGCCTGCTGCGCGAGGTGATCGACCCCAAGGGCACCCGGGAGAAGGAGGTCCCGTCGTGACGGAGACCGGAGCGACGGACGCGGCGCCGGAGCCCCCGGCCCTGCGCACGCCGCTGACCGACCTGGTCGGCGTGCGGCATCCGGTGGTGCAGACCGGGATGGGCTGGGTCGCCGGGCCCCGGCTGGTCTCGGCCACCGCCGAGGCGGGCGGCCTGGGCATCCTCGCCTCGGCCACGATGACCTACGACGAGCTGGAGCAGGCCGTCGCCGAGGTGAAAAGCCGCACGGACCGGACGTTCGGGGTGAACCTGCGGGCCGACGCCGAGGACGCCGGGGACCGGGTGGACCTGCTCATCCGCGAGGGCGTGCGGGTGGCCTCGTTCGCCCTCGCCCCGCGTCCGGAGATGATCGCGAAACTGAAGGACGCGGGCGTGGTCGTCATCCCCTCGGTGGGCGCGGCCAAACACGCGGCGAAGGTCGCCTCGTGGGGCGCCGACGCGGTGATCGTGCAGGGCGGCGAGGGCGGCGGGCACACCGGCGGGGTCGCCACCACCCTGCTGTTGCCGTCCGTGCTGGATGCGGTGGACATCCCCGTGGTGGCGGCGGGCGGGTTCTACGACGGCCGCGGGTTGGCCGCCGCGCTCGCCTACGGCGCGGCGGGGGTGGCGATGGGCACGCGCTTCCTGCTCACGCGGGAGAGCACCGTGCCGGACGAGGTCAAACGCGCCTACCTGGCGCGTGGGCTGACCGACACCGTCGTCACCCGCAAGGTGGACGGCCTGCCGCACCGCGTGCTGCGCACGGACCTGGTGGACTCGCTGGAACGCTCCGGCGCCGTCACCGGCCTCGCCCGCGCGGTGCGCAACGCGATCCGGTTCCGCAGACTCACCGGGGTCTCGTGGCGGTCGATGCTCACCGAGGGGCGGGCGATGAAACGCTCCGGCGACCGCACCTGGGCGCAGGTGCTCATGGCGGCCAACACCCCGATGCTGCTGCGCGCGGGCCTGGTCCGCGGCGAGACGGACGCAGGCGTCCTCGCCTCCGGCCAGGTCGTCGGCCTCCTCGACGACCTCCCCACCGTCGCCGACCTGGTGGAGACCATGGTCACCGAAGCCCACACCCACCTCTCCTCCCTCCCCTGACCCCCCGCGAGTTGCCGCCCCAGACCCGCGAGTTGCCGTTCCAGGCCGGCGAGTTGGCGTCCCGAGGCCGCTTCGGGACCGGAAGCATCCCGCGACACGCCCGGGGTTCCCCAGGCGCTTCCCGGGCATGTCGATAACGTCGTGATAGCGTGCACCCTCTGGCGCGAGGATTGTGCCTGCTCGGCCAGGGTGGCGTCAGCCCTCCGCAGCTGGCGAGGATCGCAACGTGGTCGCACTACCCCGGAGGAGTCTGTCCGACCCGATGGCGCCGGCCCGGGCACCGGGGTTCTGCACCGCGCCGCGTCGTCCGGTCACAGCGGCCGGATGACGCGGCAGGGGTTGCCCGCCGCGAAGACGCGGGGCGGCAGGTCCCGGGTCACGACGCTGCCCGCGCCGACGACCGTGTCGTCGCCGAGGGTGACCCCGGCGCAGACGAGGACCCCGCCCCCCAGCCAGGTGTTGTCGCCGATCGTGATCGGTGCCGCGCTCTCCCACCGCTGTCTGCGCGCCTCGTGGTCGGCCATCGGGTGCAGTGGGGTGAGCAGCTGGGCACGGGGACCGATCGAGACGTCGTCGCCGATGAGGATCCGGGCGCAGTCGAGCAGGACGGCGTCGTAGTTGACGAAACTGTTGTCGCCGATCTCGACGTTGTAGCCGTAGTCGCACCGCAGGCTGGGCATGATCCACGATCCGGTGCCGAACCTGCCGAAGAGTTCCCGCAGGATCCCGGCGCGCCGGTCGGACTCGTCCGCGCGGGTGGCGTTGAACTCGTCCACCAACCGTCCGGCCGCCAGCCGGTCGGCGACCAGTTCCGGGTCGTCGTCCCGGTACAGGTCGCCGCGCAGCATCCGGTCCTTGTGCTCACCCATCGGGGCAGCCTAGCGCCCGGAACCGTCGACCCTCGGGCACGGAGCCGTCAATCCGCGGGTATGGAGTGTCGACTCGCCGCCCTGGAACGGCGACTCGCGGTCCTGGAGTGTCAACTCGCCGTTTTGGGGTGGCAACTCGCCGTTTTGGGGTGGCGACTCGCGGGGTGGGGTGGGGTGGGCAGGGGCCGGGGTTACAGGCGTTCGAGGAGGGTGACGTTGGCGGTGCCGCCGCCTTCGCACATGGTCTGGAGGGCGTAGCGGCCGTCGCGGCGTTCGAGTTCGTGCAGCATCGTGGCCAGCAGTTTCGTGCCGGTGGCGCCGATGGGGTGGCCCAGGGCGATGCCGCCGCCGTTGACATTGACCCGTTCCGGGTCGGCGCCGGTCTCCTCCAGCCACGCCAGTACGACACTGGCGAAGGCCTCGTTCACCTCGAACAGGTCGATGTCGTCCACCGACAGGCCGGTGCGGCGCAGCGCGTGCGCGGTGGCCGGGATGGGGCCGGTGAGCATCCACACCGGGTCGGCCGCACGCACCGACAGGTGGTGCACCCGCGCCTTCGGGGTCAGGCCGTGCTCGGCGACGAACGACTCCGAGGCGAGCACGGCCGCGCTCGCGCCGTCGGAGATCTGGCTGGCCACCGCGGCGGTGATGCGTGAGTCCGGGCTCAGTGGCTGCAGGGCGGCCATCTTCTCCGGGGTGGTGCCCCGGCGCGGGCCCTCGTCGTGGGTCAACCCGCCGAACGGCACGGTCTCGGCGTCGAAACGGCCCTCGTCGATCGCGGCCAGCGCCCGCTGGTGGCTGGTGTAGGCGAAACGCTCCATCGCCTCGCGGGAGAGGTCCCAGTGTTCGGCGATCATGTCGGCGCTGCGGAACTGGGAGACCTCCTCGTCGCCGTAGCGTTTCCGCCAGCCCTCCGAGCCGGAGAACGGGTCGTCGAAGCCGAACTCGCGTCCGGCGAGCATGGCCGCGCTGATCGGGACCGCGCTCATGTTCTGCACCCCGCCGGCGACCACGCAGTCGACGGTGCCGGACAGCACCGCCTGCGCGGCGAAGTGCACGGCCTGCTGGCTGGAGCCGCACTGCCGGTCCACGGTGACGCCGGGCACCTGGTCCGGCAGGCCCGCGGCCAGCCACGCGGTGCGGGCGATGTTGCCCGCCTGCGGGCCGATCGTGTCGGTGCAGCCGAGGATCACGTCGTCCACCCGCTCGGGGTCCACCCCGGTGCGGGTCACGGCGGCGTTCAGTACGTGCGCGGCCAGGTCGGCACTGTGCACCTCGGACAGCGCGCCGCCGCGTTTCCCGACCGGTGTGCGCACCGCGTCGAGGATATAGGCCTGCGGTCGGTCGGCTCGGTCAGCCATGGGTGTCTCCCGTCTTCGTGGCCCGCCTGCGGCGGGTGGCGATCCCGTCGAGCAGGATGCCGAGGTACTGCTGTGCGACGTCGTCGGCCGAGAGCGTGCCCTCGGGGTTGTACCAGCGCACCGCCACCCACACGGTGTCGCGGATGAAGCGGTAGACCAGTTCGATGTCCAGGTCGGCGCGGAAGACGCCGTCGCGCACGCCGTCGCCGAGGATGGTGCGCCAGAGGTCGCGGAACTCGACGTTGCGCTCGTCGATGTAGGCGAAGCGCTCCAGCTGGGTGAGGTGTTTGGCCTCGTTCTGGTAGATCGCGACCTCGGCGGGGTGGTCGTGGATGGACCGGAACGACGCCCGCACCACCGCTTCGAGGGTCCTGCGCGGGCCGAGGCCGGAGTCCATGATCTCGGCGTAGGTGCCGAACAGGTCGTCGAGGAAGCCCCGCAGGATCTCGTCGGCCATCGACTCCTTGGAGTCGAAGTGGTGGTACAGACTGCCGGAGAGGATGCCGGCGGCGTCGGCGATGTCGCGCACGGTGGTCGAGACGTAGCCGCGTTCGGCGAACAACCGTGCCGCCAGGGCGAGCAGTTCCGCCCGCCGTCCCGATCCGTTCGTGCGCGACCGCCGGGTGCGCGCCGTGCTCCCGTTCATCCGTCCTCGTCCCTACGCGTGCTGACTGCTCACCGAGATGACCTCGCCCGTCAGATACGAAGCGTAGTCACTGGCGAGGAAGACCATGACATTGGCGACCTCCCACGGCTGGGCGGCCCGGCCGGACACCTCGCGCCCCGTCAGTTCGTCGAGCAGCTCGTCGCTGGTGACCTTCGCCAGGAACGGGTGCATGGCCAGGCTCGGCGCGACGGCGTTCACGCGGATGCCGTGCCCGGCCACGTCCACCGCCGCGCTGCGGGTCAGGGCCATCACCCCGGCCTTGGCGGCGGCGTAGTGGGCCTGCTCGCCCTGCGCGCGCCAGCCGATCACCGAGGCGTTGTTCACCACCGCTCCCCCGCCGCCCTGCTCGACGAACCGCCGCAACACGGCGCGGGTCACCCGGAACGTGCCGTTCAACGTCACGTCGAGCACGGACGACCACTGGTCGTCGGTCATGTCCAGGATCGAGGCACTGCCCCCGAGTCCGGCGTTGTTGATCAGCACGTCGATCCGGCCGAACCGGTCGACGGCGCCGTCGACCAGCGCGCGGACCCGGTCCTCGTCGGTGACGTCGCACGGCACTGCGTGCACCTCGCCCAGTTCGGCCAGTTCGTCGCGGGTCTCACCGAGCCTGCGCTCGTGCCGGTCGCTGAGCACGACCTTCGCGCCCTCCTCCAGGCTGCGCCGGGCCACGGCCGAGCCGATGCCCGTCCCGGCGGCGGCGGTGACCAGCACCACCTTGTCGCGCAGCAGGTCACGCCCCTGGGGATAGTCCGGCAGCGGTATCACTTATCGCTTCTCCCTCGGCAGGCCGAGCACGCGCTCGGCGATGATGTTGCGTTGGATCTCGTTCGAGCCGCCGTAGATCGTGTCGGCGCGGCTGAACAGGAACAGGCGCTGCCACTCGTCGAGATCGTCGGTGGCGACCATGCCCGCGGCGCCGCGCACGAGCATCGCCAGCTCGCCGAGCTCGCGGTGCCAGGTGGCCCAGACGAGCTTGGACACCTCGGCCACCCCGGGCGCGGTGTCCCCGAGGGTGCGCAGCGCGTGCGCCCGCATCACCTCCAGCCCCGTCCAGGACCGGGCCAGCCGTTCGGCCACGGCCGGGTCGTCGGCGGCGCCGGTGCGCCGCGCCAGGTCGGTCAGCGCCCGCAGTTCCCGGCGGAAGCCCACCTGCTGGCCGAGGGTGGCCACGCCGCGCTCGAAGCCGAGCGTGCCCATCGCCACCGTCCATCCCTCGCCGGGTTCGCCGACGAC
Source organism: Saccharomonospora iraqiensis subsp. paurometabolica YIM 90007 (assembly GCF_000231035.2). GTDB lineage: Bacteria > Actinomycetota > Actinomycetes > Mycobacteriales > Pseudonocardiaceae > Saccharomonospora > Saccharomonospora paurometabolica. The sequence goes on along the minus strand of NZ_KI912232.1, from coordinate 71,772 downwards.
GAGGTCCGCGCGGGTGCGGGCACCGTCGAAGAACACCTCGTTGAACTCGGACGTGCCGGTGAGCTGGCGGATCGGCCGCACCTCGACGCCGTCCTGGTCCATCGGCACCAGCAGGTAGGACAGGCCCCGGTGCCGCTGCGAGCCGGGTTCGGTGCGGGCGAGCACGAAGCACCAGTCGGCCACGTGCGCCAGCGACGTCCACACCTTCTGCCCGTGCAGCACCCACTCGTCGCCGTCGCGGTGCGCGGTGGTGGACACCGCGGCCAGGTCGGACCCGGCCCCGGGCTCGGAGTAGCCCTGGCACCACAGTTCGTCGACCGACACGATCGGCGGCAGGAACCGGCGCTGCTGCTCCGGGGTACCGAAGGCGATCAGCGTCGGGCCGAGCAGTTCCTGGCCGAGGTGGCTGACCTTGGCGGGCGCGTCCGCGCGGGCGTACTCCTCGTGGAAGATCACCTGCTCGGTCAGGGACGCACCCCGACCGCCGTGTTCGACCGGCCAGCCCACGCAGGTCCAGCCCGCGGCGGCCAGGTGCCGTTCCCACGCCAGCCGTTCGTCGAAGGCCTCGTGCTCGCGCCCCGGGCCGCCCAGGCCGCGCAGTGCGGCGAACTCGCCGGTGAGGTTCTCGGCGAGCCAGGTCCGCACCCGCTCGCGGAATTCGCCCGCGGCCTCCGGGTCGGTGCCGGTCGCGCTCGCGGCCCCGGCCCCTGGGCCGGACACGGTGTCGGACACGGGCAGACCTCCTCGAAGGCTGGTTTTCAACACGGCCGTTCGTGCGTAGGCTACCCTACCAAGCACTTGCTAGGGAGGTCTTCGTGGAAACGGCACCAGCCACGATTCCGGCGGCCCTCGTCCGGGCCGCACACGAGTTCGGCGACCGCGAGGCCGTCGTCGACGGCGAGGTGCGGCTGAGTTGGGCCGAACTGTACGAGCGGGCGCGCCGGTTCGCGACGGTGTTGTCCCGCCGCGGTGTCGAACCGGGTGACCGGGTGGCGATTTGCGCGCCGAACACCCACCACTGGGTCGTCGCCGCGCTCGGCACGCTCTACGCGGGCGCGACCCTCGTCCCGGTCAACACCCGGTTCACCGGGCCGGAGATGCTCGACCTCGTCACCCGCAGCGCGGCGAAGGCGCTCGTGGTGGCGGGACCGTTCCTCGGCGTCGAGCGGATCGACGAGTTGCACCGGGCGGGGCTGGGCGCGCTGCCGCTGATCGTGCGCGTTCCCGTGGAGTCCGAACCCGAGGCCCGCGCCGACGTGACCGAGTGGCGGGACCTGGACGCACTCGTGGCCGACGCGGACGCCGCCGAACTGGCCGCGGTGGACGAGCGCGCACGCGCGGTGGACGCCGACGACCTCAGCGATATCCTGTTCACCTCGGGCACCACCGGCCGCAGCAAGGGGGCGCTGACCAGCCACCGCAGGTCGCTCGGCGTGGCGCGGGCGTGGGCCGACCGCGCCACCGTCGCCGCGGGCGACCGGTACCTGGTGATCAACCCGTTCTTCCACAGTTTCGGCTACAAGGCGGGCATCCTCGTCGCGCTGCTGCGCGGGGCGACCCTGCTGCCGCAGCGCACCTTCGACGTGACCACGACGATGCGCACGATCGAGGCCGAGCGGGTGACGATCCTGCCGGGCCCCCCGACGATCTACCAGACGATGCTCGACTCGGCCGAGCGCTCGGAGTTCGATCTGGACAGTCTGCGGGTGGCGGTCACCGGCGCGGCCACGGTGCCGGTCGCGTTGGTGGAGCGGATGCGGTCCGAGCTCAGCTTCGACGTGGTGCTCACCGCCTACGGGCTCACCGAGGCCGTGGTGGCCACGATGTGCGCCCCGGACGACGACGCGGAGACGGTCGCGCGCACCAGCGGGCGCGCCGCGGCGGGTTTCGAGGTCGCGCTGGCCGACTCCGGTGAGATCCTGCTGCGCGGCCCGAACACGATGCTCGGTTACCTGGACGACCCGGCGGCCACCGCCGAGGCGATCGACGCGGACGGCTGGCTGCACACCGGCGACGTCGGTGTGCTCGACGAGCGCGGGTATCTCACGATCACTGACCGGATCAAGGACATGTACATCTGCGGCGGGTTCAACGTCTACCCGGCCGAGGTGGAACAGGTGCTCGCCCGGCTGGACGGAGTGGCCGAGTCGGCCGTCGTCGGCGTTCCGGACGAGCGGCTCGGCGAGGTCGGCAAGGCGTTCGTCGTCCGCCGCGCCGGGGCCACGCTCACCGCCGACGACGTGCTCGGGCACTGCCGGGAGCGGCTGGCGAACTTCAAGGTGCCCCGGCAGGTCGAGTTCCGCGACGACCTGCCGCGCAACCCCGCGGGCAAGGTCCTCAAGCGCACGCTGCGCGACGAACACGGCAGGAACGAGGAGACACGATGAGCGGCAGCGACAACCCCGGCCCGGCCGCCTGGAACGAGGAGGTCGTGCGTTACGAGCGACGCGGCCCGGTGGCGGTGGTGACGATGAACCGCCCGGAGTACCGCAACGCGCAGAACTCCGTGATGACCTACGCCCTGGACGCGGCGTTCCAACGGGCCGTGGACGACGACGAGGTGACGGTGATCGTGCTCGCGGGGGCGGGCAAGCACTTCTCGGCGGGCCACGACATCGGCACCCCGGGCCGGGACACCGACGTGCACTACGACAACACGGCCGTGCTGTGGTGGGACCACGTCGGCCGGGCGGGCGGGGACCAGCGGTTCGCCCGCGAGTCCGAGGTGTATCTGGGCATGTGCCGGCGGTGGCGGGAGATCCCGAAGCCGATGATCGCCAGCGTGCAGGGCGCGTGCATCGCCGGGGCGCTGATGCTGGCGTGGGTGGCCGACCTGATCGTGGCCTCGGACGACGCGTTCTTCGCCGACCCGGTGGTGCGCATGGGCATCCCCGGGGTCGAGTACTTCGCGCACCCGTGGGTGCTCGGGCCGCGGGCGGCCAAGGAGGTGCTGTTCACCGGGGAACGGTTCAGCGCCGAGCAGGCCCGCGAGTGGGGCATGCTCAACCGCGTCGTGCCGCGCGTGGAGCTGGAGCAGCGGACGCTGGAGCTGGCGGAGAAGATCGCCGAGATGCCGACGTTCGGTCTGGCGCTGGCGAAGAAGGCCGTCAACCAGGCCGAGGACCAGATGGGCATGCGCACCGGCATGGACGCGGCGTTCGGCCTGCACCACTTCGCGCACGCGCACAACGCCGAGGTCTCCGGCGGGGACTCGCTCGGTGGGCAGAACGCCCGCTCGATGCGCGAGAGCGGCACCGGGTCCGGGAGCTGACGATGGATCTGGAACCGGACGAACACAGCAGGGCGTTCCGCGACGAGGTGCGCGCGTGGCTGGCCGAGCACGTGCCCGCCGAGCCGTTGGCCTCGTTCGACACCGCCGAGGGGTTCGCCCAGCACCGCCGGTGGGAGGCCGAGCTGGCGCAGGCGCGGCTGTCGGTCGTGGCGTGGCCGGAGGAGTTCGGCGGCCGGGACGCGAGCCTGCTCGACTGGGTGCTGTTCGAACAGGAGTACTACGCGGCCGGTGCGCCCGGCCGGGTGGGGCAGAACGGCATCTTCATGCTGGCCCCCACGCTGTTCTCGCACGGGACACCGGAGCAGCGCGCACGCATCCTGCCGCCGATGGCGCGCGGCGAGCAGGTGTGGGCGCAGGCGTGGTCCGAGCCGGAGGCGGGCAGTGACATCGCCGCCCTGCGCAGCACCGCGCGCCGCACCGACGGCGGCTGGCTGCTGTCCGGGCAGAAGACGTGGAGTTCCCGGGCCGCGTTCGCCGACCGGGCGTTCGGCCTGTTCCGCAGCGACCCGGACAGCGAGCGGCACCGGGGGCTGACGTATCTGATGTTCGACCTGCGCGCCGACGGCGTCACGGTGCGGCCCGTCCCCCAACTGGACGGCGAGCCGGGCTTCGCCGAGATCTTCCTGGACGACGTGTTCGTGCCGGACGCCGACGTGATCGGCGAGCCGGGTGACGGCTGGCGCGTGGCGATGACCACCGCGAACAACGAGCGGGGGCTGTCGCTGCGCGCGCCGGGCCGGTTCCTCGCCGCCGCCGACCGGCTGGTGCGGCTGTGGGCGGAGTCCGACGGGACCACCGACAGCGACACCGCACGGCGGGTGGCCGACGCCTGGATCGACGCGCGGGCCTACCAGCTCTACACCTTCGGCACGGTGACCCGACTGGCCGAGGGCGGCGAGCTGGGTCCGGAGTCGAGCGTGAACAAGCTGTTCTGGTCGCACCTGGACGTCGGACTGCACGAGACGGCGCTGGACCTGCTCGGCCCGGACGCCGAACTGCGGCACGCCTCCGGCTGGCCGGAGGGCTGGCTGTTCTCCCTGGCCGGCCCGATCTACGGCGGGACCGACCAGATCCAGCGCAACGTGGTGGCCGAACGGCTGCTGGGACTGCCGAGGGGGCAACGGTGAGATTCGCACTGTCGGCCGAACAGCACGAGTTCGCCGCGAGCCTGGACGCACTGTTGACCGACGCGGACACCGCCGCGGCGAACCGGGCGTGGGCCCGCGGCGACCACGGCTCCGGACTGCGGCTCTGGAAGTCGCTGGCCGAGACCGGGGTCCCGGCCCTGGCCGTGCCGGAGCGGTTCGACGGGCTCGGCGCCACCGCGGTGGACTCGGTGGTGGCCTTCGAGCGGCTCGGATACCACGCCGTACCCGGCCCGTGGGTGGACACCGCGGCGGTGCTGCCCGCGCT
>NZ_KI912232.1:62454-66967 GCF_000231035.2 Saccharomonospora iraqiensis subsp. paurometabolica YIM 90007 | reverse complement strand
GACGCCGCGGCGGGCCACGGAGCCGGAGGTACCGGGGCCGACGCCGGGACCGTCGCCGAGGCCGCCCGGCAGGCGGCGGTGGCGCAGGCGCACTGTTCGGAGGCGTTGTCCACCGTCGCCGGGGAGATGATCCAGCTGCACGGCGGCATCGGCATCACCTGGGAACATCCGGCGCACCGCTACTTCAAACGGGCCCACTCCGCGGCCCAGCTCCTCGGCCGCCCGCACGAACACCTGGCCCGGCTGGGCGTGGGCGGGGCTGCCCCGGGGGGGAACTAGGGACCGGCGGTTTCCTCCGGTCCCCGGACGAGGAGGTCGGCCAGCTCCGTCGGCCTGCTCAGGGCCACGGTGTGGCTCGCGGCGATCTCCTCGACGTCGGTGATGCCGAGCCGCTCGGCGGCGAGCCTGCGCATCAGCGCGGGCGGGAAGAACCGGTCCCCGGTACACAGGAGGTAGCGGGTGGGGACGTCCGGCCAGGCCGCGAGCGGCCACGGCTCGTCGGCCGACCCCTCCCCCGCGGGCCGCTCACGCCGCATCGCCTCGTCGGCGAGCGCGCGGGGCACGTCGTGCAGGAACGCCACGTACGGATCCTCGCTGCCCGTCAGGCCACCGTCCCGCTCGGCCGCCTCGCGCACGGCGTCGGCGTAGCCGGTGTTGCCGAACCACTCGTTCGGCGTCTCTCCCGGGGCGGGGATCATGCCGGCGACGAGCACCATCTCGCGCACCGGCCGGGTCTCCGCGACCAGCGGCGCGACGAACCCGCCGGACGACTGCGCCACGACGACCACGTCGTCCCGCCGCGCCACGGCCGCCACCACCGCGTCCGCGTAGTCACGCAGCCCCGCGTCCCCGTCGTCCGTCGGCAGGTCCGGGGCGACGGTGTCGTGTCCGCGCCGCCGCAGTTCCCGTTCGACCAGGTGCCAGTACCAGCCACCGTCCCCGGAACCGTGGACCAGCGCGAACGTCGCCATCGCCGAAGAGTACCGCAGAAGACGCCGCCGCCACCGTTGCTGACCACGCGTGTTCGGAAGTGCGAACCCACTCCGCCGCCCCACCACCGGATGGGCCGACCCGGCGACCGCGAAGAAACGCTCAACACTCCTTGCTCAAGACATCTTGCTCAACTCAAGATGTCTTTCGCAAGATATCTTTACTTCATGACGGAGGATCGGCCGGGCCGCATCACCGACCCGAAGACGCTGCGAGCGCTGTCGCACCCGACGCGCTGGAAGCTGATCGAACTGCTCACGCTCGAACCGACAGCCACGGCGACGCAGTGCGCCGACTTCACCGGCGAGAGCGTGGCGAGTTGCTCCTACCACCTGAATATGCTGGCGAAGTACGGGTTCACGACGCAGGCGGAGAGCGGGCAGGGCCGGGAGAAACCGTGGAAGCTCGTGCGGTACGACCAGAGCTGGACCACCGAGAGTACGGATCCCGAAGTCGTGCTCGCGGCGGAGACGGTGACCGAGGTGTTCTTCGACCACGAGCTCGACCGCATCAAGGAGTACAACCGCCGACGGGATCGCGAGCCCGAGCAGTGGCGGCGGCACACCAGCTCGAAGGCGACGATCACATATCTCACCGCCGACGAGCTGGAAGAGGTCGACCAGGCACTCCAGGAGATCTTCGATCGGTTCCAGGATCGCCTCGAGAACCCGGATCTCCGCCCGGAGGGTTCCCGCGCGGTCGGGCTGTTCCTCGCGAGTTACTTCCCCAAGTCGTTGCCCGGTAAGGAGTAGCCGTTCATGGACTTCCTCCAGGCATGCGCCGATCAGCGACGCCGGGACAGCGAACGCGCCGCCGCCTCGCACCGACTGCGCCGTGAGTGCCGTCGATCCGCCCCCCGGCGGCCGTCACGTCTTCTGCTGCGCTTCTACGCCCGCGTGTGGTGGGCTTCGCGCCCGCGGGCGGCGGCGTGGACGCCGGGCCTGCTCGACGACCCGGTCGTCAGATGAAGCCGGTTGACATCCACGCCGCTGCCGGCGCGCGCTCCCGACACCGGGTCAGCGGTCGCGGGCGAGGATCAGGCCGCTGGTGGGCACCCCGGTGCCCGCCGTGACGAGGACGTGCGGCACCTCCCCCGGCTGGTTGACCGAGGCGCCCCGGATCAGCCGCACGCCCTCGGCGATGCCGTTCATCCCGTGCAGGTAGGCCTCCCCGAGCTGGCCGCCGTGGGTGTTGCAGGGCAGCCGCCCGTCGAGTTCGAGGTTGCCCGCGCGCACGAAGTCCTTCGCCTCGCCCCGCCCGCAGAAGCCCAACTCCTCCAGTTGCGGCAGCACCAGCGGCGTGAAGTGGTCGTACAGGATCGCCGCGGCGATGTCGTCCGGCCGCAGGCCGCTCTGTGCGTAGAGTTGGCTGCCCACCAGCCCCATCTCCGGGATACCGGAGATCGACGGCCGGTAGTAGCTGGTCATCATGTGCTGGTCCGGGCCGGACCCCTGGGCCGCGCCCGCGATGTAGGCCGGCGGGTGCGGCAGGTCCTTCGCGCGGTCCGCGGAGACGACCACCAGCGCCTGCCCGCCGTCGGTCTCCTGACAGCAGTCCAGCAGGTGCAGCGGTTCGGCGATCCACCGGGAGGCCTGGTGCTCGGCCAGGGTGATCGGGCGCTGGTGGAACCACGCGGCCGGGTTGGTCGCCGCGTGCCGACGCATCGTCACCGAGACCCGGCCGAAGTCCTCACTGGTGGCGCCGTACTCGTGCATGTAGCGGCGGGCGAACATGGCGACCCACTGCGCCGGGGTGGACAGCCCGAACGGGGTCATCCACGAGTACGCGGCGCGGTCGGCGTCGTCGCTGAGCGCCCGGTCCGCCTGGCCGAGGCCGTAGCGCACGCCGGAGCGTTCGTTGAACGCCCGGTAGCAGACCACCACGTCGGCCGCACCCGTGGCCACGGCCATCGCGGCCTGGGCGACCGTGCCGCAGGCCGCGCCGCCGCCGTAGTGGACGCGGGAGAAGTGCCGGATCTGCCCCATCCCGGTGTTCCGGGCGATGTGGATCTCCGAGTTGGTGTCCGCGGTGAACGTCACCAGCCCGTCCACCTCGGACGGTTCGAGCCCCGCGTCGTCGATCGCGGCCCGCACCGCCTCGCAGGCCAGGTGCAGTTCGCTGCGGCCGGAGTCCTTGGAGAACTCGGTCGCGCCGATCCCGGCGACGGCGGCCCGGTTCGCCAGGCCCGTGGATGCCCCGCCCGCCGCCGCGGTCGGGTCCGTGGTCGTCGCGGTCATGACCGCACCTTCTCCCCGCTCGCGGCGTCGCCGGTCACCCCGGCTCCGGAGGCCCCGTGGTCGGACCTCCCGTCGCCGACCGGGCCGCCCCCGGTCGGGAACCGCAGCGCGACGGTGCCCGTCACGTGCGGGCCGAGGCTGTTGTCCCCGCGCACGGCGACCTCCACCCGGTCGTCGGAAACCTCGGTCACCTCGCCGGTCATCCGCATCTCGTCTCCCGGGTAGTTCGGCGCGCCGAGCCGGACCTTGATGCGGGCCACCGACGCGGCGGGCCCGGCCCAGTCGGTGACGAACCGGCTCACCAGGCCGTTGGTGGTCAGGATGTTCATGAACACGTCCTTCGACCCGCGTTCGCGCGCCAGCTCCGGGTCGTGGTGGACGTCCTGGTAGTCCCGGCTGGCGATCGCGGTGGCCACGATCAGCGTGCGGGTCAGCGGGATCACCAGGTCGGGCAGCGTGTCGCCGACGGCGATGTCGGCGTACCGCACGGGGACGTGCGGGGCGGCGGGGGTGGTCACGAGGCCGTCACCTCCGTGGTCGCGAGCACGGCACCGAGGCGGTCGAGGTCGGCGCTCGGCCCGCCGAGCGTGCCCGCGATCTCCTTGCCCCACAGGTAGTGCCGGTGCACCGGGTAGTCGAGGTCCACGCCGATCCCGCCGTGCACGTGTTGCACGCGGTGCAGGACGCGCTGGCCCGCGTCGGTGGCCCACCACTTCGCGACCAGGGCCGTGCGGTCGAGGTCGGCAGGGTCGAGGTCGGCGGGGTCGGCGTCGGCCCCGTCCGCCCCGTCGAGGCGGGTGGCGGCCTGCCACAGGGTCACGCCCGCCGCCTCGATGTCGATGTGGCAGTCCGCGAGCTGGTGTGCCACCGCCTGGAAGGTGCCCAGCGGCCTGCCGAACTGTGTGCGTTCGCTCAGATAGCCCGTCGCGTGCGCCAGCGCGCCGCGGGTGACACCGAGCTGCACGGCGGACAGCGCGACGTGGGCACGCCGCAGAGTGCGCGCCAGGGCGGCACGCCCCGTCGTGCCCACGGCGACCCCGGTGGCCGGGGCGGAGTCCAGTTCCAGGTGTCCGCACCACTGGCGGCTGGTGGTCTCGGCGTGCTCCCACGTCACGCCGGGCGCGGCGGGATCGAGCAGGAACAGCCCCGGCCCGTCGTCGGTGGTGGCCGACACCAGCACCGCGTCGGCCCCCTCCGGGACGGGCACCGCGGCCTTGGTGCCGGTCAGTGTCCACCCGCCGACGCCGTCACCGTGGGCCGCGCAGTCCGGCACGGCCGGGTCGGCG
>NZ_KI912232.1:61051-62354 GCF_000231035.2 Saccharomonospora iraqiensis subsp. paurometabolica YIM 90007 | reverse complement strand
GGCGGCGGCCGCGTTCGAGGCCGGGGCGCTGGCCACCGCCGCGCAACTGCTCGGCGCGGGCCGGTGGCTGCTGGACGCCTCGGTGGCCTACGCGAAACAACGCAGCCAGTACGGCCGGGAGATCGGCCAGTACCAGGCGGTGAAGCATCTGCTGGCCGATGTGGCGACCCGGCTGGAACTGGCCCGGCCGCTGCTGCACGGCGCCGCCGTGGCGCTGGACGGACGCACCGACGCGGGAACGGACGGCGCGGGAACGGACACCGTCGCCCGGGACGTGTCGGCGGCGAAGGTGGCCTGCGGCGAGGCGGCCCACCTGGCCGCCCGCACCGGACTGCAGGTGCACGGCGCCGTCGGCTACACCGCCGAACACGACGTGGGGCTGCGGCTGACGAAGGTTCGGGCCCTGGTGGCCGCCTGGGGCACGACCGCGTTCCACCGGGCGCGGGTGCTCGACGCCGTCCGGGGCGTCGGCACCGCCGGGGCAGGGCAGGACGTCCGGGAGGAGGCACACCGTTGAGCACACCGGGCGCGTTCGCCCCCACCGAGGAACAGCAAGCCCTGGCGGAGACCGTACGCGCGCTGCTGGAGCGCACCCCGGCCGAGCGGGCCTGGTCACTGTTGTGTGGGCAGGTCGGCGTGGCCGGGCTGGCGGTCCCGGAGGAGTACGGCGGCGTCGGCGCCACTCCGGCGGAGGTGGCCGTGGTGGCCCACGAACTCGGCCGGGAACTGACCCCGGCACCCCTGTTGGGCTCCACCGTGCTGGCCACGCACGCCCTGCTCGCCTCCGGTGACGGGGCCGCCTGCGCACGGCTGCTGCCGTCCCTGGCGGAGGGCACCGGCACCGCGGCGCTGGCCTGGACCGGCACCGACGGGCGGTGGGACCCGGACACCGCCGCCTGCACCGCCGTCGCCGGTGCGGACGGCGGCACCGTGTCCGGCACGGCGCATTACGTGCTCGACGGCGACACCGCCGACACCCTGCTCGTGGTGGCCCGCGGAGACACCGGATCCGGGGAAGCCGGCGATCTGGGGTTGTTCGAGGTGGACCCCGCCGCCACGGGGGTGACCCGCACGCACACGCCCACGATGGACACCACCCGCAGGCTGGCCGTGCTCACCCTGGACGCCGCGCCCGCACGGCGGATCGGCACCGGCGACTTCCGGCCCGCGCTGCACCGGGTGCGCGACCTCGCGTGCGCGGTGCTGGCCACCGAGCAGGCGGGGACGGCCGAGCGCGCGCTGGAACTCACCGTCGCCTACACGCGGGAGCGCGAACAGTTCGGCAGGCCGATCGGCGGGTTCC
>NZ_KI912232.1:39446-60951 GCF_000231035.2 Saccharomonospora iraqiensis subsp. paurometabolica YIM 90007 | reverse complement strand
GCCGCCGGTTGCGTCGGCGGCGTCGGCCAGGGCCAGCGACGCCACCACCGACGGCCACACCGGCACCGGCGCGACGCGACGGCCCAGCGCCTCCAGCACCACGCACAGCCCGCTCGTCCCGAGCCCCGAGCCGCCGTACCGTTCGGGCAGGGCGATGCCGAGCAGGTTCGCCCCGGCCAGGGCGCGCCAGAGCCGGTCGTCGACGCGGGTCCCGCCCGCCTCGACCTCGGCCACCCGTTCGGTGGTGGCGTGCCCGGTGACGATGTCGTCGGCGAGACCCGCCAGCGCCCGGAGGTCCTCGTCGAAGGTGAAGTCCATCTACTCCTCCTCACGGGCGCGCGCGGTGCCCGCGGCGTCCCCGGTCGCGGCCGGCCGGAAGACCGGCAGGGTGAGCTCGTCGTCGGCGTCGAGCCACTCCAGTTCCACCGGCATGTCGATGGCGACGTCGTCGGGCCCGACCCCGACCAGGTTGGTGATCAGCCGGGTGCCCTCGGCCAGTTCGACCACCGCGACGAGCAGCGGGTAGTCGAACGCCGGGTGTCTCGGGTGGTGCGCGACGACGTAGCTGTACACGGTGGCGCGGCCGGAGGCCTCCACCGTGTCCCAGTCGAACGAACCGCAGTCGGGGCAGCACGGCCCCGGCGGGTGCCGCAGGGTGCGGCAGGCGGTGCACCGCTGGATGACCAGCCGGTGCTCCCGGCAGGCGTCGAAGAAGAAGGCGTTGTCCCGGTTCACCGCCGGACGGGGACGCAGCGGACGCTCCTCGCCTTCCTCGCCGGACCCGCCGGTGCCGCCGGAGGCGGAGGAGTCCGCAGCGGCGGTCTTCCCGGCGGGCCGGAAGCGCAGGATGCGCCAGCGCTGGGTCGCCACCACGTCGCCGTGCTGGTCGGTGTAGGTGCGCAGGCTGGTGAGGAAGTGCCCGGTGCCCAGCGCGGTCGTCTTCTCCGGCGAGACCGACTCCAGGGTCTCGGACACCGACAGGTGGTCGCCCGGGACGAGTTCGCGGACGAACTCCTGGTCGGAGTCGGTGGCCACCACGGAGGTGAACCCGGCCTCGTCCAGCAGGGCGAACATCTCGTCGAGCACGGTCGGGGCGGTGCCGTCGGTGTCCCCGTCGCCGTCGATGTCCCCGGTGTCGTCCGCGCCGTCCTGTGCGGCACGGTGGGCGGCGTAGCCGCGCATGGTCCACGCCTGCGCCATCGCGGGCGGAGCCACCACCCCGGGGCGGCCGGTCGCCCGGGCGGCCGCGTCGTCCAGGTGGATCGGGTTCGCATCGCCCATCGCCTCGACCCAGTGCCGGATCATTGGCACGTTCACCGGATCCTGCGCGGACCGGGTCGGACTCAGCTCCCGCCCGACGAACTCCTGCAGCCGCTGTTCGAGAGTGTCGTTCATTTCCCCCGTCCCAACCGGGGCAGTCCCAGCCCCTGGGTGGCGACCATGTCCCGCAGCACCTCGTTCACCCCGCCGCCGAAGGTGTTCACGATGCCCTGGCGGGACAACTGCTCCACCTGGCCCGCGAGCACGGCGCCGGGGGATTCCGGACGTACCCGGCCCGCCGCGCCGAGCACGCCGAGCAGCAGCCGCTGCACCTCGACGTGGGTCTCGGTCCCGTACACCTTGGTGGCGCCGGCCTCGGCGCCGGTCAGCGTCCCGTCACCGGCCGAGCCGACCATCCGCCAGTTCAGCAGCTGCATCGCCTCGAGCAGGGCGTGTGCGCGGGCCAGGTCCCGGCGCACCCACGGTTGACCGATCGCCCCGGTGTCCTTCGCCCAACCCAGCACCTTCTCCCACAGGGCCGTCATCCGGCCGCCGAGGGCTGCCAGGCCGACCCGTTCGTGGTTGAGCTGGGTGGTCATCAGCTCCCAGCCGGCGTTGATCTCCCCGACCACGTTCGCCTTCGGCACCCGCACCCCGCTGTAGTAGGTGGCGGTCACGGTCATCCCGCCGACCGTGGCGATCGGGCTCCACGAGAACCCGGGGTCGCGGGTGTCCACGATGAGGATCGAGATGCCCTTGTGCTTCGCCGCGTCCGGGTCGGTGCGGCAGGCCAGCCAGACGAAGTCCGCGGTGTTCGCGCCGCTGGTGAAGATCTTGCTGCCGTCGACGATCCAGTCGTCGCCGTCCGGCACCGCGCGGGTGGTCAGCGAGGCGAGGTCGGTGCCCGCCCCGGGTTCGGTGTAGCCGATGGCGAACACGGTCTCGCCGGTGAGGATGCCCGGCAGGAAGCGGTTCTTCTGCTCGGCCGAGCCCCGGGCCATCAGGGTGGGGCCGACCGTGTTCACGGTGACGAACGGGAACGGGATCCCGGCCCGCTGCACCTCGTCGAAGAAGACGAACTGGTCGGCCAGGGACCGGCCCTGCCCGCCGTACTCGGCGGGCCAGCCGAGGCCGAGCCAGCCGTCCGCGCCGAGCCGGGAGACCACCGTCCGGAAGTGCTCGCCGCCCACGCCCTCCTCGCCCGCCCGTCGGCGCACGTCCTCGGGGAGGAATCCCGAGAAGTACTCCCTGAGCTCGGCGCGGAGCCGGCGTTGCGCGTCGGTCTCGCGCAGTCGCATGTGCCGCTCCCCTACCACGATCCGGTGGTGAACCTGATGATGGACGGAAGGTTAGACCCATGTTTAGACACTTGTCCAGATGGTCGTTCACCGGACTCCCGGGCCGATAGGGTGGGTCCATGCCGAAGGACACCGCCGGGGAGGGCACCCGCGTCGTGCGGCGCGTGCTGTCGGCCACCCAGGCCGCCACCCGGGACAAGCTGATCGATGCGGCGATCGAGGTCGCCACCGAGAACGGGTACGAGGGCGCGGGGGTGCGCGAGGTCGCCGCCCGCGCGGGGGTCTCGGCCGCCACCGCGTACCAGCACGTCAGTTCGAAGGACCAGCTGCTCATCGAGGCGCTGCTCGCCCTGGGCGACCGGGTCAGCGCGAGCGTCGAAAGCCGAATCCCGCCCGGCAGCGGACCGGCCGAGCGGTTGACCGACGTGTTCGGCCGCGTGCTGCGGCAGGCCGCGCAGAAGCCACTGCTGTACCGGGCGTTGTTCCGTGCCTACGTGGCCGGCTACCCGGGCCTGGCCGGGGTGGACGACTCCTTCGGCTTCGGCCCCGAACGCGCCGCCTGGATCGGCCAGACGCTGCGTGCGGGCGACACCGGGGGACACGACGACACCCAGATCGACACGGCCGCACGCATCCTGTCCACCACGTTCCTCGGTGGCATCGTCGGTGTCGCCGCGGGCCGCGACGCCGAGGACGTCATCGACGTGCTGAACGAGGCCGTGCACCGGTTGCTGCCGGGAACGAACTCCGGCACCGGCCCCGCCACCGAGCGCGGGGACGACGCGGGCACCTGAGTCGAGCGCCGGTTCCGCTGCCCGGCGTGACCGCCGCCACGGCACCGACGTCCGGCCCGCAGAATTGGTCCCGAAGTGCGTGAGGTTTCACCAGAAGAAACGACACTACCGCTCACCGGGAACTGGGATCTCACGTTTCTCTGGAACGGGCGGGCGACAATCGTCGGAACGCACAGTGACACGACCGGACCTTTCCGGCCCCGGCCGCCGACGCGAGACCACCCACCAGCCAGAACGATCACGGTGCCACACTCACCTGAAGTCACGAGGCGGCGGACCGATCCGGCTCTCGAGTGTCGATCGACGGCTATTCTCGGAGCGACCTTGATGTCCTGCCGAAGTTGCTGTAGAAAATACGAGTGACACGGGAGCTTCCGAAGCCGCCAACGTGCACTGGGGTAGCCATTTGAATTCGACGAATCCGGAGTACGACGAATACCCGGGCAGCGGCCACGTCCGTCCACCGGATCCGAACACTCCGCCCACGGTCGAGGGGCGGAGCAAGAAATTGTGGATGGTCGACGAGCGAACGTGTCTGGTACGCCTCGTCGAGAGCCTGTCGAGTTTTACGTTCAACAGGCACGACATACTTCCCGGGACCGGGCGGCTCCGGCTGGACTTCCACGAACTCGCGAGCAGGAGACTGACCGAATCGGGCGTCGCCTGTTCATTCATCCGCAGACTGGACGCCACGGCGTACCTTTCCCGCTTCCGGGATACACCGCCGTTCGAGGTCATCGTCAAGAACCGGGCGGTCGGCTCGACCACACGCAAGTATCCCGGACTGTTCGGCGAGAACGAATCGCTGCCCGCACCGGTGGTGAAATTCGACTACCGCTGCGATCCCGAGGACCAGCCGATCGCCGACGACTACCTGCGCGTACTCGGGCTTCCAGTGGACGAGATGCGCCGGATCGCACTCAAGGTCAACACGACCCTGACGGAATGGTTGGCTCCGCATCAGCTCTGGGACTTCTGTCTGATCTTCGGGATCGACGAATCCGGGAATCCGGAGATTATCTCGGAGATCTCGCCCGACTGCATGAGACTCCGTTCGACCGAGGGGCGGCCGCTGGACAAGGATCTGTTCCGGCACGGGTACTCCGACGCCGAGATCATCGAAACGTGGGAGGGACTCGTTGCCGGCCTCAGGGATTGACCGGGTCGCGGTGATCACCGGATCGAACCGCGCGACCGGGTACGCCATCGCCCGGAGACTCCACGGGCTGGGGTGGTCCGTCGTGTCGATCAATCGAACCCTCCGTGGGGAACCCTGGTTGCACGAGCATCTCTGCGACTTCACTGACGACGACAGTCCGATAGCCGTCGCCGACGACATCCGCCGGACACACGGTCGTGTGGATGCTTTCGTCAGCACCTCGGTGACCCGGGAATTGTGCGAGGTCGAAGACCTTTCCCCTGCCCGGCTCAACGACGCGGTGCGGATCAACTTCACCTCGGTGGTGCAGACAGTGCGCGTGCTTTTGCCCGAATTGCGGCGTGCGAACGGCCTGGTGGTCCTGCTCGGGAGTCACGCGGGCAGCCGGCACTTCGAGGGGGGTACGGCCTACAGCGCCACGAAAGCGGCACTCAAGGCGTTCGTGGAGACGCTCCTGTTGGAGGAAAGACCCCGCGGTGTCCGGAGCACCCTGGTCTCTCCCGGAGCGATCGCGAACTTCGCCGACGACGACTCACCAGACAAGATGAGCACCGACTCCGTGGCGAGGTGCGTGGCCGCGCTCCTCTCCGAGATGCCGGAGGACACCGCCATCGGCGAGGTCGAACTCAGACCGGCGCGGATACCGCGGCCACAGGTATCCGGACTCGATCGACTGCGACATGTGTGACGCACGACGTCAGCAGCACAACACCCTGTTCGTGACGACGACCCCGATCGGAGAGCCTCGTGACCGCGACGCCGGTAGCGTTCGATAAGAAGACGACCATCTCGCCCGTCCGCGTCGTTCCACCTCTGCCGGTCCTGAACACGATGATCCACCGTAGGCCGTGCCCCGAACTGAGTCTGGTACTGGTGACGCACCTGCTCGACACCGCCGTACCCTTCGTGCGGGCCCTGGCTTCGGCGATGTCGGTTCACGCAGTGGTCGCGGTACCGTACTCACTGCGGGATTCGGCGCATGAGGCGCTTGCGGGTCTGGTGCCCGTCCACACCCCCTCCACGCTGAGCGAGATCGGCCCACTGGTCGCGCGGCTTTCCGCGGAGGCACTGGAGCGCACCGGCCGCAGCGTGGTCGTCCAGGAAGTCGGCGGGTACTGTGCCACCACTCTCGACGATGTCGCCGGACACCACCGCTTCTTGGGCGTCGTCGAGGACACCCACCAGGGACAGTGGCGGTATGAGGAAAGACAGCCACTGCGCTACCCCGTCTACACGATCGCCGACAGTCCGCTGAAGGACCTCGAGAACCGCCAGGTCGGACGATCCCTCGCGTACTCCATGGACCACCTGCTCCGGACCAGGTTCTTCCGACACGTCGGGGAGACGTCGATAGCGGTGCTGGGATACGGCGGTATCGGTTCGGCGCTCGCGGCCACGTTGCGCGCCCTGGGTTCCGAGGTGGCCGTCTACGACACCGACGACATCAAGACGTCTCGCGCGATGGTCGACGGACACCTCACCATGCCCCGGGACCGGATTCTCGGCTGGGCCGACGTGGTGCTCGGCGTGTCGGGGACGCGCTCGTTCACCGTCGACGACCTCGCCTACGTGCGCGACGGCACCATACTCGCCAGCGGCAGCTCGAAGAAGGTCGAGTTCGATGTCGACGGGATGCGGTCGCGAGGCGTCGTCGAGCAGGAGGACGACGTCATGGCCGAGCTGATCGCCGCCGATCGCCGGGTCTTCCTGTTGAACGACGGCAGACCCGTCAACTTCCTCGCACAGAGTGTGCTCGGCAACGTGTTGGATCTCATCTACTCCGAACTGTATCTGTGTACCCGTAACCTCGGGCTCGAGGATCGCGGCCCGGGGATTCACCGTCTCGACGCCGGTCTTCAACAGGAAATCGCCCGCACCTGGAAACAGATTTACGGAGACAGAGGCTGGTCATGACCACATGTCTGGAACGGGTCCGCCGGATCGTCGAGGAGGACTTCCGCGACGGCGACCGGGCCCATGACCTCGGGCACCTGGACCGGGTCTCTCAGCTCGCCGCGGAACTCGCCGAACAGGAGGGTGGTGACACCGAGGCGGCCGCCATCGCGGGCTATGTACACGACTACCACCGGCTACTCGAACGGCGGACAGGTGTCCCGGCACGCCCGGAGGAGGCCGAACCGGACATTCGGCGGGCACTGACGCGGGCGGAGGTGCCGGACAGCAGCAGGCGCTTGGTATTGACCGCCGTGGCCGCGACCGACTCGTTCACGTTCTCCGGGCACAGCGTCGACGTGTGTGATACCACAGCAGCCTGCGTCCGGGACGCCGACATCCTCGACGCGATGGGCGCGATCGGTATCGCACGGGCCTTCCTGTACGGCGGAATGCTGGGAGAACCGATGTGGGTCCCGGACAGTGCGCTTCGGACACGGTATCGGGAGGGTCGGACCAGTTCCGTCGTGGCGCACTTCTACGAGAAACTGGTCCGGCTACACCGCGACGTCGTCACCGACACGGGGCGAAGGATCGCGGATGATCGACACCACTTTCTCATGGAGTTCCTGACGCGCTTCCACGACGAGTACGGCGACTCGGACGTCGCACCGCTGCGCGATCTTCCCGGTGGCCCGTGCTGACGCGGGCGGTGGAACTCGACTTCCCCCGCACAAGGGTCACCGTGAGTCCCGGGCGGGTGGTGTTCGCGTTTCCGCACGGATACCGTGCCGGACCGCGGATCCGTACCGTGGTTCCCACGGTCATCGAACGGGCGGCGGACGGGACGATCTGCGATGTCGAGGCGCACGATCTCCCCACGGCCCTGCTCCGTGAGCTGGAGCCGCTGCACGTCCGCCGCCTCCCCCGGAGCGCGGAACGCTTCGCCTGCCTGGATTTCGAGGCAGCGCGCTTCTGGTTGCGGCTGGGCCCCGGCCCACCGGTGTCCCTGATGACGAAGCGGCACCGGATCGTGGTGGACCACGTCGCCGGGATACGCAGCGTGACCGTACTGGACAGGGCGAGGACCTCGGAGGGGTTCTAGATGCGGGCCTACGCCGAATGCCTTCGGCAACCACATGTCAAGCACCTGGTGACGAGCAACATCATCGGCCGGCTACCCAACGGAATGGGGCCGTTGGTGGTGGCGCTGTTCCTGCGTGCCCAGGGCTTCGACTACGCTCTCGTGGGCGTGCTCGGCGCGCTGTACGGCATCGCCGCGGCGGTCGGCGGCCCGGTACTCGGTCGGTTCGTCGACCTCCACGGCCAGGCCCGAGTTCTCCTGCTGAGCGTGGCGGCGTCAACGCTCGGCTTCCTCGTCCTCTCGATGACCTCCCCCGACCAGGTGGCGTTGGCCGGTGTCGCCATCGTCGTGGCAGGTCTGTTCACCCCCCCGTTGGAGCCATGCCTGCGGTCGCTCTGGCCCACGATCCTGGAGACGCGGCGGGCCGTCAACGCCGCCTACGCGCTGGACGCCGCGCTGCAGGAAGTCATCTTCGTGGCCGGTCCCCTGCTCGTCGTCGGGTTCATCAATGGGCTGGGTCCGGCCGGTGCGGTGGTCATGACGGGCGTCGTGGCCTTGATCGGCACGATCGGTTTCGTCGTCGCTCCCCCGGTTCGGCGATGGCGGCCCGAGGTACGACACGCCGACTGGGCCGGTCCGCTGCGCTCCGGGGCGCTGCGCACGGTCCTGCTCGGATTCCTCTTCGTCGGCGCCACGCTCGGCATGCTGAACATCGTCGTGGTCGCCTACAGCGAGGCCGAGCGGTCGACCAGTCTGTCCGGTCTGATCCTCGGTGCGAACGCGCTGGGCGCCCTCATCGGTGGCCTGGCGTACGGCAGCCGCTCCTGGCCGGGGCGAGCGTACTCCCGGCTCAACCTGCTCATGTTCGGACTCGCTGTCGGCTATCTACCACTCGCCTTCGCCCCTCCTCCGACATTGATCCTGCCGTTGGCGCTGATCAGCGGCCTGTTCCTCGCTCCGGCACTGGCCTGCGCCTTCGTGGTGATCGGGGAGAACGTCCCGGCGGGGACGTCGACCGAGGCATTCGCCTGGCTGGTCACCCTCTTCATGATGGGTAACGGACTCGGGACGAGCGTCTCCGGCGCCGTGTTGGACCGTTGGGGGCTCGCCACCGCGTTCGTCGGCCCCGCTCTGGCCGCCTTCTGCGGATACCTCGTACTCGCCGTCTCGCGGCCGAAAGTCCGGTCCCTGACCGCGCAGGAACCCGATGATGTCACCAGCTGAGCATCCGAGGATGATCGCGGTGGATCTGGACGGGACGTTGCTCGCGTCCGACGGTTCGGTCTCGGCACGCACCCGGGACGTCCTCGACGGTCTTGTCGACTCCTCTTGGCCGCTCGTGATTACCAGCGCTCGTCCGCTCCGCGACGTCCGCCGTATCCCCGAACTGAGCCGGAGCACGGTGTTGATCTGTGGCAACGGGACTCTCGTGCACGATCCACGCCGCGGAGTCGACCTGTGGCGCCATACCATCCCCGGCACGGTGCTGCGGTCGGTGCTGACGCTCGTCCGCACACGATTCCCCACCGCACGATTCGGCTACGACGCGCACCCCGAACTCGTTCTGGAGGACGGGTTCCGCCTGGCTCCGGGATCGCTGCCGGCGACCCGATCGGTCTCCCGCCTCGACACGGCACCCGACACGCACGAAGTCGGAAAGCTGCTCATTCAACTTCCGGGTGACGCGACCGACCACCTCGCGCCGTTGCGCGCTCTCGGCCTGCGCGGCATCGAGGTCACCTGTTCGTCGACAGGGTTCTGCGAAGTCACCGCCACAGGTGTGACCAAGGCGAGCGCCCTCACGCGGGTCGCCGACCGGCTGGGCTACCGAGCCGACGAGGTCATCGCGTTCGGGGACATGCCGAACGACCTCCCCATGCTGAACTGGGCCGGATGCGCGGTCGCGGTCGGCAACGCGCACGAGTCGGTACTCGCCGCGGCCGGGCACGTCACCACGTCGAACGACGACGACGGTGTCGCCCGCTTCCTCGAGGATTGCCTGGCCGGACGGCCACCGGACAGCAACGGACGGAACGCGTAAGGATGACCGCGGTCAGACCACCGACGCCCTGCCCCACCCGTGCGCCCGCGGTCCTTCCTGGTCCCGCAGGACGCAGTGGGTGCCCTGGTAGATCGAGGGCATGCACTTGTTGCAGTGGATGCACAGCGAGCGGGCCGTGGAATCGGCCCGCAGCCGGTTGACCAGGTCGGGTTCGCGCAGCAGCGCGCGGGCCATCGCCACGAATCCGAAGCCCTCGCGCATCGCGGTGTCCATGACCTCCTTGTTCGTCACCCCGCCGAGCAGCACCATCGGCAGGTCGACGGCGGCACGCACCTGCCGGGCCTGCTCCAGCAGATAGGCGTCGGTGTAGGGGTAGGACTTGAGGAACTTGCCACCCACCATCTTCACACCGAGCCGCACCGGCTGCGGCATCACCGCGGCGAAGTCCTCCAACGGCGCGTCGCCCCGGAACAGGTACATCGGGTTGCGCAGCGAACTGCCCGCCGTCATCTCCAGCGCGTCCACCGAGCCGTCCTGTTCCAGCCACCGGGCGAGCTGGATCGCCTCGTCCAGCCAGAACCCGCCGGGCGCGCCGTCGTCCATGTTCACCTTCGCCAGCACGGCCACCCGGTCGCCGACGGCGTCGCGCACCGCGCGGGTCACCTCCCGGGCCAGCCGGGTGCGGTTCGCCAGGCTGCCGCCGTAGTCGTCGGTGCGCCGGTTCAGCTTCGGGCTGGTGAACGAACTGGCCAGGTAGTTGTGTCCGAGGTGGACCTCGACCGCGTCGAACCCGGCCTCGACCGCCGAGGCACCGGCATTGCCGAAGTCCCGCACGATCCGGGTCAGGTCCTCGCGGGTGGCGGGGCGGGTCAGGCTGCCGCTGGTGGCGTGGAAGTGCCGGGACGGGGCCAACGCGGGCGCCCTGGTGTCCCGGGGGTTGGCCACCGGGCCCGCGTGCCCGAGCTGCGCCGAGACGGCCGCCCCTTCGGCGTGCACCGCGTCGGTCAGCTGCCGCAGCCCCGGCAGGGCCTCGGGGGTCCACACGAGTTGGTGCTTGTCCGTCCGCCCCTCCGGGGAGACCGCGCAGAACGCCACGGTGGTCATGCCCACCCCGCCGCGGGCGTACTCCCGGTGGAAGTCGATCAGCTCACGGGTCACCCGCCCCCGGTAGGCCAGCCCCTCGTAGGTGGCGGCCTTGATCGTGCGGTTGCGCAGGGTCACGGGGCCGAGCATGCCAGGGGAGAGCGGGTCCGGTACGGCGGCGCGGCCGTCGGGTCCGCCGGGGGTGCTGTCGCTGTCGCTCACGGGTTTCCTCTCCTGCCGGGGCGGATGTCGGGACGAATGTGCGCGTTCCGGGCGTGCCGGGTCAGCCGAAGTTCGCCTGACCGCCGTCGAGGGGGACGGTGGCGCCGGTGAGGTAACGGGCCTGCGGACCGGCCAGCCAGGCGACCGCGGTCCCGACGTCGGCCTCGCAGTCGCCGATGTAGCCCAGGGGGATGGTCCTGCGGAACTCCTCGGCCTCCTCCGGGTTCTTCCGGATCCACCATTGCAGGCTCGGCGAGAGCGCGTGCGGGGCGACGGAGTTGACCCGGATGCCGTCCGGCCCCCACTCGACGGCCGCCGTGCGGGTCAGCGACCGTACGGCCTGTTTGGCGGCCGCGTAGGCGCCGAAGTTGGTGGCGTCCCAGCGGACCATCGCCGAGGTCACCAGGTTCACGATGCTGCCGCCGCCGCGCGCCTTCAGGTGCGGGTGGCAGGCGGTCATGAACGCGAATGTCGCGAACGGACCGTGCTCGAAACCGGTGCGGAAGTCGTCCCCGCTCAGCGACAGCAACGGTCCGAAGGCGCCGGAGTAGGCGTTGTTCACCAGGATGTCGATCCCGCCGAACCGGTCGGCGATCCCGTCGACGAGTGCGGGCACGGCGGCGGTGTCGGCCACGTCGCAGACGAACGGTTCGGCGTCGGCCCCGCGCTGCCGGATCAGCTCGGCGGTGGCCCGGAGCTTGTCCCCGGTGCGTCCCAGCACGGCGAGGGCGGCGCCCTCCGCGGCCAGCGCCAGGGCGATTCCCTGCCCGACGCCCTGTCCGGCGCCCGTCACGAGGGCGACCTTCCCGTCGAGTGTGCCCATGATCTTCTCGTCCGCTCCCTGTCCACGACGGCCCGTGCATCCCGGATGCCGGGGAAGGGGGCCGTGGCGCCGCACGGCGCACCCCGGTGCGCATCCGGGCCTCATCGTGGCCGGGCCGCATCCGCCCGCGCCTGGTTCCGTCCCGCTCACCGGGAACCGACCGGTGTCGCCGGGCCGCACCGGCGAGGGTGGCGTTCATCCCGGTCATCGGGATTCCGACCGTGCCCGCACGTGCCTACCCTCGACAACGGATCGGCCCGCCGACGGCCGGCTCCGCGCCGCCGTCGGCCGGGCGAGGAAAGGGAGCCAATGACCGCATCGGGTCCACAAGCCGCACAGGAGATCGTTTCCCGCCTCACCGGCCCCGGCGGTGAGTTCGAGATGGCCGTCGACGACGTCCTCGGCGCCCGCCTGCCGGTGTTCGTGCACCGGGCCGGTTCGTTGGGCGAGGTGCTGTCCGCGTCGCTGCGCCACGGCGATGCCGACTACCTCGTCACCGAGCACGACCGGCTGTCCTTCGCCGAGCACGGCGCGGCCGTGGCCTCGCTGGCCCGGGTGCTGCGCACCGGGTACGGCGTCGGCCCGGGCGACCGGGTGGGGATCATGGCCGCCAACTCGCCCGGCTGGATCATCGCCTTCTGGGCCACCGTGAGCCTCGGGGCGGTCGCCGTGGGGTACAACGCCTGGTGGTCACCGCGCGAGACCGAGCACGCCCTCGGACTCACCACACCGACCGTGGTCGTCGCCGACCACAAACGCGCCCCGGCGCTGCGCGAGGCCGGGGTCACCGTGCTGAGCGTGGAGGACGACCTCCCCGAGATCACCCGCCGACACCCGGACACGCCCCTGCCCGACGTCACGGTGGCCGAGGACGACCCGGCCGTCATCCTGTTCACCAGTGGGACCTCGGGCATGGCCAAGGCCGTGGTGCACACCCACCGCAATCTGACCTCGGTGATCGAGTACCACCGGTTCAACGACGCGATGGCGCGCGCCTTCGGCGACCCCACCGACCCGACCGCCCGTCGCTACCTGCTGGCGATGCCGCTGTTCCACATCGCCAGCCTGCACAATCTCGCGATACCCCGGCTGGCCACCGGCAGCGCCGTGGTGATGAACCTGGGCCGGTTCGAGGCGGACCGGGTGCTGCGCCTGATCGAGTCCGAGCGGGTGACCAACTGGGGCGCGGTGCCGACGATGGCGCACCGGCTGATGGAGCACGGCGACCTCGCCTCCTACGACCTGTCGTCACTGACGGCGTTCTCGCTCGCCTCCGCGCCGTCGTCCCCGGAGTTCAAGCAGCGGCTGCGGGAGACGGTGCCGTTCGCGAAGAACTCCCTCGTGGACAGCTACGGACTGACCGAGTCGGCGACCGCGATCTCGGTCGCCACGCCCGCCGATCTGGAACAGGCACCGGGCACCCTCGGCAGGCCGGTGATCGGTGTCGAGGTGCAGATCCGCGACGAGACGGGTGCCGTGCTGCCGCCCGGGCAGGAGGGCGAGGTCTGCACCCGCAGCGCCTACACCATGGCCGGATACTTCCACGATCCGGAGGCGACCGCGCGGACGATCGGCCCGGACCGGTGGCTGCACACCGGCGACATCGGCCTGCTCGACGAGCAGGGCAGGCTCCGGTTGGCCAGCAGGCGGTCCGACCTGATCCTGCGGGGCGGGGAGAACGTCTACCCCACCGAGGTGGAGTACGTGCTCGACGAGCACCCCGCCGTGGCCGAGTGTGTCGTGCTCGGTGTGGACCACCCGGATCTGGGCCAGGAGATCGGTGCCGTGGTGGTCACCCGGGACGGGGCCGCGGTCACCGAGCGGGAGCTGACCGAGTTCTGCCGGCAGCGGCTGGCCCACTTCAAGGTCCCCTGCCACTGGCGCCTCACCGCCTCCGCCCTCCCCCGCAACGCCACCGGCAAGATCATCCGGAAGACCATCACCCTCTGACCCGCGAGTCGCCACTCCAGGACGGCGAGTCGACACCCCAGGACCGCGAGTCGCCACTGCAGGACGGCGAGTTGACGCTCCAGGACCGTGAGTCGACACCCCGGGACGGCGGACCGACACCCGCGGCGGGTGGGTCCGCCCGCCGAGCCGAAGCACGCCGACCCAGCACGGGCGCACGCCGCCCGTATCCGCGTGCGGTGCCACGCCAGGGGCGTCCACTCGCGGAACCGGGGCGTCAACTCGCGGAACTGGAGTGGCGACTCGCGGTCCTGGGGCGTCGACTCGCGGGTGTGGGGTGGCGACTCGCGGGGTGGGTGTGGGTCAGGACGGGAGGGGGACGAACTTGCGGATGAACAGGCCCTCGGCCGTGACGTGGGTCGTGTCGCCGGCGGAGATCGTGCCCTCGGTGTGGATCTTGCGGCCGTCCACGGCGGTGCACCGGGCGCGCACGGTCAGCTCCTCGAACAGCGGCGTGGGCCGGTGGTAGTGCAGGGTCAGGCGCGCCGTCATGCCGGAGGTGCCCGCCCAGTGGTTCGCCACGCCGAGGGAGTGGTCCAGCAGCAGCGCCGACACGCCGCCGTGGGCGTAGCCGGGCGGACCCTGGTACGCCATGCCGAGCGTGGTGGTTCCGGACACCGAGCCGTCCGGGTTGCCGGTCAACGTCAGCGGCGGGGCGATCGCGTTCTCCGGGCCGGTCACCGGGTCGTGTCGGGTGACGCCCTCGCCGCTCCACATGTCGACCATGCGGTCCTCGCGGGAGGGCGCGTGCCCGTCGAGATGGTCGGCGACGGCGTTGAGCCGGTCGGCCACGTCGGCCATCTCGGCCGCGGTGTTCCCGCCCGCGTGCAGCAGTGCGGAGATGACCCGCCGCGCCGCCGCGACCGCGGCGTCGATTCCCTCGTTCTCCGCCGTGGCCGTCAGCCTGCCCTCCGGCACCGTGTTCCCGTGGCCGTCCCACGACGTCGCATCGGCGTTGGTCGTCATCGCACAACGGTAACCGCCGCACCGCCCGCCCCGCCGCCGAAAGTAGACAGTGTCACGTCGCGTCCGGGCCGTGCGGGGCACTTTCCCCCCACCGGACGCCGTGAGGGGCACATTCCCTGCGGCACACGCAGGAAATGTGCCCCTCACGGAACACCAACTCGGGAGCACCTCAGCCGGCGAGCCAGGTGTCGTGGAACAGCATCATGCCTTCGCCGGTCGGCACGGCGCCGTACACGTCCGGGTTCCACGCGATCAACGTCCGCATCGGGGACAGCGTGAGGATGGGGACGTCGGCCTGCCAGAGCCGTTCGATCTCGGCGAGCACGGCCCGCGACTCCCGCTCGGTCCCGGCCCGTTGCAGCCGCCCGAGCAGCTCGTCCATCTCCGGGTTCGCGTAGCCGCCCGCGTTGATCGGCGACTCGCTGTGCAGACCCGCGGTCAGCCGCGGGTACGGGTCCGCGTCACCGACGCTCAGTGCGGAACTGGCCAGGTCGAAGTCCTTCGTGGCGTAGATTTTCCGGATCTGCTCGGAGATCGACCGCGCCGCGAAGATCTCGACGGTGAAACCCACCTGTTCGAGCATCGCCTTGATCGCCATCGACTCCGCGCGCGCCGACGGGTCGGACCCGTTCACCAACTCGACGGACCCGTCGAAGCCGTCGGCCTTCGCCTGTTCCACCAGCTTCCGGGCCCGCTGGACGTCGGTGCCGAGCGGCTCGACGCCCTCCGCGTACCACTCCGAGGTCTCCGGGAACAACCGCTTCGACGGCACGGCGGCACCCTCGAACACCCGCTGGGACACCATCTCCGGCCGCAGTGCCAGCGCCAGCGCACGACGCACCCGGCGGTCGGCCCCGGGCCGACCGTCCCGCTGGTTGATGGTGATCGAGTTACCCACCGACAGGGTGGTGAGGAAGCCGGTGGCATCGGAGTCCAGCTGTTGCCGCACCTGGCTCGGCTCCCGCAGATAGGCGACGTCGACCGCCCCGGACTCCAGTGCGTCGCGTTTCGCCTCCGGTCCGGGCAACCAGGTGAACCGCACCCGGTCCAGGGGTGGCCTGCCGAGCCGGTAGTCCTCGTTGGCCGCCAGGACCAGTTCCTCACCGGGAGCGTAGTTCTCGAGCGTGAACGGTCCCGCCCCGATCGGTTCGAACTCCGCGCCATCGCGCGCGGCCGGTGCGGTGATCATCCCCGCGCCCTGCGCGAGCATGGTCGGGAACCCGGGCCACGGTCCGGTCAGCTCGAACACGACCGTGGTCTCCCCGGTGGCCGTCATCGAGTCGAGGGTGCGCTCCAGCAGCGGGGCGTCCGATCCGCCTGCGGAGAGATAGTACTCGACGCTGCCCACCACCGCCTCGGCGTCGAGCGGGGTACCGTCGCTGAACTCGACGTCGTCCGGGAGTTCGACCGTCCACTGTCGACTCTCGTCCGCGCTTTCCAGCGATTCGGCCAGCCATGGCACGTACTCGCCCGCGTCGTGGTCGTAGCGCACGAGTACGTCGTAGACGGCCGCGAGCGCGGCCCCGCCGGACGACCCGTGCGCGATGGTCTCCGTGGGGTCGAGACTGCCGGGTTCGGCGTAGGCGGCGAAGGTGAGCGTGCCGCCGGCAGCCGGCTCACCCGGTTCCGGCTGCTGTCCCACCATCCCGTCGGGAACGCGCCCGGTGCCGGGGTCCGCGTTCCCACCGTCGTGGCCGGCACCGGCGCCGCCGGAGCATCCGGCGAGCACGAGCGTGCCCGCCATCGCCGCCGCGCGGATCCGGGTTCCGAGCCCGGGTCGTGATCGCATGTCCTCTCCCTACCGTGAGCACCGACGTCGTTGTGCGCTGCTTCACAACTGCCGACGGACGGTAGGCCGGACCCCCACCGGCGATCCGGGAGGTCCCACTGACCGGAACTCAGGGATCGCGCGGCAGTCCGAGGATCCGCTCGCCGATGATGTTCAGCTGGATCTCGGTGGTCCCGCCCGCGATGGACAGGCACCGGGTGTTGAGGAACATCCACGCGCTCCCGCCCCGGGAGCTCGGACCGACCAGGGCGTCCACGCCGCGCCAGTCCATCACCGTCTCCCAGACCCGTTGGGCGTGCTCGACACCGAGGAACTTGCCGACACTCGACTCCGCACCGGGCTGCCCGCCGGTCAACGACCGGAGCACCCCGCGCAGGCGGAACAACCCTCCGGACTGGGCGTCGGCGAGCAGAGCCCCGAGTTCGGCCAACCGGTCGGCGTCGGGGGTACCGTCGGCGACGGCCAGTTCGAGCAGTGTCTCGCCGCCGTCGCCCAGGGACGAGCCCCGGGACAACGCCACCCGTTCGTTCGCCAGGGTCGTGCGGGCGAGTTTCCATCCGTCGCCGGCTTCGCCGACGAGTGCGTCGTCCGGCACGAAGACCTCGTCCAGGAAGACCTCGTTGAACAACGCGTCCCCGGTGAGCTCGCGCAGCGGGCGGATCTCGATCCCGGGTGCGGACATGTCGACCAGGAAGTAGGACAGCCCCTTGTGTTTGCGCACCGACGGGTCGGTGCGGGCCAGGCAGATGGCCCAGTGCGCCTCGCGGGCGGCCGAGGTCCAGACCTTCTGCCCGGACAGCCGCCAGCCCCCCTCGACCTTCTCGGCGCGGGTGCGCAGCGCCGCCAGGTCGGAGCCCGCAC
Source organism: Saccharomonospora iraqiensis subsp. paurometabolica YIM 90007 (assembly GCF_000231035.2). GTDB lineage: Bacteria > Actinomycetota > Actinomycetes > Mycobacteriales > Pseudonocardiaceae > Saccharomonospora > Saccharomonospora paurometabolica. Next base: position 43,749 of record NZ_KI912232.1, on the reverse strand, counting down.
CGGGTTCGCTGAACAGCTGGCACCACACGGTCTCCCCGCGCAGGGTGGACGGCAGGAAACGCTGCTGCTGCTGCGCACTGCCGTGTTCGATCAGCGTCGGCACCACCCAGTTGCCGATCACCATGTCCACGGGGGACAGGTCCGCCGCCGCCAGTTCCTCGTCGATGACGAGCTGGGTGAGACCGTCGGCGCCCTTGCCCCACGGCTCCGGCAGATGTGGTGCGGTGTAGCCGTGTTCGGCGAGGTACCGCCGCGCACCCTCGGCATCCCGCTCCCGGGCCGGTTCCAGTTCCGCACGGATCCGGGAGCGGACGGTCTCCGCCTCCGGCGGCAGCTCGACGCCCATCCCCCGGCGCACCCCGGCCAGCGCCGCACGGGCCACCGTCCGGTGCCACGTGGCGGTCGGGCCGAGCAGCAGCCGCGAGCTCTGCGCACGGCGCAGGACGAGTCCGGCGTCGTGCTCCCAGGTGAACCCGATCCCGCCGAGGACCTGGATGCAGTCCTTGGCGGTGGCGAAGGCCGCTTCGACGCTGCTGGCCCCGGCCACGGCCGCGGCCAGCGACGTCTCCGCCGACACCGCACCCACCCCGGTGTCCGCGTCGAGGGCGCGGGCGGCGTCCCAGGCGCACACCCGGGCCTGCTCGGCGCGCACCAGCATCCGGGCACAGCGGTGCTTCACGCCCTGGAACTGCCCGATCGGCCTGCCGAACTGTTCGCGGGTGGCGGCGTGGCCGGCGGCGGTCGTGGTGGCCCACTCGGCGAGTCCGGAGGCCTCGGCGGCCAGCAGGACGGCCGCCACCTCCCGCGGCAGTTCCGCCTCCGTCCCGGACAGCACCGAGTCCGGGGACAGTCGGATCTCCGGCACGTGCACACGCGCCAGGCGGCGCGTCGGATCGTGGCTGACCAGCTCCGTGGTCTCCACCTCGGCCCGGGACAGCACCACCCACGTGGTGCCGCCGTCGTCGTGGGCGGGCAGCACGAACACGTCGGCGGTCGCACCGCCGGAGACCGGGTCGGGCGTCCCGGAGGCCACGGCCGTGCCGTCGGCCTCCCACCGCAGGGCGAGGGTGCCCGCACCGAGCCCCACCGCACCGACACCGCGCCCCGTCGCCAGGTCCGGCAGGTGCGCGTGGTGCCCCGCGCGGTGCAGGACCGCCGAGGCCGTCACGGTCGGCACGACGGGCCCGGGGGTCAGCGCACGGCCGAGCTCCTCGACCACCACGGCGGTCTCCAGCAGGCCGAATCCCGATCCGCCGTGTTCCTCCGGCAGGTGCAGGCCGAGCAGTTCCTGTCCGGCGAGCGCCGTCCAGAAGGGCGGGACGCCGTCGGTGTCCGCGTCCACCGCGGCACGGACGACCTCGGCGGTCACGTGCCGGGCCGCGAACGCGCGGACGGCGTCGCGCAGCTGAGTGTGTTCCTCGGTGAGACCCAGAGTCATGGCGTTCGCGGTCTCCGTTCGGGTCGGGCGTCGTCGAGCCGAACCCTAGAACGTGTTCCGGTTCTGCCGGGTGCGCCGTCCCGCTGAGTGGGTCTCGGCGTTGCCGACGGCGGTGCTACCCGTACTAGTCTCCGCGGCCGGTCACCGGACCGGGACCGGCACGGCAGTCGAGGAAGGAACGCACGGAGCATGGGTGCAGACGGGAGCCTGGCGGGCCGCACCGCCGTCGTCACCGGGGCGGGCGCGGGCCTCGGCCGCAGCGAGGCGCTGGCACTGGGCGCGGGCGGCGCGAACGTCGTCGTCAACGACGTCGGCCCCGCGGCCGAGGAGGTCGTCGGCGAGATCAAGGCGGCGGGCGGGCAGGCCGTCGCGGTGGTCGGCGACGTGGGCGAGTGGTCCCTGGGCGATCAGCTCGTGCAGGCGGCGGTCGACTCCTTCGGCTCGCTGGACGTCGTGGTGAACAACGCGGGTGTGCTCCGCGACGCGATGGTGTTCAACCTGACTGAGTCCGACTGGGACGACGTGCTGCGGGTCCACCTGAAGGGACACGCGTCGGTCGCGCAGTCGGCCACCGCGTACTGGCGGAAGGCGAGCAAGGCCGCCGACGGCCCGGTGTACGCGCGGATGATCAACACCTCCTCGGAGGCGTTCCTGTTCGGCTCGGCCGGCCAGCCCAACTACGCCGCCGCCAAGGCGGGCATCGTGGCGCTGACCCTGGCCACGGCGCAGGGCGCGGCCAAGTACGGGGTGCGCGCCAACGCGATCTGCCCCCGCGCGCGCACCGCGATGACCGCGGACGTCTTCGACGGGGGCGACGGCGGTGACGACGCCACGGCCGGGGACGGCGGCGGGCCGGACCTGCTCTCCCCCGACCGGGTGGGCACCTTCGTCCGCTATCTCGCCGCACCGGCGGCGGCCGACATCAACGGCCAGGTCTTCGTCGTCTACGGCGACATGGTGGGCCTGATGGCCGCCCCGACGGTGGAGCACAAGTTCGAGGCGGACTCCGGCGTGTTCTCGGTGTCCGAAATGGACGACAAACTCACCCCGTACTTCGCCGACCGCGACCCCGGCCGAACCTACGCCGCCTACAGCGTCGCCCAACTCGACATGACCCGCTGACCCGTCCGTGGGGTGTGCCGTGAAGGACTCCTTCGCTGCGTCGGATGCAGGCAAGGAGTCCTTCACGGCACCACACGCAGGCAGGGAGTCCTTCACGGCACCACGGTGGGTGACTACTGCTGCGGGTGGGCGTTCGAGCGGGGGGCCAGGAGCAGTCGGCAGGCCATCGTGATGTCGGCTTCGGCGTCGGGCAGGGAGATCCGGCCGTTGAGGCTCGACTGCAGCACGCCGTACCAGAGCTGCTGGAGCAGACGGATCAGCGAGAGGTCCTTCGCGGTGGGTTCGGCGATGCCCAGGGTGCGCAGGATGATGCTGTCGAAGGTCCGGTCGATGCGGGCCACGTCGGTGACCGTGGCCGCGTTCGCGGTGTTGAACGATTGCAGCATCGCGGTCGCCAGCAGGGGCCTGCGCAGCAGCTCCCGGCTGGCGGCGGCCAGCACCCCGGCGACGGCCTCCTCGGGTTCCTCCGCACCGGAGGGCTCCCCCAGGCTCTCGTCGAACCGCTCGACCTGCTCGGCCAGCAGGGCGGTGAACAGGTGCGTCTTCGAGGGGAAGTACCGGTAGAGCGTGCCGATGGCCACGCCCGCGTCCCGCGCCACCTCGTGCATCTGGACCCGCTCCGGCCCCTTCTCCGCGGCCAGAGCCGCCGCGGCACGCAGGATGCGGTGCTGCCGGGCCACCTGCTCGGGTGAGCTCGGCTCGGCGGCGGCTCTCGCCTCGGCGATGCGCGGCACGCAGGACCCCCTGTCGGTTCTGTGGCGACGCCGTCGACCTTACCCACCGGACGGCGCTTCCCGCCCAGCACTCGGTACCGGTCAGTGGGATCGAAGCACCGGCGGGGGCGCCGGCTGCGGTTGTCTGACCCGTCGCGGGAGACCACCGACCGGTCCACCGAAACCCCGGGGGCCGGACGACGCGCCGGACGACGAGGAGGGTGCCCATGCCGGTCACGGGTGCGCACGGGAGCGACGGACCGCGCGGGATCGGCCGCGGACACGACGGCGACGGGGACCACGACGGGTGGTACGACGGCGGCGACCACGACGACGAATACGACGTCGTCGTGGTCGGTTCCGGCGCGGGCGCGCTCGCGGGTGCCTACGCGGCGGCCTCCGCCGGGCTGCGCACGCTGGTGCTGGAGAAGGCCGACGTGGTCGGGGGCACCTCGGCGTACTCGGGAGCGGCCTGCTGGCTGCCGGGTTCCGACGTGCAGCGGCGCGCGGGGGTCGACGACTCCACCGAGTCCGCGCGCACCTACCTGTCGGCCCTGCTGGGCCCCGAGTCCGCGGACCACCGCGAGGCGTTCCTGGCCGCCGCCCCGGAGGTGGTGGAGTCGCTGGAGCGGGCCCCGTCGATGGCGTTCACCTGGCAGGCGTTCCCCGACTACTTCGCCGCCCCGGGCAGGTTGGAGCACGGCCGCTCGATCGTCCCGCCGGACCTGCCCGCGGAGGAGCTGGGCGACCTGCTGCCGCTGGTCCGCCCCCCGGTGGAGCGGGAACGACGCGGCAAGGGCCACCGGCACGGCCCGCTGTCCGGCGGGCGCGCGCTGATCGGACGGCTGCTGCTTGCGGTGACCGGCACCGGATCCGGCACCGTCCGCACCGGCACCCGCGTCACCGGCCTCACCACCGACCGGGCCGGTTCCCGCGTGACCGGCGTCCGTGCCACGACGCCGGACGGGGACACCGCGCGGATCGGGGCACGTTCCGGGGTGCTGCTGGCGGCGGGCGGGTTCGAGGGCGA
>NZ_KI912232.1:38402-39346 GCF_000231035.2 Saccharomonospora iraqiensis subsp. paurometabolica YIM 90007 | reverse complement strand
CACGGGCGACCCGCTGCGGGCGGCGGTCGCCGTCGGCGCGGCCACGGCGCGGATGAACGAGGCGTGGTGGTGCCCCGGTCTGGCCCAGCCCGACGGCTCGGCGGCGTTCACCCTCGGCCTGCGGGGCGGACTGTTCGTGGACCGGTCCGGGCACCGCTTCGCCAACGAGTCGCTGCCGTACGACCGGATGGGCCGCGAGCTCGCCGCCGCGCCCGACCGCGTTCCCGCCCACTTCGTGTTCGACTCCCGGCACGACGGGCACCCGCCCGCCATCGCGATCCCGGACACCCCGGCCGAGGACCACGTCGCCGCGGGTACGCGGGTGCGTGCCGACACACTCGCCGAGCTCGCCACCGCCCTCGACGTCCCGGCCGACGCGCTTCGGGCCACGGTGGAGCGGTTCAACCACTTCGCCCGGACCGGCACGGACACCGACTTCCACCGCGGTGAGGACCCGTACGACCGGTTCTTCGCCGATCCGGGCCACGGCGGTCCGAACCCCTGCCTGGTCCCGCTGGACCGGCCGCCCTTCCACGCCGCTCGGCTCGTGCTCGCGGATCTCGGCACCAAGGGCGGTCTGCGCACCGACGTCGACGCCCGCGTACTGGACACCGCGGGGGCGGCGATCCCCGGGCTCTACGCGGCGGGCAACACCAGCGCGTCGTTCACCGGGTCGTGCTATCCGGGCCCCGGTCTGCCGATCGGCTCCGCGATGACCTTCGCCCACCGGGCGGTACGCGCGATGACCCGGTGAACCGACACCACCGAGCCCGCCGGGAACAACCCCTGCCGAGTCCACCCCCGGACGACGCGCACCGGACGACGCCCCGCCCGGAGAACGATGCTGTGGAGGACACACCATGACCGGAACGAGGAAGGGCCGCACCGGCCGCATCACCCGGGCGGTCGCGGTCGCGGCAGCCGCCGTGACCGCCGTGACCGTC
>NZ_KI912232.1:34378-38302 GCF_000231035.2 Saccharomonospora iraqiensis subsp. paurometabolica YIM 90007 | reverse complement strand
GCTGACCACGGCGGCGGCGTTGCCGAGCGCGGCGGGCACCTGGGCCGTCGGGTACACCTCCGCCGATCACGACGGGGAGCCGACCCGCGTCACCGGCACCGTGGCGCTTCCGGACGGGCCACCGCCGCCGGGCGGATGGCCGGTGCTGAGCTGGGCGCACGGCACCACCGGGGTCGCCGATCCGTGTGCCCCCTCGCGGGACACCGTCGACGGACCCGCACACGACTACCTCGGTCTCGTGGACGAGACCCTCGACGAATGGGTGGCCGACGGCTACGCCGTGGTGCGCACGGACTTCGAGGGGCTCGGCACCCCCGGCCCACACCCGTACCTGCACGGGGACAGCGCGGCGAACGCGATGGTCGACCTGGTCCGCGCCGCGCGCGACCTCGACCCCGCGGTGGGCCGGGACTGGTTCGCCATGGGCCACAGCCAGGGTGGGCACGCCGCGCTGTTCGCCGCCGCGCGGGAACCGCAGCGCCGGGACGTGCGGCTGCGCGCCGCCGTACCCATCGCACCCGGTGGCATCGGGGTGACCGGGACGGTCACCTTCTACCGGGACCATCCGGACGAGGAGGCCGTGGCCGCCGCGCTGCCGTTCCTGCCGATCCTGCTGCTCGGCGCCGCGGCCGCCGACGACCGCGTCGACCCGGACGCACTGCTGACCGACGAGGCGGCGCCGCTGCTGACCGCGGCCCGCACCGGCTGCATGGACACCGTCCGGAAGGCCGCCGCCGGTGTGGACCCGACCGCACTCTTCCGGCCGGACGCGGACCTGAGCCCGGTGACCCGGTACTTCGCCACCCAGGAACCGGCCACCGTCACCCCCCGGGTGCCGACCCTGATCGCCCAGGGCACCGCGGACGCACTCGCCCCGAAACCGGCCACAGACCGGCTGGTGGACACGCTGTGCGAGCGCTATCCGATGATCGACTACGCGGTGTACGAGGGCAGCGGCCATCGGGAGACGGTGGCCGACTCCCTCCCCGACGTGCGCCGCTTCGTCGCCGCCCTCCGCGCCGGCGACCGACCGGACACCCACTGCTGACCTCCCTCGCCGCACGGGCCGGGTTTTGCCGTGTGGGGCACTCTCACTGCGTATGACGCAGGGAAAGTGCCCCACACGGCACTGGGCGCAGGGAAAGTGCCCTTCACGGCAACACCGCGGTGACGCGAGCGGTCAGACGAGGTTGTCCTCGACGGGGAGGCCGAATTCGCCGCGGCCGAAGAGGGCCAGGCCGCGCTCGACGTCGTTGGCGACGTGGACGCTGCCCGCGTGGACGTCGCGCCAGGTGCGCTCCACCCGGTTGCCCCGGCCGAGCGAGCTGCCGCCCGCGGTCCTGAACAGCAGGTCGATCGCCTCGACGGCGCGTTCGGCCGCGCGGACCTGGTCCCGCCGGGCCCGCAGCCGGGTGCGCAGCGGGATCGGTTCGTCGTCGCGCGCGTGCGCGTACACCTCGCCGAGGTTGCGGTCGAGCTGGAGTGCGGCCGCGTCGAGCTCGCTGGCGGCACGGGCGACGGCGGCCTGCACGAAGCCGTCCTCGGCGAACCGGCCACCACCGAGGCTGCGGCGGACCCGGTCCCGCATGGTGGTGAGGTAGTGCTCGTAACACCCCGCCGCCCCGCCGACCAGCGGGCTGGTCACGGCGGTGGTGAACACCGTGGCGAACGGCATCCGGTACAGCGGCCCGGGATTCACCCGCTGTCCCGGCCCGCGCAGCTGGGCCTGCTCGTAGTTGCGGATCACCCGGTGGGCGGGCACGAACACGTCCTCGACCACGAGGTCGTCACTGGCCGTGCCACGCAGACCGACCACGTCCCACACCGGCACGATGTCGTAGTCGGTGTGCGGGACCAGCAGGGACAGGAAGTCGACCGGCCTGCCCGTGCCGTCCACCGCCATCGCGCCCAGCACCGCCCAGGAGGCGTACCCGCAGCCGGAGGCGAACCGCCACCGGCCGCTGAGGCGGTACCCGCCGTCCACGGGCGTGAGCGTGCCCACCGGGGCGTAGGACGAACAGATCAGCACGTCGGGATCGTCGCCCCACACCTCGTGCTGGGCACGGTCGTCGAAGAGGCCGAGCTGCCACGGGTGCACCCCGAGTACGGCGGTCACCCAGCCGGTCGAGACGCAGGCGCCGGCGATCTCGCGGACGGCGTCGGCGAAGTACCGCGGGTCGGCCTCCAACCCGCCGTAGCGGGTCGGCTGCAGCAGCCGTAACACGCCGGTCGCGACGAGCGCGGCCATGGTCTCCCCGCCGAGGGAGCCCCGCTCGTCACAGGTCGACGCGCGCTCGGCGAGCTCCGGCAGAAGTGCGCGCACCGCCGCCGACACGTCCTCGGCCGTCGGCGGGGTCGTCTCGGGAATCCGGGAGGAGTCGGACACGCGCCGATCCTGCGCGCCGACCCTCGATGATCGGGGCCGGACATCCCGACCAGTGGGACTCCTCCGCCCCCGGCCGCATCGGGCGACCTACCTTCACGATCGCAGGACTTCCGTCGGTGAAGGAATGGGATCGAAGTGACCACAGTCGAGTCGGCGAGCGACGAGGTTCGCACCATCGAGGCCGAGGCCGCACCGACGCGGTTCGCGCGGGGGTGGCACTGCCTCGGTCTCGCCGAGTGGTTCCGGGACGGCGAGCCGCACACCATCACCGCGTTCGGCCGGAAGCTGGTCGTGTTCCGCAGCGGGAGCGACGACCGGTTGAACGTGCTCGACGCCTACTGCCGGCACATGGGCGGCGACCTCTCCCGCGGCACCGTCAAGGGGGACGAGATCGCCTGCCCGTTCCACGACTGGCGCTGGGGCGGCGACGGCCGCTGCAAGAAGATCCCCTACTCCCGCCGGGTGCCGCTGCGGGCCCGGACCTCCGCGTGGCGGACGAGGGAGCAGGACGGGCTGCTGTTCGTGTGGAACGACCCGGAGGGCAACCCGCCCCCGGACGAGGTCACCATCCCCCGGATCGAGGGCGCCACCAGCGACGAGTGGACCGACTGGGTGTGGCACGAGATCGTGGTGGACACGAACTGCCGCGAGATCGTCGACAACGTCGTGGACATGGCGCACTTCTTCTACGTGCACTACTCGTTCCCGACCTACTTCAAGAACGTCTTCGAGGGCCACGTCGCGACCCAGTACATGAACGGCACCGCCCGCGAGGACGTGCAGCCGCCGAGCAAGGACGGTTCGAAACCGGCGCTGGTGGGCAACTCGTCGGTGGCGTCGTACTACGGCCCGTCGTTCATGGTCGACGAGCTGACCTACCACTACGACCAGATGAACATCGACTCGGTGCTGATCAACTGCCACTACCCGATCACCGAGAACTCGTTCGTGCTGCAGTACGGCATCATCGTCAAGCGGGACAACCTCGGCGAGGCCGCGGACGCGGTGGCGAACAAGATGGCCGGCTTCATCGCCCAGGGGTTCGAACAGGACGTCGAGATCTGGAAGAACAAGGCCAAGATCGACAACCCGCTGCTGTGCGAGGAGGACGGGCCGGTCTACCAGCTGCGGCGCTGGTACCAGCAGTTCTACGTCGACGTCGCGGACATCGAGCCGGAGATGGTGGAGCGGTTCGAGTTCGAGCTGGACACCACCCGGCCGGTCGAGGCCTGGAAGCAGGAAGTGGCCGACAACCTCGCCCGCCGCGAGCAGGAGAAGCAGACCCCCTGATGATTCGCGAGGACAACCGGCTCGCCGACGTGCCGATGACCCCCGTCCGGTGCCGCGAGTGCGGCACCACGGTGCACGTGCGCAAGGCGAGCTGGGAACAGACCAGCATCCAGTGGAACGCCACGGCGAGGGCCGAGTGCGCCGAGCGCCGCGCCTGCGCCGGGACCGGGACCGGCACGGAACCCACCGCCCGGTTCGCGACCTGCCACGCGCTGCGCGACTCGATCGACCGTGCGGCCGCGACCGGC
>NZ_KI912232.1:26333-34278 GCF_000231035.2 Saccharomonospora iraqiensis subsp. paurometabolica YIM 90007 | reverse complement strand
CCGGTGAGCACCACCGTCCGGTCCCGGTACCGGAGCGGGTCGAACGCCGCGCCGCCCGTCGTCGCCGTGTCGGTCGGCCCCGTGTCCGTCGTGGCCGTGTCCGTCGTGCCCGTGTCCGTCGTGCCGTCCCCGGTCATGCCCCGGCCCCCGTCCCGGCGGGTTTCCCGGCCGCCGCACGCCCGGCGCGCCTGCCGAAGAACGTGCCGTCGCCGAGCGAGGTGCCGCTGACGTAGTTCTCGCCGTGGATGCCCGAGCTCGCGCGCCCGGCCGCGAACAGGCCGCGGATCGGACGTCCGGCCACGTCGAACACGACGCCGTCCACGTCGGTGTGCAGGCCGCCGAGGGTGAACCCGGAGATCGCGGGATTGTCCCCGGGTTTGTGCCTGCCCGCGTTGTCGAAACCGAGCCGGGTGTCGATCGCCGCGTACGGCGGGCGCAGCGGGCGCAGCCACCGCGCGGCCTTGTGGAAGTACGGGTCCCGCCCGTGCCCGGCGTGCTCGTTGTAGACGCCGACGGTGGTCTCCAGGGCGCCCGGGGGCATGCCGGTGGCCTCCTCCAGCTCGGCCAGCGTCTCGGTGACGTGCTGGGGGCGCACCCCCCAGCGTTCCCCCTTCGGGATCTCGTCGTAGGCCTGTTCGTCGAGGATCACCCACCACGGCGCGGGCTGGTGCCGCACGGCGTCGACACTGATCAGCCCCGGGTAGACGTCCTCGTTGCGGAACCGCTGCCCGTGCGCGTTCACCAGCATCCCGCGGGTGATCATCGCGGGCACCACGGACAACGCGATCTGGGTGACCGACATCCGCCGGGTCGCCGCACCGAGGGCGGCCGCCATCCGGATGCCGTCCCCGTGATCCAGGCCCGCACTGACCTTGCCGTGCCCGGCCAAATGCGGGGCGTGGTGGGCCAGCATCTCCTCGTCGTCCACGAATCCGCCGGTGGTCAGCACCACCCCCCGGCGCGCCCGCACGGTGATCTCATCGCCGTAGCGGCGGGCGCGCAGGCCCACCACCCGGCCGGTGTCGTCGACGACCAGGGCGTGTGCCCGGGTGTCCAATTCCACCCGCGCGCCCCCGGCACGGGCGGCGTCGGCGAGTTTCTCCATCAGCAGCCACCCGCCGAACGCCTCGGTCTCCGGCCGGTGCCCGCGCGGCACCGGCCGGGCGAGCTCGGTGTAGGGCCAGGCGTTCTCCCCCAGCCACATCAGCCCGTCGTCGGTCGGCGGCATCCACGTCGGCGCGTCGTAGAGGCGGGGGGCGAACGTCAGACCGTGCGAGCACAGCCAGTCGAAGTGCTCCAGCGAGCCGTCGCAGTACAGGCGCAGCTTCTCCTCGTCGGCGTGCGGGCCGAGCACCGCGGACAGGTAGGCGAACATGTCCTCGGCCGAGTCGTCGAACCCGCACGCCTTCTGCACCGGTGTGCCGCCGCCGAGGTAGAGCTCGCCGCCGGACATCGCCGACGCACCGCCGGGGCCGCCCGCCCGGTCCAGCAGGGTCACCTCCGCACCGGCCCGGGCGGCCTCGATCGCGGCGGAGGCGCCCGCGCAGCCGAAGCCGACCACGAGCACGTCGGTGGTGAGGTCGTAGTCGTGCACGGTGGACTCCGGCACCGTGGCCGGCGAGGTCGTCATCGGTACGCGCTCCTTCGCGGCGGGGGTGGGTTCCGGGGACCCGGCGTGGGATGGACCGGGCGTGGCGGCATTCAGCGTGGGGTGAACGCGGCCAGCGGTTCGGAGCCGGACCAGTCGTGGCCCCAGTAGCTGTCCGCGGTGATCTCCTCGGCGGTGTAGTGGGTCTCGTCGACGAGCATCCCGTCGGTGCCGTACTCGATGTCCCAGCCGCCCGGGGCACGCACGTAGAACGACACCATCTTGTCGTTGGTGTGTCTGCCCAGGGTCGACGAGATGGAGAAGCCGAGTTCGCGCACCCGGTCCAGCGCGCGGCCCACGGCGTCCAGCCCGTCCACCTCCACCATCAGGTGCACCAGACCCGGCTCCTCCCCGTGCGGCGCGGGGGCGACGGCGAGGCTGTGGTGCCGCCGGTTGATGCCGAGGAACCGCACCCGCGGCGGCTCGACCCGGCTGACGTCCCCCGTGCCGCCGTCGATGCGCATGGCGCCGCGCGGCAGGAAGCCGAGCACCTCGGTGTAGAAGGACACCGTCTCCTCCGGCGTGGTGGTGGGCAGCACGACGTGGCCCATCCCCTGCTCCCCGGTGACGAAGCGCTGCCCCCTCCCGGTCAGCAGCGGGCTGTGGTCCAGTCGCGGGGCGAAGAACACCTCGACCGGCACGCCCGCCGGGTCGGTGAAGCTCAGCACCTGCTCCGCACCGCGTTCCACGGCCTCCGGCCGGGACAGCATCGTCACCGGGGTGCCCGCCGCCTCCACGGCGCGGCCCACCGCCGCGAGCGCGAACTGGTCGCGCACCTCCCACCCCACGGCCAGCACCCGGTCGGTGTCGCCGGGCAGCAGGATCAGCCGCGCCCAGCGTTCGTCCATCCGCAGGTACAGCCCGTCCGGGTCCGGCCCGGACGTCTCGGCGAAGCCGAGTCCGTCGACGGCGAACTCGCGCCACCGGGCGAGGTCGGTCGTGGCCACCCGCAGGTAGCCGAGTCCCCGGATCTGCGTCACGTTGTGCACGGTCGTTCTCCTAGATCATGCTGCGCATCGGGCCCTGCGGCGGGTCGATGCCGAGCTGGGTCAGTGCGGAGGCGTGGAACACCGAACCGGGCACGTGGATCGCGTGTGCCAGGCCCATGTGCGCGTCCCGCCAGAACCGCTGGATGGGGTTGTCGCCGCGCAGCGCGTTGCCGCCGGAGCGGGCCACGATCTCGTCCACGGCCCGCACGGCCCGCCACGCGGCCTGCACCTGGGTCCGGCGGCCGACGGCGCGTTCGTCGAAGGTGACCTCGCGGCCCGCGGCGACGGCGTCGTACATCCGGGAGGCGTTGTCCAGCAGCGCCACCCGGGAGGCGGAGATCTCGGCGGCCGCCTCGCTGATCGCGGTCAGCACGTACGGGTCGTCGACGACCTTGGTGCCGGTGATCTGCACCCGCTGCCGTTGGTAGGCCATGTGGTGTGCCAGGGCGCCCTCGGCGATGCCGAGCACAGCGGCGGTGATGCCGAGCGGGAACGCGCACGTGAAGGGCACGTGGTAGGTCGGGTTGGTCAGCCCGGCCTCCTTCGGCGCCGTCCCGTCGACCAGCGACCCGAAGTCGATCACCCGGTACTCCGGGACGAACGCCTCCCGGACGACGACGTCCTTGCTCCCGGTGCCCTTCAGGCCGACCACGTCCCAGGAGTCCGGAACGATCTCGTAGTCCGACCGCGGCAGGATGAAGTGCGCCGCCCGCATCGGCTGCAGCGGTGTCCCCTCCGCGTCGGTGAGCCGACCGCCGAGGAAGATCCAGTCACAGTGGTCGGTCCCGGAGGAGAACTGCCAGCGCCCGTCGAAGACGTACCCGCCCTCCACCGGCCGCGCCGTGCCCATCGGCGCGTACGGGGAGGCGATCCAGGTGTCCGGACCGGACCACCAGACCTCCTCCTGCACACGGGGGTCGGCCATCGCCATCTCCCACGGGTGGACACCGACGATCCCGGCGACCCAGCCGCTCGACCCGTCGTGTCGCGCCGTGGCCATGACCGCCTCGGCGAACTCGCGGGGATGGGCCTCGTCACCGCCGTGCTTCGCCGGTTGCAGCATCCGGACGACCCCGGTGCGGCGCAGGGCCGCGGCGGCGTCGTCGGTGAGCCTGCCGAGCTTCTCGTTGTCCGGACCGAGTTCGGCGAGCTCGTCGGCCGCCTGTTCGATCGCCTCCAGGACCGTGTCTGCCATGTCTTCCCACTTCTGTGTCAGGTGCCGCGTGTGCGTCGGTGCGGGGTGCTGCCACGGTGTCAGCGCGGCGTCCGCGGCGGGGTGTTTCTCCCGCTGACCGGGAAGAGCCTCACTCCTCGTAGGTGACGGTGACGTGGTCGGACACCGGACGCGCCTGGCAGGCCAGGATCAGCCCGTCGTCGAGGTCGCCGGAGTCGAGGACGGCGTTGTGGTCCATCGACACCTCGCCGTCCCGCAGCAGGCAGGCACAGGCACTGCAGTTGCCCTCCCGGCACGAGTACGGCGCGTCGATCCCGGCGGCCAGCAGCACATCGAGCAGCCGCGCCGAGGAGGGCCAGCGCACGGTGTGCCGCTGCCCGTCCAGGACGACCTCCGCGGTCGCCGCGGCGGAGCCGCCGGAGTCCGCGGCGGCGGGGTCGGCGGAGTCGTCGGAGTCGTCCGGGTCCGTGGTGTCGCCGGTGCCGGACGGGTCGGCGGGAACCTCCGGTGCGGCGAACGGGTCGCCGGTCAACGAGTGGAACGTCTCGACGTGGATCCGCGCCCGGTCGACGCCGAGGCCCTGCGGGCCGCTGAGCGCGTCGGTGACCGCGGCCATGAACGCCTCCGGCCCGCACAGGAACACCTCGCGGTCGGCATACGGGCGCAGCACCTCGCGCACCGCGGGCACGGTCGGCCTGCCCTGCACCGACTCCAGCCAGTGCAGCACGGTCAGCCGGTCCGGGAACGCCTCGACGAGCCCCCGCAGTTCGTCCCGGAAGATGACCGAGTCCTCGTCCCGGTTGGCGTAGACCAGGGTCACCGCACCGGTCCCGGCGTGCAGCACGGACCTGAGGATGGACAGCACGGGTGTGCTGCCGCTGCCCCCGGCGACCAGCAAGAGGTCCGCGTCGAACCCGGACGGGGTGAACGTGCCCGCCGGGCGCAACGCCTCCAGCGTGGTGCCCTCCACGACGCGGTCGCAGAGGCGGTTGGAGCCGTACCCGCCCTCGACCCGCTTGACGGTGATCCGGGGCTTGTCGTCCACGACCGGTGAGGAACACAGCGAGTAGCACCGCGCGGCGCCGCCGGGCCCGTCACCGGGGATCCGCACGGTGAGGAACTGGCCCGGCCGGTAGTGCAGCCTCCCGGTCTCCCCGGTGTCGTCGACCGGCTCCAGCACCAGCGAGTGCGCGTCGGCGGTCTCGGCGACCACCTCGACCACGCGGAGGGTCAGGACAGGGGGTGCGGTCATCACGTTCACCGACCTTCCGATGTGCACCGACGTCCCGGTGTGCACCGACTTCCTGGCGTGCTCAGCCACCTCGCGGGTCGCCGGTCTCGCCGGTCTCGCCGGTCTCGCCGGTGTCGCCGGTGTGCTCGATGATCCCGGCGGCGTGGCGCGCGGCGAGGTGGCCGAACACCATCGACGGTCCGATGGTCGCGCCCGGACCGGCGTACTCGTTGCCCATCACCGGCGCGGAGGTGTTCCCGGTGGCGTACAGCCCCGCCACGGCCGAGCCGTCCGGGCGCAGGACCCGGCCGTGCTCGTCGCAGACCAGGCCACCCTTGGTGCCGAGGTCCCCGACCTCGATGCGCACCGCGTAGTACGGCGCCTCGTCGACGACGTCGAGATTCGGGTTCGGCAGGGTGGGGTCGCCGTAGTAGCGGTCGTAGGCGCTCTCGCCCCGGCCGAAGTCGGGGTCGGTGCCCGAGCGGGCGGCGGTGTTGAACCGCTCGACCGTCGCGGTCAGCGCCTCCGGGTCCACCCCGATCCGCTCGGCCAGCTCGGCGACCGTGTCGGCGGTGTGCACGATGCCCTGTTCGTAAAACGCCCCGGGGAACGGCGCACCGGGCAGCACCTGGGCGAACGGGTACCGGGCACGGGCCTTGGCGTCCATCACGAACCACGCCGGGACGTGCCCCCCGGCGAGCTGGTCGTGGACGAAGTTCACGTACGGGGCGGACTCGTTCGTGAACCGCCCGCCCTCGCCGGAGACGATCAACGACCGCGGGATGCAGCGTTCCGACACCAGCGGAATCACCGCACCCGCGGGGTGCCGCACCGACGGCATCCACCAGGCGTCGTCCATGAACGCCAATTCCGCACCCAACGCCTCGCCCGCGCGGATGCCGTCGCCGGTGTTCTGCCGCGCTCCCGCGCTGTGGTTCTCCCGGGCCCCTTCGGGCAGGTACTTGTCGCGCATGTCGGTGTTGTGCTCGAACCCGCCGGTGGCCAGCAGCACCCCGCGCCGGGCGCGCACCCGCACCGGTTCGCCCTCGCGTTCCAGGGTGGCGCCGAGCACGGCGCCGTCGTCGTCGGTGACCAGCCCGGTCATCGCGGTGCGCAGCCACACCGGCACCCCCGCGTCGCGCAGTGCCATCCGCAGCCGCGCCACCAGGGCCCGGCCGCCGGTGGCCATGTGCCGTCGGCGCACCAGGTTCGAGGCCACCCGCCAGGCCGCCACGACCGCCGCCCACCGGCCGCGCCAGGTGCGCTTCACCATGGCGAGGTCGTGGTAGTCCTTCGCGGTGACCCACAGGCCGAGCGGGCCCTGCATGGTGTTCGGTCGCTGGTCGCGTTCGAGTTCGCCCAGCTTGCGGGTGTCGAACGGTCTGGCCTCCACCGACCGGCCCTGCGGCCTGCCGCCCTCGTACTCGGGGTGGTAGTCGGAGTAGCCCTTGACCCAGAAGAACCGCATCCACCGGCTCCGGCCGAGCAGCTCCATCGTGGCCGGGCCATGGTCGATGTAGGCGTCGATGCGTGCCTCGGGCACCCGCCCCGCGGTCAGCCGGAGCAAATAACTCCGGATCGACTCGCGGCTGTCGTGGTGTCCCTTCGCCCGCAGCGTCGGATTGTTCGGAATCCAGATCCCGCCGCCGGACAGCGCGGTGCTCCCACCGAAGGTCTTGCCCTTGTCCACCACGAGCGCGCGCAGGCCCGCGTCGTGCGCGGCCAGCGCCGCGGTCATCCCGCCGCCCCCGCTGCCGACGACCAGGAAGTCGACCTCCTGGTCCCACCCGTCCCGGTCGGGGACCCCGTCCACAGTGGGCATCTCCTGGGTGCCGGACACGGGGTCAGCCGTCCTCTCGGGTGAGGAAGGCCTGCACGACGTTCTCGAAGGCCTCCTTCTGCTCGATCATCGCCCAGTGCCCGCAGTTGCCGAACACGTGCAGCTCGGCGTCCGGGATGGTGCGCATCGGCACCAACGCCATGTCGAGCGGGCTGACCCGGTCGTCGCGGCCCCAGGTGAGCAGGGTCTTGGCGCGGACCTTGTGCAACGTCGCCCAGTAGGGCGCCCGGTCGGACTTCGCCTCCATCTCCTGACGGAACCGCATCGCCTCCCGGCCGTACATCGTCTTCGCGCTCGCCAGCGTGTCCGGGTCGGTGGCGTGTTCCCAGCGTTCCTCGATCAGCTCCTCGGTGATCAGCGAGGGGTCGTACACCATGGAGTGCAGCCACTGCACCAACTTGTCGCGGGTGGGGTTCTCGGTGAACTCCATCAGCAGGTTGATCCCCTCGGGCGGGCCGGGGGTGAACAGGTTCCGACCGATCCCGCCGATGGTCACCATCCGCCGCACCCGCTCCGGGTGTTTGACCGCGACCTGGGTGGCGATGATCCCGCCCATCGAGTTGCCGATGACGTCGACCGTGTCGAGACCGAGCCCGTCGAGGAAGCGCACGACCGCCCCGGGCGCGGCGAGCATCGGGTGCTCGTCGGTGGGATCGCTGACGCCGAATCCCGGAAACTCCAGGACCAGACACCGGAACCGGCGGGCGAGCGTGGGCAGGTTCCCGCGGAAGTTGCGCCATCCGGTCACGCCCGGACCCGACCCGTGCAGCAGCAGCAGCGGTGGCCCGGTCCCCACCTCGTGGTAGCGCAGCACGCCCTTGTCGGTCGGCAGTTCGCGCAGCGTCGACCCGTGGTCGATCTCGGTGCTCATGTCGCGGACGGTAGTGAGCGTGCGCGGGTCCCCGCCCGCGGCCATCCCGGTCACCGGGACGGCCGGACGGACGCTCAGAGCCACGCGCCCGCCCGGCCGACGGCGAGCAGCCGGTCCATCGTCTCGGCGGAGAAGGTCGCCCCGGGTGCCCCGTCGTCCCCCGGCGCGCGGGTGCCCGCCGTGCGGTCCGCA
>NZ_KI912232.1:24593-26233 GCF_000231035.2 Saccharomonospora iraqiensis subsp. paurometabolica YIM 90007 | reverse complement strand
GGCCGAGAGGGACGAGGCCTCCGCGGGCTGAACCGCGCCGCGGGTCGAAGCCGGCTCGGACGTGCGAAGGCGCGGGGAGGCGGGCGCCGGTCCCGCGCGCCGGGAACCGACCGGATCCACGAGACGAAAGCAGGACACGATGCGGGAGCAGTACGGCCCGTGGGCCGTCATCGCCGGCGGCTCGGAGGGCGTGGGGGCGGCGTTCGCCCACCAGCTCGCCGACGCGGGGATCAACAGCGTGCTGATCGCGCGCAAACCCGGGCCCCTGGCGGAGACCGCCGCGGCGGTGCGGGCCAAGGGGGTCGAGGTCCGCACCCTGGCGCTGGACCTCACCGACCCGGCGGCACCGGACGAGATCCGGACCGCCACCGACGACCTCGACGTCGGTCTGCTGGTGTACAACGCGGGCGCCAACAGCTACGGCCACGAGTTCGTCACCGGCGACCCGGACCGGATGCGCGAGGTCGTCGACCTGAACATCACCGCCCAGCTCGCGCTGACCCGGCACTTCGGGCAGCGCCTCGCCGGGCGTGGTCGTGGCGGCATCCTGCTGGTCGGCTCGATGGCGGGCTACCTCGGGCACGCCGAGGTCAGCGTGTACTCGGCCGCCAAGGCGTTCGGCCGGGTGTTCGCCGAGGGCCTGTGGCTGGAACTGCGCGAGCACGGGGTGCACGTCCTCGAACTCGTGCTCGGCGTCACCGACACCCCGGCGATGCGCCGCGGCGGGCTGAACCTGGACCTGCCCGGGCTGAACGTCGCCCGCCCCGAGGACGTGGCCCGCGAGGGCCTGGAGCACCTCGCGGACGGTCCGGTATGGATCGCGGGCGGCAATCAGCGCGCGGTGGAGAAGCGCAACGGTTTCCCCCGGGCCGACGTGGTGCTCGGCGCCCACGAGGCGATGCGCCGCCTGCTCGACCCGGCCTCCTGACCTCCGGGCCCGTGTCGCGACACCCCGTCGGCGACACGGGCCCTCGGGAGACGGGCGCCCGGAACACAACTCCCGGACACAACCTCCCGGCCGTGCGGACCGCCTCAGCTGTGCGAACCGCCGTCGACGCGGAGTTCCACGCCGTTGAGGTAGCCGCCGTCGTCCGAGCCCGCGAAGGCGATCGCGGCGGCGATCTGTTCCGGCTCCCCCGGCTCGCCCCACAGCGGGAAGGTGCGCCGGTACCAGCGCGTGTCGATGCCGGCGTAGGTGTCCCGGTCCGCCGTCAACGGGGTCGCCACCCCACCCGGGGAGACCGGTACCACCCGGATGCGGCGCGGGGCCAGCTCCGCCGCCAGGGACACCGACAGCGACAACAGCGCCCCCTTCGAGGCGGCGTAGCCGGTCATCCCCGGGTGTGCCTTCGTCGCCGCGGTGGAGGCGACGTTGACGATCACCCCGGTGGAATCCGGCACGTGCGGCAGGAGCTCGCGGCACACCACCGTGGGGGCGAGCACGTTCACCGCGAACAACGCCCGGTAGTCGTCGGTGTCGGCCGACGCGATCGGGGTGGTGCGCAGGGTGCCCGCGACGTTGGCGACCACGTCCACCCGGCCGAGGGTCCGCACCGCCGCGGCGCAGGCGGCCACGACCTCGTCCTCGACGGACAGGTCGGCGACGTGGGTGTGCAGCCGCGTGGTGGCCGCGGGCCCCG
>NZ_KI912232.1:12534-24493 GCF_000231035.2 Saccharomonospora iraqiensis subsp. paurometabolica YIM 90007 | reverse complement strand
GAGCGTGCGGGTCGGGGCACAGGGTCCGGGACACCCGCGCCGCCGCGCCCGTCACCAGGGGCGCGACCTTCTCCAGCGGGGTGCCGGTGTCCCCGACGACGGAGATCGCCGCGACCGGCCCGTCGGCGCCGCGCACCGCGGCGGCCACGCACGCGATGCCGGGGAAACACTCCTCCCGCTCGAAGGCCAGTCCCCTGCGTTTGCGGATACGGTGCAGTTCCTGGTGCAGTGTGCCCATCTCGCTGATCGTGCGGGGCGTCATCCGGCCGATCCGTTCGCGCAGCCCGGCGTCGACATCCTCCGGTTCCATCCACGCCAGCATGGCCTTGCCCAGCGCCGTGGAATGGGCGGGCGCACGCCCGCCGACCCGGGAGGGCACCGAGGTCGCGAAGACCCCGCCGACCTTGTCCAGGTAGTACACCTCCGCGCCGTCGAGCACGGCGAGGTGCACCACGAGCCCGGTCCGGGTCTGCAGGGCGTGCAGCAGCGGGGCCGCGGCCTCCCGGATCTCCCCGTGTCCGCCGTCGCGGCCCGCCAGACTCAGCGCCCTCCGGCCGAGGGCGTAGCCGGTGCTGGTGTGGTCCAGCCAGCCCAGACGCACCAGCTGGTCGAGGATGCGGTGCGCCGTGGAACGCGGGAGCTGGGTCAGCGTCGCCACGTCCTCCAACGTGCGCCTGCTGTTCCGGCCGTCGAACGTGTCCATGATCAGCGTGATCCGCTCGGCCATCGACGGTGGCACCTCGCGCCGGTTCCGCGGGGTGGTCTCGGGTGGAGTACCGGCAACAGTCATTGGTGCCCTCCCAGCTCCACAGAACTGAAATGAATTCTTGTGCGCCGACGGTAGCAGCGGACCCCGGCACAAGGAAGGCCCGGAATCGGCGGAGGCCCGCACGGCCACCGCGGCTCCCGGTCTGCGGGACACCGGCCACGCCGGCGCCCACCGCCGGGATAGGAACGTATTTCAGCCACCGGGGCCGCGGGCCCGGCGCCCGGGGCTGCAGCGACCGACGACGGACGACGACCGGGAGGCGGACGATGCGGGTGGGGATCGTGACCCCGGTGGTGGTGCGGCTGCCCGGGGCGCACGCGGAGTGGGAGGCCACGGCGGGAATCGAGGAGATCGCCGGGATCGCCGCGACGGCCGACCGGCTCGGCTACCACCATCTCACCTGCAGCGAGCACGTCGCCGTCCCCGCCGGGGTGGCCGAGCAGCGCGGCGGCACCTACTGGGATCCGCTGGCGACCTTCGGCCACCTCGCCGCGTACACCCGGCGCATCCTGCTCGCGACCCGGGTGCTCGTGCTCGGGTACCACCACCCGCTGGAGATCGCGAAACGCTACGGCACGCTCGACCGACTCTCCGGGGGACGGCTCGTTCTCGGTGTGGGCGTGGGCAGCCTCGCCGAGGAGTTCGACCTGCTCGACGTGCCGTTCCGCGACCGCGGCGCACGCGCCGACGAGGCACTGCGTGCGCTGCGGTCGTCCCTCGGCGAGCGGGTCGCCGAGTTCCACGGCACCTACTACGACTACGCGGACATGGTGGTGGATCCGCACGCCACCCGGCGCAGCCCGATCTGGGTCGGGGGGCGGACGGCGCGCTCGTTGCGCCGCGCCGTGCAGCACGGCGACGGGTGGGTGCCGTTCGGACTACGCACGGCGGAACTGGGCGAGCTGCTGTCCCGGTTCGCCCCTCCCGCCGGGTTCGAGGTCGTGCTGAGCACGGGGGCACCACTGGACCCGCTCGGCGACCGGGACCGCACGCTGCGCTCCCTCGACCGGCTCCGGGCGGCAGGGGCCACCCTGGCCAGCGTGTCCCTGCACGCCGACTCCGCCGCGCACCACCGGGACCAGTTGACGGCCCTGCGCGACCTGGACACCGAACTCGACCTGTCGTTCGCGCCGCGCGCGTGAGCGGCGCCCGACCGCGCCGACCCCGAGGGAGCAGCCGATGACCACACCGAACGGCACGAGTGGCACGAGCGGCGCGGAGGGCACGGACGCCGACGCCGACCGCCTCGCCCGGCTCGAACGCCGGGTGCGGGAACTGGAGGACACCGCCGAGATCCAACGGCTGATCGCGACCTACGGCCCGCTCGTGGACAGCGGCGACGCCGAGGCCGTGGCCGCGCTGTGGGAGCAGGACGGCGTCTACGACGTCGACACGGGGGTGCTCACCGGGCACGACGAGATCGCGGCGATGGTCCGGTCCCGGCCGCACCAGCGCCTGATCGCCACCGGCTGTGCCCACGTGGTCGGCCCGGCCCACGTCACCGTGCACGGCGACGAGGCCACGGCCACCTGCTACTCGCAACTCCTCCTGCACGACGCCCCCGACGACGCCGCCGCCCCGGAGACCGGGACCGGGGCTTCAACGCGGCCGGGCGGGTTCCGTGTCCTCCGGGTGACCGCGAACCACTGGCACCTGCGCCGGGGCCCGCACGGTTGGCGCGTCCACCGCCGCACCAACCGCCTGCTCGACGGCAGACCCACCTCCCTCACCCTCCTCGCCGCCGACGTCACACCCCCCACCACCCCCGCGAGTTGACACCCCAGACCCGCGAGTCGACGCTCCAGGTCCGCGAGTCGGCGCTCCAGTCCCGCGAGTCGGCGCTCCGGTCCCGCGAGCGGGTGCCCCGGCCCGACGACCCGGCCCTCGACGTCCCGGCAGGCGTGCGCCCGTCGGCTCGGCCGGTCCGCGACACCACCCTCCGGTGACCCGCGCCCGTCACCGGTTCCCCCCGTCGGTGTCGGCCGTGTCCACGATCCGCGCGAGCAGCTCCCGCAGGGTGTCCTGCTCCGCGTCACTCAGCGCGCGCAGGCGGTGCCGGGTGTCCGCCCACACCCGCTCCCCCGCACGGTGCCGGACCCGCTCCCCTTCCTCGGTGGCCACCACCAGCCGGGTCCGCCGGTCGGACGGCGCGGGCCGCCGCTCCACCAGCCCGGCGCCGACGAGTTCGTCCACCAGCAGCACGACCTGACTCGGGTCCAGCCCGAGCGTGCCGGCCAGTTCCCGCTGGGAGAGCCCGTCCGGTGCGCGCACGGCCAGGGACAGGACCGAGTACTGCCGGACCCGGAGTCCGTACTCGCCGAGTGCGGCGTTGGCCCCCCGCACGGCGAGTCCGCTGGCCCGGGACAGCAGGAAGCCGACGTCGTCCGTCAGCTCCGGGAGATTCATGTACTTCTCCATAGTTGACAACCTCTATTATCTCTTCCTAGCGTACAGAACGGCATCGACGGGGCGACGAAGCCTTCGGTCACGTCCCGTCCCGGATCCCGGCGAGACAGGGAGTCGTTCAAGTGGATCTTTCGGGCAAGGTCGCCATCGTGACCGGTAGTGGCCAGGGGCTGGGGCGCGCCTACGCCGCCGAACTCGCCCGGTACGGCGCCTCGGTCGTCGTCAACGACGTCGACTCCGCCGCCGCCGAGGCGTGCGTCGACGACATCCGGCGGGCGGGCGGTACCGCCGTCGCCGAGGTCGTCGGGGTGGGCACCAGCGCGGCCGCACAGGCCCTCGTCGACCGGGCGGTGTCCGAGTTCGGCCGGCTCGACGTGCTCGTCAACAACGCGGGAATCCTGCGCGACTCCACGCTGTGGAAGATGTCCGACGACGACTTCGACGCCGTGCTCACCACCCACCTGCGTGGCACGTTCACCTGCACCCGCGCCGCGGCGGTCCGGATGCGCGAACAGGGCGAGGGCGGCCGCATCATCTGCGTCGGCTCCCCCACCGGCCAGGTCGGCAACTTCGGGCAGACCAACTACGCCGCGGCCAAGGCCGGCATCGTCGGCATGGTGCGTACCTGGGCCCTGGAACTCGCCCGGGCCGAGGTCACGGTGAACGCGGTGGTGCCCGTCGCCGCGACCGCGATGACCGAGACCGTGCCGTTCTTCACCCGCTACGTCGAGGCGCTCTCCGCGGGCGAACCGCTGCCCCCGTTCGCCCGGCAGGAACTCGGGTTCGGCGCGCCGGAGGACGCCGCCGGGGTGGTGGCGTTCCTCGCCTCCGACGCCGCGGCCGGGATCACCGGTCAGGCGGTCGGCATCGGCGGCGACCGGCTGTCCCTGTGGTCCCACCCGGACGAGATCGTCACCGAGTTCGCCGACGGCACCGGGTGGTCGGCCGACGCGATCGCCGAGGTCTGGCCGGAGCGGTTCGCCGCCTCCGAGCAGACCACGGGCCAGCAGCTCCCCGAGGAGGCGAAGTGAACCACACACCCGGAATGGACGTGGACGAGCTGGTCGCCGTCGACGTGCACGTGCACGTCCACCAGGACCTCGACGGGCACCTCACGATGGACGACGAGCTGCTCGACGCGGCGTCGGCGTACTTCAAGGCCGAGGATCCCAACCCGACCGTGCCCGAGATCGCCGAGCAGTACCGGCAACGGCGGATGGCCGCAGTGGTGTTCACCGTGGACACCGAACTGGCGACCGGCCACCCGGCGGTGTCCAACGAGGGCATCGCCGAGGCGGCGGCCGAGCATCCGGACGTGCTGATCCCGTTCGCCTCGATCGACCCGGCGCGCGGGGTCGCCGGGATCCGGGCGGCGCGCAGACTGGTCACCGAGTACGGGGTCCGCGGATTCAAGTTCCACCCCAGCCTGCAGGGCTTCGAGCCGAACGACCGGCGGGTGTATCCGCTCTACGAGGAGATCCAGTCGCTCGGCGTCCCCGCGTTGTTCCACACCGGACAGACGGGAATCGGGTCGGGGCTGCGCGGCGGTCGCGGCATCCGGTTGCGCTACTCGGATCCGATGCTGCTCGACGACGTCGCCGTCGACTTCCCGGACCTGACGATCATCATGGCACACCCGTCGGTGCCGTGGCAGGACGCGGCGATCTCGGTCGCCCAGCACAAACCGAACGTCTACATCGACCTCTCCGGCTGGGCGCCGAAGTACTTCCCGCCACAGCTGGTGCGGGCGGCCGACACCATGCTGCGGCACAAGGTGCTGTTCGGCTCGGACTTCCCGCTGATCACACCGGAACGCTGGATCCGGGACTTCGAGCGGCTGGAGATCCGTGAGGAGGTCCGGCCGCTGATCATGAAGGAGAACGCGGTCACGGCACTGGGGCTGCGCCATGCGTAACGCCGGACTGGGCTCGTGGCCGGAGCGGCGACGGCGGATCTCCCCCGACCGCGACGCCGTGTGGTTCGAGGGGAGCACGACCTCGCACGCCGGTTTCGCCGAACGGGTGCGGCGGGTGGCGTCGGCCCTGGCCGCCCACGGGATCCGCACCGGGGACCGGGTGGCGTGGACCGGGGAGAACCACCCCTCCGCGCTGGAGACGCTGTACGCCTGCGGACAGCTCGGGGCGATCTGGGTGCCGGTCAACGCCCGGCTCACCGTCGCCGAGGCGGAGTACGTCCTCGCGCACTCCGGCTCGTCGGTCGTGCTCCACGGCCGGGAGCACGGCGACTGGGCGGACGCGCTGCGCGACCGTCTCCCCGCGGTCCGGCACTGGATCGCGACGGAGCCGCCCCCGTCCGGCGGAGCCGACTCCCTGCCGTACGAGGACCTGCTCACCGAGGCGGATCCCGAGCAGCGGGACCATCCGGTCACGCTCGACGACCCCTGCCTGATCATGTACACCTCCGGCACGACCGGCAGGCCCAAGGGTGCCGTGCTCACCCACGGCAACATGACGTCGAACGCGGTGAACCAGTATCTCGGCCTGCACATGGTCCCGGACGAACGGACGCTCGCGCTCGCACCGCTGTTCCACATCGGCGGACTCAACGGCACGGTGAACCCGGCACTGCTCGCGGGCGGCTGCGCCGTCGTGCTGCGCCGGTTCGACCCGGCCGACACGCTGCGGGTCCTGGAACAGCAGCGGGTGAACTCGTTCTTCGCCGTACCGACCATGCTGGACGCCATGGCACGGGAGGCGGAGTTCCACGACCGGGACCTGTCCGCGCTGCGCGGCATCGGCGCGGCGGGCGCACCGGTGCCGCTGCCGACACTGCGCACCTGGTTGGACCGCGGGGTGACGATGCAGCAGTGCTACGGGATGACCGAGGCGGCGCCGGGCTGCACCGTGCTCGACTCCGCCGACGCCGTGCGCAAGGTCGGGTCGGCGGGCAAGCCGATGTTCTTCACCGACCTGCGGGTGCTGCGCCCGGACGGCACCGACACCGACACCGACGAGGTCGGGGAGATCGTGGTGCAGGGCCCGAACGTGATGGCCGGGTACTGGAACGAGCCGGAACGCACGGCCGAGGTCCTGGTGGACGGCTGGTACCACACCGGCGACGCCGGCTCCCTGGATCCCGAGGGTTACCTCTACATCCACGACCGGTACAAGGACATGATCATCTCCGGTGGGGAGAACATCTACCCCGCCGAGGTCGAGTCCGCACTGCTGGAGCTTCCGGAGGTCGAGGAGGCCGCCGTGATCGGCGTCCCGGACGAGACCTGGGGCGAGGTGGGGCTCGCACTGATCCGTCCCGCCCCGGACTGCGACCCGGACGCGGACGCCATCCGTGCCGCACTGGCGACCCGGCTCGCCCGGTTCAAGGTGCCCCGGCACGTCGAGTTCGTCGACGAGCTGCCCAAGACCGCCACCGGCAAGGTCCGCAAACCCGACCTGCGGGCCCGGTACCACCACTGACGAGGAGAGCTGCGCATGAGCACCAGCACGACCACCACACTCGCCGGACTGGCCGGCCTCGAGGGCACCGAGCTGGGCACCAGCGACTGGGTCGACGTGCCACAGGAACGGGTCAACCAATTCGCCGAGGCGACCGGCGACCACCAGTGGATCCACGTCGACGTCGAGCGCGCCCGTGCCGAGAGCCCGTTCGGCGGCCCGATCGCCCACGGCTATCTCACCCTCTCCCTGCTGATCCCGATGTGGTCGCAGGTGTTGGAGGTGACCGACGCGACGATGGCGGTGAACTACGGGCTGAACAAGGTCCGCTTCCCCGACTCCGTCCCGGTGGGGTCCCGGGTGCGGATGACCGCCACCCTGACCGGGGTCACCGAGATCCCCGGCGGCGTGCAGGTCACCGTCTCGGCCGTGGTCGAGCGGGAGGGCGGGGACAAGCCGGCGTGCATCGCCGAACCCGTGTTCCGCTTCCTCGCCTGAGTTCCGTGACCACCGCCCGGACCGGCGGGGCGCGTCCCACGGGCAGGGGGCGCCGACCCGCCGGTCGGCGGTGCCGACTTGCCGTCACCTGGCGTCGACTCGCCGACATGGAGTGGCAACTCGCGGTCACGGAGTGGCGACTCGCGGGCGTGGGGTGGCGACTCGTGGTCAGGGGGTGGGGAGGTGGGCGGTTCGGCCGTGTGCGGTGAACTCCTGTTCCAGGGTCTCGCGGTCGGCCGGGGTGAACGGGTGGTAGTCGCCCGCGCGGTCCGTGCGCCGGTAGACGGGGTCGGTGGTGTGCCACGCCCGGGTGCGCAGCGGCCGCTTGTCCACCTTGTTGTTGCCGGTGAGCGGGAGCGCCGACACGAGGCGGACGAACCGGGGCCACCACTTGGTGCCCAGGTCGGGCCGGGAATCGAGGA
The DNA here is from genome assembly GCF_000231035.2 of Saccharomonospora iraqiensis subsp. paurometabolica YIM 90007. Taxonomy (GTDB): domain Bacteria; phylum Actinomycetota; class Actinomycetes; order Mycobacteriales; family Pseudonocardiaceae; genus Saccharomonospora; species Saccharomonospora paurometabolica. The sequence goes on along the minus strand of NZ_KI912232.1, from coordinate 16,982 downwards.
AGCGGGCGAAGTCGTCCGGGTCGAACGTGCACCCCGGCACGAGTTCCAGCGCGCACATCACCTGATCACCGGTGCGGGGATCGGGCACCGGGTACACCGCGGCCGCCGCGACCGCCGGGTGGTGGGCGAGGATGCGTTCGATCGGGGCGGCGGCGAAGTTCTCGCTGTCCACCCGCAGCCAGTCGGAGGAGCGCCCCGCGAAGTAGAAGAACCCGTCGGCGTCGCGGTAGGCGAGATCGCCGCTCCAGAAGTCGGCGCCGCGCACGCGCTCGGCCGTGGCCCCGGGATTGTTGTAGTAGCCCTCGAACGCGGCCGCGCCGCCGAGTGCGACCAGCTGACCGATGGCGTCCGGGTTGGCCAGCCTGCCGTCGGCGTCGAGTTCGGCACGCGGACACTCGGTGCCGGTGGCCTCGTCGAGCACCCGCACGTCCGCCCCGCCCACCGGGACGCCGAGCGCGCCGGGCGGGGTGTCCGGGGTGCGGTTGATCCGGAAGACCCCCTCGCTGAGCCCGAAGCCCTCGGAGACCACACAGCCGAACCGGCGCCGGAAGCGTGCGACGTCCGCCTCCGAGGCCTCGGTGCCGAAGGCGACGGCGAGGGTGCCGTCGGCGTCCCGGGGGTCCGGCGGTGTGGACAGCACATAGGACAGTGCCCGCCCGACGTAGTTCACGTAGGTCACGCCGTACCGGTGGACGTCGGCGGAGAACTCCGAAGCGGAGAACTTCCGGCGCATCGCGATCCGCGCGCCGACCGCGGTGGCCGGTGCCGCGTTCATCATCACCGCGTTGCCGTGGAACAGCGGCATGCACAGATACGTCACCGATTCGCGGGACAGCCCCACCCGTTCGGCCATCGTGTCGGCGAGCGTCCCGAGCCTGCCCTGGCTCACCACGACCGCCTTCGGCGCGCCGGTGGAGCCGGAGCTGAACAACAGCAGCAGCGTGTCCCCCGGTGCGGGCCCGGAACGGCCCGCGGGGTCCGGTGCGGCACCCCGGTGGGCCGCGAGGTGGGCGGCGTGGCCCGGCGCGTCGATGTCGCGCACCGCTTCCACCCCGTGATCGATGCCGTCGAGCAGGACCCGCTGCCGGGACTCGGTGACGATCAGGTCACAGTCGGTGTGCCGGATGTCGCGGGCCAGTTCCGCACCCCGGCGGCTCGGGTTGATCCCGACCAGCACGTCGCCGGACAGCGCCACTGCACCGAGCCAGAACAGGTAGTCCGGGACGTTGTCCAGCAGCACCCCGACGTGGCGCTGCCGTCCTCCGGGCACGGGCAGGTCGGCCTGCAGCGCGGCGGCACGGCAGGCGCACTCCGCCACCACCTCGGCCCAGGTCCACTCCCGGTCGCCGAAGCACAGTCCGACGGTGTCGTCGTCGGCGCGCGAACGCAGGACGTCGGCGAAGGTCCGCACCGGTTCCTCCTCTCTCCCGTCACGCGGCCGGGCGCGCGGGGTCGTCGCCGTCCACGGCGACGTGGTGGCAGGCGACGTGGTGACCGGTACCGATCGTGCGCAACGGCGGCTCGTCCCGCGCGCAGAGCTCGGTCGCCCACGGACAGCGGGTGCGGAACCGGCATCCGCTCGGCGGATCGAGCGGTGAGGGCAGTTCCGTGGAGCCCGGGGCGGTCCCGGTCCCGCCGTCCGGGTCGGCACCGCCCGTCCCCGGGGTGTCCGGTACCGACTCCAGCAGCAGCCGGGTGTACGGGTGCGCCGCGGACGTCATTCGCCCGGACGGCACCACCTCACACACCTTCCCGAGGTACATCACCATGATCCGGTCGCTGACGCTGTTCACCACGGCGAGGTCGTGGGCGATGAACACCATGCTCAGGCCGTGCTCGTCCTTCGCCGACTCCAGCAGGTTCAGGATCTGCGCCTGCACCGAGACGTCCAGACTGGACACCGGTTCGTCGCAGATGAGCACCCGGGGTTCGAGCAGCAGCGCGCGGGCGAGGCACACGCGCTGGCACTGTCCACCGGAGAGCTCGTGCGGTCTGCGGTGCCACACCACCGCGGGGTCGAGCCCGAGCGAGGACAGCACCTGCTCGATCCGTTCGCGCCCGGGCGGCGGACCCCACAGCACGGCACCCTCGGCCACCAGGTCGGCCACCGTCCGCCGGGGGTTCAGCGACGACACCGGGTCCTGCAGGATCATCTGCATCGGCCTGCGGGCGCGACGCAGTTCCCGCCCGGTGAGTCCGGTGAGTTCGGTGCCCGCCAGCCGCACCGACCCGGCCGTCGGCGGGGGCAGCTGCATCGCGGCCCGCCCGGCGGTCGACTTGCCGCACCCGGACTCACCGAGAATGCCCAACGTCTCCCCCGGGAGCAGGTCGAAGCTGACCCCGGAGACGGCGTGCACGTGCCGGCGGCGGCCGACCGGGAACTTCACGACCAGGTCCCGGACCGACAGCACCGCCTCGGCGTCCGGACGCAGGTGCACGGTGGCGGCGCTCGTCATCGGTGCGCTCCTTCCACGGCGAGCGGGTGGTGGCAGGCGAACAGGTGCCGTGCGGACCCCGGCCCGTCCCCCGTCGGCACGGGGTCCGTCGGCACCGCGTCCGTCGGCACGGGGTCCGTCGGCACGGGCTCGGGTGTGACCGTGCGGCAGTCCGTCCGGGCGAAGCGGCAGCGGGGCGCGAACCGGCAGCCGGGCGGCGGGGACACCATGTCCGGCGGGGCGCCCTCGATCGTGTCGAGCCGGGTGTGCGGCGCCCGGTCGAGCGCAGGCAGCGAGGCCAGCAACGCCCCGGTGTAGGGGTGGCGGGGGTTGCGGAACAGCTCGCCCGCCCCCGCGGTCTCCACGATCCTGCCCGCGTACATCACGGCGACCCGGTCGGCCCGGCCGGACACCACGCCCAGGTTGTGACTGATCAGGACGATCGCCGTGCCCAGTTCCGTCCGGAGCCTGCCGAGCAGGTCCAGGATCTGCTTCTGCACGGTGACGTCGAGTGCGGTGGTGGGCTCGTCGGCGATCAGCAGCTCCGGCTCGTTCGCGATCGCCATCGCGATCACGACACGCTGCCGCATCCCACCGGAGAGCTCGTGCGGGTACTGGCCGAGCCTGCGGCGCGGCTCCGGGATGCCGACCAGCCCCAGAAGCTCCTCCGCGCGGGCGCGTGCGGCCGCGCGGGACACGCGGGCGTGTCCGCGGACCGTCTCGGTCAGGTGCGTCCCGATCTTCTTGACCGGGTTCAGCGCGGTCATCGGGTCCTGGAAGACCATCCCGATCCGGGAGCCCCACAACGCCCGGCGCCCCGACCGGTCGAGTGCGTGCACGTCGGTTCCCGCGAAGCTCACCCGGCCGGTGACCGTGCCCCCGGCCCCGGTGGTGTGCAGCCCCATGACGCTGCGGCCGAGCACGGACTTGCCCGAGCCGGACTCGCCCACGACGCCCAGTGTCTCGCCCGCCCGCAGGGTGAACGAGACCCCGTCGACGGCGGTGAGCGCGCCCCGTGCGGTGCTCAGCCGGGTCCGCAGGTCCTCGACGACCAGCAGCGGTTCCCCGGCCGCCCGCGCGGTGGGGTCCGCGGGACCGGTCGTGGGCCGCACGCCCGGGGTGTCGGTGCCGGTCGTGTCGGTGGCGGTGGTGTCCGTGCGCATCGCAGGCCTCCTAGAGCTTGGCACCGCGCGGGTCCCAGCGCTTGCGCGCCTTCTCGCCGAGCAGATTGAACGAGAACACGGTCAGAAAGAGCGCGATCCCCGGCACCAGCACGAGGTGCGGGTGGTCGGCGAACGTGTCGCCCTGCCCCTCGGCGATCATGTTGCCCCACGACGGCTCCGGCTGTTGAATGCCGAGGCCGAGGAAGCTCAGCGACGCCTCGGCGACGATCAGCACCGACACCATCACCATGCCGTACGAGGCCAACGGCGGGAGCACGTTCGGCACGAGCTCACGGGTCATCACCCGCAGCCGGGACGCGCCCATCGACTCGGCGGCGAGGACGAACTCCCGCTGCGCGACCGCGAGCGTGCTCGCCCGGGCCAGCCGGATCATGCCCGGCAGGGCGAGCACGGACAGCGCGAAGGCGATGTTGCGCAGGTTCGGTTCCAGCACCGTCGCCAGCGCGATGAGCAGGATCAGCGGCGGCACGGCGAGCAGCGAGTTGGTCAGTACGCCCACGACCGAGTCGGTGAGCCGCCGGAAGTACCCGGCGAGCACACCGACCGCCCCACCGACGATCATCCCGATCAGCACCGCACCGACCGAGACGACCAGCGAGGCGCGGGCGCCGTAGAGCAGGCGTGCCAGCAGGTCCAGGCCGAAGTTGTTGGTGCCCAGCGGGTGCGGGCCGAACAGGTCCGGCCGGGCCAGCGCCGGTGCGGTCATGGTCTCGGTGAGGTCGCGGTGTTCGGCCAGGGGGAGCAGCGGTGCGGCCACGGCGCCGACCACGAGCAGGACCACCCAGGCCCCGCACAGCCACGCGGCCGTGTCGAACCGCGCCGCGGCCCG
>NZ_KI912232.1:9518-12434 GCF_000231035.2 Saccharomonospora iraqiensis subsp. paurometabolica YIM 90007 | reverse complement strand
AGCGTGCCGGGCCGGTCCCGGCCCGGACGGGACCGCGGGTCCCGCCCCGCCGGTGCCGCGGATGTCGCCGCCGGGTGCGCCTGCTGTCGCGTGTCCTCAGACATGGGCCCGCCTGATCCGTGGGTCGAGGTAGTGGTACGAGAGGTCGACCACCGTGTTGGTGAGCACGTAGATGCAGGCGATCACCAGGACCGCGCCCTGCACCATCGGGAAGTCGCCCTCGTTCGCCGCGTTGATCACCAACGACCCCATCCCGGGCAGGGCGAACAGGTACTCCACGATCACGGTGCTGCCGATCAGCCTGCCGAGACTGAGGCCCAGGACCGTGATCAGGGAGAACGACGAGGGCCGCAGCGCGTCGCTGAGCAGGATGTGCACCGTGGACATGCCCTTGGCGCGCGCCGAGAGGATGTAGTCCTCGCGCAGCGTGGTGATCAGGTCGTTGCGCAGGACCCGGGTGAACAGGGCCGTTTCGGCCAGCGCGATCGTCAGGGCGGGCAGGAAGGCGTGGTGGAGGTTGGCGACCAGCCCCTCGCCGGGACGCACCCATTCCGCCCGCGGGAACCAGCCGAGCCCGTTGGCGAACACCATGATCACCAGGAGGCCGGCGAGGAAACTGGGCACCGAGAGCATGCCGAAGGTGCCCGCACTGATCAGCCGGTCCACCCGGCCACCCGCGTGGTAGGCCGACCACATCGCCAGGGGGATCGACAGCACGAGCGCCATGCCCAGGCCGAGCACCGCCAGTTCCACGCTCACCGGCAGTGCCGCACCGATCCGCTCGCTGATCCCACTGTACGGCGGGACGACCGAGGTGCCGAGGTCACCCCGCAGCGCCGAGCCGAGCCAGTCGACGTAGCGCTCGGGCAACGGGTCGTCCAGCCCCATGTCCGCCCGCACCGCCGCGTACTCGTGCTCGGCGTGCCCCTCGCCGAGCACCGTGACGGCCGGGTCACCCGGCATCAGCGACACCAGTGCGAACGTGCCCGCGCTGACGAGGAACAGCACGATCACCAGTTCGCCCAGGCGCCGCAACGCGGTCCACACCATCGTGGAACCTTCCTTACGGAGGTGTTCGATCCCCGGAGACAACCGCACCGTCCCCACCCCGGGGCCGACGGTCCCACTCAACGGGAGCGCCCCGGGAGCGCCCCGGGAGGTTGCCGTGAGGGGCACTTTCGCTGCGTCACGCGCAGGGAAAGTGCCCCTCACGGCCGCTCACGCAGGGAAGGTGCCCTTCACGGCAACCAGGTGCGCACGGTGGGGCGCTCGACCTTGCCGGTGGCGTTGCGCGGGAGGGGGGTGGTGGTGATCAGCCAGCGGGTGGGGACCTTGTAGCGGGCCAGACGGTCGGCGACGAACGTCGACAGCGTGTCGTCGTCCACGTCCCCCGGCACCGCTCCGTCCGGGGTCGTGCCGTCCGGGGGTGCCGGGGTGGGGGCGGTCACCACGACGGCGGTGACCTCCTCGCCGAGGTCGGGGTGTGGGGTGCCGAGCACGACGGCCTCGGACACCCGGGGGTGTTCGGCCAGCGCGTGTTCCACCTCGACGGGGTAGACGTTCTCCCCGCCGCGCAGGATGAGGTCCGACCGCCTGCTGCTGATCCGCAGTCTGCCGCCGACCAGCGTGCCCAGGTCCCCGGTACGCAGCCAGCCGTCCGCCCCGAACGCCCCGGCCGTGGCGTCCGGCCGGTTCCAGTACCCGAGCATGACCTGCGCACCGCGCACGTGGATCTCGCCCTCCACCCCGTCCGGAACCGGATTCCCGTCGGCGTCCCGGATCTCGACATCCACATTGATCACCGGGCGCCCCACGGTGTCCGGATCCTCGGCGAGATCGGCGGCCGTGGCGACGGTCGCCCCGGTCGCGGTCTCGGTGAGTCCGTAGCTGGTGCCCAGTGCCGCGGCCGTACCGGGCAGGGCCCGGCGCACCCGGTCGAACAGTGCCCGCGACGACGGTGCCGAGTTCAGCGACAGGCTCGTCAGGCTGGACAGGTCGTAGTCGGTGAGGTCGGTGTGTTCGAGCACCCGGCGCACCATCGTGGGCACCGCTCCCCAGTTCGTGACCCGCTCCCGTTCGATCAACCGCAGCACCCTGTCCACCTCGAACCGTCCGGTGTGGAGCACCGCGGTGTCGCCCGCGGCCAACCGCGGGACGACGAGGTTGTGCAGGGCCGCGATGTGGAACAACGGCGTCGCCAACAGGAACCGCCGCCGTCCCGGCGGGCGGCCCAGCTCGGCGGCCAGCGCATCGTTGAACAGGTGGAAGTCGCAGGCGGCGAGGACGTTGCGGTGGGAGTGCACCGCCCCCTTGGCACGGCCGGTCGTGCCGGAGGTGTAGAGGATCACCGCGGGATCGTCCTCGACGGGACGGTCTCCGGCCCACCCGGAATCCGGCAACCCGGCGTCCGGGTGGGCGGCGGCGAGTTCCCCGAGGTCGTGCTCGATCGACAGCACCGGCACGTCCACCGCGCCGAGCAGGGCACGGCGCCGGTCATCGGCCACGATCACCGAGGGGGTGCTGTCGGCGACGCCATGGGCGATCTCGCGGGCCGACCACAGCGAGTTCATCCCCACCGTGACCGCGCCGAGCGCGGCCGAGGCCCAGAACATCATGATCCATTCGGCGCTGTTCGCCGCCAGGATCGCCACCCGGTCACCCCGGCGGATCCCGTACCGGGTGCGCAGCGCGTGCGCCACCGAGGCCACGGCCGCATGGTGCGCGGCGAAGGTGACCCGCCGCCCGCCGCAGACGAGGTACTCCGCGGCACCGTGCGCCGTCGAGGCGTCGAGCAGTTCCCGCAGCGAACGTCTGCGGTGCCGGAACACGCGCATCGGCCTGCCGCGCACCGGCTCGGTGCGCACCTCGAAGGGCGAACCCGGTCCGGTCAGCCGCGCCACCGCGGCCGCGCGCTCC
>NZ_KI912232.1:2626-9418 GCF_000231035.2 Saccharomonospora iraqiensis subsp. paurometabolica YIM 90007 | reverse complement strand
CGCCTCCGCGTTCTCCTCGGCGGCGCGGGCGCGCTGGCGGGCGGAGGCGGCCCGCTCGATCGCCGCGTCCCGTTCGGAGTCGGTCTCCGCCTCCTGCGCGGCGGCCTGTTCGTCGTGACCGGTGGCGAGTTCGCGCAGGTTCTCGGCGCGCAGCCGGGAGACCTCGGCCAGGACCTGTTCGGCCTCGGCGCGGCGCTGCTGTTCGGGGTCGTCGGCGGCCTCCGCGCGCACCCGGTGCATGACGGTGAGATGTTCGGCGGCGCGGGCGTCCTCCTCCTCGGCCCGCTCCCGGCGCGCCACGGCGGCACGCCGTTGGGGCCCGAGTTCGGCGCCGGCCTCCTCGGCGGGTTCGGCCCCCTCCGCCGCGGGTCCGCCCTCGGCGTCGGCGACGGTGAGCGGCTTGGCGATGTTCTCCATGCCCACGCCCTCGGAGCGCACGCCGAAGATCAGTTCCGCGACCCCGCCCAGTGCCATGACCGCCGCGCCGATGGCGAAACCGATCGCCACGAGGCTTGCTTCGCCGGTGTCGATGAGCGAGCCGAACAGCAACGGACCGATGATCCCGCCGATCCCGGTGCCCACGGCGTAGAAGAAGGCGATGGCCAGCGCCCTGGTCTCCATCGGGAAGATCTCGCTGACGGTGAGATAGGCCGAACTCGCGCCCGCGGAGGCGAAGAAGAACGTCACCCCGATCAGTGCGATGAACGACCACCGGTCGAATCCACCGGTCACCAGGAACACCGCGATGAGCAGGGTCAGGGCCGAGGACACCAGATAGGTCGTGGTGATCATCTGCTTCCGGCCGACCGTGTCGAACAGTCGGCCCAGCAACAGCGGCCCCATGAAGTTGCCCGCGGCGAAGATCAGAATGAAGTACGGCACCACACCCGAGGCCACGTCGTAGAACTCACTGAGCAGGGTACCGAGATCGAAGGTGACCGCGTTGTACAGGAACGCCTGCCCGACGAACAGGGACAGCCCCAGGATCGTCCGCTTCGGATACAGCCTGCGCGCGACCCGGCCGATCTCCCGGAACGGGATCCTCTCCCGTTGCCGGACGGTGATTCCCTCGCGTGGTTCGGACAGCTCCTGGGTGGTGTGCTCGCGCACCTCCTGTTCGACCTCGTCGGCGATCCGTTCGGCCTCGTCCTGGCGACCGTGGATGAACAGCCAGCGGGGGCTCTCCGGGACGACGCGGCGGAGCAGCAGGATCCCGAAGCCGAGGAACCCGCCGATCGCGAACGCGAGCCGCCACCCCAGGTCGAAGGCGAAGAACGCGGTGTTGAGCAGCAGCACCGCCCCGAGCGCACCCAGCGCCGCGCCCACCCAGTAACTCCCGTTGATGGTGATGTCCACCTGTCCCCGGTTGCGCGCGGGGATCAGCTCGTCGATGGCCGAGTTCACCGCGGCGTACTCCCCACCGATGCCGAGTCCGGTGACGAACCGGGCGAGGAAGAAATACCACGGTGCGAACGCGAACGCCGTCGCCACCGTCGCCACCACGTACACCGCGAGCGTGATGATCATCAGCTTCTTGCGGCCGAACCGGTCGGTGAGCTGACCGAAGAACAACGCCCCGAGACAGGCCCCGATGATGTAGATGGCCGCCCCGTAGCCGATGTCCGCGGCGCTGAGGTCGATCCCGCTCCCGGGCTCGATCATCCGCGCGGCGACCGAGCCCACGATCGTGACCTCGAGTCCGTCCAGGATCCAGACGGTGCCCAGCGCGAAGACGATCCGCCAGTGGAATCGGGACCACGGGAGTCTGTCCAGACGGGCCGGAACACGGGTCCGGATGGTGCCGAGTTCGACCGCCATGCCCAGACTCCTTCCTCGTACCGCTCGTGCGCGTCGTCGATCCGTTCGTCTCGTCGGTCCACGCAGCCCGTTCCGCGCCCTCCGGTGCCGTCCGGCGCCGCCCGTGCGATCGTCCGAACGGCACTCACGGAGCGAATCCGCGGTGACACACGGCGTGTTTGTGCAGCGGGTGTCGTCAGCTGATACCCGCTCGCCGGTGGCTCGAACCACGGCACACGCGGTAGCCGCGGGGTACGATCCGGCCATGTTCCGATGCCGGCTGCTCGGCCACCGCTTCCGGTTCACCAGCGCCGGCGCCACCATGCGCTGGGCCTGTGCGCGGGGGTGCGGCGCCGAGGGGGCGAAGACCTACCCGACCCCCGAGGCGGCCCACCACTACGCCACCGTCTTCGACCGGGAGGACCGCGCCGATCTGGGCAGGCGCGCTCCGCTGGTGGCCGGGATCCCCCTGCGCGTGGCACATGCCCTCCGTTCCCGGCGGACCCGTCCCGGTGGACGAGACAACTCGGTTAACAAGCGTTAGAGTCTGCGCGATTCACTCGATCGAGCGACTACACGACGAGACGCACACATCAGACGGACGAACGAGACGGAAGTTCTATGCAGGAACAACGTGAGCAGTGGGGAACCCGTGCCGGGTTCCTCCTGGCCGCGATCGGTTCAGCCGTCGGCCTCGGCAACATCTGGCGCTTCCCCTACGTCGCGTACGAGAACGGCGGCGGCGCCTTCCTTCTGCCCTACCTGGTCGCCCTGCTGACCGCGGGTATTCCGCTGCTGATCCTCGAGTACACGATCGGACACCGGTACCGCAGCTCGCCACCGACGGCGTTCCTCCGGTTGTCCAAGCCGGCCCAGCCGATCGGCTGGTGGCAGGTGATCATCTCCTTCGTGATCGCGGTGTACTACGCACTGATCATCGCCTGGGCGGTGATGTACACCGGCTTCTCCGTCGGCACCTCCTGGGGTGACGACCCGGAGGGCTTCCTGTTCGGCGACTTCCTGAACACGGCGGACGCGCCGGACGGGGACTTCTCCTACGTCGGCGGGGTCGCCCTGCCGTTGATCGCGGTCTGGATCGTCACCCTCGCGGTGCTCGCGATCGGGGTGCGCAAGGGCATCGAACGGGCGGCCCGGATCTTCATCCCGCTGCTGGCGGTCCTGTTCGTCGTCCTGGTGATCCGGGCGCTGACCCTGCCCGGCGCCACCGACGGGCTGAACGCACTCTTCTCCCCGGACTGGTCGGCGATCACGGACGGCAGCGTGTGGGTCGCCGCGTACGGACAGATCTTCTTCACCCTGTCCGTCGGCTTCGGCATCATGGTCACCTACGCCTCCTACCTGCGGCGGCGTGCCGACCTGAGCGGCTCCGCCCTGGTGGCGGGCTTCGCGAACGGCTCGTTCGAACTTCTCGCGGGCATCGGCGTGTTCGCCACCCTCGGCTTCATGGCCGCGGGCACCGGCACACCGGTCGGCGAGATCGCCACGAGCGGGATCGGCCTGGCCTTCGTGGCCTTCCCGGAGATCATCTCCAGCATGCCCGGGGGCGAGATCTTCGGCGTGGTCTTCTTCGCCTCGCTCACCATCGCGGGACTGACCTCGCTGATCAGCATCGTCCAGGTGGTGGTGTCCTCCGTGGCCGACCGCACCGGCCTGAGCCGGGTGCCCGCCGTGCTGATCGTCGGTGGGCTCACCGCGGTGGTCTCGATCGCGCTGTTCCCGACGACGCAGGGCGTCAACATCCTCGACGTGGTCGACCACTTCATCAACCAGTACGGCATCGCGCTGGCCGGGCTGGTCGCCGTGATCGTGGTGGCCTGGTTCATCCGCGGGCTGAAGCCGCTGGCCGAGCACGCGAACCTGACCTCCGCCGTGCGGGTGGGCCCGCTGTGGCGGATCACCCTCGGGATCGTCACGCCGGTGGTGCTGGGCTGGATGATGTGGGACAGCCTCAGCGCCGAGTTCGCCGAGAACTACGGTGACTACCCGACGTGGTTCCTGATCGGCGCGGGCTGGGCCGTGGCGGTCGGCGCGATCGTGCTCGGCATCGTGCTCTCGCTGCTGCCGTGGAAGCACGGCGGGCAACAGTCCCCGGACGAGACCGGGACCACCGACGTGGAAGGGGTGCAGCACTGATGTCCACCGGTGCCATCATCATGCTGATCGTGTCGATCCTGCTGGTCTGGGGTGGCCTCGGGGTGTCGATCGCGCTGCTGCGCCGGCATCCGGAACAGCCCGACGACGAGCTCTGACGCCGACCGCAAGGATGGGGGCGTGGTGACCGCGGGACACCACGCCCCCATCCGTCTGTGGTCCGACCGTGCGCCGGATCACCCGGGTGCATAGTCACCCACCCTCCGGGTAGCCGATTCGCACACAGCGACCCCGTGGTGCGTGAGCGAGGAGGGCCCGTGAAGTACCAGGACCTGATCGAATCCGTCCGGACGGACGCTCGGCTGGACAGCAACGACCACGCGCGCGAGACCGTCTCGGCGGTGCTGACCACGGTCGCGCACGGGATCCCGCCCGAGGACCGCACCCGGTTGGCCGAGGCCCTGCCCGGATCCCTGGAGAGCGCCGCCGAGGTCCCGGGGCCGCGGGAACCCCGCGACGGTGCCGGGGTCGTCACCGAGATCGGACGACGGCTCGACGTGGAGGCCGAACGCGCCCGCTACCTCGCCCAGGCGGTGTTCGGTGCCCTCCGGGCGAACGACCCCGAGCTGGCGGACCGGCTGCACGGGGACCTCGACGCCGACGTGCGGGAGGTGCTGACCCCGTCCGGCGAAGCCTCCCGGCGGGCGGAGAGCGAGCGCGGCGAGGTACCGACCGAACTGTCCGACGCCGAGGTGGATCAGGCGCTGCGCCGACTGACCGGGTGGACCGGGGACCACACCGCGATCTCCCGCACGGTCCAGCTCCCGGCGGACCGGCTCGAACCACTGGTGAACCAGGTGCAGCGGGTCGCGGGCGAGCGCAACGACAAGGCCGCGGTGTCCCGGGACAGCACCGACACGGTGACGTTCACGCTGCGCACCGGTCGACCGGGGGTGGTCACCGAGCCGGACATCGAACTCGCCGAGCAGATCGACCGGGTCGTGTTCGAGGTGGGCTCCGGCGGACAGCCCGGATGAGGGTCAGCTCACCCGGACCCGCGCGTGCCCGGTCAGCTCCCCGTCCACGACGCGCTCGATCCGTACCTCGGCCCGGCGCCCCGTCAGCTCCAGCGTCGTCACGGCGTTGGCGAAGCACGGGCCCGCGGTGCGCGACCACGTCACCCCGGGCGGTGCGACCCCGGCACGCCGGGACCACCACCGGGTCACCCGCTCGGCGATCCGCCACCACGCCACGGTGAACACGGCGCGCAGCACGCCCGGCGCCGCGTTGTGCAACGGTGAGCAGGTCACCTGGTACACCGCCGCACGCAGTGGCCGGGGGAACCGCGCCCGGGCCACGTAGCTGTGGTGGACGTCGCCGGAGAGCACCAGGACCGAGGCCGGGGCGTCGGCCCGGCCGCCCACGTCGGCGATGAGCCGGGTGAGCCGGTCGAACGAGGCGCGGAAGGCCGCCCAGTGTTCGAGGTCGACAGCCTGCCGGACGGCCTCCGCGGCACGCCCGCGCCACCCACCCCGGCGACAGGCGGCCTCGTTCAGCGACTCGACGTGCGAGATCGCCGGCGGGAGCAGCCAGGGCAGCGACGAACCGAGCAGGAGGTGGTCACAGCCCGCGTCGACGAACTCCCGGGCGTTGTCCTCGACCCAGCGGAACTCGTCGAGGTCGAGCATGGAGCGACGTCCGTCCGCGAGGATGCGTCCGGCCCGGGTGTCCACCATGAGCAGACCGACCCGGCCGAAGGTGCGCCGGTAGCTCCACCGGGTGTTCTTCGCCCCGGTGAGGTCGTCGTCGGCGATCTCGGCGAGCTCGCGCAGCACGCCGGTCTTGTCCCCGGGCCCGTCCAACACGGCGGCCGCGGTCGGGTCCGTGGACAGCTCGGCGGGCGAGAGGTTGCCGAGGTGCTGGTAGACCCAGTAGCTCACGAACGCGCTGCGCAGTCGCTCCGCCCACCACGGCTGCCGCCGCACGGCCTCGCGCCAGGACTGCGAGATGTTCCAGTCGTCCCGCACGTCGTGGTCGTCGAAGATCATTGATACCGGCACGGTGGCCATCAGCCAGCGCACGGCCGGATCCGACCACGTCTCGTGGTACAGGTGCGCGTACTCCTCGAAGTCGACCACCTCGGCGCCGGGTGGTTCGTCCGGACCGCGCCGGGTCGCCAACCACTGTGCGGTCCCGTCGCTGACCTCGTCGGCGTACACCTGGTCACCGAGCAGCAGCAGTGCCCGCGGGCGGTGCTCCTCCGGCCACGCGGCCATGCGCCGCGCGTACCGTTCGAGCGCGTCCGTACCCTGTCCCGGCTCCCGGGCGGGTTTGCGGCACGACCCGAAGATCAGGCGGAACGCGGATCCGGCGACGTCCGCGGCACCGGCACGGGGCAACGTGCGGATCCGGGCGGGCGGGAACGGCGAGTCCGGCTCGGGCCACACCGCACGGTCGTCGAGCGACACCGTGTACGGCAGGCTCGTGTCCGGGTCGAGCCCGGTGAGCACCACCAGCGCGTAGTGGTGCCCGGACACCGTGAACGTCGGCGCGAACGCCCGTGCCACCACGCGGCCGGGCCCGTCCCCGTCCGCGGGGACACCGACGAGGACCGACACCGCACACGGGGCGCTCGTCTCGACCCAGACGGTGGCGGTGGTGTCGTCGGTGTGCCGCAGCAACGGCCCGAGCACGAGTTCGGGGCTGTCCACGACACGAGGCTAGTCGGGGGTGCGGGGCCCGGCAGTTCCCCGTGTCCGTCCGGCCCCACCGTCGCACCGCCGACCCGCGGACGGCCCCGGACGGCGCTCGCACCGGGCGGGAACCACCGGGACGGCGGTACCGTGCGGGTGTGCCTGGTGCCGGCCGGAGCCCCGGGCGGCC
>NZ_KI912232.1:0-2526 GCF_000231035.2 Saccharomonospora iraqiensis subsp. paurometabolica YIM 90007 | reverse complement strand
CCAGGCCGGGACCGGACGTGCCGGTCGCCGCGGCGGCCGCGCCCCGCCCGTCGTCGGTGACCTCGACCTCCAGGGTCCGGTCGCGGAACCGCACCCGGACGTCGACCGCGCGCGCCGCGGCGTGCCGCACGACGTTCGTGAGCGCCTCCTGGACCACCCGGTAGGCGGAGAGGCCGACCCCGTCGGGAACGGTCCGGGAGGTCCCGTAGACCCCGTGCTCCACGCGCAGTCCCGCGGTCCGGGCGGTGTCCACCAGGTCCGGAAGATCGGCCAACCCTGGTGAGGACCGGGTACCCGGTCCGTCCGGACCGGCGCCGTCCGGACCCGTGCCGTCCCGACGGCCCGGACCGCCCCGGTCGTCGGCCCCACCCCGGTCGTCCGCGCGGAGGACGCCGAGCAGCCCGCGGAGATCCTCGACCGCCGTGCGCGCGGTGGTCTCCACCGTGTCCAGTGCGGTGCGCGCGAGCTCCCGGTCGTCGTCCAGCACCCGCCGGGCGGCGCCGGCCTGGATCCCCATCACCGCCACGTGGTGGGCGACGATGTCGTGCAGGTCGCGGGCGATCCGGAGGCGCTCGGCCACGAGCGCGGTGCGCGTGTTCTCCTCCTGCGAGCGGCGCAACTGGTCGGCACGGTGTTCGAGCTCCGCCCGCCTGCGCGCGGACAACCACGCGAGGTCGCCGAAGAAGTAGGCGGCGGCGAAGTACAGCAGGTTGAACCCGATGCTGTAGAGCACCGTGGACAACACCGGGTCGAGCGGTCCGGCGGCGCCGTCGAAGGCGGGGGCCGGACTGAGCAGCGACCGCACGAGGGACACGCCCAGCCAGACCAGCATCGCGCCGATCACGGCGAGGCGGGCCAGGCGGGCGCGGCCCCGGTCCCCGGCCCACGCCCCCGCCGTGTACAGGGCGAGGAACAGCGCGATCGAGGGCACGAGGGTGTCCCCGGTCCGGCGGACCTGGGCGGCGATGAACACCGCGGCCACGACCAGCAGCACCGCGAGGGGGAAGCGGCGACGCACCACCAGCGGAGCGGTCACGACGACCGCCCACCCCAGTTGTTCCGTCAGTGTCGGCGCCGCGCCGAAGGCGAACGCACCCATGCTGTTGACCAGCACGGTCATCACGAGCGCCCCCGCGACGGCCCCCAGCCCCAGCAGGACGTCGTGCCGCCGCTGCACCGGGGTGGGTGGCGGACGACGCCAGTCGGCCCACACCGGTTCGGTGTCGGCGGTCCCCACCGGGCGGACCGTTCCGGGCCGGTCCGCACCGCCGTTGTCGACCTGCACGCGGGTCAACCTAGTGCATCCGGTGCGGTGTCCGGCCGGTCGGCCGCGCGTCCCGCCGGTGCCGTGGCCGCGTGCCCGGGAGGCGGCCCGGCGAAGGCCGTGTCGGTGACGTCGGCGACGACGCGCACGACCCGGTCCGCGTAGGCACGTGGGCGGACGACCCGCAGCACCACACAGAACCGGCCGTCGACGCCGTGCCGACCGACCAGGTCGTTCCGGTGATGCAGCAGGTACCGGGCCGCCGCCCGGTTGGCGGTCGACGTCTGGCCGCACACCACGAACAGGGTCCTGCCGTCGGTGTGGAACTTCGCCAGCACGACGTACTCGTCGAGATCCGGCACCCGCGAGAACCGGTCGTCGCCGACCCGGATATGCAGCGCGTCCCCCACGTCCCGGTACCTGTCGATCGCGACGCCGGGCAGGAACGTCTCGAGGTGCGCCTCGGTCCGGGTGTTGGCGTCCGGACCACCGACGCAGAACTCGGTGCTCGAACCGAAGGCTCCGTCGAACCGCGGGGACATTCCCTGGACCCGCAGTTCCACGCGGGAGTCGCAGTCCCGGGCGATGCCCGCGATCTCGAGCAGGGCCGCGACGTCGGTCTGGTGGACGCTGTGCCGCGACGGCGAACTCGCGTGCCGTGGGGCCACGATGACGCAGTCCGCACCCGGCCCGAGCCCGAAGAACCGCCGCATCCGTGCGGCTCGCCGCCGTCGACGCACCCGCCCGGACACCCACACGGCGAGCCCCGCGATGACGCTGGCCGCCAGATTGATCGCGAGATCCCCGATGCCCGACACACTCACCCCCGGTACGTGGCGGCCCACGACAGCCGGAAGCCCGGGGGCCGCGGTCGGTCCGCCCGATCGTCCACCGACAGTGACATTGTGGCGCACCGCTGTTCTCGGCCAGAATTCTGTGGTTCACCACGACCCCTGGGGGGCCACGATGACCAGCACCGAACGAGGGGTGACCGCCACGGCCACCGCGTTTCTCACCGCGGCCGTCGTGTTCGCCGCGGTCGGGTCGGGATGGCCGTGGTGGTTGTGGATTCCCTCGGCCCTCGTGCCGTCGGCGGTCGCGGTGCTCGTCCACCGGGCACTCACCCGGGACTCCGCCGCCGGACACGTCGTGCGGTCCGGCCACGAGCCCGGGAAGCCGCTCCCCACGGGCACGGTGCCCGCAACCGGACGGTCGGTGGCTGAGCCGTCGGCGGCCGGGCAGTCGGGGGCCGGGCAGTCGGG
>NZ_KI912231.1:6993-11103 GCF_000231035.2 Saccharomonospora iraqiensis subsp. paurometabolica YIM 90007 | reverse complement strand
TGGCCGCCTGCGCGGTGCGGGAGATCGTGCCGGACCTGCCGGAAGACTCCGGCGCGGCCCGCGTCCTGGAACGCACCCGTGCCGCGGGCGGTGTCACGCTGGCCTCCGCGCCGGTGGTGGTCTCCGGTGGACGCGGGGTCGGTGGCGCCGACGGGTACGCCGTGCTGGAGGAGCTGGCCGGACTGCTGGGCGGTGCGGTCGGCTGTTCGCGGGTGGCCACGAACAACGGCTGGCGGCCGCACTCCGACCAGGTCGGGCTGACCGGGACGAAGGTGGCCTGCGACCTGTACCTGGCCTGCGGCATCAGTGGCGCCACCCAGCACTGGGTGGGCTGCATGGACTCCCGCACGATCCTCGCGGTGAACACCGATCCGGAGGCGCCGATGGTGTCCCGGGCCGACTACGCGGTGATCGGGGACGTCCACGAGGTGCTGCCCGCGGTCGTGGCCGAACTCCGGGCCCGGCGGGAGCAGCGGGCCGGGCGGGAGGAGGAACGGGTGCTCACCCGCGGGTGAGCACGCCGGGGTTCACGAGCGGTCGGCGCTGCTCTTCCTCCGGCGGCCGACCAGGGACTCGGCGACACCGATCAGCAGCACCGCCGCGATGACCGCGATGATGAACCCCAGCACGTTCAGCTCGAAGATGTCGCCGGTGCCCAGCAGGTTCGCCACGGTACCGCCGATCACCGACCCGACCAGGCCCAGCAGCAGCGTGGCCAGGATGCCGAGGTCCTGCTTGCCGGGTTTGAGCAGACGCGCCAACGCGCCGATGATCAGACCCGCCACGATGAACCCGATCATGGTTGTCGTCCTTCCTGTCGGTGACGCGGTGTCCCGCCGCCGGATATCCCGCGCACGGGGGAGTGAAACGGTACGGGGTCCCGCCGCTCCCGGCACGGCGGGGCCCGTCCCCGCGGGCCGACGGCTCACCGGCGGCGCAGCGTCCGCCCGAAGGCGGCGATGATCGTGGTCGCCAGGACCCAGCCGGCCACGGTGAGCACCAGCATGACCGCCTTGGACCATCCGAGCACGTCCCACGCCGTGGCGTGGCCGAGGTCGACGACGGGGACGAGGACGTCGAGGGCGTACAGGAACGGGTCCCAGGTGGGATGTTCGTCGACCCGGACCGGGCAGGGTCCCGGGACCGCCGTGCCGGACCGCAGACACGGGCCCGTCCCCCACGCGAACGCCACGGCGCCGGACGACCAGGCCAGGAGGAAGACGACGACGGCCCGCAGCGGCCGGTAGCCGTACCCGAGTACCAGATCCTGCAGGGCGCCCCACAACTGGTAGCCGCGCTGGACCAGGTGACGCAGGACGCCGACCACCCGCGACGTCCACCGGGCGGGCGGGCCGGGCGGTCCGTCCCGGGTGGGCGCGCCGGGACGGTTCCTGCGGGTGTTCTGAGTGAGCTCGGAAGAGGACCGGCGCACGGCGGCCAGCCGGGTGGTGCGGGCTTCGCTCTCCTCTCCGGTCGCGGAGAACGAGGCGGCGAGTTGCTCGTACGGCCCGGGCATGAACGGTTCGGTCGCCGAGTGCACCCAGTGCAGGCGCTGTTTCAGGGTCATCGCACCGTCGAGGCGGTCGTAGGCGCACCCGGCGAGGTCGAGGAAGCCGTGGGCGTACGACCACGCCCGGACCCGGTCCCGAAGGGTTCCCAACCGCGCGTGGGAGAGGTCCACGCGTCCGGTCGGCGCCCGTGCGGGCAGGAAGATCAGTGTCGACGCCGTCAGTTCGGCGGCGTCGAGCGCGAGGTCCCGGTCGTCGAGCACCGTGTCGTCGAGCCCGACGTCCCCGTGCACGGTGGTCGTCGTCAGCCTGACCGTGCGGGTGCTCCGCGTGCGGGAGAGCGACAGGTGGCGGCCGACCGTGGTCCCGCCGAGGTCGAGCGACATGGGCGGGTCCGTCGGATCGGTCCTGCCGCCGGCGAGGACGCAGTCGGTGATGGTGACCACCTGGGCGATGTGGGAGTACGCCACACGGACCGCCCCGTCCACGGTCGCCTCCGTCATCGTGAGGTTCTTGCCGACCGACAGTGCCGAGACCTCCAGCGCGATCCGGCGCCCCTGCTGATCGTGCCGGTCCGCGCGCAGGTGGGCGCCGTCGAGCAGATGGCTGCCCTGGACGGTGTTGTTGCGGAGCCGGATGCGGCCCAGGGACTCCACGCCGTTCAGCACGAGATCGCCGGACACCGTGTTTCCGGTCAGGTTCAGCGCGGCACCGTCGTCGTCACCGAGCAGGACGCTCTCCGTCAACCGCAGGGTACCGGTGTCGCAGTCGGTCAGCCGGATCCGTCCGGTGACCCGGGTGGCCCCCACGAGCGCGAACTCCGCGCGGACGGTCGCCGCGAAGGCGGAGATGCTCACGGCACCGGAACCCGCCGAGAGCTCCGCGGACTCCATCCGGAACACGCCCTCCACCCGGGCGCTGTCCAACGTGATCCGTCCGGCGACGCGCGCGGGGGCCCTGGCGGCGACGCCACCGGAGACGGTGGCGTTGGCCAGCGAGAGGGCATGGTCGGGGGCGTCCACGTCGGCGTCGTCCAGCCGCACGTCCCCCGTGACGGTGGCGTGGTCGAGGATGGCTCCCATCGGGGCCCGGCAGGTGAATCCGTTCCGGAGCCGGACCGTGCCGAAGACGTCGGCCCGGTACAGGTTCAGCCCCCACCCGGTCCCGGCGCGCAGCTCCGCGCCGTCGAGGCGGATGTCGCCGCCGACCCGGGCGCTGCGGAAGGCGAACCCCTTGGTGGTGCTCATCCGCTCGGCGTACATGCCGAGGCCGATCCGGGAACTGGAGCCGTCCACCGCGCCCAGCCGGGACCCGGACAGCCACAGGAACTGTTGCACCTCCGCGCCCGCGAGGAACAACGCACCGGGGGATCGGAATCCGGTGACGTCGAGCGTGCCCTCGACCCGCACCGCGAGGAGGTTGACCGTGGTCGTCTCGTCGCCGTCGACCACGGTGCGGGCGAGGGTGACGTCGCCGGTCACCCGCGCGGAACTGAGATTGAGCGCGTGCCCCTCGGCCGCCAGGTGGCAGTCGGCGAGTTCGACCCCGCCCGAGACGTGGGCGTCCTCCAGGTTCACGGTGCTCGTCTCCCGGACACCGTGCAGCATGAGCGACCCGGAACACTGCAGCCGGGGCGCGACCACCCGCGGGACGACACAGTCGGTGAGCTCGACACGGGCCGTGGCCGCGTCGGAGAGATCGAGATCGCCGCGGAACCGGCAGTGCGCGAACACCACCGGGAACCGCAGGACCGAGTCGGCCAGGTCCAGGTCGCCGACGATCTCGGCGCCGTGGAGTTCGAGCCGTCGGCTGCGGGCGTGCACACCCTCCTCCACCAGGAGAAGGTAGGCGATGGCGCTCGCGCGGACGGTGTGCCCGGGATGTCCCGGGGGCGGGACGGTGTCGCCGAGGGTCAACGGCCTGCCTTCGTGCAGTGCGGCGCGCAGTTCCTGTTCCGTCCCGGTGAACTCCGGTGGTTGGTCCCGTCGGCCGAACGGATCGTTCAGTCGGAATCGCGCCATCGTGACCCCCCAGGACACGCCGTGGCTCGGCAACGTGAACCCGCGTGTGTACCACGGAGAGTGTCACGGAGGGAACGGTCCGGCCGGAACGCCCTTGCCCGAGGTTCCCGAACGGCGCGGAAGGCTCCCGAACGGCGCGGAAGGCTCCCGGGTGTGAGCGGCGACTCGTCGGCCCGGAACGGGCGGTTCGCCCGTGTTAAGGTCCGCACCGATCGTGACCGTGCTCTGATTGGAGTCTGCGGATGCCGGACGACGGCCGGGTGCCGGTACTCGTCGGGGTCGGGCAGGTGCGGGGCAACACCGCCCGCGCGCCGGAGGCGGCGCGGGAACCCCTCGCGCTGGCCGAGGACGCCGCCCGCGCCGCGGGGACCGATTCGGGCGCCCCCGCCCTGCTGAGCGAGGCCGACTCGGTGCTGGCGATCAAGAGCAGCAGCTGGGCCTACGACGACCTGCCCGCCCTGCTCGCACGGCGTCTGCACGCCTCACCGAAGCATCGCGCGACCACGACCGTGGGTGGGCACTGGCCCGCGGCGCTGCTCGACGAGGCGGCCGCCGGGATCGCGTCCGGGGACTCCCGCGTC
>NZ_KI912231.1:2528-6893 GCF_000231035.2 Saccharomonospora iraqiensis subsp. paurometabolica YIM 90007 | reverse complement strand
CGCCGCCCGCCGCGACCGCGGTCAGGCCGAGCAGGGCCCACGCGACACCCGCCCCGTGGGCACCGCCGGCCCGGTGGCGGTGCGACGTAAGGTAGCACGTCTGGGCGGTGAGGTTGGCCACGAAGTGGAGCACTCCGACGCGCCGTTGCGGCGTCGTGAGCCGCGAGAACTCGGCCAGTCCGGTGACATTGGCGACCGGGTTGGCCAGCAGCCCGATCGCCACGAGCCTGCGGGCGGCGTCGCGGTGTCCGATCGCGTCGAACGCGGACGCGCACACCCAGGCTCCGAGGGGCAGGGTCACCACGAGGGGGTGTACCGGGTGGCCGAGCCAGGAGCCGCGCAGCGCACGGTCGGTCGTGGTGCCCTCCAGCATCCGGCGCAGCCGGCGGGCCAGGATCTCGGCGGGCCGGTCGAGCCCGGTCACCGACTCGGATCGGCGCAACAGTCGGTCCAGCATCCGGGAGGGCTACCCGGTCCCCGGACGGTGAACCGGGAACGGTCCGGGGTGGCCCGAACGGGTGGTTCGGACCCGTTCGTGACGGATACGTCCCGTTCCCCGAACCGGGTGTCCTCGCCGTGTCCGTGATCGCGGTGAGTGCTGTGCCCAATGTGCCGAACGAGCGCCCGGGACGCCTACGACGCCGCCCCGTGGGACGGCGGGGATTCCTCGGGGCAGGTGTCGAGGAGGTCGGCGGCGAGGGCCCGGGCCGTGGGTTCGAGTTCGGCGTTGAGTCGCCGGAACAGGTGCTGTGCCTGCTCGGCGGGCCAGTCGTCGGGCAGGTGTTCCCGCGGCAGCCGCGGATCGGTCCGCACGATGCGCAGCCAGTCGGTCTGCAGCAGCAGGTGCCGGGCGAGGGTGTCCGGGGTCCGCCGCCGCGGGTCGTCGGTGGACCAGTGCGCCATGAAGCGCCGGTACCGGGCGGCCAGGGAGTCGAGGTCCCAGGCGTCGTGGACGAGTTCGGCCACGTCGGTCGGGGGCAGGGCGCGGGCCTGGAACACCTTGACGTGGTCGGCGGCGTCCAGTCCGCGTAGCAGTGGTTCGACCGGGACGGTCGACGGGGCGATCCACAGTCCGCCCTGCAGACTCCCGAACCCGGCCCACAGCAGCCGGGAGCGCAGCAGGTGCCGCTGTCGTTGCCAGGACTCGGGCATGGAGAAGCCGAGCAGGGTCCAGGTGCCGTCCCAGTGGGTGTTGACCGCGCCGATCCGCCAGATCCGGGTCTCCCCGTCGCGCAGGATGGCCTTCGACCGCCCGGTCAGTCCGAGGTAGACCCGGCGCCCCCGGCGGTCGCGGTCCAGCAGGTCGCGGCGGGCCATCCGGCTGAGCGTGGAGCGGGTGGCGTGCTCGGAGACGCCGAGCCTGCCGAGGACGTCGAGCACGCTGCCGGTGGCGACGCGGATCCCGCGGCCGAAGACGTGGATCCCGAAGAAGGCCAGCAGCAGGGTCTGCGGCCGTCGCGTGGCCGTGTCGTCCCGGTCGGCCGCTCCGCCGACGTCGGCGAGTTCGTCGGTGTCGTCGGGGTGGGGGAGGCCGTCGCCGTCCGGGCTGCCGTCGTCCGGGCTGTCGCCGTCCGGGCTGTCGCTGTCGGGGAGATCGTCGCTGTCGGGGAGATCGGGCTCGGTACGCACACCGCCATCGTAGGCGGAACGACTTTGGTCAGTTTGTTGACTAGCGTGACGATGCTGCTTAGTTTTGCCGGGTGCGGTGGCGCGTCCGCACGGCAGGCAGTCTCGACGGAGAGGCAGGACGGTGGCATGACACAGGGCGGTGACGGGACCCGGTCCCCGGAACGGTCGGCGCACCCGGCCACGCAGCTCAGACGGGCGGTGTTGTCCAGCTACCTGGGCAGTGTGATCGAGTACTACGACTTCCTCCTCTACGCGACCGCGTCGGCGGTGGTGTTCAGCCAGGTGTTCTTCGCGAACCTGGATCCGCTGGTCGGCACGATCGCCAGTCTCGGCACCTTCACCACGGGGTATCTCGCCCGGCCGCTCGGTGGGGTGATCTTCGGGCACTTCGGTGACCGGCTCGGCCGCAAGCAGATGCTGGTCATCACCATGACGATGATGGGTGTGGCCAGCACCCTCATCGGGTTGTTGCCGACCCCGGGGCAGATCGGGGCGTGGGCGCCGGTGCTGCTGGTGCTGCTGCGCGTGGTGCAGGGGATCGCGGTCGGCGGGGAATGGGGCGGTGCGGTCCTCATGTCGGCCGAGCACGCGAAGACCCGCCGCGGGTTGTGGGCCAGTTTCACGAACGCGGGCGCGCCGAGCGGCATGGTGCTGTCGACGGTGATGCTGACCCTGACCAACGCCCTGACCACCGAGGACGAGTTCCTCGCCTGGGGCTGGCGGGTGCCGTTCCTGCTCAGTGTCGTGCTGCTCGCGGTGGGCCTGTTCGTGCGGATGAAGGTCACCGAGACCCCGGTGTTCGCGACGGCGGAGCAGCAGGCGACGACCGGGAAGGCGGCCGGGAAGGCCGCGGGGGCGGAGAAGCCCCCGTTCGTGCAGGTGCTGCGCAACCACCCGCGGAACCTGGCGCTCGCGGTGGGCGTCGGCTTCTCCGCGTTCGTCGCCCAGGGGACGCTGACGACCTACCTGATCGCCTACGCGGTGGGGGAGGGCTTCGCCCGGCAGACCGTGCTCAACGCGCTGACGATCTCCTCGGTGGGCGCGATCGCGGGCATCATCGGTTTCTCGGCGCTGTCCGACCGGGTGGGTAGGCGTCCCGTCGTGCTCTCCGGTGCGGTGACCATGGCCGTGCTCGGATTCGTGCTGTTCCCGCTGGTGAACACCGGGTCCGCGGTGCTGCTGACGGTGGCGGTGGTGCTGGGGCAGTCGGTGGTGCACCCGGCGATGTACGGCCCGCTCGCGGCGTTGTACACGGAGATGTTCGGCACCCGCGCCCGCTACACGGGAGCCTCCCTCGGCTATCAGATGGCCGGGCTCGGTGCCGGCGTGGCGCCGCCCGTCTTCGCGGCGGCCAGTGCCGTGGGCACGGTACTGACCTCGACGTTGATCGCGGCCTGCTGCGTGCTCACGGTCGTGTGCATCCTGATCACGAAGGAGAGCCACCGCAACGACCTGGCCCACGAGCCGGAGGACGGCGGCCGCGGGAGGACACGCACCAACCCGGAAACTGTATAACGACCTATACGCCAGGGGTCTGTTTTCCGGTCGGTGCGGGAGTATGCACCCTTCGTACCGGGTAGCCACGATCACCACAGCGGTGTCGGCGACGGCCGAGGAGGGACTCGCACGATGGGGTTACAGGATGTCTGGATCGCGACGCTCAGTGACGGTCTGATCCGGGCCGATCACGTGACGGGCATCGAGAGCCACCAGACTCCCGCGTTGACCGGGAAACCGTCCCGGTGGCTGGTCGACGTCACGCTCGCCGTCCCGGCGGGCAGCGGCAGCGGCGACGGGTGGGAGGTGTCCCAGCTGCACCGGACACTCGCCCAGACCGATGTCCGCCCGGACGCGGCGCCGGAGGCGCTGGCGCGCAGGCTGGACGAGCTACGCCGCCGGGACGCGGCGGGGATCGTGCGGCTCGTGGCCGGCGAGGCGGGGGTGCGGGTGGAGTTCGACCCGTTCGGACACGGGGTGGACCGCGCCACTGAGGCGGAGGAGGCACTCGGCCCGGACGAGTGACCGCGCTCGGCGGGCGGGCCCGGACGGAGTGTTCCGCGCGTGCGCCGGGAGCCCGGTGGGTACTGCCCGACCGGGAGGTGCCGCCTGATGATCGAAGTGAGTCGCGTGATGCCCGTGCCGCCGGAGCGGGTGTGGGACGTCCTGGCCGACGGCTGGACGTACGCGGGGTGGGTGGTGGGCAACGCGCACGTGCGCGACGTGGACGACACCTGGCCCGCCGAGGGCAGCGGACTGCACCACAAGGCGGGGGTGTGGCCGGTACAGGTGCCCGACGTGTCCACCGTGGTCGCCGTCGCACCGGGCCGGATGGTCGAGCTGGAGGCGCGGTTGTGGGTGGTGGGACGCGGCCGCGTGCGGATCGAGCTCGACGCGGTCGGTGCCGACAGCACCCGCGTCACCCTCGGCGAGCGCGCGGTCAGCGGGCCGGCGAGCCTGCTGCCGTCGTCGGTGCAGAAGCTGCTCCTGCACCCCCGCAACGTCGAGGCCCTGGCCCGCCTGCAGGACATGGCGGTCGGCCGCGCACACCGGGCGCACGGTACCCGGGATTCCCGGGACGGGGGCGGAAACGGCGGACGGGGGACGGGCACACCGGAGTAGGCGCGGCTCCGGCTCCCGCGCGGGCTCCGGACCGGGCGTCGCGTCATGCCTGGGACTGGTGGCTGGGTCGTCCCGGGTGCACGGCGTGCCGCCGTGCCCGCGGTGACGCCTCCGGGC
>NZ_KI912231.1:2073-2428 GCF_000231035.2 Saccharomonospora iraqiensis subsp. paurometabolica YIM 90007 | reverse complement strand
GTGCACGGCGACGCCGCCGCGGACCTGCCCGCGGCGCTGCTGGCGTGTGCCGCGGTGTTCGTGGTGCGCGGCACCGGCGGCAGCCGGGAGGTGCCCGCGGGGGAGTTCTTCCTCGGACCGTTCACCACCGCGCTCGAACCGGACGAGATCCTCACCGAGATCCGGGTGCCGAAACACACCGGCCGGGGATGGGCGTTCGAGAAGTTCACCCGCCGCGCCATCGACTGGGCCATCGTGGGCGTGGCCGTGTGCGGCGACGCGGTCGGCCTGGTCAACATGGCGGGGCACCCCGGTGCGGGCCGGGGCCACCGAACGGGCGCTGGCCGACGGCGCCGACATCGCCGGGGCCGCCCGG
>NZ_KI912231.1:0-1973 GCF_000231035.2 Saccharomonospora iraqiensis subsp. paurometabolica YIM 90007 | reverse complement strand
CCCGGCTGGCCGCCGAGGGCACCAACCCGGTGGACGAGCCGCACGCCACCGCCGACTACCGCCGCCACCTGGCCCGTGTCCTCACCGGCCGGGCCCTCACCCGCGCCCGCTCCTGACCCGCCGCCGTCCGGGGTGGCCGTGCGGGGCACATTCCTTGCGTGTGACGCAGGAAATGTGCCCCGCACGGCACCGGGGCGGGGAACCGCTCAGGAGGCGGCCGGTTCCGCGGTCCGGTCGCCGAGGTCGGGGAGTGCGGTGAGGTGGCCGCGGGTGTGCAGCAGCGACAGGATCTCCGCGGCCGCGGCCCGGGCGGAGAGTCCACGGGTGTCCAGCCGCAGGTCCGGCGCGTCGGGTTCCTCGTACACGTCGTCCACACCGGTGAGGCCGTGGATCTCCCCCGCCGCGTGCCGGGCGTAGAGGCCCTTCGGGTCACGGCGGGCGCACTCCGCCAGCGGGGTGGACACGAACACCTCGACGAAGGCGGTGCCGTGCCGCCGGTGGTGGCCGCGCACCGCCTCCCGGGTGTGCGCGTACGGCGCGATCACCGGCACCAGGGTCAGCACCCGGTGTCGGGACAGCAGCTCGGCGACGTACCCGACCCGCCTGCCCTGCTCGTCCCGGTCGGCGGCGGAGAATCCGAGGTCGCGGGAGAGCGTGCGCCGCACCTCGTCACCGTCGAGGACCTCGACCTCGGCCACCTCCCGCACCGCCTCGGCGACCGCCCCGGCCACGGTGGACTTCCCCGCACCCGACAGTCCGGTCAACCAGACCGTCACGCCACGGGTCAGGACCTCGGCCGGTGTGGGTCGCATCGTTCCTCCTCGGTGCGGCGGGGCTGCGGTGCTTCGACGCCGCGCATCGTCCCACGACCGGGGAACGCACCGGCGGTGAGGTGGAGACGCTACGATCACGCACCCATGAGCCCCGCGACGCACCGTGTGTACCTTCATGTCGGCCTGCCCAAGACCGGGACGACCTCGCTGCAGGAGCTGATGTGGCACCACCGGGAGTCGCTGGCGGAACGGGGGCTGCTGTACCCGGGTGAGGATCCGATCGCCCAGCACCGCGCCGTGATGGACGTCCACGCGGACCGGTACCGGCAGTGGGACGAACCCGGGGTCGCGGGATCCTGGGACCAACTGGTCGAACGGCTCCGGACCTGGCACGGCGACGCGGTGTTCTCCACGGAACTGCTCGCGCCCGCGAGCCCGCACGAGGCCGCGCGGGTGCGCGACGCGCTCCACTTCGCCGAGCTGCACGTGGTGTGCACCGCCCGCGACTTCTCCCGGCAGGTGCCGTCCGTGTGGCAGGAGAACGTCAAGACCCGGCACACCACCGGATACGCCGAGTTCCTCGACGCGGTGCGGGTGCCGGAACTGAACGACGTCAGCAGGCTCTTCTGGGACTACCAGGACCTGCCCCGGGTGCTGCGCACGTGGGCGGGAACCCTGCCGCCCGAGCGCGTCCACGTGGTGACCGTGCCCCGGGGCGCGTCGACGGGGACACTGTGGGACCGCTTCGCGTCGGTGCTCGGGGTGGACACCACCGGACTGCACACCGGGATCGGGTTGCACAATTTCTCGCTCGGCACCGGCGAGACCGAACTGCTCCGCAGGCTCAACGAGCGGGTCGTGCACGAGCTCGACTGGCCGCGCTACTCCGGCTTCGTCAAGGAGCACCTCGTCGAGCGGATCCTGGCACACCGGGACGGCGGCGCCCGTCCGGTGCTGCCGCCGGAGGCGCACGACTGGGCCCACGACACCGCGCTGCGGTTCGTCCGGGAGATCGCCGACGCCGGATACCGGGTGGTGGGCGATCCGGACGAGTTGATCCCGTCCCCGCCCGCGGACACCGGGACCGGCCCGTCCCCCGTGCCGGGCAGCCCCGACGGCCGGGTCGACGAGGCGGAACTGCTCGACATCGCGCTCGACGCGCTGGCCGGACTCGCCCGGGAGACGCCGCCGGCACCGGAG
>NZ_KI912230.1:4140-6753 GCF_000231035.2 Saccharomonospora iraqiensis subsp. paurometabolica YIM 90007 | reverse complement strand
CGCCGGGGGAAGCGGCGGCGGACGCACCGGGGACGGTGTCCGGGAGCGCCCCGGGCCGGGACACCGAGGGCGCGGCCGGGGAGGGCACCGGCTTCCGTGCGATGGTGCGCGACGGAGTGCGGTTCGTCCGGACCACGCCGCTGATCCGGGGCCTGCTCATCGGTATGAGCGGGGCCTTCGCCGCGGGCGGCGCGGTGATCGGGGCGGCCAAGCCGTACTCGTCCAGTCTCGGCGGCGGCGACTCCGCGTTCGGCCTGCTGTTCGTGGCGGTGTTCGTGGGTGCCGCGGTCGGGCTGACCGGGGCGCCGAAGCTGGCCCGCAGACTGCCGCACGAGCGGCTGTTCGGCGTGGGCATCGTGCTGGCCGGGCTGGCGTTGCTGGTGGTGGCGCTGGCCCCGCATCTCGCGGTGGCACTGGTGGCGGTGGCGTTCGTGGGGGCGTGCGCGGGGGCCGCCTTCCTCACCGGCGTGACGATCATCGGTTCCCAGGTCGACGACGCGATCCGGGGCCGGATCAACGCGATCTACCAGTCGCTTCTCAAGATCATCATTTTCGGCACCACGTCGACGGTCCCCGGGCTGATCGGCCTGCTCCGCCCGCGCAGGGTGGAGGTGTGGGGCAACACGATCATCATCGACGGCACCCGGCCGATCCTGCTGGCGGGCGGGATCCTCGCCACCCTGGTGGGCCTGGTGGCCTACCACCAGATGGACTCCCGGCGCACCGAGCCGATCCTCGCCGACCTGCGCAACGTGCTCCGGCGTCGCCCGCGCCGCGCCACCGGGATCCTCATCGCGCTGGAGGGCACCACGGTCACCGACACCGCGACCCAGGCCGCACGCCTGCACCGTTGGCTCGAGGCGGGGCCCCGCCGGGTGGTCCTGGCCGCCGATCCCGCACTCGACGACGCGCGGCTGACCTCCCTGATGTCCGCCGCGTCGCTGTCCGGCCCCCGGGCGAAGGCGCTCGCCGCCGCCGCGGTGCGGGCCGAGATCGTGGAGCGGGACGTGCGGCCCGCCCTGGACGACGGGGCGATCGTCGTCATGGAGCGGTTCGTCGACTCCCCGCTGGCGCACCTGTCGGCCACGGCCGAGCTCGACCCGCAGGAGCTGGAGGGACTGACCGACTGGGCGACGGGCAGGCTCCGGCCGGACCTCACGGTGCTGCTCGACCACGACCCGGGTGAGGACGGGGGCGACGACACCGCCGCCCGCACCGCCGAGCATCATTGGCGTGTGCAGGAGATGCTCGCGGAGATGGCGGCGTCGGACCCGGACCGCTACGTCGTCGTGGACGCCGACGGCGACGCCGACGGCGTGGCCGACCGGGTGCGGACCTCGGTGCGCAGCGCGCTCTCCGGCCGGACCGAACTGCCCACCGGGGCGGCGGAGGCGACCGCGTCATGAGCGGACGGGTGTGGCGGGAACTGGTCGGCCAGGAGCCCGCGGTGGAGGTGCTGTCCGCCGCGGCGGCGGCCGGGACCGCCGGGGACGGCGGACCCGCGGGCGCGATGACGCACGCCTGGCTGTTCACCGGCCCGCCCGGTTCGGGCCGGTCGACGGCCGCGCGGACCTTCGCCGCGGCGTTGCAGTGCACGGTCGACGGCGGGTGCGGTGCGTGCCCGGGCTGTCGCACGGCGCTCGCGGGAACCCACGCCGACGTGTGGCTGGTGGAGCCGGAGGGACTGTCCATCTCGGTGACCGAGATGCGGTCGCTGGTGCAGGCGGCCTCGCGCAGGCCGACCACGGGCAACTGGCAGGTCGTGATCATCACCGATGCCGACCGGCTCACCGAGGGTGCGGCGAACGCGCTGCTCAAGGCCGTGGAGGAACCGCCGGAGGCCACGGTGTTCCTGCTCTGTGCGCCGTCCGACCACCCGGAGGACATCACGGTCACGATCCGCTCGCGGTGCCGGCTGGTCACGTTGCGCACGCCCCCCGCCGAGGCGATCGCCACCGTGCTGGTGGAGCGGGACGGTGTCGAGCCCCGACGGGCCGAATGGGCGGCCGCGGTCTGTGGCGGGCACATCGGCCGGGCCCGCAGGCTCGCCACCGACGAGGACGCGCGGGCGCGGCGCGAGGCGGTGCTGCGCATCCCCCTCGGGCTCGACCGGCCCGACGACGTGTTCCGCAGCGCGGACGAACTGGTCCGCACCGCCGAGGCGGACGCGAGTTCGGAGAGCAAGGCCCGGGACGAGGCCGAACAGGACGAGCTGCGGACGGCGATGGGGGCCGGGGGCACCGGGAAGGGCGTCGCGGGGGCGAAACGCGCCGCCGACGCGGCGGTGAAGCAGCTGGAGAAGAAGCAGAAGTCCCGCGCCACCCGCACCCAGCGGGACACGCTCGACCTGGCCCTCGTGGATCTCGCCGGGTTCTACCGGGACGTCCTGGTGACCGCGAGCGGGGCGGGGGCGACGTTGAACCACCCCGACCACGCCGAGGACAGCGCGCGTGCGGCGCAGCGGTGGAGCCCGGCCTCGACGCTGCGGCGGCTGGAGGCGGTGCTGGAGTGCCGCACGGCGATCGGGTGGAACGTCAAGCCGCGGATCGCGGTCGAGGCGATGGTGACCGCCCTGCGCGAGGGCTGACCCGCCCACCCGGCCCGGTCGCCCCG
>NZ_KI912230.1:1683-4040 GCF_000231035.2 Saccharomonospora iraqiensis subsp. paurometabolica YIM 90007 | reverse complement strand
TCGCCGCCCGCGCCCGGGACGGCGCGGACCTGCTCGTCGGGGTGCTCGAACCGGCGCAGGCGCCCGTGCGCAGGCGGGTACTGCGGCGCTGGCTGCTGGACGCCGGGATCGGTGACCTGACCGACGGACACCTGCGGTCGGTGGACGCGCTCGTGGGCCGGTGGCGTGGCCAGGGCGGCGTTTTCCTACCCGGCGGGGTGGAGGCTTACCGGTCGCGTGACAAGCTCGCCCTGAACTTCCGCCAATCCACCACAGGAGGGGGCTGACCGTGTACGAGGGCGACATCGCCTCCGTGCTCATCACCGAGGAGCAGATCAGGGACAAGGTCGCCGAGCTGGCCGCCAAGGTCGCCGCCGACTACCCGACCGAGGGCCGTTCGTCGGACCTGGTGCTCGTGGGTGTGCTCAAGGGCGCGGTGATGTTCATGACCGACTTCGCCCGTGCCCTGCCGATCCCGGCCCAGCTGGAGTTCATGGCGGTGTCGTCCTACGGGTCGTCGACGTCCTCCTCCGGTGTCGTGCGCATCCTGATGGATCTCGACAAGGACATCGCGGGCAAGGACGTCCTGATCGTCGAGGACATCGTGGACTCGGGGCTCACGCTGTCCTGGCTGCTGAAGAACCTCGCCAGCCGGAACCCGGCCTCGCTCGGTGTCTGCTCGTTGCTGCGGAAGAAGGATGCCGTGCAGGTGGACGTGCCCGTGCGCTACGTCGGTTTCGACATCCCGAACGAGTTCGTCGTCGGCTACGGGCTGGACTACGCCGAGAGCTACCGGGATCTGCCGTTCATCGGCACGCTCGATCCGCAGGTCTACTCGTCCTGACCGGGCACGGGCGGGCGATTCGGGACGGCCACCGTCCGGCCGGGGTCGCCCGCCCGGGTAGGCCGGGGGCCAGGTTTCCGCGTTGTCGTAACGGTCAGGCATCGGCGGCGGAGAATCCGCGCGAACACGGAACCCGAAACGGTGAGAATCGGTCGTAGCTCCGCGTCAGGTGCGTTAACCTTAGCGAAGATCGCGGGCGCAGGACCGACGTCGGGCGTCGTGCCCGCCGTGTGTGATGTCCGAATGTGCTGGGGACGGGAGAACGAACAGATGGGCAACAGCAGCTACGCGGATGCCGCCGCGTTCCGTGCGGCCGCGGCGACCGGTCAGGTCGGCATCGATCCGGACGCCGCGCAGGCGGTGCTGAGCAAGATCCGGACGGGCAAGGACGCGGTCGCGGCGCTGTTGGAGAACACCGACTTCCTCGCCGCCCCGCCGAGGCTGGGGGCCAACCCGGTGGGACAGGCGATCGCACACAAGTTCGCCGACCGTGCGGCGGGTGTGGGGGACTCGTACGCGCAGGCGCTGCGCAACCTGTACACCCAGTACGACCAGGCCGAACACGCGATCGTCGAGGCGATGGGTCGTTACGACGACTTCGACGCCTCCAGCGCGCAGTCGTTCAACGGGCAGCTCTGAGCAAGGGGGAGGGCGACATGTATTCCGACAGAGCCACCGACGGGGCCGGGACCGGGGAGGACGCCCAGGCCCGCCCCGGCACACAGACCGGCGGCGCGAGCGAACGTCCGGTGGACGTGGACGCCGTCCGCAGGCAGGAGAGCGCCGAGGTCGCCGACATCGTCAACCGGGCGCGCGGCCGGGCCGAGGGCTTCCTCTTCGGCGACGACCGGGCGATCGGCGCCCGGCCGAACTGGGCCGCGCACGAATCGAAGCAGCTCTACTCCTTCGCGACGGTCGACAACGTGCCCGCCTCCGCCGAGGAGATCGGGCAGACCTGGAACCGCCACGGCGGCGAGTTGACCCGGATCGCCGACGATCTCTACAACGCGATCACCGAACTGGGGTCGGTGTGGCTCGGCCAGGGTGCGGGCGCGGCCCAGGGCGCGCTCGTGGGGATCGCGAACTCCGGTGCGCAGGCCTCGGAGGCGGCCCGCACCATGCAGGACCGGCTCGCGCGGCAGGCCGCCGCCGCGGCGAAGCTGCGGTCGATGCCCCAGCCCAAGGAGTTCGACCCGGCCGACGAGACCGCGGCGATGCTCTCGGGCGGGCCCGCGGCCATGGTCTCGGACCTCAAGGAGAAGTTCGACGCGGCGCAGGAGACCAAGGCGCAGCAGATCGCCTTCCTGGACGCCTACACCACGGAGCTCTCCGAGATCGACGGCACGACGCCGAGCTTCGGCCCCGATTCGCTCGGGCTCAAGGCGATGGCGGGCGGCGTGAGTGCCGAGGCGGGCAACCTCGGTGCCGCGGGCACCTACGGTGCGCCCGGCGGCCACGCGGCGGTGAACCCGGCCGGGGTGAGTGGTGTCGGGGGCGTCGGGACGCCCGGCGCCGCCGCGGGTGCGCAGGCGGC
>NZ_KI912230.1:1325-1583 GCF_000231035.2 Saccharomonospora iraqiensis subsp. paurometabolica YIM 90007 | reverse complement strand
CACGGCGGCTCCGGCGTCCGCTCCCGCGGCGGACACCGGAGCCGCCGCCCCCGCGCCGGAGGTCCGTACGGGTGCCGGAGCCGACCACCTCTGCGGAACCGGCCGGTACCCCGGGCCGGGACGCCGGACCGGAGCCCCGAGCCGGAACCGGTGCAGCCCAATCCGACGCTGCCGCCGGAGATCCGGAATCTCCAGTCCCGGCCCGGCGGGCGCAGGCGTCGTGCCGAGGCCGAGGACGGGGAGGACACCCCCGCCACC
>NZ_KI912230.1:0-1225 GCF_000231035.2 Saccharomonospora iraqiensis subsp. paurometabolica YIM 90007 | reverse complement strand
GGTTCGCACGCCGAGGGCAGGTCGGTGAGTGACCTGCTCGCCGCCCACGGGGCGAGCGGTGCCGGGCCGCGTCGGCGGCGCCGCGCGGCGGACTGAATGGCGGGAGCCAGCGGAGCCGGGTATCGCACCGCACCGCGGCGGTGACGCGCGCACCACGGGCTCGCTAAGGTGCCCGCGTGATCGAGACGGCCGGCGAGGCGGAGGACGACGGGACACGCAGGCACCGGCCGCGCCGGGTCAGCGTGCTGATGCCGGT
Organism: Saccharomonospora iraqiensis subsp. paurometabolica YIM 90007; assembly: GCF_000231035.2. Taxonomy (GTDB): domain Bacteria; phylum Actinomycetota; class Actinomycetes; order Mycobacteriales; family Pseudonocardiaceae; genus Saccharomonospora; species Saccharomonospora paurometabolica. The sequence goes on along the minus strand of NZ_KI912230.1, from coordinate 969 downwards.
CGTGGGCCTGGTCGGGCTGGCCGTCTGCGGGCTGCTCATGCTCGGGCTGGCCACCGTCCGGGTCGGTCTGCCCGCGGTCATGGTCGGGGTCGTGGCCTCGGTGCTCCCGGTGGTCACGGTGGTGGCCGCGTTCCTGTGGGTCGACCGGTGGGAGCCCGAACCGGCCGGGCTGCTCCTGCTCACGTTCGGGTGGGGCGCGTGCGTGGCCACCCTCTCGGCGCTGCTGGTCAACGACACCGCCGCGGACGTCGCGGACCTGCTGCTCGGTGTGGGGCACGGGGGCACGGTCAGCGCCGTGATCTCGGCGCCTCTGGTGGAGGAGGCCGTCAAGGCCGTGCCGGTCGTGGCGTTGATGCTGCGCCGCACCCACGAGTTCGACGGTGTCGTGGACGGCATCGTCTACGCGGGGATCGGCGCGGCGGGGTTCGCGTTCACCGAGAACATCTACTACTTCGGCCGGGCCTTCGTGGAGCAGGGTCTCGGCGACGGCCCGACGTCCGGTGTGTTCGCCACCTTCGTGCTGCGGGGTGTCCTGTCGCCGTTCGCGCACCCGTTGTTCACCGTGCTCATCGGCATCGGGGTCGGCTGGGTGGTCGGTACGCGGGCGCGGGGGCCGCGGATCGTCGTCCCGCTCGTGTCCTACGTCGCCGCGGTGCTGCTGCACGCGCTCTGGAACGCCTCGGCCACGTTGGGCGGCGCGGGCACGTTCCTCGACGTCTACTTCCTGATCATGGTCCCGATTTTCGCGACCGTCGTGCTGATCATGCTCTGGCAGCGGCGGCGCGAGCAGCGGATCATCGCCGCGGCGTTGCCGGGGATGGCCGAGGCCGGGTGGATCGCGCCCTCCGAGACCCCACTGCTGGCCAGTCTCGAGGGGCGGCGGCAGTGGCGCAGGCAGGCCCGCCGGGAATCCGGTCGCCGCGCCGCACGGGCCGTGGCCGACTACCAGGCCGCGGTGACGGAGCTGGC
>NZ_KI912229.1:2617-4687 GCF_000231035.2 Saccharomonospora iraqiensis subsp. paurometabolica YIM 90007 | reverse complement strand
CCGCCTGCCCCGGGAGGAGTGCTGCCGCGCCGCCGCCGGGGTGCAGCCGAGGAGGTCGGCGATCTCGGAGAACGGCACGTCGAACACGTCGTGCAGCACGAACGCCACCCGCTGCTGCGGGGTGAGCGTGTCCAGCACCACCATCGCGGCCATGCGCACGCCGTCGTCGCGCACGACGGCGTCGAGCGGGTCGTCGGCCGCCGGGGCGCCCAGCGGGGTCACGATCGGCTCGGGCAGCCACTCGCCGACGTAGGACTCGCGGCGGGCGGTGGCCGAGCGCAGCCGGTCGAGGGCGATCCGGCTCACCACGGTCGTCGCCCACGCGCGCAGGTCCCGGATCTCCTCCCGCCGCGTCGCGGGCAGTGTGCTCAGCCGCAGCCACGCCTCCTGCACCGCGTCCTCGGCGTCGGCCACCGACCCGGTGAGCCGGTAGCCCACCGCGAGCAGATGCCCCCGCAACGCGGAGAACTCCCCGACGAGCGACTCCCCACCCCGTGCGATCACACCGGCGAGTATGCCCCGCCCCCTCCGCCGCCCGCAGGCCCTCCGGGTGTGCCGTGAAGGGGCCCTTCCCTGCACTCGACGCAGCGAAGGGCCCCTTCACTGCACTCAACGCAGGGAAGGAGTCCTTCACGGCACCACGCCGGGGACGGCCGCCCGCCGCCGTGGGAGGAGCGGGTGGGGCGGTGTTCTAGAGTGGGGGTGTGGCGGGACGGATCCGGGAGAGCGACATCGCGCAGGTCCGCGAGCGCAATCGGATCGACGAGATCGTCGGCGAGTACGTCGCACTGCGCCGCGCGGGCGGGGGCGCGCTGAAGGGCCTGTGCCCGTTCCACGAGGAGAAGACGCCCTCGTTCAACGTGCGCTCCAGCCACGGCACCTTCCACTGCTTCGGCTGCGGCGAGGGCGGCGACGTCATCAAGTTCGTCATGCAGATCGAGCACCTCCCGTTCGTGGAGTCGGTGGAGCGCCTGGCCGACCGGATCGGCCTGCACCTGACCTACGAGGGCGGCGGCGCCACGCCCCGCCGCGACCGGGGCACCCGGATGCGGCTGGTGGAGGTGCACAAGGCCGCCCAGGAGTTCTACGCCGAGCAGCTGGAGACCCCGGAGGCCGAGGCCGCGCGCACGTTCCTCTCCGAACGTGGTTTCGACCGCGCCGCGGCGCAGCGCTTCGGCTGCGGGTTCGCCCCCGGCGGGTGGGACAAGCTGACCAAACACCTGCTGCGCAACGGCTTCGAGCTGGCCGAGCTGTACAAGGCGCAGGTCTCCAAGGAGGGCAGGCGCGGCCCGATCGACCGCTTCCACCGGCGGCTGGTGTGGCCGATCAGGGACCGGGGCGGCGACGTCGTCGGGTTCGGCGCGCGCCGCCTGTTCGATGATGACCCCATCCAGGCGAAGTACCTGAACACCAGCGAGAGCCCGATCTTCAAGAAGTCGCAGGTGCTGTTCGGTCTGGACCAGGCCAAGCGGGAGATCGCCCGGCGCCACCAGGTGGTCGTCGTCGAGGGCTACACCGACGTGATGGCCCTGCACGAGGCCGGGGTGCCCACGGCGGTGGCCTCGTCCGGCACCGCGTTCGGCGAGGAGCACATGCGGGTGCTGCGCCAGCTGATGATGGACGACGACGCCTTCCGCGGCGAGGTCATCTTCACCTTCGACGGCGACGAGGCGGGGCAGAAGGCCGCGCTGAAGGCGTTCGAGGGCGACCAGACGTTCGCGGGCCAGACCTACATCGCCGTCGCCCCGGAGGGGATGGACCCCTGCGAACTGCGGCTGGCCAAGGGCGACGCGGCCGTGAAGGACCTGGTGGCGCGGCGGATCCCGCTGTTCGAGTTCGCCATCCGCAGCCTGCTGTCCGACTACGACCTCGACTCGGTGGACGGCCGGGTCGAGGCGCTGCAACGCACCGTTCCGCTGGTCGCCCGGATCAAGGACCAGGCCAAACGGGACGGCTACGCCACCAAGCTGGCGTGGTGGGTCGGCTGGCAGGACGAGGCGATGGTCGTGCGCCGCGTGCGGGAGACCGCGGGCGCGCCGGTGCAGGCGGGCGGCAGGCGCAGGCCGGCCC
>NZ_KI912229.1:2088-2517 GCF_000231035.2 Saccharomonospora iraqiensis subsp. paurometabolica YIM 90007 | reverse complement strand
GACGTGTGCCGGTGGGGCGACCTGCGCGGCGGGCGCGGACCGCACCTCGTCGAGCACCTCGGTGGGGGCCGTCCCGTCGCCCGGCCGGTCCGCCGCACCGCCGACCCGCCCGTCGTCGTGGATGCCCGGACGGCCCCCGGTGTCCCCGTCATCCCGGGGATCCCCGCCGTCGTCGGGGACGTGTCCGGCGTCCGGGTCCGCGGGGGTGGGTCCGGCGCCGAGCAGCGCGCGGGGTGTCGGGTGACGTCGGAGCCGCCCGACGGCGGTGGCCACCGGGCCGGTGCAGGCGGTCATCGCCCCGGCGGCGACCGCCGCACCGAGCCAGGAAACCGGTGAGGACGTCGTGCGGGTAGTGCACCCCCACGAACACCCGGGACAGCGCCACCGCCGCCCCGAGCCACACCGCGGCCGGGCCGACCCGGAACCGCG
>NZ_KI912229.1:0-1988 GCF_000231035.2 Saccharomonospora iraqiensis subsp. paurometabolica YIM 90007 | reverse complement strand
GCCGCCGCACCGCCGGTGTCGCGCGGACCCTCCCGCACGGCATGGCTGAGCAGCACCGCCACCGCGGCGGCCCCCGCGATCGTCGCGTGGTTGCTGGGGAACGACCAGTCCCCGGCCGGGGGGCACCCCGCGAGGGCCGTGACGTCGGGCATGGCGTGACACGGCCGGTCCTGCCGCAGCACACTCTTCGCCGTCTCGCTGACCAGGTACGCCAGCACCGTCACCACGGGGGCGAGCACCGCCCGGGACGCCCACCGGTCGTCCTCGGCGCGGGCGCGCCACCAGCGCAGCAGCATCAGCAGACCGAGTGCCACCACGCCCGCCTCGGTGAAGATCACGGCGAAAACGTGCACCGCGGACGGAGCCGACGCGGCGAACTCCACCACCGCCCGGTAGAGATCGGCGGAGACGTCCGGAACCGTCGCCGTGCCGTCCCGGGCCACGGGTACGGCGGGCCCGGCGCCTCCGGTCGCCGGAAGGGGGGACGCGGCCGGGACGACCGGGTCGGACATCGGGCGGCTCCTGAGTGTGCGGACGGCGACTGCGGGACGGCACGGGACCGGTGGGTGTGCGGGCCGCCGCGGCAGCCGGCGGCGCTGCTACACACCCGGCGTTCACGTCGGTGTCGACGCCGCGCCGGTCCCGTGTCGCCCCAACTTAACGCTCCCGCCGAGTGCCCACTGTGTCCGGTCGGACACGACGGGTCGCCGCTGCCGTGCCGACCGGTCCGCCCGCAGGCCGCGCGACGGGCTCAGGGCTGGCGGGGCATCAGGATCTCGTTCGCCGCGGCGACGGCCTCCGGGTCCTGCGCCATCCGCGGACCCGCGAAGCCCTCCGCACCGGGCCGCTCGCGCAGATCCCGGCTGAGCGAGGTCACCACGGTGGTCAGCGAGTCCACCTGCCGTTGCAGCTCGGCCAGCCGTTCCGGCAGCTGCTCCCCGGCGGCCTGTCCCTCTCCGGTGGTCGCCGGGGCGGTCGTCGTCGCGCCCGCCGACGTCTTCCCGGACGTCTTCCCCGACGCCGTGGTGGTCCCGGCCGCGGCTTCCGCGGTGAACAGCGCCCGCAGGTCCCGGGGGAGCTGTTGCAGCACGTGGTCGAGGGCGCCGTCGGAGAGCAGGCCGCGCATCCCGGCGGAGACACCGGCGATCGCGCCGGGCGCGTCGCTCCGGCGGATCATGGCCTCGTTGGCGATCCGGTCGAGGCACTCGTCGGTGTTGTAGCGGACCGGCACACGGCTCGGGACCCACCCGTCGTAGTAGGTGCCCCGGAACAGCTCGGGCAGTTGCGCCGAGAAGTGCGCGGAGGACTCCACGGTGAGCCGGTCGCGCAGGGTGTGCAGCCAGGCCCGCAACACCCGGTAGGTGTAGCGGCGGTCGCGGGTTCCCAGGGCGGAGCCGATCGACGCGAGCCATTCGTGGGCGCTGTTGTGCGCGCGGGCGAGTGGGTCGTGGTTCTGGGTCATGGTGTCGTCCTCCCGTGGAGTGCTCGGCATCCCGGAGGTCGGCGGGCGCCGCGACCGGGTCTCGGCGCCAGTGTCACGCCGTCGGCGCGGACGCGGACAGGGACGAAGGGCCCCCGTCGGCGGTGCCGACGAGCCGACGGCCGTCGGCGGTGCCGACGAGCCGACTGCCGTCGGCGGTGCCGACGAGCCGACTGCCGTCGGCGGTGCCGACTCTCCGACTTCCGTCGGCGGTGCCGACCGGGGCGGGTCACGCTGGTTGAGCGAGGGGAGCCAGGTGGTGCCGGAGCCAGTCCCGGGCGAGGTGTGCGGCGCGGTCGAGCGTCCCCGGTTCCTCGAACAGGTGCGTCGCGCCGGGGACGACGGCGACCCTGTGCTCGCTGCGCAGCGATTCGGCGGCCTGCCGGTTCAGCTCCAGCAGGACGTGGTCCTGCCCGCCGACGACCAGCAGGACCGCGGCCCGCACCGACCGGAGGCGGTCGGCGGCCAGGTCGGGCCGCCCGCCCTGGCACACCACGGCGGTGACGTC
>NZ_KI912228.1:132122-132319 GCF_000231035.2 Saccharomonospora iraqiensis subsp. paurometabolica YIM 90007 | reverse complement strand
CTGCTGCACCCGGCCCGGCTGTCGGGGTGGAGCGCGGCCGCGTGGGCACTGGTCGCGGCGGGTCGGCCCTGTTCCGGCGCGGCCGTCGCGGCGGTCACGACGGCGCTGTTGCCGCGGAAGCTGCGCGGACGCGGCATCCCGGTGACCGAGTCGCTGCGGCTGGCCGCGCTCGGCCATCTCGGCGCGGGCCGCATCCT
>NZ_KI912228.1:129577-132022 GCF_000231035.2 Saccharomonospora iraqiensis subsp. paurometabolica YIM 90007 | reverse complement strand
GGCGCCCGACGCGGCGCCGGGGGCCGGGGGCGGCTATCTCGTCGGACGCGGCGTCGCCGACGCCACCGGGGAGATCGCCGAGGTCGGGCTCATGGGTTACGGCAGGCTCGACCAGCAGGCCGAGGGCCTGCACACCCGCCTGCGCGCGCGGTCGTTCGTGATCGCGCACCCGGCCACCGGGGAGCGGGTGGTGCTGGTCGTCGTGGACGCGCCGATGATCTTCTCCAGCGTCCGGCGGGAGGTGCTGCGCCGGCTGGCCGACGAGTACGGCGACCGCTACACCGACCGCAACGTCCTGATCACCGCCACGCACACGCACGCGGGACCGGGCGGCCAGTCGCACCACCTGCTCTACAACCTCACCACGCTGGGCTTCCACGAGAAGACCTTCGACGCCGTCACCGACGGCATCGTCGAGTCGGTGCGCGAGGCGCACGACGACCTCGCACCGTCCGCGTTGCGCCTGACCCACGGCGAGTTGACGAACGCGAGCGCGAACCGCTCCCGCGAAGCGTTCGCCCGCAACCCGGCCGCCGACCGGCGGCACTTCCCCGACGGTATCGACCCGCGGACGTCGCTGCTGCGGATCGAGCGGCGCGGGGAGCCGGTGGGCGCGCTCAACCTCTTCGCCACCCACAACACCAGCATGTCCGGGGACAACCGGCTGGTCAGCGGGGACAACAAGGGCTACGCCGCGCACCACTGGGAACACGACGTGGCCGGGGTGGAGCACGGCGGCACCGACGACGGTCCCCCCGACTTCGTGGCCGCCTTCGCCCAGACCAACGCGGGCGACATGACACCGAACCTGGACCTGACCCCGCCGTCCACCCCGGAGGACGCCGCCCGCACCCGGGAGATCGGGACGCGCCAGTACGAGGCGGCGGCCGCCCAGCTGGACACCCCGGCGGCCCCGGTGCGCGGGCCGGTCGATTCCCGGCTGGTGCACGTCGACCTCTCCGACGTCACGGTGCGGCCGGAGTTCACCGGGGACGGCCGGACCCACCGCACGTGCGCCCCCGCCGTGGGAGCGGCGATGGCCGCGGGCAGCACCGAGGACGGGCCCGCGTTCCCGGGCTTCTCCGAGGGCGAGAACCCGCTGTGGGACCTGGTCTCCGACTCGGTCCTGTACACCGCCTCGCCGGAGTTGAAGGACTGCCAGGCCCCGAAGGACATCGCCGTGCCGATCGGCGCGATGAACGCCGTGTACCCGTGGGTGCAGGAGCGGGTACCGGTCCAGCTCGTGCGGATCGGCGGGCTGTACCTCGTCGGCATTCCTGCCGAGGTGACCGTCACCGCGGGGCTGCGGTTGCGCCGCACGGTCGCCGACATCGTCGGGGCGGATCTGTCCGACGTGCTCGTCGCCGGGTACAGCAACGCCTACGCGCACTACGTCACCACGCCCGAGGAGTACGACGCCCAGCACTACGAGGGCGGCAGCACGCTGTTCGGCCGCTGGCAGCTGCCCGCGCTGCGGCAGACGTCGGCCCGGCTGGCCACGGCACTGCGGGACGGCACGGAGCTCCCGCCCGGCCCGGTCGCACCGGACCTGTCCGACCGGCAGCTCTCCCTGCAACCGCCCGTGGTCCTGGACGCGCCCCCGGCCGGGCACGGGTTCGGGGACGTGCTCACCGCGCCACGTCCGGCCTACCTGCCCGGCGAACGGGTGCGGGTGACGTTCGCCGGGGCACACCCGAACAACGACCTGCACCGGGGCGGGACGTACCTGGAGGTGCAGCGGCGGACCGGAGACGGATGGCGCACCGTCGCCGTCGACGGCGACTGGTCCACCACACTGCGCTGGGCCCGCCGCGGGATCGCCGCGTCGGAGGTCACCGTCACCTGGGACGTGCCCGGGGACGCCGACGGCACCTACCGCATCCGCTACCACGGCGACGCCAAGAACGCCCTCGGCCGGGTGAGCCCGTTCACCGGGACGAGCGGTGAGTTCCGGGTGGTCCCCTGACGACCGCGACGACCTGGAGCGATCTTCCCGCCCCCTGCTCCGAAAGGACGAACATCATGTAGAAGTTTCATGATCGATGCTACGTTCGGTGCCCGTCCGACTACGCTTCCCGATCACCGAGCGGGACGGCCGTGGCCGGAGAAGGACCCGACGGCATCGGCGAGGGGTGGCTGCCCGAATGACAGCGCGTGTGTCCTGGTTGGACGGGGCCGGGGAGACGGTCCGGAACCTGCTGACCGAGATGGCCGACGACCCTTCGGGGGCGTTCGAACCCTCGGTCTACGAGACGGGCCGGATCGTCGCGCACACCCCGTCCCTGGCCGGGCACGAACGGCGGGTGCGTTATTTGCTGGACACCCAGGCCGCCGACGGCCGCTGGGGCGGGCCGGGCGCCTACGACATCGTGCCCACCCTGAGCGCCACCGGTGCCCTGCTCGCCGAGCGGGACCGTCCCGGCGCCCCGGCCACGGTCCGGCGGG
>NZ_KI912228.1:128799-129477 GCF_000231035.2 Saccharomonospora iraqiensis subsp. paurometabolica YIM 90007 | reverse complement strand
AACGGGGCGTGCGCGCCCTGCGCACCCGCCTCGGCCCGGACACGGCCCTGCCGGACACGGTGGCTGTGGAGATCCTCGTCCCCGCGCTCGTCGCCGAACTCGACGTCCACCTGGCGCGGGACGGCGCGGACCCGCTTCCCGTGCCGGAGGCCGGCCGCCCCGACCTGCTGGACGCCCTGCGCACCGCGGTGGCGGAGGGACACGTCCTGCCGGAGAAGCTGTGGCACTCGCTGGAGATCCTCGGGGACGGGGTGCGCGGTGCGTCGTCCGTCGAACCGGTCGGCGAACGGGTGGTCGGTTGCTCCCCCGCGGCCACCGCGGCGTGGCTGGGCGACGAGGGCGTCCGGGACGCCGACCACCCGTGCGTCGGCTACCTGCGCTCGGTGCAGGCCCCGGACGGCGGGATGCCGGTCGCCGCGCCACTGACCCTGTTCGAACGCTCGTGGGTGCTGTCCACACTGAGCGACAGCGGTGTGCCGCTCACCGCGCCCCGTCCCGTGCTGGACACACTCGTGGAAAGCCTGCACGCCGCCTTCGGCCCGGAGGGCGCCGCGGGCGGGACGGGGCTGCCGCCCGACGTCGACGACACCGGCACCGCGCTGCACGCCCTGGCGCTGCTGGGCAGCCCCCGCCCGACCACGAGCCTGTGGCACTACGAGGTGGGCGACCACTTCACCT
>NZ_KI912228.1:128615-128699 GCF_000231035.2 Saccharomonospora iraqiensis subsp. paurometabolica YIM 90007 | reverse complement strand
CGGATACCGGGGCCGACCGCGCCCGGCTCGCGACCGCCGCGGACACCGTCACCCGCTGGCTGTGCGCCCGGCAGCACCCGGACG
>NZ_KI912228.1:128436-128515 GCF_000231035.2 Saccharomonospora iraqiensis subsp. paurometabolica YIM 90007 | reverse complement strand
TGGTTCGGCACCCGCGAGGAGACGGCCTACGCGGTGCGCACACTGCTGCGGGCCGGGGACCCCGACAACGAGGCGGTCG
>NZ_KI912228.1:122148-128336 GCF_000231035.2 Saccharomonospora iraqiensis subsp. paurometabolica YIM 90007 | reverse complement strand
GCCGGACGGCTCCGGCGGGGAGTCCGGAAGCCCGGACGACCGGGGTGGTGCGGACCCGACCGGATCACGCTGAGCCCCGGGGCGGCCCGGTCCGCAGCGCCTCGGCTCCCGTCCCGGTGTCCTCCCGCGCCGGCTCCCCCCGGTCGAGTGCGCGCAGCACCGCCACCGGGCACGGCGCGTGGTAGAGCACCGCGTGGCTCACCGAGCCGAGCAGCGCCCGGGTGACCGGGCCGCGCCCGTGGCTGCCGACCACCAGCAGCCGGGCGCCCTCCGCACGGTCGAGCAGCGCGTGCGTGGGCCGTTCGGTCACGGGTTCCCAGTCGATCCCCAGGTCCGGGTGCCGGGTGGCGGCGGTGTCCAGTTGTTCCTTGGCGACCGCCTGGGTGGACTCGTCCACGTGGGTCAGCCCCACCTGGCCCGGCGGTGCGGTGGCGTAGGCCTCCAGCGGCCAGTCGGTCCACGAGTACACCGCCCGCACCGGCGCCCGGTGGTACTCGGCGAAGTCCAGGGCGAAATCCACGGCCCGTTCGCTGTTGTCCGAACCGTCCACCCCGACCACGACGGGCGCGTCGGCCGCCGGGGGCTCCCCCCGCACGACCACGAACGGCTGACGCACCCGGCGTGCCAGCTCGGCCGCCGTGGAACCGAGCACCATCCGTGCCAGGGCCCCCCGTCCGGAGGCGCCCGCCACGACCATCACCGGGTCGAGCTGGTCGGCGAGCTGCACCATGGTGACCTCCGGCGGACCGTCCGGAGTCGCGAAGAACACCGTCAGCCCGGAGAACGCCTCGCGGCACTCGCCCGTCGCCCGGTTGAGGTCCTGCTCGGCGTTCTCCCGCAACAGTCGCTCGTTGTACTCGCCGTGTTCGTCGACCGCGTGCAGCGACGGCAGATCCCACTCGAACGACTGCGCCGCGACGAGCGGCACACCGCGGACCGACGCCTCGGCCGCCGCCCACCACAGTGCCGTGTGCGCCCCCTCCGACCCGTCGAAGCACACCAGTACCCCACCGCGTCCCTCGGACAGTGTGTGTGTCCGTGTCATGCCGCCTCCTGACGTCGCCTCACGATGTGCTGCCCGCACCCACCCGGTCGACCTCGCGCACGACGAGCGGGGTGCCCTGCATGCAGGTGGTCGGCATCCCGGGACGTGGGGTTCCCCACACCACCACCTCGGTACCCGGCCGCAGCCCGGGGCCGGCCCGCAGCAGCAGATACTCCTTCCGATCGGTGAACAGCACCAGGCAGTTCGGTTCCACTCCCCGCGCCACCGTTCCCCGGACGGTGACCTCCGGGGCACCGGTGGTGCGTCCGGTCGGCGGAACGGTGTCCGTGGGCGGAACCCCCGTGCGCCCGTCCGGCCCGTTCGCCCCGTCGGGCCCTCCGTTGCACGCCGACATGGGGACACCCACCGCGGCGAGGACCACGGCCAGGACGGCACCCCGGACGCTCGCGTGCACCCGGCCTCCTCTCACCGGCGGTCACCACCCCACCCGCCCGGTCCCTCCGGGAGTTCCCCGGTACCGGGTCGGTGAACCTCCCGGGATTGACGGCGCGCGGGCAGGGTAGCCCGCCGACATGCGGATCGCCCCTGTTCTCGGCGCCCTGGTCGTCACCGTGGCACTGGCCGGTGGCTGCACCGGTGGTGACGGGCGGCAACCGGCGCCGGGGACCGGTACCACGGCGCCCGCCGACGGCGGGGTGGGCGGCGGCGACGGCGGATACGCCGACCTGGTCGAGCAGCTCGAACCGAGCATGGTCACCGTCCGCGCCGGGGAGGGCGTCGGCAGCGGGGTCGTGCTGCGTTCCGACGTGGTGGTGACCAATCAGCACGTCGTCGCCGACGTCGAGGAGGTCGAACTGGTCTACGCCGACGGCGCGGCCTCCGGGGCCCGGGTGATCGCCACGGACGAGTTCACCGACCTCGCCGTCCTGCGCACCGAACGGAAGAACCTCCCCGTCCCCGAGTACCGCGAGCAGCTCCCCCGGCAGGGCGACGTCGCGATCGCCATCGGCTCACCGCTGGGCTTCCAGAACTCCGTGACCGTCGGCGTGGTGTCCGGGCTGAACCGCGAGATCCCCGGGTCGGCCGCGCAGGGCAACCGGTCGCTGGTCGACCTGATCCAGACGGACGCGTCGATCTCCCCGGGGTCGTCGGGCGGGGCGCTGTTGGACTCCCGGGGACGGGTCGTCGGGATCAACGAGGCCTACATCCCGCCCAGCGCGGGCGCGGTGTCGCTGGGCTTCGCCATCCCGTCGTCCACCGTGGTCGACACCACCGAGGAACTGCTGCGCGACGGGGTGGCCACGCACGCCTACCTGGGTGCTTCACTCGGCAGGCTCACCCCGTCGATCCGGGACCGGCTCGGCATCGAGGCCGAGCGGGGCGCGCTCGTGCTCGGGGTCGAACCGGGCGGCCCCGCCGCCGAGGCCGGCCTGCGGCGGGGCGACGTCGTCGTCGGGCTGGGCGACACCCGTGTCCGCGACGTCGAGGACGTGCTCTCCGCGCTGCGCCGCTCCGAACCCGGCCAGCAGCGCGCGCTCGAATACCTGCGCGACGGGCAACGGCAGCGGACCACCGTGACGATCGGCGAGCGGCAGGGCTGAGTCCCTGCGCCCTGCCCGCCCACCCCGCGCCACTCCCCGGTCGCCTACTTCACGGCCCCCATCGACAGGCCGCGCACGAGGTGGTTCTGCGCGATCCAGCCGATGATCACCACGGGCAGCGACGCGAGCAGTGCGGCGGCGGACAACTGCGCCCAGTACAGGCCCTCGCTGGTGATGAATCCGGACAGGAACACCGGCACCGTCCCGGCGCGGGCCGCGGTCAGGTTCACCGCGTAGAAGAACTCCGTCCACGAGAAGATCACACTGATCAGCGCCGTCGCCGCGATGCCGGGGGCGACCACGGGAAGGGCCACCCGCGTCAGCATCGTCGGCAGCGAGGCCCCGTCCACCCGGGCCGCCTCCAGCATCTCGGCGGGGATCTCCAGGAAGAACGAACGCAGCATCCACACCGCCAGCGGCAGGTTCATCGCGGTGTGCAGCAGCACCAGGATCCACACCGTGTCCAGCAGCCGCGTGTTCTGCGAGATCACGTACAGCGGGATGATGGCGGCCACGATCGGGAGCATCTTCGTGGACAGGAAGAACCCGAGCGCGTTGCCGGTCTGCTTCACCGGGGCCAGCGACAGCGCGTAGGCGGCGGGGATGCCCAACGCGAGCACCGCCAGGGTGGACAGCACGGTGACGACCGCCGAGTTGGCCAGGTACGGCAGGAAGCCGCGTTCCAGGACACCGGCGAACTGCTCCCAGGTCGGGGTGAACAGCACCGTCGGCGGATCGGTGTAGGCGTCGGCCTCGCGTTTGAACGCCGTGAGCACCATCCAGACCACCGGGAACACGAACAGCACCGCGACCAGCCAGGTGGCGCCGGTCAGCACCGGACGGGACGCTCTCATCGCACACCTCCCCGCACGTCGAACGACCGGAACATCACCCGCAGCGCGAACGTCGCCACGATCAGCGTCAGCAGCACCACCAGCACCCCCATCGCCGAGGACTGCCCGACGTCGAAGCCCTGGAAGGCGCGCTGGTAGATGGAGAACGGCAGGTTCGTGCTCGCCGTGCCGGGCCCGCCCTGGGTCATCAGGTAGATCGCGTCGAAGGTGTTCACGATGTAGATCGCCCCGAGCAGGGCGGCGAGCTGGAGGTAGCGGGACAGCTGCGGCAACGTGATCGAGGCGAACATCCGCCACCGGCCGGCACCGTCCACCCGGGCGGCCTCCAGCACCTCCGGCGACCGCGCCTGGAGCCCGGCGAGGATCAGCAGCGTCATGAACGGCGTCCACTGCCAGACCACCTGGGTCATCACCGCCGCGAGCGGATACCGCGACAGCCAGTCGACGTCGGTGCCGAGCACCGCGTTGAGCAGCCCGTAGGTGGGGTCGAACATCGTCGTCTTCCACAGCAGCGCCCCCGCGGCGGGCAGCAGGAGGAACGGCGTGACGACGAGCGTGCGCACGACCGACCTGCCGACGAACCGGCGGTCCAGCAGCAGCGCCAGCCCCAGGCCCAGCAGCAGGGACACGAACACGCACACCAGGGTGAGCAGCACCGTGTTCAGCAGCGCCCCGCGGAACTCGCTGTCGGCGAACACGGCGGCGTAGTTGTCGAACCCGACGAAGTGCCGGGAGCCGGGCCGCACCAGGTTCCACGACTGGAACGAGTAGACCACGGTGACCAGGAACGGCACCTGGGTCGCCGCGATGGTGAACAGCAGGGCGGGCAGCAACGGGGCACGGCGCCGCCAGGCCCGGGCGCGCTCACCCGGGCGGGACCGGTCCGGGGTGGACCGGCGGTGCCCGCGGTGTTCGGCGGGCCCTTCGAGGGTGGTGGTCATCGCGTCTCCCGGTAGGCCGCGCCGACGTCCTCGGCGTACTGCTGGGACCGCCGCAGGGCCTCGTCCACGGTGATCCGCCCCGCGATGGCGGCGGAGAGCTGCCGGCTCACCCGCGTGCCGAGGTCCTGGAACTCGGGGATGCCGAGGAACTGGATGCCCGGGTAGGGCACCGGCTTCGTCATGGTCCGTTCCTGGTTCGCGTTCCGGATGCCCGCCAGCGTCGGTTCGGCGTAGGCGCGGGCGGCCTCGCGGTACTCCGGGATCTCGTAGGTCGACCTCCGGCACCCCGGCGGCACCCGGTTCCACCCGAACGTCTCGCCCACCAGCCGGACATAGTCCTTGTCCGTCATCCACGACAGGAACTCCCAGGCCAGGTCCGGCTTCTCGGTTCCCGCGGGCATCGCCAGCGCCCAGGTGTAGAGCCACCCGCCCGCGGGGGTGTTCCGCACCGGGGCCGCGACGTAGCCCGACTTGCCGACGACGGTGCTCGACGACGGGTCCTCGTTGACGCCCGCCATGACCGTGGCGTCGTACCACATGGCCGCCTGTCCCTGGGTGTAGCGCGTGCCGCACTCGGAGAACCCGGCACTGGCGGCGCCCACCTCGCCGTGCTCCCGGAGCAGACCGACGTAGAACCCGGCCGCCGCGCGGAACTCCGGCGACGTCAGCCGTGCGCGCCAGTTCTCGTCGAACCAGCGGCCGCCGAAGGTGTTCACCACCGTGTTGAACGGGGCGAGGCTCTCGCCCCACCCCGGCTTGCCGCGCAGGCAGATGCCCGCCACACCCGCCTCCTCGTCGTCCAGCACCGCGGCGAACCGGGCGATCTGCGACCAGGTGGGGTTGTCCGGCATGGTGAGCCCGGCCTCGGCGAAGAGGTCCTTCCGGTAGGCCACGAACGACGACTCGCCGTAGAACGGCACCGCGTACATCGACCCCTCGTACGACAACGACTCCCGGATGCTGGGGATGAAGTCGCCGTGGTCGTAGTCGGGGTGGGCGTCCAGGTACGGCCCCAGGTCGCGCAACCACCCGTTGGCCGCCCACTGCGGCGTCTCGTAATTGCTGATCATCACGAGGTCGAACTCGCCGCCGCCGGTCGCGGTCGAGGCGGTGATCTTCGCACGTGCCTGGTTCTCCGGCAGCGAGACGAACCGCAGCCGCACATCGTGTGCGCGCTCGAACCGGTCGGACAACGCGATCGCGTCGTTCATCTGTGGATTGGCCACGATCGCGACGGTCAGCGTCCGCCCGTCGCCGCCGAGCGCCCCCGCCCCCGCACACCCGGAGACCCCCAGCAGCGCCAGGACCAGCAGCAGGGCCGAGAAGGGCCGTCGGCGAGGCCCGGTGACTCGGGACATCGTCACTCCCCTCCCACGGCGCCCGGGAGCGCGTCCGGGAACTCCCGGCCCGGGTCGATGTGGATCTTCAGACCGGTGCCCGCGCGCACGCGTGCCAGCGCGTCCGGCCACTCCGTCAGCGGCATCGTGTCCGTCACCAGCGCGTCCGCCTCGACCACGCCGCGGGCGACGAGGTCGAGCGCGGCGCCGAAGCTGTGCAGCACCGCCATCGAGCCGACGACGGTGATCTCGTCGTGGTAGATCCGGAACGGCGACAACGACACCCGCGCGCGCTCCGGCGCCACCCCGAAGACCAGCAGCCTGCCGCCCCTGCCGAGCGCGTCGACGGCGGCCTCGATCGCGGCGGGGGCACCGGTGCAGTCGACGGCCGCGTCGAACCCCTCCCCGTCGAGGTCGGCGACGTCGCCGGCGACGGCCTCGGCGCCCTG
>NZ_KI912228.1:108657-122048 GCF_000231035.2 Saccharomonospora iraqiensis subsp. paurometabolica YIM 90007 | reverse complement strand
CGGGGCAGCCGGGCCGGGTCGCGGTCGACGACCGTGACCCGCGCGCCCGAGGCCCGCAGCAGCCGGGACAGGATCAGCCCCATCGTGCCCGCGCCGACGACGAGGAACCGCTCGCCCACCTCGACACCGATCCGGCGCAGGCCGTGCACCGCGCACGAGACCGGCTCCACCAGCGCGCCCTGCCGGTCCGTCATGCCCTCCGGCATCCGGTGGCAGGTGGCGGCGGGAACCGCGACGTACTCGGCGAACGCGCCGTCCACGGTGTCGCCCGTGGCACCCCAGCCGGCGCAGAGGTTGCCACGTCCCGCCCGGCAGGGGCCGCAGGCCCCGCAGAACCGCGACGGGTCGACGGCGACGCGCTCGCCCACCGCGCGTCCCGCCCCCACGTCCGGGCCGAGCGCGACCACCTCGCCGGCGAACTCGTGCCCGGGCACGATCGGGTACGGCGTGGGCGGGAAGTGCCCGTCCGCGATGTGCAGATCCGTGCCGCAGATCCCGCACGCCCCGACCCGGACGACGACCTCCCCCGGCCCCGGCACCGGATCGGGCACCTCGGCGACCCGAACCGTCCCGGGTTCGTCGACGACCACCGCCCGCATTCCGCACCTCCCGCTCATCTGAGCGTGTGATCTGACTCTCACGCTCTGCTGGGCAGAGATTGAACGACTCAACAGCGACATCCGTCAATGATTCGGCGGCGATCCGTTCTATAATGCTCAGATGAGCACACAGGGGGAAGGATTCGGGCTGGCGGACTCGGTGTGGGCCGCCGGCATGGCCCACCGGTTCTACGTCCGGGGACAGTCCAAGATCGAGATCGCGGAGGAGTTCGGCGTCAGCCGGTTCAAGGTCGCCCGTGTCCTGGACACGGCGCTGCGCACCGGCCTGGTCCGCCTGGAGTACGACCTCGGCGAACCCGTCGACCCGGCACTGTCCGAGGACCTCCGCTCGGCCTACGGACTCCGGCGGGCGTTCGTGCTCGACAGCACCGACGGCGAGCGGCCCCGGGAGGAGCGGCGCGAGCGTCTCGGAGCCCTGGCCGCGCGGCTGCTCACCGAGACCGTCACCGCCACCGACGTCCTCGGCCTGTCCTGGGCACGGTCGGTGAACGCGATGGCCGGCAAGATCGCGCGACTCCCCCGTTGTCCGGTGGTGCAGTTGTGCGGGGTGCAGACCGGCATGGACCTGCGGGACCGCTCCGTGGAGACGGTGTCCCGGCTGGCCGACGTCTCCGGCGGACCCGCCTACCCGATCTCCGCCCCACTCGTGCTGCCCGACGCACACACCGCCGACGTCCTGCGCGGGCAACCCGGCATCGCCGACGCGTTCGGCCGGTTCCGCGACCTCACGAAGGCCGTGGTCAGCATCGGCGCGTGGCGGGAGGGCGAGTCCACCGTCTACGACTCGCTCTCCCCCGCCGAACGCGACGCGCTCCGCAACCGCGGCGCGCAGGCGGAGATCGCGGCGCGGCTGTTCGACGCCGAGGGCGGCACGCTGTCCACGGGCCTGGACCGGCACGTGCTCGGGATCACCCACGAGGAGCTGCGCCGGGTGCCCGAGGTGGTCGCGCTCGGCTACACACCGGCGAAGGCCGAGGCCGTCGACGCCGTGCTGCGCTCCGGACTGGTGTCCACGCTCGTCACCGACGCCGACACGGCGCGGATCGTGCTGGACCTGGCCGCCGCCCGCCCACCCGCGACCGGTGCCGACGGTGACGGCCGCGCCCGGCCCGCGGGCGGCTACAGTGCGGACCGATGAGCCGAACCAGACGTCCCCCCTCGCCGTTGCCCCAGCGGGACGGCCTCGACGCCGTCCGGGTGCGGCTGCCCACGCACGGGCCGTTCACCACCGTGCGGGACTTCCTCGTGCGGCGGCTGCACCGGCTGCCCCCCGGGCGGGTCGACGCGATGCTGCGCGAGGGACGCTTCGTGACGCGGGACGGGCCGGTCACGCCGGACACGCCGTTCACCCCGAACGCGCTCGTCTGGTTCCACCGGGACGCCACCGACGAGGTGCGCGTCCCGTTCGAGCTCGGCGTCGTCCACCGCGACGACGACCTCGTCGTGCTCGACAAACCGCACTTCCTGGCGACCACCCCGCGGGGCAGCCACGCCCGGGAGACCGCGCTCGCGCGGGCCCGCCGGGAACTGGACCTGCCGGGCCTGAGCCCGGTGCACCGGCTCGACCGGGCCACCGCGGGTCTGCTGCTGTTCGTCACCCGGCCTGAGCTGCGCAGGCCGTACCAGACCCTGTTCAGCGAGCGGCGGGTGCACAAGCAGTACGAGGCCGTCGCACCGTACGACGCGGAGCTGGCGCTGCCGCGGACGGTGCGCAGCCGCATCGTCAAGAAGCGCGGTGTGTTCGCGGCACAGGAGGTGCCCGGCGAACCCAACGCCGAGACCCACGTCGCGCTGCTCGACCACCGGGACGGCCTCGGCCGCTACCGCCTGCGGCCCCGCACCGGGCGCACGCACCAGCTCCGGGTGCACATGAACAGCCTCGGCGTGCCGATCCTCGGCGACACCCTCTTCCCGGAGGTCGTCGAGACCGCCGACGACGACTTCCGCGACCCCCTGCAACTACTCGCCACGGTCCTGGAGTTCGACGACCCGCGCACCGGCACCCCCCGCCGCTTCACCACCCACGCGACCCTCGACTCCTGGCCCCCCACCCCCGCGAGTTGACACTCCGGCCCCGCGAGTCGCCGCCCCAGACCCGCGAGTCGCCGCTCCGGACCCGCGAGTCGCCGCCCCAGGCCCGCGAGTCGCCGCTCCGGGCCCGCGAGTCGCCCCGCACGGGAGCCATCACACCCACCCGCACCGACACGGTGAGTCGACTCGTGAGCCTGGAGTGTCAACTCGCGGCCGTGGGGTGGGGGCCGGGTCAGGCGCGTTCGATGAGGCGGCCGACGACGTCCGGGGTGGTGTCGAGGGCGGTGCCCGAGGCGTCCCGGCGGGGGTCGGGTTCGGGCAGTTCCACGATCTCGCCCCTGGCCGTCGAGGCCGCCGGGCGGGGGCCGACCCACGCCGTGGTCAGCCGGTCCTCCCCCTTGAGGAACCGCTGTGCCCGCACACCGGCCGTGGCGCGGCCCTTCGCCGGGTACTCCGCCAGCGGGGTGACCTTCACCGTCTCCCCGGTCGCGGTGATCACCATCGGTTCGCCGTGCTCACTGTCGTCGGTGCGCACCGCGCCGAAGTACACCACCTCGGCCTCGCCGGACAGCGAGATCCCCGCGACCCCGCCGCCGCGCAGCCCCTGCGGGCGGATCAACGAGGCGTCGTAGTGCAACAGCGACGCCTGCGACGACACGAACGCCAACGTCTCCGCACCGTCGGTCAGCCACCGCGCGCCGACCACCTCGTCGCCGTCCTTGAGCGTGAGCAGGTCGAACTCGTCCGACCGCACCGGCCAGTCCGGCGCGCACACCTTCACGATCCCGCGCCGGGTGCCGAGCGCGAGCCCCGGCGAGCCCTCGGCCTGCTCGCCCAGCGGCGCCACACCGACGACCCGTTCGCCGGACTCCAGCGGCACGAGCTCCCGCACCGCCACCCCGCCGCGCAGCGACACGGTACCCACCTGCTCCGGCAGCACCGGCAACGGCAGGACGTCGGTCCGGAACGCCCGGCCCCGGTTCGTCACGAACAGGACCCGCCCCCGCGCCGTGGTGTGCACCATCGCCGCCACGGCGTCGTGCCGGGCACGGCCGCTGCGCCGGCGTCCCTCGACGGCCTCCTCGGACTCCGCCGCCGTCCGGGCCACCAGCCCGGTCGCCGAGAGGATCACCTGACACGGGTCGTCGGCCACCTCCAGCGGACCCGCGGGCTTGGACGCCTCCAGCACCTCCTTGAGGTCCCCGTCGATCAACGCCGTGCGGCGCGCGGTGCCGAAGTCCTTGGCGACCCTGGTCAGTTCCTTGGACACGAGCTTCTTCAGCACCGACTCGTCGTCCAGGATCGTGGTCAGTTCCGCGATCTCCGAGCGCAGTCGCTCCTGTTCGGACTCCAGCTCGATCTTGTCGTACTTGGTGAGCCTGCGCAGCGGCGTGTCGAGGATGTAGGTGGCCTGGGTGTCGGACAGCTTGAACCGCGTCATCAGCCCGTCCTTGGCGGCCTTCGCGTTCTCGCTGCCCCGGATCAGTCTGATCACCTTGTCGATGTCCACCAGCGCCTTGAGCAGCCCTTCCACCAGGTGCAGCCGCTCCTCCCGCTTGCGCCTGCGGTAGCGGGTGCGGCGGGTGACCACCTCGTACCGGTGGGCCAGGAACACCTCCAGCATGCCTTTCAGACCCAGGGTCCGCGGCGTGCCGTCCACGAGCACGAGGTTGTTGATGCCGAACGACTGCTCCAGCGGCGTGAGCCGGTACAGGTCGGCCAGCAGCGCCTGCGGGTTGACACCGACCTTGCACTCGATCACCAGCCGGGTGCCGTTCTCCCGGTCGGTGAGGTCCTTGACGTCGGCGATGCCGGTGAGCCGTTTGTGCTTGTTCACCTCGTCGGTGATGCGTTCGATCACCTTCTCCGGGCCCACGCCGTAGGGCAGTTCGGTCACCGTGATGCCCTGCCTGCGGCTGCCCTCGATCGGGCCGGTGGTCACCGTCGCCCGCATCCGCACGACCCCGCGCCCGGTCTCGTAGGCCTTGCGCACCTGGTCCAGCCCGAGCAGCTGCCCACCGGTGGGCAGATCCGGGCCGGGCACGAACTCCATCAGCTTGTCCAGCGAGGCGTTCGGGTGGTTGATCAGCCACTTGGCCGCGGCGACCACCTCGCCCAGGTTGTGCGGGATCATGTTCGTCGCCATCCCGACGGCGATCCCGGACGTGCCGTTGACCAGCAGGTTCGGGAACGCCGCAGGCAGCACCTGCGGCTCCTGCAGCGACCCGTCGTAGTTCGGCCGGAAGTCGACGGTGTCCTCGCCCAGCTCCCCGACCAGCGCCATCGCCTCGGGCGACATCCGTGCCTCGGTGTAGCGGCTCGCGGCCGGCGCATCGTCGACGGAACCGAAATTGCCGTGCCCGTCGACCAGCGGGACGTTCATCGAGAAGTCCTGCGCCAGGCGCACCATCGCGTCGTAGATCGCGGAGTCGCCGTGCGGGTGGTAGCGGCCCATCACGTCACCGACCACACGGGACGACTTCACGTAGGCGTGGTTCGGCCGGTAGCCGTTCTCGTTCATCGAGAACAGGATCCGGCGGTGCACCGGCTTGAGACCGTCCCGGGCGTCGGGCAGCGCCCGGGAGTGGATGACCGAGTAGGCGTACTCCAGGTACGAATCCTCCATCTCGGTCTTGACCGGGTTGTCGAAGATCCGCGCGCCCGCCTGGTCGAAGGCGGCCGGGTCGACCCGTGTGGTGGTGTTCTTGCGGCGTGCCATGGTTCAACGAGCTCCTGTGGTGTTCAGCGCGGGAGGGGCGGGCGGCCCGGACCGTGCCCGGGTCCGGCCGTGCTCAGACGTCGATCGCGGCCCGGTCCACCCGCTCGGCCGAGGTGATCAACCAGTTGCGGCGCGGCTCGACCTTCTCCCCCATCAGCAGGTCCAACGCCGCCTCGGCGGCGTCGACGTCGTCGAGCGTGATGCGGCGGACGGCCCGCGTCGCGGGGTTCATCGTGGTCTCCCACAGCTCGTCGGCGTCCATCTCGCCGAGTCCCTTGAACCGCGGGACGGGCGTGACGACCTGCTTGCCCGCCTCCTCCAGCTCGGCGACCTTCGCCTCCATCTCCCGCTCGGTGAAGGTGTAGAAGGTCTTCGAATCGCGCCCCTTCGTGGTGATCTTGTGCAGGGGCGGCATCGCCGCGTAGAGCCGTCCCTGTTCGATCACCGGCCGCATGTACCGGGCGAACAGCGTGATCAGCAGCGTCCGGATGTGCGAGCCGTCCACATCGGCGTCGGCCATCAGGATCACCCGGCCGTAGCGCAGCGCCGACTCGTCGAACGTCCGCCCGGTCCCGGCGCCGAGGACCTGCACGATCGAGGCGATCTCGGCGTTCTTCAGCGCGTCACCGAGGTTCGCCTTCTGCACGTTGAGGATCTTGCCGCGCAGCGGGAGCAGCGCCTGGTACTCCGAGACCCGCGCGAGCCGGGCTGAACCCAGCGCGCTGTCCCCCTCCACGAGGAACAGCTCGCTGCGCGCCACCCCGGTCGTGCGGCAGTCCACGAGTTTCGGCGGCATGGCCGCGCCCTCCAGCGCGGTCTTGCGCCGGGCCGCGTCCTTCTGCTGCTTCTGCGTCAACCGCACGCGCGAGGCGTCGACGATCTTCTGCAGCACCGTCTTCGCCTCGGCCTTGGTTCTGCGGTGCTCGGCCCAGGCCTTCAGGTGCTTCTCCACGAGACCCTGCACGACCTTGGTGATGCCCGCGGTGGAGAGCTCGTCCTTGGTCTGCGAGGTGAACTGCGGCTCCGGGATCCGCACGTGGACGACGGCGGTCATGCCCTCGTAGATGTCGTCCAGGGTGGGCATGTCCTCCTTGGGCTTCAACAGCCCGCGGGTCTTGGAGATCGCGTCGTGCACCGCCCGGGTCAGCCCGCGCTCGAATCCCTTGCGGTGCGTCCCGCCGTGCACGTTGCGGACCGTGTTGGCGAAGCACTCGACGGTGCGCTCGTACCCGGTCCCCCACCGCAGCGCGATCTCCACCTCGGCGCGGCGTTCCACATTGGACTGCATGACGCCGTTGGCGTCCGCGGCGTTCTCCTTGTACGTGCCCTCACCGGTGATCAGCTGCGTCCCGCACACCGGGCGGTCACCCGCGGGTGCGAGGTACTCGACCATGTCGGCGACGCCGTTCGGGTAATGGAAGGTCTCCTCGTTGATGGCCGCGTCGGTGGCCGTGCGCAGCACGTAGGTGACGCCGGAGACCAGGAATGCGGTGTGCCGGAGCTTGGTCCGCAGCGCCTCGATGTCCAGGCCCGCGCCCTTCTCGAAGTAGCGCGCGTCGTACCAGTAGCGGATGACGGTGCCGGTCGACTCGCCGCGCTTCATCTTCCGCACGGTCCGCAGGCCGGACTGCCGGGTGAACTTCGCCTTGGGCCCGGGTCCGTCGAACACGCCGGGCACACCGCGCGCGAACGACATCTCGTACACCGTGCCGTCGCGCTTGACGGTCACGTCGAGCCGCAGCGACAGCGCGTTCACCGCCGAGGCGCCCACGCCGTGCAACCCGCCGGAGGCCTTGTACCCCGAGCCGCCGAACTTGCCCCCGGCGTGCAGCCGGGTGAGCACCAGTTCGACCCCGCTGAGCCCGGACTTGCCGTGGGTGCCGACCGGGATGCCCCGGCCGTCGTCGGAGACCTCCACGCTGCCGTCGGCGTGCAGGGTCACCACGATCCTGCTCGCGTGCCCCGCGACCCCCTCGTCGGTGGAGTTGTCCAGGATCTCGGAGAACAGGTGGTTGACGCCGCGACTGTCGGTGGACCCGATGTACATGCCGGGTCGCTTGCGCACCGCTTCCAGACCCTCGAGATGGGTCAGGTCGTCGGCCCCGTACAGGGGCTCGGCAGAGGCAGTCACGTGTCGCTCTCTTTCCCGTTCGTGATACGCCCGGATCGTGGATGCCCGTGGCTCGCTCGGTCAACTGTTCGACCGCGGCAACAGCGTAATGCAGGGTAACGGGCCGTCAACGGCGAGCATGAGGTGCAACGTCGGTGTGTTCCGACTCATTCCCGCTCGAACTCGGCGCGCACGCCCAGCAGACGCACGGGACGGTCCAGTTCGAACCGGCCGAACACGGACTGCGCGGCCCGTTCGAGCGCGGCACCGTCGCTGGTGGGTGCGGACAGGGTGACACTGCGTGTCCGCGTGATGAACGGTGCGAACCGGACCTTGACCGCGACCCGGGCGGCCGGCCTGCCCTCGGCCAGCACGTCCGCGGTGACCCGTTCGCTCAGCAGGCTCAGCTGGGCGCGGAGCTCGTCCGGATCGGCGACGTCCCGCGGGAACGTGGTCTCCCGGCTGCGGGAACGCGGGACGTACGGGGTCGCGGTGACCTCTCGATCGCCCGCCCCGTGCGCCAGCAGCCGGTAGTAGGGCCCGAGGCGCGGACCGAACCGCACGGCCAGTTCCGCGGGGTCGGCGGCGGCGAGCTCGGCCACGGTGTGGATCCCGCTCTCGGCGAGCCGGTGCCGGGTCTTCACCCCGATTCCCCACAGGGCGTCGGTGGGGCGGTGCGCCATCACCTCGGCCCAGTTCTCCGCGGTCAGCCGGAACACGCCCGCCGGCTTCGCGAAGCCGGTCGCCAGCTTCGCGCGGTGCTTGTTGTCCCCGATGCCCACCGAACAGGACAGGCCGGTCCGGCCGGCCACCTCCGCACGGACGCGCCCCGCCAGTGCCTCCGGATCGTCGGTGCGCACACCCAGGAACGCCTTGTCCCAGCCGACGACCTCGACGACCACGCCGGGCAGGTCCCGCAGCGTCGCCATGACACGGCCGGAGACCTCCTCGTAGGCGGGCGCGTCGCTGGGCAGGAAGACGGCGTCGGGACAGCGCTTCGCCGCGGTGCGCAACGGCATGCCGGAGTGCACCCCGAACTCCCGGGCCTCGTAGGACGCGGTGGCCACCACGCCCCGCCCGGTCGGGTCGCCGGAGCCGCCCACCACCACGGGCCGTCCACGCAGCTCGGGGTGCCGCGCGACCTCCACCGCGGCGAGGAACTGGTCGAGATCGACGTGCAGTATCCGGTCCTGTGTGGACACGGGCCGCAGTATGCGCCGCCCCGGCCACGCCGCGCCACTCGGAAGGGGCGCCGGACAGTCACGCACGGGTGATTGACCACCGCGGGGGTATCGGGTGGGCATAGAACCGGGACGAACGGGATACCCGGTCGGGCGGATTGACGAACCGACACACGGACCGCCGGTGGAGCACGGCGGCGTCCCGGCCGGTGACGGGAGGTGAGGTGAGAATGAACGGTAGGTACGGCGGATGACGGAACGCGTCCGGGAGTGACCGCCCGGGAACTGGTCGTGCTGGGCACCGGCAGTCAGGTGCCTTCGCGGGACCGCGCCCAGAACGGGTACCTGCTCCGCTGGGACGACGAGGGCATCCTGTTCGATCCGGGCGAGGGCACCCAACGGCAGATGACGTTCGCGGGTGTCTCCGTCCGCGCGGTGACGCGGATGTGCCTGACGCATTTCCACGGTGACCACTGCCTGGGTGTCCCGGGAATCGTGCAGCGGATGTCGCTGGACGGTCTCCCGAGCGCCGTCGCCCACTATCCCGCGACCGGAGCCCGGTACTTCGACCGACTGCGCCATGCGAGTGTGTTCCACGCCACGACCGAGCTGACGGAGCACCCCGTCGAACGGGACGGCAGGATCGCGTCCGGTCCGTTCGGCGAGTTGCGGGCTCGACGGCTGGATCACCCGGTGGAGGCGTTCGGATACCAGCTCGTGGAGCCGGACCGCGTGCACCTGGTGCCCGACCTTCTCGAACGGCACGGGGTGCGCGGACCGGACGTCGGCAGGCTCCGGCGGACGGGCACGGTCGACGTGGGCGGACGCACCGTGACGGTGAACGAGGTGAGTGTCACACGTCCGGGGCAGCGTTTTGGTTTCGTCATGGACACCCGGTTGTGCGAGAATGCTTTCGCGCTGGCCGAGGACGCCGACCTGCTGACCATCGAGTCGACCTTCCTGAGTTCCGAGGCCGACCTCGCGCGGCGGTACGGACACCTTACCGCGGCAGAGGCCGGTCGGGTCGCGGCCGAGAGCCGGGTCCGCACATTGGTGTTGACCCATTTCTCGCAGCGTTACACGAAACCGAGCCACACGGAACCGACTCGGTTTCATGACGAAGCGGCCGAGGTATTCGGCGGCGACATCGTGGTCGCCAGGGATGTGAGCCGAATCCCCGTCCCGCGCCGGGTGCGCCCGGAATAGCGGAACAACCGACGTGCGTTGTCTCCGCATAGTTGCCTGTTTTTCGCCGGAAGGAGGCGGCACGCCACATGAACAATTTCGACTGGCGGCATCATGCCGCCTGCCGCGACGAGGACCCCGAGCTGTTCTTCCCCGTGTCCGACATGGGACCGGGCGCCCAGCAGACCGCGCGCGCCAAGGCGGTGTGCGCACGCTGCCCCGTGGCGAACGAGTGCCTGGAGAGCGCGATCGAGAACGGCCTCGACCACGGGATCTTCGGCGGCACCACGGAGCGGGAACGGCGTGATCTCGTGCGCGCCCGGCGTCAGCGCGCACGGCAGTCGGGAATTCGCGGAAACGCCGCCTGACACCGTTCTCACACCGTTTTCGCAACTCAACAACCGAACACCGACAACGCCGGGCCGTGCCCGCCGTCGACGTGAGTGGTTTTCCGCGCCCCCGGGTTCTCCGCCCGGGGGCGCGGTCGTGTGTGCGGCCCGTGTTCCCGCCGCCCCTCCCGTCCGGTACCCGCTTCCGGTCACCGGATCGGCACGCGCCGTGGCCCTCGGTGCGGCGGCCGACGGCGATGGGCGTTACGATTCGATCAAGTACCGATACCGGTGCGCTATCGAAGCCGGACACAGGGAGCGGACGTGACGGACACCCCCACGGGCAACGAGTTCTCCGCCGCGACGGGCCGGGAGCTGGAGAGCGACCACGGCAAGCCGCGTTACCTCGCGTACCAGCGGGAGCTGATCGGCCCGCACTGCGGACGGTCGGTGCTGGAGGTCGGGGCGGGCCTCGGCGAGTTCGCCGACGGGTTCACCGGGTCCGACCGGTACGTGGTGACCGATGTGGACTCCGGTGCGGTGGAGCGGATGAAGCGACGCTTCGCCGACCGGCCCGAGGTGGAGGTCCAGCAGTACGACATCGACGGGCGGACCCGGCTGTCCGAGCCCGTCGACACGCTCGTCGCGATCAACGTGTTGGAACACATCGCCGATGACGTGACCGCCCTGCGTGAGTTGTCCGAGTCGCTCACCCCCGCCGGGAACATCGTGCTGTTCGTGCCCGGGTATCAACAGCTCTACGGGGAGTTCGACCGCAAGGTCGGCCACCACCGCCGCTACACGCCGGCGACGGTGTCCGAGGCGGCGCGCCGGGCCGGGCTGCACGTCGAGGTGGCGCGCCCGGTGAACTTCCTCGGCGCGTTCGCCTGGTGGGCGGCGGTCCGCAAGGGCGGTGCGGGTGCGCCGAATCCGCGTCTGGTCGCGTTGTACGACCGTTTCGTGGTGCCGGTCACCCGCGCGCTCGAGAAGGTGATCCCGGTCCCGTTCGGTCAGTCGGTGCTGTGCGTGGCCCGGCGCACCGACGCCTGAGCCGGTCCCACGCCGGAGCACGGGTCGCCTCGGCGGTCAGGGTGCGCCGTCGAGCAGCTCGGACAGCAGCGCCCGGACCCGGCGGTCGATCTCGTCGCGGACCGGGCGGACCTCCTCCACCGGCCTGCCCGCGGGGTCGTCCAGTTCCCAGTCCAGGTAGCGCTTGCCGGCGAAGACGGGACAGGTGTCGCCGCAGCCCATCGTGACGACCACGTCGGCGGCCTCGACGTCGTCGGTGGCCAGACGGGTCGGCACCGCGGCGGTGATGTCCAGACCCCATTCGGCGAGCGCGGCCGCGGCCGCGGGATTGACCCGCTCCCCCGGCTCGGACCCGGCCGAGCGGACCGCGACGCGGCCGAGCGCGTGGTGGGCCAGCAGCGCGGCCGCCATCTGTGAGCGGCCCGCGTTGTGGACGCAGACGAACAGGACCTCCGGCCGGTGGGCCATGGACTCTCCCGGATGATCGAGCGGGACACGAACGGTTGGTCGGCTCACCGTACCCGATGACATCATTATCGAGTGATGTATGGTCGCGCACCATGCCCGCCCTCGACCCCACGCCGCCCCCGGCCGACACGGTCGTGCCCACCGACGCGCTGCCGACGGACGCGCTGCGCCTGCTCGCGGACCCGCTGCGGGCCACTCTCGTCGGCCTGCTCGCGCGGGAGACGCTGTGCACCTGCCACCTGGTCGACGAGACCGGGGCGAGCCAGACCAACATCTCCAACCATCTGCGGCTGCTGCGCGGGGCGGGCCTGGTGGTCGCGGAACCGCACGGCCGCTACACCTACTACCGGCTGCGGCCGGAGGCGCTCCGGGCGATCGCGGCGACGCTGACCGGCCTCGCCGAGCGCGCCGAGGCCGCCGGATCCGCACTCACCGGGAACAGGAGGCCGTGCTGATGACCCGGCCCGTGGACGAGTCCGACGACACCGACGTCCTGCGGAAGCTGTCGTCGCTCGACCGGTTCCTCCCGGTGTGGATTCTCGCGGCGATGGGCGCCGGGCTGCTGCTCGGTGCCGTGCTGCCGGGCCTGCGGGACGTGCTGGACGCCGTCACGATCGGCCAGGTCTCCCTGCCGATCGCGCTGGGACTGCTGCTGATGATGTACCCGGTGCTGGCGAAGGTGCGCTACGACCGGCTCGACTCGGTGACCCGCGACCGGCGCATGCTCGTGCTCTCACTGCTGCTCAACTGGGTGGCCGGGCCCGCCCTGATGTTCGCGCTGGCGTGGCTGATGCTTCCCGACCTGCCCGAGTACCGCACCGGCCTGATCATCGTCGGGTTGGCCCGTTGCATCGCCATGGTGATCATCTGGAACGACCTGGCGTGCGGTGACCGCGAGGCCGCCGCCGTGCTCGTGGCACTGAACTCCCTGTTCCAGGTGCTGATGTTCGGCGTCCTCGGGTGGTTCTACCTCGACGTACTGCCCGGGTGGCTGGGCCTGGACACCACCTCGATCGACGCCTCCCCCTGGACGATCGCGCTCAACGTCGTGATCTTCCTCGGCATCCCCCTCGCGGCCGGGTACGTCTCCCGCCGTGCGGGCGAGCGTACGAAGGGCCGCGAGTGGTACGAGAACCGCTTCCTGCCGAGGATCGGCCCGGTGACGCTGTACGGACTGCTGTTCACGATCGTCGTCCTGTTCGCCCTGCAGGGGGAAACGATCAGCGAGCGGCCCGGCGACGTCGCCCGGATCGCGCTGCCGCTGCTGGCGTACTTCGCGCTGATGTGGGCGGGGTCGTACGCCGTCGGCCGGGCCGCCGGACTGAACTACGCCCGCACCACGACGCTGGCCTTCACCGCCGCGGGGAACAACTTCGAACTCGCGATCGCCGTGGCCATCGGCGTGTTCGGGGTGACCTCGGGGCAGGCGCTCGCCGGGGTCGTCGGCCCGCTCATCGAGGTTCCGGTGCTCGTCGCGCTCGTCTACGTCAGCCTCCGGCTCCGCAGTCGTTGGCACGCGCGTGTCCGGGGACCGGAGACCCCGGACGTCGACTCGCGGGCATGAGGTGGCGACTCGCGGGCATGAGGTGGCGACTCGCGGGCATGAGGTGGCGACTCGCGGGCATGGGGTGGCGACTCGCGGGTGTGGGGTGGCGACTCGCGGGGTTACATGGACTTGGCCTTGAGGTAGCGGGTGGCGCTCGGGGCCTGGGCGGCGAG
>NZ_KI912228.1:89877-108557 GCF_000231035.2 Saccharomonospora iraqiensis subsp. paurometabolica YIM 90007 | reverse complement strand
CGAGCGCGCCCGCCGCGACGCGGCGGGCCACCCGGCCCGCGGGTGAACCGGATCGCTCCCGGGTCGTCCGCGGGCCCACGGGCCGCTCCACCGTCACGCGCTGTCGTTGCTTGCTGCCCATCACCGTTCTCCCGTCTCGGTCCTCACGTGCCGTACTTGGTCAGCAGTTCCTCGATCGCGGCCTGCGGCGAGGGGCACGCCTGGCGCACGCGGTAGTCGTGCAGCCGGTCGTGGGTCTCCCGGTCGAGCCGCAGCCAGCGGTGTCCGCCGAAGTACCGCTCGCGCAACTCGTGCCACCGTGCGGCGGGCATCCGGTGGTGCGCCTCGCTGTCCGCGGGCAACTGCGCGGTGGCCAGCCGCCCGTCGCGGGCGTGGAAGACCGTCCCGCCGAACAGCAGCCGCAGCGGCACGTCCCCGTCCAGGACCGCGTGCAGGTAGCTCGCCGACGCCAGGTCGAGATCCTGACCGCAGGGCACCGGGACGTCCACGGTGGTGCCGCCGGCGAAGCCGGGCACCACCACCGTCGGCCGGGCCCACACCAGGTCGCCGAGGCTGTCGGCCCACTGTCCGTCCGTACCGAACACGGCACGCAGCCGCCCGCGGGTGTCCGGGTCGTAGTCGCGCAGCGCGGCGGCGATGCGCACGGACACCGACAACACGAGGCAGTGCACCCGCACGGGCCCGTCCGCCCCCGGCGCCGTGCCGATCTCCACCGACAACCGCAGCGTGGGCACCGTCGCCATCGGTTCCGCCGTCACCCCGGCGACGCGCCAGGTGAACGACGGCGCCACACCCGTCCCCGCGCTCACGGTGGCGAGAGGTTCGGCATACCGGGCAGGATCGGGTCCTTCGTCGCGGGACGGATCCCGGTGGACCGCGCCGCGGTCGAGGTCCCGTCCGGCAGGTGCCCCGGTTGCTTCTCGTAGTGCCCGGTGCTGTTGCCTTCCCGCACACCCCGGGTGTGCGAGGGGAGGTCGGTGCTCACGTCCGGCCTGCCGACCCGGATCCGCGCCGGGCGCCGGCCCGTAAACCGGTGAAGAACTCCTCGATTCCCTGCCATACCTCGTCACCTCCTGTCATTCCGCTCCACTGGTGTCGTACCCGTGCGGTGAGCCGGTAACAGTCGTCCACCCCGACGAGCCAGTGTTCGTCCCGGCCCCGGTGCGTCAGCAGCGCCACCACCTCGGTGTCCAACAGCTCCGCCAGGTCCGGGTTGGCCTCCTCGACCCGCCGCCACGCCGGTTCGTCCACGGTCGCGCCGACGACGCCGAGCGGACTCGGGTAGTGCGCGGTCACGAACGGCTCCGCCCGGTCGCCGGTGGGCTCGTGCCGGACGAAGAACGCCAGCCGGACCGGGACACCGAGACCGGCCCACACCACGTCGTCCATCCGCAGCTCCGGCAGGGGTCTGCGCAGGTGCGGGACCGTCCGGTAGCGCCCGCCGGCCGCCTCCTTCCGGTCGAACAGCAGCCCGCACGCACGGCACGCGCACGAGATCCGCTGCCCGGTCACCTCCAGCAGGTGCGGGTGCTCCTCCGGCAGCGGTTCACTGCACAGGTCGCAGTGGTGTTCGGCGGCGTCGGCCGCCCCGCCCGGCGCCCCTGCCGGGCCGGTGGACCGCGTGTGCGCCCACGACGCCGCGGCCCGGCCGAACAGCTCGTGCCGCGCCAGTCCGC
This sequence comes from Saccharomonospora iraqiensis subsp. paurometabolica YIM 90007, assembly GCF_000231035.2. Classification (GTDB taxonomy): domain Bacteria; phylum Actinomycetota; class Actinomycetes; order Mycobacteriales; family Pseudonocardiaceae; genus Saccharomonospora; species Saccharomonospora paurometabolica. The sequence goes on along the minus strand of NZ_KI912228.1, from coordinate 106,881 downwards.
GTAACCCGGTACCGGGCCGGTTCCGGCCTCCCGCGGTGCGTACCCCGGTCACCGGGCTCACCGGGCCCGGACCGCGGTCAGCGGGACGAACGCGGGCTCGGACCGGTGATCGATGCGCACCTCGGTGACCTCGGGCGCGACCGCCCGCACGAGGTCGGTGACCGTGCCCGCGGCCTCGTCGGAGCCGTCCGTCACGGTCACCGAGGCGACCCCGTCGGCCAGCCCGTCCAGCTCCGCCCGGATGTCCGGTGCGGCGTCGGCGAGCACCGCCCGGATCCGGGTCCCGGGGTCGTGCGGGTGCAGGTCGTGCGCCAGCAGCAGGTGCCCCACCAGCGGGTCGTCCGCCAGCGCGGCGACGACGGTGTCGTCGGCGGCCCGCACGATCCGTTCGAGCGCCTCGCCGTACACGTCGGCCAGGGTCTGCACGGTGGCGCCGGCGGCCTCATCGGCGCGGTCGGCGAGACCGGCCAGCAGTTCCTCGAGCGTCGACAGGCGCTCGGCGAGTTCGTCCTCGTCCCACATCGGACCGCTCACTGTCCCGGGTGGGCCGCGCCGAACGTCGGCGAGGCGATCTTGTCGAGGGTCTTGCCCTCGCCGAGGTACATGTGCACCCCGCACGGCAGGCACGGGTCGAAGCTGCGCACCGTGCGCATGATGTCGATGCCCTTGAAGTCCTCCCGACCGTTCTCCTCGAAGATCGGCTGGCCCTGCACGGCGTCCTCGTACGGGCCGGGGGTGCCGTAGCTGTCCCGGGGGCTGGCGTTCCACGGTGTCGGCGGGTACGGGTGGTAGTTCGCGATCTTGCCGTCGCGCACCACGAGGTGGTGCGACAGCACCCCGCGCACGGCCTCGTGGAACCCGACGCCGACGGCCTCGTCCGGCACCTCGAAGTCGGTGAACACCTTCGTGTTGCCGGAGCGCACCTCCGCCAGGGCCTTCTCGACGAAGTGCAGCGCCATACCCGCGGCGTAGGCGACGAAGTACATCCGTGCCCGGTCGCGTTCGAGGGTGTTGGCGTACTTCGGCGGACGCCACTCGAACCGCATCTCCTTGGTCTGCGGGGTGGCGGGCAGGTCGATGCGCACCGCACCGCCGGTGGCCTTGACGTACGGGGTGTCGACCAGCCCGTTCAGCGCGGTCGCCCACAGCCGGGCCAGCGGGCCGCCGCCGGTGTCCAGCGCGAGGTGCTCCTGACTGCCCGGGTCGAACCAGCGGGGGCTCATCACCCAGCTGTAGTTGCCGTTCTCCAGGTCGCGGCCCTGCGGTGCGGGCAGGGTGGTCTGGTTCCACGGGTGCCGCTTGTCCACCGGGTTGCCCAGCGGGTCGCGGTCGACGAACGTCTGCTCGTTCGTCCAGTCGTCGTAGTAGGAGCTGCCGAGCAGGATGCGCATGCCGAGGTTGATGTCGACCAGGTTGTTGGTCAGCAGCTCGCCGTCGACGACGATGCCCGGGCTGACGAACATGTCCTTGCCCCAGGAGCCCATGTTCTCGTAGCGGTAGTCCACGCTGTACGGATCCTGGAAGCACCCCCAGCAGCCGAGCAGGATCCGGCGCCTGCCGACCTCCTCGTAGCCGGGCAGGGCGTCGTAGAAGAAGTCGAACACGTCGTCGTTCATCGCCACGGCCTGCTTGATGAAGTCCAGGCAGCGCATCAGCCGGGAGAGATAGTCGGTGAACACCTGCGGGGTGGCCACCGTGCCGACGCCGCCGGGGTAGAGCGTGGACGGGTGGACGTGCCTGCCCTCCATCAGGCAGCACATCTCCCGCGTGATGCGGGAGACCTCCAGCGCCTTCTTGTAGACCTCGCCCTCGAACGGGTTGAACGCCCGCATGATATCGGCGATCGTGCGGTGCCCGTGCAGGTCGCCGCGCGGTGCGTCGGTGGTCTCGGCACGCTTGAGCAGGCCCGGGTTCGTCTCGGCGACCATGCGCTCGCAGAAGTCGACGAAGACCATGTTGTCCTGGAAGATCGTGTGATCGAACATGAACTCGGCGGCCTCGCCGAGGTTGATGATCCAGTCGGCCAACGGGGGCGGCTTCACGCCGTAGGCCATGTTCTGGGCGTAGATCGAGCACACCGCGTGGTTGTCGCCGCAGATGCCGCAGATGCGGCTGGTGATGAAGTGCGAGTCGCGCGGGTCCTTGCCCTTCATGAACACGCTGTAGCCGCGGAACAGCGACGAGGTGCTCTTGCACTCGGCGACCTCGTTGTTCGCGAAGTCGACCTTGGTGTATATGCCGAGGTTGCCGATGATGCGGGTGATCGGGTCGAAGTTGACCTCGACCAGCTCCCGCTGGGTGGCGGCGCTGACCTCGGACTGGGTCTGTGCCATCGTGTGTCGCTCCTGCGTGGTGGTGTCGGGAATCAGACGGATTCGGGGTAGCGGGGCTGGTACCCGCTGGTGAGCTTCGGGCCGGGGTGGCGCCACTTCGGTTCGGTGTTCGCGCTGCGGTTGGTGATGCTCCGCATCCGGCGCACGAACGGCCCGTAGACCGACAACAGCGCCGACGAGAACGACCCGCCCGGTGGTTCGTCCATGAACGGCATGAACTTGTCCGGGAACCCGGGCATGGTGCAGCCGATGCAGATGCCGCCGACGTTGGGGCAGCCGCCGACGCCGTCCATCCAGCCGCGCTTGGTCACGTTGCAGTTGACCACCGGGCCCCAGCAGCCGATCTTGACCTGGCACTTCGGGGAGTTGTAGTCGTAGGCGAAGTCGGCCTGCTCGTAGTAGCCGGCGCGGTCGCACCCCTCGTGGACCGTCTTGCCGAACAGCCACGTCGGCCGCAGTTGCTCGTCCAGCGGGATCGTCGGGGCCAGCCCCGCCGCCTGGTGCAGCACCCAGAGCAGCGTCTCCATGAAGTTGTCCGGCTGCACCGGACACCCGGGGACATTGATCACCGGGAGTCCCCCGGCGGACCGGAAATCGTCACCGAGATAGTCGACGAGCCCCATGCACCCCGTCGGGTTTCCCGCCATCGCGTGAATTCCGCCGTAGGTCGCGCACGTCCCGATGGCGACGACCGCCCACGCTTTCGGGGCGAGTTCGTCGATCCACTTGTTGAGGGTCTTCGGTTTCCCGGTCTCGGGGTCGTTTCCCATGGCCGTCCAGAAACCGTCCCCGTCGTGGATGTTCTCGTTCGGGATCGACCCCTCGACGACGAAGACGAACGGCGCGTCGAGCTCGCCCTGCGCCGCCGCGCGGAACGGCGCGAGGAAGTCGTCCCCGGTCTCGTAGGCGAGCACCTTGTTGTGCAGGTGCACCTTGGGGATGCCGGGCACGGCCCGCAGCACCACGTCCTCGATGCTGGGCAGCGACGCCGCGGTGACCGACACCGTGTCGCCGTCGCAACTCATTCCTTCCGACGTCCACAGAATGTGGATCTCGTCGACTCCGGTTCCGGTCGCCTCTGTGCTCATGGGACACAGCATGCAACCCTGTGCGGCCGGACGCAGTCCTGCGTACACGCTCGGAGCACCGTTGTTTGGACCGCTCCCCGGCAGGGTATTCAACCCGGTTTTCCTATTTCCGCGACCGCGTCGGACGCCATTTTCGCCAATTTGTGCCCGGCGGCCGGAACGTCGTAGCGTGAGGTGATCGCGACAACACGTCGTCGACACCGATCGATTCCCGATCATTTTCCGGATCTTTCGACGAGCAGGAAACGGGACGGCCAGTGCAGCAACGTCAGTACTTCGAACAGCGCGTCGACGACGCGTTCGGGGCCAGGCGGGCGCCGTTGGAGGCGCTGCTGGCCGAGGCCGGGCCGGTGGCGCGGGCCTGTCACGCCATGGCCGCGCGCTTCCACACCGGCGGCAAGCTGATCGTGTTCGGCAACGGCGGGGAGTCGACCGACGCACAGCATCTCTCCGTGGAGTTCGTCCACCCCGTGATCGTGGGCAAGCGCGCGCTGCCCGCCATCTCGCTGACCGCCGACGTCGCCACGCTCACCGGGATCGCGGCGCGGGAGGGCTTCGCCGAGGTGTTCGCCCACCAGCTGCGGTACCTGGCCGTGGGCGACGACATCGCGCTCGGCCTGTCCGTCGACGGCGGGTGCGCCAACGTGCTGCGCGGACTGGAACAGGCACACGAGGCTGGGCTGCTCACGGTCGCGCTCGTGGGCGGCGACGGCGGGGCCCTCGCCGCGAGCCCGGCCGTGGACCACCTGCTGCGCGCCACGTCGGACGACCCCCGCGTGATCAAGGAGGTGCACGTGACGATGTATCACGTCCTGTGGGAGCTGGTGCACGTCTTCTTCGAGCACCCGGGCGTGCTCACCCCGGAGGCCGCACGGTGAGCGCGGAGCAGGTCCGGCCACCGGGCACCGGAGCCGACGACGACCCCGCCGCGCACCGCGCGGCCGACGGGCACCGCGCGGACGACGACCGCATGGCCGACGAACACTGCGCATCCGACGGGCACTGCGTGACCTGTTCCGACGCCGCCGTCACCGTGCGCGTCGTACGGGTGCTGGACCGCGGCATGGCGCGGGTGGACACCGGCGCCGGTGAGGAGGAGATCAGCGTCGCGCTGGTGCCCGCCGAATCGGTCGTGCCCGGTGCCGAGCTGCTGGTGCACGCGGGCGAGGCGATCGGGGTGCCGCGATGACCGACGCGATGAGCGAGCTCTACCCGTTCCTCTACGCCGACCGGGACGGCGCCGACGTGGACGCCGTCCTGGACGAGGTGCGTGCCTCCACGGTGGCCAAGGCGCGCGAGATCATGGAGCTGCGCGGACGGGTCCACCGGGAACAGCGGCGGGAACTGGCCGAGGCCGGGGCGGCGATGGCCGCCCGGTTCGCGCGCGGGGGCAGGCTGTTCTCCTTCGGCAACGGCGGCAGCTCGACCGACGCCCAGGACCTCGCCACGCAGTTCATGAACCCGCCGCGGGGCACGCCCCCGCTGCCCGCGTTCGCGCTGACCGCGGAGACGGCGGTGGTGACCGCGCTGTCCAACGATGTCGGCTTCGACGTCGTGTTCTCCCGTCAGCTCGCCGCGTTCGGCCGCGCCGACGACATCGCCGTGGGCCTGTCCACCAGCGGCAACTCGGCGAACCTGTTGTCGGCGTTCGACCAGGCACGGCGCGTCGGCATGCTCACGGTCGGCATCACCGGCGACAGCGGCGGCCGGATGGCCGAACAGGCAGGCGTCGACCACCTGTTCGTGGTGCCGTCCAGTTCGGTGCACCGCATCCAGGAGGCCCAGACCACGATTTACCACGTCCTCGCCGACCTGGCGGCGGAGGGACGGCGATGAGCGGGAACGCGAGGGACGCGCGGACGACCGACGGACCGTTCTCCGGCGTCGAGGCGACCGTGCGCGCGGTCGCCGACGCCGTGCTCTACGAGGGCTACCTGCTCTACCCGTACCGGGCCAGTGCCACGAAGAACCGGGCCCGCTGGCAGTTCGGCGTCCTGGTGCCGCCGTCGTACGCGGCCACCGGCACCGGGGAGCACTCGTTCTGCCGCACCGAGTGCCTGGCCGAGGTCGACCCGGTGTCCACCCTGCGGGTGTGCGTGCGGTTCCTCCAGTCGCAGCGGCGCACCGTGGAGGTGCCCACCGACCCCGGCGCGGACACGCCGGACGGCCACCGGGAGGTGGACGCGCTCGTCGTCGGGGAGGACGAGATCCTGCCGTGGGACGAGGCGGTGGAGCGCGAGCACGAGGTGCTGCTGCCGATGGCCGAACTGCCGGAGTCCGGCGAGTACGTCGAACCGGTCGTCGTCCGCGGCGGAGAGTGGATCACGAGCGTGGACGGCGGCCGGGTGGTGCGCCGCACGCAGCCGTTGACGGCCGAACTGCGGTGCCGCGCCGAACGCCTCCCCGGCCTGGTGCGGGTGCACGTGACCGTGGCCAACACCACCGACGTGGACTGTTCCTCGGCCACCCGGGACGAGGCGGTGCGGCACTCGCTGATCGCGGCGCACACCGTGCTGTCGGTCCAGGGTGGACGTCTTCTCTCCCAGCTCGACCCGCCCGCCTGGGCCGCGTCGCACGCGGCCGCCTGCGTCAACGAACACACCTGGCCGGTGCTGGTCGGCGGCCCCGGGCGGGAGGACACGATGCTGTCCTCGGCGATCATCCTCTACGACCACCCCAAGGTGGACCCGGCGAGTCAGGGCGACTTCTTCGACGCCTGCGAGATCGACGAGATGCTCACGCTGCGGACGATGACGCTGACCGACGGGGAGAAGCGCGAGGCCCGCGCCACCGACGAGCGTGCCCGGCGCATCCTCGACCGGGTCGAGGACCTGCCGGAACAGCCGCGGGAGGCCATGCACGGCCGGGTCCGGGTGGTGCACGTCGGCGGTCGGGAGATCGGCACCGGCAGCCGGGTCGTGCTCCGCCCCCGCTCCGGCGGGGACGCGCAGGACATGTTCGTCGCCGGGTGCGGCGCCACCGTGCGCGACGTGCTGGAGGACGTGGACGGCACGCTGTTCCTCGCGGTCACGGTGGACGGTGACCCCGCCGAGGAGTGGCAGCTGGCCCAGGGCCGGTTCCGGTACTTCACCACCGACGAGGTCGAACCGGCCGCGGACGCCACCACGGACGACACCGCGGACGGGCGCACGTCCGGCGGCGACGGCGCGGGGCACGCCGGGAACGGGGCGGTGCCGTGACGGGGCGGGTGCTGGTCGCCGGGATCGGGAACGTCTTCCTCGGGGACGACGGGTTCGGCGTGGAGGTGGTCTCCCGGCTGCCCCGGGAGGACCTGCCGCCGGAGGTCGACGTGGGCGACTACGGCATCGCCGGGATGCACCTGGCCTACGACCTGCTCGACGGCGACTACCACACCACGATCTTCGTCGACGCGCTCGGCCGGGACGGCATTCCCGGGACGCTGTCCGTGCTCGACGCGACCGCGGCCGGCGACGGGTCCGGGCCCGGACCGGACGTCGCCACCGTCCCGGACGCGCACGGCATGGACCCGGCCTCGGTGCTGGCACTGCTGCGGACGTTGGGCGGCACCCCGGGCCGGGTGCTCGTCGTGGGCTGCGAGCCGCAGGACGTGACGGAGGGGATCGGGCTCTCCGAGCCCGTGGAAGCGGCAGTGGAGGACGCGGTGTGGCGGGTGGTCGAACTCGTCGACATCGCCGTGGAGAGAGGTGGTGCCGATGTGTCTCGGCATTCCGGGTGAGATCGTCGAGATCCTCCCGGACCGTCCCGACCTGGCGCGGGTCAACGTCAGCGGTGTGCGCCGGGCGATCAACGTGGGGCTGCTGGAGGCCGACCCACCCCGCCCGGGCGACTGGGTTCTCATCCACGTCGGTTTCGCACTGTCCAAAATCGACGAGGAGGAGGCCGCGGCGGTGTCGCGCTATCTCGAAGAGCTCGGGCAGGCCTACACCGACGAGATCGACGCACTGAGTCAATCGATGATCGAGTGAGGGCGGCGAGGATGCGATTTGTCGATGAGTACCGCGACGCGGACACCGCGCGGGCGCTGGGCGCCCGGATCGCCGAACTGTGCGAACCGGGCCGCGAATACCAGTTCATGGAGGTGTGCGGCGGGCACACGCACACGATCTACAAGCACGGCATCGCCGACCACCTGCCCGAGCAGGTGTCGCTGGTGCACGGACCGGGCTGCCCGGTGTGCGTCATCCCGATGGGCCGGGTCGACGACGCCATCCACATCGCCTCCCGCCCGGACGTCATCATGACCTCGTTCGGCGACATGATGCGGGTTCCGGGCAGCGACAACACCTTCTTCGACTCGAACGCCGAGGGCACCGACATCCGCATGGTGTACTCGCCGCTCGACTCGCTGAAGATCGCGCGGCAGAACCCGGACAAGCACGTGGTGTTCATGGCGATCGGGTTCGAGACCACGGCCCCGTCGACGGCGATGACCCTGCTGCGCGCCGAGGAGGAGGGCCTGGACAACTTCTCCGTGTTCTGCAACCACGTCACCATCGTCCCCGGCATCAAGGCGATCCTGGACTCCCCCGACCTGCGGCTGGACGGCTTTCTCGGGCCGGGGCACGTCTCCACGGTGATCGGCTGCCGACCGTACGAGTTCATCCCCGCCGAGTACGGCAAGCCGCTCGTGGTCGCCGGGTTCGAACCGCTGGACCTGCTGCAGTCGGTGCACCAGCTGATGCTCCAGCTCGCCGAGGGCCGCTGCGCGGTGGAGAACCAGTACTCCCGGGTCGTGCCGTGGCAGGGCAACCCGGTGGCCCTGGAGGCGATCAACCGCACGATGCGGCTGCGGCCGTACTTCGAGTGGCGCGGGCTGGGCTTCATCTCGCACTCGGCGATGCGGTTGCGGGACGAATACGCCCGGTTCGACGCCGAGCGGATCTTCGACCTGCCCGGCGTGCGGGTGGCCGACCCGAAGGCGTGCCAGTGCGGCGAGGTGCTCAAGGGCGTGCTGAAGCCGTGGGAGTGCAAGGTGTTCGGCACCGCCTGCACCCCGGAGACGCCGATCGGCACCTGCATGGTCTCGCCGGAGGGCGCCTGCGCGGCCTACTACAACTTCGGCCGGTTCACCCGGGAGCGCATCCGGGGTGCCACGGCACCGCCGGCCACGACGCCGACCACGACCACGGCGAGCACGACCACGGCGACCACGGGGGGCCGGGGATGAGGACCGAGGACGAGGTACTGGACCGCATCGACAAGGCCCGCAGGCGCAGGCCGAAGATGCGGGAGGAACGGATCACCGCCGCGCACGGCGCCGGCGGCAAGGCGAGCCAGACGCTGGTCGAGGCGGTTTTCCTGGACTCCTTCCGCAACGCCATGCTGGAACCGCTCGGCGACGCCGCCGACGTGGTGCTCGGCGGCACCCGGCTGGCGATGACGACGGACTCGTTCGTGGTGTCGCCGCTGTTCTTCCCCGGCGGCGACATCGGCGACCTCGCGGTGAACGGCACGGTCAACGACCTCGCCGTCTCCGGCGCCACCCCGGGCTACCTCTCCTGCGGGTTCATCCTGGAGGAGGGATTCCCGGTCGCGGACCTGCGCCGGATCGTCGAGTCGATGACCCGGGCCGCCCGGGCGGCGAACGTGCAGCTCGTCACCGGGGACACCAAGGTGGTCGGCAAGGGCAGCGGCGACGGCTGCTACATCAACACCACCGGCGTCGGTTTCCTCCCGCCCGACCGTGCTCTCGGCATCCACACCGCGCGCCCCGGCGACGCGGTGCTCGTCTCCGGGCCGGTCGGCGACCACGGCATCACGGTGCTGCTGGCCCGCGGCGAACTGGACATCGAGCCCGACCGGCTGACCTCCGACACCGCGCCGGTGCACGGGCTGTGTGCCCGGCTGCTGGAGGTGCCCGGTGTGCGGGCGATGCGGGACGCGACGCGGGGCGGGGTGGCCACGGTGCTCAACGAGGTCGCCCGCGCGGCCGACGTGTCGGTCGTGCTGGACGAGGGTGCGGTCCCGGTGCGCGACGAGGTGCGCGGCGCCTGCGAACTGCTCGGCATCGACCCGCTGTACGTGGCCTGCGAGGGCCGGTTCGTCGCGGTGGTCGCCGACGCCTACGCCGAGGCGGCCGTCGCCGCGCTGCGGGCCGACCCGCTCGGGGCGGAGGCGAGGGTGATCGGCCGGATCGGGGCGGACCCACCGGGCACGGTGCTGCTCAACACGGCCTTCGGCGGCACCCGGATCGCCGACCTGCTCGTCGGCGATCCGCTGCCGCGCATCTGCTGAGCACACCCGGGCCGGACCCGGCCCGGCAGGACGGACAGGACCGGACACGGACAACGAACGGGGGTGCGGCGGCGATGCACGAGTTGTCGATCGCGCAGAGCGTGGTCGGGGCCGTTGTGGACCACACGGGCGGTGCCCGCGTGCTGTCCGTGCGGCTGGAGATCGGTGCGTTGTCCGGGGTGGAGGTGGACGCGCTCCGCTTCTGCTTCGACCTCGCCGCCCGGGACACGGCGGTCGACGGCGCGGAGCTGGTCGTCGAGCGGGTGGCCGGCCGCGGACGCTGCCGCGCGTGCGCGGCGGAGGCGGATCTCGACTCGTTCCTCGCCCGCTGCCCGTGCGGCAGCCCCGACGTCGAGGTGACCGCCGGGGAACAACTACGGATACGGGACGTGGAGGTGGCACGCGATGTGCGGAACGTGCGGGTGTGACGGGGCCGTACCGGCGACCGGGTCCGACGGGGGCTCGGTCCCGGACCCCGGCCCGGGTCTGCGCGAGACGGTGGAGGTCGAGCGGGACGTGCTGGCCCGCAACGACGCCCTGGCCGCGGCCAACCGGGACTGGCTGGCCGAGCGGGCGATCCGGGCGGTCAACGTGATGAGCGCCCCGGGCTCGGGCAAGACGACCCTGCTCGCGGCCACGGTCGGCGCGCTGGCCGGGGAGGTGCCGCTGGCGGTCGTGGAAGGGGACCAGGCGGGTTCGCTGGACGCCGACCGGCTGCGTGAGGCGGGGTGCCGCACCGTGCAGGTGAACACCGGGTCCGGGTGCCACCTGGACGCCGACATGGTCGCCCGTGCCCTGCGGGAACTGGACCCTCCGCGGGGTGCGGTGGTGTTCGTCGAGAACGTCGGCAACCTGGTGTGCCCGGCGCTGTTCGACCTGGGGCAGTGGGAGCGGGTGGTGCTCGCCTCGACGACCGAGGGCGAGGACAAGCCGCTGAAGTATCCCCAGATGTTCCGCGCGGCCGACGTCGTGGTGCTGACCAAACTGGACCTCGTGCCGTACCTGGACTTCGACACCGACCACTTCGCCCGGCACCTGCGGCGGGTGAACCCGGACGCGACCCTGCTGCCGGTCTCGGCACTGTCCGGGACCGGCCTCGGTCAGTGGCTCGACCGGCTGCGCCCGGGTCCGGGGTCGTCGGTGCCGGGATCGGGCGGGTCGGAACCGGGGGTGTCGGAACCGGGGGTGTCGCTCTCCTCGTAGGCGCCCGCCGCGCCGTGCAGGGAGGGTGCGCGGGTCAGCAGGAACGTGCAACAGGTCAGCAGGACGAAGCCGGCGAGCTGGGCCACGATCCAGCCGCCGGCCCGCACCTCCTCCCCGAACACGGCGATCCCCCAGCCGATGCCGACGACCGGGTTGGCCAGGATCAGGCCCGGTTGCGAGGCGACGAGACTGCCCGCCCGGAGTGTGATCTGCAGCAGGACGAACGCGGCGGGTCCGGCCACCGGCACCGCCCACGTCTGCCACGCGCCGAGCACGGCGACGACACCGCCGGAGAACGTGCCGGTGACCCCGGCCACCAGCACGGCGAGGAACCCGAACGACATGCCGGAGGCCACGCCGAGGTAGGCCGCGCGGACGGCGTACCGGTGCCTGCGGGCCACCAGGACCAGCGCGACGAGCACGGCGACCGTGACCACGCAGCCGAGCAGCCAGGTCGGGCCGGTCACCGCGCGGGAACTGCCGCCGGTCGGGCGCAGCCCCACCAGCAGCAACACGATTCCGGTGTTCATGCCCAGCACCGTGGTCCACTCCCGGCGGTGCAGCCGCGCGTGCAGCAGGAAGTTCGACAACACGAGCACGAACCCCAGTTCGGCCGCGAGGATCGGCTGCACCATCGAGATCGGCCCGGTGCTCAGCGCGGCGACCTGGAGCGCGAACCCGGCGAGCATGAACCCGGCGCCCGCCAGCCAGGGCGGCTGGTGCGCCAGGTCCCACACCATGCGCACCGACAGCGACTGCTCGCCCGGTTCCCGGCGGGCACCCTTGCGCTGCAGGACGGAGGCCAGCGCGTTCGCCAGCGCCGCCGCCACCGCGAGGACGACGGTCAGCACGGCGTGCTCCGTCCCCGGTTCAGGACCGGCGGGCGGCGCGGTCGAGCGCCCCGGCGACGGCCGCCTGCCCGAGGCTGATGCCGCCGTCGTTGCACGGCACGCGGGTGTGGGTGAGCACGGTCAACCCCTTCCGGTCGAGTGCCTCCACGGTACGGTCGAGCAGCAACCGATTCTGGAACACCCCGCCGGACAGCGCCACCGTGGACACCCCCGTCACCCCGGCCAGTTCCCCGCACGTCGCCGCGATCAGCGCCGCGACGGTGTTGTGGAACCGCGCGGCGACCACGGCGAGGTCACCGCCGCGGGCCCGGTCGTCCAGCACGGCCCGCAGGAGGGCGGTTCCGTCCAGGGTGCGGGCTCCGCCCGCGGTGCTATCCGCGCGGGCGCCGCCCGCGGTCGGTGGGCCGAGCGTCGGGAGGGGGTAGCCGCCGCGGTGTGTCGGATCGGCGCGCTGCTCCAGCTCGATCGCGGCCTGCCCCTCGTAGGTGACGGTGTCGCGGACGTCGAGCACTGCCGCGACCGCGTCGAACAACCGGCCCGCGCTGGAGGTCTCCGGGGTGTGCGGGCCCGGTGTCGCGGCCAGGGACCGGACCTGCGGCCAGAGCCGGTCGTGTCGACGGCGCAGCGGCAACGCGCGGAGCTCGTCGTCGCCGACGTCGCGCAGGTGCGCCGCGGCCATCCGCCACGGGTGCCGGATCGCGGCGGCCCCGCCGGGCATCGGCACCGGGGCCAGGTGTGCCAGTCGCTCGAACCCGGTCAGCGTGGCCAGCAGGAACTCACCGCCCCACACCGTGCCGTCGGTGCCGTACCCGGTGCCGTCGAAGGCGACCCCGAGCACCGGACCGTCGACGCCGTTGTCGGCCAGGCACGCCGCGAGGTGCGCGTGGTGGTGCTGGACCCCGACCGGTTCGACGTCGTCCCGCTCCCGCGCGTACTTCGTGGACAGGTAGTCCGGGTGCAGGTCGTGGGCGACGACGGCCGGGGTGATGTCGAACAGCCTGCCGAGATGCTCGATCGCCGCGGTGAACGCGCGCAGCGTCTCGTGATTCTCCAGGTCGCCGAGGTGCGGCGAACACACCGCCCGCCGCCCGTGCGCGAGGCACACCGTGTTCTTCTGCTCGGCGCCGCAGGCGAGCACGGGCCGGGGGAAGCCCGGCTCGTGCCGGATCGGTTCCGGCGCGTAGCCCCGCGCGCGGCGCACCGGCAGCGCGCGGCCGGCCCACGGCCGCACCACCGAGTCGTCGGTGCGCACGTGGATGGGCCGGTCGTGGGTGAGGAACGCGTCGGCGATGCCGGACAGGCGCGCGAGGGCGTCGTCGTCGGTGAACGCGAGGGGTTCGTCGGAGACGTTGCCGCTGGTCAGCACCAGCGGTGCGGCGACGGCGTCCAGCAGCAGGTGGTGCAGCGGGGTGTAGGGCAGCATCAGGCCGAGTTCCCGGTTGCCGGGCGCGACGGATTCGGCGACGGCGGGGGCGGCGGTGGGGTCCCCACGGGGGTCGGTGCCGCGCTCCAGCAGGACGACGGGGGCCTGCCTGCCGGCGAGCAGGCGTTCGGCGAGGTCGTCGACGTGGCACAGCGCGCGGGCGGTGTCCAGGGTGGGCACCATGACCGCGAACGGCTTGTCCGCGCGGTGTTTGCGGGAGCGCAGTGCCGCGGTGGCCTTCTCGTCGGTGGCGTCGGTGGCGAGGTGGTATCCGCCGATCCCCTTGACCGCGACGACCGCCCCGGCGCGGAGCAGCTCGGCGGTGTGCCGGACCGGGTCGCCGCCGAGGGGACGCCCGGCCGCGTCGACCAGCCGCAGCCGGGGTCCGCACGCGGGACAGCACACGGGTTGTGCGTGGAACCGCCGGTCGGCCGGGTCGTGGTACTCGGCCGCGCACGCGGCGCACAGGGTGAATCCGGCCATCGTAGTGTTCGGCCGGTCGTAGGGGACGTCCCGCACGATGCTGAACCGGGGGCCGCAGTCGGTGCAGTTCAGGAACGGGTACCGGTAGCGCCGGTCGGCGGGGTCGAACAGTTCGGACAGACACGCCGCGCAGGTGGCCGCGTCGGCGGAGACGGGGGTCCGGCGGGGACCGTCCCCGGAACTGGGCACGATCCGGAACCCGGCCCCGCCGCGGACGGGGTGCTCGGTGACCGTGACCCGCTCGACCGCGGCGAGCGCGGGGGCGTCCGTCTCCAGCGCCTTGAGCAGCCCGGTCACCGCCTCCCGCGGCCCCTCGGCGGCCAGGAATACCCCGTCGGTGTCGTTGCCGACGTGTCCGCTCACCCCGAACCGCTCGGCCAGCGCGTACACGAAGGGACGGAACCCGACCCCCTGCACGATCCCCTCGACCCGCGCCTCGACCCGCACGGACGGCCCCACGGCGCCCTCACCCCGCGGCGCCGCGGTCGCGCCCGCCGGACCCACCGCGGCGGGTATCCGGACGGGCGCGCACCCGGGCGCTGACCCGACGTTCGCACGACACCACCCGCTGTTACCCGGGCGGTGGCACGGCGAAACCAGGCCGCACCGCCCCGGCACCGTCCCCGGTCACGGAGCCGTGGCGGACCATTCGTGGTCCAGCATCGCGTACACGCTCGTGTCCTCCCAGGCTCCGGTGACCCAGATGTCGGCCCGGTGCAGGGCCTCGTGCCGCATCCCCAGGCGCTCGCACAGCCGGGCCGAGGCCGTGTTGTCCGGATGCATCCGGGCCACCACGCGGTGCGCACCGACCTCGGTGAAGGCGTACTCCAGCAGCTCCCGGGCGGCCTCGGTCGCGTAGCCCCGGCCGCCGATGTGCGGAGCGAAGATCCAGCCGATCTCGAGTGTGGCCGCCCCGGCCGAGTGCACCTGCAGGTGCACCTCCCCGACCGGATCGGTGCGGGTCGCCGTGCCGTCCGCCGCGCCGTCCTCCGCAGTGCCGTCCCGCGGCACCACCGCGAGGCGCACCCCGTCGCCGTCCCCGGCGATCCGGGTGCCTCCCGCGTGGGCCGGGAGACGCCGGACGACCTCCTCGTGGGTCAGCGGCTCGTGCGGCAGGTACCGGCACACGTCCGCCCGGGACAGATACCCGTACACGGCGTCGGCGTCGGCCACCGACACCGGCCGCAGCAGCAGACGTCCGGTGGCCAGGGTGCCCACCTCCCGGGGCCGCAGGGCGGGCCCACCGCCGGTGCTCTCGTCCGCCACCCGTTCTCCCCCTTCGTCCCGCCGGCCGGTCCGGGTGATCGTTCCCTGCCGGCCGGTCCGTGTCGACCGTTTTCCGCCCACGGCCCCGTCGCCGGCCGCCCGCGTCACCGCAAGGCGTGAACACGGGGCGCGGTTGACTCCCGGCGCAGGGGGTATGTCGCAGTCACGAAACGTCTCGCACAACGCTCGCGGGCCTCCCGCGCCGCGGGCGCACAGATCTTTCACAGGAGTGGTGCGGCAATGTCTCAGCCTGGCCAGGGTTCCTCGGGCTCCTCGGGTTCCTCGTCGTCCTCGGGTCGCGAACGCGGTGGGTCCGGCGGCGACCCGCTGTCCACCGACCAGGGCAAGATCAGCGTCGCCCAGGGCGTCGTCTCCAAGATCGCCGGTGTCTCGTGCCGCGAGGTCAGCGGCGTCCATGCGATGGGCACCTCCGGCGGGCGCGCGGTCGGCGCGCTGCGCGAACGGATTCCGGGCAGTTCCGGGCCGAGCGTGTCCCAGGGTGTCGCCGTCGAAGTCGGTGAGAGCCAGGCGGCCATCGACCTGGACATCGTCGTCGAGTACGGGGTGTCCATCGCCGACCTCGGCAAGAGCGTCCAGCGCAACGTCAAGCAGTCGGTCGAGCGGATGACCGGCCTCGAGGTGACCGAGGTCAACGTCAGCGTGGACGACGTCTACCTGCCGTCCGACGACAGCCAGGAATCGCAGTCGAGGGTGTCGTGACCGGAACCAGCGCGCCGCCGGTGGTCGACGGGGTCGACGTCGACCGCGTCGCCGAGGTGGTGCGGTCCTGCCCGGGGGTCGCCGACCTGGTGGGCGGGGACGTGCTGCCCGCCATCGGCCCGGTCACGACGTATCTGCCCGGCAGGCGCCTCGGCGGGGTGCGCGTCGAGCCCGACCGGGTGACCGTGCAGGTGACCGGCGACTGGACCGTCGCCCTGCCGGCCCTCGCCAGGCAGGTCCGGAGCGCACTCGCACCGCTGGTCGGTGACCGCCGGGTCGATGTCGTCGTGGCCGATCTGGTCGACCTGCCCGATACGGCCGGATCGGGCGATCCGAACCGAACGTGAAGGTGGAGACATGTCACGGACCACCCAGGGGCTCCTCGTCGGGCTCGTCCTCGGCCTGGCACTGGCCTTCGGCAACTTCGGCCAGATGCTCATCGTCGCGCTGCTGGCGATCGTCGGGCTGGTCGTCGGCAAGGTCCTGGACGGCGACATCGACCTGACCGAGTACTTCTCCGGGCGGGGTCAGGGCCGATGACCGACGCCGTGGCCGGACCCACCGGAGCCTCCCGGCCGGCGGGGCCGGGCGGAGGAGAGGACGAGCCGACCGCACCGACGGAACGGATCGGCGGTGCGCACCCGGGCCGGACCGAGTTCGGCCGGGTGGACATCGACGACGACGTCGTCGCCCGGATCGCGGCCGAGGCCGCCTCGGAGGTCGCCGACGCGGGATCGGCCGCGTCCGGGATGCTCGGCCGCACGCTCGCGCAGACCCCCACCCCGGGGGTGCGCCGCAGCAGCCTGGCCGAGCCACCGAAGGTCTCGGCCGAGGTCGACGGCGCGCTCGTGCGCCTCGACGTGGTGCTCGGCGTCCGCTGGGGCGCGTCGGTGCCCGCCGTCGTCACCGGGGTCCGGGAGCGGGTCGGCGCCCGGGTCGCGGAACTGACCGGCCTCACGGTCACCGACATCGACGTCGAGGTCGTCGAGTTGATCTCGCCCGAGCGTCCGCCCCGGACGCGCTGACCGCGGAGGAGGTCGACCATGAGATTCGTCAACCGGCTGCTGGCGACGCTGCTCAGCCTCGCGTTGATCGCCGGAGGTCTGCTGCTGATCATCGAGGTGGTCGCCGCGGGATTCGGCGTCGGTCCGGTGCTGTGGGACTGGCAGGCGCTGGTGCGCTGGGCGGAGACGACCTCCTGGAGCGACGTGCTCGTGCAGGTGATCGCCGTGATCTGCCTGGTGGCCGGGCTGCTGTTGCTGATCGCGGAGCTGAAGCGGCCCCGCGTCCGCCGTCTGCGGGCGCGGCCGGTCACCGGCTCCTCCGACGCGCGTCCCGTCGACGCCGCCTACACCCGCCGGGGCGTGGCCACGGCGGTGCGCTCCGCGGTGACCGGGGTG
>NZ_KI912228.1:64600-89777 GCF_000231035.2 Saccharomonospora iraqiensis subsp. paurometabolica YIM 90007 | reverse complement strand
AAACGCCGGCGGGTCCGGGTGCAGGCCGCCACGGCGAGCGAGGACCGCGCCGCCGTGGCGGAGCTCCGCCGGTCCGCGCAGCAGGCGGCGCGGAGCCGGATCGAGCAGCTCGAACTGCGGTCCTCCCCGTCGGTCACGATCCGCACCCGGAGCGCATGATGCACGCAGACCGCACCAACCGGACCGCCCTGCTCGTCCTCGCGGTGCTCCTGCTCGCCGTCGGGGTGCTCGCGGGCGCCGCCTCGCTCGGGCTGTTCGGCGACACGATCCGGCAGGAGCCACTGCTCGACAACGTGGTCGCCGACTTCGTCGACCGCAACAGCACCTGGCTCTGGCCGGTCATCGCGGCCGCCGCCGCGATCGTGGTCGCCCTGAGCGTGCGGTGGCTGCTGGCGATCCTGTTCTCCACCGACCGCACGGGGGACCTCGACCTCCCCGCCGAGGGTGGCCCGGGGCGTACGACGCTGCGTGCGGACGCGGTGCCGGACGCCGTAAGCGGGGAGATCGAGAGCTACAGCGGCGTCGACTCGGCCCGCGCCCGGTTCGTCGGGAACTCCGCACGGCCCACGCTCGTCGTGGCCGCCACGGTCGAGGAGCGTGCCGACGTGGCGGCACTGCGCCGCCGCATCGAGACGGAGGCGCTCACCCGCGCCCGCGACGCGCTCGACCGGCCGGATCTGGAGATCCGGCTCGACCTCACGGTGACGACCCGCCGCGCGGCACGGACGGCCTGACACCCGGGCCGCCCCCGTCCGTCACCGACCCGACACCGATCCCGACGCGGAATACCCCCCGGGGTTTGCTACGTTGTGGCGAGCGTTGGAGGTGGTGTTCGTGAACGGGCGATCCGGACCCGGGGGTGCCGGGAGGGCGCGCCCGCACCCGCCGGTGAAATCCCGGACCGCCGGCGCCACGCGGCACCGCGGACAGGCTCGCGTCCTCGGCGACGAGCCACCGATGACCGGACCGGGGTCCGGACGCCCGTTCCCGGGCCCCACCCGGCCCGATCCCGCCGCCTTCTCCCTCCGCCGTCGGCCCGCGCCGGGCCGCTGACGGGGGAGGGAGCGGGAACACCACCGACGGACACCTGTGACCGATATATACCCCCTGGGGTATTAAGGAGCTTGTTATGTCGCGGACTCCGGACGAGGGTGTGAACGGTACCGAGAAGGCACGACCGGGTATCACGACCACGCGGAAACCGGTGCCGGGCACGTCCGGGAGGTGTGGCCCGTGCTCGCGTTGACGATCGCCCTCGCCGTGCTCGTCGGGGTGTCCCTCGGCCTGCTCGGAGGCGGGGGCTCGATCCTGACCGTCCCGCTGCTCACCTACGTGGCGGGGATGGACGCCAAGTCCGCCATCGCCGTCTCGCTACTCGTGGTGGGGGTGACCAGTGCCGTGGCCGCCGTCTCGCACGCCCGTGCGGGCCGGGTGCAGTGGCGGACGGCACTGATCTTCGGTGGCGTCGCCATGGCGGGCGCCTACGGCGGCGGCCGTGTGGCCGAGTTCATCCCCGGAACGGTGCTGCTGCTCGCCTTCGCCGTCATGATGGTCGCGACCGCGATCGCCATGCTGCGTGGGCGCAAGGGTGCGGACACCGCGAAGACCCACGATCACCTGCCCGTCATCCCGGTCGTGCTGGAAGGCCTCGTCGTCGGATTCGTCACCGGACTCGTCGGCGCGGGCGGGGGCTTCCTCGTCGTCCCGGCGCTGGTGCTGCTCGGCGGTCTGTCCATGCCCACGGCGGTGGGGACGTCGCTGGTCGTCATCGCGGTGAAGTCGCTGGCCGGCCTCGGCGGCTACCTCAGCACCGTCGAGATCGACTGGGCGGTGGCCGCGGGAGTGACCGCGGCGGCCGTCGTCGGCAGCCTCGTCGGTGGCCGGCTGGTCAGCGTGGTGCGGCCCGAGCAGCTGCGCAAGGGCTTCGCCTGGTTCGTGCTCGCGATGTCCGTCGTGATCTTCGTGCAGGAGGCACCCGCCGCGGTCACCGGATTCATCGCGGACAACGCCGTCCTGTTCTCGGTGCTCGGCGCGGTCGTGGTCGCCGGGGCGGTCGGTACGACACTCGCTCTCCGGCGACGCCGCTCCGACACGGAGCCCGCCCGGCACGGCAGCGGGTGAGGCACCCACACCACACCGGGACCCGGCCACCGGATGGGTCCGGTGGCCGGGTCCCGGAGCCGGTCGGTGGGTGACCGTGGCCCCTGCCCGACGCACCGGAACCTACGGTTGCGTAGCCTGAGGGCGTGGCTGACGTCGTGTACCCCCCTGTCGTGCTGGCGGCCAAGACCATGTTCCGGGTGCTGGACCTTCGGCTGCGGGTGACGGGCACCGAGCACGTCCCGCGCACCGGTGGTGCGGTGATCGCCTGCAACCACGTCAGCTATCTGGACTTCCTCTTCTGCGGCCTGGGCGCACAGCCGGCGAAACGGTTGGTGCGGTTCATGGCCAAGAAGGAGATCTTCGACAACCGGATCGCCGGGCCGCTCATGCGCGGCATGCATCACATCCCGGTGGACCGGGCGGCAGGCAAGGACTCCTACGGCGAGGCGGTCCGGCGGCTGCGCGCGGGCGAGGTCGTCGGAGTGTTCCCGGAGGCGACCATCAGCCGGTCCTTCACCGTCAAACCGGTCAAGTCCGGTGCGGTCCGGATGGCCGCCGAGGCGGGCGTGCCGGTCGTGCCGATGGCGTTGTGGGGCACGCAGCGGCTGTGGACGAAAGGCAGGCCGCGCACGCTCACCACACGGCACGTGCCGATCCACATCCACGCGGGCAGGCCGTTGCGACCCGGTCCGGACGACGACCCCGATGTGGTCAGCCGCGATCTGCGCGCCCGCATGTCGGCGATCCTCGACGAGCTGCAGGCCGGCTATCCCGAGCAGCCCACCCGCGACGACGACCGCTGGTGGCTGCCCGCCCACCTCGGCGGCACCGCCCCCACCCCGGAGGAGGCGGCCGCCCTCGACGCCCACCGTCCCACGACCGACTGAGCCCCACGCCCGACGGGGGTCCACGCCCGACGGGGGTCCTCAACCGACGGGGGATCCGAACTCGGGACCGAAACAGCGAAAGGGTCACCCGCGGAGCGGGTGACCCTTATCTGCTAACACCTCTGCGGTGGAGCTAAGGGGACTCGAACCCCTGACCTCCTCACTGCCAGTGAGGCGCGCTACCAGCTGCGCCATAGCCCCTTGTGTTGTGTGGGAACCACTGTATCCGATCGCCCCGCGGCCTCGAACAGGGGGGTCCGTCACCGCGCCGAGGGCGGTGACGGACCCCGCCGCGGTCAGCCCGCGCGCGCGTCGGCGACCACGTCGTCCAGCCAGTTCGGGTTGTTGAAGGCGTCGACGACCTCCCCGTCCGCGACCACCAGCGGGGTGGCGAAGGCGGGCCCACGACCGAGATCCCGGTGCAGGCTGCTGTCGCTCTCCACCTGCTCCATCTTGCGGTTCAGCAGATCCTCGTACTTCCCGTTGCGCACGCCCTCGGCGAAAGCCGGGTCGGTGATGCCCAGGTCGCGGCCCAGCTGGATCAGCTGGTCCTTGTCGTAGGCGCGGGCACCCTCGCCGGGCTGCGCGGCGAACAGACTGTCGTGGTACTCGGTGAACGTCCCGGCGTCGGCGGCCAACAGCGCCGCGTTCGCCGCGTGCAGCGAGTAGCCCGCCGGGTCGGAGCGCTCGGTCAGCATCGGCACCATGTGGTTACGCACCGCGAGCTGCCCCTGCGCGACCCGGTCGCGGATCTGCTCGCCGTACTGCTGCTCGAACTGCCCGCACGCCGGGCACAGGAAATCGGCGTAGACGTCGATCGTGGCGGGGGCGTCCTGTTCACCGACGACGACCACGGACCCGTCCCGGCGTTCCGGCAGGTCCGCCGTCGCGGTGGCGGTGGGGATGTTCTCCCCCTCCGTCGCGTTCTTCGCGGAGTTGGTCCAGATCAGGCCGCCGACGACCACCGCGACGACCAGCACAACCACGCCGACGATCGCCGGGACACGCCGCGTGTCGGTACCGCCCCGCGCGGCGGCGACCGCCTTCGCACCCGCGTTCTTCCCGCCGCTCTTCCCGCGGTTCGCGGTCGGCCCGTCACTCCCGGTCGTCCGCTGTTGTTGCCGCCGCCTGCGCTCGGCTCGTTCCGCTCCGCCCACTGGGCTCGGTGTCCTTCCTCGTCTCGCCGTCGTCCCCGGAAGCTCCGGTTCCCCCGGGTGCGCCGTGTGTCCCGTCCCCGGACGCGTCCGGGCGGGGCCGCCGCAGCCAGCCGTCCAGCGACAGCCGTGTCCCGGGCCGCACCAGCAACCACCCGGCCAGTGCCAGGAACCCGAGGTCCCGCAGGATGTCCTGCGGATACTCGGTCTCCCCCTCGGCGACCCGGCCGCCCCCGCCGAAACACCCGCAGTCGATCGTCAGGCCGCGTGCCCACGCCTGGGCGACCCCCGCGACGAAGAGCACGAGCACCACCACCGACACCGCGGCCGAGGCGCGGGTCAGCACGCCCAGCGCGAGCAGCAGCCCGAGCACCACCTCCACCAGCGGCAGCGCGGTGGCGACCACCCCGATGAGCTCGTCGGGCAGCACCTCGTAGGCCTGCACGGCGAGGTACGCCTGCCCCGGGTCCGCGAGCTTCAGCCCCCCGGAGACGAGCCAGACGGCGGCCAGCCCCAGCCGCACGAGGGTGCCGACGCCGTCGAGTGTCCGTCCCGGTGAGCCCCGCACGCCCTCTAGGCTAACCGGCGAACCTGAGAAGCCAATGAGAGGCGGAATCGGATGCGACGACCGACGTTCCTGGTCAGCGCCCTGATGCTGGCTTCGACGCTGGTCGCGTGTACGGCCCCGGACGCTGCTGAGGACTCGATCGTCACCCGCGCGAGCGACACCGGGTCGGTGACGATCGGCATCCGCATCGACCAGCCGGGGTTGTCGGAGCGGACGGTCGACGGCCGCATCGTCGGATTCGACGCGGACGTGGCCCGGTTCGTCGCGGAGGAACTGGGGGTGGCGGCCGAGGACATCGTCTGGCGGGAGACGGTGGCCGCCGAGCGGGAGAGCGCACTCAGCTCCGGTTCGGTCGACATGGTGGTGGCGGCCTACTCCATCACCGACTCGCGACGGCAGGAGGTCTCCTTCGCCGGGCCGTACTACGAGACCGGCCAGGACGTGCTGGTGCACTCGGCGACCGAGACGATCTCCGGGACCGCGGAGCTGCGCGGCCGGACGTTGTGCTCGCCGAGCGGGTCGACCTCGTCCGACACCGTCCGGGAGCGGTTCGGCGACGCCGTGACGCTGGTCGAGTACACGCGGGTCTCCGAGTGCGTGACGGCCCTGCTCGCGGGGCGGGTGGACGCGGTCACCACCGACGCCGCCATCCTCGCGGGCCATGCCGCCCAACACCCCGAACTGCTCCGGGTGTCCGGGATGCGCCTGTCCACCGAGCGCTACGGCGTGGGCCTGCCCCGGGGGGACACCGACGCCCGTGCGGCGGTCACCGCCGCCCTGCGCCGGATGATCGACTCCGGGTCGTGGCGTGTCTCGGTGGAACGCAACCTCGGGCCGTCCGGCATCGAGATCCCCGATCCCCCGACGGTCGGCGGCCGGTGACCGGTCCGCCGGACCCGTCAGGCGGCCCGGGCGGCCTGCGCAGCTGCCGCTTCGGTGTCCCACTCGTGCAGCCCCTCCGCCACCGCGGCACGGATCTGGGTCTGGTTCTCCCGGACGGCGTGGGCGAAGAACTCGTCCACCCGGGGATCGGTGAGCACCTCGAGCGTGACCCGCATCGTGGTGTCCACGACGGTGCGCACCACCTCGTCGTGGAAGGGGAGCCGGGAGAGCGCGCCCGCGTGCGGGTCCTGCCGGACCTTCTCGGTGACGATCTCCCGCAACGACTCCTTGTGCTCGTCCAGCGAGCGCGCCACGTTGCGCGGGTAACGCCCGGTCTCGAGCACCTTGGCGACCTCGTCGAGCACCGCGACCGTGACCGGCTTCTTGATCGCCGACACGATCGGCCGCGAGAACCGTTCCACGAGCCGTTGGGTGAACCGCTCCCCGAACACCCGGTCCGCCGTCCGGGCCAGCCGCACCACCAGCACGACCACCCGCAGCAGGCGCAGCCCGCGCAGCGCCGGGTGTGCCACGGGGATCATCCCGAGCACCTCGTACCACCCGCGCAGCGGGAACCGCCGGTCCCACCGGGCCGCGCGCCAGCGCCACAGGAACTCGATCGCGAACACGCCGCAGATCGCGGTGTCCACCACGAACACCAGACGGGCCGTCGCCGCGGAGACGTCGGCGACCATGGTCCAGGTCAGCAACGCGACCGAGCCCACGGCCAGAAGGAGCATCACCACATCCACGGCCATCCGGCCGCGCGAAATACCGCCGCTGGTCATCGCCGGGATTGTTCCCGAGGCTCCGGCGGGCGCAGCACACCACCCCCGGGCCCCGCATCCGCGACCGCTGGTGCCGCCCCGACCGGAGCGGGCGGGGCGGGCGCGGTCAGCCCGTGGTCGTGGCGATGAACCGCATCGCCTGCGGCCAGGAGAGGTCGTGGGCGGCGGCGTTGACCTCGGAGCTCTCCCGGCGGGCGCGGTCGGTGAAGCCGTGCTCGGCCCGGGGATAGACGTGCACGAGGCTCTCCCCCGTCTCCCGCGAGTGCAGGGCGGACTGCAACCGGCTGAAGCTCTCCCACGGCACCAATGAGTCGGCGCCCGGGTAGAGCATGAGCACCGGCGCGGTGATCCGGGCGGTGGCCTCGACCGCGTCCACCGTGTGGTTCGGTGCCGGGGTCGCAGGCACGGTCGGGTGGTAGGCGACGACGTTCGCGAGCCGCTCGTCCCGCGCGCCGAGCAGGAGCGCGAACCGGCCGCCCATGCAGAAGCCGATCACCCCGACCCGGCTCAGCCCCAGCTCGGAGTGCATGTGATCGAGCAGGCGACGCATCTCCGTCAGGGACTGTTCGTCGTCGAGCCGGCCCATCAGCTCGAACAGCCGCTCCCGGGAGGTGTCGTCGGTGCTCGGTCCGTGCCACGGGTCCCAGCTCAACGCGGTGACCCCGGTCCGCGCGATGTCGTCGGCGAACTCCCGCACCTGCGCGCCGATGCCGGTGACCATCGGCAGCAGCAGCATCCCGGCCGTGCTCGGGTCGGTGGGGCGGGACAGGTACGCGCGGAGGTCGTCGACCTCGACCATGCCGCCCTCGATCTCGTGTGCCATACCGGCACGGTAGCGAGGGTCACTGTCGTCCGCCGAACGCGGTGGGATGTGTCCGCCCGGGGGTGGACCACGCCCCACCACGTCGGCTCCGCGCCGGTCCGTGTCGGCCCGGCCGCCGCGGGAGGCGGACTACGCGCGGAGTTCGCCGGTGCTGCCGGTGTCGACCAGCTCGCGGAGGTCGTCGGGCAGGGCCTCCCGGACCTTGTCCATCACTCCCTCGGTGGCCTCGCCCGTCACCTCGAGCACGACCCGGGCGCCGTAGACGGCGTTCGACTCGCCGAGATGTCCGCGATCGGCCACCCGGCGGGTGAACTCGTCCCGGTCGAACCGCTCGCCCGACCCCGCGCCACCCATCGTCACCGTCCGGCGCAGGCTCTCGCCGATCTCCATCGGGAGCTGGTCGGCGAGGTTGGTCGTCAACTGCTCGGGGATCCGCTCGCCCAGCGTCTCCAACGTCGCCCGGGTCAGCCCCTCGGCCTCACCGCGTCCGGAGAGCTGTGCCCGGGCCTGGACCTGGCCGATGAAGTGGTCGTGGTCCATGTCCCTCAGCCCCTCGACAACCGGGCGACCAACATCTGCTTACCCTGCTCGCCCGCCTTCTCGTTGTTGTGCTGGATCTTGCGGAACCACTCGGCGAGTTCCGTGTCGCCGTCGCGTTCGGCGTCGGAGATGTACTGCTTCATCTGCCAGGCGTAGTGCAGGGACGCCTGCACGACACTGACGAGGTCGTAGTAGTCGTCCTTCACCGGACTCGGCGGTGCGGCTGTCATCGGTCTCTCCCTTCGTTCGCGACCGTTCCGGGATTTGCCGATCTCGACGCGGCCGAAACCGCCACCGCACCGTCGAAAACGCCGCCCCGGAGCGGCCCGGGGAGCGACGCAGGCCGGCCGCCGCGGTCTCAGGACGCCGCGGCGGCGCGGTGGCTGCCGGCGAGCTGGCGGGTGGCCACGTTGATCCGGTTCCAGGCGTTGATCGTGGCGATCGTGGTGACCAGCAGCGCGAGCTGGTGCTCGTCGAACCACGCCGCGGCCTCGTCCCACACCGGGTCGGGCACCGCCTCGCCCCGGTCGGCCAGTCGGGTGGCCGCCTCCGTGAGGGCGAGCGCGGCCCGTTCCTCCCCGGTGAACCAGGGCGCCTCCCGCCAGGCGGCGACCGCCGACAACCGCTGTTCACTCTCTCCCGCCGTCCGGGCGTCCTCGGTGTGCATGTCCAGGCAGAAGCCACAGCCGTTGATCTGGCTGGCCCGCACCCGCACCAGTTCCTGGATCGTGCGCGGGAGCACGTCGTCGTCCCGGGTGGACCGTTCGAGCGCCGAGAGCGCGCGGTACGCGGCGGGCACGTGCTCGTAGGGGTTCTTCAGCCGCGGTTCCATGGCAGAGCTCCTCCTCGTTCGGTACTTCTCTCGGTCATGACACCCCGCCGAGCAGCGCGGCACGGACCCGCTGCGGCGCGTCCGGGTTGGTGCGCTCGACGTCCCGGGCGACGTCGGCGACCGTGCGGGCCGCCAGTTCCCGCCGCCACGCCAGCTCCGCCCGGCGCATGCTCAGCGAGATCGCGCAGTGGTCCCGGTAGTCGACGTCCGGGTCGCCGCCCGGGCCGTGCCGCAGGATCCGGGTACAGCGGAAGGCGTCCTCGGAACCCTCCAGGGCGACGACGACGTCGAGCAGGGAGACCTCCTCCGGCGCCCGGTCCAGCCGGAACCCTCCCCGCGGCCCGGGAACCGAACTCAGGATCCCGGCGCGCACCAGCGCCTGCAGCTGCTTGTTGAGATACGCGGACGGCAGCTCGTAGATCCCGGCGAGACGCGTCGCGGGAACGGCCTCCCCCGCCCAGGCCAGATTCAGACACGAGTGCAGTGCCCACTCCACGCCCTGACCCATCCGCATGGCGGCAATCCTAGCGATCCAGGATGCAGCTTGTCCAGATTAAGTGCCCGCGAGTCGCCACTCCACGTCCGCGAGTTGCCACCCCAAGACGGTGAGTCGACGCCTCAGGTCGGTGAGTCGACGCCTCAGGACAGCCACCGACCGCTTCATCAGGACGGCCACCGGCACAGAAGACCCCCGGCCGGCGGGGCCGACCGGGGGTCTCGGTGGAGGTGCCGGGAATCGAACCCGGGTCCTCTGGCGCCTTTCCAGGGCTTCTCCGTGCGCAGTTCGCTGTGTCTCTACTCGGCCCCACCGGTCACGCGAACAAGCCGGTGTGACGGGCCCAGCCACTGTCGATGTCCCTACCGGTTCCCGTGGCCGGAACCGGCGGTGAGCCTCCTGGCTGATGCCGGCAACCGGGTCGGAGGCTTACCCGGGCCGACAGACTCCGCGCTCGCTCAGGCGGCGAGGGCGAAGTCGCGCTGACTGTTAGTCTTGGCGCTTATATTTAGTGCGACGACGCTTGCGGTGGTCGTTGCCTGCACCGACACGCTTCCCCTGAATCAACGTCCAGAGTCGAAACCGTTCACCCCCTCGTTGGGTCTGCTGTCTCGTTGGATCTGCTGTTTGTGGGGTTGTCGCCCCACGTGGCTCCCGCGTTATCACCGCGATCGCCTGCACCCAGGATAACGCCCCGCGCAACCGGATAATTCCACCGGTCCCGCGCCCCTGGTCCGGCAGCGCCTGCCTGGTCCGATATCGCCTGCCGGGTCCGGTATCACCGTCGTCGGCGCATACCCGTGCGGCTACAGGTCCAACAGCTTCGCGGGTGTGTCGTGCAGCACCGCACGCAGAAACGGTTCGCCGAGGCGGTCGTCGGCAGCGGCCCAACCCGCGATCGCCCGGAGCTGGGTCGCGTACGGGTACGGGATGTTCGGGAAGTCGGTGCCCAGCACCACCCGGTCGGCGATCCCCGCGAGCCGGGCGGGCCAGTCCCGCGGGGCGGGCATGAGCTCCTCGGTGAACGGCACCCCCACCATCGTCGTGTCGAGATACACCCCGGGATACCGCTCCACCAGCGCGAACGCCTCGTCGTACTCGGGCATTCCCGCGTGCGCGAGCACCGTCACCAGCCCGGGATGCCGTTCGAGGACGCGCTCGAAGACGTCGAGGCCGGTGTACTCGCCGCGCAACGGCCCGTGCCCGCAGTGCACCACCACCGGGACCCCGGCCTCGGCGATCAGCCCCCACGCCGGGTCGAGCTCCGGCGCGCGGGGGTCGTAGGCACCGACCTGGACGTGTGCCTTGAAGCACCGGGCACCGCCCTCCAGTGCCTCGGCCACGTCCGAGGCCGCCGACGGTTCCGGGTACAGCGTCGCGGTGGGCACCGCCCCGGGAACGCGGTCGGCGAAGTCACGGGCCCAGCCGTTCAGCCACCGCGCCATGCCGGGTCTGTGCGGATACACCAGCGGCGCGAACGTGTGCACGCCCAGCGAGCGCAGCCGCGCGATCCGGTCGGGCTCGGGCCACCGGTAGTACACCGGCCACCGGATGCCGTAGTGGCTCTCCGCGTGGTCGAAGTACTCCCACACCTTCCGCAACACCCGCTCGGGCAGGAAGTGCACGTGGATGTCGACGAGGCCTTCCAGGCCGAGACCACGCACCCAGGCGGCCACCTCGTCGTCGTGGGCCGGGCCCGGCGCGCCGGCACGGGACGGGTCCTCGGCCGGGACACCGTCGGTCACCGCCGGTTCTTCCCCTTCGCGGCGCGGCCCATGGCCCGCTCGATCTCGCGCTGCGCGTCCCGCTTGGCCAGCGCCTGGCGCTTGTCGTGCACCTTGCGCCCCTTCGCCAGCGCCAGCTCGACCTTCGCCTTGCCGTCCCGGAAGTACAGCGACAACGGCACCAGGCTGTAGCCGGACTCCTTCGTCTTGCCGATCAGCTTCTCGATCTCTTGCCGGTGCAGCAGCAGCTTGCGCTTGCGCCGGGGTTCGTGATTGGTCCACGTCCCGTGGCTGTACTCCGGGATGTGCACGTTGTGCAGGTAGATCTCCCCACCGCTGACGGTGGCGAACGAGTCGGCCAGCGACGCTTTGCCCGCGCGCAGGCTCTTGACCTCGGTCCCGGCGAGCACGAGACCGGCCTCGTAGGTGTCGATGATCGAGTAGTCGTGCCGCGCACGACGGTTCGACACGATCACCTTGTGACCGACTTCCTTGGCCATCCTTCGACTCTATCCCGTCCGGTCCCCCACGACGCCACCCGCACCGGGCGCGACACGCCGGCTCACCCACCGAAGGCGGCCGCGTTATCGCGTACCCATCCGGCGAAGGTGCGCGCGGGCTTACCCGTGACCTCCTCCACGGTGGGCAGCACCGTGTACCCCGCCTCGGGCGGATCGGTGCGCATCCACAGGAAGAAGTCGATGTCCTCGTCGGAGAACCCCTCCCCACGCCAGCGGGCGATCATGTCCTCCCGGCCGAGTTCGACGAACCCGATCTCGCGCCTGAGCACCGAACCGATCACCCGGACCTTTTCCGGCGCGGTGAGTGTCTCCGGACCGGTGATCCAGTACTCCCGACCGGAATGTCCCGCACCGGTCAGTACGGTGGCGGCCACCGCGGCGACGTCCGCGTCGTGCACCATCGCGCTCCTCATCTCCGGGAAGCCGTCCCGGACCACCCCCTCCTCGCGGACGGAGTCCGCCCACTCCAGCGTGTTCGACATGAACTCGACCGGAGCGAGGTAGGTGTGGGCCAGCCCCGAGGCCTCGACGGCCTCGTCCAGCGGAGTCCTGCCCGGTTCGCCCTTGAGCACGGTGACCGCCCGTACCCCCGCGTCCCGGGCCATCGCCATGATCTCGGTGCCGTTGGTCAGCGGCGCGTAATCGTCCCCGAATCCGATCAGGTGTGCGGCGGTGACCCCGGTGAACAGCCCGGTGAGGCTCGCGGTGTCACCGAGACTCCCCGGTACGACCTCGACCTCCTCCGGGAGATCCGCGTGCGCCGGTCGACGGGACAGGGCGCGGACCCGGTACCCCTCGGACACCAGCTGCTCGACGAGCGGCCGACCGACGTTCCCCGTCGCACCGGTCACCAGAACGGTCATGACTCCTCCTGTCGTCTGCGGACGATGCACGGGGCGGACGCTAGCCACCTTCGCGGCCGATCACTGACCGCGAACCGTGCGAGACTCCGCGTGTGTTGGAGACCTCCGCGCGGTTGCTCCGCGTGTTGACGCTGTTGCACTCACGTCGCGACTGGTCCGGGCCCGAACTGGCCGGAGAACTCGGCGTGAGCCCCAGGACCGTCCGCCGGGACGTGGACCGGCTCCGTGCACTCGGGTACCCGATCAACGCGGTCGGCGGGGGCGGCGGCGGCTACCGGCTCGGAGCCGGTGCCTCCCTGCCACCGCTGCTGCTCGACGACGAGGAGGCCGTCGCGGTGGCCGTCGGATTGCGCACCGCCGCGGCGGGCACCGTCACCGGGATCGCGGAGACCTCCGTCCGCGCCCTCGCCAAGCTCGACCACGTGCTCCCCCCGGCCCTCCGGCACCGCGTCACCACGCTGAGCTCGGCACTGGTGACCACGCCGTTACCGGGTGCGACCGTGGACGCCGCCACCCTCACCGTGATCGCCACCGCGGTCCGGGAGCACCACCGCCTGCGCTTCGACCACGCCGCCCGGGACGGGACGACCTCCCGCCGCGATGTCGAGCCGTACCGGCTGGTGCACAGCGGACGGCGGTGGTACCTGGTCGGCTGGGACACCGGCCGTCAGGACTGGCGCACGTTCCGGGTGGACCGGCTCTCCCCCCGCACCCCCACAGGACCGCGGTTCGTCCCCCGCCCACTGCCCGACGACGACGTGGGGCGGTACTTCGTCCACAGCATGACCGTCGACCGGTTCCACCACCGCGCCGTGCTGGTGATGCGGGCGTCCGCGGAGGAGGTGGCCGACGAGGTCCCGCCCACCCTCGGGCTCGTCGAACCGATCGACGAGACCTCGTGCCTGGTGCGGATCGGCTCCGACAGTCTCGACCAGCTCGCGGTCTGGGTCGCCGCGTTCGGATTCGAGTTCGAGATCGTCGAGCCGCCCGAACTGGTGGAGCACATGGGCACCCTGACCGCACGGCTCCAGCGGGCCGCACGGGCGAGCGCGGGCGGGAACCCGGGGCGGCGGGAGTGACGCGGGACGCTGTTCGCGGACGGTCCCGCCGACAGCCTCCGCCACCCGACACCCGCCCCGGGCGCGACGTGTCAGTGGCGCACGTAGAGCCGCAGGGTGATGTACCCGGTCACCGCGGAGATGACGACCGAGGTGGCCAACAGCACCGGGGCGACGTGGATGCCGATGTCGAACAGTCCGATCGCCGGGATCGCGCCCACCTGCTCCACCAGCCGGTCGAGCACCGCGTACTTCAGCCCGACCAGGCCACCGATCGCCAGGAACGCACCCAACACCCCGGCGACCACCGCTTCCAGCAGGAACGGTAACTGCGTGTACCAGCGGGTCGCGCCCACCAGGCGCATGATGCCCACCTCGGTGCGCCGGGTGAACGCCGAGACCTGGATGGTGTTGGCGATCAGCAGCACGGCGGCCGTCGCGGCGATCAGGGCGACGAGGAAGGTGCCGTTGCGGCCCTCGTTGAGCAGGCCGAGGAACCGTTCGAGGAACTTGTTCTGATCGTTGATCTTGGAGATGGCCTCGTCACCGCTGTACTCCTGCACGATCACGTCGCTGCGCTGCGGATCGAACAGTTTGACGTGCAACGACGCGGGCAACGAGTCCGGCCGGGCCAGCTCCATCATGTCCGGCTCGCTCTTGAAGATCTCCTGGAAGCGCGCGTAGGCCTCGGAGCGGTTCTCGTAGGAGACCGACTCGACCGCCGGGTCGGTCTCCAACGACTGCCGCAGCGACGAGCACGCCGACGTCGTGCAGTCCTTGTCGTTCGCGCTGATGTCGTCGTTGAGGTAGACGGTGACCTCGACGTCGTCGAGGTAGTTCGCCTGCATCTTGTCGATGGTGCGGACGAACAGGAGGCCACCACCGAACATCCCGAGCGAAATGGCGGTGGTGAGGATCATCGCGACGGTCATCGTGACGTTGCGGCGGAGACCGGTCACGACCTCGCTGAAGACGAAGCTGGCGCGCATCTCAGGGACGTTTCCTTGGGTTCGGGTGGCCGGGGCGGGCGGTGCTGTCGGGGACGGGGCGGAGGGCGGGGTTCGCGGACGTCGACGGGATCAGCGTCCGACGCCGTAGACGCCTCTCTTGTCGTCGCGGATCACGCGGCCGTCGTCCAGCTCGACGACCCTACGCCGCATTGAGTCCACGATCGAGTGGTCGTGGGTCGCCATCAGCACGGTGGTTCCGGTGCGGTTGATGCGTTCCAACAGGAGCATGATGTCCTGACTGGTCTCCGGATCCAGGTTCCCGGTGGGCTCGTCGGCGAGCAGCACCAGGGGCCGGTTGACGAACGCCCGGGCGATCGCCACCCGCTGCTGTTCCCCGCCGGAGAGCTCGTGGGGCATCCGGTCGGACTTGCCGTCCAGACCGACCAGCTCCAGCACCTCGGGCACGACCTTGTCGATCGTGCGCTTGGGCTTGCCGATGACCTCGAGCGCGAACGCGACGTTCTCGGCGACCGTCTTGTTCGTGAGCAGCCGGAAGTCCTGGAAGACACAACCGATCGTCTGGCGCAGCCGGGGGATCTTGCGCCGGGGCATCTTGGCGACGTCGAAGTTCGACACCGACACCCGACCCTTGCTGGGCACGTCCTCCCGCAGCAACAACCGCAGGAATGTGGACTTGCCCGAGCCGGAGGGGCCGATGACGAAGACGAACTCGCCCTTGTCCACGTCGACGGTGATGTCCTCCAGAGCGGGACGCGTCGAGGTCTTGTAGACCTTGGAGACGTTCTCGAGCCGGATCACGGTCGGCCATCCTACAGTCGGCCGACGTGAAACCTCGGTTGCCTCCGCACCCGGCTCCGCACACCGGGGGCGGCCGGCCTCCCGCCCCGGGCCACGACGTCCGGCGGGCCCGGGACAGCGTCCGCCGAGCGGCTCAGCCGACAGCCGCCGAGCGGCTCAGCCCACCGCCGCCGAGCGGCTCAGCTCGCCTCCGCCTGCTGCTTGCGCCACCGGATGCCCGCGTCGAGGAAACGGTCGATCTCGCCCTCCAGCACCGCCGTCGGGTTGCCCGTCTCGTGCTCCGTGCGCAGGTCCTTCACCAGCTGGTACGGGTGCAGCACGTAGGAACGCATCTGGTTGCCCCAGCTCGACCCGCTGTCGCGCAGGGCGTCCAGCTCGGCGCGCTCCTCCTCCTTCTTGCGCTGGAGCAGCTTGGCCTGCAGCACGGACATCGCCACGGCCTTGTTCTGCAGCTGGGACTTCTCGTTCTGGCAGGACACCACGACGCCGGTCGGCAGGTGGGTGATGCGCACGGCCGAGTCCGTGGTGTTGACGCTCTGCCCACCGGGGCCCGAGGAGCGGTAGACGTCGACCCGGATGTCCTTCTCCGGAATCTCGACGTGGTCCACCTCGGCGACCTCGGGAAGCACCTCGACGTGCGCGAACGACGTCTGCCGCCGGTTCTGGTTGTCGAACGGCGAGATCCGCACCAGCCGGTGGGTGCCCTGCTCCACCGAGAGCGTGCCGTAGGCGTAGGACGCCTCGACCTTGAAGGTCGCCGACCGGATGCCGGCCTCCTCGGCGTAGGAGATGTCGTAGATCCGGGTCGGGTAGTTGTGCCGCTCCGCCCAGCGCAGGTACATCCGCAACAGCATCTCGGCCCAGTCCGCGGCGTCCACGCCCCCGGCCTCCGAACGGATGGTCACCACGGCATTGCGCTCGTCGTACTCACCGGACAACAGCGTGCGGACCTCGAGTGCGTCGATCTCCCTGGTCAGCTCCGCCAGTTCGGTGTCGGCCTCCGCGCGGCTCGCGGCGTCGCCCTCGGCCACCGCGAGCTCGTGGAGCACACTCAGGTCGTTCACCCGCTGGCGCAGGTCGGTGACCTTCCGGAGCGCGCCCTGCTGGTGCGACAGCCTGCTGGTGACCTTCTGCGCGGCGTCGGGATCGTTCCAGAGGTCCGGGCGCGCGGCCTCCTGCTCGAGCTCGGCGACCTCCTTGCGCAGCGCGTCCAGATCCATGACGGCCTCGACCTGGGAGAGCTTGCCGCCCAGGTCCTTGATCGCAGTTTCGAAGTCGACACTCACAACTGACAAGGTTACGGCAAAACACGCGACCACTCGTCGGCGGCCGCGCCGGGGAGCGGGTGGGCCCCTCCGCCGGGGTGGCCGGACCCGGGTGCGGGGTCAGCTCGACGAGATCGAATCGACGAGCTTGAGCGCGGCACGGGCGTAGGCCTGGCCGAACTCCGCGACGGCCTTCTCGACCGGGTCGCCGGCGGCCCTGACCGCGGCCTTGGCCTCGTCCAACTCGATCTTGTAGGTCTCGCGGGCCGCCTCGAAGAGGTTCGCACGCTGCTTCGGCGTCAGGACGCCCGCGTTGACCACCCGCAGGATGAGCGGGCTGCGGAGATGATCGGCACCGGAGTCGGCGGTGACCCACGCCTTGAAGGCCCGCTTGCCCGCGGCGGTGAGGATGTACTGCTGGCTGGAGCGCGGCCCCTGCTTGCCCAGCCGGAGGTAACCCTCCTTGTGCAGGGCGGGGAGCTCCCGGTACACCTGACTCCGCGTGACCCTGAAGAACGTGCCGAACCGTTCCTCAGCCGCCGCGACGAGTTCCCCGCCGGTGGCGGGACCGTCGTGGAGCAGACCAAGCAGTGCTGCGGCAGTCGCGTTCAGATCGGACACGCTCCTCACCGTGCCACGGATCCGATGTTCTGTCCACTGTGGCCCGGCAAAGGGGTCCACAATGGAACAGGTGGTTCACCTGGCGCACCCGGTCCGCCACGTCCCGTACCGGACACACAAGTAGGGCCCGAGCACTCAGCTCGGGCCCTACTCCATCTGGTAGCGGGGACAGGATTCGAACCTGCGACCTCTGGGTTATGAGCCCAGCGAGCTACCGAACTGCTCCACCCCGCGTCGGTGTGTTTTCCACTGTACCTCACCGTCCGGGCGACCTTCGCAGGGGGGGTCCCTTTCCGGTGGGCCCCGGCGGGAGGCGTTCACTCCTCCGTGCCGGTGAAACCCACTCTACGCCACGCCCTCCGACCGGCGCAAAGCGGGGGTCCTCGAAGACGAACCACCAGGTCACCCCCGGTGTTCCGACGCCGGGGCGCCGGGACACCGGGGGTACCGGGGTGAACTCAGCCGCCCGAGTTCTGCGCCTGCTCGTACCGCCGCGCGGCCTCGTCGAGCTCCTGCAGCGCCTCACCCTGGGCGTTGAAGTCCCCGTTCTGCTGCGCCTGCCGCAACTTCTCCAGCGCCGCCTGGATGTCGGCGACCGCCTGGTCCGACTCCGGGCTCTGGCTCTGCCCGTCCTGCGGCGGCTGTTGCCCCTGTTCGGGCGGCTGCTCACCGTCCTCCGGGGGTGCCTGCTGCTGCTCGTCCGGCGAACCCTCCGACCCGTCCCCGGTGTCCTCCGCCGGTCCGGTGGCCGCCTCGCCGGTGCCCTCGCCGAAGACCTGGTCCAGCGATTCGCTCAGCGTCGAGGCGACGCCGATGCGCCCGTCGAACGACACCAGCACCCGCGCCAGCTGCGGATAGCTCTGATCCTGGCGCTGCTGGATGTAGACCGGCTCCACGTAGAGGAAGCCGCCCGCGACCGGAAGCGTCAACAGGTTGCCGTAGATGATGTTGACGCTCTCGTTGCCCAGCAGCGTCCGGTCCTGGGTGAACTTCGGGTTGCTCTGGAAGGCGTTCTGGACCTGGATCGGCCCCTCGAGCTGCTGCCCACCGCTGGTCGGCAGCTTCAGTACGGTCATCTCCCCGTAGTTGTCCGGGTGGGACGACACCGTCATCCAGGCCGCCAGGTACTGCCGCTCCAACGGTGTCAACGCGCTGGTGAGCTGGAACTGCGGCCGGTTCTGCCCGGGCGCCTGGGCGTACAGGTAGTACGGCGGCTGGTTGGCCACGTTCCGGGTGGGGTCGGTCCCGCCCTCCTCGGTCGGGTCCTGCGGCACGTTCCAGAACGTCTGCGTGGAGTAGAACTCCTGCGCGTTGCTGACGTGGTACTTCGTCAGCAGCTCACGCTGGACCTTGAAGATGTCGTTCGGATAGCGGAAGTGCTGCCGCAACTCGTCGCTGATCTCCGAGTGCGGTTGCACCATCCCGGGGAAGATGTCCATCCACGTGTCGAGCACCGGATCCTGCTGATCCATCTCGTAGAGCTCGACCGTGCCGTCGAAGGCGTCGACGGTGGCCTTCACCGAGTTGCGGATGTAGTTGATCTGGTTGTCCTGCTGCCGGGGGACGCCGGTCAGCGAGTCCTGCGTCGCGTCCCCGAGCGAGGTCCGCTGGGCGTACGGGAAGTTGTTCAGCGTGGTGTAGCCGTCGACGATCCACTTGATCTTCCCGTCGATCACCGCCGGGTACGGGTCCTCGTCCACGGTCAGCCACGGGGCCACCTTCTCGACCCGGTCGGCGGGATCCCGGTTGTACATGATCTTCGCGCCGTCACTGATCTGTTCGGAGAACAGAATGTTGCGCTCCCCGTACTGGGCCGCGAACACCGCGCGGTTGACCATGTTGTCGATCGGCACCCCGCCCGCACCGTCGTAGAGGTAGGTGCGGTCGTTGGCCGTGTCGTACTCGCCCGGCGCCTCGCCCTGGGTCCCGCCGACGATCGCGTAGTCGGTGGCCAGTTCGCCGAAGTAGATCCGGGGCTGATCCACCTGGATGCCGGCGCCGTCCGGGTCCTGGGTGTCACTGGTCCGCGCCAGCGGATACCCACCGTCGCTGTTGCCGTCCTCCAGCGCACGGTCGATGGTGTTCGCCGGCGCCGCGACGAAGCCGTTGCCGTGCGTGTACACCAGGTGGCGGTTGACCCAGGTGCGCTGGTTCTCGGCCAGCCCGTCGGTGTTGATCTCCTTGGCGGCGACGACGTAGGCCTGCTTCTCGCCGTCCACCTCGTAACGGTCGATGTCCAGCTTCTCCGGGAACCCGTAGAAGTTCTCCCGACCGACCCGCTGGGTGAAGGTCGGGCTCAACACGTTCGGGTCGAGCAGCCGGATGTTCGGGACCGTTCCCGTGTCGTTGCGCACCTCCTCGGAGGTGGGGTCCGTGTTGCCGGTGTAGTCGTTCTCCACGTTCATGGTCTCTTCGCCGAGATTGAACGCGTGCTTCGTGGCCGCCATGTTGTGCTCGATCGAGGCGGCCTCCTTCTCGTTGGCGTTCGGCCGCACCGAGAACTGCTCGAGCACGGCGGGCCAGGCCACGCCCAGCACCAGGCCGGACAGCAGCAACAGCACCAGCCCGATCGCGGGCAGCTGGATGTTGCGCAGGAACGCACCCGCGAAGAACGTGATCGCGATCAGAACCGAGATGATCAGCAGGATCAGCTGCGCCGGCAACACCGCGTTGAGGTCGGTGTAGGAGGCACCGGTGAACAGGTCGTTACGGTTCGACCACAGCAGCTCGTAGCGGGCGAGGAAGTACTCCGCCGCCTTGAACAGCACGAACACGCCGACGAGCACGAGCAGGTGCACCTTCGCCGGGCCGGAGATCTGCCCCCCGCGACCGGCCAACCGGATGCCGCCGAAGAGGTAGTGGGTGGCCGCCGCACCGAGGAACGACACGACCAGGGCGACGAACAGCCACCCGAGCAACCACCCGTAGAACGGCAGGCTGAAGGTGTAGAAGCTCGCGTCCATGTTGAAGACGGGGTCGGTCCAGCCGAACTCGGACCCGTTCAGGAACAACTGCACGACCCGCCAGTTGGCCTGGCCGCTCGCGCCGGCGATGAGACCGACGAGCACGGGAATCCCGATGCCGAACAGCTTCGCGCGGGCGCTGACCAGGGTCCGGTACCGCGCGAGCGGATCCTCGGTGCCGGACACCGGCACGAAGATCGGCCGGGACCGGTAGGCGAGCCACAGGTTCAGCCCGAGCAGCCCGCCGACCAGCGCGCCGGTGGTGACAAACAGCGCGATGCGGGTGAACAGGATGGTGCTGAAAACCCCGCGCGCGTCGACCTCGCCGAACCACAGCCAGTCGACGTAGGTGTCGAGCAGCCGGGCACCGAGCAGAAGCAGCAGCACGACCGCGGCCGCGACGGCGAGCAGCACGCGGGCGCGCCGGGACAGTTTCGGCAGACTGGCAGGAGGCCGGGTGGCCACTACGCACACTCCCCGTGATCGGACGGATACTGGCGGAACGCCGACGCTCGCAGCATCCCTGCTGACGGCAACGTCCCTGTTCACTCAACTCTACGGTGAGGCGCCCGGGTTCCCGAAGCCCCCCAAATCGGGCGTCCGCACGGGCTGCGCGGCCGCCTGCGAGGATGGTGCCATGAGCGACAGCGAGGAGCGGGCGGGTTCGGCCAGGGTAGCCGCCTCGGCACGCGAGGTCGAGGAGTTCGTGGCCTCGGGAGGCTGGAATCAGCCGACCCGGTTGTTCGCGCTGGTGGCGACCGCCGAGATCCTGCGTCAACAGCCCGAGCTCGCCGCGCAACTCGACCCGGACAGCGAATTCACCCCGGTCGCCCAGGAGGACCTGCCGGAAGGCGATCTCGCAGAGGCCCTCGGGCGGATCGCCTGGCCGGACCTCGTGCAGGGCTGCGCACTGGCGCAGGAGATCGTCGTGCTGCCGCCGGAGGCGGAGTCCGAACTGCCCGACGTCGGCGGTTCCGGTGCGGCGGGCACGGACGGACGGGACCCGGACGAGGAGGACCTCGAACGGCTCCGCCGCGCCGCGGCCGATCACCCCAGCAGGACCGAGGCCCGGCTGGTCGCCGCCGTGCTTCGGGACGGCGAGGCGTCCTGCGTGATGCGTCTGCGCGGCGTCCAACCGCCCGCGCAGGCCCCGTCGGACGGCCCGGTCGACGGGGCCGACCGTGCGTCGGTGGAGGGCACCGACGAGATCGTCGAGCACCCGGACCTCGCCCCCAACCTGGTGCAGGCCCTGCGCGCGACGTTCCAGCCGTGAGCGGCGCGGGTCAGCCCGCGCAGGACTCCACGGGCTGACCGTTCTCCAGTGCCTCGAGAGCGCGGATGGCGTCATCGAGGGTGGACACGTCGATCAGGCGGAGGTCGTCCGGTGCGGCGGCCACCGCCTCGTCGCAGTTGCCACTCGGCACGAGGAACGCGGTCGCGCCGGCCTCGCGGGCCGCGACCAGTTTGAACGAGATCCCGCCGATCTCCGAGACGTTGCCCTGCGCATCGATCTCCCCGGTGCCCGCGACCCGGGCGCCCCCGGTGAGATCGTCCCGGGTCAACCGTTCCACGATCGCCAGCGCGAACATCAGGCCCGCCGACGGCCCGCCGACGTCGTTGTCCAGGGCGATGTCGATCTCGAAGGGGACCTCGGCGTGTCCGGTGGGCACGAAGCCGACGAAACCCTGGGGGCGTCCGTCCGGCCGGTTCGCCAGCGTCACGGACTCGGTCCGTTCGGAGCCGCCTTCCCCGGAGAAGGTCAGCGAGACCCGCTGGCCGGGCCGGGTGCCGGACAGGGCCTCGTACACGTCGGCGGTGTCGGAGACCTGCCGCCCGTCGACCGCCAGCAGCCGGTCACCGGGTTCGAGCACGCCGTCCGCGGGACTGCCGTCGGTGATCCGGTCGACCCGGACGTGGACCGGGTGTCCGAGCTCCCGCAGCGCCGCGACCTCCGCGTTGCTCTGGGAGCGCTGGAACTGCTGCAGGTTGCGCTGCCGGACCTCCTCGTCGGTCTGGCCGGGCCGGAAGTAGTTCTCCCGGGGGGCCAGCGCGAACCGACCGCTCACCCACAGCCCGAGCGCCCCGAACAGGGTCACGTCGTCGTTCAGTGAGACGGTGGTCATGCGGAGCTCACCGTCGGAGGAGTAACTGGTCTCCCCCTCCACGGTGACGATCTCCTGTCCGTCCACCGTGCCCAGCGTGTCGTAGGTCGGCCCCGGTCCGAGGGCGACGTAGGGAACCCGCACGAAGGACCCCACCAGGGCGAACACCAGCACCAGCACACCGCTGAGCACCAACGTCCACCCGCGGCGGGACAACCGCCGGGCGTTGCCCCGGGGACTCTCCCCGTCCCCGGACTCCGGCGCCGCGGGGGGAGGACCGTCGGCGTGCGGGTGACGGGCCGGTGTCTCCCTGTCCGAAGGCTCACTCACGCGACCCAGCGTACGGTGACCGACATCGTGCCCGACGTGGGCGTCACCGCACGCCGTCGGCGAACGCCGCGGCCACGCCGTGGGTGGGTACGCGGCGCCCCGACCAGCGTACGGTGGGGGATATGAGCAATCCACCGTTCGGCTTCGGGCTCCCCGATCCCGACAAAGGCCCCGAGAACGACCCGTCCGGGCAGGGTGGGCAGTCCGGTTCGGGCGCCGACGCCTTCCAGCAACTGGGGCAGATGCTCAGCCAACTCGGGCAGATGCTGAGCCAGACGGGTAGTTCGTCGGGTCCGGTGAACTACGACCTGGCCAAGCAGATCGCCGTGCAGCGCCTCGGCGGCGAGAGCCGGAGCCGGATCGGGTTCACGACCGAGGACCAGTCGGGGGACGCGGCCGTGCGGGACGCGGCGCATCTCGCCGAACTGTGGTTGGACGAGGCGACCATCCTGCCCGCGGGTGCGTCCAGCACGGTGGCGTGGTCGGCGCGGGACTGGATCGACCGGACCCTGCCGACCTGGCAACGGCTGTGCGATCCGGTCGCCAGGCAGGTGTCGAACGCCTGGACCGAGGCGCTGCCGCAGGAGGCCAAGCAGGCGGCGGGGCCGCTGCTGTCGATGGTCGGACAGATGGGGGGCATGGCGTTCGGCTCGCAGCTCGGCAACGCCCTGGGTGGGCTCGCCTCCGAGGTGCTGACCTCGACCGACATCGGGCTGCCGCTCGGGCCGGAGGCCACCACGGCGCTGGTGCCCGCGAACATCGAGAAGTTCACCGAGGGCCTGGAACGACCCAACAGCGAGGTGCTGGTGTTCCTCGCCGCGCGGGAGGCCGCGCATCAGCGGTTGTTCGCGCACGTCCCCTGGCTGCGTCAGCGCCTGCTCGCCACGGTGGAGGAGTTCGCGCAGGGCATCTCGGTGGACACCTCGGCCCTGGAGGAACTCGCCGGGAAGATCGATCCGAGCAATCCCGCGGGGATCGAGGAGCTCATGTCGTCCGGCCTGCTGGAACCCCGGACGACCCCCGAGCAGCAGGCCGCGCTCACGCGGCTGGAGACGCTGCTCGCTCTCGTCGAGGGCTGGGTCGACGTCGTGGTCGCGGACGCGGTCGGTAACCGCCTCCCCGGTGCGGACGCGCTGCGGGAGACGTTGCGGCGCAGGCGCGCGACCGGCGGGCCCGCCGAACAGACCTTCGCCACCCTGGTCGGGCTGGAACTGCGGCCGCGCCGGATGCGGGCCGCCTCGGAGCTGTGGAGCGAGGTCGGCTCCCGCGCGGGCGCCGACGCCCGGGACAACCTCTGGTCGCACCCGGACCTCATGCCGACCGGCGACGACCTGGACGACCCGGCCGGGTTCGCGGAACGGCTCCGCACCGGGGGCGCCACCGGCGACGACCTCGACCCGATCGCGGAGCTCGAACGGACCCGCCGCGCGGAACAGGAACAGGCCGAGCGGGACCGGGCGGAGCCGGACCAGGGCGGTCCGGC
Organism: Saccharomonospora iraqiensis subsp. paurometabolica YIM 90007; assembly: GCF_000231035.2. Taxonomy (GTDB): domain Bacteria; phylum Actinomycetota; class Actinomycetes; order Mycobacteriales; family Pseudonocardiaceae; genus Saccharomonospora; species Saccharomonospora paurometabolica. The sequence goes on along the minus strand of NZ_KI912228.1, from coordinate 66,005 downwards.
CGACACCGCGCCCGACGACCACCGGGACCGCCACCGGCGGGAGGACGACCCCGGCACGGACGGCTGAGACCTCCGCGCGACCAGGTGTGCCGGGGCCGCTACGGTCGTCCGTGTCCGCTCGGTCGTCCGTACCCGCTCGGTCGGCCGCGCCCGCGCAGTGTCCGCTCAGTCGTCCGGGGCCGGTGTGCGCGGTCCCTCCGCCGACGACAGCCCCTCCAGGAAACCGATGGCACGTTCGGTTTTCGGATAACGCCGTACCAACGCCCAGAATCGCGCGTTGTGCTCGGCGACCCGGAGATGGGCCAGCTCGTGGACGAGGACGTAGTCCAGTACCCAGGACGGCACGGTGCGCAGGCGCTCGCTGACCCGGATCGTGCGGTCCCGCGGGGTGCACGACGCCCACCGCGTCCGCATGGGGGGCACCCATCGCACGCTGGCCGGCTGTGCGGTGCCGTCCAGGTACCGCCGGGACAGCTCCGTGCACCGGAGGAGCAGCGCCTCGTCCGAGGCGCGGGCCGGCGCACCCCGTCTGTTCTCGGTGCGCCGGAGCTTGCGCTGCATCTCGACGATCCAGTGCCGTTCCTCCGACTTGGTCATGGTGGCGGGGATGAGCACCACCAGCGTGTCGCCGTCCCGGTAGGCCGTCACCGTCCTCCGGCGGCGGGGGCTGCGGCGCACCTCCACCTTCTGGTCGGCACCGTCCTGGTCGGTGCTGTCCTGGTCGGTGCTGTCGGGGTGGGCACCGGGGTCGGCTCTGTCCAGGTCGGCTCGTTTCCGCGCCCCCCGGGAGCCGCCGTCCGGACGCCGGTCCCGCCGGGCCGGCTGACCCGACCGGCGCCGGGTCGACTGTCGTGGGGACTCGTCCCAACTTCCGAGTGAGGGAACCCGTGCATCGGCCACGTCCCCCACGGTAAGGCCGGACCCCGACAACGACGAGGCTGACAACATCACACTCCGGGAGTTGTCCACACCGGCGAGCCTGCTGTGGACAACTCCGGTCACCGCGCGTGCGCCCACGCACCGTCGGCTTCACGCTGTGCGCATGACGACCAGCGCAACCGTGCCCGACCCCGCACCACCGAACCTGCCGCTGCCGCGCCGCCCGCGGCTGCTGCCCGGGCTGGAGGTGGTGGACCGCCGTGCCGACGAGCTCCAGATCGGTCTCGATCCGGCACGCGCCGTCGTGGTGACCGGCCTCGCACCGGTCCTCGTCGACATCCTGCGCACGCTGGACGGCCGGCGGGGCCTGTCGACCCTGTTCGCCCAGGCGACGGACGCGCACGCGGGCAGGCTGCACGCGGTGCTCGCCGACCTTCTCCGGCGGGGGCTCGTCGAGGACACCGCCCCGACGGGCGGGCACGGCAGGCAGCACGACCCCCGGCCGGGGATGACGGCTGTCTCCCAC
>NZ_KI912228.1:62983-64500 GCF_000231035.2 Saccharomonospora iraqiensis subsp. paurometabolica YIM 90007 | reverse complement strand
GGTGCCCGGTCCCGCCGCCCCGCTGGGACACGGTGGTGCGGGACGCGGACGGCCGCCGTCTCGGGGCGGTGGACGCGTGGTGGGACGAGATCGGGCTGGGCTGGGTTCTCACGGCACCGGGCCCGGACCCCGGCGACGGTTCCCCGCCCGCGCCCCGGCCGGGCCAGGCGCGGGACCACGATCCGCGGCGGGAGCACCTGGCGCTGACCGCCGCCGGAGTGATCGTCGTACGTACCCCGCTGCCCAGCCTTTACCGGGACGACGACCGCGTACGGGCCGACCTCGTCCGTGCCTTCCACCGCGCGGCCACCCGCCCACGACCGCGGGTGCGGGGCGAATCGGCCCGTGTGGCGGCGTGAGTCCACCACACGGCGCGGTCAGCGGCGACGCGCCGTGTGGATCGTGCGCAGGTCGAACACGGCGACGTCGTCCCGCCTGCCGAGGTGCTCGGCGCTGTCCGGGTCGAGCAACCGGCGCAGCGTGTCGCGGTCCTGTTCGTCCAGGTGTTCGCCCAGGCTCTGTTCGACCCAGGCGAAGTGGTCGAGTACATGGTCGAGGGCCACCCCGCGCAGCGGCGGCGGATGTTCGGTCACCGAGGCGAACGAGTCCGCGCCGGTCAGACCCGCACGCGTGAGGGCGGTGGTCCACCCGTACGGCATCGGGACGGCGTTCGGCATCTCCGCGCGGAGTTGCCCGAACCAGTGGTCGCGGGCCGCGGCCACCCGGATCTCCAGGCCCGGACGGCCGGTCCCGAGGTCCCACGGCAGATACCGCGGTTCGAGGCCGCCCTCGGCCAGCGCCAGCACACCGCCCTCCGCGAGCACCCCGGCGAGGTCGTCGACGGCGGTCTGCTGGTCGGGAAGGTGGTGGACCACGCCCGCCGCCCACACCAGGTCCGCAGCGGGTACGTGCGCGTGCCAGGCGGCGTCGGCGAGGTCCGCGTGCACGGTCTCCACCCGCACCGGGTCGCCGCCCGCCCCGGCCACGGTGACGCGGGCGGCCTCGAGGAGGGCTTCGGTGGCGTCCACCAGCACGAGGGTGCCCCCGCCCCGCTCCCGTAACGCCGCCGCCAACGCCGCGCCCATGCCGCCCGCACCGCAGCCGACGTCGACCACGACGGCGTCAGCGGGAAGATCCCGGGTCAACCGGGCCGCGACGTCGACGTACCGGTCGCGTTCGAGGTCGTCCCGCCGACGCAGGTCGGCGACCCGGGCGGACCAGTCGATGTCGTCGTGCGTGTGGACGGAGTGGGCGGCGGGCGGGTGTCCCGGGTGCGGATCCGGGGAGGACGGGTGTGTCGGCATGGGTCCATCCAAACCGACACCGGCCCGGGCCTCAAACGCGTTCCGGGGTACCGGCGCGTTCCCGCGGACGCGGACTCGGGGGCACGTGTCGGCCGCTCCCGGCCCCGCCACCCCGGCCACGGCGTCCGGGCCACGGCCGGGGAGGCGGGCGGGGACCGGGCACCCCTTCTACGGTGCGTGGAACCGGGCGTGTCCGTCCGCCCAGGCGGCGAG
>NZ_KI912228.1:59892-62883 GCF_000231035.2 Saccharomonospora iraqiensis subsp. paurometabolica YIM 90007 | reverse complement strand
GCCGACACCCCGCCCCGGCGCGCGTACGGCACAGTCCGCGTGCAGGGGGACGGGCGGCTGGCGGCGGCGATCACCGCATCACTGGCCACCGCGGGTGTCGCGCACCTCGACGTGCGCGCGGGCGGCGTGGTCGACGACAGTGATGTGGGCGCCGGTTTCCTCGACCGGGACGTCGGACGGTCCCGGGCGTGCGCGCTCCGCGACGTCGCACGGCGCACGCACCCCGGAATCCACACCGGGCCGCTCCGGCACGGGCGGGTGCCGGACCTCGTGCTGCTCACCGACGCCGTGGTTCCCGCACCGGACGTGGTCGCGCCCCTGATGGCCGCGGGTGCCCCGCATCTGCCCGTGCGCGTGCGGGAGGGGATCGGCATCGTCGGCCCCCTGGTTGTTCCGGGGCGCACGAGCTGTCTCCGCTGTGCCGATCTGCACCGGGTGGACCTCGATCCGTGCTGGCCGACGGTGGCCGGGCAGCTCGCGGGCCGACGACAGCAGACCGACCTGGCCAGCGCCCACGGCACCGCGGCGATCGCCGTCGGGCAGGCGTTGCGGGCGCTGGCACCGTCACCGCAGCACCCACCACCCACCTGGGAGGCGACGTTGGAGCTGGACTGCTACGGCGGGACCGTGCGGCGTCGGGACTGGCCGCCGCACCCGCACTGCGGGTGCGGCGCACCCGCCCGATCGCCGCGCCGAGGCCCCTTCCGACAGTGCCGGTGAGGCGGCGAGGCCCGGCGCCACCGCGATTCACACCGGGAATCGGTGCACAGACCGCGATTCGGAGGGCAGAATCGCGGTCGTGACGGACTCGGGCGATTCCCTCGACGACGACCAGACCGACCCCGCGATCCCCCGCAGGGCCGCGGCCCGCACGGCCAAACTGGCCAGCCTGCCGCTCGGCATCGCGGGACGCGCGGTCGGCGGCTGGGGTAGACGGCTGACCGGGCAGAACACCGAGGACGTGAACGCGGTGCTGTCGGCCAAGGCCGCCGAACAGCTCTTCGAGGTGCTGGGCACGCTCAAGGGCGGCGCGATGAAGTTCGGGCAGGCACTCAGTGTCTTCGAGGCCGCCGTCCCGGACGAGCTCGCCGCCCCGTACCGGGACGCGCTCACCCGGTTACAGGCAGCGGCACCCCCGATGTCGGTGCGGCGGACACACCGGGTGCTGGCCGAGCAACTGGGCCGGTCCTGGCAGCAACGGTTCGCGGAGTTCGACGACGAACCGGCCGCGGCGGCCAGTATCGGACAGGTGCACCGGGCCGTCTGGCACGACGGCCGCGAGGTCGCGGTGAAGGTGCAGTACCCGGGCGCCGACGAGGCACTGCGCAGTGACCTGCGCCAGCTCCAGCGGTTCAGCAGGCTCTTCCAGTCGCTCGTGCCCGGTACCGAGGTGAAACCCCTGCTCGCCGAGCTCGCCGACCGGATGGACGAGGAGCTGGACTACCGGGCCGAGGCCGACAACCAACGACGGTTCGCCCGGGCGTTCGACGGGGACGCCCGGGTGCGCGTGCCGAAGGTGGTGGCCAGCGCGCCGAAGGTGATCGTGACCGAATGGGTCACCGGAACCCCGTTCTCGGAGATCATCAACACCGGGACCCGGGACCAGCGGAACGAGGCGGGCCGGCTGCTCGCCGAGTTCCACTACTCCTCGCCCGAACGGGCGCACCTGCTGCACTCCGACCCGCACCCCGGCAACTTCCTGCTGCTGGAGGACGGCAGGCTCTGCGTCATCGACTTCGGGGCGGTCGCCGCGCTGCCGCACGGGGCCCCGCCGGCCCTCGGGGTCATGATGCGGCTGGCGCTGCGGAACCGCCCGGACGAGCTGTTCGAGATGCTGCGGGCGGAGGGGTTCGTCCGGGACGACGCCGACCTCGACGCCGACGACGTGCACGCCTGGTTGCGGCCGTTGACCGCACCGCTGACCGACGAGACGTTCCACTTCACCCGCCGCTGGGCGCAGAAGCAGGCGCTGCGGATGGGTGACACCCGCAACCAGGACTTCCATACCGGCCGTTTCCTGAACCTCCCGCCTCAGTGGCTGCTCATCCACCGGGTGACGGCCGGGGCCATCGGCATCCTGTGCCAACTCGACGCGGAGGTGGCCGTGCGGGACATCGTGCGCCGGTGGCAGCCGGGGTTCGCCGACCCGGGTGAGTGAGCCGACGGCCGGGTCCACCGCTCGGGCCGGTGGCCGACGGGTGTCCACAGGGCCGCACGCGGGGCAACGGAAACCCCGTTCGCGACGCCGACCCATCCACAACCCGCGGGTTCACCGGGCCGCCGGCCGCGGAGGCGGCCACGCTCGGCGGTATGACGACAGCGACACACCCGCAGCATCCGCACCGCAGGGCCCACACCACCGTCGCCGACGTCGCCGCGGCGGCGTTGCGACCCGACGACGAGGGCTGTGATCCGGCGGTGCCCGTCGTCACCGTCGCCGAGCTCCGCCGACGGGGCCTCACCCCGAGCACGATCACGAAGCGCTGCCGACCCGGGGGGCCCTGGCGACGGCTGGCGAAGGGCGTGATCCTGCTCGGGACCGGCAGACCGACCCGGGAGCAGCTCCGCCGGGCCGCCGTGTTGTATCTCGGTCCGGGCTGTGCCCTCACCGGTGTCGACGCACTGGCCGCCCACGGTGTCCCGCTCCTACCGTCGGACACCGTGCCCGCGCTCGTACCCGAGCACCGCCGGGTGTTGCCGCCCCGGTTCACCACCGTCGAGCGGACGTCCCGGCCCCCCGAACCCGTCCGGATCGACGGACTGCCGTTCGCTCCCCCACCCCGTGCGACGGTGGACGCCGCACGCGGCGAGAGCGACGAACACCGGCTGCGGCACATCCTCACCCGGCCCGTGCAGGAGGGCCTGTGCACACTCGCCGAGCTCCGTGAGGAACTCGACGCCGGTAACCAGCGCGGCTCGGCCGCCGTCCGCGCGCAGCTCCGCGCGCTGGGCGATACCGATCTCGGCCGCGGCCGACGGCCCGCGCGCCGG
>NZ_KI912228.1:47852-59792 GCF_000231035.2 Saccharomonospora iraqiensis subsp. paurometabolica YIM 90007 | reverse complement strand
GGCGAGGCGCGCCCAGCGCCGCGCGGACCGGGCACGGCGCACGTCGCAGCGCGCCGCGGACCGCCGCCGCAGATCGCGTATTCGTTCCCGGGCCAGTTCCTCGTGGATCAACATCGCGGTCTCCCTCCTGAGGTCGATCTCCGTGCCGGGGTGCGCGCGTCCGGTGCCACCGGGGGCACGGCGTCCCCGACCACCGGGCTGCTGTCGGTACTCGCAGGTGATGGCGGTGTTCATGCGGCGCTCCGTTCGCGGTCTTCTCCGGTGGTCTCCGTGGTGTTCTTGCGTGGCCGCCCACGGGGACGCTTACGGGCCACCACGGCGCCCCGTTCGAAGATCTCCCCGCCCCAGACACCCCACGGCTCGCGCCGGGCGAGCGCGCCCGCGAGGCAGGACGATCGGACCGGGCAGTCGCCACACAGGTGCTTGGCCCGCTCCAGTTCCGCCGGGGCCTCGGCGAACCAGAGGTCCGCGTCCCCCGCGCGGCAGGGCAGGTCGTCGTCGGGCGTGGTCACCGCGTCGAGCAGGGCGGCGACACCACCACCGTCCCCCCGCTCGTCGGTCGGCGCCTCCTGCGATGCGGAGGCGAGGGCCGAAGACATTGACGTTCTCCTTCTTGTCTTCTCGGCAGTGTTCTCGTATCCGGTTGCCCGGACGGGTTCACCCCGGTCCGGGCCCTGAACAGCAAAAAGGCCGCGGACCCGAGTCGGTTCCGCGGCCTTGACGAGCCTGTTCCTCTGACACTCGTCAGGGAGCACGTCCCGGTGGGCAAGGCGGAACCCGGAGCTGCTTCACGTTCAGGAAATCGGCGATCATCCGACGGACCGGCACGCCGGCGGCGGCATGCCGCACGCCGACCTCGGCACGGTGCGCACGCGGTCGGCGCACACCGCTCTCCGCACACCGCGACACGGACCAACGGACAGCCGCACGGGTACGCGGACACGCGCGCACCCCCGCATCGGCAGCCGCGGACAGGGCGGGGGGAACGGAAAGGCCGGAGATGCCGGTCGGTTCGACGCTCTTCATTGCCGGCACCTCCTCTCCGCGCATTCCGTCCCCGACGGTGCCGGGATCCGGGAATCGACTCACCCAGTGCTCTGCAGGCTATGGTGCCGGGACGGCCGGGGCAACCGATTTTTCGAGCTTCCGCACGATCGGCGTCGGATTTCCGCCGCCGTGGCGGTACGACGCCCGCTGACCTGCGCGGAGCGGCATGTCGACCTTATCGGCCCACGGATGCATCCCCCTGATCGGGTGAGGACCGCACCACCGCGAGCACCTCACCACCGAAGCGCTCCAACTTCGTCGCGCCGATCCCCGCGATCGACACCAGCGCACTCTCGTCGGTCGGCCGTTGCTCGGCGATCGCCGAGAGGGTCGCGTCGGTGAAGACCACGAACGGGGGGACCTTGAGCTCCCGCGCCCGCTCTCTCCGCCATTCCTGCAGCCGGGCGAGCAGGTCGGTGTCCACATCGGCCGGACACCGACCGCACCGGCCGAGCTTGACGTCCATGGTGGACAACAACGGCGCACCACACACCCGGCACACCGGCTTCGGCGCGCCGCCGCCCCGCCGGTCCCGCACCCGCGAGGCCGGATGGTCGTCGGGGACCAGCCCCTGCAGGAACCTGCTCCGCCTGCGGTGCGCGCGCCTGCCTGGCGCGCGGGCCAGCGACCAGGACAGCGACAGGTGTTCCCGGGCCCGGGTCACACCGACGTAGAAGAGCCTGCGCTCCTCCTCGATCGCCTCGTCGGTGTCCGCGTGCTGGATGGGCACCGTCCCGTCGGCCAGGCCCACGAGGAAGACCGCGTCCCACTCCAGCCCCTTCGCCGCGTGCAGGGACGCCAGGGTGACGCCACCGACCTCCGGCGGGTGTTGTGCGGAGGCGCGCTGCTCCAGCTCGGCGACGTACCGGGCGAGGGTGGGGTTCTCGGATGTCGCCACCAGGTCCTCGGCCAGATCGAGCAACGCACGCAGCCCGTTCCACCGCTCCCGCGCCGCACCGCCGGAGGGGGCCCGCGCGGTGAGCCCCTCCCGGGACAGCACCTCCCGGACCACGCGGACGAGCCCGTCGCCCTCCCCCGCACCGGGAGCCGGGGCCGACCCTCCCTCCGGACGTGCGGTGGCGGTGCGCAGCGCCGCCATGGCCCGCCGGATCTCGGTGCGGGCGAAGAACCGCTCACCACCGCGCACCACGTACGGCACACCGCGCTCGGACAGCGCCTTCTCATAGGCCTCGGACTGCGCGTTGACGCGGAACAGCACCGCGATCTCCCCCGCGTCCGTGCCCGCCCCGATCAGCTCGTCGACCCGCGCCGCGACGGCGGCCGCCTCGGCCTCCTCGTCGGGGTGTTCGGAGAACGCCGGTTCCGGCCCGTCCGGGCGTTGCCCGACGAGTGTCAGCCGGGAGCCCGCGGGTCTGCCCCGGGCCGCACCGATCACCCGGTTGGCCAGGGCCACGACCTGGGGGCTCGACCGGTAGTCCCGTTCGAGCCGGACCACGGTGGCGTCCGGGTACCGGCGGGTGAAGTCGAGCAGCGGCCGGGGCGAGGCACCCCCGAACGAGTAGATGGTCTGGTTCGCGTCGCCGACCACGGTGACGTCGTCCCGGCCGCCGAGCCACGCGTCCAGCAGCCGCTGCTGTGCCGGGGTGACGTCCTGGTACTCGTCGACCACGAAGCAGCGGTACCGCTCGTGGAACTCCTCGGCCACGCTCCGGTGCTCCTCCAACGCGGCCGTGGTGTGCAGCAGGAGATCGTCGAAGTCCAGCAGTCGGCGGTCGTTCTTCGCGCGCTCGTACGTCCGGTACAGCTCCGCGATCTTCTCCGCGGGGTGCCCGACGTCGCGTCCGCGCCGCGCGGCCACCGCCGGGTAGTCCTCGGGCCCGACGAGGCTCGCCTTCGCCCACTCGATCTCACCCGCCAGATCCCGCACGACCTCGACCTCGGTGGGCAGGTCGAGCGTGGCGGCGGCCCTGCCGACCAGGCGGATCTTGTGGTCGAGCAGCTCCCACGGGGTGTCCCCGACCACCCGGGGCCAGAAGTACCGGAGCTGGCGCAGGGCGGCGGCGTGGAAGGTCCGCGCCTGCGCCCCCTCGACCCCGAGCCTGCGCAACCGGTCGCGCAGCTCCCCCGCCGCCCGCGCGGTGAACGTCACCGCGAGTACCTGGTTCGCGCTCACGTGACCGGCGCGCACCAGATGGGCGATGCGGCGCGTGATGGTGCGTGTCTTCCCGGTGCCCGCCCCGGCCAGGACGCACACCGGGCCCCGCGGCGCGCCCGCCGCGGCCCGCTGTTCGGGGTCGAGACCGGCGAGCGGATCCCGCTCCCGGTCGGGCCGAACCACACCTGCCACGTTCGGCATCCTCGCAGAGGGGACCGACGGACCGGGCTCCCCCCGGCCGCCCGTATTCTGGGAATCATGGCGGGAAAGCAGGACAAGGAAGCCGCGAAGCAGGCCAAGCGCGAGAAGAGGGCCGCCTCCAAGGAGCGGCGGGGGCAGATCTTCCAGGCGTTCAAGATGCAGCGCAAGGAGGACAAGGCGCTCATCCCCTGGATGCTGGGATCGTTCCTCGTGGTGGTGGGGCTCGTCTTCGGGCTCGGCTGGCTGCTCGGCATCCAGTGGTGGCTGCTGCCCATCGGCATCATGCTCGGCGCGCTCGCCGCCATGATCATCTTCGGGCGCCGGGTGCAGCGGACCGTGTACAGCCGGGCGGATGGGCAACCCGGTGCCGCCGCCTGGGCGCTCGACAACCTGCGCGGTCGGTGGAAGGTCACCCAGACGGTCGCCGCGACGACCCAGCTCGACGCGGTGCACCGGGTCCTCGGCGGACCGGGCGTGATCCTGGTGGGCGAGGGCTCACCGCACCGCGTCCGGAACCTGCTCACCCAGGAGAAGAAGCGCATCGCGCGGCTGGTGGGGGAGACACCGATCTACGAGGTGCAGATCGGCAACGAGGAGGGCCAGGTCCCACTGCGGAAACTGCAGAACCACCTGATGAAACTCCCGCGCAACCTCAAGCCGAAGCAGGTCGACGCACTCGAGACGAAGCTGTCCGCCCTCGGTAACCGCGGCGGTGCCGCCATGCCGAAGGGGCCTGCGCCGCAGAACGCGAAGATGCGCAACGTCCAGCGCTCCGCCCGCCGCCGCTGACCCGCCCCCGGCGATCGCCACGGCGTCACCACGGGTCGCCACGGCCGGGCACTCAGCGCATCGTGACGACGACGGTGCCGGTGGCCCGGTCGTGCCAGCCCCGGCCGTCCTGATCGCGGACGGCCGGGGGGACGATGAGGAAAGTCAGCACGCACCGGACGACGGCGCGCCACAGTCCCACCGTGGCACTACCGTCCAGCCGGGCCACCCGGATACCGGTCAGCGCCATCCCCGGGGTGAAGCCGGAGAACGTCACGGGCACCACGGTGACCACGGCCCACATCGCCAGCGACCACAGGTTGTAGGCCTGCATCACGTCCGGATCCGTGTAGTCGGGCGGGAAGAACAGGGCCGTCAGCAGCGAGGCCAGCACGAGATCGACGAGCAGCGTGCCGAACCGGCGCCCACCGCCTGCCGCGGCGCGGGGGCCCCGCTCGGGGAGCCCGAGTCGTTCACCGGGCCACCGGGACGGCTCCCGCCCGTCCGCCGCCCCACCGTCCGAGAGTGTCGAGAGCCATTCGCCCGTCCATCGTGCCACCCGTCCAGGGTATTCGGTGGGCACGACGCCGGATATTCCTGGTCAGCCGGGCACACACCGGACGGGCCACCGTTAACACCGGCGAAACACACGGGTGACGGTCGGGCAACACCGCGCGCTTAGCGTGAACCGCACAGAGCCGAAGAGAGCACCGCAACCCGAAGAGAGCACCCGAGCACCGGAGCACTGCCGCACGAGCTCGACGCTCGAACACGAAGGAGCCACCGAGGGTGTCCACTACTCCAGACGATGTCCTCCGGCAGATCGCCGACGAGGACGTACGCTACGTCGACGTGAGGTTCTGCGACCTGCCGGGCGTCATGCAGCACTTCACCATCCCCGCCTCCGCCTTCGACGCCAAGACCTTCGAGGAAGGGCTCGCGTTCGACGGCTCGTCCGTGCGCGGCTTCCAGTCGATCCACGAGTCGGACATGCTGCTGCTGCCGGACCCCGCCACGGCCCGCATCGACCCGTTCCGCACGAACAAGACCCTGTCGCTGAACTTCTTCGTGCACGACCCGTTCACGCACGAGCCGTACAGCCGGGACCCGCGCAACATCGCCCGCAAGGCCGAGCAGTACGTCACCGAGTCCGGCATCGCCGACACCGTGTTCTTCGCGCCGGAGGCCGAGTTCTACCTGTTCGACTCGGTGCGGTTCGACTCCTCCGAGCACGCCAGCTTCCACGAGATCGACTCGGTCGAGGGTTGGTGGAACACCGGCCGCCACGAGGAGGGCGGCAACCGCGGCTACAAGACCCGGTTCAAGGGCGGGTACTTCCCGGTGCCGCCGGTCGACCACTTCGCCGACCTGCGCGACGAGATCTCGAACACGCTGACCGCCTCCGGCTTCGAGCTGGAGCGGGCCCACCACGAGGTCGGCACGGCGGGGCAGACGGAGATCAACTACAAGTTCGACACGCTGCTGCACTCGGCCGACGACCTGCAGCTGTTCAAGTACATCGTGAAGAACGTGGCCTGGCAGGCGGGCAAGTCCGCCACCTTCATGCCGAAGCCGCTGTTCGGCGACAACGGCTCGGGCATGCACTGCCACCAGTCGCTGTGGAAGGACGGCGCGCCGTTGTTCCACGACGAGGCGGGCTACGCGGGCCTGTCCGACACCGCGCGGCACTACATCGGCGGCATCCTCACGCACGCCCCGAGCCTGCTGGCGTTCACCAACCCGACGGTGAACTCGTACCACCGGCTGGTGCCCGGCTACGAGGCCCCGGTCAGCCTGGTGTACTCACAGCGCAACCGCTCGGCGTGCGTGCGCATCCCGATCACCGGCGGGAACCCGAAGGCCAAGCGCATCGAGTTCCGCTGCCCCGACGCCTCGGGCAACCCCTACCTCGCCTTCGCGGCGATGATGATGGCCGGCATCGACGGCGTCCGGAACAAGATCGAGCCGCCGGAGCCGATCGACAAGGACCTCTACGAGCTCCCGCCCGAGGAGGCCCACGGTGTCCAGCAGGTCCCCGGCGACCTCGGCACGGTCCTCGACACGCTGGAGGCCGACCACGACTACCTGCTCGAGGGCGGCGTGTTCACCCCGGACGTGATCGAGAGCTGGATCGCGTACAAGCGGGAGAACGAGATCGACCCGCTGCGGCTGCGTCCGCACCCGTACGAGTTCGCCCTCTACTACGACGTGTGACCGTCGCGCCGGCCCCGGGGGGACGCCACCTCGTGCGCCTCCCCCCGGGGCCCGGCGGTCACTGGTCGGCGACGCCGCACACCGGTAACCCCCGTCGAGCGCATGTGACACGGACCATCCCGAGCGCGGACAGGGGGGACCGAGCGTGACCGAACAGCCCACCCCGGCGTTCTTCGCCCGCCCGGCCGATTGGCGCGGTTGGCTGGAGGAACACCACGACACGGCGACGGAACTCTGGGTCGGATTGCACCGGAGATCCGCCGACCCCTCGGGTATGACCTGGTCGGAGGCTGTGGACGAGGCGTTGTGCCTGGGATGGGTCGACGGACAGCGCCGCAAGGTGGACGACAGGCGTTACATGATCCGTTTCACCCCGCGCAAGCCGGGAAGCGTGTGGAGTGCGGTGAACACCGACCGGGTCGGACAGCTGCGGCAGCAGGGTCGGATGCGCCCCGCGGGCGAGGACGCCTTCGCACAGCGGAGTGAGTCCCGCGCGGGTTCGTACTCCTACGAGCAGGACGCGGACTCGGTCGCGTTCGATCCCGGGGAGGAACGACGGCTCCGCGCCGACACGTCCGCCTGGACCTTCTTCACCGGTCAGCCCGCTTCGTACCGCAAGGCGGCGACGTGGTGGGTGGTCAGTGCGAAGAAGGAGCAGACCCGGGCCAAGCGGTTCGAACAGCTGCTCACCGACTCGGCGAACGGCCGCACGGTCCCACCGCTGACCCGCCGGAGGTAGCGACTCACCACCGGAGTGGTCCGTCGGTGGCGGGGTCGACGGCCAACCGCCGGGGACCCGTCAGCCGGAGACCGGGGCGGCCGGACCGCAGAGCACGTCGAGGTCGACGCCGGCCTCGGCCATCCGGTCCCGGGGTGCGGGCACGAGTTTGCGGGCGTTCAGATCCATCAGCCCGAGCGTGCAGCTGATCTCGGCGGACAGCGTCCCGTCCGTCCGGATGATCTCGTTGGCCATCCAGAACACCTTGCCGTCGCCGAACGTGGCGTGGCAGGTCACGTCGACCTCGTCACCGTCGCGCAGTTCGCGCCGGTAGCGGATGTGCGACTCCAGCAGCACGGGCGCGATCCCGCCCTTGCGCATCTCGTCGTGCCCACCCGCCCGGTGGAACAGGTCCAACCGGGCGACCTCGGCGTACTGGTGGTAGACCGCCTGGTTGACGTGGCCAAGGGTGTCCAGCTCGTAGTGCCGCACCCTGATCCGGGTGCGCGACGCCTCCTGCTCAGTCACGCGATCACCTTAAGCCGCCCACCGCGCCCGGCCCATGGCGGTGACCCCGACTGTGATACTCCCGACCCGGGAGCACTCACGACTCGTAGAACAGACGCTGCACCACCGCGTGGGCGCGTCGCGTGGCCCGGCGGTAGGTGTCCAGGAACTCGCCCGGATCGTCGTCGGCGGAGTAACCGAACACCCGTGCCACCGCCGCCAGTTCGCGGCCGGACGTCGGGAGCTGGTCGACCGCCTTCCCCCGCACGAGCATCGCCACGTTGCGCGCCCGCGTGGCCAGCTCCCACGCCTCGATCAACACCGTTACGTCGTCCTCCCCGGCCAGGTCCGCGTCGGCGAGCGCGCGCAACGCCGCCGGGGTCGACGTCGTCCGCAGGCCGGGGACGGCGTGCGCGTGCCGCAGCTGCATCAGCTGCGCCGTCCACTCCACGTCGGCGAGGCCACCACGGCCGAGCTTCGCGTGCGTGGTCCGGTCGGCACCGCGGGGCATCCGCTCCGTCTCCACCCGTGCCTTGATCCGGCGCACCTCGCGGACCTGGTCGGCGTCCAACCCGCCCTCCGGGTAGCGCAGGTGCTCGATCCCGGAGAGGAAACGCGCGCCCAGGTCGGCGTCCCCCGCCACGAACCGCGCCCGCAGCAGTGCCTGGGCCTCCCAGACCGCGCTCCACCGGTCGTAGTACGTCAGGTACGAGTCGAGGGTGCGCACCAGCGGACCACTGCGCCCCTCCGGGCGCAGGTCCGCGTCCACCTCGAGGGCCGGGTCCTGGCTGGGCGTGCCCAGGGCCCGGCGCACCGTCTCCGCCACGGTCGTCGCGAACCGCACCGCCTCGGTCTCGCTCGCGCCCCCGGTCGGTTCGCACACGAACAGCACATCGGCGTCGGAGCCGTACCCGAGCTCGGCACCGCCGAGCCGACCCATCCCGATCACCGCGAGGGTCGCCGGCGGGCTGTCCGTCCCGGCGGCGCGCTCCCGGACCGCCGCCTCGAGGGCACTGCGGAGCACCGCCGCCCACACCGACGACAGCGCGTGACAGACGTCGCCGACGTCGAGCAGCCCCAGCAGGTCCGCACTCGCCACGCGCAGCAGTTCGTGTCGGCGCAGCGAACGGGCCGCCACGACGGCGGCCCTCATCCCGTGCTGTCGTCCGGCTGCGGCGCGCAACGAGCGGGCGACCTCGGCGGGATCCCGCCCCGCGAGGCGCTGCGGCTCGCCCAGCAGCTGCAGTACCTCCGGGGCGCGCACGAGCAGGTCCGGCACCAGCCGGGACGTCCCCAGCAGGGTGGCCAGACTCTCCACGACCGCGGCCTCGTCCCGCAGCACCCGCAGGTACCACGGCGTCTCCGCCAGCGCCTCGGACACCCGCCGGTAGGCGAGCAGGCCGCCGTCCGGGTCGGGCGTGTCCGCGAGCAGGTCGAGCAGCACCGGCAACAACGTCTGCTGGATCGACGCGCGGCGGGAGACCCCGGAGGTGAGCGCCTCGATATGGCGCAGCGCGCCCTCCGGGGCGAGGTATCCCAGCGCCGCGAGCCGGCTCTGGGCCTGTGCCGTGGACAGGCGCAGCGCCGCGGTCGGTACCCGGGCGACGGCGCCGAGCAACGGCCGGTAGAAGAGTTTCTCGTGCAGACGGCGGATGCGTTGGACGTGCCTGCGGAACTCAGCGAGCAGGATCTCGTCGACCGTCCGGCCCCGGGTGGGTGCGATGCCCGACGCCTTCGCCAGCCACCGCAGCTGTTCCACGGCGCCGGGATCGGGGAACAGGTGGGTGCGGCGCAGCCCCCGGAGCTGGAGCCGGTGTTCGAGGACGCGCAGGAACTCATACGAGGCACGCAGCTCGGCGGCGTCGGCCCGGCCGACGTACCCGCCGGACCCCAGCGCCTCCAGCGCCTCGGTGGTGGAGGCGGACCGCAGCTCCGGATCGGCGCGCCCGTGGACGAGCTGCAGCAGTTGCACCGCGAACTCCACGTCCCGGAGCCCGCCCCGGCCGAGTTTCAGCTCCCGTTCGGCGATCTCGGCGGGCACGTGCTTCTCCACCCGGCGGCGCATGTGCCGCACGTCCTCGACGAAGTTGTCCCGTTCGGCCGCCGACCACACCATCGGGGCGACCAGTTCGGCGTAGCGGCGGCCCAGCTCGCCGTCACCGGCGATCGGGCGTGCCTTGAGCAGCGCCTGGAACTCCCACGTGCGGGCCCATTTCCGGTAGTACGTCTCGTGCCCGTCGAGCGAACGGACCAGTGCGCCGGTGCGGCCCTCCGGTCGGAGCCCGGCGTCGACCTCGAAACAGGCCTGACCGACGACCCGCATCATCGTGGTCGCCAGCCGGGTCGCGGCCGCGACGTCGTCGCCACCGACGAAGACCACGTCGACGTCGCTGACGTAGTTCAGTTCGCGTCCGCCGCACTTGCCCATCGCGAGGACCGCGACGGTGCCGTCGGCCGGGGTACCGACCTCGCGCTCGGCGACGCGCAGACCGGTCCGCACCGACGCCTCGGCGAGTGCGGTCAGCCGCTCCGTGATCCGGTCCAGGTCGAGGCGTTCCAGCGTGGGCTCGACGAGGTGGCCGAGGTCCGCGGCGGCGATCTCCAGCACGATCGCCCGGTACGCGCGGCGCAAGGCCTGCTCGGCCGCCGATCCGGTGGCCGGGGCACCGTCCTGCCCGTCGGCGACGGCGTCGGCCAGCACCCGGTCGTACGACCCGGGGGCGGTGAGGTCCTCGCCGGCCAGTGCGCGCCACAGACCCGGCTCGGTCACGAGCAGATCGCTCAGCGCCGTCGACGCCCCCGCGATGGCGAGCAGCCGTCCGCGCAGCACCGGGTCGTCCGCGAGCGCCGCGGCCAGTTCGTCCCAGCCTGCGTCGTCGGCGGTGCGGATCCGGTCCAGCACGATCAGCGCCGTGTCCGGGTCCGGGGTGCGGGAGAACGCGGTCAGGATCGGCGCCGCCCCGGCGGGGGGTCCGGTGGCACCCCACCACCCGGCGGCACGGAGCCGTTCCTCGGCCCGGTCGTCGGCGAACCCGTACCGGGCCGCCGACACCGCCGGCCGGATCCGCTCACTCATCGCCGCCCACCCGGATCCCGGTCATGCCATCGGGAGCGTGTAGCGCGGTTCGACCGGGTCGATGCGGGAGGCCGCGAGATCGGCGAACCGGTGTGCGAAGGTCCGCCAGGTCTCCGCGATGTCGGCATGCACCTGCGCGAGACGGTCCTTCTCGAGTGCACCCGGCCGCGCCGTCGCCGCCTTCTCCGGCGCGTCGCCCGCCCACCGCGACACCACCTCCGGTGTGGTCTCGATGTGGAACTGGATCCCGTACACGCGGCGCCGCAGGCGGTAGGCCTGGTTCGTCGCCCGGGGTGACGACGCGAGCAGTTCGGCCCCGGCGGGCAGTTGCTCGATCGTGTCCTCGCGGAACTGGAGAACGTCCTGCATGAGCGGCAGCTCGGAGAACAGCGGGTCGACCCAGGCGGCGTCCTTCTTCGACACCAGGGCCGGTCCGACGTCCGGCCCCTTCGGGTCGGCGCCCACGCGACCACCCGCGGTCACCGCGAGCAACTGCGCACCCAGGCAGATCCCGAGGGTGGGGACGTCCCCGGCCACCGCGGCGCTCAGCAGGCCGCGGACCGACGACAGCCACGGGTGTCCGGGCGCGTCCCCGGCCCGCATCGTGCCGCCGAGGACCAGCAGCCCGTCCCAGCCGTCGAGGTTGTCCGGGAGATGGTCGTCCGGCGATCGACGGGTGTCCAACACCGCCCCCTGCTCCGTCAGCCACGCGTCGAGCGAGCCGATCGGCACGGTGGGGTCGGGCTGGACGACGAGAATCCGGGGAGAGCTCACGGTCCCACCCTACGACCTCACCCCGGGCACAAAAAAAGGAGAGGACCGATCCTGTCCGGATCGGTCCTCTCCCTGTCAGTTAAGTGTTCGGCGGTGTCCTACTCTCCCACACCCGAGCGGGTGCAGTACCATCGGCGCTGGTGGGCTTAGCTTCCGGGTTCGGAATGGGACCGGGCGTGTCCCCACCGCTGTAACCACCGAACAACCCTCCGAAACAGTCACCCCGCGGGTGTGTCCCAGGGCGTGGTGTTTCAGAGTTGCAGAGTGGGTGCGTAGCATGTTTGTGGTCAAGCCCTCGGCCGATTAGTACCAGTCCACTCGAGAACACATTGCTGTGCGTCCATGTCTGGCCTATCAACCCCATGTTCTGTAGGGGGCCTTACCCACTCGAGGGTGGTGGGAGACCTCATCTGGGAACGGGCTTCCCGCTTAGATGCCTTCAGCGGTTATCCTTTCCGAACGTGGCCAACCAGCCGTGCCCCTGGCGGGACAACTGGCACACCAGAGGTTCGTCCGTCC
>NZ_KI912228.1:47595-47752 GCF_000231035.2 Saccharomonospora iraqiensis subsp. paurometabolica YIM 90007 | reverse complement strand
CTCAAACCCATATCAGCCTAGAACTAAAAAACAAAAACAAAAAAACAACCCTAGCTTCCCTTCTTCAGCGCCGCAGCAGCCCCCGCACGTCGCGCACGTCGCCCCGCGCTTCAGGGCGTTCCACCTGCAACAAAACCACGAACAGCAAGCGAGAGGC
>NZ_KI912228.1:39939-47495 GCF_000231035.2 Saccharomonospora iraqiensis subsp. paurometabolica YIM 90007 | reverse complement strand
GAGACCCACATGTCTCAAAGAAACCCACAAAAAGGGGCAAACCCCACCCACCAAAACAGGTGAGGCATCAAAGCTCTACTAGCTGACAATCACTAGCGCACTGTTGAGTTCTCAAACAACACCACAAGATGTTTTCTCGGTTTTTCCCTCCGAGCGACACCCACCCTAACAACAACCCCGGAAGGCTCTTTCAAGGGGGGTGACCCGCTCTCGTGGAGAGGGCCGACCAGCAACGGTACCCGACCTGGCTCCCGGAAGCAACCTCTGTGGGTCTCTCCCGTTCGCCCCGGCCGTCCCTGGCGACAATGAGAAGATTACACACCCGCCCGACCCCGCTGTGCAGGGGGGTCCCCTTTCCGGTGAACCCGCAGGTCGGAGCCGGTTTCCCCGGCGTCGCCCCCCCCCCTGCGCCGGCCCGCGGGGTCAGAGCACCGGCAGCAGGGTCCGGAGTTCGTAGGGGGTGACCGCGCTTCGGTAGCTGTCCCACTCCACCCGTTTGTTCCGGAGGAAGAAGTCGTACACGTGCTCGCCGAGCGCCTCCGGCAACAGCTCCGACCGTTCCATCTCGACGAGCGCCTCGCCCAGGTTCTGCGGCAGCTCCGCGTACCCCGCGGCCTTGCGCTCCGAGTCGGACAGGTCCCAGATGTTGTCCTCGGCCGCGGGCGGTAGCTCGTAACCCTGCTCGATCCCCTTGAGCCCCGCGGCGAGGATGACCGAGTAGGCCAGGTACGGGTTGCACGCCGAGTCGAGACTGCGCAGTTCGACCCGCCGGGACGACGCCTTGCCCGGGGAGTACATCGGGACCCGGACCAGCGCGGAACGGTTCGCGTGCCCCCAGGACACCGCGGTCGGCGCCTCCCCGCCCCGGATCAGCCGCTTGTACGAGTTGACCCACTGGTTGGTGACCGCGGAGAGCTCGCGGGCGTGCCGCAGGAGCCCGGCCACGAACGCCTTCCCGGTGTCCGAGAGCTCGTACGGGTCCTCCGGGCTGTAGAAGGCGTTCTGGTCCCCCTCGAACAGCGACACGTGCGTGTGCATTCCCGACCCGGGCTGGCCGGTGAACGGTTTGGGCATGAAGGTGGCGCGGACGCCCTGCATCAACGCGACCTCCTTGACCACGTACCGGAACGTCATGACGTTGTCGGCCATGGTCAACGCGTCCGCGTAGCGCAGGTCGATCTCCTGCTGGCCCGGGGCGCCCTCGTGGTGGGAGAACTCCACGGAGATGCCCATCTCCTCCAGCGCCTCGATGGCGTTGCGGCGGAAGTGCGTGGCCGTGGCGTGGCTCGCCTGGTCGAAGTACCCTCCGTTGTCCGCCGGTTCGGGCTCGCTGCCGTCCTCCGGCAGGGTCGCCAGCAGAAAGAACTCGATCTCGGGATGGACGTAGCAGGTGAACCCGGCCTCGGCCGCCCGGGAGAGCTGGCGGCGCAACACGTGCCGTGGATCGGCCCACGACGGTGAGCCGTCCGGCATGGCGATGTCGCAGAACATCCGCGCCGAGTACCGGTCGCCGTCCGGGGTCTCCCACGGCAGGACCTGGAAGGTGGACGGGTCCGGCTTCGCGACCATGTCCGACTCGTAGACCCGGGCGAACCCCTCGATGGCGGACCCGTCGAAGCCGATGCCCTCGCTGAAGGCGCCTTCCAGTTCGGCGGGTGCCACGGCCACCGATTTGAGATACCCGAGCACGTCGGTGAACCAGAGCCGCACGAAGCGGATGTCGCGTTCCTCCAGCGTGCGCAGCACGAACTCCTGCTGGCGATCCATGCCGCGACTCTAGGCGCGAGACGTTAACTCGGTGTTTCGGGGGCGGCCGGACCTCCCCCGTGCGGTCGACCCCCGGCAGTCTCGTGCCCGTCGGAGCCGTCCGTCCACCTGACCGGGGCGGCGGCGGCCTGCCCGATACCGTGGGCGCCATGCCGATCCGTCGCCTCGCGGTCGTCCTCGTCGCCGCGCTGACCGTCGTGGGTGGGTGTGCCGCCTCGCCGGACACGACCGGCCCGCTCCCGGACGGACGCGAACTGGTCGACACCGCGACCCGGGCGCTGGCCGACGTGCGTGGCGTCCGTTTCGAGTTCCACGTGAGCGGGGCGCTGCCCGGGCTGCCGGTCCGGACGGTGGAGGGCGTGGCGACCCGCGACGGGGGCCCGCACGGGTCCGCGCGCGGCGAGGCGGACGTGCAGCGGGGGACCGAGCGCCACCGGTACGACTTCGTGCTCGACGGTGCCGAACTGCGGCTGACCGACCCCGACGACAGCACCGCCGACCGGGACGGCGGTGCGGGCGGGACGCGTCCCGCCCCCGGCCCGCTGACGCCGGCGCGGCTGCTCGATCCCGAACACGGGCTGACCACCCTGCTGCGCGAGGCCACCGCGCTGGAGACGGAGAGCCGGGAGGAACTGGACGGGGTCCCCAGCTACCGGGTCGGCGGCGAGCTCGACCGGGAGGTCGTCGCCGGGTTCGTGCCGGGCGTCCACGACGACGTCGCGGTGAAGTTCTGGGTGGCCGGGCGCGGGCAGGGACAGCTGCTGCGGGTCTGGATGCAGGTGCCGCCCCGGCAGAAGAACGAGGGCGCCGTGATGCTGGAACTCGCCCTCGACGGACACGAGACCGCCGCCACCGGGTCCTGATCCCGGTGGCGGCGGTCCGGCGTCACGCCGTACCGCAGCGGGTGTCCTCCGGCGGCAGGGTGCCACTGATCAGGTACTCCGCGCCGGCCTCGTCGATGCAGTCGTTGCCCGCCGCGAGGAACGCACCGTGCCGCGCGCCCTCGAACGTCAGCAGCCGGCCGCCCAGGGCCTCGGCGAGGTTGACGCCGGCCTCGTACGGGGTGGCGGGGTCACCGGTCGACGAGATCACCAGCGGGGGCGGGATCCCGTCGACGTCGGGCAGCCGTGGCTCCGAGGTGTGGTCGACGGGCCAGAACGCGCAGGGCCCGCGTGCCGACGACGGGGGCAGTCCGGGGTCGAGGAACTCCGCGGCGTCCAACGCCTGCCGCTGCATCTCGGCGTTGCGCTCCGGGTCGGTCACCGGCGGCTCGTCGACGCAGTTGACCGCGGTCAGCGCCTCGTGCATGTTCGAGTAGCGGCCGTTCGGGCCGCGCTGCAGGTAGTTGTCGGCGAGCATCATCAGGGTGGCGCCCTGCCCCTGCGCGAGCTCGGTGAGTCCCCGGTTCAGCATCGGCCAGCTCTGGTTGTCGTAGAGCGCGGCGATCGTCCCGGTGGTCGCGTCCTCGTAGGAGAGCACCCTGCCGTCCGGGAGTTCGACCGGCCGGTCGAGCAGCGGCCGGGTCAGGTCCTGATACGCCCCGACAGCACCGGCCGGGTCGTTGCCGAGGGCGCAGTCCTCGCGCCCCGTACACCACCGGGCGAACTGGTCGAAGGTGTCGCCGAAGCCCTCGTACTGGGCCACCAGGGACTCCATGGCGTCCTGTTCGGGGTCGACCGCGCCGTCCAGCACGAGTGCGCGGACGTTACCCGGGAACCGCTCGGCGTAGGTGTAGCCGATCCGGGTGCCGTAGGACCACCCGATGTAGGTCAGCTTCTCGTCCCCCAGCACCGACCGCAGCACGTCCAGGTCGCGGGCCACGTCCCGGGTGCCCAGGTTGGCCAGCATCTCCTCGCCGTGCTCGGTCCGCTCGGCGCACTGCCGGCCGTACTCCCGCGCCTCCCGCTCGGCCTCGGCGACGGCCTCGGGGCTGCCGTCGTACTCGTCGACGTCGTTGCGGTCGGCGTCGATCTCCCTGTCGGTGAAGCAGTCGACGGCGGGCTCACTGGCCTGCACCCCCCGCGGGTCGAAGCCGACGAGGTCGAACCGCTCGGCGAGCCGGCCGTCCCACTCGCCCTGCGCCATGTACGCGGCCCGGGACATGCCGGAGCCCCCCGGACCGCCCGGGTTGATCACGGCGGAGCCGAGCGGCTCGCCGCCACCGTCGTCGGCCGGTTGCCGCAGCAATCCGAGGGAGACGGTCTCCCCGTCGGGCTCCGAGTAGTCCAGCGGCACGGTCATCCGCGCGCACTCGACGCCCTCGGGAACCGTCGAGAAGGCCTGCTGCGTGTAGGCGGACGTCGCGTACGGTGCGCATTCGCCCCAGTCGAGCTGCTGGGAGTAGTAGGTCTCCAGCCCCTCCGGGACCGGGCCGGCCGGTGCGGTCGGATCGGGGGACTCCGACGCCGGACCGGAGCACGCCGCGAGGACCGTGACGAGCAGGACGGTTGCCCCGGGCAGGTAGCGTTTCCGTGTGAGCACGTCCGCGATCGTGCCACTTCCGGACGAGGCGGGAACCGTACGGTACCCGGACGCGTTACCCGCTCGGGAACGAACAGGGAGGAGAGACACTGGTGGCGTTGAGGGACCGGGTCGGCAGGAGGATGCGGCGACTCCTCCAGAAACCCGCCAGTGTCGAACTGACCCGGTACGAGGCCCTGCTGCCCGCCGTCGCCGAACGCGGGGACGAGCTCGGCGGCCTCTCCGACGAGGAGCTCACCGAGCGGGCGACAGCGCTGCGGGACGCGACCGGATTCGACGACGACACGCTGACCGAGATCTGCGCGCTCGGCAGGGAGGCCGCACACCGGCGGCTCGGCGAGCGCGCGTTCGACGTCCAACTGCTCGGCGTGATGGGCCTGCTCACCGGGCACGTGGTGCAGATGGCCACCGGCGAGGGCAAGACCCTCGCGGGTGCGCTGGCCGCGGCCGGGCACGCGCTGCGGGGCAGCCGGGTGCACCTGATCTCGGTGAACGACTACCTCGCCCGCCGCGACGCGGAGTGGATGCGCCCCGTGTACGACCTGCTGGGGGTCTCGGTCGGCTGGGTCGAGCCCGCCCTGGACGCGAAGGAGCGGCAGGCGGCCTACGACGCCGAGGTGTGCTACGGCGCGGTCAGCGAAATCGGCTTCGACGTGCTGCGGGACCGGCTGGTCACCCGGGTCGACGACCTCGCCCAGCCGGAGCCCGAGGTGGCGATCGTGGACGAGGCCGACTCGGTGCTCGTGGACGAGGCCCGGGTGCCGCTGGTGATGGCCGGTTCGGTGGACGCGGGCGTGGCCGACGAGGAGGTCGCCGACATCGTCCGGCGGCTGCGGGTGAACCTGCACTACGAGACCGACCCGGACGGGCGCAACGCGTGGCTGACCCCCGAAGGGGCGTCGGTGGTGGAGAAGGCGCTCGGCGGGGTGGACCTCTACGCCGAGGAGGCCACCGACCGGCTCGCGGCCGTCAACGCCGCCCTGCACGCGCACGCCCTGCTCACCCGGGACGTGGACTACCTGGTGCGGGACGGCCGGGTGCAGCTGATCAACGCCTCCCGCGGCCGGGTCGCCGAGTTGCAGCGCTGGCCGGACGGACTGCAGTCGGCGGTGGAGGCCAAGGAACAGCTCCCGCCGTCCGACCACGGCGAGATCCTCGACTCGATCACCGTGCAGGCGCTGATCGCCCGCTACCCGCGGGTGGCGGGGATGACGGGCACGGCGGAGGCCGTGGCCGAGCAGCTGCGGGAGTTCTACCGGCTCGAGGTCGCGGTGATCCCCCCGAACACCCCGAACATCCGCGAGGACCTGCCGCACCGGGTGTTCAGCACGCCGACCGGCAAGCTGCGGGCGATCGTGGAGGAGATCCGCTCGGTCCACGAGACCGGACGGCCCGTGCTGGTGGGCACCCAGGACGTCGCCGAGAGCGAGGAGCTGGCGGAGAAGCTGCGCAAGGCCGGCATCGAGTGCGTGGTGCTCAACGCGCGCAACGACGCCGAGGAGGCATCGGTGATCGCCGAGGCGGGCACCCGCGACGCCGTCACGGTGTCGACGCAGATGGCCGGCCGCGGTACCGACATCCGGCTCGGGGGCGCGGACGGCGCCGACGCGGAGCGGGTGGCCGAGCTGGGCGGTCTGCACGTGATCGGCACCGCGCGCTACCCGAGCAGCAGGCTCGACGACCAGCTCCGCGGCCGGGCAGGCAGGCAGGGCGACCCGGGCAGCTCGGTGTTCTTCGCCAGCCTCGCCGACGAACTGGTGCTGGCGCACGCGCCGGACGTCGCCGACCTGCCCGCCGACGAGGACAGCGGCGAGGTCACCGACCCCGCGGCGCATCGTCAGATCAACCACGCGCAGCGGGTCGCCGAAGGCGTCGACCTGGAGATCCACCGCAACACCTGGCGCTACACGCGGCTGATCGAGCACCAGCGCGCGGAGATGCTGAAGTACCGCGACGAGGTGCTGCGCACCGGGGAGGCCCGGCGGTTGCTCGCCGAGGCCGAGCCGGACCGCGTCGCCGAGCTCGCCGAGGCACTCGACGAGGCGACGGTGGACCAGGCCTGCCGGGAGATCGTCCTGTTCCACCTCGACCAGCTGTGGGCCGACCACCTCGCCTTCCTCACCGACGTCCGGGAGACGATCCATCTCCGGGCGCTGGCCAAGGAGGCACCGCTGGACGAGTTCCACCGCACCGCGATCCCGGCGTTCCGCAAGATCCGGGGCGAGGCGGAGTCCCGCGCCGCGGCCACCCTGCGCGAGGCGGAGGTCACCGCGGACGGGGTCGACCTGGCGGGAGCGGGGGTGCGCAGGCCGACCTCGACGTGGACCTACCTGGTGCACGACAACCCGTTCGACTCGGACGCCGAGCAGGCGCTGAAGAAGGTGCGGGCGACGCTGCGCAAGAAGCGGGACTGAGGCACCCGGCCCGCCCCCGGCCGCGGCGGTGCGGGGGACAATGGGGCCATGCCCCGACTGCGCATCGCCCTGGCCCAGGTGAACACGACCGTCGGCGACCTCGCCGGGAACGCCGACCGGACGGTGGCGTGGGCCCGTGCGGCCGCCGCGGCGGGGGCGCACCTCGCCGTGTTCCCGGAGATGTCGCTCACCGGGTACCCGGTGGAGGATCTCTCCCTCCGGACGGCGTTCTCGTCCGCCTCGGCGGAGGCGCTGCCGCGGCTGGCCACCCGGCTGGCCGACCAGGGGTGCGGCGAGCTGCTCACCTGGGTCGGCTACCTGGACGCCGACGACGCCGGGCCGCGCAACGCGGTGGCCGCCCTGTACCGGGGCGAGGTCGTGGCCACCCAGTACAAGCACCACCTGCCCAACTACGGCGTGTTCGACGAACGGCGCCACTTCGCGCCCGGCACGGCACTCGACGTGGTGCGGGCGCACGGCGTGGACATCGGTGTGGTGATCTGCGAGGACCTGTGGCAGGAGGGCGGGCCGGTGACCGCGCTCGGCGGGGCGGGTGTCGATGTCGTCGTGTCGCCGAACGCCTCACCGTACGAACGGTCCAAGGACGACGTGCGGCTCCCGTTGGTGGCCCGCCGCGCCGCCGAGGCCGGGGCCCCCGTGGTCTACACCAACCTGGTGGGCGGGCAGGACGACCTCGTCTTCGACGGGGACTCGATCGTCGTCGGCGCCGACGGGACCCTGCTCGCGCGGGCACCACAGTTCACCGAGCACCTGCTGGTGACCGATCTCGACGTGCCCGCGGGCGGGCACACGGCCGAGGGCACCTTCGCCGGCCTCTCGGTGCGCCGCCGGGTCCTCCCCGACGAGGCCGCGACGTCCGCGTCCGCGCCCGCG
>NZ_KI912228.1:39233-39839 GCF_000231035.2 Saccharomonospora iraqiensis subsp. paurometabolica YIM 90007 | reverse complement strand
CCGGACACGGGCCGCACCGGACCGGGCGGGGAAGGCCGTGTCCCCGGCGCTCACCACCGGCGGGGTGAGCGCCCGGTCACGGCTCGGAGACGTCCTCGACGTCCTCGCCGCGCCACTCGGCCTCGGCCCGGTCGGCCCGCTCGGTGCGCTCCTGGGCGATCTCCAGGGCACGGCGGGCGGTCGCCTCGTCCGGGTACGGACCCATCAGATCGATGGCCCGGGACAGCTCGCCGTGCTCGACCTCACCGGTGCGGGTGTTGTACCACCAGCCGGACGGGGGGTTCGGGTCCTTGCGTTTCGCTGCCATACCGCCAGAGTGACACGCGAGGCTCACCGACGATAGCGGTACGGGATCTCCGTGGGCTCGTCGCCGGTCGGGCCGAACTCCGCGGGTCCGGGGTCGTCGGTGGGGAGGTCGTCGGTGGGGAGGTCGTCGCCGACGGGGGGCTCCGCAGGCCCCGCCGGAGGCGGTCCCGTGTCCACGGTGGGCATCTCGTCGAACCAGTCCCGTCCGCCGCCCGCACCGTCGGCGGCGGGCCGGTCCGGTGACACCGGCCGCTCCCCGGCGGGGTGGGTGGGGTACGGGGCGGCCGACGGGGCCGTGCC
>NZ_KI912228.1:32038-39133 GCF_000231035.2 Saccharomonospora iraqiensis subsp. paurometabolica YIM 90007 | reverse complement strand
TCCGCGCCCGCGCCCGCGCCGGAGACCGGACCGCCGGCCGCCGCGGAGCCGGTGGTCGGCGAGCCGTTGTCGGACGAGGCCGAGGTGTGGTCGGCGTTGGTGCTCGGGCTGCGCGACTACGTCGCCAAGAACAACTTCGGGTCGGTGCTGCTGGGCCTGTCCGGGGGGATCGACTCGGCCGTGAGCGCGGCGCTGGCGGTGGACGCGCTCGGCGCGGACGCCGTGTACGGGGTGTCCATGCCGTCGAAGTACTCCTCGCAGCATTCCCGGACCGACGCGGCCGAGCTGGCCCGGCGGACCGGCTGTCACTACCGGGTGGAGCCGGTCGAGGCGATGGTCGCGCTGTACGTGGACCAGCTGGGGCTGGCGGGCAGCGGATTGGCGGAGGAGAACATCCAGGCCCGGGTCCGCGGCATGCTGCTGATGGCGCTGTCCAACCTGGAGGGGCACCTGGTGCTGGCGCCCGGGAACAAGACCGAGCTGGCCGTGGGCTACTCGACCATCTACGGGGACGCGGTCGGCGGGTTCGCCCCGATCAAGGACGTGTTCAAGACGCAGGTGTGGGAGCTCGCCCGCTGGCGCAACGCGGAGGCGGACAAGCGCGGCGAGACCCCGCCGATCCCGCCGAACTCGATCGACAAGGCCCCGTCGGCGGAGCTGCGGCCCGGCCAGCTCGACACGGATTCACTGCCGGACTACGCGCTGCTCGACGACATCCTGGACGACTACGTGGAGGGTGACCGGGGGTTCGCGGACCTGCTCGACGCCGGGTTCGACGCCGAGGTGATCGACCGCGTGGTGCGCATGGTGGACCGGGCCGAGTACAAGCGACGCCAGTACCCGCCGGGCACCAAGATCACCTTCAAGGCGTTCGGCCGGGACCGCAGACTCCCGATGACCAACGCCTGGCGCGAACGCCACCGGCGGTAACCCGGCAGGGTGTGCCGTGAAGGCCCCCTTCCCCGCCCCGGGTGCCGCGAAGGACTCCTGCACTGCGTCGGACGCAGGCAGGGAGTCCTTCACGGCCACCACGCACGGTGACCGCCCGGTCAGCGGGACCGGGCGGGGCCCGGGGGGCGCCACGGGCGCAGCCAGGGCGTTTCGGGCCATCCTTCGGCGGCGGCCATGAGGGGGAAGGCCGTCGCGCCGTCGAGGGCCTCCCGGACGAGGTCGGCGTGTCCGGCGTGCCGGGCGGTCTCCTCGATCAGATGCAGCAGCACCCACCGCACCGACCACGCCTCGACGTCGTCCGGGAACCACGGCACGTCCCGCGGCACCGGCACCGGTCTGCCGAGGTCGTCGATCAGCGAGACGATCTCCTCGGTGCGGGTGGCGACGCACTCGTACGCACGGATGATCTCGTGCAGCGTCGCCTCCGGTGCGGTGCCCGGTTCCGGTCCGGGGCGTGGGGACCGGCCGAGCACCGTGTCCAGCCACCCGCGTTCGGTCGCGGCGACGTGCCGGATGATCCCGCCGACGCTCAGCGGGCCGGCCACGGGCGTGGCGCGGGCCTGTTCGTCGGTGAGCCCGTAGGCCGCCAGGCACAGCACGTACCGCTGCTGCGCGAGGTAGTTGAGCAGCCCCGCGCGCTCGTCGGAGACCGGACCGATCAGACCGGGCACCGCACACCTCCCGGACCCGCCGCGGCACGGCCCGGCCGGTGGGTTCGACTCACGTTCGCGACCACGGTGTCCCCTCCCTGCTCCGCACCCGCCGTCCGACCGCGACCAGGTAGGCCATGCCGGCGCAGAGCAGGACCGACATCGCCACCAGCTGCACCCGGGCGGCCACCCCCGCGAACCGCGACACCCCGGTCACGACGCCGGTCGCGAGCGCCACCGCCGCCGCGCACTCGACCACCACGACACACCGGGCGACGCGGCCCCACCCGGCGTGCCACCAGAGCGCGAGGACCGCCGGGCCGACGACGTACTGCACGGCGAGCGCCGCCGAGGCCACGACGTTCACCCGGTGGGCGAGCGAGAGATCCCCGCGGGGCGCGCACACCTCGGACAGTGCCGGGACGCAGTCCGGGGGGAACCCGGCCCGCACGAGCATCAGGGCGCCGAACGAGAAGACCGCCGCGACGGTGAGTCTGCCCTGCCAGTGCACCGGCGCCAGCCGCAGCAACGGCGGGGTGGACAGCATGAACGCCACCCCGGCGACCGCCTCCGCGAGGCGGAACAGCGTCCGGTACGGCTGCGCCTGGGCGCTGAGCCCCACCGGCAGGTCGTGCAGCGGGGACAGGTCGGTGTCCAGCACCAGCTCGGCCAGCCATCCGAGGTGGGCGGCGGTGCCCACGCCGAGCAGGAGGACGGCCGCAGTCCGGACCACGCCGAACGGCGCGGAACGGGGCAGGGCCGGGAGCATGGCGAACTACTTATCACGCCGCACCCGGCGAGCACAGCCGTTCGCCGTCCGCGCCGGAGGGCAGGACCCCCTGTGAAGCTCATCGCAGCCGCTTGGGCGCCGTCGCGGCCGGTGCGACGCTGAAGGTGTCCAACGATCACGACCCGGGGACCTCGTGGAGGCCTCGAGGGAAGGACGGTCGACGAGGATGTCGCGAGACGACGCGCGTTCCACGCCGGACGCGACCGGCACCGGCCCGGCCGCCGGGCACACCGACGACACCGCACCCGCCACCACGCGGGACGAGACGGACGCGCCGTACGGCGCCGGGGCGCCCGCGCCGGAGGCCCCCCGCAGGCGGGTCCGGGTGCACCACCTGCGGGAGATGAAGCAGCGGGGCGAGACCTGGCCCATGCTGACCACGTACGACACCCACACCGCCGCCCTGTTCGACGAGGCCGGGATCCCGGTGCTGCTCGTGGGTGACTCGGCGGCCAACACGGTGTACGGCTACGAGAGCTCGCTGCCGGTGACGGTGGACGAGATGCTGCCGCTGGTGCGGTCGGTGACCCGCTCGGCCCGCAGCGCGCTGGTGGTCGCCGACCTGCCGTTCGGGTCGTTCCAGGCCTCCCCCGCGCAGGCGTTCGACACGGCGGTGCGGTTCATGAAGGAGGGCCGTGCGCACGCCGTCAAGTTGGAGGGCGGTCGCCGGTTCGCACCGCACGTGGAGATGCTCACGGCCGCCGGGATCCCGGTCATGGGCCACCTCGGCTTCACGCCGCAGAGTGAGCACAACCTCGGGGGCTACCGGGTCCAGGGCCGCGGCACGGCCGCGGACGAGCTGGTCACCGACGCGCTGGCACTGCAGGACGCGGGCGCGTTCGCCGTGGTGCTGGAGATGGTGCCCGCCGAGGTCGCGAAGCAGGTCACCCACGAACTGCGCATTCCCACGGTCGGGATCGGCGCGGGGCCGGACTGCGACGCGCAGGTGCTCGTGTGGCAGGACATGGCCGGGATGAGCAGCGGTAAGGCGCCCCGGTTCGTCAAGCGCTACGCCGACGTGGGCGGGATGTTGGCCCAGGCGGCCCGCGACTTCGCCGCGGAGGTCCGGGACGGCACATTCCCGTCGTCCGAACACACCTTCCACTGACGGCGCCCCGGACGACACCGGTCGTCCGGGTGCCCCCCTGGTGGCTGCCAGGATCTCCCCCGCGTGTGCCGGGCGTGTGACCGCGCCCGGCACACGCCACGGGCGTCGACGAGCGGAGGCACGGTGGAGGGGCTGTATCCGGCGATCGGGCCGTACGACGGGGGCATGCTCGACGTCGGCGGGGGTCACCGCATTCACTGGGAGGTCAGCGGCGATCCGGAGGGGCGGCCCGCGGTCGTCGTCCACGGGGGTCCGGGCGGGGCGAGCGACCCGCTGACGCGGCGGCACTTCGACCCGTCGGCGTACCGGATCGTGCAGTTCGACCAGCGCGGATGCGGCCGCAGCACGCCGCACGTGGCCGACAGCGTGACCGACCCGGCCGCCGACCCGGACGCCGGGCTCGCCGGCAACACCACCTGGGATCTCGTGGCCGATCTGGAGCGGCTGCGCGCACACCTCGGCATCGAGCGGTGGCTGCTGCTGGGCGGGTCGTGGGGCGCCACGCTGGCGCTGGCCTACGCCGAGACACACCCGGACCGGGTGTCCGGGCTGGTGCTGCGCGGGGTGTTCACCGCGCGACGGTGCGAGCTGGACTGGCTCTACGCCGGCGGGGCGGCGTGGCTGTTCCCGGAGGACTGGGAGCGTTTCCTGGATCCGGTGCCGGACGAGTGGCGCCACGACCCGCTGGCGGCCTACGCCGCGCTGCTGTCCGACCCCGACCCGGCGGTGCGGCAGCGGGCCGCGGTGGCCTGGAGCGAGTGGGAGGGCGCGCTCGTGTCGATCACCCCCCGGCCCGCCCACCGGGCCCGTTACGCGGATCCGGCCTTCGCGGTGCCGTTCGCCCGGCTGGCGGTGCACTACTTCGTCCACGGCGCGTGGCTCGACGACGGCGCCCTCCTCCGGGACGCCGACCGGCTGGCCGGCATCCCGGGCGCGATCGTGCAGGGCCGCTACGACGCTGTGTGCCCGCCGGCCACGGCCCACGCCCTGCACCGGGCGTGGCCGGACTCCATCCTGACCGTCCTGGACACGGCAGGCCACGCCGTCACCGACCCGGGAATCCTCCCCGCCCTGCGCACTGCCACCGACCGCTTCGCGGCCGGCGGCCGAGCGTGAGGAGCACGTTCCCTGCATCGGACGCCGCGAGGGGCACATTCACTGCGTCACACGCAGGGAAAGTGCCCTTCACGGCACACCCGACAGGGTGTGCAGGAGGGTGGGGTGGGCCTCGACGAGGGAGGGGCCGTACCAGGTGAGGTGGCGGCCGTTGACGAGGACGTAGGGGACTCCGGGGAAGTGGTCGGGGCCGTCGTCGTCGGTGAAGGCGTACGGTTCGTCCGGCAGGACGAGCAGGTCCGCCTCGCCGTCGGCGAAGCGGGCGCGCAGCTCGTCGAGGGACGGCCGGGGGTAGCGGTCGGCATGGTCGGCGTACGCGTGCGGGACGCCGACCCGGCGCAGCACATCCCCGGCGAAGGTGTCCCGGCCCAGCACGACCCACGGTTTGCGCCACACCGGCACCACGGCGTGCGCGCGCACGGGCGCGACCGCACCCCAGAGCCGCCGCGCCGAGGTGAGCCACTCCGGCACCGGGACCTCGAACGCGCGGGTGAACAGCCGCTCCAGGGAGTCCAGCGCCGCGGTCACCCACACCGGCACCCCGGCCTCCCGCAGCCGCGCGACGTCGTCCGGCCGGTTCTCCTCGGCGTTCGCGAGCACGAGGTCCGGCCGCAGGTCCAGCACCGAGTCCACGGTCGGGTACTTCGAGCCCCCGACCCTGCCGACGTCGAGGTCGACGGGGTGGGAGCAGTACGTGGTGGCCCCGGCCAGCACCCCGGGCACGGTGGTCGCCACCGCCTCGGTCAACGACGGGACCAGGGAGACCACCCGCTCCGGGCGGGCGGCCAGGGGCACCGGGGCTCCGAGATCGTCGGTCGGCGCGGTCGCATCGGTACGCATACCGTCCAGTCCACCAGCCCCGCGCCACGGCGCGGTCCCCGGGACACCGGGCGGGCCGGGACCGGGTGAGCCGGGACCGGGTGGGCAGCTCCCGGCAGGCCGACTCCGGGGGACCACACCGGGGGACTCCGCCGGGGACTCCGCGACCGCCCGCCTCACGCCGGGACGAAGCACACCCGCCGCCGGTCGACGTCCACCTCGGTGAGCCGCACCCGCACCCGGCCGCTCCCCGGCACGTCCCCGTCGGCCGTGCCGGCCCGCACGCACCGGCCCAGCACGGGTGGTCGACGCAGGAACACCTCGGCCCACGTCGCCTCCCGGCGCAGCACCACCGCGTCGAACGTGCGCCCGACGTGCCCGGCCAGCACCCACGCCTCCACCTGGTCGAGGCAGGCGCGCTCCACCCGCGCCGCGCGGGTGTCCGAGGTCCCCATCAGCCGGGGCAGCTCGTCCAACGCCTGCCGCACCCACTCCGGCACCGGCCGACCGTGGGTGACCGCCAGGCACACCTCGGTGGCGAAGCGGTCCACCAGCCTCCGGATCGGCGCGGTCACGTGCGCGTACGGGCCGCCGATTCCGGCGTGGGTGGTGACCGACGGCACCGCCCCGTCGAAGGCGGTGTACCCGGCGCCGCGCAACAACCGTTTGGTTCCGGCGGACAACGCCAGCGACGCGGGGTCGGCCGGGTCGAGCCCGGCGAGCACCGTCCCCACCGGGACCTCCGGCGACCAGTCCACCCCCAGGGCGTGCGCACTGCGGCGCAGCCAGGCGAGGGCGTCGTCATCGGCCTCCGGCAGGGTGCGCAGCACCCCGACCCCGGCGCGCAGCATGATCGACGCGGCGGTCATGCCGGTGAGCAGGGAGATCTCCGCGTTGAAATCCTCGATCTCGTGGCGTGCCCGGCTGTCCAGCGTCCAACCACCGGGCCCGGCGGTCACGCGCTGCTCCGGCAGCTGCGGCTCCACCGCGCCCCGGTGCACGGCCCGTTCCCGCCGGAGCCGGCCCAGCCGGGGCAGCTCGGCCACGGCGGGGTGGGCGGTGCCCGCGGCCACCGCCGCGGCGACGGCGTCGTAGTCGAATCGTTCGCCCGAGCGCACCCAGGCCCTGCGGACGTCGACGTCGGTGGGTTCGGCGTGCGAGTCGGTGTCGATCGTCCACAGCACCGCGGGCCGGACGACGCCGGGCAACAGGCTCGCCGCCCCCTCGGCCAGCTGCGGCGGGTGCAGTCCGACGTTGCCGTCCGGCAGATAGTAGGTCTGGCCACGCCGCCGTGCCTCCGCGTCCACGGCACCCCGGGGCGGCACGAACGCGGCGAGGTCGGCGATCGCGTACCGCACGCGGAACCCGCCACCCCGGCGACGTCCGACCGCGAGCGCCTGGTCGAGATCCTTCGCCCCGGGCGGGTCGACCGTCACCAGCGGCAGATCCGTCGCGTCGACGCGGGCGAGGCCGTGATCGGCGGGGTCCCCGGCGACGGCGTCCGCCTCGGCGAGCACGTCCGGGGGGAACGTCTCCGGCAGCGCGAACTCGGCGCGCAGCGAGGCGAAGTCGCCGGCGCCCCGGCCGTGCGCCGGTAGAGCCACACCCCGACGATAACCCGGCCGCGCCCCGGGGCGCCCGGACACGGGCCGCACCGGACC
>NZ_KI912228.1:31855-31938 GCF_000231035.2 Saccharomonospora iraqiensis subsp. paurometabolica YIM 90007 | reverse complement strand
CGTCCCGCGTCTCGGCGCCGGAGGTGTCCGGGGAGGACACGTGTCCCTCCCCCGCCGACGACAGGCGCGACGGCACCACCAGC
>NZ_KI912228.1:29104-31755 GCF_000231035.2 Saccharomonospora iraqiensis subsp. paurometabolica YIM 90007 | reverse complement strand
GGCGGGGGCAGGGGTGGGGCGTCCGCCGGGCGGGGAGGCGGGGTCGTGGTCCGCCACACCGGCTGGGGACCGATGTTCATGGGCGCCGCGGCGGCACCCCGGCCGGATCCCGCACCCCGGTGTCCCGGATCGGGAGTGCCCGCGGTGTCCGCCGGACCGGCGGCACCCGGGGTGTCCGTGGGATCCACCGGAGCTTCGGCACGCGTGGTGCCCGTGGGATCCGTGGTGCCCGTGGGATCCGTGGTGCCCGTGGTGTCGGTGACCGCCTCCGGGGCGGCGGGTGTGCCCGGCGAGGGCGCCGAGCCCGCTCCGTGCGGCACGATCGGGTCGAGGCACGGGACGAGCACCACCGTGTTGTCCGGGTCGGCGACCCGGCGCCCGCTGCGCTCGCGGTACACGAACGCGCCCTCGGCGTCGATCTCCACGAGATAGCCCGCCTCCGCGAGCTGTCCCTCGTCCAGGTCGACCAGCCGTTCGCGGCGCGACGGCACCACCCGGTAGGACGGCCACGACGCGTCCGCGTACGTGTCGTGGAACTGGGTGAGCAGCGCGGCCATCCGCTGCTGCCACGGCAACGGCATCGCCTCGACCAGCGACCGGGGCAGCACCACGTACCCGTCGTCGACACCCGGGTGCCCACGGGAGAGGTAGTCGGCCAGGGGTGTGGTCGACGCGGGCGGCGTCTGCCGCCCGGCGTGCGGTGGCGGCGGGGCCGCCGGGGTGTCGCCGGACCCACCGGGTCCGGGCGCGGGGGAACCCGGCAGCACGATCGGGCTCCGCGACTTCCTGCGTCTACGCCACTTCCCGGCCACGACCAACTCCGTTCCCGTCGAGCCTCACCCGCTCAGCGTCACACACCCGGCCGGACCGCCTGCGGAACCAGGCCCGGCTCGTCCCACGAGATCGGCCGGGTGTGGACCGGCACGCCTGCCTGTTGCGCCTCCACGATGCGACCGTCGCCCAGGTACATCGCCACGTGGTGGATGGTCTCCGGGTTGGCGGAGTCGTGCGCCCAGAACACCAGATCGCCCGGCTGTGCCTGCTCGACCGGCAACATCGCGCCCGAGTGGTACTGGTCCCGCGACACCCGGGGAATGACCACCCCCGCCGCCTCGTAGGCGCGCAGCAGCAGGCCCGAGCAGTCGTACGAGCCGGGGCCGGTGGCACCCCACACGTACGGCTTGCCCTGTTCGCCGAGGGCGAAGTCGATCGCCTCCGCGGCGGCCGGGTTGGGCGGAACCACCGTGCCCGCCGGGCTCGTGCCGCATCCGGTCGGGTCGGCGACCTCGCCCATGGTCTCCACCAGGTGCACCGCCATCGCCTCCCAGCGGTGGTACCGCTCGGGGAAGGCGGACCGCTCGACCGCCTGGGCGGCGTCCCCGGGCCGGATGCCCTGCCAGTCCGGCACCGACTCCAGCACGTCGTAGAACTTGTTCACCTGGTACGGCGGGTCGGTGACCTGCTCCGGGGTTCCCCAGCCCATCGACGGCCGCATCTGGAAGATGCCGAGCGAGTCCCGGTCGCCATAGTTCAGGTTGCGCAGCCGGGACTCGGTCATGCCTGCCTGGATGGCGATCTGCCAGGCGCGGGGGGACAGCTCCCGGTCCTCCCCGATCCCGATGATCAGCGAGACGATCCGGCGTTGCTCCTGATCCAGGGCACGGGCGTCGGCGACGCCCCGGCTCTGCTGACCGGGCCGGGACGGCCCGATCCCCGCGTCGCAGCTGAGCAGGTCGACCCCGGCGGCCTGCTGTCTGCTGTCCAGGATGACCACCGCGCCCGCCGCGAGCAGGATCGTGGCGGTCGCGGCGGCGACGAATCCGATCAGCAACCCGGCACGCACGGTGGCATCACCCCGACGCTTCCCGGTACTCGGCCACGCGCCACCCGGAGTCCGTCTCGATGACGGTGAGCACGAGCGTCGGCCCGTCCGTGCCGACCTCGACGTCCACCGAACTGGTGTAGGACGCGCGGGCCTGCGGTGTTCCGACGATCTCGGTGCCCGTGATCCGGTCCGGGTCGACCGTCCGCATCCGCGGCAGGTACTCCTCCGTGGTGTACGGGCGCAGTCCGTCGAGCCATTCCCGGTCGGAGGCGACCTGCCCGTGGTCGAGCCACGCGGCCACCCACCGCTCGGCGACCCGCAGCGCCTCCGGGGACGGCGGCGCGCTCGTCGGGGTCGCCAGGGGTTCGGTGAGGCGTGTCGGCGGTGGTTCGGACCCCGGCGCGGTGTCCGCGGCACCGTCGCCGGCGCCGTGGGAGTCCGCACCCGCCCGGTTCGTCGACGACGACTCGCCCGCCCGCGCGGTGTCCCGGTCGTCGACCAGTCGCGGTGCCAGCATGCCCGCCGCCACGACGAGGGCGATGACCATGATCGCGGTGCCGATCAGGTGCGTGGGCGAACGCATCGGCCAGCCCCACAGCCTGCGGTACACCGCGGCCCTGCCCCGGTTGGTCCGGATCGGCATGTCCCCCGCCCCCTACCGCACCACGCTGTCGGTGTCCCGCACCTGGTCGCGGACCTCCAGCCCCCGGGAGGGCCGGTACACCACGAACACCGGTTTGCCCGCGACCATCTCCTGGTCGGCCCGGCGCGGCCGTGCGCCGTCCACCCCGGACGCCTCGGGCGGGGCACCACCGGGCGCCGCGGC
>NZ_KI912228.1:15604-29004 GCF_000231035.2 Saccharomonospora iraqiensis subsp. paurometabolica YIM 90007 | reverse complement strand
CGCCGCGCGGCACCGGCGACGACACTGGCCTCGGGCCGGTCGCGCCCACCGGAGAGCACCCCACCCGCACCGCGGGTGTCCGCGCCCCCCGCGGTCCGGTCGTCCTCGGACACCGTGCGCCAGAACTCGTCCTGCGGACTCGGCTCGCCGTTCTTGCGGCGCAGCCGGGAGAACAGGCCCCCGGCGGGCGTCGGCACCGCCGACGACGCCATGCCCACCGACATCTCCACCATCTGCCACAGGCGGCGGCCCGGGCGGCCCACCATGAACAGCAGCACGGTGACCAGCCCGGCCACCACCATCTGGGTCAGCATCGACAACGTGCCGCCCGCCGAGAAGATGGCGCGCAGCAGCAGCGCCTGCACCCCGGCCAACACGGACAGCACCAGCAGGTTGAACGCGACCGTGCCGACGACCTTGCCGACCCGGCGCAGGACGTCGTGGTGCACGATGGCGATCAGTCCGACCAGCGGTGCGGTGAGGGTGAACAACCGCACGAGGATCTGCGCCAGCAGCACCGCCGCCTTCGCGAACAGCTGGAACAGCGCGTAACAGAGGCTCTGCAGGAAGGCCAGGAACCCGACGCCGGTGCGGCTGCCGTCCTCGCCGGTGAAGTATCCCGTGGCGGGGCCGAGTTCGCCCGCGATGCGGACGTACTCCCGCTTCTTCTCGTCGATGACGGCCTCGTCGGCGTCCGCGCCGGAGCGCATCTCCTGCCAGGTGAACGCCTGCGCGTCGAGCAGCTGTCGGCCGTACTCCTCGGCCTGCGGCGCGTCCGGCGCCCCGAACTCGCCGCGCATCCAGTTGTTGTAGATCACCTCGGTGTGCAGGTCGGTGGGCAGCACGTCCCGCACGATCCGGTCCTCGGTCTCGTCGACGAAACCCGCCTGGATGTTCGTGGTGGTCTGCACGATGGCGTTGTCGATGTCGTCGTAGTAGCGCAGCAGTGCCATCGACGACGCCGCGAGCCACACCCCGCCGAGCGCGAACAGCGACCGCTTGCCCACCGTGGACAGGTCGCCGCGCCAGATGTTGCGGAACAGCAGGACGGCGAGGACCAGGGCGGCCAGGCCGAACAACTGGGTGTAGATGTTGTCGTAGACGGTCTCGGCGCCCTGCTGCACGGCGTTGTAGATCGGGGTGAGCAGCCCGCCCTCGAGCACGGTGTAGTGCAGCGAGTTCGTCGCGCCCACGATGTTCTTGCCGATGTTGAACAGCTGGTTGCCCGCCCAGGTGTCGATCGTGGACTCCGGGTCGGACACGCCCGGGCCGAGGGAGATCGCGCCATCGTCGCACTCGTAGACGTGCCACACCATGCCCGCGTAGCCGTAGTCGAGGTAGGCACTCCCGTCCGCACCGTTGCCGGTCGGCGGGTCGAGCGCACCCACCATGCCCGAACCGGGCCGCTCCGGGTTCGGTGCGCACTCCCCGGGGGTCTGGGCCGCGGCGGGGGCGGTGAGCACCAGTTGGGTGCCCAGCAGCGCCACCGCCGCGAGCAGAGCGGGCAGTCGGCGCCGCGGTCCGGGCCGCCGGTCCCGCGTGCGCACCGCACGCCACGCCCAGGCACACGCCGCCACCGTCATCAGCGTCAGCACGGTGTTCATGCGACACCCCTGCCGGTACCGCTCCGGGCGGCTCCCGCGTGCTCCTGTTCCCTCGGTTCCCTCGGTGGGTCGTCCCCGGTGCCGGTCGCGGGGTCGGTGTGCTCGGCCTCGGCGAGCCCGACCTCCAGTTCCGCGGCCAGTTCGAAGTCGGTGTCGGTGCCGTCGGGGTCCGGGCCGCCGGGGACGGGCCGCACGTCGACGGGGGCGGTCCCGTCCGGGGTGTCCCCGTCGGGATCCGGGCCGCCGCGTCCGGCCGCGCGCCGGTCGACGGTCGCGCCCGGCGCCGTGTCCAGCGCGTCCCGCAGGTGCTCCAGATGCGGGCCGGAGAAGTCCACGCGGATCCGTTCCACGCCCCCGGCACCGTCGGCGAACAGGAACTGCCGCGGTTCGGTGTCCCGTTCGACGTCGCGCCGCGATCCCGGCCTGCGGCCGAGCGCGGAGACCACCGACTCGTAGCCCACCCCGACCGGCACCTTCAGCAGCCGCAGCGCGTCCGACTGGGTCTCCTCGTCGTCCAGCCTGCCGACGAAGACCGAGTCGAGCAGGGCCACGAAGCCCTGGATGTTCAGGAAGTCGGCGGGGATCTGGGACGACAGCAGCACCCGGACGTTCCACTTGCGCGAGTCACGGGCGAACCGGTTCATCAGCACCCGGCCCGTGGGCACCTCGGACAGGAAGAACGCCTCGTCGATCCAGACGCCCTTGCGCAGCTCCTTCGGCTTCTCGTACACCGAACGCTGGGTCAGCCACGCCGCGAGGTTGAGCATCTCGATGCCGAGCGCCTCGGCGTCGGTCCAGTGCTCCCGGCCCACGCCCTCCTTCGGCAGGGTCAACCCGGCCATGGTGAGCACGGTCATCCGGTCGTCCCGGGTCTCCGAGTACGGGTCGGCGTCGCTCTCCGGGATCAGCAGCGACATGCGCTCCCGGAGCTCGTCGAGGAAGTCGGCCACGACGATCGCGTGCTCGTGGTGTTCACTGGAGTCCCGGCGCAGGGCGTCGATCACCTGCCCCGGGTCGGCGTCGTGGCGCCCGCCCACCGTGCGGACCGCGCGCAGCAGCACGATCCGGGTCTGCGGCATCCGCGCCACCTCGTAGGGGAGCACGCCGGTGAGCACGTCGAGCACCAGCCGCCGCCGGGTGGCGCCGGCCAGCGCCCGCTCGCGACGCCAGGCCCGTTCCGGGTCGTCCTCGTCGAGGAAGTGTTCGAGCTGCGGCTCGGGCACCACCCGGTAGGGGTTGAGGATCCCGGGTTGGGCGTTGAGCAGGTTGATCGGGCGTGCGTACGGGCGGATCTCGGGCAGCTCGCACAACTGGGACAGCGGCCCCGACGGGTCGAGGATCGTCCAGTGCGCCCCCGCGCGCAGGGTCTTGTAGACGATCCCGCCGCCGAGGAACGACTTGCCGCCGCCGAGTCCGGCCACCAGCGCCGTCAGTCCGGAGCCGTCCCGGACCTCCTGGGCCATCCACGGGTCCCAGGCCACCGGGCGGCGCGTGGCGGTGCAGGTCTCCCCGAGCAGGATGCCGCGCCGGTCGCCGACCTCGGCGGTGGCCGTGGGGACGGACGAGGCGGCCCAGACCACCGACCCACGTCGGAGGTAGGCACCGGAGGACAGTGCCTCCCCGGGGATGAACTCCCGGGCCAGCGCGTACTGCGCCTCGGGATGTTCGATCGCGACCTTCGGCTTGTAGAGGTCGAGCATCTGCTGCGCCAGTTTCAGGGCGTCCCGCTCGGTGGGGCCGGACACGGCGAGCCGCCACCACGACCGCACCCTGGTGGCCAGTGCGGTGAAGCCGGTGGTCATCTCGTCGTCGATCTCGAGCACCCGGGACGCCTGCCGGGCCAGCGACTGCGGCGGTTCCAGGTCGTGCTCGTCGGTGTAGTGCTTGACCTGCGAGCGCACCTTGTTCATCTGCCGCTGCAGTTCCCCGGAGACCTCCTCGGGCCTGCGCACGTAGATGCGGGCCGACCACTCGACGGGCGCGGGCAGGCGGTCGGCGTGCTGCACCCACGGGTCGTCGACCTCGGGGATCTGCAGGCCGTGCATCTGGCCGACCGTGAGCACGGCGACGTGCCGGGTCAGCCCCGCGTTGGAACCCGTGCGCCCGCGCACGGTGACGGTGGGCGCGTAGGGCTCGCTGTGCATGTCGGCGGCGTCGGTGAAGCTGGCCAGGTCCTCCGGCTCCCACGCCGCGCCCGGTACGGCGGGCAGGTTGCGCGGCGCGGGCAGTCCCAGCGAGCACGAGCGGTGCATCAACCAGGAGATCTCCTCGGCCTGCACCGGCCTGCCCTCCAGCCCCGCCGAGCCGATCACCTGGTCGAGGTGCTCGATCTCGGAGTCCAGCGCCGCGAGCTCGGCGTCGACCGCCTCGGGCAGCACCTTGCGCAGCAGTGGCGCGGCACGCTCGACGGCACGGTCCATGACCCGGCGGGTCTGGACCTGCACGCCGAGGTAGACCTCCTTCTCGGCCATCGAACGCCCGAGCAGCTGCTGCTGTTCGCCGACCAGATAGTCGTCGAACGACAGCGCGTCCGGCACGTCCTCCGGCCGGTGGCGGGCGTTGTGGACGTGCGCCTCGGCCCACATCCTGATGGGATAGGGCCTGGTGGTGACCCGCAGGTGCATCCACCGGCCCTGGAGCTCGGCGTACTGGCCCGCGATGGCGGCGATCAGGTCGCGGCGCTGGGAGTCGGAACGGAACGACCAGCGCTGCGGGGCCAGCCGGTACCAGGCGTAGACCTCGTTGCCGGTGCGGAGCAGATGGCCGTCGATCGAGCGGGCGGCGATGGACGGGGTGTAGTGGGGTATGGCCTCCTCACCGGGCAGTCTCCTGCCGCGGTGGGGCCCCTCGGCCTGTTGCGCTGGTGCCGGGGGCTGCACTTTCCGGCTGCGGCCGCGACCGAACAACGACTACCTCCCCAGCGTCGCCGGTGGGCGACGACGTGCTCGTGGTGGGCTGTCTGACGGAGGGGCGGCAGGGGACGGGGGCGCCGGGTCCTCCCGGGCGCGGCGGCGGTGTCCGTCCCGCGGCCGGGGTCTCTCCGTCCGCACCCGGACCCGGCTCGCACCGGCCGCACCGCCCGTCCCGGTTCGACGTTCCCTCGGTGCGTGGAGCTCGCGCATCCACATGGTCAGCACCGCCCCCAACGGTCGCTCGTGGCTGATCTTCGACGTGATGACGCGGGTGAGCGCGATCGTGATGACGAACGCCCACGCCGTGGAGAAGAACCCGAACCCGATGCCGATCTGCCGTTCGACGGCGAGCACCACCAGGAACAGCGGGATGCCCACGCCCCAGGCCACGTACCGGGCCCGCCACGGGAAGGTGGCCTTCGGCGGCCCCAACCACACCGCGTCGACGCGGTAGATCTCGTCGTCCGTCCGGATGCGCACCGCGCGAGCCCTACGTCAGGTCGTGGTGGTGAACAGGCCGGCGAGCCACTCACCGACGTCCACACCGAGACCGCTCACCGCGAGGCCGACGATGGCCAGAGCCACCACCACGCCGGCCAGCCTCCGCATGACGCCCGCGTTGTCGCCCTTACCACCTCCGAGCCACAGCAACAGCAGGGCGACGGCGAGCAGGACCAGCGGGATGATGTTGTCCAGGATCCAGCCCTGGACGTTGTTCGTGTCGAGCTCGGCCTGCGCCAGTGTCGCAAGCGTCAACGTGGTCATCGCGTACTCCCGAGCGCCCGGGGGGTGGTGCGCCGCGCACCGGTGTGCGCCGCGCCGGGTTTCCGGCACAAGCCGTGTTCAAACAACATCATGGCGTGATGCGGGGTGGGGGTCAAAGGTGCGGAACCGGATGACCGCTGCGGCATTCGACCTCCCTCGGCGCTGTCGCACACGCAGCCCGTGCGTCCACTCCCGTCGAGCGTGACCACTCACCCACGTGCGTCGATCCCTCTCACAGTCTGTGCCAGAACTCCCTCGGTCGGTGACCGCTGGAACAGTGAATCATGCCCGGGCCAGGGGCCGGGGAGGACTCCGGCGAGTGGTGTCCGCCACTCCCCCGCTCCGCCCCGCCGCACTTCACCCGTTCGGACGACACGCACGACCGGGATCACCCCGTTCCCCGACAGCGAGCAACACCCCCACCCCGAGAACCACCCGTTCGGGGTTGCGCCCCGTGGGGTGCCGTGAAGGCCCCCCTGCCTGCGTCCGACGCAGCGAGGGCCCCCTTCACTGCGTCCGGTGCAGCGAAGGGGGCCTTCACGGCACACTCCGGCGGCGTGGGTCAGGAGCGGTCGAACAGCTCGCGGGGGATGGCGCCGGCCTTGAGGGCGGTGCGGGCGAAGTCGCGGCCGAGTTCGGCGATGCGGGCGGCCTTCTCCGGGCCGATGTGCCGGTACGGACCGGTCGCCACCGCGTTGGTGTGTTCCTCGATCCGGGCGCGCCAGGCACGGCCGCGCTCGGTGAGTCCGCCCCCGGTGTCCAGGACGCCCTGCTCGCGCAGGTCGGTCTCGGCCGCCGCCCACTCCGCGTCCGACCAGCCGCGGGTCGCCTTGGCGGCCTGCTCGTTGAAGCCTTCGCCCGTGGCCGTGTGCGTCACCAGCGCGTGCAGCCCGGACATCCCCTCCGCGACGAGCGCGGCGATGTGCCCGTCCCCGCGGAATTCGCGCAACAGGGTGATGTCGTGCCACAACGCGGTGACCGGGTCGGTGGGCCGGTCGAGGTCGGCGTGCGCGGCGTACAGCGGGCGGCCCTCCGGGGTGCAGCCCTCGGCCGCCTCGCGCACCAGGCCCGCCAGCTTGGCCAGTTCCGCCGAGTCGGC
Organism: Saccharomonospora iraqiensis subsp. paurometabolica YIM 90007; assembly: GCF_000231035.2. GTDB lineage: Bacteria > Actinomycetota > Actinomycetes > Mycobacteriales > Pseudonocardiaceae > Saccharomonospora > Saccharomonospora paurometabolica. The sequence goes on along the minus strand of NZ_KI912228.1, from coordinate 22,624 downwards.
GGCCTCGGCACCGAGCAGTCTGCGCAGCGCCTCACCGGCCTTGGCGAAGCGCAGCTTGAGCACCTCGTCCGGCTCGACCAGCCCCCACGCGCGCGGCACGTGCCGCGCCACCAGCTCCGGGCTGAAGTTGTAGAACGTCGCGGTCACCATGCCGGCGCCCACCGGACCCAGGGGCGCGGCCCGGCCCGCGAAGTAGCACATGCGCCCCTGCTTCAGGCCCGCGTCGACAAAGGCCTGTTCGACCTCCGGCGCGAAGTACACCATCGAGTGCAGGGGTTCGAGCGTCTGGTGGCACCGCAGTGCCACGGCTTCGAGATCGGCGCGATCCATGCGCGCACCCTATGCGCACCCACCCGTACGGGGGAAGGTCGCGCGGCACGGCCCGGACCGTCCCGTGTCCTGCGTCACGGGGGCCGGGTGGTCGGTGTCGGCAATTCGTCGGACAGGACCGCTGACGGCGGTGTAGAACTCGACCTCCCCACACACCGCTGGAAGGAGACCGGTGACCACATCCGCACCCACCCCGCCGGACGCCGGGGCCACGCACCCCACGGGTCGACACCGCCCGACCGCCGGCCTCGGGACCGCCGCGTCCGTCCTGATCGGCCTGGTTGCCTCGTACGGTGTGGTGACCACGTGGCTGGGCTGGGAGCTGTACACGCTGGTGTCCGACGCCGTCACCGGTTCCCGGACGGTCACCTTCGCCGAGGTCGAGGCGCTGGACAGCCTGTCGCTGACCCTGGCACTGCTCTACCTGGCGCTCGGTGTGGTGACCGCTGTGACGTTCCTCGTGTGGCTGTGGCGCGCGCGGGCCAACGCCGAACGGGCCTCCACGACGCCGCACCGTCGCGCCCGCGGCTGGGTGCTGGGCGGGTGGTTCGTGCCCGTGGTGAACTTCTGGTTCCCGTACCAGGTCGTGGCCGACGTCTACCGGGCGAGCGCCCCGAACGGATCGCGCGGCACCCCGTGGCTCGCGTGGTGGTGGGCCTCGTGGCTCGTCGCGCTCGTCCTCGACCGCGTCTCCTCGACCGTGGTCAAGGAGGCGGAACCCACCGTGGACACGTTCCGCACCCTCGCGATCACCCAGACGCTCACGGGCGTGGCGCTGATGAGCGCGGCGATCCCCCTCGTCGTCCTGCTGCAGCGCATCACCGCGTGGCAGAACAGGTCCGGGATGCAGGCACCGGCCGGTCAGGATTCGACCGCGGGCTGACTCCGGCACCGTTTCGGCACCGGGTGGTGCGGGCACGGCCTCCACACCTCACCCGGTGCCGGGACGGCCGGGGCCGCCGCGCGTCAGAGCAACCGGGTGCCGTCCGGGACCGGGTGGTCGAAACCGGCCAGCACCACCCGGCCGTCCGCGTCGTGCGCGCCGGTCACCAGCACCTCGGACTTCACCCCCGCCACCCGCTTCGGCTCGAAGTTGCACACGCACAGCACCTGACGGCCGACGAGTTCGGTCGCGCCGTAGTGCTCGGTGACCTGCGCGCTGGAGGTGCGTCGGCCGAGCTCCGGCCCGAGGTCCACGGTGAGCACGTACGCGGGTTTCCGGGCCTTCTCGTTGACCTCGGCCGCCACCACCGTGCCGACCCGCAGCTCGACCTTCTCGAAGTCCGCCCACTCGATCACCGGCACACCGGCACCTCGCCTCCTGTCCGCACCGACACCGACGACGCCACCGACACCGATACGAACCGGTGGCGTCGTCGCTGATCCTGCCACCACCGATCCGTCCCGCCACACGGCACCGCCGACCGACGGTGTCGGAAAGCCGGAGACACCGACGGCCTCCGACGGCGACAATCGGCCCATGGAACAGCTCACCGTGCGCCCTCCCGAGGAGGAGGAACTTCCCGCACTCGCCGAACTGCGGTGGGAATGGGTCCTGGAGAAGGGGGAGACACCCACGATCGGTCGCGACGAGTTCCGCACGGAATTCGTCCGGTGGACCCTCCGGAACACCGCATCCCACTGCCCGTTGGTCCTGCTCCGGGGTCGGGAGGTCATCGGCATGGCGTGGTTGGCGCTGTTGCCACGGGTCCCGACGCCCCACTCGGTCGAACGGTTGGCGGGTGACGTGCAGTGCGTGTACGTCGTCCCGGGGGAACGGAACCACGGCCACGGTGGTCGGCTCGTCACCGCCGTCCTGCGACTGGCGGAAGAGCTCGGACTGGTCCGGGTGACGGTGCATTCCAGCGACCGGGCGATCTCCGTGTACCAGCGCCACGGCTTCTCCGCCCGGACCCGTCTTCTCCAGACCGATGTCCCGACGTCCGTTCCGTGAACCACGAGCGGTCGGTCGGGATCGAAGGCCCCCGGACATCGGCGAAACGCTTCCGTGGATCCGCGTACCGCCTCAGCTCGTGCGGCGACCCCCGCTACGGGTCGAACGCCGGGTGCGCTGCCGGTCCGGGAACTTCGGACCGGCAGCGTAGCGTACGGCTACGCCACGTCTCTGCGTCGAGCTCCGCGTAATGATCTCTCGACCGACGAGTTCCCGGAGGATGTCCCGTGCCTGATAGACATCAACATCGAACAGTCGTTGAATCGTCCGATTGTTGATTTCCCCGTAGTCGTTGATGTGCTCGATCACCTTCTTGTCGATGTCGTCCATGGCCCGACTGTGGTAGCTCACCGCGTGCCCGAGTTGGGCGACCACCTCCGCACGGAGCCGGTACGAGGGAAAGCGGCGGCTCATCGTGCCGCGTGTCGGTTCGAGCACGTCGACGGGTTCCGCGGACAAGCGCTTCAACGCTGCCTGCGCCAGTGCGCGGAGCAGATCCGGGTCGGTGAAATCGGCGTACTTGCGACGTGCCGCGTCCGTCGACGTCGACAACAGGCGACGCACGTAGCGCAGAGCGAGCGGATCGATATCCTCGACCGCACGCCCACTCGAATGGGAGGACCAGTCGACGCCCCGCCGCTCCTCCGAGAGCCGAGCGACATCCAACGGCCGCATGGGTACGCAGTCGGTACTGATCCGCTGGTATGTGTAACCCTTTACGGTCGCATGAACCTCCAGCCCCTCCGGCACCCGGATCTCGAGGAGTCGTCGATCAGCGAAGACCACGTCGTCCACCTCGACGAGTAGCCCCGGGTTGGTCAACTGGTGGACCCGCGAACGCCACTCCCCGGCGTCGAGGTCGCAACCCACGAAAGCATCCGGACCGGACTTGTTGTCGGCGACACCGACCACGATCGTTCCGCCTCGTGAATTGGCGAAGCACACCGCCGCCTCCGCCAGGTCCAGACAGGCGTCCTTGACCTGCGGCTTCTGCTCCTTGAAGTCGAGAACGTCGTTCTCGACCTTCGAGGCCGCCCTGCCGTTCACGACCGCGGTCAACGCAGCCTGGACACTGCTCACTTTGAGGCCCCCTTTGAGGAAGGTAACGGACTTACTGCATCCCCAAAGTCGGCTCAAAGCACGCCGCTCCCCACCTGCCGTGAGCAGGACGACGGGAGAGTGCACCCAATGGATGGTCTGGCGGTCGCGCGAGAACATCGTCGCGCGACGCGACCGAACAGATTCTGATCAGCGCCCTTCGGCACGTTGCCACCCGAGGTAGGTGGACGAGTTGGCATGTAAGCCGGATTCTGTCCTCCGTCCCGCCAGAGCGGGACGGGAGGCGGCCATCCATCTGGGCCTGCCGTCGCCGACAGGCTCAAGCGGCCTACCCGCAGGCATCGGACGGGCCGCCCTCGAACGCCTGCGCAGGAGCTCACGCTCCCTCTTGGCCTTGCTCCGGGTGGGGTTTGCCGAGCCGTCCCGGTCACCCGGGACGCTGGTGGTCTCTTACACCACCGTTTCACCCTTACCCGGCCGTCAGGGGCCGGGCGGTCTGTTTTCTGTGGCACTTTCCCGCGGGTCACCCCGGGTTGCGGTTAGCAACCACCCTGCCCTGTGGAGTCCGGACTTTCCTCGACCGGGGACGACGTCCCCGACCGCGGCCGCCCTGCCAACTCGTCCACGTCCAGGATACCCGCCGCCCCGTACCCGCCCGCCGACGGTGTGTCAGCGGCCGTGCGTGGGCCCGGCGGGCCGGCGGTGTGGCGCCGCAGATTCGCCCCTTATTTCCCGTAGTGATAGCGACATGCGGCAATCCTGATTTCGGTGCCGACAACCTTGTACACGAGCCGGTGTTCATCGGTGATGCGACGGGACCAGTAGCCTTGGAAACCGTGTTTGAGGGGTTCGGGTTTACCGATACCCTCGTTGCCGTTCCGGTCGATGTCCTTGATCAACGTGTTGATGCGCTTGAGGACCTTACGGTCTTCCGTTTGCCACCGGACGTAGTCGTCCCAGGCACTCTCGTCCCAAACGATCTTCATTCAGTGAGGTCCCGCTCGACGCCACCACCACTTTCCAACCTGTCGATGGAGGCGAGCAGTCGACGGGCGTTCTCCGGGTTGCGCAGGAGATACGCGGTCTCTTTCAGCGCCTCGTAGTCCTCGAGGGAGACCATGACCACCGGCTCGTGACCCGCGCGGGTGATCACGACTTCTTCACGGTCCTCGACCACCGAGTCCAGAGTCTCGGCGTACTTCGCGCGCGACTCCGAGTACGTCATGGTTCGCATGACCCCTCCTCCCACTCTTGTACAAGAAATTGTACGCCGCGGGGTCTGGGGGTGGCAACGTCCGAAGACGGTCAGGCGGAGGTCAGCCACGAGCGGCGGAGCCGAACGGACCCGGTGTCAGGGCAGGTGGCTGGTGTCGTTGACCAGGCGGACGGAGGTGTTGTCGTCCGGGTAGAAGTCGACCAGCGACAGCGAGGCCAGGTCCAGGTGCAGCCGGAACAGCAGTGCCGGGCCCGCGTCGAGCGCGGTGCGCAGCACCGACTTGATCGGGGTGACATGGCTGACCACGACGACGGTGCGGCCGGCATAGCGGTCGAGGATGTCGTCCAGTGCCGTGTGGATGCGGGTGTGCACCTCGTCGAAGCTCTCCCCGCCGGGCGGGCGCACCGAGGTGTCGCCGAGCCAACGGCCGTGAATCTCCGGATCGCGGCGTGCGGCCTCGCCGAAGGTAAAACCCTCCCACTCGCCGAAGTCGGTCTCGATCAGCCCGCGGTGGGTGACGACCCGGCCGCCGAGCGCGTCGGCCACGGCCCGCGCCGTCTCCGTCGCGCGGGTCAGCGGGGACGACACCACGGCCACGTCCCCGTCGCCGAGGTCGTCCCACGTGGCGATGCGCTTGGCCGCGGCCTCCGCCTGCCGGTGCCCGAGGTCGGTGAGGGCGGCGTCGCCGCGGCCGGAGTACCGCCGCTCGACCGACAGCGCGGTCTGCCCGTGCCGCAGCAACAGCAGGCGTGTGGGGGTGCCCAGGGCACCGGTCCACCGTCCGGGCGCGGCACGGTCGGGCTCGGCACTGTCGGGCTCGGTGCGATCGGGCGCAGTGCGATCGGGCGCGGTGCGATCGGGCGCAGTGGGGTCCGACCCGGCTCGGACGGAGTCGGCGATCGGGTCGGTTCCCCGCGTCTCCCGCGTCTCCCGCGTCTCCCGCGCCGTCGGCGCGGTCGCGGTGTCCCCGCCGGCCGCACCGGCACCGTCGGCCACCAGGGTGGCGTCGGTGTCCGCGGCCCGTGTGCCGGACCCCTCCCCGGCCGCGCCGCCGTTCGCCTGGGTGTCCATCGCCTCGTTGGCGAGACGGTCGGCGTGCTTGTTGCGCTCGCGCGGGATCCACTCGTAGCGCACCGCGTCGAAGCCGGACGCCAGTTCCTTCGCCCGCAGCGCGAGCGGCTTCAGCATCGCGTTCTTGATCTTCCAGCGGCCGCACATCTGCTCGACGACCAGCTTGGAATCCATCTTGACGTCCACAGTGGAGGCACCCACCGCCGCGGCGGCCTCCAGCCCCGCGACCAGCCCCCGGTACTCGGCGACGTTGTTCGTCGTGACGCCGAGGCCCTCCTGACGCTCGGTGAGCACCTCCCCGGTATCGGCGTCCCGGACCACCGCGCCGTAGCCGGCCGGTCCGGGGTTCCCGCGCGATCCGCCGTCCGCCTCGACGACCACCCGGCCGCCGGTCACAGCCCCGACTCCAGGGTCCGCACGAGGATGGCGTCACAGTTCTCGCACTGGACGACCTCGTCCTCGGGACTGTTCTTGATCTCGGCGATCGTGCTGCGGTCGAGTTCGAGCTGGCAGGACCCGCACCGGCGCGCCTTCAGCAGGGCCGCACCGATGCCCTTGTGTCCGCGCACCCGCTCGTAGAGGGCCAGCAGGTCCTCCGGCACCTTCGGCGTCAGCTCCGCCCGGTCGGCCTCGCGCCGCGCCTGGGTCGCGTCGAGGTCGGCCACCGCCTCGTCCCGGCGCCCGCGCGCGTCCGCCAGCGCCCGTTCGGCCTCGTCCACCTCGGCCGCCGTGCGCTGCACGTCGGTGTCCAGCGCCTCCTTGCGCTCCATCAGCTCCAGCTGGTCGTCCTCCAGCGCCGACTGCCTGCGCGCCAGGGTGTCGAGTTCGTGTTCGAGCTCGGTGAGCTGCTTGGCCGACACCGACCCGGACTCCATCATCTTCCGGTCCCGGTCGGCGCGGGCGCGCACCGCCTCGACCTCGCTCTCCTGCTTGGTGACCTCACGGTCGAGGTCCGAGGCCGCGGTCTGCGCCGCCACGAGCGCGTCCCGGCGCTCGGTCACCCGCTTCTCGGACTCCTCGATCTCGGCCAGCTCGGGCAGGGTGCGGCGGCGGTGTGCCACCCGGGACAGCTCGGCGTCGACCTTCGCGAGGTCGAGCAGCTGACGCTGCGCGGCGGGTTCTGCCTTCACTGCATTCTCCGTTCGTCCTCACACTCGCAGGTTCCACGGATCGGTGCACCGCGTGGACACGTGGACCTCGACGTTACCCGCCTGCCGGAGCACCCCGGCGGCTTGGCCGCACCACGGCCACTCGCTCGCCCAGTGGGTGAGCCCGACCAGCGCGGGCCCGCCCGCTTCGAGCTGTTCTCCCGCGGGGTGGTGCCGCAGGTCCGCGGTCACGTAGGCGTCGACACCGGCCGCGGCGGCCGTGCCGAGGTGGCCGTCGCCCG
>NZ_KI912228.1:14073-15504 GCF_000231035.2 Saccharomonospora iraqiensis subsp. paurometabolica YIM 90007 | reverse complement strand
CGGCGGGTGCCGTTGCACCAGTTGTTCCCCCTGCTCGTGCACACCGTGCTGTTCGGGGGCGGCTACGCCCGGCAGGCGCTCGACGCGGCGAAGGCGGCCCTGCAGACGGGCTGAGCACCCGGTGGGCCGCGCCGCCCGGGTCGCCACCGCAGGAGGCCCCGACACCCGGATCCCCGCCACACCCACGGCACCCTGACCGGTCCCCACCCGTGCCCGGCGCATACCGTGGGGATCGTGCGGTGGAAGTTGCTGCTCCGGCCGAGCTGGCTGGCGCTGACGCTGGTGGTGTTCGGGTTCGCCGTCACCTGTTACACGGTGCTCGCACCCTGGCAGTTCGACCGGCACAACGAGCGGGCGGCCACCAACGAGGCCGTGCGGGCGTCGTTCACCGAACCGGCCGCGCCCGTCGACGACGTCCTGCCCACCGCGGGTCCGCCCGGGCCGGAGGCCGAGTGGCGGCGGGTGCTGGTGGAGGGCACCTACCTGCCCGAGCACGAGGTCGTCGCCCGGCTGCGGACCGTGCGCGGGGAACCCGCGTTCGAGGTGCTGACGCCGATGCGGACCACCTCGGGGGAGGTGCTGCTGATCGACCGGGGATACCTGCGGCCGGACGACTCGGAGGTTCCGCCCTACGCCGCCCCGCCGGAAGGGACGGTCCGGGTCGAGGCCCGGGTGCGCTCCGACGAGACCGATCCGCAGGCCCGCCCGGCGTTCGCGAACGCCTCCACCGGCGGCGCCCTGCACACCTACGCCGTGGACTCCCGGGTGGTGGCCGAGGCGACCGGCCTCGACCTGCGGCGCGGCTACTTCCCGCTGAGCGAGGGGCAGCCGGGCGTGCTGAACACGCTGCCGCTGCCGCAGATCGACGCGGGGCCGTACTTCTCGTACGCACTGCAGTGGATCGCGTTCGGCACCATGGGCGTGCTGGGCTGGGCCTACTTCACCGTGCGCGAGCTCAAACCCGGCGGCGCACTCGCCGAGGACCGCCCGACCGGCGGACGCCGCCGCTCGGTCGCCGAGATCCTCGCCGAGGACGAGGCCCCCGCACCGGACCCCCACTCCACTCCCCGGCCCGGGTAGCCCGCCCCAGGTTGTGGTGCCGTGAAGGACTCCTTCGCGGCCCTCGACGCCGTGAAGGACTCCTTTACGGCACTGGACGCAGTGAAGGAGTCCTTCACGGCACCGGACGCAGGCAGGGAGTCCTTCACGGCAACCCCTGCCGCGTACGGCGGTGCGGGTGGGGGCGCAGGGCGAGGAGGGTGGTGAGGGCGGCGGTGAGCCAGCCGACGACGCGGGAGAGTTCCACGGCGCGGGTGACATGGCCTGCGTCCGGTGTGCGGCCCTCGCCGAGCACGGGCAGCTCCCGCGGCCCGTGCGGGTGGACGGTGCGTCCGCCCAGCCGGACCCCGAGCGCGCCGGCGAACGCCGCCT
>NZ_KI912228.1:9239-13973 GCF_000231035.2 Saccharomonospora iraqiensis subsp. paurometabolica YIM 90007 | reverse complement strand
GACGGCAGCTCGCCGATCCGGCCGAGGCCGGTCCGGCCGTTGCCGTCGGGGTGCGGGGCCAACGGCCGGTGCACGGTCAGGCCGAGCGCGTGCGCCAGGGCGTCGGACACGCCGGGGTCGGCCGAGTCGGCATTGGTGTGCGCGCAGAACAGGGCCACCCCCGCCCGGATCATGCGGTGCACCAGGCTCCCTTTTGTGGTGTCCGCCCCGACCCCGTGCACGCCCCGCAGCAACAACGGATGGTGCGCCACGATCAGCCCGGCGCCGAGCTCGAGCGCCTCGTCCACGGTGTCGCGCACCGGATCCACACAGACCAGCACGCGCTCCACCTCCTCGCCCGGGTCGCCGCAGACCAGGCCGACCGCATCCCACGACTCGGCCAGCTCCCGGGGATAGGCCGCGTCCAGCGCGGCGATCAGATCGGACACCGTCGACGTCATGTTCCGATCCTCCCACGGGGGCCGACTACGCGGCGCAACATCCGGTGCGTGGTGATTAGGCCGACCGTTGGAATCTCGTCGGCGACCTCATCGAGATCCCGGAAATGATCGTTAGTCTCGCGATCGGTCATCACTCGCTGACACACTGTCAACGAGCGATCGGAACCGGCGACCACGGCACAGGCGCCGCCAGCGACCGATCCGGGAACCCGACCCGGACGGATTACAGGAGGGTCATGACCACCGCACGCGAAGCACCCGACATCCTCTCCCCCGAGTTCGCCGCGGATCCGTACTCCGCCTACGAGGCGATGTTCGACGGCCCGTCGCTGATCTGGCACGAGGCCATGAACAGCTACGTCATCTTCCGCTACGACGACGTGGCCCGTGCCTTCAAGGAGGGCGTGTTCACCACCGACAACTACGAGTGGCAGCTCGAACCCGTCCACGGCAAGACCATCCTCCAACTCGACGGCCGTGAGCACTCCGTGCGCCGTGCCCTGGTGGCGCCCGCGTTCCGGGGGCAGGAGCTGGAGCAGAAGTTCCGGCCGGTGATCGAACGCAACGCCCGGGAACTGATCGACCGGTTCCGGGACACCGGCAGCGCGGACGTGGTGCACGACTTCGCCCGGCACTTCCCGATCAACGTGATCGTCGACATGCTGGGCCTGGACCGCGGCGACCACGAACGGTTTCAGCGCTGGTACACCTCGATCATCGCGTTCCTCGGCAACCTCAGCCAGGACCAGGACATCATCGCCGACGGCCTGCGCACCCGGGACGAACTCGCCGAGTACATGATCCCGATCATCCGGGAGCGCCGGAACAACCTCTCCGACGACCTGCTGTCCACCCTGTGTGCCGCCGAGGTGGACGGCACCCAGATGAGTGACGAGGACATCAAGGCGTTCGTCAGTCTGCTGCTCGCCGCGGGCGGGGAGACCACCGACAAGGCCCTCGCCAGCATCGTGTCGAACCTGACCGCGCACCCCGAGCAGCTGCGCGCGGTGCAGCGGGACCGGAGCCTGATCCCGCAGGCGTTCGCCGAGACGCTGCGCTACACACCCCCCGTGCACATGATCATGCGGCAGCCCGCGGAGGACGTCGAGCTCTCCGGTGGTGTCGTGCCCGCGGGCAGCACGCTGACCTGCCTGATCGGTGCGGCCAACCGCGATCCGGAGCGGTTCTCCGACCCGAACACCTTCAACCTGTTCCGGGAGGACCTGCCGACGAACACGGCCTTCACCGCCGCCGCGCAGCACCTGTCGTTCGCGCTCGGCAGGCACTTCTGTGTCGGCGCGATGCTGGCGCGCACCGAAGTGGAGGTGGGTATGAACCAGCTCCTCGACGCGATGTCCGACCTGCGGATCGCCGACGGGCACACCGTCGTCGAGGAGGGCGTGTTCACCCGGGGCCCGGCCGCGGTGCCGGTGCGCTTCACCCCGAACTGACCGCCGCCCGCCGCGTCCCCTGCCGCACGGGCACCGGGACGCGGCGGGGTGCCGCGGGTGCTCAGACCACGGTGGGCGTGAAGGTGACCGGGAGCTCGGTCAGCCCGCGCATCCACACCGACGGATGCCACACCAGATCCTCGGCGGGCAGCCCCAGATTGAGGTCGGGCAGCCGGTCCAGCAGAACCTCGACGCTGGTCTTCGCGATCACCTCGGCCACCTCCGGCGCCGGGTACGGGCAGCCGTGCTCGCCGTGTCCGAACGACATGTGCGCCCGGTTGCCCGTCGCGTCCGGCAACGCCAGCCGCACGTTCGGGTCGGTGTTGGCCGCGGACAGACCGAGGACGAGCAGGTCACCCGCGCGGATGCGCCTGCCCGCCAGTTCGGTGTCCCGGGCCGCGAACCGCCCGATGAAGTTCTGCGTCGGGGTGTCGTGCCACAGCACCTCGGTCAGCGCCTGCCCGACACTCTCCCGGCCCCCGGCCAGCGTCAGCGCGAACCGCTCGTCGGTGAGCATCAGCCGCAGCGTGTTGCCGATCCAGTTCGCCGTCGGCTGCTGCGCCGCCGAGGCCACCACCAGCAGGTCGAGGGAGATCTCCTCGTCGGTCAGTCCGGCGGGGTGCTCCAGCAGGGTCGACGGAACGTCCGGGCCGGGCAACTCCCGTTTCCGCTCCAGCAGCGCCGCCATCGCCTGCTGCACCCGCCCGTAGGCGGGGCCCGCGTCCGGGCCGACGTCCAGCGACGTGCGGATGTCGTGCACCAGCGTCGGGATGTCGCCCTCGGGCAGGCCGTACATGGTCGCCAGCACCGACAGCGGCATCTTGAGCACGTACTCGCTCATCAGCTCCGCCTCGCCGCGGCCGGCGAAGGTGTCGATGAGCGAGTCGGCGATGCGTTCGCAGTTCATGCCGATCTCGAACTGGTCGAACGCGCCGAGGGCGTCCCCGAGCGCCCCGGCACGTCGCCGGTGTTCCTCGGCCTCGGCGAACATCACCGACGGGTTGTGCATCACGTACGGCATCAGGGGCCAGTCCCCGGGCACCCGGTCCCACATGTTCCACCGCCGGGTGTCCCGCGCGAACAGGTCCGAATTGGACGCCACCTGGTGCAGTTCCCGGTAGCCGATCACGAACCACGCCGGGATGTCCCCGTCGAGCAGAACCGGGGCGACGGGGCCGTGCCGGCTGCGGATGTCGGCGTACAGCACGGCCGGGTCGTGACGGAACCGCTCGCCGTAGAGCGGTTCGGCGTTGTCCAGCGACGACCGGAGGTCGGTCATGACGTACTTCCCTGGGTCGACATCGTGTACAGGTGGTCGACGAGAGTGATCAGGACCCGCTTGGACGACTCCCGGTCGCGGGCGTCGCAGTCGATCAGCGGTACCTCGTCGGAGAGGCTCAGCGCCTCGCGCAACTCGTCGAGATCGTGTGTGGCGCCCGGGAAGTTGTTCCGGACCACGATGAAGGGTGTGCCGTGGTGCTCCAGCCGGTCGATGGCGTACCAGGAGTCCTCCACCCGGCGCGTGTCCACCAGCACGACCGCGCCGAGGGTGCCCGCGAACAGCCGGTCCCAGAGGAACCAGAAACGCTGCTGCCCGGGGGCGCCGAACAGGTAGAGCACCATCTCCTCGTTGAGGGTGATGCGGCCGAAGTCGAACGCCACCGTCGTGGTGTTCTTCGCGTCGACCTCGCCGTTCTCGTCGACACCGAGTCCGGCCTGGGTCATCGTCTCCTCGGTGTTGAGCGGGCGGATCTCGCTCACCGAGCGCACCATCGTGGTCTTGCCGACACCGAACCCGCCGACGACGACGATCTTCACCCCGTCCGCCGCCGTGCTCTGCAGCGGCGTGCGGTCGGTGCCGGGGTCGGAGGTGGGATCAGAGATTGTGGAGTCCAACGAGCACCTTTTCGAGGAAGGCCGGATCGGGCAGTTCGGCCGTGGTCCGGCGCGCGCTCGGATGGCGGGCCGTGACCTGGCCGGTGCCCAACAGGTCCGTGATCAGGATCTTCACGACGCTGACCGGTAGGTCGAGTTCCGAGGCGATCTCCACGACCGCGGTGGGATACCGGCAGATCCGCAGGATCCGGGCGTGTTCGGACTGCATCCCGGGCGCCGGGTCCGACTCGCCCACGATCAGCGTGACGAGGTCGAGGTCGCTGTCGTCGGCGCGGCTGCGTCCCCCGGTCACGGTGTAGAGCCGGTCCGGGTCCTCGCTGTCGATCGCGTGCCGGATCATGCCGGTTGACCGTCGGGTCCGGGCCTGCGGGGCGGGGCCGTCAGGAACGGTCCGAGCTGTTCGACCAGCTCGTTCAGCTTGTGCCCCACGAGACCGACGTCGGAGTCCTCCTCGGCGAGCAGCGCCAGGTGCGCCCCCTCCCCCGCCTCCACGATGAACAGCAGCCCACCGTGGAACTCGGTCATGGACTGACGCACTCCCCCGGAGCCGTCCCCGAACTCCATCGACGCGCTCTGCGCGAGCGCCTGTACGCCCGCGGCGACGGCGGAGAGCTGGTCGGCCCGGTCGACGCCGAGCCCCTGGGTGTGACACAGCTTGAGTCCGTCCCGCGACAGCACCAGCGCGTGCTGCGCGCCCGGCGTCTGTTCCAGCAGACGCTCCAGTAACCATTCGAGACTCTGGTTGGTCGTAGTCATCACGCGATCCTTGTCAGCTGCGGTCGGGTGGTGCGGCCGGTGCGGATCAGTCGGAATCCGGCCGCGATTCCGGAGGTGGAGTGTCCCGTTTGTCCGGACGCAGAGCCTGGCGGAACGCCCCGAACCGCGCTCCCGCGTCGCTGCGGGGCCGGTCGGCCCGGTCGGACCCGGCGCGGGGCTGCCGGGGCGGC
>NZ_KI912228.1:8110-9139 GCF_000231035.2 Saccharomonospora iraqiensis subsp. paurometabolica YIM 90007 | reverse complement strand
ACCCGGCGGAGCGCCGCCCCGGCACGGGGCCCGCCGGCCCCCCGATCGGACGCACCCGCCTCCGAGGCTCCGCCCTCCGCCGGTCCGTCCTCCGAGGCTCCGCGCTCCGACGCGGCCACCTCCGGAGCTTTGGGCTCCGTCGACCCGGCCTCCGGCCGCGACATCCACTTCCGAGCGGGGTCGCCGACGACCGAGTCGGCGAGCATCCCCAGCAGCAACCCGACAGCCCGTGACGCGCCCACAGCATCCCCCCGGTCGACGGCGTGTGCGGCGAGACTACTCCGCGCCGCCCGCTCCCGGGGCGAGAACACGGCCGTGCGGACTCCCGCTCAGGCGTCCGCTCCGGCCCAGGCCCTGAGCATCAGGTGCGCGATCGACGACCCACCCGGCAGCAGCAGGTCCGGGTCCCGCCCGGCGAAGGCGGCCGCCACCCGCTCCCGGGGCATCCAGCAGGCGTTCTCGATCTCCCCGTCGGCGGGGGACGGGACCGCGCCCGCGTCGGCGCGCGCGGCGAAGCCGAGCATGATCGAACGGGGGAACGGCCAGGGCTGGCTGCCGAGGTACCGGACGTCGCGCACGGCGACCCCGACCTCCTCGGCGACCTCCCGCTCGACGCAGCGCTCCAGCGACTCGCCGGCCTCGACGAACCCGGCCAGCACCGAGTAACGCCCCGGCGGCCACACCGGCTGCCGGGCCAGCAGTACCTGCTCCCCGTTCACCCCGACGTCGTCGTGGACGAGGCAGATCACGGCCGGATCCGTCCGCGGGTACTCCTCGTGTCCGCAGCGTGTGCACTCGGTGGCCCAGCCGAACTGCCGCGACCGGACCACCCCGCCGCAGCGGGCGCAGTACCGCGCCCGCCGGTGCCAGTTGCGCAGTGCGACGGCGGTGGTCAGCAGCCCGGCGGAGGCGTCGTCGAGTGCGGCCCCGTGTCCGCGCAGTTCGACCCACACCTCACCGTCGGCGGCGGGCGCCTCCTGGGTGAGGCCCCAGCCCGAGTCCAGACGCACGGTGCCCGCGGCGGGCCCC
>NZ_KI912228.1:4019-8010 GCF_000231035.2 Saccharomonospora iraqiensis subsp. paurometabolica YIM 90007 | reverse complement strand
GCGCGCACGGTGTCCTCCGCGCGCACGGTGTCCTCCGGGACCGGGCTGCGGCCCCGGTCGTCCACCGGAACCACCCGCGCCCAGGGCCACCGCGCGCGGAGCCGCTCCGGGTCGCCGCGCAGCGTCTCCTGCCGGTCGGCGGTCGAGCGGGACAGCGCCGGATCCGCACCCAGCCGGAAGGGTGTCGCCGCGCTCATTCCCGGTCCACCGTCACCCCACCGAGCGCTTCCAACCGGGGGGCGAGCACGTCGGCATCGCCCACCACGACGCCGGTGAACCGGCTCGGGGCGAAGAACGTGAGCGCGGCCTCGGCGACCTCCTCCGTGGTCACCCGGGCCACCCGGGCCGGGTGTTCGAGCAGCCACTCGACGCCCAGCCCCACGACCGCGAGGGAGGAGAGCTGGTTGGCCAGCCCCGCCTGCGACGACGACCCGATCAGCAGCGACCCGATGGCGTACTGGCGCACGGATTCGACGTCGTCGTCCGTCGGCGGCACCAGGCCGAGCCTGCCGAGTTCGTACCGGGTCTCCAGCAGCGCCGCCGCGGTGACGTCGCTGGCGGTGTCGGCCTCCACCTGCACCGTCGCCCCGGTGCCGGTGAACTCGAAGCCGGAGTGCGCCCCGTAGGTGTAGCCCTTGTCCTCGCGGAGGTTCTCCACCAGCCGGGACGAGAAGTATCCGCCGAGCGTGAGGTTCGCCAGTTGCAGCGCGGGGTAGCGCGGGTCGGTCCGGGGGACGGCCTGCGCGGAGAGCCGGATCTGCGACTGCACGGCGCCGGGCCGGGGCACCAGCAGCACGTCACCCGCCTGGAGGTGCGGCAGTGCGGGCAGCTCGGCCGCATTGCGGTCGCTGCTCCAACCCCGCAGGGCCTGCTCGACGTCCGCCACGACGGTGTCCGGATCGAAGTCGCCGACCAGCACCAGCGTCGAACCACCCGGCAGCACCGCGGCGGCGTGCAGGGCGCGCACCGCCTCCGGGGTCACGGCCGCCACGTCCTCGGCGTGCGGGATCTCCCGGGTGTACGGGTGGTCGCCGTACCGGTGCCGCTGCAGCGCCTCCCGCGCGATCACGCGGGGTTGTGTGCGTGCGACGGCCAACCGCTCGGCGATGCGGTCCGCCTCCCGGGCGACCTCGGCGTCCGGGTGGGACGCCTCGGTGAGCACGTCGGCGAGCACGTCCAGCAGCGTGGGCAGGCCGGAGGCCAGGGCGCTGCCGGAGAGTCCGAGGTGCTCCGGGTCGACCATCGCGCCGAGCTCACCGCCGATCAGCGCCAGGTCGGTGTCGATGGCCACCCGGTCGCGGCGCCGGGTCCCGGTCAGCAGGGTCTCCGCGAGCACCTCCGCCGTGGCGGGGTGCAGCGGGTCGTCCCCGGCGAACGGGATGGTCAGCCGCATCTCCACCATCGGCACGGTCTGCTTGCGCACCGCCAGGACGCGCAGCCCGTTCGGCAGCACCGTGTCGGTGTGCGCGAGGTCGGCCGCGGCGCGCTGTCCGCCGAGGCCGGGGACCTCGCGGGGACCGGTGGCGGTGCGGCCGATCGCGTCCGCGTCGCGGTGTCGGGAACCGGTCGTGTCGGTCGCGCTCACTGGGTACCTCCCTGGTCGGGCTCCACCACGAGCACCGCGCGCGAGTCGGGGCGCAGCGCCTTCGCGGCCTCGGACACCTGCGTCGCCGTCACGGCCGCGATCCGTTCGGGCAGCTCGTACACCAGCGCGGCGTCGCCGTGCAGCAGCTCCATCGAGCCCAGCGCGAGAGTGCGGGAGACCAACCGGTCGTGGTCGGAATGCAGGTTCGCGCTCCACCGCGCGGTCACCTTCGCCAGCTCCGCCTCCCCCGGCGGGGTCGCGGCGAGCTCGCCGAGCTCCGCGTCGAGGGCGCCGAGTACGGTCTCCGGGGCCACGTCCGGTGCGTGGACGGCCGTCACCGAGAACGTGTCCGGGTCCCGTGCCTCGAACGGACCGAACAGCCCCGCGCCCGCGTTGATGTCGGTGACCAGCGGCTCCCGGTGCACCATGCGCTGCTGCAACCGGGAGGAGTCCCCGTCGGTGAGCACCCCGGCGAGCACCAGGTTGGCCAGGTAGCCGTCCAGCTCGTTGACCGGGTCGGGCATCCGGTAGCCGACGGCCAGTGCGGGCAACGGCGCGTGCGGGTCGGTGTGCGTGGCGCGCAGCTCCGAGTCCGGCGCCGGTTCCGCGAACGAGGGACGGTGCGGCCGCGGCCGTGCGGGTACGTCCCCGAAGTGTTTGTCCACCAGCTCCCGGGTGCGGTCGACGTCGAGGTCGCCCGCCACGGTCAGCACCGCGTTGGCCGGGGCGTAGTAGGTGTCGAAGAAGGCCGCGCAGTCGTCCAGGGTGGCCTGTTCGAGGTCGGTGAAGTCACCGTAGCCGTTGTGCGCGTTCGGGAACGTCGAGTACAGCACCGGAGGGAGCAGGATCCACGGGAACCCGCCGTAGGGCCGGTTCAGCACGTTGAGCCGGATCTCCTCCTTGACCACGTCGATCTGGTTCGCGAGGTTCTCCCGCGTCAGCTTCGGCGCGCGCATCCGGTCGGCCTCGAGGAACAGCGCGCGCTCCAGCGCCGCCGACGGCAGCACCTCGAAGTAGTCCGTGTAGTCCGGATGGGTGGATCCGTTGAACGTGCCGCCGCTGCTCTGCACGTGCCGGAAGTGCGCGAGTTTCTCGAGACTCTCGCTGCCCTGGAACATCAGGTGCTCGAACAGGTGCGCGAACCCCGTGCGTCCCTCCGGTTCGGAGCGGAAGCCCACGTCGTAGTGCACGCTGACACCGACGACCGGCGCCGTCGGATCCGGCGCGAGCACGACCCGCAGGCCGTTGTCGAGGGTGAATCGATGTAACTCGGAGACGGCCATGGCCACACCCTACGGGTACTCTCACAGGCAGGGGTTATGAGACCACTCAGCGAGCAGACCATCCTCGTCACCGGCGCCACCGACGGCCTCGGCAGGCACCTGGTACGCGAACTCGCGGCCCGGGGCGCCCGGATGATCGCGCACGGCCGCAGTGCGGACAAGCTGCGCGACCTGCGGGACGAGACCCGCGCGAACAGCGGGGCCGAGGTGGAGTCCGTGCGGGCCGACCTGTCCGATCTGCACCAGGTCGAGCGCCTGGCCCGGGAGATCCGGCAGCGGTACGAGCGGATCGACGTGCTGGTGAACAACGCCGGAATCGGCACCGGGTCCGATCCGACGGTCCGGCGGGAGAGCGTGGACGGCATCGAACTCCGTTTCGCGGTGAACTACGTGGCCGGTTACCACCTCACCCGCAGGCTCCTGCCGCTGCTGCGCGCCCCCGCCCGGATCGTCAACGTCGCCTCGGCGGGGCAGCAGGAACTGTCGTTCAGCGACCTCCAGTGCCGTCGGCAGTACAGCGGGGCCTCGGCGTACATGCGCAGCAAGCTCGCCCAGGTGATGTTCACTTTCGACCTCGCGGAGGAACTGCGCGGAAGCGGCATCACGGTCAACGCTTTGCACCCGGCGACATTCATGGACACCTCGATGGTGCGCCAGTCCGGGCGGACCCCGGCCAGCACCGTCGCCGACGGGGCGGCCGCGACGCTGCGGCTGATCTGCGGCGAGGACGTCGAGGGGGTGACGGGCCGGTTCTTCAACGGTACCGAGGAGTCCGAGCCGCACCCGCAGGCGTACAAACGCAACGCCCGGGCCCGGTTGCGCGAACTCACCGACGAACTGATCGCCGACGCACTCAGCCGGGAGGCGTGAACGGCCCGGACCGTTGGCTGTCCGCGGTGTCCCGGTGACCGGGGTCCCCCTGCCCGGCGTCGTCGGCGGCGCCCCCGTGGGCGACGCCGCCGTGGGACACACCGCCGTGGGATACACCGCCTTCCGGAGCGGGATCACCCGGCGGGACGGCGGACGGATCCCGTGCGGAGACGCCCCGGGCACGGGCGCGGTCCCGGCGTTCGGCGAGCACCGCGGCCAGGTAGGCCCACGTCGGCACCCCCGGCGGCACCGG
>NZ_KI912228.1:3596-3919 GCF_000231035.2 Saccharomonospora iraqiensis subsp. paurometabolica YIM 90007 | reverse complement strand
GCCCCGGCGGGTGCGGACATCAGGACCTCCTCACACCGGCGCCTGACGGGCGGCGCGCACCGCGGTGTCCAGGGAGGCGACGGTGTCCACGTCCCGGGGTCCCGGGCGGCGGCCGCCGTAGTGGACCTCGTCGAAGAGCACCGCCGCGTCGCGCAGCTCCCCGGCGAGGGCGGGCAGCCGCGCCCCGGCCTCCCGGGCAGCCTCGTGGGCCGTGCGTCCGGGACGCGGTTCGAGCACGCCGGTCTCCTCGAGACGGCGCACGACCGCGCGCACGTACTCCCGGACGGCCGTGTCGTACCCGCTCTCCCCGGCGGCGCGGCGGG
>NZ_KI912228.1:2552-3496 GCF_000231035.2 Saccharomonospora iraqiensis subsp. paurometabolica YIM 90007 | reverse complement strand
GACGCCGAGCCGCACGCCGGGCGCCTCGCGGGTGGCCCGGCACAGGTCCACCACGTACCCGAGCACCTCCGGCGCCACGGTCACCGCACCGACCTCGGCACGGGCCTGCCGCAGGTGTTCCGGCCCCGCCACCGGCCGCACCCCCGCGGCGGCGAGGTCATCGGGATCGAAGCCCTGCGCGTGCCGGCCGAGCACCCCGATCTCGTCCTCGCGCGACGGCGTCGGCACGATCAGCTTGAGCAGGAAACGGTCCAGCTGGGCCTCCGGCAGTGGGTAGGTGCCCTCGTACTCCACCGGGTTCTGGGTGGCCACGACCAGGAACTCGTCCGGCAACGGCCGGGCGTCGCCCTCCACCGACACCTGCCGTTCCTGCATCGCCTCCAGCAGCGCCGCCTGCGTCTTCGGCGGCGTCCGGTTGATCTCGTCGGCCAGCAGGAGGTCGGTGAACACCGGGCCCTCGCGGAAGGAGAACCGCCCGGTGGTGGTGTCGTACACCAGTGACCCGGTGACGTCGCCCGGCATCAGGTCCGGGGTGAACTGCACACGCGCGGTGCGCAGGTCGAGCGCGGCGGCCGCGGTGCGCACGAGGAGCGTCTTCGCCACGCCCGGCACTCCCTCGACCAGCACGTGCCCCCGGCACAGCATCGCCAGGATCAGTCCGGTGACCGTCGCGTCGTTGCCGACGATCACCTTGCCGATCTCGGAGCGCAGCGCGATCAGCGCGTCCCGTGCCTGTGTCATGGGTTCTCCCCCGTCGGTCGTTCCTGCGTGGCCCGGTGGGGCGGTCTCACGTGCCCACCTCCTCCTCCAGTGCGTCCAGGTCCCCGGCGAGCCGGAGCAGTTCCGCGTCGTCGGCCGGCGCGGGTCCGTACAGCAGGGTGGCCGCGTCGGCCCGGGTCCGCCCGCGGACGGCGTCCAGCACGGCTTCGGCGGGCGGGTCGGGC
>NZ_KI912228.1:1542-2452 GCF_000231035.2 Saccharomonospora iraqiensis subsp. paurometabolica YIM 90007 | reverse complement strand
CGGTGCGGCGGCGCGCGGCCCGGTCGGTCCGGTCGGTTCGGCCGGGGTGGCGGCGGCGTGCGGATCCGTCGTGTGGGTCACCGGTGGGTCACCTGCCTGCCTTCCGGACGCAGCGGACACGCGGGGCGGGCCGGGCAGCGGTCGCAGTCGCTGTTCTCCCGGACGGGGTACTCCGGGCCCGCCGACTCCGCCGCCGCGGTACGCACCACGTCGAGCCACCGGCGGGCGGCCTCGTCGTCCAGCGCGGGTTGCTCACGTTGGGTCGCGCCCGTTCTGGTGTGCGGCTTGGCGACGTAGACCAGTCGTGCCCCGCCGGAGTCGCCGGTGTCGCCCGGCGCTGTCGCCCCGCCGGTGTCGAAGGCGCCGAGCCGCAGGGCCAGCTGGTAGGCCGCGAGCTGGGGATGCTTCTCGGCCTCGGCCGTGCTGATCGGCGTCTTGCCCGTCTTCAGATCGACGATCACGGGCCTGCCGTACGCGTCGTGTTCCAGCCGGTCGACCCGGCCGGTCAGCCACACGGTCCGGCCGCCTCCGTCCCCGTCCTGCCCGGTATCGATCTCCGGCGGCAGTGCCACCCGCATCTCCTGCTCCACCGCGGCCCCGGTGAGCTCGGCGCGGCTGGTGCGCAGCCAGTCCAGGAAGGTCCACACCATCGACTCCACGCGGCGGCGTTCCCGCCGGGAGAACCACGGGGCGCCCGCGTCGACCCGCGTCCACGCCGCGTCGAGTTCCGCGCGCAGCTGTCCGGTGTCGGCGCCGTCGGCGGCGGACTGCGCGAGTGCGTGCACCAAAGTGCCGGTCACGGCCGCGAGCTGGGCGGGGTCGGTGCCGCCGTGCCGTTCGAGCAGCCACCGCAGCGGGCAGCGGACCAGCGTGTCCACGGTCGACGGGGAGACCCGGACGGGCTCGCCGG
>NZ_KI912228.1:1252-1442 GCF_000231035.2 Saccharomonospora iraqiensis subsp. paurometabolica YIM 90007 | reverse complement strand
ACCACGGCGACCCCCGCCCAGGACGGCATCAGCAGCCCCACCACCGGCGCGCCCAGCAGGGCGAGCAGGCCCGCGCGTGCGGTCAGTGCCATCAGCGCGGCACCGGCACGGTCGCCAGGATGCGGTCGAGCAGCGCGTCGGCCGTGGTGCCCTCCAGTTCCGCCTCGGGGCGCAGCTCCACGCGGTGCCG
>NZ_KI912228.1:0-1152 GCF_000231035.2 Saccharomonospora iraqiensis subsp. paurometabolica YIM 90007 | reverse complement strand
GTGGCGTCCCGCTCGGCGAACCAGGTGCGGGCCATCGCGTCGGCGATCCACTCCCGTTCGGCCCGCACGTCCGCGCACAGGGCGGCGCGGATGTCGGCGGTCTCCGCCCCGTCGCGGGCGCGCAGCTCCCGCACCCCGAGCCCCTGCGCCCGCAGCGGTTCGGCGATCGCGTTGGCCAGCGTCAGCACCTCCGGCGGATTCCGGAAGCTGGTGAGCATCCCGTACTCCCGGGCCGGAACCGGGTCCCCGTTTCGGCCGGGGTCGCGGCGCGGGAAGTCGGTGGTGAACCGGGGCAGGTTCGCCGCGCTGGCGCCGCGCCAGCCGTAGATGGCCTGCGCCGGGTCCCCCACCGCGGTGACGGGCATCGGCTCGGCACCCCCGAACAGCGCCCGCAGCAGCACCCGCTGGGCGTGCCCGGTGTCCTGGTACTCGTCCAGCAGCACCGCTCCGAACCGGGCACGTTCCCCGTCCGCCACGTCGGGGCAGGTCCCGGCCAGGCGCGCGGCCAGCGACATCTGGTCGGCGAAGTCGAGCGCGCCCTCGGCCCGTTTGCGCTGCCGGTACGCCTCGACCAGCGGCAGCAGCTGGGTCCGGAACCGCTGCGCGGACACGATCTCGGTCAGCGCCACCGGCAGCGCCGCCTTCTGCCCCTTCGCCCTGGGCGCGGTCTCCACCAGTTCGGTGAACCATTCGGTGTACTCGCGGAGCCGGTCCGGCTCGACGAGGTGTTCCCCCAGCTCGCCCGCCAGCGCGAGCACCTGCGCGGTCACCGACGGCGGCACCCGGTCGGTGTCCAGGTCGGCCTCCCAGGTGGCCACCACCCGGTGCGCGAGCTGCCAGGACGCCGTCTCGGACAGCATGCGCGCCCCGGGCTGCACCGGCAGCCGCAGACCGTGCTCGGCGAGCAACCTGCCCGCGTAGGCGTGGTAGGTGAGCACCGTGGGCTCGCCCGCCGCCACGGCGAGCCTGCGCTGCCCGCTGGGGTCGACCCGGTCGAGCAGGCCGGACCCGGCGAGTCGGCGCAGCCGGGCCCGGACCCGTTCGGCGAGCTGGCGCGCCGCCTTCCGCGTGAAGGTCAGGCCGAGTACGCGCTCGGGAGTGACCAGGCCGTTGGCGACCAGCCACACCACCCGCGCGGCCATGGTCTCCGTC
>NZ_KI912227.1:3075-4444 GCF_000231035.2 Saccharomonospora iraqiensis subsp. paurometabolica YIM 90007 | reverse complement strand
CGACCGACCCGGAGGCGCCCCGGGAACCGGGCTCCTCGTCCACACCCCCGTCGTCCCCGGCCGGGCGCCCGGAACAGCCGGGGCCGACGGCGTCCCCGGGGCCGCACCACGCCCCGCCGTCGTCCGGGGAGACCGACGAGGACGACCTCGTGTCGTTCACCGGCTCGACGGTCCGTGTGGACGGTGTGCACAGCGACCTGCCCGGTCGGGGGTCCGCACCGCCGGAAGTCGTCCCCGCACCGGTCCCGGCCGACCCTCCCCGGAACGACCCACCACCACCCGATGGTGGTGAGGAGGACCCGCCGCTGGTGCGTATCCCGCCCGTTCTCCCGGGATTGCCCGACGTGGCCATCGGATAGCTCTCCGGTGTTCACCCCCGGCTCGTTACTCTGTGGGACGGGCACCGAAGGAAGACCCGGACAGTGGAGGCGGTGCACGTGTCACGGTGGCGGAGCCGCGTAGGCCGCGGGAGACGCCGGGAGCGCGAACGGCTCGCCGCGCTGGCGGGCGAGGCGTCGGCCGACGCGGCGGTGGCCATGGAGAGCGCCAAGGTCGCGACGCTCGAACCGGACACCGAAGCCGCGGAGGGTCCGGAGCCGGAGGCCGCCGCGGAACCCGTGGCCGGGGTCCCGGCACCGCGCACGCCCGCACCCCCCGACCTGACCGCCGCCGCGTTCTTCGACGTGGACAACACGATGATGATGGGCGCGTCGATCTTCCACTTCGCCCGCGGCCTGGCGGCCCGCCGGTACTTCAGCACCTCCGATCTGGCCGGGTTCGCCTGGCAGCAGGTCAAGTTCCGGGTCGGCGGCCGGGAGGACCACCAGGGTGTGCAGTCCAGCCGGGAACAGGCCCTGTCCTTCGTGGCCGGGCGCACCGTCGACGAGATGGTGGAGATCGGCGAGGAGATCTTCGACGAGCTGATGGCCGACAAGATCTGGGCCGGCGCCCGGGCGCTCGCCCAGATGCATCTCGACGCGGGGCAGCGGGTGTGGCTGGTCACCGCGACGCCGGTCGAACTCGCCGCCATCATCGCGCGCCGACTCGGCCTCACCGGTGCGCTGGGCACGGTCGCCGAGAGCACCGACGGCGTCTACACCGGCAGGCTCGTCGGGGACATGCTGCACGGCCGCGCCAAGGCGCACGCGGTGCGGGCGCTGGCCGCCAGGGAGGGGCTGAACCTGCGGCGCTGCACCGCCTACTCGGACTCGCAGAACGACGTGCCGATGCTGTCGGTGGTGGGCACGGCGGTCGCGGTGAACCCGGACGCGGGGCTGCGCGACGTCGCCCGCGACCGCGGCTGGGCGATCCGGGACTTCCGCACCGGCCGCAAGGCCGCGCGGATCGGGGTGCCGTCGGTCCTCGGTGC
>NZ_KI912227.1:2389-2975 GCF_000231035.2 Saccharomonospora iraqiensis subsp. paurometabolica YIM 90007 | reverse complement strand
CGACCGGCCGCACCGGCACCGTGCACGGTCGCGGCCCCGGCCGCTCCCCGTGCTGACGGCGGCGGCCGCGGCGGTGCTGTCGTTGGGCGGACTGGGTGTCCTGCTCTCCCACGACGCCCTGCCCGGGGACACGCTGTACGGGCTGAAGCGGCTGCGGGAGGCGACGGCGCTCGGCCTGACCCTCGACGAGGAGGCGCACGCCCACCGCCGACTGGACTACGCCGCACGGCGGATCGACGAGCTCGTGGCACTGTCCGCGCACGCACCCACCCGGGTGGCGCCCGCCTCCCCGGATGTGCTGGCGGACTTCACCGAGCACGCCACCGAGGGCACCACCGGCCTGACCGCCGTGGCCACCGGGTCGGGCGGCCGGCAGTTGGTCTCGCTGCGGGACTGGGCGGACCGGCAGGCGCACCGGCTCGACCTGCTCGGCGCTGCACTGCCGGACACCGCCGACGACCCGGGCACGCTCTTGGAACGGATCGAGCGCCGCGCCACCGCACTGGCCGAGCGGATGGACTGCTACCGCATCACCTCCGGCTCGGCCGACGAACTCGGCGCGCTGCCCGCCACGGGGCCGTGCGCG
>NZ_KI912227.1:0-2289 GCF_000231035.2 Saccharomonospora iraqiensis subsp. paurometabolica YIM 90007 | reverse complement strand
TGGCGCCCCGTCGGGATCGGCCCCGTTCGCGCCGACCCCGTTCGCGCCGGCCCCGTTCGCACCGGCGCCGTCGGGCTCCTCCGACCGGATCCGGTCGATGATCGCCTGGGGTGCCGTGTCGGTCACCCCGGGAGCGCGTCCACCGGACGCGTCGTCGTCCTCGGCAGCGCGACGCCGCCGGCGGCGTGATGCACCCCCGGCCT
Source organism: Saccharomonospora iraqiensis subsp. paurometabolica YIM 90007 (assembly GCF_000231035.2). Classification (GTDB taxonomy): domain Bacteria; phylum Actinomycetota; class Actinomycetes; order Mycobacteriales; family Pseudonocardiaceae; genus Saccharomonospora; species Saccharomonospora paurometabolica. Next base: position 2,086 of record NZ_KI912227.1, on the reverse strand, counting down.
GCCCGCCGTGTTCGGCGAGGAGTTCGGCGACAGTCTTCTGCGCCCGCCCGCCGTCGCTGTCTCGAGTCATCCCTTCCACCGTGCCCGTAGCCCGTCGTCCGCGTCCAGTGTGCGCCCGGGGGTCACGAGTGTCGCTCCGGGGCCGTGTCCACCGCAGTCCGATCCTCGCCGTTGGAATGGTCCAGCCGTCGAAGGATGACACCTTCGCGTAGTGCCCACGGGCAGATCTCCAATGTGTCGAGTGACAACGCTCGCATCGTGCTCTGCGCCACAAGCGCGCCCGCGACGAGCTGGTGTGCCCGGCTCGGGCTGACCCCCTCCAGCTCGGCGAGGTCGCTGGAGGACATCCGCGAGATGAAGGCGATGAGCTGACGCAGTGCGGTGTCGGTGAGCACCCGCCGCGCCCGGGGACCCGCGGCCGAGGGGGCCGCCCCGGTCAACCGCGCCAGCGACCGGAACGTCTTCGACGTGGCGACCACCCGGTCGGGCTGCCCCTGACGTCCGATCTCGGTGGCGAGCGGGGCGAGCTGGTCCTCCAACCAGGCCGTGGTGGCCACGACCTCCGTACGGGTCGGCGGATCGTGCGCGAACCGGGTGCGGGTGAGGCGCCCGGCGCCCAGCGGCAGGGAGACGGCGAGGTCGGGTTCCTCGTCCACCCCCATCGCGACCTCCAGGGAACCGCCGCCGATGTCGAGCACCAGGAGCCTGCCCGCCGACCACCCGAACCAGCGGCGCACCGCGAGGAAGGTCAGCCGCGCCTCGGTCTCGCCGCTGAGCACGCGCAGCTCGACGCCGGTGTCCCGGGTGACGCGGTCGAGCACGTCCCCGGCGTTGCGCGCGTCCCGCAGGGCCGAGGTCGCGAACGCCATGACCTCCTCGCATCCCAGCCGCCGCGCCGACCCGCAGGCCGCCACGACGGCATCGACCAGTTCGTCGGCCGCGGCCTTGTCGATCTCGTTGTCCCCGCCGATCCGCTCGATGAGCCGCACGACGGTCTTCTCCGAGTGCATCGGGGTCGGATGGCCACCACGATGGGCGTCCACCACCAGCAGGTGGACGGTGTTCGACCCGACGTCGAGTACCCCTAGGCGCACGAAGCCCAACGGTACCCGGAGTCGTCGTTAGTGTGCTGTGACATTCGCCGGACGGTCGCCCGCTGCGGCGGGGCGGAGGATCCGCCGCGCCGGGCGGCGCGGCAGGCCGTCCGGCGCGGGGTGGGCGATCGGCGCGGCAGATCGGTGCCGGTCGGCCCGGCCGGTCAGACCTCGAACTTGTAGCCGAGCCCGCGCACGGTGACCAGGTGCCGGGGGGATCCCGGATCGGCCTCGATCTTCGACCGCAGCCGCTTGACATGGACGTCGAGCGTCTTCGTGTCCCCGACGTAGTCCGCGCCCCACACCCGGTCGATGAGCTGGTGCCGGGTCAGCACCCGGCCGATGTTGCGGAGCAGGTACTCCAGCAGGTCGAACTCCTTCAGCGGCAGCGGCACCTCGGTCCCGTCCACGGTGACGACGTGCCGTTCGACGTCCATCCGCACCGGCCCGCCGGTCAACACCTGCGCGGCCGTCTCGTCCTCCGGCTGCCCCTCGCCGCCGCGGCGCAGCACGGCCCGCACCCGGGCGATCAGCTCCCGCGCCGAGTACGGCTTGGTGACGTAGTCGTCGGCGCCGAGTTCGAGCCCCACCACCTTGTCCACCTCGCTGTCCCGCGCGGTGACCATGATGACCGGGACCGCCGACCGCTGACGGAGCTGCTTGCACACGTCGGTGCCGCTCATTCCCGGGAGCATCAGGTCGAGCAGGACGATGTCGGCCCCGTTGCGGTCGAACTCGTCGAGCGCCTCGGTGCCGTCGGTGGCCACCGCCGCGGTGAACCCTTCCTTGCGCAGCATGAAGGCCAGTGGATCGGCGAACGACTCCTCGTCCTCGACGATGAGCACCCTCGTCACGGCGATGTCCTCTCCTCGGTGCGGTCCGTCTTCCCGGCGCGGTCCGCCGGCGTCGTGCGGGGCGACCCGGACGGGATCCCCGCGGGGACACCGTCCGCCGTGTCCCCGGCGGCCCCCGCCCCGGTGACGGCCGGCTCC
>NZ_KI912226.1:1415-4444 GCF_000231035.2 Saccharomonospora iraqiensis subsp. paurometabolica YIM 90007 | reverse complement strand
CGACCGGGTCGTCGGCGTCGCCGAACGGCGGGGTGCCCTCCAGCGCGGTGAGCAGGGTGGCCCCGAGGGAGAACACGTCCGCGGCCGTGCCGACGGTCTCCCCGGCCGCCACCTCGGGGGCCAGATAGGCGGGGGTGCCCGCGACGAGGCCGGCCCCGGTGCCGGTGGCCTCCCCCACGATCCGGGAGATGCCGAAGTCGACGAGCGTGACGGAGCCTTCCGCGGTGACGAGCACGTTGCCCGGCTTGACATCGCGGTGCAGGATGCCCTCGTCGTGCGCGGCGGCCAGCGCCGCCGCCAGTGCCGCCCCGACCGCGGCGACCTCCGGTGCGGGCAGTGTCCCCCGCCGGGCGAGCGACGCCGCGAGGCTCTCCCCCGCCACGTACTCCATGACCAGGAACGCGGTCCCGTCCCGGGTGAGGACGTCGTGCACCGTGACGGCGTGCGGGTGGTCCAGCCGCGCCGCGACCCGGCCTTCCCGTTGCGCACGGCGGAGCAGCCGCCCGGCCGCCGGGTCGTCGGCCGGGTCGAGCGTCAGCTCCTTGACGGCCACGACCCGGTCGAGCCGTTCGTCCCGGGCCCGCCACACCACACTCGTGGCACCCCGGCCGACCGGTGCGAGCAGCCGGTACCGGCCGCCGATCACCGTGCCCTCGTCACTCACCATGCCTTCTCCCGTCCGGTCCGCGGGCTCCGCGGATCGTAGAGCGGCGGAGGGGCCGGGACGGCGCGGACGCACCCGACCCGGCGTACGCCGCGGACCGGACGGGAGGCTCAGGCGCGGGCCGGGTCGACCCCGAACTGCTCGGCGAGGTCGTCGAGCATGGCGTGCGCGCCCTGCAGGCTCACCGACACGTACCAGGTCTTGTCGGGGACCTGGTGCACCGTGCCCTCGAGCGTGCCCCAGAGCGGGTTGCCCTGGAACGTCTCCTTCGGGCTGGTCGCCTCGGTGGTGTCGTCCTCGTAGGTGGACACGAAGATCCGGTCGGCGTCGAGCTTGCCGATTTCCTCCTGGCTCACCTCGACCAGGATCTCGGAGTCCGAGTCGGGCTGTCCCTCCGGCCGGGCCAGGCCCACGTCGGAGAGCACGATGCCGCCGAACGAGTTCGTCGTGTACAGCCGCACCGTCTGCTCGCCCTCGACGAACCGCACGAGCGAGTACGTCGGGGTGCCACCGGTCTTCTCCCGGATCGCGTCCCCGATCTCGGCGGCCCGGCGCTCGTAGTCGTCGATCTTCTGCTCGGCGAGCTCCTCCTTGCCGAGCGCCTCGGCCAACAACCGGATGTTGTCCTTCCAGGTGGCACCGGTGGTCTCGGAGAACACCGCGGGGACATCCGGGGGGAGCTGGTCGTAGACGGTCTCGTCGTGCCGCACCTTCGCCGAGACGATCAGATCCGCGTCGATCTCGTACAGCGCCTCGATGTCCGGGGTGGCCAGCTCGCCGACCTCCCGTCCGCCCTCGACGTACCGGGCGTCGTCGCCGAGGTACTCCGGCACGGAGTCGGAGGTGGGATACCGCGTGTAGGCCACCACCTCGGTCTCCAGCGCGGCGGCGGCGTCGGCGAAGCTCGAGTCGAGCGCCACCACCGTCTCCGGACGCTCCTCGATCGTGGTCTCCCCCATCGCGTGCTCGATCGTGCGCGGGAAGGCACCCTGGTCGCCGGTGTCCCCGGCGGGCTGCTCGCCCTGCGGCGAACACGCGGTCAACCCCAGGCAGGCGACGGCGGCGGCCACGACGGCACGGCGGCGCGGGCGGGACAGGCGGCTCATTGATCACCCTTCGGATTCGGTTAGGCTCTCCTAACGAACGCGGACTCTAGCCGACCGGACCGAGCGGCAAAAGAGGTCCGGAACACACCGGACAGGGATGTGAGATGGCCACGACGCTCACCCGCGGGAGCGACGCCGCGACGGAGGCACCGCCCGGCCGCGCCGGGAGGCGACGGCCGCTGACCCTGCTCGTCCTGGTCATCGCCCTGGTCCTCGCGGCCGCGCTCAGCCTCGTGTACGGCGTCCACCCGGTGCCGCCCGGGGACGTCTGGCGGGCGCTGACCGCCCCGACGGGTGGCGAGCACGACATCATCGTCCGGTCGCTGCGCGGCCCGCGCACGCTCGCGGGTGTCCTCGCGGGGCTCGCCCTCGGCATCGGCGGTGCCCTGATGCAGGGGCACACCCGCAACCCCATCGCCGACCCCGGCCTGCTCGGGGTGAACCAGGGCGCGGCGTTCGGCATCGTCACCGCGATCGTGCTCTTCGGGGTGGCGGGGCCGGCCGGGTACGTGTGGTTCGGCTTCGCCGGAGCCCTGGTCGCCGCGGCCGTGGTGTTCCTGCTCGGCGCGGTCGGGGGGCGCGGTGACAGCACCCCGGTGACGCTGGCGCTGGCGGGCGCGGCCGTCAACGCGCTGCTGTCCGGGCTGACCGCGGCCGTCGTGCTCGCCGACCGGCAGGGCATGGAAGTGTTCCGGTTCTGGCAGGTCGGTTCCCTGGCCGGACGGGACTTCGCCGTCCTCGGTCAGATGCTGCCGTTCCTGCTGGTGGGGCTGTTACTGGCGGTGGTCAACGCACCGGGGTTGAACACCCTCGCGCTCGGGGACGACGTCGCCACCGCGCTCGGCCGGGACGTCGTGCGCACCCGCGTGGTCGGGGTGGCCGCGATCACGATGCTGGTCGGGGCCGCGGTCGCCGTGTGCGGGCCGATCGCCTTCCTCGGGCTCATCGTGCCGCACGTGGCACGGGCGCTGTCCGGACCGGACTACCGCTGGCTGGTGCCGTTCGCGGGCCTGCTGGGCGCGGTGCTGCTGCTCGTCGCCGACGTGCTCGGCAGGCTGGTGGCCGACGACCGGTTGGAGGTGGGCATCATGCTCGCCGTGCTCGGGGCCCCGGTGTTCATCCGTCTCGTCCGTCGGAAAGGACTGTCGCGACTGTGAGTACGTCGCACGCGCCGCGCCCGTCGCGCCCGTCGCGGCGGAGGCCCCCGTGGCGGGAGGTGGAGGGCGTTCCCGGTCGGCGCCACGTCGCGCTCGGCCCGC
>NZ_KI912226.1:0-1315 GCF_000231035.2 Saccharomonospora iraqiensis subsp. paurometabolica YIM 90007 | reverse complement strand
GCCGGCTGCCCCGCACGACGACACCGGTGCGCGGCACGGCGCCCGGCACCCCCGGCGGTGGGCCCTGTGGCGGCGACCGCGCCGGTTCGTCGTCCTGCTCGTCGTCCTGGAACTGGTCGCCCTCGTGGGCTTCGCGGTGACGTGGGCGTACTCGCCGGTCCCGACCGGCACCGACTGGCTGCGCCTCGCGATCCTGGCCGCGGGCGCGACCGTGCACATCCAGCTGACCCAGCGACAGGAGGAGCGCCGCCGCAACCGCGCGGGAACCGTGCTCATCGACCTGATCGCGGTCTGGGTCTTCCCCGCGACGCTGGTGCTGCCCGCCACCCTCGCCGTGCTGCTGGTCGTGCTGATCCGCCTTCAGCGCTGGTTCACCGCACGCAGACCGGCGCACAACTTCGTCTACTCCTCCGTCTCGCACGCCCTGGCGGCCGCACTCGCCGGCCTCACCTACGCGGCCACCGACCCGGGTGACTGGACCGCCGTGAGCGCCGTCGGATCACTGCGCGAGTTCGGGCTCATCCTGGTGGCCGCGCTGGTCTACGAGGGTGTGCAGGTGCTCTACGTGGGCGGCATCCTGGCCGTCGCCTCCCGACGTCCCACCTCGCGCACGGTCCTGGGCAGCAGAGCCGACAACGTTCTCGAACTGATCACCACCGGTCTCGGTGCGGTGACCGCGGTCCTGCTCGTCACCCTGCCACCGGCGGTGGCGGTGATGGCGGTGGTCACCGTGGTGTTCAACCGGCTCGCCGAGCTGGACCAGTTGCAGGACGACGTGGTCACCGACCCGAAGACCGGTCTGCTGAACATGCGCGGGTGGACGGAGTCGGCCGAACGGGCGCTGAACCGGGTCCGGAGAGCGGGCGGCACGCTGGCGGTGCTCATGGTGGATCTCGACCACTTCAAGTGGATCAACGACACCTTCGGCCACCCGGCGGGCGACGACGTGCTCGCCGCGACCGCCGCGGCGCTGACCGGGGTGACCAGGCCCTCCGACGTCGTCGGCCGGTTCGGTGGGGAGGAGTTCCTGCTCCTGCTGCCGGAAGCCGACACGGCGGCGGCCGAACGCGCCGCCGAACGGATCCGCACGGCCATCGGTGACCTGCGCATCGAGACCACCGACAAGCGCGGCGCCCGGACCACCGTCGGACGCCGCACCGCGTCCCTCGGCGTCGCCGTGTTCCCCCGGCACGCCGACAGCCTCGAAGGGCTGATGCAGGCGGCCGACACCGCGGTGTACGAAGCCAAGGAAGGCGGGCGGGACCGGGTCGCCTTCGCCCGGCCCCCCGGCTGACCCGGGCCGGGCGGCCCGACG
>NZ_KI912225.1:169583-171692 GCF_000231035.2 Saccharomonospora iraqiensis subsp. paurometabolica YIM 90007 | reverse complement strand
GGGTCGGCGGTGTCGCGTCCACCCGGAAGGCGATCTCGACGGGGTCGGTGCCGAAGAGCGCGGCGTCGGACGGGGGCGTGACCCGCAGCGTGTGCCTGCCCTCGCCGAGCCGCTCCGGGTCCGGCCGGAGCGCGTCACCGCCGGTGCGGGTCCGCATCGGCTTCCCGTCGAGGGTCACGGCGAGCCCGTCGAGGCCGTGCCGTGAGGTGATCCGCGCCGCCCGGAGCGTCTCGGGCGAGACGGTGTCCCCCGCGGTGATCCCCTTCACCACCGCGTCCGGGCGGTCGGACACCACCTGGGGGACGACCACCGCGGCCGCGATCGCGGTCCCCGCGGCGATCAGCAGAACAGTCCATCGTGGACGTAACCGGAAACGGGCCATCGGTTCCTCCGGGACGCGGACGGTCGGGTGTTCGGCCGGTTACCCGGCACTGTCGACACCGGACACTGAGTGACGGTGATTGTGCCCGGTCGGGTGAGTGGGCTCGGTACCCGGGGCGGGTCTGGCCTACGGTGCCGGGCATGTCTCTGCGAGGAATGGTCACCGCCACGGCCGCGGTGTCGGCGGTCGCGGTCGTGGCCGGGTGCAGCACCCCGGACGCGCCGTCGGCGGACACCCGGCCCAGCCACCGGTCCGCCCCGGCCACCGCGGACACGGCTCCCGCGACCGGGTCGTCCGAACCCACCGCGGACCCGGAGGAGGTGGGAGCCAACGAACTCGGACTCGTCCCGGTGCTGATGTACCACCGCCTCGTCGACGAACCCGACTCGGTCTACGACCGCACCCCGGAGGCGTTCCGGGCGGAGCTGCGGCGGCTCGCCGAGGAGGGCTACGTGCCGGTGACCACCGCCGAGTTCGCCTCGGGTGAGCTGGACCTGCCCGCGGGGGCGCATCCGGTGGTCCTGACCTTCGACGACGGCGACCCCAGCACCGTACGGGTCACCCCGGACGGCGAGCCCGTGGAGGGCACGGCCGTGCGGATCCTCACCGAGGTCGCCGAGGAGTACCCGGACTTCCGCGCCACCGCGAGCGTGTACGTCAACGCCGACCCGTTCGGCGGCGGCGCGGCGGGGGAGCGCGCGCTGCGGTGGCTGCACCAGAACGGGTTCGAGGTCGGCAATCACACACATGCCCACACCAACCTCTCCACCGCGGGTCGCGAATCAGCCGAGGATGCCATCGTCGAGGGGCACGAGTCCATCCGTGCTGTCCTGCCCGACCACGAGCCGACCACGCTCGCCCTGCCGTTCGGGGCGCGGCCGGACCCGGCCGAGCTGGCGCTGCGCGGCGACGGGTACGACTACGACGCCGTGCTGCTGGTCGGGGCCAATCCGGCGCCGTCGCCGTTCGCGGAGAACTTCGACCCCGCGGGAGTGCCCCGGATCCGGTCGCAGGGCCCCGACGGCTCCGGTGCCGAGTTCGGGTCCACCGCCTGGCTCGACAAACTCGCCGACAATCCGGACCTGCGCTACACCTCCGACGGCGATCCCTCCCGGATCTCCTACCCGGCCGGCACGGACACCCCGGCCGCCGAGTTCGCCGAGGCCGCGCAGCCGTACTGACCCCCGGCTGCCACGTCCGGTACCGCCACCGGTCCCGGTGCGGCGGCACCGGTTCGCCCGGACGGGTGGTCACGCTTTGCGTCGCCGCGTGTGCGGGTAGCTACCGGGGGAGGCCGACGTGGAGGAGACGATGAGCGGAACAACCGGGAGACCGGCCACGACCACGGTGGCGGTGGTGGGGGTCCTGCTGTCGACGGGCGCGCTCGCCCTCACCTACGCCCTCACGGGCGCGGGGGTCGGCGTGTTCGGCCTGCTGGGGCTGTTCGGGCTGGTGGGCTGCGTGCGCAACCCGCGCCGCCGGGTCGTCGCGGATCCGCTCGCGCGGTACCCGGTGATGGACGGGTCCGGACCGGCACGGCACCGGCGTGGGCACCGGACCACCTCCGGGATCCACTTCTCCGGGCAGGCGCCCGGGAAGGACGCGTTCACCGGCGCCGCGTACGCGAACCTGCAGTCGCACGCCCCGCAGGCGGGAATCCCGCACCCGAGAGCGGCCCAGCCGGACGGTCACGCCGCCGGGGGAGCCGCTCCGGGCGCGCCGGGCCG
>NZ_KI912225.1:165677-169483 GCF_000231035.2 Saccharomonospora iraqiensis subsp. paurometabolica YIM 90007 | reverse complement strand
CGCGGTCGAGCAGCGCCACACCCTGTCGGGCGTGACCGGCCTCGACGGCGAAGTGACCGAAGCTGGCCGTCATGTAGGCGACCAGCAGCGGATGGTGGGTGCGCTCGGCGTGGTCGACGGCCTCGCGGTAGCGGCGGCGCGCGGTGGCGTGCTCGCCCCGGTCGACCGCCAACCACGCCGCGAGCCCGGCGACCTCGGCCAACGCGGCATAGCCGGCCGGGGTATTGAGATCGCCGCCCACGATCCCGGTCGCGAGCCGCAGATGCGCGTCCACGGCGGGGGCGAGTTCTCCGGTGGGCACGGCCTGTTCCATCCGCCGGTAGTGCGCGGTGGGCCCGGAGATAACGGCGGCGAGGTCGCGGTGCTCCTCGGCCGGGGCCAGCTGCCCGCCGAGTACCGCACCCACACCGGTGCCGAGCGTCGTTCGGAGAAAAGTCTTGCGGTCCACGTCGTCCGTGCCTCTGTCCGGTCGCACGAAACCCAGATCAGCGTCGGTGCCCACCCCGAGGATCGCACGCAGCGCCGCCCGGTAGCACGCGGCGGGCCAGCGGACCCGTCCGCGTTCCCACTTGCCGACGTGATTGGCGTCGACCGCGGTCACCCTGCCGGTGGTGCGGTGGACGTGCGCGTTCACGGCCTCGGCCAGCTCCTGCCGGGTGAGCGGGCTGCCGGGTGCCGTGGGCGACTCGACCCGCAGCCGGGCGGCGCGCAGACGCTGATTGGGTGCCACGATGCGTGTCCCTCCTCGCACTCTGTCGCGCAGTGTAGTGGTCTGAACACGGTAGCGGACTCAGGCGCGTTCCCAGGCCTTTCCCCGCGTGGTCCCGGCCGTGGTCCGTTCCGCTGCGGTCGCGGACCGAGCACGGTCGGGGCGTGACCGAGACACCGTCCCTTATCGCCGCGAGCGCCGAACCTCACCTCGCTGCGCCCATGCCCGCCGGCTGTCCGATGGACGTGACCACCGTGGTGCACACCGCTTGCGGCCGACCCGGACCACCGGCGGCCGTTGCGACGCCCCGCCCCATTCGCATCCGCCGTGAGTGGGTCTGGTGATCGCCCGGGACCGGTAGCTGCTGTGTCGGGCGGCCGAGGTGATGCGTTCGTTCGGCCCCGTGGTGGTCGAGCTGATGCAGCAGCAGGACGGCGGTGAACTCCCCGCCGATCCGGTGCGGGAGGTCGGTGACGCCTTCGCCCGGCTGGCCGGGGACTTCCTGGCCCGCGCCGATGAACTCGACGGGCACACGGCCGACAGCCGCACCATCGAAGGCACAGACGGTGCGCGATGACCCGCCGACGGTTCTGCTCGGCCGGGTGGGCACCGACCCGCTGCGGTGGCCCACGGTCGACCCGGACACACCTGCCGTGCCCCCGCCGGACGTCGACGTGATGCGCCGGGCGCTCGCCGCCCTGCGGGCTTGGGGCACCGCGCCGTGCGCGCTCTGCGGAACGGAACCGGTCGTGCGGCCGGACCTCCCACGCGGCACCGTCGACGGCCGGTTCTGCGGCGGCTGCATCGCCCGCTGCCTCGACGACCCCCGCGGCGACCACTGGTGCCCGATCGACACCCTCGGCGCCGCGGGCGGCTGAGGAGGGCGGGCGCCTCGGCTGGAGAGTCGCGGCGGTAATGGTGCGGCAGGGTAGCGCTATCACGGTGTGCTCGCCGAAGAGATCGAATCCTCGGGTGGCCTCGGAGTGCGCGACGATCACCATTCTGGGCTTCAGGATGGAACCACCATGCCGTTACGACTTCAGCCTCCAACTGTATACAAACAATTGGCAAGACACTGCTACCGGAAACTTTACCGACGACAAATTTTGTGTTGTCCAAACAAACACTAAACGGCAGCTCTGATCCTGAACTCCTCTCGACGGTCGACGGCACGCCCACGCGTGGGAGGGACTCGACTTGGTCGGACAGTCTTGCCACCATGTCGCTGCCGTGCTTCACGGGTACCTGACGGCGATCGGCGGTGCCGCTGTATCGGCTGGTGTTCCGCAGGTGTCGCCGGACAGCTCCTCGAGAGTGACCGAGCCGCTTCCTTATCCTCGTCGTCGGTTCACCTCGGTGGATCGGCTCAACCCGGAGCAGGCGACGAACCTCAAGCGGTATGAGGGGAAGTTGCCATCGAAGCACGAGCCCGTGGAGATCGAACAGCTGTCCGATGGGGCGATGAGGATGAGTTCCAAGGTCCCTTCGAACAACATCCCCGAGTCGTACGCCGAGTACATCAAGGTCATCGACAAGGAAGGCAACACCGTACAGTACGTCAAAGACACCTACGGTCCTGACGGGGTGCTGATTCACCGGAAGACCAAGATGTGAAGGGATACTGTGGACAGGCAGGAGATCGTCACAGACCTGGTGGAGTTCCGGAAGCCGATCGAACACACCCTCGCCGCGTTGCGGGAGTTCCCCTGGGACTCCGACGAGGAGCTGGCGACCCTCGACGTCTCGGCACTGCGCCGTGTCGTCGACATGTTCGAGCGCGGTCGGATCGACGCGGACGAGCTTGAGGAGTGGGCCGACGCGGTGGAAGGACGCGACGACATCGCCTTCGGCTCGCAGGACGTGATCGACGCGGTGAACACACTCGCCAACCCGGTACTCTTCGGGCCGCTGACCAAGGAAAACGTGAACAGGATTGTGAGCGAGATCGAGGTCTCGTCCTAGGCACTTCACGGCAGCGGTGACCGGCCTCCCGATCGCCCGCGACGGCGAATCTTCGTCCTTATCCTTGAACGGCGACCGTCCGCGTTAAAGGTTACGGGGCCAAGCTTTAACAGACGTGGTCGCGATGCAAGGAAACGACACAGCCTGTCGTGGCCGCCACTGAGCCTTTGCCAACCTGATTAGGTGTTGGCGATGATGAGGGTCTGAACTGCGGCGATGAGTTTGTCGGCCTGGTTGGGGCTGGAGCGGATTTTGTGCAGGACCCGCCAGTTCTTCAGCTCGGCGTTGACCCGCTCGCCCGGTCCGCGGCGGCGGGCGTGCGCGGTGTTCACGTCCTTCTGGTTCTGCGACAGCTTCCGGAACCGGCCGGTGTCGGGGTCCTTGCGTCGACGCCGCTGCGGGACCGCCACCGTCGGCCCGGCGCCCTGGTAGGCGGTGTCGGCCGCAGCGCGGATCGCATGGTCGGTGAGCGCGTCGATGATGCCGTGGGCGCGGGCCGCCCCCATGTCGTGGCGGGCGCCGGGAAGCGGCGGGGAGATCCACACCAGCCGCCCGACGGGGTCGGCGAGGACCTGCACGTTCAGTCCGTGGGCCTTGTGCTTGCCGCTGTAGAAGACCCCGGTCATGGCCGCAGGCCATACCGACCCGGTCGATGCGCAGCAGGGTGCCGTCGAGGATCACGAACGCCTTGCGCTTCGCGACTTCGATCGCCTCACCCAAGGTGGGCGCCATGGTCGCGAGCAGGTCGAGGGCCTCGCGGATATAGCGATAGACCGTCGAGGTACCGACGTCGAAGCCGCAGGCCAGATCGGCGTAGGTCTCACCCTTGCGCAGGTACGCCACAACGAGCAGGGCCTGCCGTCCGGCAGGCAGCTTGCGCCATCGAGTCCCGCGCAGACTCCGCTGCGCACGCAGCGCGTCGGCCAGCACGCCGAGAGCGCGGCTGGACACACTCATCCCGGACGGGTAAGACAGCATGGTGAAGCTCCTGGTGAGACGGATTGATCTAGGCAATCACCCGTCTACCAGGAGCTTCACCTATTGGTGGTCACGCCACGCCGCACTCGCCCTGACATGCCCGCCCGGCAGGTTGGCAAAGGCTCAATCTCGGGTCCACCGCCGTCCTGCTCGCGAT
>NZ_KI912225.1:164909-165577 GCF_000231035.2 Saccharomonospora iraqiensis subsp. paurometabolica YIM 90007 | reverse complement strand
CCGACAAACTCATCGCCGCAGTTCAGACCCTCATGGTCGCCAACGCCTAATCAGGTTGGCAAAGGCTCAGTGCCCCAGTCGTCGCCGTTTTCGGCGCAGGCGAGGGCGAGCTTGAACAGCCGCTCGGTGTCGTCGTGGGCGCAGGTGTCGAACGAGAGGAAACCGGCGACGAGGCTCAGGAGGGAGACTGAGCTGTACAGCTCGCTCCGCAGGTGGTCCGGACAGGTGGCGTTGAGCAGTTCTGCGGACCAGCGCACCTGGGCGAGTACCGCGTCCCGGAAGGGCTCGGCGCCGTAGGTGAACGCCCAGGACGAAAAGGCTTCGGCCGTGTCGCGGATGTGTTCGATCTCGGTGGTGCCGATGCGGTTGGGGATTGGGGTGTTGGCGTGTGCGGTGCCGTCGAGCAGGGTGGTCAGGGGGGTGGTGGCGAGGACTCCGGCGGTCAGGGCGGTGGTGCGGAGGAAGGTTTTGCGGTCCACGTCGGTCAACCTCACAACGGTTCGGCTGGGGTTGTGGAATCCGAGGGCGCTGTTGGTGGGGCCGCCGAGGATCGAGCGGAGGGCTTCGCGGTAGTGGCGGCTGGGCCAGGAGATGACGCCGCGTTCGAGCTTGCCGATGTAGTTGCTGTCGAGCTCGACCCGTGTGCCGTGGTGCTGCCAGAGGTAGGT
>NZ_KI912225.1:150653-164809 GCF_000231035.2 Saccharomonospora iraqiensis subsp. paurometabolica YIM 90007 | reverse complement strand
CGCGTCGGCCAGCACGCCGAGAGCGCGGCTGGACACACTCATCCCGGACGGGTAAGACAGCATGGTGAAGCTCCTGGTGAGACGGATTGATCTAGGCAATCACCCGTCTACCAGGAGCTTCACCTATTGGTGGTCACGCCACGCCGCACTCGCCCTGACATGCCCGCCCGGCAGGTTGGCAAAGGCTCAATGCCCGACTCCAGTCGGAGTCCGCTTGTTCGACGGCGGGATCGATGTCGCCGGTGTAGTGCAGCACACGTGCGGTATCGCCCAACGGGACGTAGGCGGTGGCCACGTTCGCTACTACCCGGGCGTAGCCGTACGGCTTGGGCACGCGAGCCCGCACGGCCCAACCCGTACGCGCCGCCGTACGTGCCCCCTTGGCGGCGGCCCCGCACTGAGGCGTCACGGCGCCGCCTCGAGCGTGAGCAGCGCCCCGGCGGGATCCTCGCCCGCGTGTGGCTAGTCGCTCACAGACGAGGCGTCGCCGCCCTCCGCGCCGAGTGGGATGTCACACCGTCGTAGATCGGCTACTCTCGGCGGTGCCTCTTTTCGCGGAGGAACGCCCCCGGACTAGGCCCCCGGGGGCACGCGAAAGGGGGCAGACTTCCGCGAACCGAGGTGGTCCGTATGCACGTCGACGAATTGTCAGGCAAGCCCGTAGGGGAGCGGGTCCGCGCGCATCGGGAACGGCGCGGCATGACCCGCCCCGTCCTCGCTGGCCTGGTCGGCCGGTCGCCCGACTGGCTCAAGAAGGTCGAGAAGGGGCACCTACTATCGCCGCGCTTGGAGATGCTGGTCAAGCTCGCCGACGCGCTCAACCTGCCCGACGTGGCCGCACTGACCGGGAGCGAAGAAGTCACCGCTACCGTCGGCCGCGAGGGGCACGAGGCAGTGCCCGCGATCCGCGAGGCGATCGAGGAAACCCTGCTCACCGTTGACCGCGACGAGCAGTTCGACCCCGTCGACCTTGAGCGCCGCGTGGCCTACACGTGGCGCGTGTGGCACAGCTCGAGCACACCACGCGCTGACGTGGGGCGCATCCTGCCCGCACTGATACGGGACGCTCGGCGCGCCACCCGCGTTCTCACCGGCGATGACCGCCGCACCGCTAACCGGGTTCTGGTGGCCGCGTACGCGCTGGTAGAGCAGGCGCTCGCGTGGGTGGCGGATTCCGCGCTGCTGTGGCTGTCCGCCGACCGATGCATGGCGGCCGCCGAGCAGGCTGACGACCCGGTTGGCCTCGCCGCCGCGTCATGGGTGGTCGGCAACGTGTGGCGCGCGACCGGCCGCGAGGATGACGCGCTCCGTCTCGCCGTCGACGCCGCCGGCGTCCTCGACCCGTTCCTCGACACCGGCGACGACGACACGCGCGCGCTGTGGGGAGCTTGCCGACTGCACGCCGCGATCACGGCCGCGCGTCTCGGCCGCGAGGGCGACGCGCTCCGCTTCGTCGACGACGCCGACGCGATGGTGCCCATGCTGCCCACCGGCTACGCGCACCCGTGGACTCTGTTCGGTCGGCCGAACACCGACTTGACCGGGGTGTCCGTGGCGGTGGACCTCCACAAAGGCGGCACGGCGCTCGACAAGGCCGGCGCCGTCGACCCGGACACGATCCCCTCGAGGGACCGTCAAGCCCGGTTGTGGCTGGAAACCGCGCGCGCGTACGCGCAACGCAAGGACCACACCAGCGCGCTCCACACACTCCAGCGCGCCACGTCGGTGAGCGTCGAGTCGATGCGCTGCCACCCGCTGTCGCGCGGCCTCGCCGCCGAGCTGGTGACCGCGGGGTCGCGGCTGATCGAACGGGACGCGCGCGGCCTCGCCAAACAGCTCGGCGTGCTCACCTGACACGGCCGAGGGGGACAAACTGTCCCCGTCGGTGACGGGTGCTGTTCTGTACCTCTCAAGGGGCGCGTGGCGGCATACGGTCCCGCGTCATGAGCTGGATTAACGGAGGGTGCCAACCCGACTCCCGCGCGTTCCTCACCGACCTGCACGGGCACCCGCACGGTCCCGCTGAGCGCGACAACACTGCTGACCCGGGCGAGGACCCCGCCGACACGGACGGCGGTGCCACGGGCGAGAACACCGCCCGATGATCGAACGTGACCGGGATCTACTGGCACGGGTCGGCCGGTTCAACACCAACCTCGGCATGGCGACTGTCGAGCTCATGCAGCGGCAGGACGGCGGCGAGTTGCCCGCCGATGGGCTTCTGCTGCTCGCCAACCATCTCGAAGCGCTGGCCACCCTCGCTGACGATCTCCGCGCGCGAGCGGCCGAGGTCGACGGCCGGGTCGTGGAGATCCCCTCGCCTACTACCCGCGACGTGGCGGCCGATGGCTGAGAGGGCAGATCAGCATGCTCTCACTGAACCCACGGCTCCAATCCCTCGGATCACCGAGGTCACCGAGCCGATATGGCCAGACATCGATCTCGACGTCGCCGCTCGGGATGCCGCCAACGTGGCAGTCAACTGCAAAACCTCACGGGCGCATCGCGAGCTCATGGAGCGCGTACTCGCTGGCCTACGCCGCCTCTAACGCGGGGTCGCGAGACTCAGATGGCTCTGCTGTCCTTCATCTACGGCCGACGTCATCCAGTGGAACCACTACGTACAACGACCTGAAGGTGTGTGATGACAACAGCAGGTGACGCTGACAGCAGCGCTGACGACGCCGCCGCCCGCCGTGAGGCGATGGCGTATGAACTCGAGGAGTGGGGTGATCTCCGCAGCGGAGCGCTCGCAAAGGCGGTGCGGGCGGTGCCGCGGCATCTGTTCGCTCCTGAGGAGCCGCTGGAGAACGTGTACGCGGCGAATCGGGCGCTGGTGACCAAGCGGGACGAGCAGGGGTTGGCGACCAGTTCACTGAGTGCCACGCACATTCAAGTGACGATGCTGGAGCAGGCGCAGCTCGAGCCCGGGATGCGGGTGCTGGAGGTGGGCAGTGGTGGGTACAACGCCGCCCTGATCGCCGAATTGGTGGGTGAGTCCGGGACGGTGGTGTCCCTGGACATCGACCCGGACATCGTCGAGCGTGCCCGTGGCAGTCTGGACGCTGCTGGGTACGAACGGGTGACCGTGGTTCTGGGCGATGCTGAGCATGGTTACGCCGCTGGAGCGCCGTTCGACCGGATCATCGTTACCGCCGGCGCGTGGGACATCCCGCCGGCCTGGTTGAACCAGCTCGCTTCAGGCGGACGACTGATCGTTCCACTGCGGATGCGTGGACTGACCCGGTCGGTGGTGCTCGAACGTGATGGTGCGCACCTGGTCAGCACAGGATACCGCCTGTGCGGGTTCGTCCCGATGCAAGGATCCAGTGCCCGCGAGCAACGCCTGATCCCTCTCGAGGGTCCAGAGGTCGCATTACGAGTCGAGGAAGAACAACTTCTCGACATCCGGGGCTTGCAGAAGTCCTTGCAGTCACCCCGGCTGGAACGTTGGCCCGGTATCGAGTTCGATCGCCCCGATGAAACGCACTTCTGGATCGCCACGGCAGCGCCGGTGTTTGGTCTGCTCGCGGCGCGACAAGGTGCGATCGACCGTGGCCTGGTCGCGCGGTCCACACAGCAGGGGGTTCCGACCCTGATCCGTGGGGCATCGTTCGCCTATCGGACGAAACGGCCTATCGAGGGCACCAACTCGTTCGAGAACGGCGTGTACGCACATGGTCCCGAAGCCGACGCGGTCGCCCACGACTACGTCGAGCTGCTGCGGCGCTTCGACCGGGACTTGCGCGGTGGCCCCGGTGCGCACATCGAGGTTTTTCCCGCCGCAACGCCCACCAGTGAACTCCCCAGGGGACGTGTCATCGAGAAGAGGCACACACGCGTCGTCGTCTCCTGGCCGGAGCGCGAGAGCCCTAACCACACAGGGCTCTCGTAAGACAATGAAGATCATCGAATCAAGGAGGCTCCGTTGACACTTTCCACCGAGTCCGAGTCGGCTTCGCCGAAGCAGGCTCACGACACCATCGCCGACGTGGCGGCCGATTCGCCTGCCCCTGAGGACTTCGATCTCGACATCCGTTTCGCCGAGTCCGGTCCGGTTGTCGAGGAGCTCATGCGGCCCACCGATGACGGCTGCGGCAGCACCTGTGAGTCAGCTTGTACACCGACCTGCCCGTGACCCCGTCGCGTCGGTACTGAGGTGAGAACCCAGTGAGCCGGGTGGCGGGGTGTTCGCGCCGCCGCCCGGCTCCTTCTTCCGTGGGGGCGTATGTATCAGGTGATCGATGCCGCTCTTGTGCGGGCGGCGCCTCTTGCCGGTGTTGCGGACAGGGCCGGGTGGCCCGACCTTTCCGGCGACACCGGCGAGCGTGTGGCGCAGTGGCGTGCCTGGTTGCAGCGGGTATGGGCCATCGAGCAGTTCGCGGCGGCCGTGGAGGTGGCCAGTCCGGTGCTGGCGCGCCGGGTCGCCACGGTGTGCCGGGAACCCGACCGGCCGGCGCGTGAGGTGCGCCGCGCGGCGGTGTCGGTGACGCGCTACCTGGTTCGGGCGGCCGGTCGGGCGACTCCGTTCGGGCTGTTCGCCGGGGTGGCCGCCACCAGGTTCGCTCGCTCCACGACGGTGCGTTGGGGCCGGTGTCACCGGGCGGTGCCGCGGGTCGACGCCGCATGGTTGGACGCGGTCCTGACGCAGCTGGAGTCCGATCGTGAGCTGTGTGGGCGGCTGCGGGTCGTGGCGAACTCGGCCGCGACCGTGCGTGACGGCAGGCTGGTGTTGGGTTGGCAACGCCGACATGCCGCCGCGGGTGTCGAGGGGCCGGGGGAGGTGTCGGTCCGCAACACGAGGGTGGTGCAGGCCGTCATGCGGGCCACGGTCACACCGATCCGTCTGAGGGACGCGGCCGACAAGGTCGCGGCCGAGGTCGACGCACCCGTCTCGGCGCTGGAGCCGATGCTGGCGGAACTCGTCGGGCAAGGCCTGTTGGTCACCCAGTTGCGGCCTCCCATGACGGCAACCGAGCCGCTGACGCATGTCGTCGCGGCTCTGGACGAGGTGGAGGCCGACTCGGTGGACGGCGTGTCGGGTCCGGTGGAGCAGATCCGCGCGCTCCATCGGGACATGATCGGGCACAACGGGGCCGACTCTGCACGGCATGCCCGCGAGTGCCGCGCGGGCATGTCCCACGCGGTGACGGGCGTGGCGTCCGGCGAGCGACCGGTCGGGATGGATCTGCGGCTGGACTGCGACCTGGCCTTGCCGGACGCGGTGGCCCGGGAGGCCGAGGCCGCCGCGGCGGCACTGGTGCGTCTGGCGCCGCGGCCGTTCGGCAGTCCGGAATGGCAGCAGTACCACGGCCGCTTCATCGAACGGTACGGCCCGCAGGCGGTGGTGCCGGTCACCGAGCTGGTGGCCGATAGCGGGCTCGGGTTCCCGGCCGGATACCGCGACGCGCCCCGGAGGGCACCGGTCGAACGGTCGCTGTCGGAGCGGGATGCGACCTTGATGGCGTGGGCCCAGCGGGCGGCCTGGCAACAGTGCAGGGAAGTCGTTCTGGACGACGATATGCTCGCCGAGCTCGAGGTTGCCGGTGGCGCCGACATCGCGGCGCAGCCGCACACCGAACTCCGGCTGTGTGTGCAGGCCCCCACCCGTGCCGCGCTGGATCGGGGTGAGTTCGGGCTCGTCGTCGCCGGGGTCTCGCGGAGCGCGGGCGCCACGACCGGACGCTTCCTCGACCTGTTCGACACCGGGGATCAACGACGGTTCGCTGCCGCCTACGCCGACCTGCCGACGGTGTGCGAAACCGGGTTCCCGGCCCAGGTCTCGGCACCGGCCTTGTATCCGCGGACGGACAACGTCGCCCGCAGCCCCCGGGTGCTGCCCGCGGTGGTCTCGCTGGGCGAGCACCGGGAACCGGCCGACACCACGATGGTGCCGCTGGAGGATCTCGCGGTGACCGCCGACGCCCAGCGCCTGGTCCTGCTGTCGCTGTCGCAGCGCCGCCCGGTCGAACCGGTGATGTTCAGCGCGGTAGAGATGGTGCACCACGCGCACCCACTCGTGCGGTTCCTCACCGAGATCAACACGGCTCGTGCGGCCCCGTGTGCACCGTTTTCCTGGGGACACGCCGGTCGGCTGCCGTTCCTGCCCCGGGTCCGCTACCGCCGCACGATCCTGACGCCCGCCCGGTGGCGGCTGGAGCCCGCGGACCTGCCCGGCACGACAGCCGGATGGCGCGACTGGGTGGCAGGTTTCCACCAGTGGCGCGAGCGTGCCGGTGTCCCGGACACGGTCCACGTCGGCGACAACGACCGCCGGATGCGGCTGCACCTGCACACCCCGGCCCACCTGTCCCTGCTCCGCATCGAACTGGAACGCGCCGGAGGGCTCACGGTGCGGGAAGCACCCGACGCGGAGGCATTCGGCTGGTTCGACGGGCACACCCACGAGGTGGTGATCCCGCTGGTGTCCACCACCTCGACCCCGTCGCCGCGCTGGTCGGCGCACCTCGTCGGCCGCGACCACGGACACCTCCCCGGGAGCGAACACTGGGCTTACGTCAAGCTCTACACACATCCCGACCGGGACAACGCTGTGCTCCTCGGCCATCTGCCCGAGCTGTTGTCCGCCTGGGACCGCGAGCCGGAGTGGTGGTTCCTGCGCTACCACGACCCCGACCCGCACCTCCGCCTGAGAATCCGGCTGCGGGACCCCGACGAAGCCACCCGCACGGCGGCTGAAATCAACCGGTGGGTGGCCGGGCTCCGTGAGCGGGGGCTCGTCGGCCGCGCGCAATTCGACACCTACCACCCCGAAACCGGCCGGTTCGGGACCGACGCGGCGATGGAAGCCGCGGAGTCGGTGTTCGCCGCCGACTCCCGCGCGGTGCTCGCCCAGCTGCGCACCCTCGACCGCGACGCGGTCCCGGGGAAGGCCCTGGCCGCGGCGAGCATGGTCAACCTCGCCTGCTCGTTCCACGACGCTCCCGACGGCGGGATGCGGTGGCTGATCGACCACGCCCGCACCCCGTCGGGCCCTGCGCCGGAGCGGACGCTGCGCGAGGCGGCGTTGCGTCTGGCTGATCCGCACGGGGACTGGGCCGCCGTTCGTGCCCTGCCCGGCGGTGGCGACCTCTCGGCCACCTGGCAGGACCGCCGACGGGCCCTGGCCGCCTACCGCCGCGCCCTGGAAGGCTCCGGCCGGCCCGAACCCGCCGGTGTGCTCGCTGATCTGCTGCACCTGCACCACGTCCGCATGGCCGGGGTCGCCGTCGAGGACGAACGGGCCTGCTTACGCCTGGCTCGCGCCGCCGCCCTGCGTTGGAACGCCCGCACCGGAGGACAACCGTGAGCCATGCCGAAGCCCTCGCCGCGGTCGACGAGCTCGCCGACCACCTGGCCGACCCACAGACGAGCTACCCGCACAACGGGAGGGGCCGTACCCGGCCGCAATCGCTGCTCGGCGGCGCGGCGGGCGTCGCGCTGCTGCACCTCGAACGGGCCCGCTGCGGCCACGGCACCTGGGACACCGCCCGCGTCTGGCTGTCGGCTGCCGCGGGCGACGACCTCAGCACCGGCCGCAACGCGACCCTGTTCTACGGCGCCGCGGCCCTGGGATTCCTGACCCGTTCGGTCGCCGAAGACGCCCGCCGGTGCCCATCGGCCCTGGCCGCGTTGGACGCGAAGACCGTCGAGCTCACCCGGGCGCGTCTCGCCCTCGCGCACGCGCGCCTCGACCGCGGGGAGCGTCCGATCCTGGCCGAGTTCGACCTGTTCCGCGGGCTGGCCGGATTCGGCAGCTACCACCTCCGACACCACCCTGATCACGACATCACCCGCGCCGTGCTGAGCTACCTCGTCCGGTTGACCAAACCCCTGCCGGGGTCGCGCGCCGACCTGCCCGGATGGTGGACCGAGGTCTCTCCCAACGGCGCGGTGACCGCCGAGTTCCCTGATGGTCACGGCAATATCGGCATGTCCCACGGCATCGCCGCACCCTTGGCGCTGTTGTCACTGGCCCTGCTGCGCGGGGTGGTCGTCGACGGACATCGGGACGCCATCACCCGGATCTGCAGCTGGCTGGACTTTTGGCAGCAGCCGGGTCCGTGGTGGCCGGGCGTCATCACCCGGAACAACGGGGAAGCAGGGCACGTCGCGACGTCCCAGCGGCAGGCGCCGCGCTGGTGCTACGGCACCGTGGGGCTGGCCCGCGCACAACAACTCGCCGGCCTGGCCCTGCACGATCCCGGCCGCACGCACCTCGCCGAAATCGCGATGGCGGGCGTCCTTGGAGACCCTGCCCAGCTCGACCGTGTCACCGACCTCGGCCTGTGCCACGGCCTGGCCGGGATCGTCCAAACCGCGTGGCGCATGGCCGCCGACGCCGACACCGGCGCCCTCGCCACCACCCTGCCCGGCCTGCGCCGGCGGCTCCTCGATCGACTCGAGCTGCCCCCGCACAATCCCGAATTCCTCGACGGTGCAGCGGGCATTGCCCTGGCACTGTACACCCTCGGCACCGACGCGCCCCCACACAGCGGGTGGGACTCCTGTCTGCTGTTGATCTGAGTGGTGGGGAAAGGAACGTCGCATGACCCCGTCATGGCGTCAGCTCAACGTCCGGTTCCCCGACTGGGGCACCGTCGAAGAAGCCGCGCTCACCCGTCTTCGGCCCGCCCTCACCGAGGCCGAAGAAGCCGGGCTGATCGACACCTGGTTCTTCGTGCGCAAATCCGAACCACCCGGACCCCACGAGCGCAACAGTCTCGCCGCACACGAAGCCGCGCGGCGCCGGCCCTGCTGGCGCGTGCGCATCCTCCCGCCCGACGAGTCCGCCGCTACCGACGCGCTCGCCCTCATCCACAAGCACGCCCCGTCGACGACACCGGGCCTGTACGAACCCGAGGTGCACGCCTTCGGCGGCGACACCGGGATGGCGCTGGCGCACACCGTGTTCCACCAGGACAGCCGCCACCTGCTGGCGTACCTCGACCTCCACCGTACCGACACCCCGGCGGCTGTGGGGCGAGCGGAGCTGGCGGTTCTGCTGTGCAGTCGCCTGTTCCGCGCTGCTGGACAGGATTGGTACGAACAGGGAGACATCTGGGCCCGGATCGCCCAGCACCGCCGACCAACCGACGAGCTGCCACCCGACAGGCTGGGCGCGCTGCAACCGTCCATGCGCCGGTTGATGACCGTCGACACCATCGACCTCGCCCGCGACCCCACCAGCGGCCTGAGTTTCGCTACAGGATGGTTCACGGCCTTCGACCACGCGGGGGAGCGGTTGGCGCAGCTGGCGCGGGACGGCGATCTTGAACGAGGCATCCGCGCCGTTCTCGCCCACCACGTGCTGTTCGCGTTCAACCGGTGGGGCCTGGCCCCCACGACCCAGACCCTGCTCGCCCACACCGCGACCACGCTCGTCTTCGACTGATCGGACCACGTGCCGTGCGCAACCCCAGCAACGACGACCTCCGCTATCGCCTCACCGCATGGTTCCCCCTGCTGCCGAGGCCACGACCGGCCTGTCGGGCACTCCCGGCTCGCCTCGAGGAGATCACTCAACTCGCACCCGCCGCAGACGACGGGCCCGAGGAGCACCGGCTCGTCTCCGCCGCCGAAGCACACAACAAGGCTGCACTCCTGCTCAGCGACTGCGGCCTGCCTGACCGGGCGCGCGAGCTGTGCTGGCGGCAGTTCGACCTCTTCCACGCCCACGCACCGCTGGAGCCGAGAACGGCCAAACTCGCCCTGCAACCACTCGTCAACCTCGGACGGCTCCACATCCGCAACGGCCACGGAACCCGTGCCCACCAGCTGTTCACCAACGCCTACCGGACACTCAGGGACAGGACCGCTGCAGAGATCGATCACCGGACCATCGACCTCAACGACCTCCTCGACGGGCGGGAAGGGCGGCGGGAACTGCTCCGGTTCCTCTGGACGGTGCTGCTCGCCGACGGCACCCGGGCGCTCACCCGCGCCGGACGCTGGGACGACGCGCTCGAACACACCGAACGCCACAACGGCATCGGCGACCGGATGTTCGACGGCAGACAGGTCGCCATCATCACCCACCTCGTCCGTGGCGACTACGACCACGCCCTCAACCTGATCAACCACAGCTCCACACCGGAACTATGGGAACAGGCCATCGCCTCCTACCTCGCCACGCTGTGCCGCACCCTCTCCGGCAGGAACGCCCAGCCGTCCAGAGTGACGATGGTGGACCGCTACCTCGAACTCGCCAAGCAACTGCCGCCGCCGGTTTTCCATTGTCGCCTCGGCCTCTGCGTGCTCGACCTCGCCGACGACGTTCTTCACGCCTCACTCGCCACCGAGATCACACGACGGGCGATCACCTCGACGGACGCCTACACCGCCCGCGACGTGCTCGCCCATCGAACCTGCGGACCCGGCCTGTCCGACACGGACCGGCGAGCATTGACCAGCGTCGTCTCTTCCGCTGGCCTTCACCACGGGAACGAGACACCGCCCGGCATCCTCGACGGACTCGTCAACCACCGGTCGTCCTGTGAACCTCCGCCGCCGTTGGATACCGCGCTCACCCTCAGCGAACACGTTCTCACCCGAGTCCTGGCGAGCTGACGCCGTGCCCGAGGTCGGTCTCCTCGGACACGCTGAATCCGGCGCCCTGAGCACCGGCCGGGCACCTCTTGCCACTCCGGACACGGCCGGTCTCACCGGGAACGGGCGGCGGTGATCTGTTCGATGATCCGTGCGACGTGTTCCTCGAACCGCTCCCGGGGGCCGGGGAAGCCGTCGGCGATCCACCGCTGGTACAGCGCGGCGAGCGCCCCGAACACGGCGAGCGCGTTGCGGGCGATGTCGGTGTCGTCCCTCCCGCCGAGGTCGTCCGTCCCGTCGAGGTCGTCGGTCCCACCGGGGTCGCCGGTGCCGGAAGTGGTCATGACCAGGCCGATCGGCGCGGTGAACTCGTCGACCAGCTCCCATCCCCGGCGGGACAGGGCCGGTGACGTCATGGACTCGCCGAGCATGATCCGTCCGCGTCGCGGGTCGGCGACGATGTGGTCGGTGAAGGCGCGCACCGCGTGCCGGATCAGGTCCGCGCGGGTCCGGGGCGCGGTCTCCAGCGCGGCCAACAGTGTGTCCCGCGCGCCGAACACCACGCTCTCCAGCACGGCCACGGCGAAGCTGTCCAGGTTGTCGAAGCTCTCGTAGAAGTACCGCTCGGTGAGCCCCGCCTGCCGGCACACCCCGCGCATGGACAGGCCGGCCGCGCCGCCGGTGCCCATCAGTTCGGTGCCGGCCTCGAGGAGCTGCGCGCGCCGGGTGGCGGCCCGGTCCGCGGCCTCGCGGCCGCGCCACCTGCGTTTTCCCTGGCTCGTTCCGGTGACCATGCCGCCATCCTCCCAGCAACATCTGACATCACGCGCTGTTGACATCGAGCGATGTCAGATCTTATGTTTCCCGGACACCGCCACCGGCGACCGGAGGCCCCCATGAGCGGCACGACGCGGGACGACCCCGAGCGGGTGCATGTGGCGATCCTCGGTGCGGGCTTCGGTGGGCTGTGCGCGGCGATCCAGCTCAAACGCGCCGGGATCGAGGACTTCGTGATCCTCGAACGCGCCGGCGAGGTCGGCGGCACCTGGCAGGCGAACACCTACCCGGGCGCCCAGTGCGACATCCCGTCGATCCTCTACTCGTTCTCCTTCGCGCCGAACCCGCACTGGAGCAGGCTCTACCCGTACCAGGAGGAGATCCGGCAGTACCTGCGCGACTGCGTGCGGCACTTCGGCCTCACCCCGCACCTGCGCCTGCGGCACGAGGTGTCCGAAGCCCGGTGGGACGAGCGGGCGCGGCGCTGGCACGTGACGACCGCGCACAGCAACTGGCGGGCACGCGTGCTGATCGCCGCGCCGGGGCCGTTCAGCAGTCCGTCCGTGCCCGACTTCCCCGGACTGGACCGCTTCCGCGGCCGGGTCATCCACACCGCGGAATGGGACCACCAGCACGACTTCGCCGGGGAACGCGTCGGCGTGGTGGGCACCGGCGCCTCCGCGGTGCAGGTGATCCCCCGGTTGCAACCGGAGGTCGCCGCGATGACGGTCTTCCAACGCACCCCGACCTGGATCATGCCGCACCCGGACCGGCCGATGACCGGCCTGCCGCAACGGGTGTTCGACCGTGTCCCCGCGGTGCAACGCCTCGCGCGGACGGGCTTCGACCTCGTCCAGGAGGCGATGGTGCCCGGCCTGGTGTTCCGGCCCGCGCTGCTCAAGGGCGCCGAGTGGCTCGGCCGCGCGCATCTACGCCGACAGGTCCGGGACCCGGAACTGCGCACCGCGCTCACCCCGGACTATGCCTTCGGCTGCAAACGGCCGACCTTCTCCAACACGTACTACCCGGCGCTGGCCGCCCCGAACGTCCAGGTGGCGACCGGGGGAATCGACGAGGTGACCCCGGACGGCATCGTCACCGCGGACGGCACGACCCACGCACTGGACACGCTCGTGCTGGCCACCGGGTTCCGGATGACCGGGCACCCGATGTTCGGCCGCATCCACGGACGGGGCGGCCGCAGCCTGCGCGAGGTCTGGCAGGGGGAGCCGCGGGCCCACCTCGGCACCGTGGTGCACGGGTTCCCGAACCTGTTCTTCCTGCTCGGGCCGAACTCGGTCACCTACACCTCGCAGATCCTCACCATCGAGGCCCAGGTGCGCTACCTGCTCAGTGCGCTGCGACGCATGCGCGCCGAAAGACTGTCCAGTGTGGAGGTGCGGGAGGACGTGCAGCGGGCCTTCGTCACCCGGACCGACCGCGGGCTGTCCCGGTCGGTGTGGAACACCGGCGGGTGCCGCAGCTACTACCTCACCGGATCCGGGCGCAACTTCGTGTTCTACCCGGGATTCGCCCGGCAGTTCCGCGCCCGCACCCGCGCCTTCGACCCGGCCCAGTTCCACACGACCGCCGCCGACGACGCGACCGATGACGTGACCGCCGAGAACTCCAGGAGCGCATGATGGTGAGGTTTCCCCGGCCGGGCCGCCGACCGGTCGTCGACCCGCGCGGCGCCCGCCGCTACGACGCGGAGGCGCACGCGATCCGGGCCCGGCACGTCGAGTTCCGCTGGGACGGCGTGCCCCTGCACTACATCCCGGGCGAGGTGATGGCCACCCACGTCATCAACGTGATGCACCTCGTGCTGCCGGAGGGCGAGCGGGCGATGGCGAAGGCGCTGTCCGAGGCGCTGCCGCTGATCGACGACCCCCGCCTGCACGAGGAGGTGACCGGGTTCATCGGCCAGGAGGCCGTCCACGCCTCCTCCCACGAAGGGGCCCGCGAACACCTGGCCTCGCTGGGCCTGGACGTCGGGCCGATGGTGCGGGCGATGGAGTGGCTGACCGACCGGGTGCTCGGCCCGGCGGGGCTGACCGGCCGGGCCGGGCACGCCTGGCTGTGCGAGCGGCTGGCGCTGTTCGCCGCGATGGAGCACTACACCGCGGTGGTGGGGGAGTGGCTGCTGGACGCCGAGGTGCTGGAACGCGCGGGAATGCACCCGACGATGCTGGACCTCGTCCGCTGGCACGGCGCCGAGGAGGTCGAGCACCGCAACGTCGCCTTCGACGCCTTCCAGTACGTCGACGGCAGCTACGCGCGCCGGGTGCGCAGCGCGGTGCTGGCGAGTGCGCTGCTCGCCGGGCTGGTCGTGGCCGCGGCGGGCTACCTGCACCGCGCCGACCCGTCGCCGGACAAGGGGCGGTTCTGGCCGCTGCGCCTGTTCGACGCCGCGCGGCGCGGGATGATCCCCCCGGCGACGCTGTTCCTCACCGAGATCCCGCGGTACCTGCGCCCCGGCTTCCATCCCTCCCAGCTCGGCGACATGGACAAGGCGGTGCGCTACCTCGCACGGTCCCCCGCCGCCGCCGACGCGGGACAACGGCGGGACGACGGAACGGAGGCGTCGTGCGATCCACAGTAGAGCCGTACCGTCCGGGCAGGACGGTGCGCGCGCTGGAACGGGCCGCGGCCGCGTACCGGGCGCTGGTCGCCGAGAGCCGTGCCGCACCGCTGCTGTCGCGCCCCGCCCCGGTGCGTCACCGCGGATTCGACCTCGCCCTCGTCGTCGACGCGATCCGCCCCGAGGCCGACGGTGTCGTCGGCCTGACCCTGACCGCGCCGGACGGCGACGTCCTGCCCCGCTGGGTCCC
>NZ_KI912225.1:150026-150553 GCF_000231035.2 Saccharomonospora iraqiensis subsp. paurometabolica YIM 90007 | reverse complement strand
CGACCGGGCCCTCGCGGTCGCCGCCGACGTCACCGACCGCGCCGGGATGGCCGCCGCGGTCGCCGAGGTGCTCGACCGTGCCGGGCGGGTGGACATCGCCGTGGCCAACGCCGGGGTATCCCCGGAACCGGCCACGGTGCGCACGATGGACCCGGCCGAGTACGACCGGGTCGTCGCGATCAACCAGACCGGGGTGTTCAACACCGTCCGGGCGGTCGCCGACGCGGTGATCGCCACCGGCGGGCACGTCGTCACGGTCAGCTCCGCCGCCGCCTTCGCCCCGGGTCCGGGCGGGTCGCCGTACATGATGAGCAAGGCGGCCGTCGAACAACTCGGCCGGGCTCTGCGCCCGGAGCTCGCCGCGCACGGCGTCACCGTGGGCGTGGCCTACTTCGGCGTCGTGCGGACCTCCATGACCACGGGCGTCCTCGACGACCACCCGCTCGGGCGCCGGCTCGACCGGATGCTGCCCCGGCCGTTGCGCCACCGGGTGAGCGCCGAGCACGCCGCGACGGTCGTCGCCGACG
>NZ_KI912225.1:149025-149926 GCF_000231035.2 Saccharomonospora iraqiensis subsp. paurometabolica YIM 90007 | reverse complement strand
CGGCGCGGGCTCCGCCGAGATCCACGACGAGCTGCGGCGGGGCGCGTGCCTCACCGTGCGCGGCCCCCGCAACGCCTTCCGGCTCGTCGCCGCGGAGTCCTACCGGTTCGTGGCGGCGGGCATCGGCATCACGCCGATCCTGCCGATGGTGCGCGCCTGCCACCGGGCGGGCGCCGACTGGCGGCTGGTCTACCTCGGCCGCGACCGGCCGAGCATGCCGTTCCTGGACGAGCTCCCCGCCCGGGACGGCGACCGGATCGAACTCCGCACGGACGGGGAGTCCGGACCGCCGGACGTCGGCGACCTCGTGCCGTCGGCCGGGCCGGGCACCGCCGTCTACCTGTGCGGGCCGCCGCCGCTGATGACGGCGGCGCGGGACCGGCTGCGGGAGACCGCCCCGCACGCCTCCGTGCACACCGAGCGGTTCTCCCCGGAACCGGTGGTGCGCGGCGAACCGTTCGACATCGAGCTGCGGCGCAGCGGCCGCACGGTGTCCGTGGCCGCCGACGAGACGGCACTGACCGCGCTCCGCCGGGAACGACCGGACGTCGCCTACTCGTGCCGGCAGGGATTCTGCGGCACGTGCCGGGTGGCGGTGCTCGACGGGCGGGTCGAGCACCGGGACACGACCCTCACCGCGGCCGAACGCGACCGGGCGATGTTGCCGTGCGTGTCCCGGGCGGCGGGCCCGACGATCTCGCTCGACCTCTGAGCCACCAAACCTCCGAGCACGTCGAACCCGGAAAGGAGGCGTCGATGACGCGGCACCGACTCGACCTCTCCGGCGCGGTCGCGCTGATCACCGGCGCCGCGCGGGGGATCGGCCTCGCCCTGGCCCGCGAGCTGCACCGGCGCGGCGCCACCGTGGCCCTGCTGGACGTCGAGCACGCCGCGTGCGCGG
>NZ_KI912225.1:138135-148925 GCF_000231035.2 Saccharomonospora iraqiensis subsp. paurometabolica YIM 90007 | reverse complement strand
GCCCCGCGCACCCTGACCCCGGCCGCCTGGCAGCCGTACGCCCTGCTGCGCGGCCTGATCAACCTCGCCGCGGACGGCCTCGCCGCCCGCGACCCGCGCCTGCACCGCCTGATCCGCGCGCTCGAACAGCCCCCACACCGGTGACCTCCCCCGGGAGAATGCCCGGCCACGCCGCCCACGCAACAGCCATGACTGGACCGGCTGGTGGAGCGGCCACGAGGCACCATGGGCCTGCCCGCCCGACCCGGCTTCGCTGGAGACATTCGGTGGTGCCGCAAGCCGACTCCGTCATTGGGTGCGGTGGTGGCACGAGCAGACCAGGTGGCATACACTGTCATACATGACAGAGTGGATCGAATGGAGTGAGAAGGCTCGGGACCACCTTCGGACCCGCTCGATCCGCTATGCCGATGCTGTCGATATCGACCCGGCTTGGACTGTTGAGGTCATCAACGACCCCGACCGGCTGGTGGAGGAGCCGGACTCGCGATCCGCCCACGCGAACAGCGCGCGGATCGTGGGTTACTCGCCGACCGCACGTATGGTCATCACCGTGGTGGCTCTGCGTGGGGCTGACGGAGTGCTGCGCGGGGCGTCCGCGTGGAAAACGCGAGGCGCCCCGCGGCGTCAGTATTGGAAGGGAGCTGGCGATGAGTGAGGTCACCGAGCAGGATCTGCAGGAATACCGGGACGAGGCGGAGAGCGCTCCGGACGCGCCGTTGTCGAGGCATGCCGCCCGGCCGGGGGAGGGGCGCGCCAAGGTGCTTTCGGTGCGGTTGAGTACGGAGGAGTTCGACGAACTGAACCGGTGGGCCGCCGCATTGGAGATTCCGGCCTCGGCACTGGTGCGCAGCTGGATCCTCGACCACCTGCGTGCGGGCTCGGACTCCCCGGTGCGCACCGTCGAGCGGATCGCGCAGGAACTCGACCAGCTTCGGCGGCAGCTCGCTGCCTGAGGTCCGGGATCGGGCAGCAACAAGCGGTTCCGCCGTTCGCTGGAGATCCTCGCCGTCAGTCCCGACCATGGGATCACGACCTCCTTCGGCACGAGGAACCTGCACGTCCGCGGGGGTGGAGGCCCTGGCACAACGGTATCCGGCACTGAGTGACGCACCCGACGCCTCGTGGCCCGGGTCGTCCCGGCCGGAGGGAGGTTCTCTGTGATCATCTGGCTCAAACGGTCCGTTCGGGGCGGGCAAGACGACCGTGTCGGAACTCGTGGTCGACCGGCTCCCCGGCTCCATGCTGTTCGACCCGGAAGAGGTCGGCTTCATGCTGCGGTCGGTGGTCCCGCCTGCCCCGAGCGGTGATTTCCGGGACCTTCCGGTGTGGCGCTCGCTGACGGTGGACACCGCGACGCGGATCGCGGAGATCTACCAGCGGCCTCTCGTCGTGCCGATGACGCTCGTGCGCAGGCAGTATCTTGACGAGATCTTCGGTGGGCTGCGCACCGCGGGGCTCGCGGTCCGGCACTTCTTCCTCACCCTGGACGAGGCCCTCCTCCGTTCCCGCATCACCGACCAGGTGCTGCTGCCCGAAGATGCCGAGCGCGACACGGAAGTCCGGCGGGGGCGGTTGGATCAGGTGACGCGGTGCCTCGCCGCGCGGGCCGACATGCCGGGGGACACGGTGTTCCTCGACTCCGGCGAGGCGGGGCCCTCGGCATTGGCCGACGCCGTCGTCGAGCGGGTGTCGGCCGACTGACCGGGCCGCGCAACAGGCCGCGGAGGACGGCTCGGCCCGGCTGGGCCCGACGTCGTCGTCCCCCGCGGTCCGTGCCGTGACGGGGTCGTGGCCTACCCCGTCACGGCTTGTCCACGCCTACCAGCCACATGGCGAAGTACTGCGAACCGCCGCCGTAGGCGTGGCCGAGCGCGGTGCGGGCGCCGTCGACCTGGTAGTCCCCGGCCCGGCCCATCACCTGCTTGGCCGCCTCGGAGAACCGCAGCATGCCGGAGGCGCCGATGGGATTCGACGAGAGCACCCCGCCGGACGGGTTGACCGGCAGGCGGCCGCCGAGCGCGGTCCGGCCGTCCTCGGTCAGTTTCCAGCCCTCGCCCTCGGCGGCGAAGCCGAGGTTCTCCAGCCACATCGGTTCGAACCAGGAGAACGGCACGTAGATCTCGGCGGTGTCCACCTGCTCCAGCGGGTCGGTGATGCCCGCCTCCCGCCACAGCGCCTCGGCGGCGTCCCGGCCCGCCTGCGGGTTCACCTGGTCACGGCCGGCGAACGTGGTCGGTTCGGTGCGCATCGCCGTGCCCCGGATCCACGCCGCCCCACCGGGCACGGCGTCCCCCGCCTGCTCGTCGCCGAGCACCACGGCGCACGCGCCGTCGGAGGAGGGGCAGGTCTCGTCGTAGCGGATCGGGTCCCACAGCATCTGCGAGGCCCGCACCGAGTCCACGGTGATGTCGGACTGTCGCAGGTGCGCGTACGGGTTCAGCGCGCCGTTGCGCCGGTCCTTGGCCGCCACGATCGCGCCCACGTGCTCCGGCGCGCCGCTGCGGCGGATGTAGGAGCGCACGTGCGGGGCGAAGTAGCCGCCCGCGCCCGCGCCCACCGGCATGGAGAACGGCGGCATGATCGACAGCGCCCACATGGCGTTCGATTCGGACTGCTTCTCGAACGCCACCGACAACACCCGGCGGTGCACCCCGGACTGCACCAGGCTGGCCGCCACCAGCGCGGTGGAGCCACCCACCGAGCCCGCGGTGTGCACGCGCAGCAGCGGTTTGCCCGGTGCGCCGAGCGCGTCGGCCAGCGCCAGTTCGGGCATCATCACGCCCTCGAACAGGTCGGGCGCCTTGCCGACCACCACGGCGTCGATGTCGGCCCAGTCGACGGCGGCGTCGGCCATCGCCCGGTCGACCGCCTCCCGGAGCAGGCCCGCCATCGACACGTCGGTGCGCTTGGAGCGGTGGTGTGTCTGTCCCGTGCCGAGCACGGCGGTACGGTTCTTGGCCACGGCCTCTCAGCCCCTCTCCAGGACGGCCACCAGGTTCTGTTGCAGCGCGGGGCCGCTGGTCGCGTGCGCGAGGGTCCGTTCGGCACCGCCGTCGAGGATGTGCCGCGCGGCCTCCCCGATCCGGATCAGCCCGGCGGAGAACATCGGGTTCGCGGTCAGCGCGCCGCCGGACGGGTTGATCCGCACGTCGTCGCCCAGGCCCAGCTCCTCGCGCAGGATCAGCTCCTGGTGGCTGAACGGCGCGTGCAGCTCGGCGACGTCGAGCGAGGTGTCGGTGGCGCCCGCGGCCCGGCCCGCCAGTTCCGTCGACGGGCTGCGGGTGAGGTCGCGCGCACCCAGCGCCGCGGAGTCCACCCGGTGTTCGATGCCGCTGATCATCGCGGGCCGGTCGGCGATCTCCCGGGCGCGCTCGGCGGAGGCGAGCACGATCACCGCCGCGCCGTCACTGACCGGGGCGATGTCGTGGGCCCGCAACGGATCGGCGACGGGGTCGGCGGCCAGCAGGGTGTCCACATCGGTCTCGCCGGAGACCTGGGCGTACGGGTTGTCCGCCGCGTCCCGCCGGCTGCGGGCGGCCACCCCGGCCAGGTCCTTCTCGGTCCAGCGGCCCGACTCCAGGCCCAGCCGTGCCTGCATGCCCGCGATCCCGGCCGGGTCCGGCCACAGCGGCGCGGTGACGTACGGGTCGAGCTGCAGCGCCAGCACCCGGCGCAGGTCCCCGGCCGAGGCCTTGCCGAAGCCGTAGACGAGCGCGGTGTCCACCTCACCCGTCCGGATCTTGAGCCACGCCTCGTAGAGCGCCCAGGCCGCGTCCATCTCCACGTGCGACTCGTGGATCGGCGGGAACGCGCCGAACGCGTCCACCGCGGCGATGAACGAGAACGCCCGGCCCGCCAGGTAGTCCGACGAGCCGGAGCAGACGAAGCCGATGTCGGACTTGGTCAGTCCCGTCTGTTCGAAGACCCGCGTGAAGATCGGGACGAGCATCTCCACGCCGTTGGTGGTGCCGTCGGTGCGCCGGACGCTGGGCGCCTGCGCGAACCCGACCACCGCCACGTCGTTCATGGTGTTCCCCTCACAGGTGGTGGGCGTAGGACTCGTACGGCGCGTCCGGCTCGCCGGTCGGCTCGAAGTGGGCGATGTTCTCCAACGTCGTGGACCACTCCTCGCGCGGCTTCCACGACGCGCGTACCCGCATCCCCATCCGCACCTCGGAGGCTTCGCAGCCGAGCACCAGGTGCAGGAACGGGATGTCGGCCCCGTCGAGCAGGACGTAGGCGGTGACGTAGGGCGGCTTGATGCGCTGGCCGAGGAACGGGACGTTGACGATGCAGAAGGTGGTCACCACACCGGTGTCCGGCAGCTCCACCTCCTCCTCGGTGGGCACGCCGTCGGTGGGGCAGGCGCCGCGCGGCGGGAGGTAGACCTTGCCGCAGGCGGGGCAGCGCTGGCCGAGGACGCGGCCCTCGGCGAGTCCCCGCAGGTACCGGCTCTCCTCCGGGGAGACCGAGTGCCGGTAGCTCAGGTGGATCGGGGTGACGATCGTGTCGACCGGCGCGCCCTCCTCCCGTTTCGCCACCGGCGGGGGTTCCGGGGTCGGGGCGGGGTCGCCCGGCGGGTCCTCGACGGGCACGAAGTAGGCGAGGTCCCGGATGTGGCCCACGGGCTCGTCCGCCCAGCGCACCCGCACGCGCATCCCGGTGCGCATCGCCGCGGGCGAGCCCGCGTCCACGGCGTGCAGCAGGGACGTGTCCGCCCCGTCGAGGCGGATCAGCGCCCACGCGAACGGGCGCTGCACGGGCTGTGCCTCCAGCGGCTCGGCCACCCACGACCAGGACACGACCGTGCCCTCGTCGGCGACCTCGGCGAACTCGGACAGGGCCGCCGCGGTCACCGGGTCGTACTCCACCGGCGGGACGTGCACCCGGCCGTCCGAACCCCGGACGCCGACGATGCGGCGTTCCCGCAGCGCGTTGACGAAGCGGCCGAGGACGGGGCCGACCGACCGGGTGTAGTCGAAGCCGACGTCCAGCGGTGCCGACAGCGGTTTCTCGGTCTCGGCAGGAATCACGGGCAAAAGTGAAACACGTTCCTTTAGCTGGCGCAAGCTTCCCGAGGGTCGTCCGGGTCGTAGCGTCTTGCCCGTATCTGTAACACGT
The DNA here is from genome assembly GCF_000231035.2 of Saccharomonospora iraqiensis subsp. paurometabolica YIM 90007. Taxonomy (GTDB): domain Bacteria; phylum Actinomycetota; class Actinomycetes; order Mycobacteriales; family Pseudonocardiaceae; genus Saccharomonospora; species Saccharomonospora paurometabolica. The sequence continues at coordinate 143,801 of NZ_KI912225.1, read as the reverse complement.
TCTAGATTTGCCGGTATGTCTACTACCGCCCCACCGACGACGCCCGCGATCGGGCTGTGGAACATCGCCGCGCAGAGCCCGTCGACCACCGCGGTGATCGACCCGGACGGCACCGAGGTCAGCTACGGCGACCTCGTGGCCAAGGCCGACTCCTACGCGCGGGGCCTGCGCGCGCTGGGGCTGGAGACCGGGGACGCGATCGTGGTGCTGCAGCCCAACGGCTCCGAACTGCTCGCCGCCCACTTCGCCGCCCTGCAGACCGGGCTCTACGTCGTCATGGCCAACTGGCACCTGGTCGGCCCCGAGATCGCCTACATCCTCACCGACTCCGGGGCGAAGGCGTTCCTCGCGCACGAGCGGTTCGCGGACACGGCCGTGGCCGCCGCCGACGAGGCCGGAATCCCGGCCGGGGCACGGTTCGCCGTGGGCACGGTGCCCGGCTTCCGTGCCGTCGCCGAGCTGGCGGAACTGGGCGGGCCGGGCAGGCCGGAGATCCGCACCGCCGGGTCGCCGATGCTGTACACGTCGGGCACCACCGGAAGGCCGAAGGGGGTGCGGCGGCCGCTGACCGGGGCCGACCCGGACGAGGTACCGGTGGCCTCCACCTGGTTCTTCTCGATCTTCGGCATCCAGCCGTTCGACGGGCACGTCCACCTGTGCGGCTCACCGCTGTACCACACCGCGGTGCTGAACTTCGTCGTCATCTCCCTGCAGCTCGGGCATCCGGCGGTGCTGATGGACAAGTGGGAGCCGGAACAGATGCTGCGGCTGATCGAGCGGCACCGGGTCACGCACAGCCACATGGTGCCGACGCAGTTCCACCGGCTGCTCGACCTGCCCGAGGACGTGCGCGGGCGTTACGACGTCTCGTCGCTGCGGGTCATGGTGCACGGCGCGGCGCCGTGCCCGGACGAGATCAAGCGGCGGATGCTGGACTGGTGGGGCCCGGTGGTCACCGAGTACTACGCGGCCACCGAGGGCGGCGGCACCGTGATCAGCGGCGAGGAGTGGCTGCGCAAACCCGGTTCGGTGGGCAGGGCCTGGCCCGGCTCGGTGGTGACGATCCTGGACGACGACGGGGCGGAGCTGCCGCCGGGGGAGACCGGCACCGTCTACATGCGCATGGGCTCCTCGACGTTCGAGTACCACGGCGACAAGGAGAAGACCGAGAAGTCCCGGGTGGGCGACCTGTTCACCCTCGGCGACGTCGGCTACCTCGACGAGGACGGCTACCTCTACCTGCACGACCGGAAGAGCGACATGATCATCTCCGGTGGGGTGAACATCTATCCCGCCGAGATCGAGAACGAACTGGTGCTGCACCCCAAGGTCGCCGACGTGGCCGTGTTCGGTGTGCCGCACGAGGACTGGGGCGAGCAGATCAAGGCGGTGGTCCAGCCCGCCGACGGCGTCGACCCCTCGGACGCCCTCACCGACGAGCTGCTGGAGCACGCCCGCGGCAGGCTCGCGAAGTTCAAACTCCCGCGCAGCATCGACTACGTCGACGAACTCCCGCGCGACCCGAACGGCAAACTCTACAAACGCAAACTCCGCGACCCCTACTGGCAGGACCACGACCGCGCCATCTGACCCCGCGCCGGCGGGTGTGCCGTGAAGGACTCCTTCCCTGCGTTGAGTGCAGCGAAGGAGTCCTTCACGGCACCCGACGCAGGCAAGGGGGCCTTCACGGCACCACCTCAGCGGGCGTGGAAGTCCGGGGTGCGTTTTTCGGCGAAGGCCTTGGGGCCTTCCTTGGCGTCGGCGCTGGCGAAGACCTCGACGCCGTACTTGGCGTCCAGCTTGAACGCCTCGTTCTCGTGCATCCCCTCGGTGTCGCGCATCGTGCGCAGGATCGCCTGCACGGCCAGCGGGCCGTTCGCGGCGATCGTGTCGGCGATCTCCAGCGCCCGCTCCAACGCCGTGCCGTCCGGCACGACCCGGCCGATCAGCCCGATGTCGGCGGCCTCGGCGGCGGTGAGGTGCCTGCCGGTCAGCAGGATCTCGGCGGCGCGGGTGTAGGGGATCTGCCGCGGCAGCCGCACCGCCGACCCGCCCAGCGGGAACAGCCCCCAGCGCGCCTCGGACACGCCGAACTTCGCGCTCTCGGCCGCCACCCGGATGTCGGTGCCCTGCAGGATCTCCGTGCCGCCCGCGATCGCCGGGCCCTCCACCGCGGCGATCAACGGCTTGGTCAGCCGCCTGCCCTTGAGCAACCCGTCCATCCGGCTCGGGTCGAAGCTGCCGCTGGAGAACGACTCGGACGGGCTGTTGCGGCTCATCGACTTGAGGTCCGCACCCGCGCAGAACGCCCCGCCCGCGCCGGTCAGCACGCAGGCGCGGATCTCCGGATCGGTGTCCACCCGGTCCCACGCCTCGACGAGGATCTCCAGCATCTCGCCGGTCAGGGCGTTGCGGGCCTCGGGCCGGTTCATCGTCACCACGAGGGTGTGCCCGCGTTGTTCGACCAGTGCGTGCGGTTGCTCCATCGGCGGCCTCCCGTTCGCCTCGGCGCCAGTCTCGACCATTGCCGCGAACGATAACATGTTCTAGTTTGTTCGGGTGGCTTTCAACATCGCGGATCTGCTTGAGCACGCCGTCGACGCCGTGCCGGACCGCACCGCGGTCTTCTGCGGGGACCGGCGGGTCTCCTACGCCCGACTCGACGAGCGGGCGAACCGGCTCGCCCACCACCTCGCCGCCAACGGGGTCGGCAAGGGCGATCACATCGGCGTGTACTCGCGGAACTCCATCGAGATGATCGAGACGATGTACGCGGCGTACAAACTCCGCGCCATCGCGATCAACGTGAACTACCGGTACGTGCACGGTGAACTGCGGTACCTGTTCACCAACGCCGACCTGGTCGCTCTGGTCCACGAGCGGCAGTACTCGGACCGGGTCGCGGCGGTCCTGCCCGAGGCACCCGATGTGAAACACGTTGTCGTTGTCGAGGACGGCTCGGACGCCGACTTCGAGCGCCACGGCGGAGTCGCCTACGAGACCGCGCTCGCGGGAGCCCCCGCCGAACGCGACTTCGGCGAACGCAGCTCCGACGACCGCTACATCCTCTACACCGGCGGCACCACCGGCTACCCCAAGGGCGTCGTCTGGCGGCACGAGGACGTCTGGCGGGCCCTCGGCGGTGGCATCGACTTCGTCACCGGCGAGTACGTCACCGACGAGTGGGCACTGGCCGAACAGGCGAAACAGGGCGGCATGGTGCGGTTCCCGGTCGCCCCGCTGATCCACGGCGCCGCGCAGTGGGCGGCGTTCGGGGCGCTGTTCGCCGGCGGCACGGTCGTGTTCACCCCGCAGTTCGACCCGCACGCGGTGTGGCGCGAGATCGACCGGCACGGGGTACAGGTGCTCACCGTCGTCGGCGACGCGATGGCCCGGCCGCTGATCGACGCCTACCACTCCGGCGGCTACGACGGGTCGTCACTGGTGGCGGTGTCCAGCCACGCCGCACTGTTCTCCCAGGCGGTCAAGCAGCAGTACCTGGACACGTTCCCGAACGTGGTTCTCACCGACGCGATCGGCTCGTCGGAGAGCGGCTTCACCGGCATCGGCATGATGTCGAAGGAGGCGGACCACTCCGCGGGGCCGCGGGTGAACTTCGGTTCGGACGCCGTGCTCATCGACGACGACGGCAACCGGGTGGACCCCGCCCCGGGCGCCGTGGGCCGGATCGGGCGCCGCGGCAACGTGCCGCTCGGCTACTACAAGGACCCCACCAAGAGCGAGACGATCTTCGTCGAGATCGACGGCGTCCGGTACGTCGTCCCCGGCGACTACGCGCGCTACGAGGACGACGGCACCGTCACCCTGCTCGGCCGCGGTTCGCAGTGCGTCAACACCGGCGGGGAGAAGGTCTTCCCCGAGGAGGTCGAGGGCGCGCTGAAGGGGCACCCGGACGTGTTCGACGCGCTCGTGATCGGGGTCGACGACGAGCGGCTCGGGCAGCGTGTCGGGGCGATCCTCGAACCCCGCCCGGGCGCCACCCTCGACCTCGCCGCGGTTCGCGACCACGTGCGCACCGAGATCGCCGGGTACAAGGTGCCGCGCAGCGTGTGGGTCGTCGACACCATGGGCCGCCTGGCCAGCGGAAAACCCGACTACACCTGGGCCGCGCGGCACGCGGCCGAGAACCCGCCCACGGACGCGTCGCAGGCGTAACCCCCGCGAAGGAGAATCACCATGCGCACCACGCTGTGCGACACGCTCGGCATCGACCTCCCGATCGTCGGGTTCACCCCCTCCGAACACGTCGCCGCGGCGATCAGCCGGGCGGGCGGACTCGGCGTCCTCGGCTGCGTCCGGTTCAACGACGGCGACGAACTCGACGACGTGCTGACCTGGATGGACGACAACACCGACGGCAAACCGTACGGCGTCGACGTCGTGATGCCGTCGAAGATCCCCACCGAGGGCAGCTCGATGGACCTGAACGAGCTGATCCCCGCCGAACACCGCGCGTTCGTCGAGCGCACCCTCGCCGAGCTCGGCGTGCCGGAACTGCCGGAGAACACCGAGGAACGCGCGGGTGTGCTCGGCTGGCTGCACTCGGTGGCCCGCTCGCACGTCGACGTGGCGCTCAAGCACCGGCCGTCGCTGATCGCCAACGCCCTCGGCTCGCCGCCGGTGGACGTCATCGACCAGGCCCACGAGCACGGCGTGCCGGTGGCCGCGCTCGCGGGCAAGGCCGAACACGCCCGCAGGCACGTCGACAACGGCGTGGACCTCGTGGTGGCCCAGGGCTACGAGGCCGGCGGGCACACCGGCGAGATCGCCTCGATGGTGCTGCTGCCGGAGATCGTCGACGCGGTCGGCGACCGGGTCCCGGTGCTCGCCGCGGGCGGGATCGGCTCGGGCAGGCAGGCCGCCGCGGCGCTGACCCTCGGCGCGCACGGCGTGTGGACGGGTTCGCTGTGGCTGACCACGCGGGAGTACCTGGAGACCATGCCCGCCTCCGAGGCGGTGCAGCAGGCGCTGGTCGCGGCGGACTCGTCGGACACCGTCCGCACCCGGATCTACACCGGTAAGCCCGCCCGGCTGCTCAAGACCCGCTGGACCGAGGCGTGGCAGGCCGACGACGCACCCGAGCCCCTGCCGATGCCGCTGCAGAACCTGCTCGTCTCGTCCGCGCACAACCGCATCCACGCGGCCGCGGACCCGTCCGTGGTGTCCATGCCGGTGGGCCAGATCGTGGGCAGGCTGAACGAGGTGCGCCCGGTCGCCGAGGTGGTCGACGAGCTGGTGGGCCAGTTCGAACAGGCGGTGGACGGCGTGTCCCGCATCCGGCACGCCTGACGCGGCTCACCCGCTCCCGGCGTTGTCGGGGGCGCCGTGGGTGCCCTGGTGTCCGGCCCGGCGCACGCCGTACACCACGGCCCCCACGGCGAGCACGAGCACACCCGCGAGCACCGACGTCGTGGGCAGGCTGAACGCCAGCAGCACACAGCCGAGCAGACCGACCGTGGGCACCACCCGGCCCGTGCCGAGCGTCCAGGCGCTCGCGTTGGCCACCGCGTAGTAGGCCAGCACGGCGAACGACGAGAACCCGATCGCGCCCCGCAGGTCCGCCACCGAGGCCACGGCCGCGACCACCGCCCCCACGGCGAGCTCGGCCCGGTGCGGCACCCGGTACCGCGGGTGGACCGCCGCCA
>NZ_KI912225.1:137907-138035 GCF_000231035.2 Saccharomonospora iraqiensis subsp. paurometabolica YIM 90007 | reverse complement strand
CCAAACGGCCCCGTCGGGGCCGAAGGTCACCGCGACCGCCCCCACGGTGTCCAGCAGCGCCCGCGCCGCCTCCGGCCCGGTGCCGCCGGTGAGGGCCCGCAACTCGTCGGCGTTCGGCAACAGCACGT
>NZ_KI912225.1:137148-137807 GCF_000231035.2 Saccharomonospora iraqiensis subsp. paurometabolica YIM 90007 | reverse complement strand
CCGGGCCGCGCGGGCCGCGGGTTCCGGTTCCCCGCGTCCCAGAGCGGCGTGTGCGGCCCCGCCGAGCACCGCGACCACGCCGTCGGCGTCGTACCGTGCCCGCTGCAGCGCCTCCCGGAGCCGGGCGCAGAACTCCGGGGACAGGTCGGGAAGGGCGTCGTTCACGACTCCGTATCATCCCACGTGCCGTGACCGCGGGATTCCCGGTGTCCCCGGGTGTCGCGTGGCCCCACCCGGTGGGAGCATGGGGCGGGTGGAGGTGAAGCGGTGAACGAGCGCGACAGGCACGCCGCTCCGGTGCTGATCACCGAGGCTGCGCCCTCCCACGACGACGAGCAGGCCGTCCGCAGGCGCAAGTACGCCATCATGATGGCGCTGCGGTTCCCCTGCCTGGTTCTCGCGGGAGTCTTCTATCAGACGTGGTGGCTGGCACTGGCTTTCATCGTGCTGTCGGTGCCGCTGCCGTGGATCGCGGTGCTGATCGCCAACGACCGCCCGCCGCGGAAGGCCGAGCAGGTGAACCGGTTCAAACGCAGTGCGCGGGCGCTGGAGAGCCGGGAACACCGCACGATCGACGGCTGAGCGGCCCGGGCGCGGCTCGGGCGCGGTCCGGACGCAGGCCCGGCCCGCTCAGGTCCGGGTGCCGCCCACCGGTTGCG
>NZ_KI912225.1:130376-137048 GCF_000231035.2 Saccharomonospora iraqiensis subsp. paurometabolica YIM 90007 | reverse complement strand
ACCACGGGTGCGAGCCCGGACCACGCCGTCGTCGACACCGCGTACGCCACCGGGTCGGCGTGCGCCCCGAGCGCGGCCGGGCCGACGACGAGCAGCACCGCGACGGCCACCGCGGCGTAGACCAGCAGGACCGTGCCCAGCGCCAGCGGGATCGCCCGGGGGATCGTGCGGGCGGGGTCACGCACCTCCTCGCCGAGGGTGGCGATGCGCGCGTACCCGGCGAAGGCGAAGAACAGCAACCCGGCCGCCTGCAGCACGCCGGTCGGGTCGGTGCCCGGGAACGGGGCCAGCCGGGCGGGGTCGGGACCGCCCGCGAGAAGCAGGGCCAGCACGGCGGCGCCGAGCACACCCAGGCCGACGGTCACCAGCACGCGGGTGGCCAGCGCCGAGCGGTGCATCCCGACGTAGTTGACGGCGGTCAGCACCGCCACCACGCCCACCGCGCACAACCCCCGCCAGGGCTGCCCGAGCCCCGGAGCGGCGTAGGCGACGACCGTCAGCGCCATCGCGGCGCAACTCGCGGTCTTGCCGACCACGAACCCCCAGCCCGCCAGATACCCCCAGAACGGGCCCAGGCGTTCGCGTCCGTAGACGTAGGTGCCCCCGGACTCCGGGTACCGCGCCGCGAGCCGGGCCGAGGACCGCGCGTTGCAGTAGGCGACCACCGCCGCGACCGCGAGACCGACCAGCAGCCCCGCCCCGGCGGCACGCGCGGCCGGGGCGAACGCGGTGAACACCCCCGCACCGATCATCGCCCCGAGCCCGAGCACCACCGCGTCCCCGGTGCCCAGCCCTCGGGCGAGCCGCCCGTCTCCGGTCATGCGTGCAACCTATCGGCGCCCCGGTTACGTCTGTCCGTCCATGAGACGAACACGAGCCGTTGTCACGGGAACGATCGTGAGTGCCGTGCTGCTGGGCGGCGCGGCCTGCGCGGACCAGCCCGACCGGGCCGAGGCGGGAGGTCCGGGCGGTTCCGGGGACGGCAGTGCGCGGAGCGCCCCGTCGTCGCAGGAGCTGTCCCGCTCCGCGCCGCCGGACCAGAAGCCGCCGGACGCCCAGCCGCTGCCCACGGACCGCATCGACGGGAGTGCCCTGCCCGACGGCCACCCCGTCGACGTCGGTGTGGCCGACGGCGGCCGCACCCTCCGGGTCGTCGGCATGGAGGGTGGCTGCGGGAAGGCCTCGGCCGAACTCACCGAGGCGGGCCCGAAGCGGGTGACGGTCACGCTGGTCGAGACGGAACCCGCCGACCCGGACACCATGTGCACGATGGACATGCGCTACCCGCCGCTGACCGTGGAGCTCGACGCGCCGCTGGACGAGCGGACGGTCGTGCTGGAGCACCGCAGCGAGCGGGAGTAGCGCCAGGAAGTGGCGTCCGGGCGGTGTGGCGGCCCTTCCCGTCGGGGGGCCGGGGAGGGCCGCCACATCCCGGCTCTCAGGAGCGGAACGAGATCTGCAGGACCGGTTCCGAGGTCTCGGCGAAGAAGTCGTTGCCCTTGTCGTCGAGGACGATGAACGCGGGGAAGTCCTCCACCTCGATCCGCCAGACGGCCTCCATCCCCAGCTCGGCGTACTCCAGGACCTCGACGTTGCGGATGCAGTCCTGCGCCAGCCGCGCGGCGGGCCCGCCGATCGAGCCGAGATAGAACCCGCCGTGTTCCCGGCAGGACTCGGTGACCTGCTTCGACCGGTTGCCCTTGGCCAACATCACCATCGACCCGCCCGCGGCCTGGAACTGCGGGACGTAGGAGTCCATCCGGCCCGCCGTGGTGGGGCCGAACGAGCCGGACGGGTAGCCGTCCGGGGTCTTGGCCGGGCCCGCGTAGTACACGGGGTGGTCGCGCAGGTAGGAGGGCATCTCCTCACCGGCGTCCAGCCGCTCGGCGATCTTGGAGTGGGCGATGTCGCGGGCCACGACCAGCGGCCCGGTGAGGCTCAGCCGGGTCTTCACCGGCAGCTGGGACAGCTGCGCGCGGATCTCGGACATCGGCCGGTTCAGGTCGACCTCGACCACCTCGTCGGACAGGTCGCCCTCGGACACCTCCGGCAGGAACCGCGCCGGGTCCCGCTCCAGCTGTTCCAGGAAGACCCCTTCCGGGGTGATCTTCGCCTTGGCCTGGCGGTCGGCCGAGCAGGACACCGCGATACCGACGGGGCAGGACGCGCCGTGCCGGGGCAGCCGGATCACCCGCACGTCGTGGCAGAAGTACTTGCCCCCGAACTGGGCCCCGATGCCGAACTGCCGGGTCATCTCCAGCACCTGCTGCTCCAGCTCCCGGTCCCGGAAGCCGTGGCCCAGCTCGGACCCCTCGGCGGGCAGCTCGTCCAGGTACCGCGCCGACGCCAGTTTGGCGACCTTGAGGTTGTACTCGGCCGACATCCCACCGACCACGATCGCCAGGTGGTACGGCGGGCAGGCCGCGGTGCCCAGGCCGCGCAGCTTCTCGTCCAGGAACCGGGCGAGCCGCTTCGGGTTCAGCACGGCCTTGGTCTCCTGGTACAGGAACGTCTTGTTGGCGCTGCCGCCGCCCTTGGCCAGGAACAGGAACTCGTAGGAGGGGTCGGCGTCGGCGGTGGCGTCGGTGGTGCCGTCGGCCGGGTCGGCGCCCGCACCGTCGGCACTCGTCCCATCGGACGCCGCGCCCGCGTGGCCGGTGTCCTTGTGGAACAGCTCGATCTGCGCGGGCAGGTTGGTGCCGGTGTTGCGCTCGTCCCAGAAGGTCAGCGGCGCCATCTGCGAGTACCGCAGGTTCAGGTCGCGGTAGGCGGTGTAGATCCCCTCGGACAGCGCCCGCTCGTCGGTGCCGCCGGTGAGCACGCCCTCGGAGCGCTTGCCCACCACGATGGCGGTGCCGGTGTCCTGGCACATCGGCAGCACCCCGCCCGCCGAGACGGCGGCGTTGCGCAGCAGATCCATCGCGACGAACCGGTCGTTGCCGCTGGCCTCCGGGTCGTCCACGATCGCGCGCAGCTGTGCCAGGTGCGACGAGCGCAGCAGATGCTGGATGTCGGTGACGGCCGCGTGCGCCAGCTCGGTCAGCGCCTCGGGCCGGATCTCGAGGAACCGGCGGCCTGCGGCCTCGACGACCCGCACGCCCTCCTCGGTCACCAGGCGGTACTCGGTGGTGGTGTCCGGACCGAGCGGGAGGACGTCGGTGTGCTGGAACGCGGACGTGGATTCGGGGACGGTCACAGCTGCGGCTCCGTTTTCCCTCGGCAAGGCGGTCTGATCCGGTGAAAGGGACCAGACCGTACCGCGACCGCGCCGGGATCGGACAGCGCCGGGGCGCCCGGGCGCGACACAGATCACCCACCGCCGCGGTGGCCGTGCGGGGCGGAGCCGGAGACCGGGTGTGCCGACAGGTCGGGGGCCGGGCCCACCGGACCCGGCCCCCGGTGGACGGCCGGGGACGACCGGCCGCGAGGACCCACACCTGCCAACACGGCGCCGCACACCACGGACGGCCGAAGGCCGCCCGCCCGGTGAACGCGCCCCCGACGGTCCCCCGCCCGGGGGCCGGACGTCAACGCCGCTGTCCGGGTGATCCTGCGACGCCTTCCGCCACATTTTCCGGCCGGTTGGCTACCCGGACGATGTCGGTGTCGTGCCCGGCCGGACCAGGACACGACACCGACGGGACTCAGCTGGCGTAGGCGCGGAGTTTGTCGGCCCGTTCGCCGTGCCGCAGCTTGGCCATCACCTCGCGCTCGATCTGGCGCACCCGCTCGCGGGAGAGGTTGAAGTGCCTGCCGATCTGGTCGAGTGTGCGGGGCTGGCCGTCGTCCAGCCCGTAGCGCAGCCGGATCACGTTCTGCTCGCGCTCGTCGAGCGTGGCCAGGACCCGGCGCAGGTCGTCGTGCAACAGCCCGGAGATCACCGAGTTCTCGGCGTCGGCGGCCTCGGAGTCCTCGATGAAGTCCCCGAGCGGCGCGTCCTCCTCGCTGCCGACCGGCATGTCCAGGCTCACCGGGTCGCGCGCGTGGTCGAGCAGGTTGGACACCTTGTGCTCGGCGATGCCGGACTCGGCCGCGAGCTCCTCGTTCGTGGCCTCCCGGCCGAGCTTCTGGTGCAGGTCGCGCTTGATGCGGGCGAGCTTGTTCACCTGCTCGACCAGGTGCACCGGCAGCCGGATGGTGCGGCCCTGGTCGGCCATGCCCCGGGTGATGGCCTGGCGGATCCACCAGGTGGCGTAGGTGGAGAACTTGAAGCCCTTGGTGTAGTCGAACTTCTCCACCGCGCGGATCAGCCCGAGATTGCCCTCCTGGATCAGGTCCAGCAGCGGCATCCCCCGCCCGGTGTAGCGCTTCGCCAGCGAGACCACCAGCCGCAGGTTCGCCTGCAGCAGGTGGTTCTTGGCGACCTGCCCGTCCCGCACGACCGCCGCGAGTTCGAGCCTGCGCTCGCGGGAGAGGTCCTCGTCGGTGTCGAGTACGTGCTGGGCGAACACCCCGGCCTCGATCCGCTTGGCGAGGTCGACCTCCTCCTGCGCGCTGAGCAGGGCAGTCCGGCCGATGCCGTTGAGGTAGACGCGGACCAGGTCGGCGGCGGGTCCCTGGGCGTCGAGGTCGGCCTCCTCGGCGGTGATGCCTGCGGGGGCCACGGGCGCGACGTCGTCGTCGGTGGGCATCGGAATGGTCCGCTCACCGATACCGCGGGCGGAACGTTCGAGTGTCTGGACGGACATGGTGCCTCCCCGGTCAACGGGCTGACGTGCCGCTTCGGGCACGTCCGCGTCATGCGCCGCGCGGCGAGCCTGTGGAACTCGCCCCACGTACCCAGCTGCGTGGCTGGACACCCGGATCAACGTCCCGGCGCCGGGATTCGTTCCCGCGGCGCGGCCGGTGTTGACTCCGTCACGAATCGGTAACGGGGCAGGGCTGTGGTGGGATGACCGCGCCGCTCCACGGCCGGCGGCTCACGCCTCGACCAACACCGTGAAGGGGCCGTCGTTGACGCTGTGGACCTCCATCGCGGCCCCGAACCGGCCGGTGGCCACCCGCGCGCCGCGCTCGCCCAGCCGGGCCACCACCGCGTCGACGAGCCGTTCGGCGTGCTCCGGGCGCGCCGCGGCCGTCCACGACGGCCTGCGCCCCTTCCGCGTGTCCCCGTACAACGTGAACTGGCTGACCACCAGCAGTGGGGCGTCCGCCGTGGCGCAGGACCGCTCGTCGCGCAGCAGGCGCAGCTCGTGCAGTTTGCGCGCCATCGTCTCCGCCTGCGCCGCGGTGTCGTCGGTGTGCACGCCGAGCAGCACCAGCAGGCCCGGCTCGTCGATCGCGCCGACGACCTCCCCGTCGACGGTCACCGACGCCCCGGTGACCCGCGCGGCCACCGCCCTCACCGCACGATCTCCAGCATCCCGTGCCGCACCAGCTCGGTGGCCACCGGCACCGCCGCGTCGCGCAACGTCTCCGGGTCCTCGCCGTGTCCGGCCGCGAGCAGGTCGACCAGGTCACCGAGCGGCAACGCGCCGCGGCACCCCGCCAGCAGCGCCGTCGTGAGCTCGTCCAGCTCGTGCTGCCACCCCGGCCCGTCCGAACGGTGCAGCCGCCGCACGGCCGTGGCCCACCCCTCGTCGGTGGGCGCCTCGATCCGTTCCAGCGCCACGGTGTCCGGCACCCGGAACACCGTCCCGAGCAGGTCGTGGCCGTGCGTGCGCAGCTGGTCCACCCGGTCGAGCCAGGCCGCGGCCTCGTCACCGAGCGGATCGTCGTAGGCCTGCCGCAGGTCCTCGCACACCACGGTCGGGGTGGCGTCGGTGCGGCGGAGCGTGACGAACCCGAACCCGATGCCCTCGACGTCCTGCTCGGCGAAGAAGTCCAGCCACGCCGCCGCCTTGGCCCGCCCCTCCGGGGAGCGGGGGTCGACACCGGCGTCCCGCAGCCACGTGCCGACGTAGAGCGCGGGGTCGGCCACGTCGCGTTGCACGAACCAGCCGTCGGTCCCGGGCGGCAACCAGCCACCGACCCGGTCGGCCCAGTCCTGCCCGGCGACGTGCAGCCAGGACGCGAGCAGGTGCCCGGTGCCGCCCTCGGTGAGGAATCCGGGCAGCTGCCGCACCACGAGCGCGCTCGCGTCGTCGCCCGCCAGCCCGGAGTCGCGGTAGACGTAGTCCACCCGCGGCGGGCCGACGACGAACGGCGGATTGCACACGACCCGGTCGAACCGGCGCCGGGCCACCGGGGCGAACCACTCGCCCCGCAGCAGTTCCACGTCCAGCCCGTTGAGCTCGAACGTCGCCCGCGCCAGCGCCAGGGCCCGCGCCGACACGTCGGTGGCGGTGATCCGCTCCGCGTGCCTGCTCGCGTGCAGGGCCTGGACGCCGTTGCCGGTGCCGAGGTCGAGCACGGTGCCCACCGGGCGCCGGCTGGTCGCCCGCACCAGGCTCAGCGAGGCGTGCCCCACCCCGAGCACGTGGTCGGCGTGTGCGGGGCGCCCGGACTGTTCGGAGTCCAGGTCCGCCAGCACCCACCAGCTGCCCTCCTCGTCACCGTGCGGCCGGAGGTCGAGCCCGGCGAGGACGTGGCCGTCGTCGCCCGCGGGCCGCAGCAGCCCGGCCTCCAGTGCCTCGTCCGGCCCCAGCGGTGCGAGCGCGGTGGCGGCCTCGGCGCGGGGTACGGCCTCGTTGAGCAGGAACAGCCGGATCAGCGTGCCGAGCGGTCCCGCGT
>NZ_KI912225.1:129525-130276 GCF_000231035.2 Saccharomonospora iraqiensis subsp. paurometabolica YIM 90007 | reverse complement strand
GTGCGCCCGCCTCGGCCAGCCACAGCGCCGTGTTGGCCCCCGCGCCGCCCCCGGTGAGTCCCACCCGTGCCCGGGCGTCGCCGCCGTACACGATCGGCTCGTCGTGCCGGGCCACCACGTCGAGGCCCACGTCCCCGACCACCACCACCGTCACGGGACCAGCTCCGCCGCGACGCGGGCGCCGAGTTCGGCGTTGGCCACCACCAGCGCCTCGTTGGCCGCCAGGCTCGCCCCGTCTCCCGCGGTGTGGAAGTGCTCCAGCAGCGCGGGGGTCACGTCAACTCCTCGGACGTCCCGGGACCGCAGCGCCTCCAGTCCCTCGGCGAGCAGCCGGTCGTGCTCGGCGCGGTCGAGTTCGAACCGCGCGGGGACGGGGTTGGCCAGCAGCACCCCGGAGTCGGCGAACCGCCGGTGGGCGGTGACCACGGCCGCCGCCGTGGCCGGGTCGTCCACGCGGCACGGCACCGGCAGCCCGGACGACCGCAGGTAGAAGGCGGGGAAGTCGTCGGTGCGGTACCCGAGCACCGGCACCGAGTGCGTCTCCAGCACTTCCAGGGTGGCGGGGATGTCCAGGATCGACTTCATCCCGGAGCACACCACCAGGATGTCCGTGCCGGCGAGGGTGCCCAGGTCGGCGGAGACGTCCCAGGTGGTCGTCGCGCCGGGCAGCGGGTGGTGGACCCCGCCCAGCCCGCCCGTGGCGAACACGCCGATCCCGGCCCGGCGTGCGGCGACCGCCGTGCTCGCGACC
>NZ_KI912225.1:129172-129425 GCF_000231035.2 Saccharomonospora iraqiensis subsp. paurometabolica YIM 90007 | reverse complement strand
CTGCGGGTCGACCGAGGTGCTCGCCCCGGCCTCCCGCGCGGCGGCGAGCGCGGCGAGTCCGCCCTCCCGCGACGACGGGTCGAGCAGCACGTAGCCGGACAGGTGCAGGTGGGTGGTCCCGGCGGGCACGGCGCCCGCCACGTCCCCGGGGTGGAACCGCTTGTTCGCGCCCCGGTCCGGCAGCATCGTGCGCTGGCCCTCCCGGTCGACCAGCACGACCACGCAGCACGTCGCCGTCTCCGCGTCCCGGGCG
>NZ_KI912225.1:118473-129072 GCF_000231035.2 Saccharomonospora iraqiensis subsp. paurometabolica YIM 90007 | reverse complement strand
GGTCCGCGCCGTACGCAGCCGTCCGCCGCTGCGTTCCCGTTCCGGGCCGCGCCACCGGCGGCGCTGTCGCCGGGTGCGCGGCGCGGGCCACAGCTCCTGGATCGCGCTGTTGAAGTAGGCACCGGTGATGATGGCCAGCCCGATGAAGAACGTGAACAGCAGGAACGCGATCGGGGTGGCGAGCGCGCCGTAGGTGTAGCCGGTGGTGGTGATCCACGCGATGTAGACGCGCAGGCCCACGCTGGACAGCAGGAAGATCCCCATCGCGAGGATCGCGCCCGGGACACCCCGGTGCCACGGCAGCTTGCGTGGCAGCGCCAGCTTGTACAGCGTCGCCAGCGCGAGCACCAGCAGCACCGCCAACGTGGGGTAGTACAGCACCGACAGCCACGACGCGATCGCGGGACGCCACGGCTCCGGGAAGAACTCCGGCAGCAGTCCGGGCCCGATCGCGATCACGGGCAGTCCGACCACCAGCACCACCAGGCTCGCCAGGTACAGCAGCAGGGCGAAGAACCGCTGCCAGATCTCGTTGCGCACGCGGTGCTGGTCGTGCGCGACGGTGATCGCGTCGACGAACGAGGCCATCGCCGACGAACCCGCCCACAGTGAGATGAGGAAACCCACCGACACGATCTGGCCCTTGCCGGTGGTGAGGATGTCGTTCACGGTCGGCGCGATGATGCCGGTGACGATGCTGTCGCTGAAGATCGTGTCGGAGAAGGCGAGAATCCGCTGCTGAACCCGGCGCACGACCTCCTCGCCGAACCAGTCGCCGACGTAGCCGAGGCTGCCCAGCAGGCCGAGCAGCAACGGCGGCAGCGACAGCGTCTGCCAGAACGCGGCCTCGGCGGCTTCGGCGAAGACGCTGCCGCCCCAGGCCCGGGCCATCGTGCGGCGCACCAGGCGCAGCGGACCCGCACCCCCGGGCCGTCGGCCGGCACCGGGGGGCTGCTGGCTACCGTCTTCACGCCTCCGCATCGCGGTGTCCAGCATGGTCCATCGCGGCCGCCCGCGTCTCGGGTTCTCCCGGTTCGGCGTGTCCTTTCCGTCGCCGTCCCGGCGGGAGGCGGTAGGCTGCCCGGTGCGCCCTCACCGCGCAGCCGGCACGGCCGCCGGCCGCCGTCGTGGGGGTTTTCGCATGCCGGTGTGGTGAGCTCGCGAGGGAGGGAAGCGTCGGTGTCGGACACGGCCGGAGCCCGGGGGGAGGTTGCCGCACCCGAACCGGCGGACGACGCGACAGCCCGGCCGCTGCGCGCCTGGCAGCGCCGTGCGCTGGCGAAATACCTCAGCCGCAAGCCGAAGGACTTCCTCGCGACGGCCACGCCGGGCGCGGGCAAGACCGTGTTCGGGTTGCGCATCGCCGCGGAGCTGCTGTCCGACCGCACGGTGGAGGCGGTCACCATCGTCACGCCCACCGAACACCTCAAGCACCAGTGGGCGGCCGCCGCGGAGGAGGCGGGCATCCCGATCGACTCCAACTTCACCAACGGCACCGGCGTCACCTCCCCCGACTACCGGGGCGTCGCGGTGACCTACGCCCAGGTGGCCGCGCACCCGACGTTGCACCGCGTGCGCACGGAGAACCGGAAGACGCTGGTGATCCTCGACGAGATCCACCACGCCGGGGACGCGAAGTCGTGGGGCGACGCGATCTTCGAGGCGTTCACCCCCGCCGTGCGGCGGCTGGGGCTGACGGGGACGCCGTTCCGCAGCGACGACGCCCAGATCCCGTTCGTGACCTACGAACCGGACGCCGACGGGGCACTGCGCAGCAAGGCCGATTCCTCGTACAACTACGCCGACGCCCTGGCCGACGGGGTCGTGCGCCCGGTGGTGTTCCTGGCCTACTCCGGGGAGACGTCCTGGCGCACCAACGCGGGCGACGAGTTCACCGCCCGGCTGGGCGAACCGCTCACCGCCGAGCAGACCGCGCGGGCCTGGCGCACCGCCCTCGACCCGTCGGGGGAGTGGATCCCCTCGGTGCTGCAGGCCGCCGACACCCGGCTCACCCAGCTGCGGGCGGGTGGCGTGCCCGACGCGGGCGGGCTGGTCATCGCCACCGACCACGAGTCGGCCAAGGCGTACGCGAAGATACTCGCCCGGGTGTCGGGGGAGCAGCCGGTCGTGGTGCTGTCCGACGATCCGAAGGCCACCAGGCGGATCGGCGAGTTCGCCGAATCGACCGACCGGTGGCTGGTGGCGGTGCGCATGGTGTCCGAGGGTGTCGACGTGCCCCGGCTCGCGGTGGGCGTCTACGCCACGTCGGCGTCCACCCCGTTGTTCTTCGCGCAGGTCATCGGCCGGTTCGTGCGGTCGCGGCAGCCGGGGGAGACCGCGAGCGTGTTCCTGCCGAGCGTGCCCGTGCTGCTGGAGCTGGCGAGCGAGCTGGAGACCGAGCGGGACCACGTGCTCGGCAAGCCGGACCGGGAGAAGGAGGGCTGGGACGACGAACTCCTCGTCGCGGCCAACCGCACCGACGACGAGCGTGGCGAGGAGGAGAAGGCGTTCACCTCGCTCGGCGCCTCCGCGGAGCTGGACCAGGTCATCTACGACGGCAACTCGTTCGGCACCGCGACGTTCTCCGGCAGCGAGGAGGAGCAGGAGTATCTGGGGCTGCCCGGGCTGCTGGACGCCGACCAGATGCGCGCGCTGCTGCGCAAGCGCCAGGAGGAACAGCTCGCCGACGCCAAACGCCGCAAATCCGGCGCCGGGAGGTCGACGGGTGCGGCCGGGCAGGGTCAGCCGGATCCGTCGTCGTCCGGGCAGGCGCCCGCACCGCGCCCGCAGTCGGTGAACGAGCGACTGAAGGCCCTGCGCAAGGAACTCAACACCCTCGTCGGGCTGCACAACCACCGCACCGGGAAGCCGCACGGCGCGATCCACAACGAACTGCGCCGCGTCTGCGGCGGCCCACCCACCGCGATGGCCACGGTCGAGCAGCTGGAGGAACGCATCGCCACCCTCCGCTCCTGGTGACCACCACAGCCGCCGCGAGTCGCCACCCCAGCACCGCGAGTTGACGTTCCATGCCCGCGAGTTGACGCTCCGGGTCGGCGAGTCGACCCTCCGGGTCGGCGAGTGGGCGCTCGAGCGCCGGTCACTCTGCGAACTGCATTCCCCGGTGCTCTGATACCCCGCACTCGGGCTCTCGCCGCGTCAGCCGGCCACTGAAGTGGAGCGTCGACTCACGGGCCCGAGGTGGCGACTCGCGGGCATGGAGCGTCGACTCGCGGGCATGGGGTGGCGACTCGCGGGTGTGGGGTGGCTGGATCGATACAGATTTCCCTTTCGTGTGATGCGGGGCATATGTTGTGCGCCGCAACATACTCGAGAAGGGGTGGCCGATGCGGACGAACAGACTTGCCACCGGTGCCGGCGCGATCGCCATGACGGTGACGCTCGCGGCGTGCGGGGCCAACGCCGGCGGCGGCGCCGAGGGCGACGACGGGCAGAACGAACAGGGAGAGGCGCCGCTGGGCTCGGTGGGCGTCATCCTTCCCGAGACGTCCTCGTCGTCGCGCTGGGAAGGCTTCGACAAACCCATGCTGGAGGAGGCGCTGCGCGCGGAGGGCTTCGACCCGGACGTGCAGAACGCCCAGGGGGAGGTGCAGAAGTTCAGCACCCTGGCCGACGGCATGATCGCCCGTGGGGTCGAGGTGCTGATCATCGCCTCGATCAACAGCGAGGTCGGCAGCACGGTCGCGGCCGAGGCGAACAACGCGGGCATCCCCACCATCGACTACGACCGGCTCAACCTCGGCGGGAGCTCCGACTACTACGTCTCGTTCGACAACGTCCGCGTCGGCGAACTCCAGGGCGAGGGCATGGCCCAGGCCCTGGAGGGGCAGGACGGCGCCGAGGTCGTCGAGATCGAGGGTGCCCCGACCGACAACAACGCCACGCTCTTCCACGAGGGGCAGCGCAACGTCCTGCAGCCGCTGTACGACTCCGGCGAGCTGGAGCTCGTGCGCAGCGAACCGATCGACAACTGGGACAACCAGCGCGGCGGCACCATCTTCGAGCAGGTGCTCACCGCCAACGGCGGTTCGGTCGACGGGGTCGTCGCGGCCAACGACGGGCTGGCCGGGGCGGTGATCACCGTGCTGCGCAAGAACGGTCTCGCCGGCACCGTGCCGGTGACCGGTCAGGACGCCACCCCGGCCGGGCTGCGCCGCATCCTGCGCGGCGACCAGTACATGACCGTGTTCAAGCCGGTCAAGAAGGAGGCCGAGGCCACCGCGAAGCTCGCCGCCGCGCTCGCCGAGGGGGACACGGCCGCCGCCGACGAGCTCGCCGGGGACGTGACCGAGGACCCGGAGGGCGACCGGGAGGTGGCCTCGGTGCTGCTCGAACCGCACCTGATCACCCGGGACAACGTCAAGCGCGTCGTCGACGAGGGTTACGTGGACGCCTCCGACCTGTGCGTGGACGACCTGGTCGACGACTGCGAGGAACTGGGGATCTCGTGAGCGGCACGGCAACGGCGGAACCCGCGGTCGAGCCCGCGCTGCGGCTGGAAGGGCTGAACAAGAGCTTCGGTCCGGTCCACGTCCTGCACGACATCGACCTCTCCGTGCGGGCGGGCGAGGTCACCGCGCTGGTCGGGGACAACGGTGCGGGCAAGTCGACGCTGGTGAAGTGCATCGCCGGCATCCACGCGGCGGAGTCGGGCACGGTGCGGTTCCGCGGCGAGCCGGTGCACATCCGCGGCCCCGCCGACGCGGCGGACCTCGGGATCGAGGTCGTGTACCAGGACCTCGCCCTCGCGGACAACCTGGACATCGTGGAGAACATGTTCCTCGGCCGGGAACGGGGGAGTCCGTGGCTGCTGGACGAGGCGGCCATGGAGCAGGCGGCCCGGTCGACCCTGGCCTCCCTGTCGGTGCGCACGGTCAAATCGGTGCGCACCCCGGTGTCCTCGCTCTCCGGTGGTCAGCGGCAGACCGTGGCGATCGCGAAATCCGTCCTGTGGGACAGCTCCGTGGTGCTGCTGGACGAGCCCACCGCCGCGCTCGGGGTGGCGCAGACCCGGCAGGTGCTCGACCTCGTGCGCAGGCTCGCCGACACGGGCCTCGGGGTCGTGCTGATCAGTCACAACATGGCGGACGTGTTCGAGGTCGCCGACCGGATCGCCGTGCTCTACCTCGGGCGGGTGGCCGCGGAGGTGCCCGCCCGGGACGTGACGCACGGCCAGGTCGTCGAACTGATCACCGCGGGCCGTTCCGGGGAGCTCGGACTGGCCCGCCCGGACACGGCCGCGCTGTAACGCGGCCCCGTCCGCGGGGCACCGGGCGGGCACCGCGGCACGCGACCAAGGCAGGCAGGACCAGGAAAGGGCGTCATGACGGAAACCTCCTCCTCCACGTCGCCGGACACGGCGGCCGACCCCGCCTCCGGCGACGCGGTGATCGCCGACTTCGGGATCGACACCACCGCGCTGTCCACCCGCGAGGCCGTGCGCGACTACCTCGCGCGGCTGCGCGGGGGACAGCTGGGCTCGCTGCCCGCCCTGCTCGGGCTGGTGGCGCTGATGGTGATGTTCACCGTGCTGTCCGACTACTTCCTGTCGCTGCACAACCTCGCCAACCTGTTGGCCCAGGGCGCCGGACAGACCATCATCGCGATGGGCATCGTCTTCGTCCTGCTGGTCGGGGAGATCGACCTGTCTGCGGGCACGGCGTCCGGGGCGGCGGGGGCCGTGCTGGCCATGCACTACGTCGAGGACGGCAATCTGCTCGGCGGGATGGGCTCGACGGTGTTCGTCGTGTTCCTGGCGGCGCTGGCCCTGGCCGCCGTGCTCGCCGCGCTGCTGCGCATCTGGGTGGGCAGTGCGGTCTCGGTGCTCGGCATCGTACTGGCGGGCGCGGGGATCCCGGCGAACCCGTGGGTGGAGATCCTGCTCGCACTGTGCGTGGGCACCGCGATCGGGTGCATCACCGGCTACCTGGTGGCCCGGATCGGCATGCCGTCCTTCGTGGTCACCCTGGCCCTGTTCCTCACCTGGCAGGGCGTGATCCTGCAGTTCATCGGGGAGGGGGGCGTCCTCGGGATCAGCACCTCCCCGGTGCTCAACGCGGTCGCCAACGGGAACCTGTCGACGCTCGGCAGCTGGGCCCTGTACGTCGTCGCCGTCGGTGGCTACGCCGCCATCACGCTAAGCGGTCATTTCCGCCGGATCCGCCGGGGCCTGGTCACCCGGCCGACGCCGCTGGTGCTGACCAAGGTGGGCGCGCTGGCCGTGTTCGGGGCCGTGGCGACGGCGCTGCTCACCGTGAACCGGTCACCGAACCCCTCGGTGGTCATCAACGGGGTGCCGTACGTGGTGCCGATCGTGCTCGGACTGCTCGTGCTGGGCACGTACGTGCTCAACCGGACCCGGTACGGCAGGCACATCTACGCGGTCGGCGGCAACCGGGAGGCCGCGCGGCGCGCGGGCATCGACGTCACCCGGATCCGCGCCAGCGTGTTCGTGGTGTGCTCGACGACCGCCGCTCTCGGTGCCGTGGTGTACTCGTCGAAGGTCGGTTCGGTGGACCCACAGGCCGGCGGCCTGAACACGCTGCTGTTCGCCGTGGGCGCCGCGGTGATCGGCGGGGCCTCGCTGTTCGGCGGGCGCGGCCGGGTCTCCAACGCCGTCATCGGCGGCACGGTCCTCGCCGTGATCGCCAACGGGCTCGGCCTGCTCGCGCAGCCCGCCGCGGTGGTCTCCATCGTGACCGGCCTCGTGCTGCTGCTGGCCGCCACGGTGGACGCGCTCTCCCGGCGCCGTGCGGGCGCCGGGGCCCGCTGAGCCGGGTGATCGGTGAGACGAAGCGCAGACCCCCGGAATGGTCCGTGGGGTTAGCGCGCCGCATCTAACTCAAGCGCCCAGCGGTAATCCTGTCGACGTTAGGTAGCGTGACGCTGTATAGCGTCGGCTATGGTCGTCACACTGCGCTCGAACTCGAACGTCACGTTCTAGTGCGCGTTCCACGTGGTGTGGTGCCCGAAGTACCGCCGCCGGGTCATCGGCGGCCGGATGGAAGAACGCTTGAAGCAGCTCATCGCCGAAGTCGTCGAGGAGAAGGGAGCGTGGCTGGTGGAGCTGGAAACCATGCCCGACCACATGCACCTTCTCGTCGAGGTTGACCCGCAGTACGGGGTGCACAAGCTGGTGAAGGCCATCACGGGACGCTCGTCCCGCGTGTTGCGGGACGAGTTCCCGTGGCTTCGCTCGAAGCTGCCCACGCTGTGGACGAACGCCTACTTCGTCGCGACGGTCGGCGGCGCGCCGCTGGAAGTCATCCGCAAGTACGTCGAGAAACAGGAGAACGTCTAATGGGGGAGGTGTTCCATGCTTGCCGGCCGCAAGTACCGCTCGAAGCTCACCACTGAGCAGGCCGCGCAGTGCGAGGAGTTCGGCAACGTGTGCCGCGCTGTGTGGAACACCGCCCTTGACCAGCGTCGTCAGTACCGCACGCGCGGCGCGTGGATGAACTACAACGAGCAAGCAGGACAGCTCGCCGACGCCAAGACCGAGCACGAGTGGCTGAAGGTTGCGCCGTCTCACATCCTCCAGCAGACCCTCAAGGACTTGGACCGGGCCTGTAAGGACCACGGAACGTTCCGGGTGAAGTGGCGTGGCAAGTCCCGCTGGAACCCTTCGTTCCGGTTTCCGATGGGAAAGCTCATCGAGGTCGAGCGCCTGAGCAAGCGCTGGGGCCGAGCGAAGCTCCCGAAGCTGGGGTGGGTGCGGTTCCGCATGACCCGCCAGATTGGTGGTGTGGTGCGGTCCGCGACCGTATCCCACGACGGCCGGGACTGGTTCGTGTCGTTCCTCGTCGACGACGGTGAGAAGACTCCGGAACAGCACGCCATGCCCGACACGGGTGTCGGTGTCGACCGGGGCGTGGTTGCTGCCGTCGCGACCAGCGATGGCAAGCTCATCGACCGCGGGTTCACCTCGCCTGGCGAGGCGGAGCGCTACCGCAGGTTGCAGCAGGAGCTCGCGCGGCAGAAGCGCGGTAGCCGGAACCGCAAGAAGACGCTCAGGGCCATGCGCGGCTGGAAGCGCCGCGAAGGTGACCGACGCGCGGACTTCTGCTCGCAGGTAGCCGCCGAGCTCACTGACCGCAACGCGCTGGTCGCACTAGAAGACCTGCGGACCCGCAACATGACCCGCTCGGCGAGCGGAACCTCCGAAGAGCCCGGTCGGAGCGTCGCCCGGAAGTCTGGCCTGAACCGCGCCATCCTCGACAAGGGCTGGCACAAGCTCGAACTCGCACTTCTCAACGCTGCCCGGCACACCGGCAGCGAGATCGTGAAGGTACCTGCTGCGTACACGTCGCAAGCATGCTCGGTGTGCCGCAACGTGGACCCGGACAACCGCAACAGCCAAGCGGTTTTCCGGTGCACCGGTTGCGGCCACACCGCGCACGCAGATGTCAACGCGGCAATCAACGTGCTGGCCGCCGGGCGGGCGGTTACAGCCTGTGGAGACCTCGGCGCTGGCCGGTCTGTGAAGCAGGAACCTCAACCGGCGTTAGCGCTGGTTGGAATCCCCCGGCTTCAGCCGTGGGGAGGACGTCAAGCGACGATGACCCTGTGACCAGCACTCCCGTGGCCCGGCCGGACGAGGTGCGCCGGTACAACCGCTCCACCCTGCTGCGCACCCTGCACCTGACGGGCCCGTGTACCCGGGCGAGTCTCGCCGGCGAACTCGGACTGAACCGCAGCACCATCAAGACGCTGGTGGACGGCCTGGCCGGGGCCGGGGTGGTCGCCGAGCGGGTGCCCCGCACCCAGCGGCAGGCGGGCAGGCCGTCGCTGCTGGTGCTGCCCCGCCCGGAGGCCGCGGTCGTGCTCGCCGTGGACGTGCGGGTGGGGCACGTGGCGCTGGCGCTTGTCGGCCTCGGCGGACAGATCCTCGGCCGGGACGGCTGGAACCTGCGCGAGCGCACCCGGACGCCGGAGGAGGTCGTGACCCGGCTGGTGGAGTCCGCGGGCCCGCTCGCCGCGGACCTGGGCGTGCGACCCGTGGCCTGTGGCATCTCGGTGCCGGGGGTGGTGCGCCGCGCGGACGGGCACGTCCACGAGGCGCCCAACCTGCGCTGGTCCGACGTCGCGCTGGGCAGCCGGCTGACGCGGGCGCTCGACATGCCGGTGGTGGTCGGCAACGACGCGGAGCTGGGGGCGCTGGCCGAGAACCTGCGCGGGAGGGCCACCGGGGCGGCCGACGTGGTCTTCGTCTCCGCCGACATCGGGGTGGGCGGGGGAGTCATCGCCCAGAGCGCGTCGTTGCGCGGCGGTGCGGGCTACCTCGGCGAGATCGGGCACATGGCCGTCCATCATCCCGGCGGGCGCCCCTGTTACTGCGGCAGCACGGGGTGCTGGGAGACCGAGGTGGGGGAAGCGGCGTTCTGCCGGGCGCTGGGGCTGCCGGAGACCAGTTCCCGGGGCCGGGTGGTGGCCGCCCTGCGGGGGCTGCGGGCGGACGACGAAGGGGCCCGCCGCAGGCTCGGCGACTTGGCGGAGTGGTTGACGCTGGGCCTGGTCAACGTGGTGAACCTGTTCGGTCCCGAACTGGTCGTGCTCGGGGACCTGTTCACCGAACTGCCCGCCCCGGTGCTGGACGACGTGGACCGCGCGGTGCGCGCCCGGAGCCTGGTCAGCCGGGCCCTCGGCGGCGTCCGGGTGCGCACCTCGGCCCTGGGCACCGACGTGAAGCTCCTCGGCGCCGCCGAGGCCGCCTTCGAGGACGTCCTCGACACGGTGTGAGCCGCCCCGCCCGCCGATCGTGCCGGTCGTGCCGTGAAGGCCCCCTTGCCTGCGTGTGACGCCGTGAGGGCCTCCTTCGCTGCGTGAGATGCCGTGAAGGAGTCCTTCACGGCACACCACCCCGTCGGAGGGGGACGGACGTGACAAGGGCGGGGACCCGACCGGGTCCCCGCCCTTTCTCGCGGCTGTCGGTGACGGCTCAGCGCTGGATGTCGGCTTCCAGCTCCTTCAGCTTGGCCTCGTACTCACGTCCGTGGTGGCCACAGAACAGCAGTTCACCACCGTTGGGCAGCACGGCACGCATCTGCGCCGCGGCGCCGCAACGGTCGCAGCGGTCCGCAGCGGTCAGTTCGGGGCGGGTGAGCGTCGATGATGTCATTGGAGAGTCTCCCTCCGTCCCGGCATCGCAAGCCGATGCCATCAGTTCAGCCGCGACCACCGAGTCCGGGTCACCCCCGATCGCGGTGTCGCTGCCTCCACTCTTACAGACGATTTGTTCCTCGCAAGTGTTCCGCCGGGGCGTGGGAGACGTGTCACGTCCGGCGCCGCCACCCCGCACGACCCGCCGCGACGGGGTCCGAAAGGCCCTCCCGCGACGGTGTTCCCGGTGGTCAGGCACGATCGTCCGCGTGCAGGTCCCGATCCTCCGACGCGGAGTCGACGCCGTTCCCGCCCCGGCGGTGTTCGTTCTCAGCGGAATCTCGATGTACGTCGGCGCGGCGCTGGCGGTGTGGTTGTTCGACGTGGCCTCCCCCGCGGGGGTGGCCTGGCTCCGCTGCCTCGGGGCGGCGCTGATCCTGCTGGCGTGGCGGCGGCCCGCCCGCGCGGCGTGGCGGGGGC
>NZ_KI912225.1:117906-118373 GCF_000231035.2 Saccharomonospora iraqiensis subsp. paurometabolica YIM 90007 | reverse complement strand
CTGGGAGGGCAGCCCGGCCGGGGTGGCCTTCGCGCTCGGGGCCGCCGCGGCCTGGGGGGCCTACATCGTCCTCGGCAGGCGGGTGGCGCTCGGCGGCAACGGGATCGACAGCCTGGCGATCGGCTTCGCCGTCGCCACCGTCGTGCTGTCCCCGCTGGTGGTGGGCACGACCGCGGTCTGGGCGCGGCCGGACCTGCTCACCCTCACGGTGGGGGTGGGGCTGTTGTCCACGGTGGTGCCGTACGTGCTCGACCAGACGGTACTGCGCCGCGTGGGCCAGGCCCGGTTCGCGGTGCTGCTCGCCCTGCTGCCGGTGACCGCCGCCGTGGTCGGGTTCGTGGTGCTGCGGCAGGTACCCGGCCCCGGTGAGGCGCTCGGCATCGTGGCGGTCGTGGCCGGTGTCGCCCTGCGCTCGTTCTCCCGGGGATCACACGCCTGACCGTCAACCACGCAGGGCCGTCAACCAC
>NZ_KI912225.1:109383-117806 GCF_000231035.2 Saccharomonospora iraqiensis subsp. paurometabolica YIM 90007 | reverse complement strand
GGCGGTCTGAGCCCGCCCGGCCCCGGGCCTCGGGGCGGCGGGGCTCAGCAGTGTTCGGGGCCGATCGCGTCCAGCAGGTCCGGGTCGATCTCCCCGCCGTCGTCGGCGGTGGAGCGGCCGGCCGCACCGGCCTCCACGTCCGGTGCCGGTCCCCGGAGGTGGTCGAGGATCTCGGTGGCCTCGTCCGAAGGGGCGATGTCGTCGAACTCCGTCCCGATGGCGAGGTCGACCGAGTCGTCGTCCCTGCCGTCCCGCACCAGTTCGAGACACGGGTCGAGCAGCTGCACCGTGCGGGCGGCCCGTTCGCCCCCGCTGCCGAAGCGGAGCTGCCCGTGGCAGTTCGCCTGGCCCACGGGGTAGGCGGGATCGTTGGCCGGTTCACCGACCGAGGAGAAGCCGAGGTCGCGCAGCACCTCGGTGGTGATCGTGGCCTCCCCACGGGTGTTGTTGGCGTTGAGCACCCGCACCGGGACCTCCCCCGGCGCGATCGGTTCGACGTCGTCCAGGGCGTCGTGGGACAGCCGGGTGAACGTCGTGTCCGGCGGCGGGACCGGCCGTGGCTGACACTCCATCGCCTCGGCCGAGGTCTGCCCGGAGTTCAATGCGTTGATCCAGACCGCGACCGCGGCGACGCCGAGGACCGCGATCAGCACCAGGGCGGGGACCGGCTTCCGCCTCCGGTACGGCCGTAGGCCCCGCCGGCTCCCGGAGCGTGTGCCCGACACCTGCCCGTCCTCTCCGAGACCGCGAACGCGGCCTCCGTCGTTCGTCGTGCGGGTCACCCGGCACCGTGGCCGACCGGGTGCCTTCGGCACCGTGGCCGACCGGGTGCCCGGCCGGTCGGCGTCGCGCGCACGCTACGTCGACACTGTGCGCGGTGGAGATCCACCGCAAGCGGATGTCACCACGGTGGCTGGCGCCGCACGGCGGCCGTGCGGCGGGCGCGGGTGGTGCCTGCGGCCGGGCGGCCGCGCCGGCTCCCGCTCTCGCCGCGATTTAACCCTGTCGGGTGACGTATTTTAGGGGTTGCGTGACCAGCTTCGAGTCGGGGTAGGCGGTGGGCTACTCTCTCCGGGCTCAGGGGTGACGACGGAGTGTCGATGGAGACCTCCCTCACGCCGGATTCCGGGCACAAACACCGACGCTGGAACGTTGTCCAGCGGCACGAGGAATGTCCGGGCGCGGCCCGGTGTTCCGCGAGACCTGGTACCGAAGCTGATCGCAGGGGTGAAGGACAATGGCGACCGACTACGACGCTCCGCGTCGCAGCGAAGCCGACGAGTTGGCCGAGGACTCGTTGGAGGAGCTGAAGGCGCGGCGCAATGAGACGCAGTCCGGCGTCGTGGACGTCGACGACGAGGCCAGTGGGGAGAACTTCGAACTCCCCGGGGCGGACCTGTCCGGACTGTCGGGCGAGGACCTCACGGTGAAGGTCGTGCCGAAGCAGGCCGACGAGTTCACGTGCTCGAAGTGCTTTCTCGTGCACCACCGCAGCCGCCTCGCCGAGGAGTCCGGTGGCAATCTCATCTGCCGGGACTGCGCCTGAACCGA
Organism: Saccharomonospora iraqiensis subsp. paurometabolica YIM 90007; assembly: GCF_000231035.2. Taxonomy (GTDB): domain Bacteria; phylum Actinomycetota; class Actinomycetes; order Mycobacteriales; family Pseudonocardiaceae; genus Saccharomonospora; species Saccharomonospora paurometabolica. The sequence goes on along the minus strand of NZ_KI912225.1, from coordinate 116,255 downwards.
CCGGCCGTCGCGGACGAGTGCGGTTCACCGCGGAACGGGGCGGCGTGGGCACCGGAGGGGGTCCCCGGACGCGACCGGGTGGCCGGGGACGACCCGGCCACCCGTTTTCGTGTTCCGGGTAGTCTCCCGTGCCGTGTCCAGTGTGCGGATTCCGATGTCCCGCCTCGACCCCGACGTCGTGGCCCCCTCCTACGCGCGCCCCGGTGATGCGGGCGCCGACCTGGTGACGACCTCGGACGTGCGGCTCGCCCCGGGGGAGCGGGCCGTCGTGGGGACCGGGGTCGCGGTGGCCGTCCCGGACGGCTACGCCGGGTTCGTCCATCCCCGGTCCGGGCTGGCGGCGCGGACGGGGCTGTCGATCGTGAACAGCCCTGGCACCATCGACGCGGGTTACCGGGGGGAGATCCGGGTCTGTGTGATCAATCTCGACCCGGCGGAACTGGTCGAGCTGCGCCGGGGTGACCGCATCGCGCAGCTGGTCGTGCAGAAGGTGGAGCACGCCGAGTTCGTCGAGGTCGATCGGTTGGAGACGACGGAACGCGGAGTGGGCGGCTACGGGTCGACCGGTGGGCACGCCACGCTCGGAACGGAGAGCTAGGTGGGCATTTTCGGACGCAGGCGCAGGAAGGGACCGGCCGGGGACGAGGCCGACCGCGGCGACGAGGGCCCGGCCCCGTCCGGGGCCGAGGGCACCGAGGACGCCGGTGCGGACCCGGACGTCGGGACGGACGCCGGGGGCGTGGTCGGGGACGCCGGGGAGGACGACGCCTCGGATGGGCGTCCCGACGGCCCGTATGACGTCTCCGAGGCGCCCGACGACGGCCTCGCGCGGATGGACCTCGGTTCGATCCGGCTCCCGGTGCCGGACGGCTCGCAGGTCCAGGTCGAGATGGACCAGGCGAGCCAGACGGTGCGCGCGGTCCACGTGGTGACCGGGTACGGCCAGGTCACGGTGACCGCCTACGCGGCCCCGCGCTCGGGCGGCCTGTGGCGCGAGGTGAGCCAGGAGCTGGCCGACCAGCTCCGCTCGGACGGCGCCCGGGTGACCCTCGGCCGGGGCGAGTGGGGGATGGAGCTCTCCGCGGTGGTCAACGACGTGGCCCTGCGGTTCGTCGGGGTCGACGGGCCCCGGTGGATGCTGCGCGGGGTGATCGCCGGTCCGCAGTCGGAGGCGGCGACCGCCCCCGAGGTGCTCCGGAGCATCGTCCGGGGCACGGTCGTCGACCGGGGTGAGGACCCCATGCCGGTCCGCACACCGTTGTCGATCACACTGCCGGAGGCGGTCGCCGCGCACGTCGCGGGACAGGCCCGGCAGCAGCAGGGACAACAAGACCAGCAGCAGAACCGGCAGGGACAGCAGAACCAGCAACGGGCCTGACGGGCAGCGCGGAACCGGGGCGTTCCCCCCGACCCGGGGTGTCCGGCCGGATGTCGCCGTCCCGGGCGCGTGGGATAGCGGACATCACGTTGCGATCCGGACGCGGTCCGGGATTCCCTTGCCCGGACAGGGTTACGCTGAAGCACGCACGGGCCGTCCGTCGGGGGGCCCCGGGAAACCTAGGAGCAGGCGCCTATGGTCGCCAAAGACGGCGGCTACTTCAGTCGGCTGGTGCGGAAACTGACCAGTGACGTCGCCGAACTGGACGCCGACGATCTCTCGCAGGAGTCCGAGGCGGTCGGTGCGCGGAGAGCGTGCGACTGCCACTGCGGGGAGGAAGCCACGGTGCTGGGCAGGTTGCGCAGCGTCGATCTGTGCCCCGGTAGCGCCGCGGCTACGCTGGAAGCGGAGTTGTTCGACGGTACCGACGACGTGACGCTGGTCTGGCTGGGTCGGCGCCGCATCCCGGGTATCGAACCCGGCCGCACGATCAAGGTGCGGGGCAGGATGGCCGAGCGCGACGGGCACAAGGTGCTGTACAACCCGTACTACGAACTGTTGCAACCGACCCAGTGAGAGTGGCCCGGCGTGACTGAGCACCCCCGCGACGACGGCGTGCGTTCCCCGACGTCCGACGACGGCACGGATCCGGCCGCGCGCGACCGGGGTGGGGGTGTCCGGGACGACGGCGGTGACAGCGGCGACGGCGGTGGCAGCGGTGACCGGCGGGCCGGCGGACCGGACGCGGACGGGGAGTCGTCCACGGTGCCGGACCCGGACGGGGAGAACACCCCGGAGCCGACGCTGCTGGAACAGATGGGCGGCGTGTCCGGGCTCGTCTACTCCTCGGTGCCGATCGTCGTCTTCGTGCTCGCCAACGCCGTTCTCGGGCTGATGCCGGCGATCTGGACGGCGCTCGGCAGCGCGGTGGCGATCACCGTGCTGCGGGTGGTGCGCCGGGAGCCGGTCCAACCCGCGATCTCCGGGTTCTTCGGCGTGGCCATCGCCGCGTTCCTCGCCTACCGCACCGGATCGGCGAAGGGGTTCTTCCTGTTCGGCATCTGGGCGAGCGCGGTGTACTTCGGGGTGCTCGTGTTGTCGGTGGTGGTGCGCTGGCCGCTGGCCGGGGTGGTGTGGAACTACCTCAACGGCACGGGGATGGCCTGGCGCCGCGACAAGCCCTCCCGGTTCGGCTACGACGTGGCCACCCTGGCCCTGGCCGCGGTGTTCGCGGCGCGGTTCGTCGTGCAGCAGTGGCTCTACGCCGAGGACTACACGGGCTGGCTGGCCTTCGCCAAGATCGCGATGGGGTATCCGCTGTACGGGCTGGCGCTGCTGGTCGTGGTGTGGGCGGTGCGCCGCTCGGACAAACGGCTCGCGGAGGTCCTGCACACGGCCGAGGAGACCGACGCCGAGATCGAGGCGCGACTGCGGGCCAAGTACGGCGAGGCGCCCGCCCAAGGCGCCTGACCGGCGGGAACCTCGGTGGCCCCCGGGGTGCCTCGGCGTCCGGGCTTGTCTCAGCCGCCGGCCACGCCGAGCGCCTTGCGGATGGCCGGTTCGACGTCGGTGGGTGCCACGAACAGGAGTTCGTCCCCCGGCTCCAGCGGGTCGTCCGGCTGCGGCACCAGCACCCGGTGGCCGCGCAGGACGGTCACCAGCGCGGCGTCCCGCGGCAGCGCGAGCTCGCGCACGGCGGTGCCCGCCAGCGGGGTGTCCGTCGGCAGGGTCATCTCGACGAGGTTCGCCTGGCTCTTCTGGAACGTCATCAGCCGGACCAGGTCGCCGACACTGACCGCCTCCTCCACCATGGCGGCCAGCATCCGCGGCGTCGACACCGCCACGTCGACGCCCCAGCTCTCGTTGAACAGCCACTCGTTGTGCGGGTTGTTCACCCGGGCGACCACGCGGCGGACGGCGAACTCCGTCTTCGCCAGCAGGGCGACGACGAGATTCACCTTGTCATCGCCGGTCGCGGCGATCACCACGTCACAGAGCTGGAGCCCGGAGTCCTCCAGCGTGGACACCTCGCACGCGTCGCCCAGCACCCAGTCGGCCTGCTCGACGGTCTCCGGGGCGAACTGTCCGGACTGCCGCTCGATGAGCATGACGGTGTGCCCGGCCTCGACCAGCTCGTTCGCGATGGAGCGGCCCACCGCGCCCGCACCCGCGATCGCGATCCGCATCAGTTCTCCTCCCGCGGCGCCCTGGCCGCGACGCTGGTGACGTCGGTGACCGTGCCCGACAGCGCGGCCGCGTAGACGACGTCGTCGGCCTGCAGCACCGTGCGCGCGTCGGGCAGCACGCCGGTGCCGAACCGCATGATGAACGCCACCCGGGATCCGGTCTCGGTCTCCAGCCGCCGGACGCTGTGCCCGATCCAGTCCTCGTGCAGGGGCAGCTGGAGCAGGGCCACCGTGCCGGTCGGTTCGCGCCACGAGGTGGCCGCGCCGTCGGGGAGCAGGGTGCGCAGGAACCGGTCGGTGGTCCACGGCACGGTCGCCACGGTGGGGATCCCCAGCCGTTCGTACACCGCGGCGCGCTTGGAGTCGTAGATGCGGGCGACGACGTGGTCCACGCCGAACGTCTCCCGCGCGACCCGGGCCGAGATGATGTTCGAGTTGTCCCCGCTGGACACCGCGGCGAACGCGCCCGCCCGTTCGATGCCGGCCTCCTCCAGCACCCCGCGGTCGAAACCCACGCCGAGCACCTGGCGGCCGTGGAACCCGCTGCCCAGGCGACGGAACGCCTCGCGCGATTTGTCGATCACGGCGACGTCGTGGCCGAGTCGTTCGAGCGCGGCGGCCAGGGACGCGCCCACCCGGCCGCATCCCATGATCACCACGTGCACGCTGCTCCTCCTCCTGTCCGCTGGCGCCGGGTAGTGGCTCGTGTCGTCCGGTCCCCCGCCGACGCTCCCTCGTCCCCGCCAACCTACCCCCGCCCGCACGCGGCACGGGCACGGTCCCGTCGGCCCCGGACGGAGCGGGCCGTGTCCCGGTCGGGTGACCGGCGGGACGGGGCCACCCCGGCCCGGCCTCGTCCGGACCGGGGCGAACTACGCTCCAGCCGTGTCCAAGTTCGCTACCGCCACGAAGCGGATCCTGTTGGGCAGGCCGTTTCGCAGCGACCGGCTGCCGCGCACCCTGTTGCCCAAGCGGGTCGCGCTGCCGGTGTTCTCCTCCGACCCGCTGTCGAGCATGGCCTATGCCCCGGAGGAGATCCTGCTGATGCTCTCGCTCGCGGGAGCGGGAGCCTACGTGTACAGCCCGTGGGTCGGCGGCGTGGTCGCCTTCGTGCTGCTGATCGTGGTGGCGTCCTACCGGCAGAACGTGCGCGCCTACACCGCGGGCGGCGGTGACTACACGGTGGCGACGGTCAACCACGGGCCCCGGCTCGGCCTCGCCGTCGGGGCGGCGCTGACCGTCGACTACATCCTGACGGTCGCGGTGTCCATCTCCTCGGCGGCGGCGAACATCGGGTCGGCCGTGCCGTTCGTCGCCGAGCACAAGGTCGAGTTCGCCGTCCTCGCCATCGTGCTGCTGGCCGCGATGAACCTGCGCGGGGTCCGGGAGAGCGGCACGCTGCTGGCGATCCCGGTGTACGCGTTCGTGGCCGGCATCCTCGGGATGATCGTGTGGGGCGCGGTACGCACCGTCGTGTTCGGCGACGAGCTGCGCGCCGAGAGCGCGGACCTCGAACTGGCCGCCGAGACCGGCGCGGTGGCCGGGCTCGGACTGGTCTTCGTGATCCTGCGCGCGTTCTCCTCGGGCAGTGTCGCCCTCACCGGGGTGCAGGCCATCGCGAACGGGGTGCCCGCCTTCCGCAGGCCGCGCGGCCGCAACGCCGCGACCACGCTGCTGTGGATGGGCGCGCTGGCGGTCACCATGTTCCTCGGGTTGTTGTTCCTCGCCGAGGTGACCGGCGTGGTGGTGGCCGAGGACCCGGAGACCCAGCTGGTCGGCGCGCCGGAGGGGTACGAGCAGAAGACCCTGGTCGCCCAGCTCGCCGGGGCGGTGTTCAGCGGTTTCGCCCCCGCCGTGTGGTATGTGATCGTCATCACCGGGCTGGTGCTCGTGCTCGCGGCGAACACGGCGTTCAACGGGTTCCCGGTGCTCGGCTCGACGCTGGCGCAGGACCGGTTCCTGCCGCGCCAGCTGCACACCCGCGGTGACCGGCTCACGTTCAGCAACGGCATCCTGCTGTTGGCCGGACTCGCCGTCGTCCTGGTGATCGGATTCGAGGCCGAGGTCACCGACCTGATCCAGCTCTACATCGTCGGCGTGTTCGTCGCGTTCGTGCTCAGCCAGAGCGGCATGATCCGGCACTGGAACCGGGCGCTGGCCGAGCAGACCGATCCGCACGCCCGGCGGCAGATGCGCCGGGCGCAGGTGGTCAACACGATCGGGCTGGTCACCACGGCCTCGGTGCTGGTGGTCATCCTGGTGACCAAGTTCCTCGCCGGGGCGTGGATCTCGCTGGTGGCGATGGCGGTGATCTACCTGCTGATGCGCACCATCCGCAGGCACTACGACCGGGTGGCCGAGGAGCTCGCCGAGACGGAGCAGGAGGTGACGCTCCCGGCCCGCAACCACGCGATCGTCTTGGTCTCCCAGCTCCACCGCCCGGCCCTGCGGGCGCTCACATACGCCAAGGCGACCCGCCCCGACGTGCTGGAGGCCGTGACCGTCAACGTCGACGACACCGAGACGCGCGCGCTCCAGCGGCAGTGGAACCGGCGCGGGATCTCGATCCCGCTGAAGGTCGTGGAGTCGCCCTACCGGGAGGTGACCCGGCCGGTGCTGGACTACGTGCGGCGGGTGCGCGGTGACCGGCCCCGGGACGTGGTCACCGTGTTCATCCCCGAGTACGTCGTGGGACGCTGGTGGGAGCAGCTGCTGCACAACCAGACGGCGCTGCGGCTCAAGGGCAGGCTGCTGTTCCAGCCGCGCGTGATGGTCACCAGCGTGCCGTGGCAGCTGGAGTCGTCCCGGCGGCGGTCGCGCCGCGCCGAACGCCGCCGTCGCCGCCCCGTCGCCGGTGACGTGCGGCGCGGGCTGCACGACTCCGGGGCCACGACCGACACCGGTGGGCAGGGGGACAGGACCGGGGACAACGGCGACGGGAGCGCGGGCCGGTGACACTGGACTGGACGGGACGCAGGGTCGAGCTGGAGGTCGGCGCCGTGGCCCACGGCGGGCACTGCGTGGCCCGGGCCGAGGGCCGGGTCGTGTTCGTGCGGCACGCGCTGCCCGGTGAGCGGGTCCTGGCCGAGATCACCGAGGACCACGGTGGTTCGTACTGCCGCGCCGACGCGGTGTCGGTGCTGACCCCTTCACCGGACCGGGTGGAGCCGCCGTGCCCGGTCGCCCGGCCGGGACTGTGCGGCGGGTGCGACTGGCAGCACGCCGACCCCGGGGCCCAGCGGGAGCTCAAGGCGCGGGTGGTGGCCGAACAGCTGCACCGGCTCGCGGGCCTCGACCGGGACGTCGAG
>NZ_KI912225.1:108905-109283 GCF_000231035.2 Saccharomonospora iraqiensis subsp. paurometabolica YIM 90007 | reverse complement strand
AGGACTGCCGATCACCACGCGGCCGCGGCCGGTGCGGTCCTGCCGGGCTCCGCCGAGCCCGGGACCGAGGTCGAGGTCACCGAGGACGCCACCGGGGACGTCCACGTGCGGCACTCTTCCGGGCGTTCCGCCGCCGGGACGGCGGTGCAGGAGGCCGCGGGGCGCCGGTGGCGGTTGTCCGCGCAGGGCTTCTGGCAGGTCCACCCGGCCGCCGCCGACACCTTCGCCGGTGTGGTCGGCGAGTGGGCGGAGGCCACACCGGGTGCGCGTGCGTGGGACCTGTTCGCCGGGGTCGGTCTGTTCGCCTCGGTGCTGGCCGGGCAGGTCGGCCGGCGGGGGCGGGTGCTGGCCGTCGAGTCCGACCGCCGTGCCGTCGCC
>NZ_KI912225.1:102403-108805 GCF_000231035.2 Saccharomonospora iraqiensis subsp. paurometabolica YIM 90007 | reverse complement strand
GCGCCGCCGCCCGCAGCGCCTCCGCCGACGAACGGGCCCGCGCGGTGCGGCTCGCGGGCCGGATGCGCGAACTCGGCGAGGCGGGTGACCTCGCCGAGTTCCTGGAGTACGACATCGCCTTCCACACCCTGCTGCTGCGCAGCAGCGGCAACGAGATGTTCGGTGCGCTGGCCGACGTGGTCGCCGTGGTGCTGCGCGGCCGGACCCGGCTCGGGCTGATGCCCCACCAGCCGGTGCCCGAGGCGTTACGCCTGCACGAACGGGTGGCCGACGCGGTCGCCCGCGGCCTTCCCGACCCCGCCGAGACCGCCATGCGCGACCTCCTGGCGGAGGTCCGCGACGCCATGCTCCCCCTCTGGCGCCGCTGACCCCCGCGAGTCGCCACCCCAGGACCGCGAGTCGCCACCAGGGGCCCGCGAGTCGCCACCCCAGGACGGCGAGTTGACGCCAGGGCCCCGCGAGTCGCCACTCAGGGTCCGCGAGTTGACGCCAGGGGCCCGCGAGCCGGCGTCGGGGACACGCGGGTCGGCACTCGGGTCCCGCGAGCCTTCCGGCGCAGGTCGACGGTGGGCGGTCGACGGTCGCCGGCATGGGGCGTCGACTCACCGGCCTGGGGTGTCGACTCGCGGACCCTGAGTGACAACTCGCGGGACTGGAGTGGCGACTCGCGGGACTGGGGTGGCGACTCGCCGGGGTCAGGGGCGGGCGTCCTCGCGGAGGAGGTCGGCGGCCTTCTCGCCGATGGCCATGGTGGTGATGCACGGGTTGACCGCGATGAGGAAGGGCATGGCCGAGCCGTCGGCGACCCGCAGCCGGTCCACCCCCCGCACCCGCAGTCGTTCGTCCAGGGGGGCCTCGCGGTCGTTCGACGGGCCCATCCGCACGGTGCAGGACGGGTGGTAGACGGTGTTGTGCGTCTTCATCAGGTAGTCGCCGATCTCGTCGTCGGTCGTCGCGTCCGGTCCCGGCGCCAGCTCCGCGCCCGCCCACTCGCGCATCGCCGGTTGCGCGACGATCTCCCGGGCCAGCCGGACGCCGTAGGTCATCACCCGCAGATCGTGCGGGTCGCTGAAGTAGCGCGGGTCCACTCTGGGCTTGTCCCGGAAGTCCCGGGTGCGCAGCCGCACCGTCCCGGTGGACCGGGACCGGGTGACGTTCGGTGTCAGGCAGAAGCCGTTCTCCGTGGTCGGATAGCCGTGCCGCAGGGTGTTCAGGTCGAACGGCACGGATCCGTAGTGGAACATCAGGTCCGGCCGGTCGAGACCTTCCCGGGTCGTGGTCATGATGCCGATCTCCCACCACTGGGTGGAATCTCGCACCATCGGCCTGCGCGCGTCCCACTGCACCAGGCCCTCCGGGTGGTCCTGGAGGTTGCGCCCCACACCCGGTGAGTCCACGACGACGTCGATGTCGAACCCGGCGAGCTCCTCGGCGGGGCCGATCCCGGACAGCATGAGCAGCTTCGGGGTGTCGATGGCACCGCTGGACACGACCACCTCGTTGCGGGCGCGGATGTGCTCGCTGTGCTGCATGTCCTCGGTGAGGACCTCGACCCCGGTGCACCGGGTCCCGTCGAAGGTGAGGTGCTTGGCCCGGACGCCCGTGCGGACCTGCAGGTTGGTTCTCCTGCCGAGCACCGGGTGCAGGTACGCCACCGACGCCGACGCCCGGATGCCGTCCTCCCGGGCGTTGATCTGGAACCAGTTGGCGCCGTGGGTGACCGTCGTGCCCGTGTTGAAGTCCGTGCGGGGGATCCCGGCCTGTTCGCAGGCGTGCAGCAGCGCCACCCCCGCCGGGTCATGCGGGGGCACGCTGCGGATCCGGACCGGGCCGGTACGCCCGTGGTGCTCGCCCGGGGAGTCGTTGTCCTCCAGCCGCCGGTACAGCGGGAAGATCTCCTCGGCCGACCATCCGGGCAGGCCGAGGCCCGCCCACTCGTCGAGGTCCTCCCGGGGCGCCCAGAACGCGATGGCCGAGTTGTGCGACGAGCACCCGCCGAGCACCTTCGCCCGGGCGTGGCGGAGGAACGAGTTGCCCGATTCCTGCGGTTCCACGGGATAGTCCCAGTCGTATCCGGACTCCAGCAGTTCCATCCACCGGGTCAGTTCCAGCACCGGCCGGGCGTCCACATCGGAAGGCCCCGCCTCCAGCAGGCAGACCGAGGTGTCCGGATCCTCCGACAGGCGGGCGGCCACGACCGAACCGGCGGTACCGCCGCCGATGACGACGTAATCGAACTCGGGGGACACGTCACACTCCTTCTCGTCCGGCTGTCGGCCCGCCCCGTCCGGCTGTCGGCGGTCGTCCGTAGCGGCGGGGTGGCCGTCCGCGCGCCGACAACGGCCCGGGTGGCTCAAGTATCCGGCCCGCGGTCGCCGCGGGCAGCGTGTGACCTGCGCCGTCGGTGGCACGGTGTGGTGAAGCGGCCCGTGCGGCCACCGACTGCGGGTGAGCGAGCCACCCGGCCGGGTGCGTGTTCCCTAGACTGGGTCGGAACGAGGCAGCGACAACGACGGCGAGCGAGGTGGAGCGTGACGTTGCTGGAGTCCGTAGACGGGCCCGCAGACCTCAAGCGGATGGACCACGAGGAACTGGCCGTGCTGGCGGGGGAGATCCGGGACTTCCTCGTCGAGAAGGTACGCAGGGCCGGTGGTCACCTCGGCCCGAACCTCGGGGTCGTCGAGCTGACGCTCGCGTTGCACCGCGTGTTCGACTCCCCGCGGGACGCGCTGCTGTTCGACGTCGGACACCAGTCGTACGTGCACAAGATCGTCACCGGGCGGCGGAACGAGTTCGACGGGCTCCGCCAACAGGGTGGTCTCGCGGGCTACCCGGCGCGTGCGGAGAGTGAGCACGACGTGATCGAGAACAGTCACGCCTCGACCGCCCTCTCCTACGCGGACGGGCTGGCGAAGGGATTCACGCTCGACGGCGGCGGACGCCACGCCGTCGCCGTGGTCGGGGACGGGGCGCTGACCGGCGGGATGTGCTGGGAGGCGCTGAACAACATCGCCGCCGATCCGGAACGGCCGATCGTGATCGTGGTCAACGACAACGGCCGGTCCTACTCGCCCACGATCGGCGGTATCGCCGAGCACCTCGCCGCGCTACGCCTGCGCCCCGGGTACGAGCGGCTGCTGGACGGCGGCCGTGAGCTGCTGCAGAGCACCCCGGTGGTCGGCAAGCCGCTCTACACCGCCCTGCACGCGGCCAAGGCCGGGCTCAAGGACGCCGTCACCCCGCAGGTGATGTTCTCCGACCTCGGGCTCAAGTACCTCGGGCCCGTCGACGGGCACGACCTCGTCGCGCTGGAGAAGGCGCTGGCCAACGCCCGGTCGTTCGGTGGTCCGGTGATCGTGCACGCCGTCACCGAGAAGGGGCACGGGTATCCGCCCGCGGTCTCGGACGAGGCCGACCAGATGCACCAGACGGACCCCATCGACCCGGCCACCGGACAGCCCCCCGCGAAGAAGACGAGCTGGACGTCGGTGTTCGGCGAGGAGCTGGCCCGCATCGGGGGCGAACGCGAGGACGTGGTGGCGATCACCGCCGCGATGCTGCGGTCGACGGGACTGCACACCTTCGCCGAGGCCTTCCCCGACCGGTGGTTCGACGTCGGCATCGCCGAGCAGCACGCGATCACCTCGGCCGCGGGGCTGGCGATGAGCGGGCGGCACCCGGTGGTGGCGGTCTACTCCACCTTCCTCAACCGCGCCTTCGACCAGACACTGATGGACGTCGCGCTGCACCGTCAGCCCGTGACGTTCGTGCTCGACCGGGCGGGTGTCACCGGACCGGACGGGCCCAGCCACCACGGCATGTGGGACCTGTCCCTGCTCGGCATGGTCCCCGGCATGCGCGTGGCCGCCCCCCGCGACGCGGAGACGCTGCGGGAGGAGCTGCGGGAGGCCGTCGCCGTCTCCGACGGCCCCACGGCGCTGCGGTTCTCCAAGGGCGGTGTCGTCGAGTCGGTGCCCGCGGTCGACCGGCTCGGTCCGGTGGACGTGCTGCGGCGCGGGTCCGGTGCGGACGTCCTGCTCGTCGCGGTCGGTGCCTTCGCGCGGCTGGGGCTGGCCGCCGCCGAGCGGCTCGCCGACCAGGGCATCGGGGTCACCGTGGTGGACCCGAGGTGGGTGGTCCCGGTGCCGGAGGAACTGGTCGCGCTGGCCTCCGGGCACCGGCTCGTGGTCACCGTGGAGGACAGCGGACGGCACGGCGGCTTCGGTTCGGCCCTCGGGGGAGTGCTGCGGGACGCGGACTGCGACGTGCCGCTGCGCGATCTCGGGGTGCCGCAGCGGTTCCTGGAGCACGGCAGCCGGGACGAGGTACTCGCCGACGTCGGGCTCACCGCGCAGGACGTCGCGCGCCGGGTCACCGAGTGGGCGGCCGGACGGCTCGGCGCGCAGACCCCGGACGCGGACACCGGCCGGGCCGCCACCAACGGCGAGGTGGACGAACCCGCCGGTCCGGCCGTCGACTCACCCCGCGACTGACCCGCGGGGAGAGACGGACCACGGTTCCCGGGCACCGGAAGGAACCGGTGCCCGGGAACCGGTCACGGTAAGGTCTCTCTCAGGAAACTGTGACACGGTGGCGATGTGCGGGTTTTGGTAGTTGAGGACGAGGCGCCGCTGGCCGAGGCGATCGCCCGCGGGCTGCGGCGCGAGGGAATGGCCGTGGACGTGGCGTTCAACGGCGACGACGGGCACGAGAAGGCCACCGTCACGCGCTACGACGTGGTGGTGCTCGACCGGGACCTGCCCGGGATGTCCGGCGACGAGCTGTGCCGTGAGGTGGTGACCTCCGGTGCGCTGAGCCGGATCCTCATGCTCACCGCGAGCGGGGCCGTCTCGGACCGGGTGGAGGGGCTGTCCCTCGGCGCCGACGACTATCTGGCCAAACCGTTCGCGTTCCCGGAGCTCGTGGCCCGGGTCCGGGCACTGGGACGCCGGGCGACCCCGGCGACGCCGCCCGTGCTGACCGCGGACGACGTGGAGCTCGACCCGGCCCGGCGCACGGTGCGCCGGGCCGGTGCGGTGATCGAGCTCACGCGCAAGGAGTTCGGCGTGCTGGAGGTCCTGCTCGCGGCCGAGGGCGCGGTGGTCAGCAGTGAGGAACTGCTCGAACGGGTCTGGGACGAGAACGCCGACCCGTTCACCACCACGGTGCGGGTGACCGTGATGACGCTGCGCAAGAAGCTCGGTGAGCCGGGGATCATCGACACGGTCGTCGGGTCGGGGTACCGGGTGCCCGGTGCGGGCTCGGTGGCCGAGCCCCGCCCCCTCGAAGCGTGATCCGCCGGCGGACCCCCCGGCTGCCCGACGTGCGGGCCCGTAGCCTGCGCGCCCGGGTGACCCTGCTCGCCACGGCGCTCGTCGCGCTGGTCAGCGTGGTGCTGCTGTGGCTGGCGTGGCGGCTGGTGTCCGATTCCGTCGCCGCCGTGCCGGACCTCCCGCCCGGCACGCTGGTGCGCGTCGACGGGGTCGAGGTCGAGGCGTCCGTGCTCGCCGGGTACCTGCGGGAGCAGGCGCGGATGCGCATGATCACAGCCGGGTCCGTGGCGTTCGTGCTGGTGGTGGCGGCGGCGGGAATCCTCGCCTGGACGCTGACCTCCCGGGTGCTGCGCCCGCTGCGCGAGATCACCGACACGGCCCGCCGGTTGTCGGTGGAGTCGCTGGCCGAGCGCATCGGGCGGGTCTCCAGCCGGGACGAACTGGCCGAGCTGGCCCGGACGTTCGACGCCATGCTGGACCGCCTCCAGGCGGCCTTCGAGGCGCAGCGGCACTTCGTCGCCAACGCCAGTCACGAGCTGCGCACCCCGTTGTCGGTGATCCGCACCGAACTCGACGTCACTCTCGCCGACGAGTCCGCCGACGAGGCGGAGCTGCGGCGGATGGCGGGCGTCGTGCGGGAGGCCACCGAACGCGCCGAACGGCTCGTGGGGTCGTTGCTGCTGCTGGCCCGCACCGACGGGGCGAACCTCGGCGCCACGGAGCCGGTCGACCTCGCCGTGGTCGTGGACACCGCCCTCGGCGCGGTGCGGGGGGAGGTCGCCGCCCGGGAACTCGACGTGGATCTGCGCACCGACTCCGCGGTGACCGACGGCGATCCGGCGCTGCTGGAGCGCGTCGCGGGGAACCTGCTGGAGAACGCCGTGCGGCACAACGTCGACCGCGGCCGGATCACGGTCACCACCGGGGTCACCGCCGAACCGGACCGCCGGTGGGCGGTGCTGACCGTGGCCTCGACCGGGCCGGTGCTGGACCCGGAGACCGCGGCGGGGCTGTTCGAGCCGTTCCGCCGGGCGGGCACGGCCCGCACCGCGCGGTCGGGGACGGGGCTGGGGTTGTCGATCGTGCGCGCGGCGGTGCAGGCCCACGGCGGGTCGGTGGCCGCCGAACC
>NZ_KI912225.1:101909-102303 GCF_000231035.2 Saccharomonospora iraqiensis subsp. paurometabolica YIM 90007 | reverse complement strand
CGCCCCCCGCGGCGGCCCGGCTGCTGGCCGGCCCGGTTCCGTCGGCCGCGGCCGAGTTCCGGGACATCGAGCTCGCCTCGATGGCGGTGGTCGCGCTCGCGCTGCCGCCGGACACACGCTTGCCGGAGTCGTCCGGCGTGCTGATCGCCTCCGGCGAGCGCCACGACGACGGCACCCTGTTCACCGCGAAGGCGTTCACCTTCTCCTCCCGCAAGTGGTCCCACCACGCCCACGACGGGGCGCCGGTGCTCGTGCGCGGCTCGGTCGGCCGGTTCGGACAGGCGGAGATGCTGCGGGTGCGCGACGACGAGCTCGTGCGGCGCGTGCGGGCCGACCTGGCCGAGCTGACCGGGGTGACGGCCGCGCCGGTCGGGAGTCCGGTGACCCGGTGGGG
>NZ_KI912225.1:99382-101809 GCF_000231035.2 Saccharomonospora iraqiensis subsp. paurometabolica YIM 90007 | reverse complement strand
GGTGGCCCGGATCGAGGACGCCGTCGCCGACGTTCCCGGGCTGGCGGTCGCGGGCGCCGCGCTGCACGGTGTGGGCGTGCCCGCATGTGTGGCCACCGGCGAGGCCGCCGCCCGTCGCCTGGTGGGACCATGAGGGTATGGCGCGTCTGAACTACGAGGAACTGAACAACACCCTCCGCTACACCGCGTGGTCGGTGTTCCGGGCCGAACCCGGCGCACTGCCCGACGACCGCGGAGCGGTGGCCACCGCGACCACGGAGTACCTGGACGGTCTCGACGCGAAGGGCGTGGTCGTGCGGGGGGTGTACGACGTCTCCGGCTTCCGGGCCGACGCCGACTACATGATCTGGTGGCACGCGGAGGAGGCCGAGCAGCTGCAGGCCGCCTACAACGGGTTCCGCCGCACCCCGCTCGGCCGGGCCTCCACCCCGGTGTGGAGCCAGTTCGCCCTGCACCGGCCCGCCGAGTTCAACAAGAGCCACATCCCCGCGTTCCTGGCCGGGGAGGAACCGCGCCGATACGTGTGCGTGTACCCGTTCGTGCGCTCCTACGAGTGGTACCTGCTGCCCGACGAGGAGCGGCGGGCGATGCTGGCCGGGCACGGCAAGGAGGCGCGGGACTACCCGGACGTCCGCGCCAACACCGTTCCCGCGTTCGCCCTCGGCGACTACGAGTGGATGCTGGCCTTCGAGGCCGACGAGCTGCACCGCATCGTCGACCTGATGCGCCACCTGCGCGCCACCGAGGCCCGCAGGCACGTCCGCGAGGAGACCCCCTTCTACACCGGCCCCCGCGTCGAGCCGGGCGATCTCGTGCATGCCCTCCCGTGAGCGCCGAACGGACCCCGATGGACGAGCGGGCGGGCATGCCGACGAGACGGGCCGCGAAGAAGGCGGCCCTCGCCGCTCTGCACGACGTGGTGGCAGCGGACCGGGGCACGGGTTCCACCCCGGCCGACACTCTCGCCGACCTGGACCGCATCCGTGGGCCGCGGCCGGAAGACGAGAACCCGTGCCCGACGGTCACCGACCCGTGACGGTCACTCCCCGGTAGGGGTCAGGCGCAGGGCGACCGAGTTGATGCAGTAGCGCTGGTCGGTGGGGGTGGGGTAGCCCTCGCCCTCGAAGACGTGCCCGAGGTGGCTGTGGCAGCTCGCGCACAGCACCTCGGTGCGCACCATGCCCATCGACCGGTCCTTGCGCAGCAGCACGGCGTCCGAGTCGGCGGGGTCGTAGAACGACGGCCAGCCGCAGTGGCTGGGGAACTTGGTGGTGCTGCGGAACAGCTCGGCGCCGCAGGCGCGGCACTCGTAGACACCCTCGGTCTCGGTGTCGGTGTACTCGCCGGTGAACGGCCGTTCCGTACCCGACTCCCGCAGGACGGCGTACTCCTCCGGGGCGAGCTGCCGGCGCCACTCCTGCTCGGACTTCACGACCTTCGGAGCGGACGGGTCGGACGCGGCTGCCTGCGTGTGTGTACGGGAGTCCATGCCCCCCAGGCTACCCGTGCGGGAACCGCTACCGGGACAACCACTCCAGCAGAGCGGTGAGGTAGTGCCAGCCCGTGACGACGACCCCCAGCACCACGAGGACGACGATCGCGGCGGCGACCCACCAGCGCAGCCCGCCCGCGCGGTTGCTGCCCTCGGCGAACTCGCCCACGCCGCGCAGGGACGCCTCGATGGTGTACGCGGGCTCGCACTTCTCCATCCGGTCCAGGTGCTCGGCGAACGCCTGCGCCTCCGGGTCGTGCGGGTCCAACCCGACGAGGTCGTCGTCGAACCGCGGGTTGCGGTCCGCGCCGGGGTTCTCGGCCATGCCCCCACGGTAGGCCACCCGCACCCGGCAGCACACCCGGTACCCACCGGTGCCGGGCCGTGGATCACAGCTTCCGGTTGTGCTCCACCCTGGGGTCGCTGCCGATGCGCAGTTCCCCGTTCAGTCGGACGACGCGGGCGTACATCTCCCGCTCCGCGTCCTCCGTGACCATTCGGATCCGGACATCCAGGCTGCCGTCCGCGTTGGTCTCCTTCTTGTACGCATAGGCGTCCTGGGCGTACTCGACACCCTGCGCATCCCAGTACCGCTCGTGAGCCTGGCGACCGTCCCACAGCGCCTGGACTTCGGGGGCCAGCTTGTTCCACTCGTTCGCCGGTTCGCTGTAATAGTCGATGACCAGTTGGCCCGCGCGCCCCCAGTCACCGATCGGTGCCCCGTTGTTGGGCACGGCGCTCGACATGGGTGTAGGCGAGCTGGACGGGGTCGAGGGGGCGGTGCTGCTTTCCTGCGCCTGCGACTCCCCGCCGCCCTCACCGCCGCCGGTGAGCACGATCACGATGCTCGTGGCGGCGATCAGCACGACGGCGGCGACGGCGCCGAACACCAGCCGCCGTCGCCGGCCGTCCGGCGCGGAACCCGGGCGCCCCGG
>NZ_KI912225.1:98638-99282 GCF_000231035.2 Saccharomonospora iraqiensis subsp. paurometabolica YIM 90007 | reverse complement strand
CCGGAGTCGATGATGCCGAGGTGCCGCCACGGCGGGGTGTGCGTCTCCTCGGGCGGGAAGTCACCGGTGCCGGGGCCCGGGTCGCGCCGTTCCCCGGTCACCGCGGCGGCGGTGGCCTCGTCGGTGACGAGGTGGGTGGCGCCGAACCGGCCGAGTTCGCCCAGTACCCGGCGCGGGGTCGCCGGGGACGGGTCGAGCAGGCAGGTGCCCCCGGCCAGCGCGGTGGCCAGGGCGGTGCCCAGGCCCACCACGTCACTGGGCGGCCGGGTGCACAGCACGACGTCGTCGGCCCGGATATCCAGGGCCTCCGCCGTCGCGGTCGCGTGCCGGGTGAGGGCGGACTCGCGGTGGGCGGCCAGCCGCGGCCCGAACGCCACCGCGGGTTCGTCCCCGGTGACCTCGGGCATCGGCATGCCCGCCGTGGCGGCGCTGGGCAGCCAGGCGCCCGCGCCCACGTCGTAGGACGACGGGTCCACGGGCGGTCGGCCGAACGGCCCGGACACCACAGCCACGGTCGGGGCGGGCGCCCCGGTGCGTTCCAGGGCCTCGCGCAGCACCGCGGGCAGCGTCGTCGCCGGCACGGACGCCCCGGACGGTGCCGACGCCTCCGATGTGCCCGACGCCCCGGGTGCGGGGTCGCCGTG
>NZ_KI912225.1:97663-98538 GCF_000231035.2 Saccharomonospora iraqiensis subsp. paurometabolica YIM 90007 | reverse complement strand
GTCGTGTCGGCGGGGTCGACCGCGATCACCCGCGCCCCGAGGGAGGCCGTGGCGATGTGCCAGTCGAGCAGGTGCGACCAGCCGGGCAGGCAGACCAGCACCGCGTCGCCGCGGCCGACGCCCGCGGTGGCGAGGTCGGCGCGCAACTGCAGGGTGCGGCGCCACAGCTCCGCGCGGCTGACGTGCTGGGGATGGTCGGGATCGACGTCGATCGCGATGATGGCGTGGGGATCACGCTTGGTCAGACATGCGAGCAACGACAGGAGGTGGTTCACCGACAGTCAGCGAAACATCCGGTCGGGGTTCCGTCAAGGCCGGCGGGTCGCCCGCGCCGGTCGTCCCGTGCCCCGTCGCCCCCACGGGTGTGACCGGCGTCTCCGAACGCCGCCGTCAGGCGGGACACAGGGTCCCGTTCCGGGGGACCGTGCCGTCCACCAGGAACCCGTGCACGGCCTCGGC
Organism: Saccharomonospora iraqiensis subsp. paurometabolica YIM 90007; assembly: GCF_000231035.2. GTDB lineage: Bacteria > Actinomycetota > Actinomycetes > Mycobacteriales > Pseudonocardiaceae > Saccharomonospora > Saccharomonospora paurometabolica. The sequence goes on along the minus strand of NZ_KI912225.1, from coordinate 98,079 downwards.
CACGCACTCCGAGCCCAGGGATCCGTGCCCCGTGCCCTGCCACTCCACGCGCACGGCGGTGGGCAGCCGCTCGGCCGCGCGGATGGTGCCCTCCTCGGGGGTGACCGGGTCCACCGCGGTGCTCACCACCACCATCGGCGGAGCGTCCGGGGAACCGAACTCCGGCTCGGTGGTGGTGCTGTTCGGCCACGGGCTGCACCATGCCAGGCGCTGGGCCACCACCCCGCCGAACACGGGGTGTTCCGCACCGAGGTCCCGGGAGACCTGCCGGATGCGGTCCGCGGGCAGCCGCGTGGTCGTGTCGTTGCACCGGGTGGCGAGGGTGATGTCCAGCCGTGGCGGCGCGGAGCCGGTGTCGTCGAGCAGCGGGTCGACGAACGCCGCGAGCCCGGCGCCGTCCCCCCGGCCCCCCGCGG
>NZ_KI912225.1:97249-97563 GCF_000231035.2 Saccharomonospora iraqiensis subsp. paurometabolica YIM 90007 | reverse complement strand
GGTCCGCCGACACCCCGCCCGTGCGTCGATTCCGTCGTGGACGACGGTGCGTCCCGGACGACGGCGTGTGCCCCCGGACACCTCCGCGTTCCCGCGTCAGCCTGGCACGGGGCGGGTGAGACCGCCGTGAGCGGGCCGGGCCGCGGTGTCGGCGGCCCGGTCACCCCGGGCCGGTTTCCCCGGTGTCCGCCCGGCGGTACCGGAGCATGGTGAACCCGTCCTCGTGCAGCACGGAGGCCAACCGCAGCGCCCGGGGCACGGGGCTCGGGGTGCCGGACACCACCCGGCCCGCGCCCGCGCCCGCCAGCAGCGGC
>NZ_KI912225.1:96726-97149 GCF_000231035.2 Saccharomonospora iraqiensis subsp. paurometabolica YIM 90007 | reverse complement strand
CACGTGGCCCCGCGTGCCGCGGCGAGTCCCGCGGTGACGGCCACCGCCACGCCGACACCGCCGACGACGTCGGTGACGTGGTGATAGTCGAGGGCGGCCATCCCCACCGCCGCCCCGCACAGGGCCACCGCCCCCACACCCGCGACGGCGATCCGCACCCGGGGCGGGTCCGCGAGCAGCACCAGCACCGCCACCACGGCGACCAGGCTCACCGTGTGCCCGCTCGGGTAGGCGAGGTGGTCGTCGTAGTGGCGGTCGAAGACGGGTTTCAGCACCTCCGTCCCCAGCGCCACCGCGAGCACCGGCGCGGCCACGGCGAACGCCGCGTCCCCGGCACGACGCCGGACCAGCGCGGCGACCACGACCAACCCGAGGACACCGACGAGCACGACCGGCTCGGTCGGCAGCACCAGCGCCCGCGCC
>NZ_KI912225.1:96526-96626 GCF_000231035.2 Saccharomonospora iraqiensis subsp. paurometabolica YIM 90007 | reverse complement strand
AGCTGATCACCGAGCCGCGCGGCTCGTCCAGGCGGGGGACCGGTGCGGGATCCGGGTTCCCGGGGGAGGTGGCCGGCGGCGGCCCGTCGTTCTCCACCAC
>NZ_KI912225.1:66598-96426 GCF_000231035.2 Saccharomonospora iraqiensis subsp. paurometabolica YIM 90007 | reverse complement strand
CGGTGCGTGCCGGGGCGCAGGTGTCGGTCACCGGCCCATCGTCGCCGGATCCGCCGACCGGCCCGCACCCGGCCCCCCGCAGTGCGGTGCGGCGGACGCCGGGGTCACCGGGGTGCGGCACCCACCACCTGTGCCAGCGCGTCGATCCCGCGGTCCAGGTCGGCCTCCTCGACCACCAGCGGCGGGGCGATGCGCAGCGTGTGCCCGTGGGTCTCCTTGCACAGCACCCCGCGGCGCAGCAGCGCCTCGGAGGCCTGCCTGCCGGTCGGGCCGCCGGGTTCGAGGTCCACCCCGGCCCACAGTCCACGCCCGCGCACCGCCGCCACACCGTGCCCGAGCAGGCCGGACAGCCGCGTGTGCAGGTGCGCGCCCAGGGATGTGGCCCGCTGCTGGAACTCTCCGGTGGACAGCAGCCGCACCACCGCCCGGCCCACCGCGCACGCCAGCGGGTTGCCGCCGAATGTGGAGCCGTGCTCGCCGGGGCGCAGCACCCCGAGCACGTCGGCGCGGCCGACGACCGCCGACACCGGCACGATCCCGCCCCCGAGGGCCTTGCCCAGCGTGTACAGGTCGGCGGTGACGTGCTCGTGGTCCAGCGCGAACACCGTGCCGGTGCGGGCCAGCCCGGACTGGATCTCGTCGGCGATCAGCAGCGCACCCGCCTCGTCGCAGAGCCTGCGGGCCTCGGTGAGGTAGCCGTCCGGCGGCACCACGACCCCGGCCTCGCCCTGGATCGGCTCCACCAGGACGGCGGCGGTGCGCTCGGTGATCGCCCCCGCCAGGGCCTCGGCGTCGCCGTACGGCACGGTGACGAAGCCGGGCGTGTAGGGGCCGTAGTCCGCGCGGGCGGCGTCGTCGGTGGAGAACGACACCAGCGTGGTGGTGCGGCCGTGGAAGTTGTCCGCGGCCACCACGATCTCCGCCCGCTCCGCGGGCACGCCCTTCACCCGGTAGGCCCACTTGCGTGCCACCTTCAGCGCGGACTCCACCGCCTCGGCGCCGGTGTTCATCGGCAGCACCATCTCGGTGCCGGTGAGCTCGGCCAGCTCGCGGCAGAACAACCCCAGCTGGTCGTGGTGGAACGCCCGCGAGGTCAGCGTCACCCGGCCGAGCTGTTCGGTCGCGGCGCGGACCAGCTCGGGGTGCCGGTGGCCGAAGTTCAGCGCCGAGTACCCGGCCAGCAGGTCCAGGTGGGGCCGTCCCTCCACATCGGTCACCCACGCGCCGTCCGCCTCGGCGATCACCACCGGCAACGGGTGGTAGTTGTGCGTGCTGAAGCGCTCGTCGAGGTCGATGAGGTCGGCGGTGCGGCGGTCGAGGTCGGGCAGCGTCGTCATGCGTTCAGCCTAGAACCCCGTGCACGGCGGTTTCATCCGTCGACCGTTGCCGACACCGGTCGTTCATTGCGTCTTCGACGGGAGCCCCGTCGCGTTCGTTGCGCAAGCATTCGCAGAGTGAGGGAGGATGAGCCCGATGACGGAACGCGGAAACTGGACCGAGTTGCGTGAGCGCCGTATGAGCGAGCCCGGCGCGCAGCGGGCCTATCAGGTGGCGCGGTCGGCTCACGAGCGAGAGCGACGCCGAGGTCCGGATGGCGCGCTCCGCCGGGTTGGCGACCCTGTGTGGCCGTCTGCGAGAGTGGATTCCCGTGACGGATGATCTCTCGTTCCTGCGGCGGCAGGCCCGTACCCAGCGGTTCACCCTCGGCATCCCGAAGGACTTCCGGGTCACCCCGGACGGACGGCGGGTGCTGTTCCTGCGCGCCGAGTCGGCGGACGACCGGCGGCACAGCCTGTTCACGCTCGACCTGGACACCGGCGCGGAGAGCAAGGTCGTCGACGCGGCCGCCCTGCTGCCCGGGGAGGAGGACCTGCCCCCGGAGGAACGGGCGCGGCGCGAGCGCACCCGGGAGAGCTCCGGCGGGGTGGTGACCTACGCCGTGGACCGCGACGTCACCGTCGCCGCGTTCAGCCTCTCCGGCAGGCTGCACACCGTCGACCTCGCCGACGGGCGGGTCACCGGGCTGGTGGACGACGCCGTGGTCGACCCGCGCCCGGACCCCACCGGCGCCCGCGTCGCCTACGCGAGCCGGGGTGCGCTGCGGGTGGTCGAGCGTGCCTCCGGTGCGGACCACGCGCTGGTGACCCCGGAGCACGACGACGTCACCTGGGGGCTGGCCGAGTTCATCGCCGCCGAGGAGCTCAGCCGCGTGCGGGGCTACTGGTGGGCACCGGACGGGCGGAGTGTGCTGGTGCAGCGCACCGACCGGTCCCCGGTGCCCCGGTGGACGATCGCCGACCCGGCGAACCCGGACACCCCGCCCGCGGTCAACGCCTACCCGGCCGCCGGGACCACCAACGCCGAGGTCTCGTTGTCGTTCGTCGGGCTGGACGGCAGCCGGGTGGACGTGTCCCACACCGACTGGGAGTACCTGGTCGCCGCGCACTGGTCGGCGGGCGGGCCGCCGCTGATCGCGGTGATGCCGCGCGACCAGTGCCGCCTCGAGGTGTACGCGCTGGACCCGGCCGACGGGTCGGCGACCCTGCTGCGCACCGAGACCGACCCGGAGTGGGTGGAGATCCTCACCGGCGTGCCCGCGTGGACCCCGGACGGCAGGCTGGTGACCACCGGCGTGGCCGACGGAGCCCACCGGCTGCTGATCGACGGGACCCCGGTCACCCCGCCGGAGCTCCAGCTGCGCGCGGTGCTCGACGTCGGCGACGACGTGCTGTTCAGCGCCTCGGAGGGTGACCCGACCCAGATCCACGTCTACCGCACCCGCGGCGGCGACGTCCAACGACTGTCCACCGGGGACGGCCTGCACGTGGGGTCGGGCACCGCCGGGGTGACCGTGGTGTCCTCCTGGAGCCTGGACCGCAGCGGGCCCCGCGTGTCCGTGCTGACCGACGGGAATCCGGTGGCGCACGTCGACTCGCACCCGGCCGACCCCGGTCTCGAACCGGCGCCGGAGTGGCTCACCGTCGGCGAACGGGGTCTGCGGGCGGCCCTGCTGCTGCCCCGCGGGTACGACCAAGGCGACGGGCCGCTGCCGGTGCTGCTCGACCCGTACGGCGGCCCGCACGCCCAGCGGGTGCTGCGCAGCCGCAACGCCTTCCTGACCCCGCAGTGGCTGGCCGACCAGGGGTTCGCCGTGCTCGTCGCCGACGGCCGCGGCACCCCCGGCCGGGGCCCGGCGTGGGAGAAGGAGATCGCCCGGGACTTCGCCGGGGTCACCCTGACCGACCAGGTCGACGCCCTGCACGCGGTGGCGCGCCAGCGCCCCGGCGTGCTGGACCTGGACCGGGTGGCGATCCGCGGCTGGTCCTACGGCGGCTACCTGGCCGCGCTGGCGGTGCTGCGCCGCCCGGACGTGTTCCACGCGGCCGTGGCGGGCGCCCCGGTCACCGACTGGGCCCTCTACGACACCGCCTACACCGAGCGCTACCTGGGTCACCCGGACGAGCAGCCGGAGGTCTACGCGCACAACTCGCTGCCCGCCGACGCGGACCGGCTGCGCAGGCCGCTGATGATCGTGCACGGGCTGGCCGACGACAACGTGTTCGTCGCCCACTCGCTGCGGCTGTCGTCGGCGCTGTTGGCGGCCGGGCGTGCGCACACGTTCCTCCCGCTGCCGGGCGCCACGCACATGACCCCGCAGGCCGAGGAGGTGGCGGAGAACCTGATGCGCACCCAGGTCGACTGGCTCAAGCGGGAACTGGGCACCGCCGGGGACTAGTCACCGTCCGAATCCGACGGTGGAGTGTCCGACGACCCGCGTGCGGCCTCGGTGAGGAAGACGAACTCGTCCACCCCCGCCAGGCCGAGCAGCGGACGTGCCACGGCCGGGACGGCGGCACGGGTGCGGTCGGTGACCAGCCGCGCCTGCTCCAGCCGCACGGTCCGGCCGCGGGTGGTCAGGTCGCCGCCGCCCGCGGCCAGAACGTTGCGCACCCAGTCGCTGTCCGCGCCGTAGGTCACCGGAATGACGAAGCCGTCACGGGTGGGGAAGGCGTTCAGCGGGGTGCGGTACCGGCGCCCGGACCGGCGGCCGACGTGGGTGAGCAGTCCCATGCCCGGCATGCGGGGCGCGATCCGCCCGGCCACCCGGTTGGTGGCGACGCGGTTGAACCGCGCCAGTGTCTTCGGCAGCACCATGCCGACCACTCTCGCGCGCCGACCCGGCCCGCGCCAGGGGAGTGCGGTGGACGGTCCCGAGCCGGGCGTCCTGGGTCAGGACCACACGCCGAGGGCCAGCGCGATCCCGCCGCCCGCCGCGCCGAACCCGGCGAGCACCGTCAGCACCACGTTCGCCACCGCGTAGAGGTGCGCGCGTTCGGTGACGAGCCGGACCGTCTCGTAGCCGAACGTGGAGAAGGTGGTCAACGCCCCGGCCAGCCCGGTGCCGAGCAGCGCCCGGGCGGTGTCCGTGCCGCCGGTGGCCACCGACCACCCGGTGAGCAGCCCCAGCAGGGCCGAGCCCACCAGGTTCACCGTCAACGTGCCCCACGGGAACGCCGAGCCGGTGGCGCGCTGCACCCGCTGGTCCAGCACGTACCGCAGCACCGCTCCGGTCGCGCCGCCGAGCGCCACCCACAGCGCCATCCAGGCCGAGGCCGTCACGACCGGTCCCCGTTCCTGGCCGCGTACCGCACGACCTCGACCTCGTCGAGTGTCACCATGCCCCCGTCGAGCAGCTCCTCCAGCTCGGGCACGAACGCCCGCACCCGCTCCGGCTCGTCCACGATCACCACGGCGACCGGCAGATCCTCGGACAGCGACAGCAGACTGCTGGTGTGGATCAGGGAGTTCGCGCCGTAGCCCTCGATACCGCGCAGCACCGAGGCGCCGGCCAGCCCCGCGTCACGGGCGCGCCGCACGATCTCGTGATACAGCGGCCGGTGATGCCACACGTCGTCCTCCCCGACGTGCACGATGAGCCGGAGCGCCCGGCCGGACAGGTGTCTCACAGCTCCTCCGCGTCCCGCTCGCCACCACCGCCGCGCCGCGGGCGGGGGCGCAGCGCGGCCCGGGTGACCAGTGTCCCGGCCACCACCGCCGCCAGCGAGGCGGCCAGCGAGCCCGCGGCGTAGACCACCGCGAGCACCGGCCTGCCCGCCGCGGCCGTGTCGAGGGTGTCGAGCACGTAGGTGGACAGGGTGGTGAACCCGCCGAGCACGCCGATGCCCAGGAAGGGCCGGACCAGTCGGGGCGCGCCCGCCCGCCGGGTGAGCAGTTCCGTCAGCACCCCGATGAGCAGACAGCCGACGACGTTCGCGGTCAGCGTCGCCCCCGCGAATCCCCCGGTCGGGTACGGCAGCGCCAGGGTGAGCCCGTACCGGGCGAGGCTGCCGAGCGCGCCGCCCGCGGCGATCACGAGCAGCACGTCCCGGTGGTGCGTGCCGACCATGCCGTCCATGATTGCCGACACCCGATCGTGGGTAACCGGGGCCCATGGGTTCCACGGTCGCACACAAGCTCATCGCCGATCACCTCGTCGACGGCCGGATGGTGCCGGGGGAGGAGATCGGCCTGCGGATCGACCAGACGCTCACCCAGGACGCCACCGGCACGCTGGTGATGCAGGAGCTCGAAGCGCTGGGTCTGGACCGGGCCCGCACCGAGGTGAGCGTGCAGTACGTCGACCACAACCTGCTGCAGGCGGACGAGAAGAACGCCGAGGACCACGCCTACCTCCGCTCGGCCTGCCGCCGGTACGGCATCTGGTACTCGAAGGCGGGCAACGGGGTCTCGCACCCCACCCACCAGCAGCGGTTCGGCGTGCCCGGCAAGAGCATGGTCGGCTCCGACTCGCACACCCCCGCCGCCGGGTCGCTGGGCATGCTGGCGATGGGTGTGGGTGGTCTGGAGGCCGCCACCGCGATCGCCGGGCAGCCGGTGTACCTGCGGATGCCGGAGATCTGGGGCGTGCGGCTGACGGGGGAGCTGCCGCCGTGGGTCTCGGCCAAGGACGTCATCCTGGAGATGCTGCGCCGGCACAGCGTCAAGGGCGGTCTGAACCGCATCGTCGAGTACCACGGGCCGGGCGTGTCCACCCTGTCGGCGATGGACCGGCACGTGATCGCCAACATGGGCGCCGAACTGGGCGCCACCACCACGGTGTTCCCCTCCGACGGCGCGGTGTACGAGTTCCTGCGCGCCGAGGGGCGGGAACAGGACTTCGTCGAGATCGTCGCCGACCCGGACGCGACCTACGACGTCACCGACGAGATCGATCTGTCCACAACGGAACCGCTGATCGCGAGACCGTCGTCGCCGGACAACGTCGTGCCGGTGCGCGAGGTGGCCGACACCGAGATCAGCCAGGTGGTGATCGGCTCGTCGGCCAACCCGGGCCTGCGCGACTTCGCCATCGCCGCGCACATGGTCGCCGGCAGGCAGACCAATGACGCCGTCAGTTTCGACGTCAACCCGACCTCGCGGGAGATCCTGTCCGACCTGACCAAGATGGGCGGCACCTTCGACCTGATCTCGGCGGGCGCCCGGATCCACCAGGCCGGGTGCATGGGCTGCATCGGCATGGGCCAGGCCCCCGCCGTCGGGCAGAACTCCCTGCGCACCTTCCCCCGCAACTTCCCGGGCCGCTCCGGCACGAAGGAGGACTCGGTGTGGTTGTGCTCACCGGAGACCGCGGCCGCCTCGGCCCTGACCGGCGTGATCACCGACCCGCGGGACCTGGCGGACAAACTGGAGATGCCCTACCCGGACCTGCCGCTGCCCGCGCGATCGACCATCAACACGGCCATGCTGGAAGAACCGCCGCCACCGGAACAGGCCCGGCAGGAGCCACTGGTGAAGGGCCCGAACATCTCCGCGCTGCCGGACTTCCCGCCGCTGCCGGACCGCATCGAGGCGCCGGTGCTGCTCAAGGTGGGCGACAACATCTCCACCGACGAGATCTCCCCGGCGGGCGCGCGGGCACTGCCGTACCGGTCGAACGTTCCGCAGCTGGCGACCTTCACCTTCGACCAGGTCGATCCCACCTACTCCGACCGCGCGGCCGAGGCCGCGGGCGGACACGTCGTCGTCGGCGGGGACAACTACGGCCAGGGGTCGTCCCGCGAACACGCCGCGATCACCCCGCGGCACCTCGGCCTCAAGGCGGTGCTGGCGAAGTCGTTCGCCCGCATCCACTGGCAGAACCTGGCGAACTTCGGCATCCTCGCGCTGGAGTTCACCGACCCGGCCGACCACGACCGCATCGGCCAGGGGGACACACTGGTGCTGGAGGGGCTGCGGGAGCAGCTGCCGGACGGCGGGGATCTCACCGTCCGCAACGAGACTCGGGGCGAGGAGTACACGGTGTGCCACCGGCTGTCGCCACGCCAGGTGGAGGCCGTGCTCGCCGGCGGCCGGATTCCGCTGCTGGCCCGGGCGGCCTGACGGAGTGCGACGCACGCACTCCGGTGCGTGCCGGTCCCGCCGGTGACTTGCCGGACACGGCCGACTCCGGCGGGGCCACCCCCGTGTGCGGCCCGGGGGAGGGGCGCGGTAGCCTTACAGGCGTCACCTTCCCAGAGGGTGGCGGCCGGGCTGTGGCGCAGTTTGGTAGCGCACTTGACTGGGGGTCAAGGGGTCGCAGGTTCAAATCCTGTCAGCCCGACCACCGAAGGGGCCGTCTACGCAGGTAGGCGGCCCCTTCGTCATGGTTCATGCCGCCGGCCTTCTTGCCAACGCCGCCCGCCGTCGTCGGGTCCTGGGAGCGGTCCGGGCCGTGGATCGACTCGCTGCAGGACGCAGCGAGGTAGGACCCCGCAACCGCGCACCTGACCGTCACCGGGAGCCCCGTACTCCCCGGTGTCCCGGCGGTGCGGGGGCTCTCTCCTCCGGGGCCGCCCACCAATCTGTTACCCAACGTGTCCGAACCGTAGTTCTGAGTAATCGGCGATCTCGAGTCCGTAGTGGCGGTACACCTTGGTGGTGTTCATCCCGGTCAGGACGTCTGGGTCCAGACCAAGCCACACCGCAGCGCCGCGCACTGTCTGCTCGTCTGTGCCTTCGATCTCCAGATACGGCGGGATGTGGGGCCATTCGTCCAGCTCGAGTTTCACACCCTCGTACGCCCAGCTGGTGCGGTAGTTCTCCTGGTACGCCTTCGCGTTGAACCCCAGCAGGCCCAGCATCTGGTGGGTGGTGTCGAAGTCGTCGACGCCGGTTTCCCACTCGTCTGTGCCATCGATGCCGTCATGGCGAATGCGTTTGATGGACAGTGTGGCGCCGGCAGCTGTCTCCCGCAGCCGTATCCACGTCGAGTCGTCGCCGGGCGTGATGTCGTAGACGTAGCGTCGCTGGAGGTGCCGCGGCGCCACCAGGCGCGCCCGGTCCGACAGCCACTCCGCGACGTCGCGGTGGTTGATGTCCAAGGCCTTCGCCTCATACTCGATGGGCATCGCTGCATGCTATCCCTTCTCACGCGGGGTCACGTCTGCGGAAAGGGCGGTTTGCTCCTCGTCGCGGAAGTTCACGATCTCTCGTGACACCGGGCTCGCGGCGAAGTCGCCGACCTCTTGGCATAGGTCCATCCGCTGGATGCACACTCCCGCGAGCCACCGCTTGTCCCGCGACCGGTACAGCCGGGTGCCGTAGAACCCTTCCTGGCAGTCGCGGTCGTTGTTGAACCGGCAGTCTTGGCACGTCACCGGCAGCCGGGTGGGGCGGATGCGCTTGACGTAGATCCGCCGGCCTTCCGGGAGCAGGTACGAGGTGCGGAACCCGGATGCTCCGGCAGTGATGTGGTGCGCCTCCACGGTGGCGCCACGCTGCGCGAGTACCGCGGCGATAGCGTCGAGCGAGTCGCGCCCGTCGTCGAGGCTGTTGAGTAGCCGCACCGACAGCTCCGGGCTGTACTCATCGAGCAGCCGGTGGACCCGCTCGATGTGGTCGCGATTCACCACCACGATGTTCGCGTCCGCCCGTACCCCGTGGTCGCTGCACGCTTGGATGGAGGCCCTCAGAGTATCGATCTTGCGTGTGGCGCGGTCGAGGTCGGCGAACCGCTGGTGCTGCACCTGCGCGAGCTCCCCGGGCGTGGTTCCGAACACCGAGAAGTTCACCTTCTCCAGACCGGCCTCAGCAGCGGCCGGGATCGCCCGCGCGCCGTTCTCGCCGTTCGAGGTCATGCGCACGCTGTAGCCCTGGTCGACGGAGATGCGGACGAGCTCGGCCAGCCTCGGATGCAACGTGGGCTCCCCGCCGGTGAGGTGTAGTTCCGACACGTCGAGCGTGTCGCGCAGTGTCCCGATCGCCTCGGCGTACTCGGGGCCCGGCATCATGGTCGCTGGTATGAAACTGGCACCGTTTTGCTCGGCGTAGATCGATACTCGACCGCTGGCGCCGGACGAGGTGAACAGCGGCAGGGTGCGGCGCGAGTTGTCCGCGGCGACCGGTGTTCCCTCGTTGTGGCAGAAGGTGCAGGTCATACCGCACGCGTCGAGGATCTTCACTCGGAGAGTGCGGTCGGGTCGGATGTAGGTCGGTATGGACATGACGACCCCCATTCGTCGCGGGGACTGGTTATCGCGTCTCCTGTGGTGCTTGTCCGTGTATTCGGCGCCCCCGGGGCACCCCCCGGGCCACGCCGCATTCCTGGCGTGGCCTGGGGAGCGGATGTGTGGCTCGGGGGCGCTCGATCCGCGCCGACCGGGGGCTGTGGTCACCGGCTGCACGGAGATAGCGCGGGTGGACGCCTTGATCAGGGACAGGGCCGCCCGGCGCGGCAGTCGGGGAGGAGCGCACCGGGCGGGTCTCAGTTCAAAGCGCGGAGCCCGTCGAGGACGCGACGCAGCACGTCCACCGGCGGGTCGGTGCGCTGCCGTAGTGCACTCCTGGCCCGGTCGGCCTCGACGTCCGGGTCGAGCACGGGCCAGGACCAGTACTCGGGCAGTCGATACATCACCGCGGTGTCGGCGGAGTGCATCGGAGGAAGGCGCAGAGTGACCTCAGCGGGGCTCTCGGGGCCGGAGCGGTCGAGCAGCGCGTGTCGGGGCATCAGCGGGGCTCCTCGGTGGTGCGGTGGAGTGTGTGGCCGCGCAGGTCGGCGGCGCGGCCGACCAGGTCATCGGCCAGATTGCGCAGGGCGATGCCCACCTCGTGCAGTTCCTCGGCGGGCAGTTCGCCGCCGTCCTGGCGGGCCATCAGTTCCACCGCCACGCCACCGAGCGTGCGGTTGACCGTGGCCATTCGAGCCAGGAGTTCGCGGTCGCGGTCGATCACGGCATCGCCTCCACCACGGCCAGTGACGGGATCTGCTCGGCGGGCCAGCCGTCGCGGACGCGGATTTCGCGGTCGCACTGCCAGCAGGTCGGACTCGGCGGCCCGTCCAGACTGAAGTCGCTCGCGGTCGGGGTGACCTCCGTGCCGCACAGCGCGGTGAACGTCTGGTCTGCACCTGGGGTAATGGTGGTGCGGTCGTAGGCGTGGCGTCGTCCTTCGGCGGGTTGCCACCAGTGGCGAATCATCGGTGCCCCCTTCATGCTCGGCTTCTCGGACTTGTGTGCACGGAAGGTATGCGGAGCGACACGCTGAATGTTTCCTCATAGGAAACTCAGCGGGTATGGTCGCCAACATGGACACGATTGGGGTAACCATCAGGCGCCTACGCCGTTGGCGGGGCCTGACGCTTGAGCAAGCCGCCGGCCTCGCCGGCCTGTCGAAGGGCTACCTGTCGAAGATCGAGAACGGGAAGGCCGCGGTCGAGCGACGAAGCACCCTGGTCGCGATCGCTGACACGCTGCGGGTCAGCCTCGCCGACATCACCGGTGACGGGCTCGAGATACGCGACCCGGACGCCGACAGCACCGTCCCCGCGATCCGTGCCGCACTACTCGACAGCGATCTCAACGACAATCCGCCGCAAGGCGAACTCTCGTCGCTCGTCGCCGAGACACAGTTGGTCGCGGCGATGCGGCAAGCGAACCAGATGGCCGAGGTGGGCCACCGACTGCCGCCCCTGATCACGGCCCTCCATACGCACGCGCGGCAGGCGGAAGCGCTCCGGGCGCTCGTGAGCGTCGCGCACACCACATCGCTGCTGGTCAAGGGATTGGGTGCGTTGGACCTCGCGTGGATCGCGGCTAACAGGGGGCACGAGGCCGCCGAGCGGCTCGGTGATCCGCACTGGATCTCGCTCGCCGCATTCGCCCGCACCCAAGCGTGCTCGGGCCTCGGTGCGCACCGCCGCGCCGGTGTGCTCGCCGCCAATGCGCTCGAGATCGTGCCTGAGGAGTCGGTCGACGTCCGCGGCGCGCTGACGCTCACCACGGGCTTCATCGACTCTGTGATCGGTGGGGACCCGTCCGCCGCGCTCGACGAGGCTGAGGGGCTCGCCGAGCATGTCGAGGACGGTAATCGGCATCACCTGCTGTTCACCCCGGCCAACGTGGTCCTGTGGCGGATGTCGGCGGCGCTCGAAGGCGGCCACTACGCGGCGGCCGCCACGCTCGCGGAGTCGATCCACCCCAGTGACCTCGAAATCAACTCACGCCGCACCACCTACTTCATCGACTACGCCCGTGCCCTGTGGGGACTACGGCGGCCGGACGAAGACGTGATCGAGCTGATCGCACAGGCGGAGACGCTCGGTCCGGTACGGACCAGGAGCAACACGTTCGTCCGCGAGATCGTGTCCACGATGGTGGAGCGGGCGCGCCGGCAAGCGGTCGCCCGCGAGGCGCGCGGCCTGGCATCCCGCATGGGACTGCTCAGGGTCGGCTGAGTGGCGCGGTCTCTGTTGCCCTGTTCGAGCTCCGGGACCAGCGACAAGGGGGATTGGTACGGTCCGACGCGTCCCGGTTTTCGTCAATCCCTTGTATTGCACGCTGCGGAGTTCGTAGAGCGACGTCGCCACGCGGATACACCGTTCATCGCAGACGGCCCTCCGATCGCTTGGCAGAGAGGGACACCCTGGGAGTCCTCTGGCCGCGGTCGAACCGAACTCCGCAACTCAAGTTGATCTCAGCCTCAGTAACATCTAGTCTCGTGAAGTGATCATGGGGAACATCACTCGGGCCGCAGTGTTGAAGGCGATAGCTGAGTACGACGAGCTCGGTCGCGCGGGATTCCTGGCGAAGTACGGGTTTGGCGAGGCGAAGTCGTACGTGCTCGTGCATGACGGCCGCCACTATGACTCCAAGGCTATCGCCGGGGTCGCACACCAGTGGACTCAAGACCGTCCGTTACGCGCGGGCGAGTTCAGTGGTGGGCTCGGCGCTGCCGTCAAATGGCTGACCGAACTGGACTTCCTGGTCGAGGACCTCGCCGGCGAAGCCGCGACGTGGGGCCTTGTGTGTAACCCGGAGCTGTTCGATATCGACCAGCTCCGCCGGGATGGCAAGGACCTCCAGTTATGGAAAGTCACGCGTTTCAAAAGTGAGATCGCCCCCGGTGACCGTTTCATCCTCTGGCGAAGTGGCAAGGGTGGCGGCGTCATGGCCTACGGCCGGATCACGGGGAACTTGCGGTACGTCACCCAGGCCGGTGGGTACTGGCTCAAAGAGCCCGGACCCGCCGACTACGTCCCGCTGGTCGTAGACGAGTGGGTGGATCCGATTATTCCCCGGGATGAACTCAAGAAAGATACTCGTGTCAGCAGCACGAGCCTGATTCAGCAACCGTGGGCGGGTTTACCGCACCGCCTCACCGACGACACCTGGACTGCGGTCATGGACGCGGTGTCGGTCGCTGATGCCCGGTTAGGTGCCACAGACACAGGCCGACGAGACGCCCCGGAGAAAGCCGCCACTACCGTGCAACGGGTTGTCCGAAGCAGCGGCGTCGTGCGTCTGGTCAAGGAATGGCACGCACACCGCTGCCAGATCTGCGAACTCCGCATCGAGCTCCCTGGAGGAACCTACTACAGCGAAGGTGCGCACATTCACGCCCTGGGCGCCCCGTACAACGGTCCCGACGTCACCAGTAACGTGCTGTGCCTGTGCCCCAACTGCCACATCATGTTCGACAATGGAGTGATTGTCCTTGACGACGAGCTGACCATCATCCGCCATGATCATGCCGTGGGCTCGTTACGCACTGACAAGCGCCACACCATCGATAGGGACTACGTACGGAGCCATCGAGAACGTTGGCAGAGGTAGTAGCGCATCGCGTTGAAGCAGTCCCCACCGCCCTGGTAACGAATTGATCAACTGATGCGAACTGGATGCACGACCACTCTGCCGATCGCCCCGTGAGTATTGCAGGCCGCCTGGTCGGCATCGTGGTCTCCAGGGGTGCGGCGGGGCCGTCCGCCGGGACTGTCGGCAGCAGGGGCGGTCGAGCGCTGGTACCTCGGGGTGGTATTTCCCGGATGATCAGTGAATATCCAAGCGGCGGACGCGTCGGGCCGTCAATGCGGTGAGTGCGGCGATTATCGCGAGCAGGACGGCGGTGGACCCGAGATTGAGCCTTTGCCAACCTGCCGGGCGGGCATGTCAGGGCGAGTGCGGCGTGGCGTGACCACCAATAGGTGAAGCTCCTGGTAGACGGGTGATTGCCTAGATCAATCCGTCTCACCAGGAGCTTCACCATGCTGTCTTACCCGTCCGGGATGAGTGTGTCCAGCCGCGCCCTCGGCGTGCTGGCCGACGCGCTGCGTGCGCAGCGGAGTCTGCGCGGGACTCGATGGCGCAAGCTGCCTGCCGGACGGCAGGCCCTGCTCGTTGTGGCGTACCTGCGCAAGGGTGAGACCTACGCCGATCTGGCCTGCGGCTTCGACGTCGGTACCTCGACGGTCTATCGCTATATCCGCGAGGCCCTCGACCTGCTCGCGACCATGGCGCCCACCTTGGGTGAGGCGATCGAAGTCGCGAAGCGCAAGGCGTTCGTGATCCTCGACGGCACCCTGCTGCGCATCGACCGGGTCGGTATGGCCTGCGGCCATGACCGGGTCTTCTACAGCGGCAAGCACAAGGCCCACGGACTGAACGTGCAGGTCCTCGCCGACCCCGTCGGGCGGCTGGTGTGGATCTCCCCGCCGCTTCCCGGCGCCCGCCACGACATGGGGGCGGCCCGCGCCCACGGCATCATCGACGCGCTCACCGACCATGCGATCCGCGCTGCGGCCGACACCGCCTACCAGGGCGCCGGGCCGACGGTGGCGGTCCCGCAGCGGCGTCGACGCAAGGACCCCGACACCGGCCGGTTCCGGAAGCTGTCGCAGAACCAGAAGGACGTGAACACCGCGCACGCCCGCCGCCGCGGGCCGGGCGAGCGGGTCAACGCCGAGCTGAAGAACTGGCGGGTCCTGCGCAAAATCCGCTCCAGCCCCAACCAGGCCGACAAACTCATCGCCGCAGTTCAGACCCTCATCATCGCCAACACCTAATCAGGTTGGCAAAGGCTCATTGGCCGCCCCCTCGGGGAGTTGGGGCACCAGTGCGAAGGGGGAGAGGCCGGGTGCTTCGGGTGGGAGAATCCGCAGTTCCGTACCGAATTCGAGTGCCAGGAGCAGCCCGAGCACGGTGAACTCGGTGGCGGCGGCGAAGCGGGGTGCGCGGGCCAGGACCACGGCGCTCAGCGCGGTGAGCAGCCACACGGCCGGGGCGCGGATGACGGCCGCCCACGTCCAAAGAACGATATCGGTGGCGTCGCCGCCGGTCCCGGCGTGCGCGATGCCCAGCCCGAGCCCGAGGCCGGTGAGGGCGGCGAGAGCGGCGATGCCGGCCGTGGCCGCGTGGGCGAGCAGCCACCGGGCGCGGTGCAGCGGACCGGCCAGGAGTACTTCGGCTCTGCCACTGGTGACCTCGCCCCGGGCGCGGAGCAGGGTAACCAGGGCGAGGACGGTGATGATCTGGGGTGCGAGGTGGAGGGTGACCGGGGCGAGCCCCGGGCCGGTGCTGCCGAGGTCGAGGCTGACCTGCTCATCGACGGTGGACGCGACGGAGCCGATCAGCAGTCCGAGCACGGCCGCGGCCGCGCTGCCTCCGAGGATGGTTCCCCGGCTGGTCCGCAGCGCGAGCGACAGCGGTCCGCGCAGCGCGCGTGTGGCACGGGACCGCCCCCCACGGTCGGGAAGCAGCCCCGCGCCGAAATCGCGGCGGGAGGCCGTCCGCAGGCCGAGGGCAACACACGCACCGGCCAGGGCCAGGGCGGGCAGCAGCGCGAGGAGGTTGTTGTCGGCGTAGGGCCGTAGTGCGGCGACCCAGCCGAGTGGTGATGTCCAGTGGCTACCTCCGGTGGCGTCGACGGCGCCGCGGACGAGGTAGAGCACCGCCAGGACGGTGACCGACACGCTCGTGGTGGCCCGGCTGGTCCGCAGGAGCTGCCCGGCGAGCCCCGCGATGCCCGCGAACAGAACTCCGAGCACGATCACCTGAGCACCCGCGAACGCGCTGCCGACGGGGTCCGCGCCGAGTGCGGTGAACCCGATGGCGACGACGAGGCCCGCGCTCACGGAGCCCGCGGCGGCGACCGAGAGGGCGGCGCTCAGCGGTGCGGCCCGTCCGAGGGCGGCGGCGCCGAGCATCTCCGCGATGCCGTTCTCCTCGTCGGCCCGGGTGTTGCGTCCGACCACGATGAGGGACGCCAGCGCGAGGAAGAGGATCGCGATTCCCTGCGTGCGCCACAGGAGGAGACCACCGATGTCGGTGCTGGACATCGGGCCGATGAGGAACAGCTCTGCGGCGTCGGCGTTGACGGTGGCGGCCAGGTCGGCGCGGGCGGCGTTGGTCGGGTAGGTCCCGAGGATCCCGGCGCCGACCACGACCACCAGCAGCGCGGACAACCCGTACCAGGCGGGGGCATGGATCCGCTCCCGGCGGAGGGTGAGTCCGAGCATTCCCGCGGTGCCGGTCAGCGTGCTCATCGGACGGGCTCCGTGGTCGCGGTGGTGTCGTAGTAGTGCAGGAACAGGTCCTCCAGCGTCGGCGGGGTCACCGTCAGGGACTCGATCCCCGCCCGTGCCAGACACGTCATCACGGCGTCGTACCGCGTCGTCGTAACCGTGATCCGGGTGCCGTCGGTGACGACGTCCCGCACGCCCTCGATCCCGGACAGGTCGCCGGGTGCCGTCGCCAGGGTCGCGGTGACCACGGTGGCGGCGTGCGCCCGCAGTTCGGCCAGCGAACCGGCGTCGACCGTGCGCCCGGAGCGGACGATGCTCACCCGCCCGCACAACTGCTCGACCTCCGAGAGGATGTGGCTGGACAGCAGCACCGTCCGCCCGGCCCGGTTGGCCTCGCGGACACACTCCTTGAAGACCTCGTTCATCAGCGGGTCGAGTCCGGACGTGGGCTCGTCGAGGACGAGCAGATCGGCGTCGAGGCTGAACGCAGTGACCAGGCCGACCTTCTGCCGGTTGCCCTTCGAGTAGGTGCGTGACCGCTTGGCGGGGTCCAGCTCGAACCGTTCGATCAACTCATCGCGCCGGGCGCGGCTCCCGGTGCCGTGCATGCGGGTGAGCAGGTCGATCACCTCGCCCCCGGTGAGGTTCGGCCACAGGCTCACGTCCCCCGGCACGTAGGCCAGTCGCCGGTGCAACTCGGGTGCCTCCGACCACGGGTCCCGCCCGAGCACCGTGGCACCGCCCGCGTCGGGACGGAGCATCCCCAGCAGCACCCGGATCGCCGTCGACTTGCCCGCTCCGTTCGGGCCGAGCAGCCCGTGCACCTCACCCTGATGGACGGTCAGGTCGAGGACGTCGAGAGCCCGTGCACGACCGAAGGACTTGGAGACTTGGTGAAGCCGGATCGCCGGTGCCATGGCGATACACTACACATAGTTCATGAAATGTGTGAAGTAATAGGGTCCGGTCATCCCGATCCGACGAGGAGGGACCACTGATGGCAGGGGACGTCGACAGGTTCGTCGAGCGGTTCGCCGAGATGCTGGCGCGCTCGGGCTGGCCGAGGATGTCCGCCCGCATGTTCGCCACCCTCATGGCGGCGCCCGACGGGGCGCTCACCGCGAGCGAGCTCGCCACTCGCCTGGCGGTGGGGCCCTCGGCCATCTCGAACGGCGCCAAGATGCTGCGCACCCTCAACCTGGTCGACACCACCCGGCGCGGTGACCGGCAACTCGTCTACGCGGTCCGCCCCGACGCCTGGGTCGAGGCCACCGTCGGTCAGGAGGACACCCTCCGGGCCCTCGAAGCACTCCTCGCCGACGGCGCGAACGCGGCCGACGACGAGCGGGCCGCCGCCCGCCTGCTCGAAACCGCGGACTTCTTCGCCTTCCTCCGCGCGCAGCTGCCCGCGCTCGTCGAGCAGTGGCGCGCGATGCGGTGACCACGAAGATGTTCGGGAGGTCGGCGCGAGGCAGGAGTCACCCGCGTCGACCGGGTTGTGGCATCGGCTTAGGTCTCGCGGGATCCGAGTTCGTCGATCGGGCACCAGTGCCTGCGGTTCGTGTCCGCGAGGCCGTCGGCGATGCAGCCGTCGCAGAACCGACCGTCGATGGTTCCGCGTGGTTTGTCCGGTCGTGCGACCGGTTCCGACGCACATGCTGCGCAGGCGGCGGTGCCCCACGCTTCGAGAGCGGCGAGGACCCGGCACAGCACGTCGAGTCCCACGGCGGGCGTGGGTGAGTCCGTGGCCGTCCACCGCGACAACGGGAGCTCACCGATGCTCGGCAGCAGGGTCGTGAGGTCGCCGGTCACTGGTTCACGCCGTTGATCGGTCGGCCGTCGAGTTCGTCGGCGCGGGTGGTCAGGTCGGTTGCCAGGGTGCCGAGCGCGTGGGCCAGGTTCCGTAGCGGTTCGGCGGGGAGTTCGCCGCCGTCCTGGCGTGCCATGAGCTCGACGACCACGCCGCCGAGTGCGCGGTTGACCGTGGCCAGACGGGTGAGCAGTTCCCGGTCACGCCGGATCATCGGTGTCCTCCCGGGTGGCGTCACGGCCCGCGGTCGGGTCGAGGTCGCGTGCGTCGTGTCCGTCGACCGGGTCCACGTTCCTGCCGTGCGGGTCGGGGAGGGACTCGCCGCACTCCGGCCGACATCGTCCGTTGTTCGCAGTCATGTCGGCCAGGGTCGGCCAGAAGGTGCCACAGCGGGAGGGGTTGCGTCATGCGCATGGACCCGCGCATAGGCGGGGGGTTATGCGGCCGAGTGTGCGGTGTCGAGCGCGGAACGGTATTCGCGCGTCCATTCGGCGGTCTGCTGGTCGGGCGGTAGTGCGTCGAGCCCGGCGGCGAGGTGGTCGGTGGCCGTGTGGTGGTCGCCCAACGCAAGATGGGCCAGGCCGAGATTGAGCCGATGGAAAGTCGGTGTGAGCCAGTACGCGGTGCGGGGTGGATCCTCGCGGGCGGCGTCGTCGAGCAGCCCGCCGGCGACGTCGAGCAGCCGGAGGGCGGTGTCGCGTTCGCCGAGCAGAGCATGCCCGTGTGCGGCCTGTGCGGCGGCGCCGACCCGTTGGGCGATGTGTGCGCCCGGGGTGAGGTGTTCGGCGAGGAACCATCGCACCACGCCCCGGGCGTTGCCCTGTTGCCGGGCCAGATAGCCCCGGAAATTCGCGGCCTGGGCGGCGAGGATGCCGCTACCGGCCGCGTCCGCGAGGTGCTCGGCCTCGGCGAGAAACCGCGTGGCCTCGCCGTCATGACGGGCCTCGGCGTGCAGCCACCCGGCGAACTGCACCCATTCGGCGGCGACTTCCAGGAGGTCGTCGCGATGTGTGCCGGTGGCGTGCCGTGCCATGCCGGTCACGGTGTCGACCTGGGCGAGAGTGGAGGAAATGAGCGGAGTCGGGCCGAGCGTGTCATCGAGCCGACGTTGCGCGGCGAGTAGGTCGGCCAGTGCCCGCACGGTGCAACCATCTACACGCGACGGATAGGAGATGTGGTGTGCGATGCGGTCCCGGTCGTCCCGAGTGAGAACCTCGCCCGCCGATGGCGGTCGTGCGGCGACGAGGCTGCCGCCCGCCCCGAGCACGTCGTCGAGCCGGGCGGCGACCTCGGGCGCGACCGCCTGCCGGTCACTCTCGTATCGGGACAGGCTCGACTGGGAGATCGGCACGCGGCGGGCGAGCTCGGGCTGGGAAAGCCCGGCCGCCTCACGCAATCTGCGTAACGTCTGCCCGAAACTGTCTGCCATCGCCGGTCACCTCGGATCACGGAAGCAGGTCACGTCACGCGGCTTTCCGGGATCCGGTCGCCGCCGCCACGCGAGGTACTGCTGAGGGTAGCTGCTCTCTGACCGTCCGAACACCCGGACCGCGTCCTGTGAGACCGGCTGGCGCGATCCCAGAGCGGGCGGCCGGGCACGTCCGGGTGCACGGTCATGGTGAACACGGCGTAGTCGGATTCGTGGTGGATCCAGTCGACCTCACCCCCGTACCAGCCGAGCCAGCCGCCGACCGCGTTCACGTCGACGCCGTAGGCCACCAGAAACTCCTTGGCCATCGCACTCACGTCCCCTCCTGTACGCGGTCCCGGGTGGCGCGCGTCCCCGGCGACCGGGTCGGAAGGCTCGCCGGTCAGTCCGCCGCGGCGGGAGCGGGCGCGGTGTGCTGGGCGGGGCGGCCCCTCCGGCGCCGCCTGCCTGTTGCCCGATGGGCCGCGGGAGCACGAAAAGCACATGTCGCAGGCGCACGCGGACGCTAGCGTCGCCCCTCATGACGTCACCGATGCTGCACACCGAACGGCTGGTCCTCAGCCGTTACACTCGTGAGGACGAAGGGGCATTCGTCGCGCTGTTTCGAGACGAGCGGGTGTCGCGCTGGATGGGCGACGGCCCCTGTTCCGAGGCGGAGGACCGAGCGCTCTTCCACCGGGTCTTCGACGTTTACGCGGAGGACCGGTTCGACGTCTGGGGAGTCCGACAAGGTCCCGAGTTGATCGGCCACGCCGAGATCAAGCCGACCGAGGTCGCAGGCGGCTACGAGATCATCTACGCCTTGGCGTACTCGAGCTGGAAAAAGGGTCTCGGTACCGAGCTGGTCCGCGTCCTTGCAGGGTACGGCTTCGACCGGCACGGGTTGGAAGCCGTGCACGCGACGGTCGCCGAATTGAATGTAGCCTCGTTGTCATTGCTCGCGCGACTCGGCTTCCAGCGGGTGAAGGAGATATCCGAGCAGGACGGCAGTGTCACGGTGCTGCTGACTTTGCACCGGCGAGACTGGCCATTTCCCAGTTGAAGGTCACCGTACCGCCCCGAGACGCGCGCCGGAGAAGTCAGTCCCGCACCTCCGGGGAGTAGGGCACCCTGAAGGTCGCGACGAACGGGGCGAGCGCGGCGGGGTCACCATCGAGCTCGACCGCGCCGTCCGCGAGGGCCGACTCCGGGTCGAGCACACCCGCGAGGAGGTCCCGGAACTGCGGACCGCCCGTGATCACGAGGTCGGGTTCGGGGTGCTCGCCGGCCCCGACGTCGACGGCACCGTCGCGCAGGACTGCATGGGCGACCGCGTCGCGGACCCGCACCGTGTACGCCAATTGCCGCTGACGCGGTGCCTGGGCGTGTTCGGCCGCTACCCGCAACGCGGTCACGAGGGACGCGGTCGTGACGATCTCGCCCGCACGTGGTGCCTGCATCCCGGCCGCGCCCCAGCGGGCGAGGGCATCGAGCGCGGGTGCGAGCTCGGCACCCCGTCGCGTCACGGAGTAGACGACCGAGCGGTCCGCGCCGCTGCGGGCCTCGCGGGCCACGAGGCCGTCCTGCTCGAGCTCCTTCAGGCGGGTGGCGAGCAGGTTCGTCGGGATGCCGGGCAGCCCGGCGACCAGGTCCGAATACCTTCGCGGGCCGACCAGCAGGTCGCGCAGGAGGAGCAGCGTCCACCGCTGTCCGAGCATCTCGGCGGCTCGCGCGAGGCCGCAGAACTGTCCGTACTCACGCGTTCGCATGGTCCGACCGTAGCACTTGTGTTGAGTCAGTGAAGTGTGCTTGACTTAATGAAGTTCGCAGGTCATGCAGTGTGTGCAGGGTCCGCGTCGGTCACGGCATCGCTAACGCAGGGACGAAAAGGTCGCCGTTCAACGTGCGCGAGGTCGTTCGGAACGACGGGTCCGAAGGAGTGGGTATGAGCAGGGTGGTCGCTGATATCTCGATGTCCCTGGACGGGTACGTCGCGGCACCGGGCGTGGATCTCGAGCGTGGCCTCGGCGTCGGCGGTGAGGCGATCCACGCGTGGGTGCTGGAGGAGCCCCGCTCCTCTGTGGACGAAGCGGTGCTGGCGCGTAGCTTCGAGACGACCGGCGCCGTCGTGATGGGGCGACGGCTGTTCGACATCGTGGACGGCCCGCACGGGTGGACCGACGATGTCGGGTACGGACACGACCAGGACCAGTCGGCCGCACCGCCGTGCTACGTCGTCACCCACGAACCGCCCGGCCAGGTGCGGCTCGCCTCCAGGTTCCGATTCGTGACCGGGGGCGTGGCGGACGCCGTCGACCGGGCCCGGGTGAGCGCGGGGAACAACGACGTCGTCGTCATGGGCGGTGCGAACGTCATCGATCAGAGCCTGGCGGCGGGGCTGGTCGACGAGCTCCGCATCCACCTGTCGCCGGTGGTGCTCGGCGGCGGCACGCGGCTGTTCGACCTCGTCGGCCGGACGACGCTGGTCCAGCGGGAGGTCACCGAGTCGCCGCGGGCGACCCACCTCGTCTACGACGTCGTCGGCACCGACACGGAATGACACTTCCCGGCCCCGAATCGACGCGGTGGCCATGCGATCCGTGGTCGTGCCCACCACTCCGGTGTTGGCGTCTGCCCCGTCGCGTCGGCTCACCGGTCAGTCCGCTGCGGCGGGAGCGGTGTGCCGGGCGGTGAGGGGCACCAGAGCCAGTCCTGCGAGCAGGAACAGCGCGCTCAGACCGAACCAGCCCAGTTGCACGCCGCCGTCCACGAGCCAGGCGAACAGGACCGGACCGGTAATCATGCTCAGGTCGAACCCGCTGTTGTAGAAGCCCTGGTACTGCCCGAGCGAGGACTCCGGGGCCAGGCCGTACACGATGCCCCAGGACGCGGCCGCGTACAGGACGTCGCCGCCGACCAGGACCAACGCGAGGGCCAGCACCGTGGCGACGGCGGCAGGCCCGTGGTCGGCCAGTGCCGCCACCGGGAACAACAACGCCGCGGCCGCGAACAGCGCGGCACCGCGTCTGCCCGCGCGGGCCGCTGCCGGCACATCCGTGATGCGGCGGCTCACCGGGATCTGCAGCAGTACCGTGCCCGTTGTCTGCACGACCAGAGCTGCCGACACCAGCCACAGCGGGGCGTGCATCTGCGTCGCCACCCACAGGGGCAGGGCGACGGTGAGCATCGACTCCGGCAGCATCAGCACGCCGTCGCGGTCAGCAGCGCGAACCGGCGGTCCCGCAATACCCCGGAGCGGCCCTCCGGCGTTGGTCGGGGAGTCGGGAGAGGGGCCTGTGCCGGGGCGAGGCGCGCTCCGGCGAGCCGCACCAGCAGCCCCGCGACCAGGAATGTCGCCGCCTCCACCACGAAGCCCACCCGGAACGCGGTGAGCGAACCCCACGCGAGCACGAGCGCGCCGAGACCGAGCCCGGCGACCATCGCGACGTTGCTCAGTGTCCTGACCACGGCCCGGTAGCGCACCCGGCGTTCCTCGTCGACCGCCCGTCCGATCAACGCTCCGATCACCGCCGCGCCGCCCCGGCCGCACACCATCAGCACACTCAGCAGCACCAGTGCGAGCCAGGCCGGGGACACGGTGAGCGTCAGGGTCGCCACGCCCATGGTGCACACCAGTGCCAGGTAGATCCGGTGGCCGTCGCGACGGTCGGCCAGCCTCCCGGCCACCGGCCCCGACACGAGGCCCAGTACCGCGGCGACACCCATGCCCAACCCGTAGACCGACGGGCTGAGGCCGACGTGCAGATTCAGGTAGATCGCCAGCGACGAGTACGACAGTCCGGTGCCGAGGTAGAGCGCGGCGAGCGAGATCGCCAGAGACCGTTCCTGCGTGCTTTTCAGTTCGTCCAGCGAGAAGGTGTCGCGCAGGGACGGCATGGCGGCATCCTACCGACGCCCCGCCCCGATCGTGGTCGGATTGTCGGAGCTCAACCCTGCGGATCGCCGGAGTGTTCCACGGCATCACCGCCGTGTCGGAAGCGTCGGTCGTTGCGCACCAGTCGCGGAGCACCGGCGATCAGGACGGTCGCGGCGGCGGCCGTGCAGAGCGCGAGTGCGGTGCCGGGTGCAACGGCTCCGGTGGCGGCTCCGAACAGTCCGGAGCCGGCTGCGGTGCCGAGGTTGACCGAGGTGGTGATCCAGCCGTTCGCTTCCGTCCGCGAGTGCGGCGCGGCGCGGGTGTCCGCGGCGACATATCCGGTGATGAGTAACGGGGCGATGAAGACACCCATCACACTGGTGCCGACCACGAGTACCGGTGTGGAGCCGATGATTGCGGTGATCGCGCTGACGGCGAGCAGCGAGGTGCAGAGCACGAGCACCTGCCGTTCGATCGACGCGCGGTGAGTCACCCGGGCGTACCGCAGGCCGCCGAGTGCGCTGGATCCGGCGAACAGGGCGAGGACGATTCCCGGAAGCATCGGGGTTTCGGTGGCGGCGCCGAGGGCAGGGGCCGCCATCTCGACCGCCCCGAGGATGACGCCCGGAACCGTGATGGTCACGACCACCGGAAGAAAGCCGGGTGCACGCAACGGCTTCGCCGCGGATCGTGTCGACGCGACCGCTGTCCGGGTGCGGAGCCCGTTCCGACGGCGGGAGAGTGGGCTGGTGACGAAGAGGGCGGTGCCGACGGCAACGCATCCGGCCGAGGTGGACAGTGCCAGGACCGGATCGGCGAGCGTGGTGAGGACGGCGGAGACCAGGGGGCCCACAGCGAAGATCACCTCTTCGGCGACCGCGTCGAGACCGAGACCGCGGGTGCGCATCGGCCCGGTGGTCAGTGCATCGGACCAGATCACCCGCATCGTGGAGCCGAACGGGGGAATCGACACTCCGGCGACGACGCCGAGGAACAGGAGGGTGATAAACCCGGTGTCCGGACGCGCGGCGAACCCGACGAGGGCCGCCGTATGGACCGCGCCGAGGAGCGACATGGTTCCCGTCTGCCCGAACCGGTCGATGGCCCGGGCCCGCCACGGGGTGGCCACCACGTTCGCGATCCCCAGAGCGGCCGTGACGGCGCCGCTCACCGCGAACGAGCCACCTCCGGACTCCAGCAGTAGCACCAATGCGAGTCCGGACATCGCGAGCGAGGAGCGGCCGATGATATTCGGCCAGAAGGAGCGCGCCACGTGCCGCGTCCGCAGCACCGCGCGATAGGAATGGTGTTCGGTTGACACGTCATCTCCGGTCCACGGCGCGCACAACCGACGACGATCACGGGAGTGGACGCGCGGGGCTGACAGGGTCCTGCGCCGGGAAGGGCGCGCGGAGACCCGCCCAGGTCGGCACCGGGATCTGCGAGGGGCGGGCGCAGGGCCGTCAGCGGAAGAGGACGATGAACCGGAACATCAGCGGCACCGTAGCACGGTCTGTACAGCCGTAGAAGCAGCTACGTCCGCCGGTGGATGCGGTCGACGGCCCGCTCGACAAGGGCGGGATCGTTCATCCCACGTTCGGCCCGGCGACGCAGCTTGCCGACGATCGTCTCGCCCAACGGCGCGTCGGGCACCTTCCGTGCTTGGCGGACTGTCTGTGACCGCAGCCCGACCCCGGTCTCGTCGACATCCTCTCCGGTGGGGCGGCCGGTAGCGGAGCCCAGGACTTGCTTGTCCCGACGGCGGGCGGTTCGGTGCGTTCGCCGCTTGAACCGTCGGATGTTCTTCCGCGAGCTCTTGTCGTTCTCACCGTAGTCGTTGCGGCGGTCCCTGGCGTAGCTGAGCGCCTTCTTGTCCTGCGAGTCCGATCTCACGAGTACCTCGGCTGCTCGGCGTC
Organism: Saccharomonospora iraqiensis subsp. paurometabolica YIM 90007; assembly: GCF_000231035.2. Lineage (GTDB taxonomy): Bacteria > Actinomycetota > Actinomycetes > Mycobacteriales > Pseudonocardiaceae > Saccharomonospora > Saccharomonospora paurometabolica. Next base: position 71,619 of record NZ_KI912225.1, on the reverse strand, counting down.
CGGGTCGGCCGGGACCGCATCGAGGCGTGGGTCCGCGACGAGGCGGTCGATGACGCCGGGGTCGGCACCGATCCCGGCCCAGTGCGGGTCGACGTCGTTGGCCACGAACCAGGCACGGTCGGCGGGCCAGGCGAGTGCGGTGTCGGTGATGTCCAGTCGGGGCTGAGCGGGCCACCCGTCCGGGGTGGTCCAGTCGCCCGCGTCGGACAGTGGCCCCCGGAAGAGCACGTACGACCGGTGGGGCAGCTCCACCCGTGGTCCGGGCAGCGGCGGGGGCAGGGTGTCGGCCGGGGCGACCCCCGGCACGGCGTCCGGGTCCGGTCGCACCGGTGGAGCGGGTTCGTCGGCCACGGCCGGGAGCTCGACACCGACGAGGGTGCCGGAACCGTCCCAGAGGCCGAAGTAGCACTCCCGCGGGGTGCGGGTGTGTTCGGCCAGCACGTCGAACAGCGTCCGCAGTTGCACGGCCGCATGGTCGTCCCCATCGGCGTCGGCCTCGGCCTGACCCGGATGTGCGGGGTCGGGCAGGAACCGCAGGCGGGCGTGGGCGGCGAACCCGGAAGGCCCGAACGTGACAAGCCGTGTCCAGGGCGAGCCGTCCGCCCCGAGCCAGCGGGCGGGGGAGGGGTCGGCGCACGCGGTGAGAGCCACGGGTTCACGGTAGCGTGCGGCCCTCGGCGACACCGCTGTTTTCGCGCACGCGGTGCCGTCGCGCGTGGTGGAACGCAGACGGGAAGAGTTCTCCCGCGGTCGCGCCGATCGCGTGCGGGGCCGACATCCCGCGCTGACGATCACACACCGCGACCATGCGGTGCACGAGATGTGCCCTCGAACCGGTCGACGGCATCCGGCTCGTTCGTGTTCGCCGTCCCGGCTTCCTTCCTCCGGGAAGGAACGGCGCCGCCGAGCGACCCGTTCGCGTTAGCATTGAAAGCAGTGACAGCGTGGAGGGTGGACATGGCGACGTTAACGGTCCGGGACTTCGACGACGAACTGAAGGCCGAGCTGCGGGTTCGCGCGGCGGAGCACGGCCGGTCGATGGAGGCGGAGGTGCGTGACATCCTGCGCCGGGCGTTGACGCGGCCTTCCTCCGATGAGGGGATGGCGACACGGATCCGCCGCAGGTTCGCCGGGAGTGGGGACCTGTCGATCGAGCCGCCGCCCCGGACGGAACCGGCGCGGGCCGCGGAGCTGGAGGAATGACCGTCCTCGACACGAACGTCGTGTCCGAGCTGATGCGGCCCGAGCCCGATCCCGGGGTGATGGCGTGGGTGGACCGCTTGCCGGCCGAGGATGTCTTCGTCACCGCGGTGACGGCGGCCGAACTGCGCTACGGGGCGGCTCGCTTGTCGGACGGTCGCCGCAAGCGCGAGGTGGTGGTGCAGGTGGAGGAATTGTTCGCCGAGGACTTCCGGGGCAGAGTTCTCCCCTTCGACGACGCCGCGGCCGGTTGCTATGCGGAGATCACCGTGGCACGGGAGCGGGAGGGCCTGGCGGTCGGCATGGCGGATGCGCAGATCGCGGCGATCTGCCGCTCGCACGGTATTCCGCTGGCGACCCGCAACACCAAGGACTTCTCCGGTACCGGGGTGGAACTGCTCAATCCGTGGAACCACACCACGGAGTAGGCGGCTCGGCTCGGCGGGTGTGCCGGTGTGTTCGGCGTGCTCGCCGGGGCGGAGCTCGGGACTCGGAGCCACCGGGCGGCCCAGGCGTCGGCGCACGCGGTGCGGACCGGTGGGCACCGTAGCGTGAGAAACATTCGGCTACCTCCCGATTCCACCACGCGCACCCGGTGTTGCCGCCCGTGGTGGAATCCGACGACGGAAGGGCCGGGGAGACGATGCGGTATCCGAGCGGTCGGCGCGCGGTGTGGGCCTGGTCAGGGCTGTCGGCGGCTGCCGTGGCCGTGGCCGCGGTGGTCGTTCTGTGGCCGTCGCCCGATCCGGACCCGCGGACGGACGGTCCGACGCCCGACCCCACCGGTGCCGGTCCCGAGCCGACTCGGCGGGGGAGTACCGGTACCACCCCGACCGGCACCACGACCGGCACGGCGCCGAGGGTGTCGGCCGACACGACGACCGAGGCACCGGCACCCGACATCGACGAGCCGCCCGAGGCCGCACCGGCCGGGACGCCCACGGTGGGGCGGACCGAATCCGCGGGGGACGGTGACTCCCGCGCCGACCGGGTGGAACGGGACGCGATGGTCCCCCATCCCCGACCCGAACCGTCGTCGTACGTCGCGCCCGGTCTGCACTCACCGTCCGAGACGATCGACCTGGGCACGCTCGACCCGGAGGAACGGTAGTCGCCGGTCGGGCGGGTCCGGGTGAGCACGGTGCCGCGACCCCGAGGGCGGTGCGCGCGTCCCGTTTGAGTGCGCCGTACAGCCAGTACGCACCGACCGCGCAGTCGAGCGCCACCGTGACCCAGCGGACGTCCTCGGCCCGCGCCACGGACACGAAGAGGGCCTCCCCGAGGAAGGCGCCCGCCAGCAGTGCCCCGGCGACAGCCCCGGGAACGGCGGGGTGGTGTGCGGCGTGGTGTCCCGCGACCGCGGCCGTGGGCCCGGCCACCGCCGAGGCGAGCAGCCAGAACAGCGGGAGGTTCCCGGGTGAGCCACCGTCGATGAGGACGTAGCTGACGTAGTAGGCCACGGTGGCGGCCAGGAGCGTCGCCGCCCCGGCGAGCGCGGCAGCACCGGGGCTACGTGCCGCCCGGCCGGTCAGTGCGGCGGCCAACAGCCACAACACGGCGTAGCTGGCCAGGTGGTGCAGCCAGTCGGGGCCGTAGTCGGCCCGCTGGGACACCACCCCCAGGGCCGACCCCACGAGGGCGGATCCGAGAACGGCGCGGAGTCCACCCGGGAAAGGCCGATTCCGCACCGCGTGCTCGAGTCGCGACACGGTGCCGGATCGTACCGTCACCGGCCACCGGGGAAGGCCGATTCCCGCGGATCTTGCCGGTGCCCTCCTCAGGAGCGCGGGGTGACCTTCAGGCCCCGGTAGCGGTTCAGGGCGGCGTGCACCTCCTGGCGGCGGGGCAGCGCGAGGTGGCCGGGGTGGCCGCTGTGCGGGGACAGCGAGTCCAGCCCCTCCTTCTCGACGCGGTCGTAGACCTCGTCGATCGCCTCGCGCAGGGAAAGCCGGCCGTCGAACTCGTCGGCGAGCCGGTCCAGGAACCGCGCCACCGCGTTGGTCTGCGCCGGGTCGACCAGCTGGACCACCGCGCCCAGGTCGAGGGTCTGCGTGCCGAACTGCACCGCCCCGCGGCCCTTCGCCTTGGCGGGCTTGGTCTTGTTCTTCGGCCGCAGCGCCGAGGCGGCGGGCACCCGCGCCGCCGTGCCGGTGAACACCGACTTGTCGCGGTCCGCCTTCCCGTCCGGCTCGCGCGGGGCGTCGGCGATGTCGTGCGCGGCGTCGGTGACGTCGTGCGGGGTGTAGGCGTCCAGGGCGATCACGTGGTCGGCGACGGCGAAGAACGCGCCGGACCCCCCGGCCACCAGGACCGTGGACACGCCCGCCTCCTCGTACAGCGGGCGGATGCGGTCCACGAACGGGGTGATCGGCTCGCGTTCGGCGGGGATGAGCCTGCGCATCAGGTTGTCGCGGATCATGAAGTTGGTCGCCGAGGTGTCCTCGTCGATCAGCAGCAGCGACGAGCCCGTCTCGGTGGCCTCCACGAGGTTCGCCGCCTGCGAGGTGGATCCGCTGGCGTTGGTGGAGGTGAACCGGGTGGTGTCGGCCCCGGAGGGCAGGTCGGTGATGAACGGGGAGATGTCCACCCCGGTCACCGCGCGGCCGTCCTCGGCCCGGATCGTGACGGCGTCCGGCCGGGTGACGACCCACTCGCGGCCGTCGCCGGCCAGGTGCGGGTAGACACCGCGTTCCAGGGCGCGCAGCAGGGTGGACTTGCCGTGGTAGCCACCGCCGATGATGACCGTGACGCCCTCCTGCACACCCATGCCGGTGACCGTGCGGCCGCTGGGCAGGTCGAACGAGACCCGCAGCGACTCGGGGCTGTCGAACGGTTTCGCGCCCTCGTCCATCGGCAGGTCGGAGTCCCCGGAGCGGCGCGGCAGGGTCGCGCCGTCGCCGACGAAGGCCACCAGCCCGCGCTCGGCCAGCCGGGCGCGCAGGTGTTCCTGGTCGAGGTGCAGCGCCACGTGGGCGCGCAGCGCGTCGGCGTCCAGGTTGGCATGGATCAGCGCCGACTCGACGATCTGCGGCACGATCCGGGTGAGGATGGTCGAGGCGGCCTTGCCGAGGACGCTGCGGCCCTTCGCGGGCAGCGCCACCTCGAACCGGGCCTCCACCCGGTCGTCGGCGATCAGCACGCTGGTGCGGGGCAGCACCTCCTGCCCGGGCGCGCCGATCGAGACGGCGCCGCCGTCCCGGGACTCCCGCGCCGCGCGCCGGGTGGCGTCGTGGCAGCGCCGGGTGAGGAAGTCGCTCACGGCGACCCGCTTGAGCGGCGTGTCCACCAGATCGGCGGGCAGCCCCGCGGTGGCGGCGTCCACGATCGCGCGCGCCTTCGACGGCGGCGCGTACGGGTCGACCTGCACGTTGTCCACCGAGAGCTGGAAGCGGCCGAGGTCGTAGGTGCCGCGCAGCTGCTTGTAGGAGCCGTACCCGCGTCCGTCGATGGCGGTGAGGGTGCGCTCCAGCGTCTGACGTGTCTGCATCGAAGATCAACTCCCGCGGGTGGGCGACGTCGGGGACGGGGGCCCGGACGGGGCCGTCGCGCGAGGACGCGCCGCGGGGCGGTAACGGAAAGAAGTCATGCGCGACCCAGTCTGCCACAGGCGGGGCTCGGGCGGCCGCCACCGCGGACGGCGACGGTGGATCACGGCACGGACCACCGGTACGGTTCCATGATCGACGCCGACCGGGCCGCCGGGGAGAGTGGAGGTGCCGCGTGCCGGAACGGACACGGTCGTGGTGGGGCTGGGGGACCGTCGCCGACGCGGTCACCGGGGCCGAGCGCGACGCGCTGCTGCGGCGGGTCGCCGCGCTGCT
>NZ_KI912225.1:65720-66498 GCF_000231035.2 Saccharomonospora iraqiensis subsp. paurometabolica YIM 90007 | reverse complement strand
CTGACCGACCACCCGCCGCCCGACGTGGCCGATCTGGCGCTGCCGGCCGCACGGGTGGACGTCCCGGCGAGCCTGGCGCACCTGTGTACCGCCGACCCGGCCGAGCGGGCCGCGCACGCGCACGGCAAGGCGTTCCGGGACGTCGTGCGCAACCTGCACGGGACGCTGGACAACGTGCCGGACCTCGTCGCCCGGCCACGCACCGAGCGCGACGTCCTCGATCTGCTCGACTGGGGCACCGGGCGGGGACTCGCGGTGATCCCGTACGGGGGCGGCAGTTCCGTCGTCGGCGGGATCGAACCGCGCTGCGCCGGCTATCCCGGCACCGTCACCCTCGACCTCGGCCACCTCGACCGGGTCGTCGAGGTCGACCCCACCAGCCGGGCCGCGCGCATCCAGGCGGGGGTGCTCGGCCCGGCCCTGGAGGACCAGCTCCGCGGGCACGGGCTGACCCTGCGGCACTTCCCGCAGTCGTTCGAGTTCTCCACCCTCGGCGGCTGGCTGGCCACCCGGGCGGGCGGGCACTACGCCACCGGGGAGACACACATCGACGACCTGGTGGAGTCGCTGCGCGTGGTGACACCCACCGGGATCAGCGAGTCCCGCAGGCTGCCCGCCTCCGGTGCGGGCCCGTCGCCGGACCGGATGTTCCTCGGCTCGGAGGGGATCCTCGGGGTCGTCACCGAGGCGTGGCTGCGGGTGCGGGAGCGTCCCCGGTGGCGGGCGGGGGCGTCGGTGCGGTTCGCCGACCACGGCGCCGCCGTGGCCGCGACCCGTG
>NZ_KI912225.1:53852-65620 GCF_000231035.2 Saccharomonospora iraqiensis subsp. paurometabolica YIM 90007 | reverse complement strand
TGGCGGTCGGCGTTCCTGCGGATGCCGTACCAACGCGACGCGCTGGCCCGGCACGCGATGATCGTGGAGACGTTCGAGACGGCCTGCACCTGGGACCGCTTCGACGAGCTGCACCGAGCGGTCAACGCCGCGGCCGACGAGGCGATGCGGCACACCACCGGGGGCGGTGCGGTGACCTGCCGGTTCACGCACGTGTACTCGGACGGGCCCGCGCCGTACTACACCGTGTACGCCCCCGGACGGTGGGGGAGCATGCTCGCCCAGTGGGACGAGATCAAGACCGCGGTGTCCGAGGCGATCCTCGCGCACGGCGGCACGATCACCCACCACCACGCGGTCGGCCGCGACCACCGCCCGTTCTACGACCGGCAGCGTCCGGACCCGTTCGCCGCCGCGCTCGCCGCGGCCAAACGCACCCTCGATCCCACGTGGAGCCTGAACCCGGGTGTGCTGCTGCCCGGAGCCGGTGGCACGACCTGACCGCCGCCCGCGCGGTTCGACCGCCGCCGGGCGGGCACTCTCCCCGCGACGACCGTGTCCCCGGCGGCCGGAGGGACGGGGACACGGCGATGCCGAGGGAGGGAGGGTGCCGTGGCCGGGCGGACGGTGGCCCAACACCTGGTCGACCTGCTGGTGCGGGCCGGGGTGCGCCGGATCTACGGGGTGGTCGGGGACAGCCTCAACCCGGTCACCGACGCGGTGCGGCGCACGGACGGGATCGACTGGGTGCAGACCCGGCACGAGGAGGCGGCCGCGTTCGCCGCCGGGGCCGAGGCGCAGATCACCGGACGGCTCACCGCCTGCGCGGGCAGCTGCGGCCCCGGGAACCTGCACCTGATCAACGGCCTGTTCGACGCGCACCGCAGCATGGCGCCGGTCGTGGCGATCGCCGCGCACATCCCCAGCGAGGACATCGGCACCGACTACTTCCAGGAGACCCACCCGGAGCGGCTGTTCGTCGAGTGCAGCCACTACTCCGAGATGATCTCCACTCCGGCGCAGCTACCCCGCGTCGCGCACGCCGCGATCCACCACGCCCTCGGTCTCGGCGGCGTCTCGGTGCTCACCGTCCCGGGCGACGTGGCGGGGCAGGACTCGCCCGAGGACATGACGACGATGGTGCCGCTCGACCGGTCGCCGACGATCCGCCCGACGGACACCGACATCGACGCCTTCGCCCGGCTCGTCGACGACTCCCGCCGGGTCACCCTGTTCTGCGGTGCCGGGGCCGCGGGCGCGCACGACGAGGTGATGTCCTTCGCGGGCCGGGTGCTCGCCCCCGTGGGCCATGCCCTGCGGGGCAAGGAGTGGATCCAGTACGACAACCCGTACGACGTCGGCATGTCCGGTCTGCTCGGCTACGGCGCCGCCTACGAGGCGATGCACGAGTGCGATCTGCTCGTGCTGCTGGGCACCGACTTCCCGTACCACCCGTTCCTGCCCGACGACGTGCGGATCGTGCAGGTGGACGTCCGGCCCGAGCACCTGGGCCGCCGCTCGCGGCTGGACCTCGGCATCTGCGGCGACGTCGCCGAGACGCTGCGGTGCCTCACCCCGAAGGTCACGCCGAAGACCGACCGCACCTTCCTCGACCGGATGCTGCGCAAGCACGCCGACGCACTCGAAGGGGTCGTCGCCGCCTACACCACCGGGGTGGAACGGCACCGGCCGATCCACCCCGAGTACGTCGCGTCCGTGCTGGACGAGGTGGCCGCGGACGACGCGGTGTTCACCGTGGACACCGGGATGTGCAACGTGTGGGCCGCCCGCTACATCAGCCCGAACGGGCGGCGCCGGGTCATCGGGTCGTTCACCCACGGGTCGATGGCCAACGCGCTGCCGCAGGCGATCGGCGCGCAGCTGCCCGACCCGTCCCGCCAGGTGGTCGCCATGTCCGGCGACGGGGGCTTCGCCATGCTGCTGGGCGAGTTCCTCACCGTCGTGCAGTACGGCCTGCCCGTGAAGGTGGTGCTGTTCGACAACTCGTCGCTGGGCATGGTGGACCTGGAGATGATGGTCGCCGGGCTGCCCCCGTACGGCACCACCTACCCGGAGACCGACTACGCCGCCCTTGCCCGCGCCGCGGGCGCGCACGCCCGGCGGGTGAGCGACCCGCGCGACGTGACCGACGGGCTGCGCGAGATCCTCGCCCACGACGGCCCCGCACTGCTGGACGTGGTCACCGACCCGAACGCGCTGTCCCTGCCGCCGCACATCACCGGGCAGCAGCTCACCGGGTTCGCGCTCGCCACCAGCAAGATGGTGCTGCAGGGCGGCGTCGGCCGGATGCTGCGGCTGGCCCGCGCCAACCTGCGCAACATCCCCCGGCCGTGAGCGGCGGCGTCGCCGGACGCGGCAGGTGCGGACACCGGCGCGTCACAGGCCCTGTCGGGCGGCCTCGGCGGCGAAGGTGTCGTGGGTGGCCCGGTCGAACAGCACCATCCGCAACTCCGGCTCCGGGGCGTCCCCCGCCGCGTCGGCCAGCGTGCGCAGCGCGATCTCCGCGGCGGAGTCGACCGGCCAGCGGTAGACGCCGGTGGACACGGCCGGGAACGCGACGGAGCGGGCACCGAGGTCACGCGCCACCCGCAGCGAGTTCCGGTAGCAGTCCGCCAACAGCCCCGAGCGGTCCTCGGACGCCGAGAAGACCGGGCCGACGGTGTGCACCACCCACCGCGCGGGCAGCCGACCGGCCGTGGTGGCCACCGCCTGCCCGGTCGGCAGGCCCTCGGGGTACTCGCCCGCGCGGAGGCGTTCGCACTCGGCGAGGATGTCCGGCCCGCCCCTGCGGTGGATGGCGCCGTCCACCCCGCCCCCGCCGAGCAGGGACGAGTTCGCCGCGTTCACCACGACGTCGACGTGCTGTTCGGTGAGGTCGCCGAGAACGAGGTCGATCCGCGCCATACCCGCCATTGTCGCGGCGGGTGGGGCGGGTGGCCACCCGCGCCCGGGCGGCCACCCGCCCCGGAACAGTGACCACGGTGCCGTGAGGGGCACATTCCCTGCGTCTCATGCAGCGAATGTGCCCCTCACGGCAAACCCCGGGGGCGCGACCGGCGGCTCAGGTCGGGTTCGCGGCGTGCAGGTTCTTCGCGGTGGGGGAGGTCGGCACGTCGGCCGGGTCCGGGTGGGTACGCAGCAGGCGATCCGCCGTGCCGGACGTGGTGACGGTGAACCAGTAGTGCTCGTTCTTGTAGTGGTGCAGCCGGTGGTTGCGCCACACCGCCTTGTAGAGCCGGGTCTTCGGGCGGTGGTCACTGTGGATCAGGTAGTGGGTCCACTCGTAGCCGAAGCCGATCGCAGCGGTCATCGTCAGGAACGTCAGCCCGAGCCCGAGGCGGGGGAACGCCAGGACCGCGACCGCGGTGAGCGCGGGCAGCAGCCAGAGCAGTACCGGCCACGGGATGAACACCAGCGGCAGGTCGCGCGGGTCGGCATGGTGCTCCCGATGTTTGCGGGCCACCAGTGGGTCGATCCGGGTGCCCGCCACCTCGCGGGGACGCCAATGCAGCACACAGACGTGGATCACCCACTCGACGAACGGGAACGCGGCGAGCATGGCGACCGGCACGAGCGCGTCCCACAGCCCCCAGCCACCGACGACCAGGCGTGCCGCCAGCGCGGCGGCGAACACGGCGCCGATGAGCCACGGCGACGGGTGCCGCCAGAACTCCCGCCACGCTTCACCCAGTGACAGGCCCCGCCGGGTCCGCGCCGCGAGCCGCTCCTCGTCCGCGCGCAGCCGGGCTCGCGCCCGGCTGTCCACATCGGATTGTTCCACGCCGGTCATGGTGCCTCCTCCAGGGTTTTGATCATGGCGAGCAGGACATCGGTGGCCGGGCGGAGCAGGTCCACGGCCGCGTTCTCCGCCGTGGCGCCGTCACCGGTGGCGAGGGCCCCGACGAGGCCGCGGTAGGCCTCCACCCGGTCGACCTCGGACGCCATCGCGGGGGCGAGCACGTCCAGGGCGGGCTCGTAGGCGGTGCGCAGGCTGTTGAACATCAGCCGGAACACGATCGAGTCCGCCCCGTCGACCACGTGGTCCCAGAAGGCGAGGGCGTGCCGCTGCCGCGCCACCGGGTCGTCCTCGGCCGCGAGAGCGTCGACCGCGGCGGACAGCGGACCCCGCAGCCGGTCGGCGGCCCGCTCGGCCGCGAGGGCGGCCACCTTCGGCCCGACCGTGTAGCGGGCCTCCACGACACTGCGCACCACCCGCGGGTCCACCTCGCCCGCGCGCACCAGCAGGCGGGGGAGCAGGTCCAGTCCGGCGTGCCGGTGGAAGTCCCGCACGCTCGTGCTCCCGCCGTGCCGCAGCTCCACCAGCCCGGCCTGGGCCATCCGCTGCAACGCCTCCCGCACGGCGGGGCGGGACACGCCGAGCACCTCGGCGAGCCTGCGTTCATTGGGCAGGGTGTCGCCGGGAGCGAACTCCCCACCCACCACCTCGTCGAGGATCTGCTCGAACACCTGGTCGGACACCGACCGGCGAGCCACGGGCCGCAATGCCATGTCGAGCACCGTAGAGGGACGCTGACCAGACGTCAACTGGTCCGACCAGTTCGGGCTACCGGTGTCCGGTCGGGTCTCGGAGGTCCCGTGTGCTGCCGCACAGGTGGGTTGCCGGTCCGGATCGGGCCTGGTTAGCGTCCGCCGACCGCGGGAAGGGGCCAGACCATGTACAGCTCGACCGGGCCGCACACCGACGCGCCACGGCGCGCCGTCCCGACGTTGTCGCCGTTCCTGAGCAGGCACTACCCGGCCGATCCGTACCCGGGGGAGCGGCCGGACGTGAGCTACGTGGAGCTGGACGGTGCGGCGTGGATCCTCCGGCCGGACCGCGGCGCCGCGTCCGGCTGGGTCGTCGACACCGGCACCTCGGTCGGGACCGACCTGGACACGTGGCTGGGCGCGCTCGGGCAGCCGCCGCTGGACGCGCGCCTGCCCGTACTGGCCTACGGCAGCAACGCGTGCCCCGGCAAGATCGAGTGGATCCGGGAGACACTCGGCCTGGCCGGGCCCGCCGTGGTGCAGACGGTGGAGGTCGCCGGGGTCGCGGCCGTGTGGAGCGCGGGTACCCGAGCCCGGGACGGGCAACGTCCGGCGGTGCTGGCGGCGCGGCCCGGGACCACCGAGCGGCACGCACTGTGGTGGGTCACCCCGCGGCAGCGGGCGACGCTGGACGAGGTGGAGGCCCGCGGCGAGTGCTACCGCCTCGGCTGGGTGCACGCCCCGGCCACCACCGACGACGGCACGAAACGGGACCGGGTGCTCGCCTACGTCGCGCGCCCGGAGGTGCTCGGCACCGCGGTGGCCGACCACCTCGACCGCTCGCCGATGCTCGTCGACGGGGAACCGGTGCGGGTGGCCGACGTCGGCCAGGCCGACATCCTGCGAATGCGGGGCGGCCGCGCCCGCTCCGACGGCCTCGACGTGCTCGAGGTCACCGGTGAGCCCTCCTGGTCCGACCTGGACTGATCCTCCGGAAGTGCCCGTGCGGCGCGTGCTCCCGTCGTAGGCTCCAGCCGTTCACGACAGATCCCGGCACGGCCGGGTGCTCCGGAGGGGAGGCGTCCACGTGGCCTCGTGGGACGACCTGGTGGCGTATGTCCGGGACGAGTACGACGTCGTCCGGGACGAGCCGGACGAGATCCGCGTCCGGTTCGGCTACGGCGGCGAACCGCACGCCGAGCGGCGGGCCCAGATCGTGATCATCGCCCGGGAGGTGATGGACCGCAAGGAGGACTGGGTCCAGATCGCGACCCCGTTCGCCCGGATCGACCAGGTCGACCTGCGGGAAGTGCTGACCGAGATCGGCAACACGCTGGTCGTCGGCGGAGCCGTCCTCATGGGGGAGTACGTGGTGCTGCGGCACTCCCTCCCGCTGCTCAACCTCGACATCAACGAGTTTACCGACCCGTTGGAACTGGTCACCGGATCGGCGGAGCTGTTGGAGGAGCAGTTCACCGGACGCGACGACTACTGAGCCCGCCCGTCCCGCGGCGGCGGGGGAGCCGGGCAGCCGGTGGCGCTCCGGCCTGTCCCGTCCCGCCCGGCTCGCCCGGCCTGCTGACCTGCTCAGCCGCGACCGGGCACGACGCGACACCCGTCCCAGGTACCGGGGCCGAGCCTGCCCAGGGTGGTCCCCGTCGCCCGGGCGAACTCGTGCACGGTCCGGCTCCCCCGCTTCGCCGCGAGCGTCAGGAGCACCTCGGCGCACGCCCGCGCGTCCTCGGCGGCGTCGTGGTGCCGGAGCAGCGGCACGCCGAGGGTCCCGGCCACGGTCGGCAGCCGGTAGTCGGCCAGGTCGAGTTCACGCTTCGTCCAGACCCGGGTGCAGCCGAACCCCAGCGTCGGTGGGTCCGTGTCGTCGGCCTCGCACGCGGCGCGGAGGGCGCCGAGGTCGAACGCGGCGTTGTGCGCCACGACGGGACGGTCCCCGATGGCGGCGCGCACGTCACCGAGCACCGCGCCGAACGACGGGGCGTCGGCCACCCGCCGTTCGTCGATCCCGTGGATGGCCACCTGCCGCCGCTCGAAGTACACCAGCGGAGCGGGCGGGCGGCACAGCCAGGAGCGCGACCCGGTCACCGCACCGTTCTCCACGACCGTCAGACCGACCGAGCAGATCGATCCCCGTTTCGGGTTGGCGGTCTCCACGTCGATCGCGACGAACTCGAAGCCGTTGCTGCCGTCCACCCGCTGTCTCCCCATTCGTTCCGGTAGGTGTCGCCCGACTGTCGTCGGACCAGGGAGCCGATGTTTCACCCGGTACGGTCACGATTTCGCTACGGCGAACCCGTTCCCGAAGTGCGAAACCGGACGGCCACGGATCGGCACCGTGGACGCGGGTATGCCGGGACGGGAAAGTCGGATCCCGCCGGTTCAGTCGGACAGTGGAGCAGACCGGCGGCGTGGTCTGGTGTACTCGCCGCAGGTGTCGATTGTCGTGCCGAAGAGGGCCGTGGTGAAGGGAGAGATCGTGCGCCGACCGACCGTGCTCCTGGCGGTGCTCGCCCTGTGCGGGGCACTCACCCCGGCCGTGGCGACGGCCGCTCCGGCGCCCGTGCGGGTGGTCGGCCTGCAGGTGCACGAGCTGCGGCAGTTGCTCGCCGACGGCGAGGTGACCTCCCGCGCGCTCGTCGAACGGTACCTGCGGCGCATCGCGGCCTACGACCACGCCGACGCCGACCGGCCCGGGATCAACGCCGTGCTCACCGTCAACCCGCGGGCCCGGGCCGTGGCACTGCGGCGCGACCTCGAACGGCGGCGGGGACACGTGCGGGGGCCGCTGCACGGGATCCCGGTCGTGGTGAAGGACAACATGGACACCGCCGACCTGCCCACCACCAGCGGCTCGCGGGCCCTGCGCGGTCTCCGCGCGCCCGACGACGCCACCCAGGTGCGCAGGCTGCGGGACGCGGGCGCGATCGTGCTCGCGAAGACGAACCTGGACGAGTACGCCCTCAACATCCGCACGACGTCGTCGCTGGGCGGGCAGACCCGCAACCCGTACGACCGGGGGCACTACCCCGGTGGCTCCAGCGGCGGTACCGGGGCGGCGGTCGCGGCGGCGTTCGCCCCCGTGGGCATGGGCAGCGACACCTGCGGCTCGCTGCGGATCCCCGCCGCGCACAACAACCTCGTCGGCCTGCGGCCCACCCTGGGTCTGTCCAGCCGGGACGGTGTCGCACCCCTGGCGCGCACCCAGGACACGGTGGGCCCGCTGGGAACCTCCGTCACCGACGTCGCCCTGGTCCTCGACGCCACCGCCGGGCACGATCCCGCGGACCCGGTCACCGCCGCCGCGCGGGGCACCGTCCCGCCGAGCTACCTGGCGGGACTGTCCGGGAACGCGCTGGACGGCAGCCGGATCGGTGTCCTCGGTGACCGGTTCGCCGACACCGACGCCGCCCGGCCCACCAACCGGGTGGTGCGCGCGGCGGTCGCGGACATGGTCGCCCAGGGTGCCGAGGCGGTGGAGCTGGGGCCGCAACCGGAGATCACGGACGCGGCCGAGGGCGCGAACCGGGTGGCCGACGAGTTCGAACGTGACTTCGACGCCTACCTCGCCGACTCGGCACACGGACTCCCGCGGCGTCTGGCGCACCTGGCCGAACCGGAAAGCGAGCTCACCCTCGCCGACGTCGCCGCCTCCGGCGAGGTGCACGAGACGGTGCTGCCGCTGGTGCGGGCGCTGGTGGACAGCCCCGCGCTGCCCAACCCGGCCTATGAGGAGAAACTGCGCCAACGGGACCGGCTGCGCGCACTGCTCACCGAGCTCATGCGGACGCACGGGCTGGACGCACTGGTCTACCCGTCGATCACCGAACCGCCACCGGCGATCGGCACGGCGCAGCCGAGCCGCAACTGCCAACTGGCGGGCCACAGCGGATTCCCCGCGTTGAGTCTGCCCGCCGGATTCACCGGTGCCGGACTCCCGGTCGGGGTCGAGCTGCTGGGACTGCCCTTCAGCGAGCCGTCGCTGCTGGCGATGGGCCACGACTACGAGCGGGCGACCGGCCACCGGACCCCGCCCGAGGGCACCCCTCCGCTGCCGTAGCCGGAGGATCAGCTCTCGTCGATGGTGGTGTCCACCGGCGTACCGAGTTCGACGGTGCGGCTGACCGTGCACAGCTTGTCGTGCGACAACCGGACCGTGCGGGGCAGCACGTCCCGCGCGCGGTCCCCGTCGTCCCCCTCCGGGAAGGCGACCCGGAACGTCACCGCCAGGTTCTCCATCCGGTTGCCCGTCTCCTTGTCCTGAATCTTGTCGCCGGAGACGGTGACGGTGAACTCGGTCGGCTCCGCCCGCCTGCTGGTGACGACGTCGGTGTCCACCGCCGTGCAGCCGCCGATCGCCGCCAGCAGCAGCTCCACCGGCGAGAAGTCCGCGTCGTCGTTCGAGCTGAGCGGCAGCGTGCCGCCGCGGGCGTTGCGGGCCACGTACCGGCCCGTGGAGACCCGTTCGATGCTGACCGATCGGAGAGTGTCGTCGTCCGCCATGTCCGCCAGGCTACCGGCGCGGCCGGGCGGCCGGCGCCGCCGTGCCGGTGGTCCCCGAGCCGGTCATTCCCGGACGGCCGCACCGTCCCCGCCCGCGACCTCGCGGGCGAGCCGTTCCAGCCGGGCGTGGTGGTCGGCCCAGTACCCCGGCCCCTCCTCGGGCACCCCCGCGCGGTCGGGGTGCAGACCGACGGCCCCGTCGACGAGTTCGCGCAGGATGTCGGCGTGTCCGGCGTGCCGGTTCGTCTCGACGGTCATGTGCACCAGGATCCGGTGCAGCGTCACCTCGGCCCGGTCGGCGGGCCAGTGCGGGACCCGGCCGGGTGCGTCGACGGCGAGCGCGTCGATGGTGTCGTCGGCGCGCGCAGGCCCTGCGGTACCGGTCGACGACGTCGTCGCGGGACTCGTCCGCGGTGGCCCACAGGTCCGCGTTCGGATCCCCACCGTCCGGCCAGGGCAGCCCTTCCGGGAACGGCCGGTCGAAGGTGTCGCCGAAGTAGCCGGCCTCGCAGAACGCGAGGTGCTTGACCATGCCCAGCAGATTGGTGCCGGTCGGCGTCAGCGGACGGCGCACGTCGTACTCGGACAGGCCGTCGAGCTTCCACAGCAGGCCGGCCCGGGCCTGCGCGAGGGAACTGTGCAGGTCCGCCTTCGCGGTCATCGCATTCATGGAGACAGGCTCCCATCCGGCACCGACAGTCCGAAGCCCTTACGCCTTCGGACGCACAACGGAATTGTGACGACCGGGTGGATTCCGAAAAAGCGAGTTCGCCTGATGAAACAACCGCCCGGGAACGGAAACGGGCCCGAGAAAATCCGGCACACCGGGAACCGATCCGGATCCGGTCGCGTCCCAGTGTCGTCGCCGAAGGAGGAGGAACGATGTCGGAGGGGACCGACGGCAGCGAGCGCATGATCGCGGACTGGACGCGTCGGGTGCAGCAGCAGGCGCAGCGGTACCAGGCGATGGCCGAGCGGGTCCAGGAGATCACGGTCACCGAGCGTTCGCCGGACAACCTCGTCCAGGTGACGATCAACTCGAAGGGCCTGTTGACCGGGCTGACTCTCGAGGAGAGCGCCCAGGGCAGGCGGATGGCGGAGCTGTCGACCCAGATCATGCGGACCGTCCAGGCCGCACAGGCCCGGATCCCCGCACTGCTGCAGGAGGCGATGGCCGAGACCGTCGGTACGGAGGACGAGACCGCGGCGACGGTCTTCGCCGACGCGAAACGGACCTTCCCCGAGCCGCCCGACGAGGAGGAGCCGGAGCCGCCGCAGGCCGACACCGAGTTCCGGTTCGGTCCCGAGGGCGACGACCCCGCGGACGGCCCCGCGGGTGGCGACCCGGCCCCGCCCGCCGGGTCCTCCCGGCCGTTCGGCCGGCCCCGCGGGCGCGACCGCGACTCCGGCGACGATCCCGATGACGACGACTTCGGCGGCCGCTCCATCTTCTCCTGACGCCGACCCGACCCGACCGACCACTGGGGGAACCGTGACGCAGGGTGGCTTCGAGCTCGACACGGACCTGGACGCGCATGCGAGCCAACTCGACGGATGCACCGAGCAGCTGCAGCAGGCCGTCGAGGCGGCGCGTGCGGTCAGCATGCCCACCGACGCCTACGGCATCCTCTGCCAGCCGTTCCGGATGCTGCTCGACCCGGTGGAGCAGTACGGCATCGACGCGCTGACCGAATCGGTCACCGCGATGCGGGCCACGGCGGACAAGGTGCGCAAGGCCGCGGAGACCTACCGCGGCACCGAGGAGGAGCACACCCGGCAGTTCGGGACCGGTGTCTGATGTCCGAGACCGACAACCCGCTCGTCGCCGAGGCGCCGGAGAACGGCGACGGCCCCGGTCCGCTGACCTCGGGCAACGGCGACTACGGCTGGGCGGGCGGCATCGGCATCGCCGAGTCCGCCATGGACACCTACAACGGCATCCAGGACGGCAACTGGGTCGAGGGCGGACTGGGCGCGATCGGGCTGGTCGCCGAGGGCGCCTCCGCCGCGATCGACCCGTTCGGCTGGCTGATGTCCTCGGTGGCGTCCTTCCTGATGGAGCACGTCGAGCCGCTGAAGGAGATGCTCGACTCCGTCTGCGGCGACCCGCCGGTGATCCAGTCGTACTCGGAGACGTGGTCGAACGTCGCGGGCCGGCTGGACGAGACCCGGAACACCTTCGCCAACGCGGTGAAGAACGGCACCGCGGGCTGGACCGGCGACGCGGCGGACGCCTACCGGGCCTCCTGCGCCGAGCAGGAGGAGACCCTCGCCGGGGCGAGCACGGTCGCCGGGGCGATCAGCACCGTGGTCATGATCATGGGTGAGGTGGTCACGTTCGTCCGGGAGACGGTGCGCGACCTCATCGCCGACCTGGTGGGCAAGCTGATCTCCTGGGTGCTGGAGACCGTGTGCTCGCTCGGTTTCGGCACCCCCGTCGTCGTGGCGCAGGCCGTGGCCGCGATCTCCAAGTGGGCGACGCGGATCGCCGAGCTGCTGCAGAAGCTGGTCGGCACCATCCGGAAGGTCTCCCCGCTGCTCGGCGAGCTCGCCGAGGTGTTCGGCAGCATCATCCGGGTCTGCGGCAAGATCGCCGGCAAGGTCACCGGTCTGGACGTGATCAGCACCGGCAATATCACGCCGGGCGGCTTCTTCCAGCGCGGCGGCCCGGACACGCCGGACCTCGGTGGCAGCGCCCCCGGTGGTGGTGGCGCCCCCGGTGGTGGCAGCGCCCCGGTGGTGGCAGCGCCCCGGTGGTGGTGGCG
>NZ_KI912225.1:53574-53752 GCF_000231035.2 Saccharomonospora iraqiensis subsp. paurometabolica YIM 90007 | reverse complement strand
CGTCGTCCGGTACGGGGTCGCCGTCGGGCGCTGCCCTCCGGCCGGACACGTCCGGTGCGGGTGGGGCGTCCGGAAGCCCCGGCCCGTCCCCGGCACCGCCGCAGGGCGGGACGCCCGCGGTCGGCCCCGCGCCCGGTCCGGCATCCTCCGGACATCCCGCCGCACCGGCCGCGAACAC
>NZ_KI912225.1:52950-53474 GCF_000231035.2 Saccharomonospora iraqiensis subsp. paurometabolica YIM 90007 | reverse complement strand
CGGACCGGACCACCCGGCGGACCCGCTGGTTCGCCCCCGCGTCCGGACACGCCACCACCCGGGCCGAACGGGCCGGGGGCACCCCGGGGACACCAGCCGGACCGGCCACACCCGCAGCCCCCGCACCAGGGCGCTCCGCAGCGCCCGGCCGCGCAGCCGTCCCCGTACCAGGGCACCCGCCGACCAGAGCCGGGTGGCGCTCCCGCACACCAGCCGTATTCCTCCCGGCCACCGCAGCCGACGAACCAACCGCATCCGAACCAGTCACGTCCGGACCAGTCACGTCCGGACCAGTCACGTCCGGGCCAGCAGCCCCCGTCCACGGGTGGGCCCGGGCCTCGGCCGGGAAGTCCCGGCCCGCCCTCCACGACTCCCGCTGCGGCGCCGCGTGGCTATGCACCCCCCGGCGGTCCCGCGACACCACCGTCGGCAGCGCCACCGCAGGCACCGCCGAACCGGGCACCCGGGACACAGCACCCACACGGCCCCGACGGTGGGCCGGGACAGCAGGCACCGCCGAACCC
>NZ_KI912225.1:47671-52850 GCF_000231035.2 Saccharomonospora iraqiensis subsp. paurometabolica YIM 90007 | reverse complement strand
GGACCCGGACAGGCCCGGCCGTAGCGGTCCCGACCCGCACGGCGCTCGACCCGCGCCCGGGGACGTGGACCCGGCCCGACGGAACCCGTCCGACGGTCCCGGTGCGGACGCACCGCACCGGGACGACCACCTCACCCCGGACGAGGTGCACCGGTGGCACGCCGAACGCACCCCCGCGGGGACCTCGTTCCACCGCGGCGACCCGGAGATGGGCGACCTGCCACATCGGGTGAAGCCGGACCCGGAGGGTCGCTACACCGCCGACGTGCACGTCACCCCGGACGGCCACGCCCGCATCGGCGACCGCCTCTACACTCCCGAGGAGTTCGCCGACATCCTGCGCCGGGGCGGCGACTACGACGGCCGCCCCGTGCGGCTGATCGGCTGCGACGCGGGAAGCAACGACTTCGCGCAGCGCCTGTCCCGAGCCCTCGACACCGAGGTGCTGGCTCCGGACAAGCCGGCCTGGACCGACTCGAACGGCACGGTCTTCTCGTCCGACTACGAGATCGGGCCGGACGGACGCCTGCGGCCCAGGATTCCGCCGAACGGCGAGTGGAGTGTCCACCGCCCCGACGGGGCTACCTCCGGCGGTAGCGACGACGGTTTCACCCCGGACACGGCCGAGGCGGACAAGACCGATGTGGACGTCGAGTCCGTCCGGGACCGGGGCGAGGGGGACAACCTCAACCCCCACCATCAGATCGAGGGGCGATGGCAGGAACCACCCTACGAGTCGACCGAGCGGATCGCGCTCGATGACGACGTCTCCCTCTTCGACGAGGACCGGTCGTTCCGACCGAACACCCGGTACCTGGTCGAGGGCCCGGACGGCCAGGTCCGTAGCGAGGTGTTCACCGACGGTGACGGCAGGGTCACCCATGTCGACGCGGTCGCACCCAACACGTTGCGGGGAGGAAACCCGGAGATCGCCCGCCCGCACCCGGACACGGACTACCGGGCGCAGGTCGGACGGCGGGCCGAGGTGTTCCCGACCGGACCGGACGGGCACACCCGGATGGTCACCTCCGACAACGGGATCGCGCGGGTGGCGCACATCGACGAGCCCCCGGAGATCGATCGGGCGGACCACGTCACGGTCGATCCGGACGATCCGCGGGCACCGCGGGCCGACGAACCGTTCGGCCACCGCACGGATCTCGAACCGGGCAGGCGGTACCACGTCACCGACGCCGACGGGAACGACCGTGGCAGCTTCCAGACCGACGAGCGGGGTGCCGTCCGGTGGATCGACACCCCGGACTCGTCCCCGGAGTGGAGCAACCCCGAACTCACGGAGTTGAAGCCGGACACGAACTACCGCGTTGACCGCGGGCCGCTGTACCAGGAGTACCGCGTCGGCGCCGACGCCAGGCCCGAACACGCGGTCTCGTGGACGGATCCGGAGCCGCGCGGAACACCGATCGACCACCGGGTCGGTCAGAACGAACCGTTCCCCGTGCGTCGGGACGGTGACGGTCTCACTCCGGACAGCGTGCACCGGGCGCTGGACGAGCGCGGCGAGCCGCGCGCGACCTTCTACACCGGCAGCGGGGGCGGGATCGAGCAGATCGACGCGTACTCCGGTCAGCGCGGCAGGTTCAACGCGGAGGTCACCCAGGCTCCCGCGGGAGCGTCGGTCACCCAGGACGGCTACTACGGAACCGGGATGCAGAGCCGGGTGCAACAACAGTGGCCCGCACCGGAACAGACGGTCAGCTACTCCTACGAACAGCGACCCAGGGGTTTCGACCCGGAGCCCGGCGATCTGACCGAGCGTCAGCGCAACGCCCTCGCCGGCAAGGCACCGACCGAGAAGCATCCCGTGGTGGGCAGGCGGAGCCTGCCGCCGGACGCTCGGATCCATCTCGTCGACCCCGACGGTCGCCCGTATGCGACCATCCAAACCGGACCGGATGGGAAACCCACGCACCTGCATACCGGTGTCGAGGCGGAGCTGGACAAGGCGGATGGTCAGGAGGTCGAGGTCGCGAGAGACCCGGACTACGCCGGGGCCGACGCGGGGGGTGCCCAGCAGAACTGGCCACAGGCCTCCCGCGAGTACACCTTCTCGTACCAGAAGGAGCACGTCGGATTCGACGGCGCCGAGCCGCAGGGACTGTCCGCGCAGCAGCGCAGCGCGCTCGCCGACAAACCCGATAACAGGAACCCGTTGGTCGGACGGCAGGATCTGCCACCGGACACCCGGATCCATGTCGTCCACTCGGACGGCACGCCGTACACCACGGTGCAGACCGGGCCGGACGGTGCGGTCACGCACGTCCACACCTACAAACCGTTCGACCCGGACCTCAACAACCCGCAGCCGAACGTGACCGTCCGCGTCGACCACGGGATCGAGGTGCCCGGCACCGACCGTCGAACCGAAGGCGACCTGCACCGCACCGACGATCGGGGCAACACCGTGGCCACGACCTCCCGGCCGAACTACGCGGGGGCGAGCGACGTACGCCGTGACTCCGGAGCACAGCGGGAAGTCGGCGCGCGAGGTGGTGTCGATGACCGGGGCAACAATCTCGACGACGGTGGTCACCACGGTGGTACCAGCCAGGGCAAGCCGGGCGAGGCGATCAACCAGTCGAGCCAGGGCAGTGTGGAGAACCGCAAGAGCCCCGGGCGCAGCGACGGTTACGACCTGAGCCAGACCTGGTACGCACTCGAGCGGGAACGCGACGAGCACCCGGACCGGACCGAGTACGAGGAGATATTCGCCGCCCGGAGCGAGGGCCAGGACGATCCGCACACCCGCCTGTACCGTTCGTACGGCTGGGACGAGCAACACAGACCGAAGGTCACCGTCAGGAGTTTCCCGAATGACCACAACACCCCCCTCTGGCCCGCGGACTTCCGTCGAGGAGACCCATGAAGAGCTGATCGGTCGACTCGGTCGGATGCTTCTCGATCTCGTCCCGGACCAGGGCTGGCGGCGTATCGACCTCGTCAGCGTGATGACCGTCCCGGTGCAGGACCTCGGGCTGACGGTGATCATGAATGACGGTTCGAAGCCCGACGTGACTCCGCCGAAAGAGCTCAACCTCGTGCTGGCGAGGCTGCGCACCCTCCTCTACGAGCCGGGACGCGGCACGTGGTTCTCGGCCCGCGTCTCGATGGATCCTCCGGGTAGGATCTTCTACAACTACAACATGGACCACGAGCCGACCTTGCTCGGACCGATCGAGGCGGAGCACTACGCCGAGGACCTGACGATGTTCCCCCGGGACGAGGAGCACATGCCCGACTGGCTCAGCGCGAGACTGGCCGAGGTGAACGCCGGGGAGGAGGGCTGATGGCGTCGCGGCGGGCGCCCTTGACCGGGGTGCAGGCGAACGAACTGCTCAAAGGGTTCACCACACGGATGATTCACTCACTCCCACCGGAGTGGGACCAGTTGTTCGTCGAGTTCCGTGCGATGGGTTCGTACGTTGAACTGCGGGTACACGTGCTCACCGTTCTCGGCGGGTCCGTCGAGTGGGCCCTCCCCGACTCCGAGGTGACGTTTCTCCGGGACCTGCGCGACGCCATGTACGAACCGGGGGAGGGCACCTGGAACAGCCTGCGGTATCACCTCGTTCACCCGGGGGAGTACTCGGTCGAGTACAACTGGAGCGAAGAGCCCGACTGGGATCATCCGCCGTCGGCCGAGTACTTCGAGCAGGAGCTCGAAGATCGGCCACGGGACGAGGACGAGTTGCCGGAGTGGTTCGAACAGCGACTCGACGGCCCGGCTCCGGATACCGGGGTGGCCCGATGAGCGGTACGGCGGCGACCGCTGTCGATGGAGCCGGGTCGCCGTCCGCGCTCCTGTCCACGCCGGGTGAGTCACCGTGACCCGGCCGCAGGGGCCGCTGCCGCAGGATCTCGTGTCGGCGATCGCGCGGGAAATGGCCGCCGCCCCGGTCCCCCAGGGGTGGCGGCGGCTCCGGCTGGAGTACCGCGCGGTCGGCCGATACGTCGAGGTGGATTTCCTGGTCACCGACTCCGGGGGAGCGACCGTACCCCTGGCGCCGCCTCCGAGGAGTGTGGAGCTGCTCGGCAGGCTGCGAGCCGGCATGTACCAGCCGGGACGTGGCACCTGGTCGGGTGCGATGATCACCGTGGACCCGGGCCGGACACCGAGGCTGGACCACCTTCACGACCGCCAACCACGATGGCGGCGACAGCCGCCGCCCGCCGCCTTCGCGGACGAACTCCGGCTGTTCCCCCGCTCGGCCGAACATGTCCCGGAGTGGCTGCGGCACCGGGCGAGCGAGGGGCGGACGGCCTCCTCGGAGAAGCCTCCGCTGTCCGCCGTCGGTGGTTCCGCCGGAGCGGGCGCGGATCCGGAGCGCCACGGCGACCCACCGATGCACACCCCCCGCGTGTTCGACGGTCTCGACGACGCGGGCGCCCCGGTGCTCGACCGGGCACCGCTGGAGCCGGCCGAGCGGGAGCGGGTGCTGGACTACCTGGCCGCGGCCCCGGTGGTGCTGGCCGCGCGCAGCCACGACACCGACGTCCTCGACCCGGACCGGCCACCGTCGGTGCCGCTGACCTTCCGCACCGACGGCTTCTGGGTGTGGCCGGGTGCGGTGGCCTACTACCTGCGTGAGCACGACGTCGCGCCCGACCCGGAGTTCCTCACGCACCTCCGGGCGCGGAAGTACACGGTGCCGGAGGTGGACGAGCCCACCCGGGAGCGGGCCGTCGCCGCCGTCACGGCACCGGCGGAGTAGGACGGGCCGGGGAGGACCCGGCCGTGGTCACCGCCAGGCGAACACCGGCTGTTCGTAGCCGTCCACCCGGGTGTGCCTGCCGTGCAGCACCACCTCGCGGAACTGGTGCAGCACCGCGCCGGTGGGGGCGTGCAGCAGTGTGTCCAGCATCGGCAGCTGGATCACCGGCCGGGGCGACTCGGGGATACGCTCGAACCGCGGCTCCACGTCGATCTCCGGCACGGACAGCCAGAACAGGCCGTCGACCTCGTCCGGGTTGACCCGGGTGACCGGCTCCGCGCCCGCCCACACCACCACCGGGGTGATCACGTACCCGGAGCGGGTCTCGTAGTCGTCCAGCCGGCCGAGCACGGCGTCCCGGCCGAACGCGACCCCGACCTCCTCGTGCAGCTCGCGCAGCGCCGCGCCCGGCGGGTCCTCGCCCTCGTCGAGCCGCCCGCCCGGCA
>NZ_KI912225.1:45571-47571 GCF_000231035.2 Saccharomonospora iraqiensis subsp. paurometabolica YIM 90007 | reverse complement strand
GAGAGCGCCCAGGGCAGGCGGATGGCGGAGCTGTCGACCCAGATCATGCGGACCGTCCAGGCCGCACAGGCCCGGATCCCCGCACTGCTGCAGGAGGCGATGGCCGAGACCGTCGGTACGGAGGACGAGACCGCGGCGACGGTCTTCGCCGACGCGAAACGGACCTTCCCCGAGCCGCCCGACGAGGAGGAGCCGGAGCCGCCGCAGGCCGACACCGAGTTCCGGTTCGGTCCCGAGGGCGACGACCCCGCGGACGGCCCCGCGGGTGGCGACCCGGCCCCGCCCGCCGGGTCCTCCCGGCCGTTCGGCCGGCCCCGCGGGCGCGACCGCGACTCCGGCGACGATCCCGATGACGACGACTTCGGCGGCCGCTCCATCTTCTCCTGACGCCGACCCGACCCGACCGACCACTGGGGGAACCGTGACGCAGGGTGGCTTCGAGCTCGACACGGACCTGGACGCGCATGCGAGCCAACTCGACGGATGCACCGAGCAGCTGCAGCAGGCCGTCGAGGCGGCGCGTGCGGTCAGCATGCCCACCGACGCCTACGGCATCCTCTGCCAGCCGTTCCGGATGCTGCTCGACCCGGTGGAGCAGTACGGCATCGACGCGCTGACCGAATCGGTCACCGCGATGCGGGCCACGGCGGACAAGGTGCGCAAGGCCGCGGAGACCTACCGCGGCACCGAGGAGGAGCACACCCGGCAGTTCGGGACCGGTGTCTGATGTCCGAGACCGACAACCCGCTCGTCGCCGAGGCGCCGGAGAACGGCGACGGCCCCGGTCCGCTGACCTCGGGCAACGGCGACTACGGCTGGGCGGGCGGCATCGGCATCGCCGAGTCCGCCATGGACACCTACAACGGCATCCAGGACGGCAACTGGGTCGAGGGCGGACTGGGCGCGATCGGGCTGGTCGCCGAGGGCGCCTCCGCCGCGATCGACCCGTTCGGCTGGCTGATGTCCTCGGTGGCGTCCTTCCTGATGGAGCACGTCGAGCCGCTGAAGGAGATGCTCGACTCCGTCTGCGGCGACCCGCCGGTGATCCAGTCGTACTCGGAGACGTGGTCGAACGTCGCGGGCCGGCTGGACGAGACCCGGAACACCTTCGCCAACGCGGTGAAGAACGGCACCGCGGGCTGGACCGGCGACGCGGCGGACGCCTACCGGGCCTCCTGCGCCGAGCAGGAGGAGACCCTCGCCGGGGCGAGCACGGTCGCCGGGGCGATCAGCACCGTGGTCATGATCATGGGTGAGGTGGTCACGTTCGTCCGGGAGACGGTGCGCGACCTCATCGCCGACCTGGTGGGCAAGCTGATCTCCTGGGTGCTGGAGACCGTGTGCTCGCTCGGTTTCGGCACCCCCGTCGTCGTGGCGCAGGCCGTGGCCGCGATCTCCAAGTGGGCGACGCGGATCGCCGAGCTGCTGCAGAAGCTGGTCGGCACCATCCGGAAGGTCTCCCCGCTGCTCGGCGAGCTCGCCGAGGTGTTCGGCAGCATCATCCGGGTCTGCGGCAAGATCGCCGGCAAGGTCACCGGTCTGGACGTGATCAGCACCGGCAATATCACGCCGGGCGGCTTCTTCCAGCGCGGCGGCCCGGACACGCCGGACCTCGGTGGCAGCGCCCCCGGTGGTGGTGGCGCCCCCGGTGGTGGCGGCGCTCCTGGAGGCGGCAGCGGCCCGGACGGTAGCTCCGGTGAGCCCGGTGACGCAGGCCCGGACGGCGGCATCCCGGACGGGGGCGGCGCCCCGGACGGTGACTCCCGGGGTGCACCCTCCGGCACCGGGAACCCCGAAACCTCGTCCGGCAGGGGACCGGCCCCGAGCGTCGACACGCCATCGGCCTCCGGCGACGGCATCCGCGTCGACTCCGTCCTGTCCGGGGACGACGCGTCCCCGTCGTCGGCGGGCCGCGGTACGACGGACGGTTCCGGCGGTGCCTCCGCCGCTCCGCCCACGGGTGGGGCCGGGGGGCGGGGAGCCTCCGGTGGCCCGGTGGG
>NZ_KI912225.1:36251-45471 GCF_000231035.2 Saccharomonospora iraqiensis subsp. paurometabolica YIM 90007 | reverse complement strand
GTCAGAGCCTCGGTGACGTCCCGGGGGTCCAGCTGCGGCATGGGCACATCGTAGCCGGGTGATCCACCCCGACCGTCCCGCTCCGTCGGGCTCCGGCCGCGGTCCCGCCCGGGGACCGGCACGGTGTGCGGGAGTGACGCGGGGCACGGTCGCCCGGTGGTCGGGCACCCGGCCGCCGTCCGGCCCCCTAGGCTGCGGTGCCGCAGCAGCAGCCGTGGACGAGGAGCCGCCGTGACCGAGACCGGGAATCCGGTGCCGACCCATCCGTTCGACGCGGCGGTCGCGCTGACCCCGCGGGGTGGCGACCGGTTCGCCGGGCACACCCACCCCGCCTACGGCAACATGGTCGGCCCGTTCGGCGGGATCACGGCGGCGACCCTGCTGCGGGCCGCACAGCAGCACCCCGACCGGCTCGGCGACCCGCTGGCGCTGACGGTGAACTTCGCGGGCCCGGTCGCGGACGGGCCGTTCGAGGTCACGGCCACGCCGCTGCGCACGAACCGGTCCACCCAGCACTTCGCGCTCACGCTGACCCAGGACGGGGCGGTGCGCACCACCGGCACCGCCGTGTTCGGCACGGGCCGCACCACCTGGACCGACACCGAGGCCGTCGCCCCGGACGTCAAGGCCCCCGAGGACGTCCCCGTCCGCCCCTCGCCCGGGCACGTCGCGTTCACCGACAACTACGAGATCCGGTTCGTCGAGGGCGCGCTGCCGGACGGCGAAACCGCCGGGCAGGCCGACTCCACCACGACCCTGTGGATGCGGGACCGGCCCGTCCGGCCGTTGGACCACGCCGCGCTGGCGGCCCTGGCCGACGTGTTCTACCCGCGGGTGCTGCTGCGCACCGGCCGGTTCGTGCCCGCGGGCACGGTGTCGCTGACCACCTATTTCCACGCCGACGCCGCCCGGCTCGCCGCGCAGGGCGACGAGCCGGTGCTCGGCAGGGCGCGCGCCGGGGGCTTCGGCAACGGGTTCTTCGACCAGTCCGCCCGGCTGTGGGCCCGCGACGGCGCCCTGCTGGCGACCAGCCACCAGTGGGTGTACTTCAAGGACTGACCCGGCGGGTCACTCCGCCACCGGGGTGACCGTGACCGGTGTGGTCAACACCCGGTCGGCGCCGAGCGTGCGCTCCGGGCCGGTCAGCTCGACCGTCGCCGAACACGGCAGGTCCGCCACCGAGGAGCCGACGGACAGCTCGATCGTGCCGGGTTCCACCAGGCGCCGCAGGTCGATCCCGGTGAACCCGGTCCGGTCGGCGTGCACGGTGAACGTCACCCGCGCCGCGGCACCCGCCGCCAGGTCCACCCGCGCGAACCCGACGAGCTGCCGGACCGGTCGGGTGACCTGGGCCCGGACGTCGTGCAGGTAGAGCTGCACCACCTCGGCGCCCGCGCGGTCGCCGACGTTGCGCACCACCACGGAGATCTCCACCGTGCCGTCCGTGGGCACCTCCGCCGCGGAGCACGTCAGTGTGTCGTAGGCGAAGTCGGTGTAGGACAGGCCGTGCCCGAACGGGAACAGCGGCCTCGGGTCGAGGTTGCTGATGCCCTCGCTGTAGCCGCCCAGCGGCGGCTGCAGATACGTCGTCGGCTGCCCGCCCGGGTCGCGGGGCACCTGCATCGGCAACCTGCCGGACGGGTTGACCCGTCCGGAGAGGACACCGGAGATCGCCGCGCCGCCCTCGGCACCGGGCAGGAACGCCTGGACCAGCGCCGCGGCCCGGTCGGCGTACGCGCCGAGGGCGTACGGCCTGCCGGACACCACGACGACCACCACGGGGGTCCCGGTCTCCAGCAGCGCGTCCAGCAGCTCGTGCTGCACGCCCGGCAGGCGCAGGTCGGCCGCGTCGCACCCCTCGCCGGAGGTGCCGCCGCCGAACATCCCGGCCCGGTCGCCGACCACGGCCACACACACGTCCGCGTCCCGGGCCGCGGCGACCGCCGCGTCGATACCGGACCGGTCCGGTTCGGACACCGGGACCCCCCGCACCGTGCGGACGTCCGTACCGGGGAACTCGGTGTGCACGGCCTCGGCCAGGGACGGCACGGCCAGGCCCCGGTCCAGGTCCGGGTAGCGGGGCAGCACGTGATTCGGGTACGAGTAGCAGCCGAGCAGCGCCTCCGGGTCGTCCGCGGACGGACCGACGAGCGCGATCCGGCCGGGGTCCGCCCCCAGGGGGAGCGTGTCGCCGCGGTCGGCCAGCAACACGACCGAGCGCTCCGCCAGCTCCCGGGCCAGTTCCCGGGAGCGGGGCGAATCCAGGTCCACCGAAGAGTCCACATCGGACTCGGGCGTCCAGTCGGGGTCGAGCAGGCCGAGTTCGGCCTTCTGCCGCAGCAGCCGCAGCACCGACCGGTCGACGATCTTCTCGTCGACCCGGCCCGCGCGCACGAGCTCCGCGAGTCCGTCGCCGTAGCAGAGCCCGTCCGGCAGCTCCACGTCGATCCCGGCGGTCAGCGCCAGGGCCCCCGCGTGGGCCCGGTCGTCGGCGACCCGGTGCATGGTCTCCAGGAACGCGACCGCCCAGTAGTCCGAGACCACCGTGCCGGTGAAACCCCACTCGTCCCGCAGGACACCGGTGAGCAGTCCGGCGTCGGCGGCGGCGGGCACGCCGTCGAGGTCGACGTAGGCGTTCATCACCGACCGGGCACCGCCCTCGCGGACCGCCGTCTCGAACGGCGGCAGCAGCACGTCGCGTAGCTCGCGCGGGCCGACCGGCACCGGTGCGTGGTTGCGCGCGGCGCGGGAGGCGGAGTATCCGGCGAAGTGCTTGAGCGTCGCGATGATCCCCGCGCCCTGCAGACCCCGGACGTAGGCGGTGCCGAGCATCCCCACCAGGTACGGGTCCTCGCCGAGGGTCTCCTCCACCCGGCCCCACCGGTGGTCGCGCGCGACGTCGAGCACCGGCGCGAGGCCGTGGTGCACGCCCACCGCGCGCATGTCCGCGCCGATGGCGGCGGCCATACGCTCCACCAGGTCCGCGTCGAAGGTCGCCGCCCACGCGGGCGGGGAGGGGTGCACGGTGGCGCCGTAGGTGGTGAACCCGGTCAGGCACTCCTCGTGTACGACCGCGGGCAGACCGAACCGGTTGCCCGCCATCACCTCCCGCTGCAGCCGGACCACCCGTGCGGTGCCCTCGGGCACGCCCACCGGGGCGGTGCCGAACACGCGGGTGAGGTGCCCGAGTCCGTGCGCGACGCGGCGGTCGAACGGGACCGCGCCCTCGGTGAAGACCTCCTGCATCGGGGCGACCTCGCCGTCGACCCGGTCGGCGCCGGCCGCGTCCTCGTTCTCCGGCCAGGCGCCGCCGAGCTGGGCCAGCTTCTCGTCCAGGGTCATCTCGTCCAGCAGCGCACGGGCACGCTCCTCCGGGGAGGCCGTCGGGTCCTGCCACGTCTTCGGCGGCCGGGCGGGGTCCTGCGGGACCGGGTCGTTCATCGTTCTCCTCCGGGTGCGGCGGTCGAGTCGCGCACGACGAGGTGCGTGGCGAGTTCGACGTGGTGGGAGTCCAGGGTCTCCCCGGCGATCAGACGCAACAGCGTGCGCAGCGCGACCCCGCCCATGTCCGGCAGCGGCTGCCGGACCACGGTGAGCGCGGGTGTGGCCAGTGTCGCCAGGACGGTGTCGTCGAAGCCCACGACGCTGAGGTCGTCGGGCACGCGCAGGCCGCGTCGGCGCGCGGCCTCCACCACGCCGAGCGCGGTGGCGTCACTCGCGGCGAACACGGCGGTGGGCCGGTCGGGGTGGTCGAGCAGTCGTGCCCCCATCTCCAACCCGTCCGGATAGCCGAACGCGCCGTGCAGCGCCAGTTCCGGGTCGGGTGCGACCCCGGCCTTCTCCTGCGCGGCCCGGTACCCGTGCAGCCGCGCCTGGCCGCACGAGGCGCCCTCCGGGCCGCCCGCGAACCCGATCCGGCGGTGCCCGAGCGACAGCAGGTGTTCGGTGGCGGTCACCCCGCCGGAGAAGTTCGTGGCACCGACACTGGTGACCTCGACCCGGGGCAGGTTCAGCGGGTCGATCACCACCAGGCCCAGCCCGGCGTCGGCGAAGCCCTCCACCTGTTCCAGGCTCAGCTCCGAGGTCACCACGATCAGTCCCTCGCGTCCGGCGGCCTTGAGCCGGTTGGCCCACGAGTCGGGGGCGGCGACGGGGCCGTCGGCGCCCGGGACGCGCCCGACCACGACGTCGACCCCCGCCTCGGCCCCCGCCTCGGTGACCCCGCGCAGCAGTTCCAGCGAGTACGGACTGACCAGTTCGTCGAACACCAGGTCGATCACCCGGGCGGGCGTCACGCTCCGGCGGCCCACCTGGGGCACGTACCCGAGCTCGCGGACGGCCTCCTCAACCCGCGCCCTGGTGGCGGTGGCCACGTCGCCGCGGCCGTTGAGGACCTTCGACGCCGTCGGCAGGGAGACCCCCGCGGCGTCGGCGACCATCGCCAGCGTCGCCCGCCGCGTGGTGTCGGCGCTCCCTGACACAGCCACCTCCCTCATGCTTGCCGAAAAGTTTCACGTCACTATACATCAAACTATTCCGAAATCAGGTCTTGACCATGCCCGGGGGCGGTTCTATCGTCGGCGTCCATTCAGACGGTTCTTTCCGAAAAGTTTCGAGTATCTCGGAACCTTCGACGAGGAAGGTGCGGCATGGGCCGGAGACGGACGGCGCTGCTCGCGGTGGGAGCGGCGACGGTGATGGCGATCGGTACGGCCTGCGGGTCCGGCGGACCGGCGGCGGCCGGGGCGTCGGCGTGGGCGCTCACCGGCGGGGACGAACAGAGCATCCGCTCCTCGTTCGACTCGTGGAACGAGGCCAACCCCGACACGGCGATCAACCCCGAGTTCTTCGCCAACGACGCGTACAAGCAGAAGATCCGCACGGCGATCGGCGCGGGCGGGGCGCCCACCCTCATCTTCGGCTGGGGCGGTGGGAACCTGCGCTCCTGGGTCGACGCGGACAAGGTCGCGAACCTGTCCGAGGTGGCCCCGGACGTCGGGGCGCTGACCGACCGGTACCTGCCGTCGGTGCTGGACACCGGCACGGTCGACGGGAACGTGTACGCCGTGCCGAACAACGGGATGCAGCCGGTCCTGCTGTACTACAACACGAAGCTCTTCGACCGGATCGGGGCACAGCCACCGGAGACCTGGGAGGAGCTGATGGCGCTGGTGCCCCGGTTCAACGAGGAGGGCATCGCGCCGTTCGCGCTGGCCGGGCAGAGCCGGTGGCCGCAGCTGATGTGGCTGGAGTACCTCGTGGACCGGATCGGCGGTCCGGAGGTGTTCGAGGCCATCGCCGCGGGCGAGCCCGGAGCCTGGTCGCACCCGGCCGTGCTGGAGGCGGGGGAGAAGATCCGGGAACTCGTCGACGCGGGCGGCTTCGCCGACGGGTTCGGCTCGATCTCCGCGGACAGCGGGGCCGACGCGGCCCTGCTCTACACCGACAAGGCGGCGATGTATCTGATGGGCTCCTGGGCCTATCCCAGCATCAAGGACGCGGCGCCGGAGTTCATCGAGAACGGCCACCTCGGACATACCGCGTTCCCCACTGTGGCCGGTGGTGCGGGGGACCCGGCCAACATCGTCGGGAACCCGGCCAACTACTGGTCGATCAGCGCGGAGGCGAACGCCGACGAGCGGCAGGCCGCACTGGACTACCTGGACCGCGGCCTGATGAACGACGACTACGTGGACACCCTCCTGGAGAACGGCTCGGTGCCGCCGGTGCAGGGGATCGAGGAGGAGCTGGCCGCGGCCGACGACTCCGAGTACCTGTCGTCGGTGTACGAGACGGCGAGCGCGGCGCCGCACTTCGAGCTGTCCTGGGACCAGGCGCTCGATCCGAGCCAGGCGGACGAGATGTTGGCGACACTGGAGCAGCTGTTCAACGGCCAGGTGTCGCCGGAGCAGTTCTCGTCCACGATGGACGCGACGATCGGGTGAGACGGTGACGCTCGCGGACGAGGGCACGGGGACCGGCTCCGCCACCGGGGTGACCCGGCGGAGCCGGTCCCGTGCCGACGGGAACCGGGTGGGGCCGTCGCCGCTGATGGCCGCGCCCGCACTGGTGTTCTTCGGATTCTTCGCGCTGGTGCCGCTCGTCGGGGTGGTGGCGCTGAGTTTCGTGCGCTGGGACGGCATCGCGGCGATGCAGTGGGCGGGGCTGGACCACTGGGGCAGTGTGCTCACCGACCCGTCGACCTACCACGCGATCTGGCTGAGCGTGCAGGTGATGGTGGTGAGCTGGCTGGTCCAGACGCCGATCTCGCTGCTGCTCGGGGTGCTGATCGCACGGCGGGGACGGTACCGGGCCGTGCTCGGGGTGCTGTACTTCCTGCCGATGCTGCTGTCCTCGGCGGCCATCGCGATCGCGTTCAAGGCGTTGCTCGATCCGAACTTCGGCCTGAGTCTCGCCTTCGGCGCCGAGGCCTTCGCGCAGGACTGGCTCGGTGACCCCGATCTGGCGCTCTACGTCGTGGTGTTCGTGATCGCGTGGCAGTTCGTGCCGTTCCACACCCTGCTCTACCAGGCGGGGGTGCGGCAGATCCCCGGATCGCTGTACGAGGCGGCCGAGATCGACGGGGCGGGCCCGGTGCGGCAGTTCTTCCACATCACCGTGCCCCAGCTGCGCTACACGATCATCACGTCGTCGACGCTGATGCTGGTGGGGTCGCTGACCTACTTCGACCTCGTGTTCGTGCTCACCGGCGGCGGTCCCGGTGACGCGACCCGGTTGCTGCCGCTGGACATGTATCTCACCGGGTTCTCCGGCAACGAGATGGGCCGTGCGGGCACGCTGGCCGTGCTGCTCGTGGTGACCGGGCTGGCCCTGGCGCTCGGGCTGTCCCGGTGGGCGAGCTTCGACCGCGGCAGTCAACAGGAGGGAGCCTGATGTCGGTGACGCGGACCCGGCCGAACGTGCCCGGGGGGCTGGCCGGCTTCCTGTGGCTGCTCGTGGTGCTGGTGCCGGTGTACTACGTCGTGGTGACCAGCCTGCGCAGCCAGGAGGGGTTCTTCTCGGCGAACCCGCTGGTGCCGCCCGCCGAGCCCACCCTGGACGCCTACCGGCTGGTGCTGGCCAACGACTTCGGCCGCTACCTGCTCAACAGCGTCGTGGTGACCCTCGGGGCGGTGGCGATCACGGTCGGCGTGTCGCTGCTGGCGGCCTACTTCGTCGTGCGCAGCGACACGCGGCTGGGGCGGCTGACCTACCGCGCGTTCCTGCTCGGTCTGGCCATCCCGCTGCAGGCGGTGATCATTCCGGTCTACTTCCTGATCACCCGGATGAACCTCTACGACACGCTGTTGGCGGTCGTGCTGCCGTCGGCGGCCTTCGCCATCCCGCTGACGGTGGTGATCCTCGCCAACTTCCTGCGGGACGTGCCGAAGGAGCTGTTCGAGTCCATGCGGGTGGACGGCGCAGGGCACTGGCGCACGGTGTTCAGTCTGGTGCTGCCGCTGGTGCGGCCCGCGGTGATCACGGTGGCCGTGTACGACGGGCTCCAGGTGTGGAACGGGTTCCTGTTCCCGCTGATCCTCACGCAGAGCCCCGAGCAGCGGGTGCTGCCGCTGGCGCTGTGGAGCTTCCAGGGGCAGTTCACCGTGAACGTGCCCGCCGTGCTGGCGGCGGTGGTGCTGTCCACGCTGCCGGTGCTGGCACTCTACATCCTCGGCCGGAGGTATCTCGTCAGCGGGCTCACCGCCGGGTTCGGCCGCTGAGCCCGCAGTCCGTATAACGCCATATACCGCGCGGCCCGGTGTCCGACCGGGCCGCGCGGTCGACCGCGGTCACACCGGGGGAGGGTCACCCGGCCGGGCAGCGGACGAGGCGGGACAATGGCGGGCGAGTCGAGATCTACGCGGAGGACACCAACCATGGCGAGAGCCGCCGAACCACCCTCGGGGACCCGGGACTTCCTGGCCGACGAGATGCGTCGCCGGAAGGCCGCCTTCGACACCGTCGCCGGAGTGTTCGAGCATTACGGCTTCGACCCGCTGGAGACGCCGGCGTTCGAGCGGCTGGAGGTGTTCGCGGGCAAACTCGGCGACGAGGCCTCCGCGCTGATCTTCAAGATCCTCAAGCGCGGGGTGCACGAGGCCAGCGGTGAGGCCGACCTGGCGTTGCGCTACGACCACACGGTGCCGCTGGCCCGGGTCGTCGGCACCTACGGCAACCGGCTGCCGTCGCCGTACAAGCGCTACGCGATCGGGCCGGTGTGGCGGGCCGACCGCCCGGCCAAGGGCCGGTTCCGCGAGTTCACCCAGTGCGACATCGACACCGTGGGCTCGTCGTCCCCGCTGGCCGACGCCGAGATCGTCTGGGCGGTGCACGACGGCCTCACCGCGCTCGGTGTGGAGGACTTCCGTGTGCTGGTGAACAGCAGGCAGGCCCTCTACGGGCTGCTGGAGGCCTACGGCGTGCCGGACGAGCAGGGGGCCGCCGTGCTGGGGAGCCTGGACAAGCTGGACAAGCTCGACCCGGCCGCCGTGGCGGAGGAGCTGACCGGGCTCGGACTGGCGCCGACGACGGCCGAGGAGCTGGTGGGCGACGTCACGGCCACCGACGTGGACCGGGTGCGCAAGCAGTTGGACACCACCGAGCGGGGACGGCGCGGGCTGGCCGAGATCGACCGGCTGCTGGAGCTCACCGCCGGGCTGCCGGAGGGGCGGGTGGTGTTCACCCCGCGGATGGTGCGGGGGCTGGACTACTACACCGGGCCCATCTTCGAGGTGGTGGCGCGGGACTACCCCGGCTCGATCGCCTCCGGCGGGCGTTACGACGGACTGGTGGCCAAGCTGGGCGGGCCGGATCTGCCCGCCTGCGGCGGGTCGATCGGCATCGAGCGCATCCTCGCCACCCGGGCCGCCGGGGACGACGGCTCGGCGGGCGGTCTCGACGTGGCCCTGACCGTGCTCGGCGCCGAGGACACCGTGATGCGCCTGGCCGCCGCACTGCGCACCGGCGGGCTGCGCACCGGTGTCTACCTCGGCTCCTCCGGCAAGCTGGCCAAGCAGCTCAAGTGGGCCGACGACCAGCGCGCCCGGCTGGTGCTCATCCACGGCCCGGAGGAACAGGAGTCCGGTGAGGTCACGGTGCGCGACATGCACACCGGCGACCAGACCCGCGTCCCCGTCACCGACGCCGCCCCCCACATCCGCGCCCGCCTGTCCTGACCCCGGTTCCGGGTTGTGCCGTGAGGGGCACTTTCCCTGCGTGT
>NZ_KI912225.1:33875-36151 GCF_000231035.2 Saccharomonospora iraqiensis subsp. paurometabolica YIM 90007 | reverse complement strand
GGGGCCTCCTCGCGCAGCCAGGCCAGCGTCCCGGCCAGCAGCCCGCCCCCGCCGACGGGCACCACCACGGCGTCCGGGGCCCGCCCGAGCTGCGCGACGATCTCGGCGGCGACCGTGCCCTGCCCGGCGATCGTGCGCGGGTCGTCGAACGGGGGGACCAGCACCGCGCCCGTCTCCGCCGCGTCCCGTTCGGCCGACCGGGCGGCGTCGTCGTAGGTGTCCCCCTCGACGACGACCGTGACCTGTTTGTCGCCCAGCCACGCGATCCGGTCCCGCTTCTGCCGGGGCGTCGTGCGCGGCAGGTGGACCCGCGCGGTCACCCCGAGGGCGGCACACGCGAAGGCCACCCCCTGGCCGTGGTTGCCCGCGCTCGCGCAGACGACGCCGCGGGCGCGTTCGTCGGGGGACAGGCGGCTGATCCGGTTGTAGGCGCCGCGGACCTTGTACGAGCGGACGGGACTCTGGTCCTCCCGCTTGAGCCACACGTCGAGCCCGTACCGGCGGGACAGCCGCTCGTTGCGCTGCAGCGGCGTGGCCGGGATGACGTCGGCGAACCCGGCGGCCGCCTCGGCGACGTCCCGGGCCGTCACCGCACCCTCCCGGGCGGAGCGGTCGCTCACCTGCTCACCTCCGTGACCTCGGCCGTGTCGCCGGTGTCCGGCGTCGCCGGACCCGTCAACGCTAGCGCACGCGCCCGCGCGGCGGCCGCGGACCGAGGGTGCCGCGCGGGGACACCCCAAGATCAGTACCGTGTGCGCATGGGTATTCTCGGTTGGATCATTCTGGGCCTGCTCGCCGGCGGCATCGCGAAGCTGCTGATGCCGGGCAAGGACCCGGGCGGATGCATCATCACCGTCCTGCTGGGTGTGGGCGGAGCCCTGCTCGGTGGCTGGCTCGGCCGCACACTGTTCGACACCGACCTCGGCACGTTCTTCGACCTGCGCACGTGGGGTCTGGCGGTCGGCGGAGCGGTGGTGATCCTGCTGATCTACCGCCTGGTCTTCGCGCGCAGCGGGGACTGAGCCGGGCCGGGCCCGACCCGGCTCACCCGTCCGTGCCCGGCGGTGTCCGCGCGGCGGTCAGCAGCGCGGACACCGTCCGGTACAGCACGGCCGCGGCGTCGGCGACGTCCAGCCCGAGGTCGTCGCGGCCGCCCATCCACGCGGGCCAGCTCGTCGCGAGCACCAGGGCCCGGACCAGCTCGGTGCGGTCCGGGCCGGCCAACCGGTCCAGTTCCGGGGCGAACAGCCGCTCGATCTCGTCCCGGAGCCGGTCGTTGTGCCGGGCGCGGTTGCGGCGGACCTGGGCGGAGAACGGCAGCCAGAGCTGCGCGGCCCGGGCCACCCCCGCGATCGATTCCAGCATCCGTACCCGGCGGCGGCAGAACCAGTCGATGCGCTCGTCCAGCGCGGCCCCGACCGGGAGCGGCCCGGCGTCGGCGTACTGCAGGCCCAGTGTCTTCTCGCCCGCCGCGGCGAAGAGCTCCTCGCGGTCGGCGAAGTGCGTCCACAGCGCCCGGCGGGAGACCCCGGCCCGCTGTGCGATCCGGTCGACGGTCGGCCGCAGGTCCCCTTCGAGCATGAGATCCACGTGGGCGTCGATGATCGCCTGCCGCGTCCGCAGCCGGCGTCGGGTGCGTCCGTCGGTGTCCCCGGTCCGCTCTGGCCCCACTCCGGTTCATCCCTGCCGTTGCCGTCGGTGGCGGCGTTCACACCGCTGTCGCCGGAGCCTACAGTGTGCACCTAGAGTGCAAAATCACCGTGGGGCACCGCGTCCCGCGGCGAACCGGCGTCGAAGGAGAGCAGCGCATGCGTGCAGCCCAGGTCACAACCCTGGACGGACCCGCGGCCGTGCGGGTCGCGGACGTCGACGAGCCCGGCGGGGACGGATCCGTCCTCATCGACGTGCACGCGGCCGGGGTGACCTTCCCGGACGTGCTGCAGAGCCAGGGCCGCTACCAGATCCAGCCCGACCTGCCGTTCGTGCCGGGCACCGAGGTGGCCGGGGTGGTGCGCTCGGCGCCCGACGACGCCTCCGTGCGGCCCGGCGACCGGGTGGCGGCGTTCCCCGGTCTCGGCGGTTTCGCCGAGACCGTCGCGGCCCGTCCCGGGATGGTGTTTCCGATCCCGGACCGGCTGTCGTTCACCGCGGCCGCCGCGCTGCCGATGAACTACCTCACCGTGCACTTCGCGCTGACCCGGCGCGGCGGGCTGCGCCAGGGCGAGACCGTGCTGGTGCACGGCGCCGCGGGCGGTGTCGGCACGGCCGCGGTGCAG
>NZ_KI912225.1:28924-33775 GCF_000231035.2 Saccharomonospora iraqiensis subsp. paurometabolica YIM 90007 | reverse complement strand
CCGCGCGCAGGCACTGCTCGCCCCGGACGTCGCCCGCACCCGGGGGCACCGGGAGGCCGACCTGAGCGCGGTCGCCGCCCCCGACGGCACCGAACTGTTCTTCTGCCGCACCGCCGGGGACACGGACCCGGCACCGTCGGCCGGCGGCGACACCAGGACCGGCGATCACACCACCGGCGAGGACACCCCGGCCGACGACTGGCTCGCGGACTTCATCCTCACCGGCGGCGGCACGGGCTCACTGACCGGTGTCACCGACATCGACCACGTCGCACTGGCCCAGCCCTTCGACTACTTCGACGAGGCCACCCTGTTCTACCGCGAGGTGCTGGGTCTGGACACCCGGCACAGCGGGGAGTTCGCCGCGCCGTTCGGCCTGGTGCGCAGCCGCGCGGTGGCCGCGCGGCACGACCGCGTGCGGATCGCCCTGCACGGCACGGTGCTGCGCCGGGGGGACTGGTCGCCTGCGGTACCCGACCCCCAGCACATCGCCTTCGCCACCGACGACATCGTGGCGTGCGCCCGGACCGCGCGGGGACGGGGCGCCCCGCTGCTGTCCGTGCCGGACAACTACTACGACGACCTCGAGGCCCGGGTCCGGCTGCCCGACGAGACCCACGCGGCCCTGCGTGAGCACCGCATCCTCTACGACCGGGACGCGGACGGGGAGTACTTCCACTTCTTCACCGAGGTGCTCGGCTCCCGGGTGTTCTTCGAGGTCGTGCAGCGGGTGGGCGACTACGCCGGGTACGGCACGGCCAACGCCCCCGTCCGGATGGCCGCCCACCGCGCCGCCCGGCGCGGTCGGTGCGGCCTCACCCGCGCGGCGCGTACATGATCACCGCGACCCCGACGAGGCAGAGCACCGCGCCGAGCACGTCGAACCGGTCCGGCCGGTAGCCGTCGACGACCATTCCCCACGCCAGCGACCCGGCGACGAACACCCCGCCGTAGGCGGCGAGGATCCGGCCGAAGTGCGGGTCCGGCTGCAACGTGGCGACGAATCCGTACAGTCCGAGCGCGACCACCCCGGCGCCGATCCACACCAGACCGCGGTGTTCGCGCACCCCCTGCCAGACCAGCCAGGCACCGCCGATCTCGGCCAGCGCGGCCACCAGGAACAACGCGACCGAACGCAGCACGAGCACGGACGACCTCCCTCGGGAACCGGCGGGACGGGGCACCCGGAACCCTACGCCGGTCGCGGGAGGCCGCTCGCACCCGACGGCGACCCGCCGGGTGCCCCGGTTTCGGGAGTCGGTCTCAGCCGCGCACCACGGGGGCGGTCGCGTCCGGACCGGCGTCGGTGCCGGGTGTTGCGGCGCGGTCGGGGTCGAGGTCGAGGCTGGTGCGCAGGTCGGCGGGCTTGAGCGCCAGTGCGGCCAGCACGCCCACCACGGCGATCGCCGTGGAGATCAGGAACAGGTGTCCCGTCGCGTCACCGTAGGCGGTCCGGACGATCCCGCGCACCGGCTCCGGCAGTTCGGCCAGGTTGAGGTTGCTGGTCCCGGCGGTGGCCGGGGCGGGGATGCCCGCCTCGGCCAGGCCCTCGGCGATGTCACTGTCCACCGTGCGGTCCAGCACCGCGCCCAACACGGCGATGCCGGTCGTACCGCCGAGCGAGCGGAAGAACGCCACCGACGCGCTCGCCGCACCGACGTCCCGCAGGGCCACGGTGTTCTGCACCGCCAGCACCAGGTTCTGCATGGACAGGCCCACGCCGGTGCCGACCAGCAACAGCCCGCCGAAGACCACCGGCAGCGGGGTGTCCGGGCCCAGCGTCGACAGCACTCCGAAGCCGGTGAGCAGCACGAGCGTGCCCGCCACGATGAACGGCTTCGTCCTGCCGGTGCGGCTGACCAGCATGCCGGAGACGGTCGAGGCCACCAGCGTGCCCGCCATCATCGGCACCATCATCAGCCCGGCCGCCGTGGGGTCGTACCCGCGCGCCACCTGGAAGTACTGGCCGAGGAACACCGCACCGCCGAACATCGCCATGCCGACGGCGAGGCTGGCCACGATCGCCAGGGCGGGTGTGGGTTGCCGCAGGATGCGCAGGGGCACGATCGGTTCGGCGGCGCGCGACTCCCACCACACCGCGACCGTCAGGATCGCCAGGGCCGAGCCCGCCAGCACCGCCGTCTGCCAGGACAGCCACCCGAACGAACCGTCCACGAACGACACCCAGATCAACAGGACGCTCACGCCCGTACCGACGAGCACCGCACCCGGGTAGTCGACGCGGACCTCCGCGCGCCCGCGCACCACCGGAAGATGCAGCGTCCGGTGCAACACGACCAGCGCGACGGCGGAGAACGGCACGCCGAGGAAGAAGCACCAGCGCCACCCCAGCCACGACACGTCGGTCACCAGTCCGCCGAGCAGAGGTCCGCTCACCGTGGCCAGCGCCATGACCGCGCCGAGCACGCCGTTGTACCGGCCGCGCTCCTTCGGCGGGATCATCGCCGCGATCACCGCCTGCACCAGCGCCTGCAGGCCGCCGACGCCGAGCCCCTGGACGGCGCGGGCCGCGATCAGCTGCCCCGGGTCCTGCGCGAACCCGCTCACCAGGGACCCGACCAGGAACACCGAGATCGCGACCTGGGTCAGCCGCTTCTTGCTGTAGAGGTCGGACAGTTTCCCCCAGATCGGGGTGGACGCGGTCGCGGCGAGCAGCGTCGCGGTGACCACCCAGGTGTACTGGGTCTGGGTGCCGTTGAGCGAACCGATGATCCGGGGCAGCGCGACCGAGACGATGGTGGAGCTGGTCATCGCGACGAACAACGCGAGCAGCAGCCCGGTGAGGGCCTTGAGCACCTCCCCGCGCCGGGGGGAGGACCCGGTGTCGTCGGCGGACGCGGTCGTGGGGCTGGTCACACGGTCTCCGGGACGGTCGGACCTCGCGGTCGGGACGGACGGTGGGCGGACGGCTCCGCCCCGGTCGACTGTCCGGGAAAGTTGCCCAATGGGCAAGTTTGCGCGTTGAGAATCACACCGGTCGAGGGCTTACGATCGTCCCGTGGACGACACCGGACCGGGACTGCGCGAACGCAAGAAGCGGGCGACGAAGCGCGCGCTGCACGAGGCCGCGATGCGGCTCGCCCTGCGGGACGGGTACGACCAGCTCACCGTGGAGGCCGTCGCCGACGCGGCGACGGTCTCCCGGCGCACCTTCTCCAACTACTTCGCGGGCAAGGAGGAGGCGCTGCTGCACGGCGAGCGCACCCGGCTCGCCCGCCTGCTCGCGGCGGTGGCGGCCCGGCCTGCCGACGAGCGGCCGTGGGCCGCGTTGACGGCGGCCATCCACGACGAGGTGCGGGACTTCGACACCGAGGCCGGGCCCGCCTGGTTGGAACAGGCGCGGCTGATCCGGTCGCATCCGGATCTGCTGGCCGAGCAGATCGCCACGTTCGCCTCCTTCGAACGCGACCTCGCCGAGCACCTCGACCACCGCACCCCGCCGGACCTGCGCTCGCGGACCCGGGCCAGGGTGATCGCCGGATGCTTCCTCACCGCCCTGCGCGTCGGCACCCAGGCCTGGGTGGACGGCCCGGACGAGGCGTCCCTGCCCGAACTCGTGGAGCAGGCGCTCGCCGAGGCCGGCCGGGAACTGCCCTGACCGGCCGCGCCCGCGGCGCGGACCGAATGGACGGCCCTGTCCCGGGTATCCGCCCGGTATGGACACCGAGCGGGTGCGCGAGGAGTTCGGCCGCGAGGTCAACATGACCCCGACCGAGCTCGAACGGTGGCTCGGGACGCCGGAGTCCGACCGGGCCGGACAGCACGGCGACGGCGGCGAGTCGGTCGGACACCGGTCCGGACGCCGCATCGTGGAGATCCTGCGGACCCACCGCGGGGACCTCACCGAGGACGACTACGAACACATGCGCGCCGTCATCGGCTACATCCACCGGCACCGGGCCCAACGCCCGTCCGGCGACGTGCGCGACACGCCCTGGCGGCACTCGCTGATGAACTGGGGACACGACCCGCTCAAGGACACCTGACCGCCGGGACCGCCGACGCGCCGCGGCGGGGGAGGAGGCACACGATGGCCGAGTTCCACAAGGGTGACCGGGTCCGCTGGGACGCGGGCAACCAGAGTTCGGTGGGCACCGTCGAGGACAAGATCACCTCGGACACCGAGGCGGGCGGGCGGACCGTCCGCGCCTCCCCGGAACACCCGCAGTACCTCGTGCGCAGTGAGAAGTCCGGGCGCACCGCCGTGCACCATCCGGACAAGCTGCACCCCGCCGACTGAGCGGTGCCGGGACCGCGGACGGCCGTCGCGGGCGTTCAGGTGAGGAACGTGAACAGCGGGCTGTCCGGCGCCACCCGCTCGACCCGGTGCGGCACCGCGTCCATGCGCTCCAGTACGGCGGGCAGGTTCTCGGCCGCGCCCAGCTCGAGCCCCACCAGTGCGGGGCCGGTCTCGCGGTTGTTGCGCTTGACGTACTCGAACAGCGTGATGTCGTCGTCGGGGCCGAGGACCTCGTCCAGGAACCGGCGCAGCGCGCCCGGCTCCTGCGGGAACTCGACGAGGAAGTAGTGCTTGCGGCCCTCGAAGATCAGTGCGCGTTCCACGATCTCGGCGTAGCGGCTGACGTCGTTGTTGCCGCCGGAGAGCACGCACACCACCGTGGTTCCGGGCGCCGGGTCGAATCCCGGCAGGTCGGCGGCCAGGGCGGCCGGGGCGAGGGCCCCCGCCGGCTCGCTGATGATGCCGTCGGCCTGGTAGAGGTCCAGCATCTCGACGCAGATCCGCCCCTCGGGCACCGCCACCAGCCGGGGACGCTCCCGCGCGGCGATCGCGTGGGTGTGCGCGCCGACGGTGCGCACCGCGGCGCCGTC
>NZ_KI912225.1:26780-28824 GCF_000231035.2 Saccharomonospora iraqiensis subsp. paurometabolica YIM 90007 | reverse complement strand
TGACGCAGCGAATGTGCCCCTCACGGCGCCCGGCGCAGGGAACGTGCCCTTCACGGCAACCCCCGGCGCGGGTCAGCGGGCGGTGAGGTGGTCGAGGACGAGGTCGGTGAGCAGGGTGCGGTAGTGGGTGCGGTGGTGGGGGGCCAGCATGTCGCGGTCGAAGACGGCCCGGACGGTGTGCCGGTTCGCGGTGCGGAACACGCAGAACGCGCTGATCACCAGGTGCACGTCGAGCGGGTCGACGTCGGCGCGGAACGTGCCCGCGGCACGACCCCGGTCGAGGATGCGGGTGAGCACGTCCAGCGCCGGGTCGGCCAGGCCGGCGAGCTCCGTGGAGCGCGCGAGGTGCTCGGCGCGGTGGATGTTCTCGATCGCCACCAGGCGCACGAACTCCGGGTGCGACTCGTGGTGGTCGAACGTCAGCTCGACGACCCGCCGCAGCGCCTCGACCGGGTCCAGGTGGTCGACGTCGACCTCCTGTTCCCTCGACCGGATCTCCGCGTACGCCCGCTCCAGCACCGCGACGAACAGCCGCTCCTTGCTGCCGAAGTAGTAGTAGAGCATCCGCTTGGTGGTGCTGGTGCGCGCGGCGATCTCGTCGACCCGGGCACCGGTGTAGCCCTTGTCGGCGAACTCCTCCGTGGCCACCCGCAGGATCTCCGCCCGGGTGCGCCCGGCGTCCCGCGTGCGCCCCCCGTCGTTCCGCTGCTCGGCCACCCGCGCACCTCGTTCCCGCGTCCGGACCGTCACCGGAACGCCACCGTACCGGGCCGGTCGGGGCCCTCCCCGGCCACCGTCGGTTTATTATTAACTGTCTGGTTCGTTCATGCTAGCGTCGGGGCCACCCCACGCCCCACCGGGCGGGCGGCACGACCACCGGGGCGGGATCCGACTCCGGCGAGCAGCACAGGGAGAGACCATGCGCAGTGGCATCGCCACGGTGTGCCTGTCCGGCACCCTGGAGGACAAGCTCGACGCCGCGGCCCGGGCGGGCTTCGACGGTGTGGAGATCTTCGAGAACGACCTGATCGCCTCGTCGCTGTCGCCCGAGGCGGTGCGGCGCCACTGCGCCGGGCTCGGCCTGTCGGTGGATCTCTACCAGCCGTTCCGGGACTTCGAGGCGGTGCCCGGGCCGCTGCTGACCGCCAATCTGCGCCGCGCCGAGTCCAAGTTCGATCTGATGGAGCGGCTCGGCGCGGACACCGTGCTCGTGTGCTCGTCGGTCTCACCGGACGCCGTCGACGACGACGACCTCGCCGCCGAACATTTGCACACCCTCGCCGAGCGGGCCGCCGCACGCGGACTCCGCGTCGCCTACGAGGCGCTGGCGTGGGGCAGGCACGTCGACACCTGGCGGCACGCGGCCGAGATCGTCCGGCGCGCCGACCATCCCGCCCTCGGGTTGTGCCTGGACAGCTTCCACGTGCTCTCCCGGGGCGACGACCTGACCGGGCTGGACGCCGTCGATCCCGACAAGTTGTTCTTCCTCCAGCTCGCCGACGCCCCGGAACTGCGCATGGACGTGCTCCAGTGGAGCCGGCACCACCGGCTGTTCCCCGGGCAGGGCGCCTTCGACCTCGCCGCGTTCACCGGGGCGGTGCTCGACGCGGGCTACCGGGGTCCGCTGTCGCTGGAGGTGTTCAACGACGTCTACCGGCAGTCGGCGCCCGACCGTGCCGCCGTCGACGCGAAGCGGTCCCTGATCGCGCTGGAGGAGCGGGTCGCCGAGCGGTGGGATCGCGGCGGACGGGACCACGCCGCGGTCCCGCTCGGCAGGCTGCCCCGGGCCCCGGAGCTGACCGGCTACGCCTTCGCCGAACTCACCGTCGACGACGGCACCGGCCCCGAGGTGGAACGCACCCTCGCCGCGCTGGGCTTCGCCCACGTCGGGCAGCACCGGTCCAAGCCCGTGCAACTGTGGCAGCAGGGCCGTGCGCGGGTGCTGGTGAACTCCGGCGGCGACCGGGGCACCGCGCTGAACGCGCTGGCGGTGGACAGCGCGGACCCCGCCCGGTCGGCCCGCCGCGCGCAGGCACTGCTCGCC
>NZ_KI912225.1:21693-26680 GCF_000231035.2 Saccharomonospora iraqiensis subsp. paurometabolica YIM 90007 | reverse complement strand
GCGGTGCAGCTGGCCGCCGCGCTCGGCGCACGGGTCGTGGCGGTGACCTCCTCCCCGGACAAGGCCGAGGTCGCCCGCGCCGCCGGCGCCCACGACGTGGTCACCGCCGAGACCTTCCGCGACGAGGTCCGGGAGCTCACCGGCGGGGCCGGGGTGGACATGGTGGTCGACCCGGTCGGCGGTGACCGGTTCACGGACTCGCTGCGCAGCCTCGCCACGGAGGGCAGGCTGCTGGTGATCGGGTTCACCGGCGGGGAGATCCCCACCGTGAAGGTCAACCGGCTGCTGCTGAACAACATCTCCGTCGTCGGCGTCGGGTGGGGCGCCTTCTGGAGCAGCCGTCCGGAGTACCTGCGGCAACAGTGGGCCGAGCTGCAGCCGCTCCTCGAGGACGGCGCACTCGACCCGCCGGTCGGCGCCGAGTACCCGCTCGACGACGTCGCCACCGCACTCGCCGACCTGAACGAGCGCCGCGCCCGCGGCAAGGTGGTCCTCACCGTCCGCTGACCCCCGCGAGTCGCCGCCCCGCACCCGCGAGTCGGCACTCCGGGACGGCGAGTCGGCAGTCCGGGACGGCGAGTCGGCGGTGCGCGAGCGGATCGAC
This sequence comes from Saccharomonospora iraqiensis subsp. paurometabolica YIM 90007, assembly GCF_000231035.2. Classification (GTDB taxonomy): domain Bacteria; phylum Actinomycetota; class Actinomycetes; order Mycobacteriales; family Pseudonocardiaceae; genus Saccharomonospora; species Saccharomonospora paurometabolica. The sequence continues at coordinate 26,076 of NZ_KI912225.1, read as the reverse complement.
GGTCCCCGGCCGGGAGTGGACGCTCCCGTGCCGGGGCCGCCGACGGTTCCGTGCCGGATCAGTCCCCGTCCCGGACCGTCTCCGAGCGGGCCAGCACCGCGTCGTCCGCGCCGAGGGCCTCGGCCGCGAAGAAGGGGCCCTCGCTGGTGACCGCCACGGCCGTCTCGAAGCCGCTGCGGTCCACGGTCGCCACCGGCTCCAGCGCGTCGCCGGATTCCCCGGCGAACACCCGCCACCGGCGCGTCGCGGTGGAGCCGTTCCAGCTCGTGTAGACGGTGCGTCCGCCCGCCTTGCTGGGCCCGATGCCGACCGCGGGTTTCTCGGCGGGCGTGCCGGTCCAGTCCGCGGTGCGGGCGCGGTAGGACTGGTCGGGTTCGGGGAAGCGGGCGTCGAACGTGAGCGTGCCGTCCGGGGCGAACTCCGAGGTGTAGGGTTGCGATCCCCAGCCCACGAGCGCACGGCCGTCCTCCAGCAGCTGCATGCTGCCCTGATTGTCGGCGCGCAGTCCGGCCGGGTGCACGAACTCGCGGTCGAGCGTGACCCGGCGTGCCTCGTGGTCGATGTGGAGCACCAGCCCCCGGGAGTGCGGACCCTGCGGTGGCGACGAGGAGTTGTCGAACAGTGCCAGCCGGTCACCGGAGTGCATCCGCGCGTCGTGCTGCCAGGAGAACCGGGCGGTCTTCTCGACCTCGAAGTCGGACCGGCGACCGTTCATCCGCCACACGACCTCGCCGCTGTCCCGGGAGATCTTGTACAGCGCCCAGGTGTTGCGGGCCGACAGGACGAGACCGCCGTCGTCGGTCTCGGCGATCGAGTTCAGGTGGATGTAGTCGAACGGTGCGTCCTCGCTACCGGTCTCGCCCAGTTCCTTGTAGGTCTCGTCGACGGCGACGTGGTCGAGACTGTTCCACTCGAACAGCACCTCACCGGAGGGGATGTCGACCTCCTGCACCACGCCGGCGTAGACCCAGCCGTCCGCGGGGCCGCCGACGGCGGACAGGTCGGTCCGGGCCGGGTGGTAGGCCATCAGCAGTGCGGTGTCCCGCTCGGTGATCAGAAACTCGTGCAGGTCGGCCCGCATCCCGTTGCCCATGCCGACCTCGGCGACCGGCCGGTACGCACTGTCGTGGATGACGGCCGTGCCCTGCCCGTACCCGGCGAGAACCGTACCCTGCCACCAGGTCAGCACCGGTTCTCCGCGGTAGGTCTGCGGCTTGAAATCGGCCGGGACGAGCTGTTCGCCCTCCCGCGGCAGGAACCACACCGGCGTGCCGTGCCGGTCGACGACCATGCAGCCGGGCTGGCTCGGACTGCCCGCCCGGTACGCCTTCGGACTCAGGAACAGGTAGCCACCTCCGTCCGGGTCCCCGCCGGGGCCGGTGACCGCCACCCGTGGGGGACGCAGGTCGGGACGGGAGACGAAGTGGTGCAGCGCGTTGGCGGGTGGTGCGGCCGGTTCCCCGGCGGCGGCCGCCTGCTCCGGGCGGGGGAGCCGGTATCCCACGTAACCGGTGGTCAGCGGGACGGCCACGCCCGCGCCGACCAGGGCGGCCCGGCGCAGGAAACGCCGCCGCGTGAGATCGCTGTCAGCCATCGGCGGTAGTCCTCCTCGGCGGTGAGTGTCGCTCAAAAGAGTGACGTTACCGAGGAGTTGTCCGGGAGCTGCGCGCGGAGGGGCCGGGACGGTCCGGGGTCCGGGCCGGGCCCGCCGCGTGCGGACCCGGCCCGGACCCCGGGGTGATTCCGGACCTACCCCGGGGACGACCGTGGTCGCTCAGTCCACCGGTGCCACGTCGACCACCCGGTCGTGTCGGACCCACACCGGCTCGGCGTCGAGCCCGGCGTCGTCCGGTCGGGTGGGAAACCAGAGCACCGAGGTGTACGGGTCGGCGATCGGGTATGCGACGACCTCCCCGTCGCGGAACAGCTTCTCCATTCCGACGGGCGTGCCCGCGAGGTAGGTGATCCGGTCACCGACAACGATCTCGTCGGCATTCTTGTTCATGACGGTTTCCTCCGCCGAGCACATCCGGACCACGGATTCTTCATCTTGCTGACTGCAAGGACACTACCCGAGGTGGCGAGGGTCGACAGTGGAATCACAGCACCGGGTGACCTCCGTCCGGGCGATCTCCCGGTAACGGTTGCCGCCGGGCGGGGAACGGCGTCCGGTTCCCACCTGTCGTCCGTCGACCGCCCACATCGGACCGCCCGACGTCCGGCCGTCAAAAAGCGGCCGTCAGAACGCGGCCGTCAGAACGCGGCCGTCAGAACGCGGTCGGCCGGAGCAGGGCGTCGACACCACCGTCGATGACGAACTGGGCACCGTGGATGAACCCCGCATTCTCCCCCATCAGGTATCCGATCAGGGAGGCGATCTCGTCGGGCCGGGCGTGCCGGGAGATCGGGGCCACGAAGTCGCGGATGGCCTGACCGTACCGCTCGTCCCGCATCCCCGCCTCGAGCAGCGGCGTCTCGACCGAGCCCGGGGCGACCGTGTTCAGCCGGACCCCCGCGGCGCCCCAGTCGGACACCCGGCGCCGCACGGCGACGGTGAGCGCGTTCTTCGACCCCGCGTAGGCGAGCTGGCCGCGGTACTCCCCGCCGACGGCGAGGGCGTCGTCCACCGCGGACTCGTCGCCGGACCCGAGCACCTCGGCGAGGGGGTTGTCGGACCAGGGGAGCTGGGTGGACGAGACCGACGACACCACGACCGCCGCCGGGTCCGTGCCCCGGCGCAGGGCGGGCAGGATCCCGTCGAGCAGGGCGAGCGCCCCGAAGTAGTTCACCGCGACGATGCGCCGCGCGTCGTCGACGTGCGGGCCGAGCCCGGCGCACAGGGCGGCACCGTCGAGCACGCCGCCACTGCGTTCCAGGACACCGTCCACGGCGGCGCGGCGCCCGTCCGAAGTGCTCAGATCGGCGACGACGTCCGCGTCGTGCAGATCGACGCCGAGCACCTCGCGGCCCTGTTTCCGCAGGGTCTCGCAGGTGGCCGCGCCGATACCGGACGCGGAACCGGTGACAACGGTCGGTGCCATGCAGCGGTCCTCCTCGTTCGGGGTGCGATCCCGCGGGCCGCGGGATCGCCGTCCACCGGCCGCCCACCGTCACGGTGGGACAGGCCGGAGGACACGGTCGTGGTCACGGCGCCGCCAGGCCCGCGGTGACGAACGCACGCAGCGTCCCGACCGGCACCGTCCCGGTGGACGGCACGTCGGTCAGCGGCGTGCCGAAGGTCTGCAGGATGAGGTCGAAGGCCAACAGCCACCGGCGCGCGGCCTCCCGCTCGGACAGATCGGGCCGCGCCGCGCACAGCAACCGCGCCCACGCGGCCGGATCGTGCCAGCGCGACGTCCACCCGGCGCGGGCCCGGCCGAGCACGAACCGCGCGAGCAGCTGCAGGTGCAGTCGCCCCGCCGCCCCGGTGGCCAGTGTGGTCAACGGGGCGAGCACGACGTCGACGAGTTCGTCCACCGAGGGTGCCCGCCCCTGTTCCCACCGGGCGGCGAGGTCGGCGAGCCGGTCGGCCCACAGCGGGGCGAGCCGGTCCTCCAGCAGCGCCACGACGAGGTCGTCCTTGGAGCCGAAGTGGTAGTGCACCGCCGCCGGGTTCATGCCGGCGGCGGCGTTGATCGCGCGCACCGACACCCGGTCGTAGCCGGACTCCAGGAACAGGTCCTCGGCCACGGCCAGCAACCGTCGCCGCGCGGAGGGCTCCCCGGACGTCACCGTCATGACCGCCAGTACACCCGAGACCCACCTCCCGGGTCAATCACCGCCTCAATCACCGATTGACAACCCTCGACGGGGGAGGGATGCCGCGAAGGCCCCCTTGCCCGCGTTGACCGACGTGAAGGCCTCCTTCCCCGCACCGGACGCAGGCAAGGAGGCCTTCACGGCACACCCGGTCCCACCGGGGCGGCTCAGCGGAGGGGGTCGACGTCGCGGAGTTCCTCGGGCTGTTTGCCCGTGACGATCTGTTCGGCGAGCAGCCTGCCGGTGACCGGTCCCTGGGTGAGTCCCCACATGCCGTGTCCGCCCGCGACGTGGACGCCGGGGACGGTGGTCGCGCCGATCAGCGGCCTGCCATCCGGCGTGACCGGGCGCGGGCCCACCCACTCGTCGGTGCGCTCGTCCCACCGGACGCCGTCGAGCAACGGGCGCGCGGAGGCGACGATCGCCGCGATCCGCTCCCGGTCGAGGGCGTCGTCGGGACCCCGGAACTCCATCGTGCCGGCGACGCGGAGCCCGTCCCGGTACGGCGTGCAGGCCACCCGGACCCCCGGCAGGTAGACCGGCCCCGGGACCGGCGCCTCGGTCGGCACGGTGAACGAGTACCCGCGCCCGGCCCGCACCGGTACCCGCACGCCGCCGGTGCGG
>NZ_KI912225.1:16680-21593 GCF_000231035.2 Saccharomonospora iraqiensis subsp. paurometabolica YIM 90007 | reverse complement strand
GCGGCGGGGCCCGGTCGCCGACCTCGCCCGGCACGACCGGGACCACGGCACCCGCTACGTGGCCACCCTCTCCGCGTGGCTGCGGGCGCAGGGCGACCTCGCCCGCGCTGCGGCGACCCTGGAGGTGCACCCGAACACCGTGCGCTACCGGATGCGCCGGATGAGCGAGGTCACCCTCCTCCGGCTCGACGACCCGGACCAGCGGCTGGCGATGCTCATCGCGCTGGCAATCCGGTGAGGCGCGCCCTCACCCGGACTCCTCGGGTGGCGCGTCGCTGTGCCGGGAGGCGTGGTCCGGCAGCACCTGGCCGGGTTCGACCTCGCGGTGCATCCGGAGGAACTCCAGATGGCGTTCGTACTGGTCGAGGACGTCGGCGATCACCTGCTCCCGGGTGTAGCCGAGCACGTCGTAGCCCTGCCCGCCCTCCGGCAGGAACACCTCCATCCGCAGGTAGGTGTCGGCCTCGGCCACCGACCGCATGGCGAACGCGGGCGTCTGTTTCTCCCGTGGCCGCAACCGGTAGTTGAAGCCCTGCTCGGGGCCCATCGGGACGCGCAGCGTGAGGTGCGGCAGGTCGATGTGCTCGTCGGGTTCCTCGGTGACCGTGGCGTCCAGACCCTGCTCGCGCAGTTCCCCGGCCACCTCGTGCAGTGCCGGCCGGGCGACGTCGTCGACGAACCGGTGCGCGGTGCGCCTGCCGGGATAGCTGAGCATGCGCCGCACCCGGTTGCGCCAGGAGCCCGTCACGTGTCCGGGAGGAGGCACGGTGGTGCGTTCGGACAGTGACGAGGGGAGCGTCGTCCGCAGGGCGTCGTCCCGGAACCGCTCCACCCGCAGCGCCTTGTACAGACCCCAGATGATCGCGAAGATGACGAACGAGAACGGCAGGCCCATGATGATCGTGGCACTGGTCAGCGCGTCCACGCCGCCCACGATGAGCATCGCCATGGTGAGCAGACCGGTCGCCAGCGCCCAGAAGACGCGCAGCCACGGTTTCGCGTCGCTGATCGGGGTGGGCAGCCGGGAGCTGAGGTTCGCCATCACCAGCGCCCCGGAGTCGGCCGAGGTCACGTACAGCAGCAGCCCGACGAACGTGGCCAGGCCCGCGCTGAAGAGCACCCCCGGGTACTGGTCGAGCAGTCCGTAGAAGCCCTGTTCGGGCGAGTTCATCGCGGTGAGGCCGAACGCGAGGTCGCCCCGGCGCACCGTGTCGAGGGCGCTGTTGCCCAACACCGACAGGAAGGTGGCGGTGAACAGGAACGGGATGATCAGGGTCGCGGCGACGAACTCCCGCAGCGTGCGACCACGGGAGATCCGCGCCAGGAACAGTCCCACGAACGGGGCCCAGGCGATCCACCACGCCCAGAAGAACAACGTCCAGTTGTTCAGCCACTCGACCGGCTGGTCGTAGGCGAAGGTGTTCAGGGTCATCGACGGGAACCGGCTCACGTAGTCGCCGATGTTGAGCACCAGCGCCTCGAGCAGCTGGGCGGGCCCCTGCAGCACCAGCACGTACAGCATCAGCACGATCGCGAGGATCACGTTGAGCTGCGACAGCCGGCGGATCCCGCGGTCCACACCGGCCACGGCGGACACGGTCGCCATGACCACGGCCACCCCCACCAGACCGAGTTGTGCCGCCACCCCCTCGGGGATGCCGAACAGGAACAGCAGGCCGTAGTTCAGCTGCACCACGCCGATGCCCAGGGACACCGAGATGCCGAAGATGGTGCCGATGATGGCGGCGAGGTCGACGGTGTCACCCACCCGTCCGTGGATGCGCCTGCCGATCAGCGGGTAGAGGGCCGAGCGGATCGCCAGCGGCAGTCGGTACCGGAACGCGAAGTACCCGAGCACCATCCCCATCAGCGCGTACATCGCCCACCCGGTGATGCCGTAGTGGAACAGCGTCCACACCACCGCCTGCCGTGCGGCCTCCAGGGTGGCCGGGTCCCCGGACGGCGGCGACAGGTAGTGCGTCACCGGCCCGGCGACCGAGAAGAACATCAGGTCGATGCCGATGCCGGCGGCGAACAACATCGCCGCCCAGGCGAACACCCCGTAGTCCGGGGTGGCGTGCTGCGGGCCGAGTTTCACCCGACCGTACCGGGACAGTGCCACGAACAGCACGAACAGCAGGTACAGCGTGGCGGCCAGGAAGTAGTACCACCCGAGCCCGGACGAGATCCAGGACACCGCCGTGCCGATCGCGTTCTCGGCCCCGGTCGGCGTGACGATCGCCCAGATCGACAACGCGACGATCAGGGTGCCGGAGCCGAGGAACACCAGTCGTTTGACACCGCGGTCCCCCGGACCGAGTTCGTCCGTGCCGGGGTCGGCCTGCACGGCGGGCCGGTGTGGGTCACCACCGGTGGTCACGGCACTCACCTCGATCCGGTCGGTTCCGGTGTCCCGGCGTCGTGGCGCCCCGGCCGGGGCACGGCCGGTCCGCTCACGCTGTGCGGGGGGACACCAGGCTCTATCGTCTGTGCAGAACGGTAACGAGATTCCCGGAATCACGCTGGCCACGCCGATCGGCGAAAGGATCGCCGCAATGTCCACTCTGTTCATCGACGGCCGCTGGGTGGCCGCCTCCGCGGGCGCGACCCGGCAGGTGATCAATCCCTACGACCGGTCCGTGGTCCGCGAGGTGGACGAGGCCGACACGATCGACGCCCGGACCGCCGTCGCGGCCGCGCGGGCGGCATTCGAGGACGGCGAGTGGCCGGGCTGGCCCGCCCGGCGCCGGTCCGCCCTGCTGTACCGGGTGGCTGAGCTGCTCCAGCGGGACCGTGCCGAGATCGCGCGACTGGAGACACTGGACACCGGCAAGACCCTCGTCGAGGGCGGCATCGACGTCGACGACGTCACCGGGGTGTTCCGCTACTACGCCACGCAGGCCGAGTCCGACCCGGGCAGGCTCGTCGACGCCGGGGACCCGTCGGTGCGCAGCAGGGTGATCTACGAACCGCTCGGGGTGTGCGCGCTCATCGCGCCGTGGAACTACCCGCTGCTGCAGATGTGCTGGAAGGTCGCCCCCGCGCTGGCGGCCGGCAACACGATCGTGTTGAAGCCCAGCGAGTCCACACCGTTGACCACGATCAAGCTCACCGAACTGATCGAGGAGGCCGGTGCGCCCCCCGGCGTGGCGAACCTCGTCCTCGGCCCCGGCGGCACGGTCGGCTCCTTCCTGGTCGACAGCCCCGAGGTCGACATGGTGTCGTTCACCGGCGGGCTGGAGACCGGCAGCGCGATCATGAGCCAGGCCGCGCGGACGGTGAAGAAGGTCGCGCTCGAACTGGGCGGCAAGAACCCCAACCTCGTCTTCGCCGACGCCGACTTCGAGGCCGCCATCGACTACGCGCTGATCGCGGTGTTCTTCCACGCGGGGCAGGTGTGCTCGGCGGGCACCCGGCTCGTGGTCGAGGACTCGTTGCACGACCGGTTCGTGGCCGAGCTGGTGCGCCGGGCCGAACGGATCCGGCTCGGCAACGGGCTCGACCCGGACACCGAGAGCGGGCCGCTGGTCTCGGCCGAGCACCGGGACAAGGTCGAGTCCTATGTGGAGATCGGGATCAACGAGGGCGCCCGGCTGCTGACCGGCGGGCGCCGCCCGGACGACCCGCGGCTGCAGGACGGGTTCTTCTTCCTGCCGACCGTGTTCGACGACTGCACCAGCGACATGCGGGTGGTCCGCGAGGAGACGTTCGGCCCCATCCTCACCGTGGAACGGTTCACCGACGCCGACGTCGACACCGCGGTACGGATCGGCAACGACACGACCTACGGGCTGGCCGCCGCCGTCTGGACGGCCGACGCCGGGCGCGCCGAGTACGTGGCGCGCCGGTTGCGCCACGGCACGGTGTGGATCAACGACTTCGGCCCGTACCTGCCGCAGGCGGAGTGGGGCGGGTTCAAGCGGTCCGGGGTGGGCCGTGAGCTGGGGCACGCCGGGCTGGCCGAGTACCAGGAGCCGAAGCACATCTACGAGAACACCGCGCCGGAGCCACAACGCTGGTTCGCCCGCTGAGGTGCCCGCCGGGATCCCCGACCGCCGACCCCGCCGCTCCCCGGGCGCTGCCGAGCCCGTCGTCCGCCGGGCGCTGTCGGCGCCGCGACCGGCCGGTAGTGTCTCGACCGGACGCCGACAAGCCACCGCGCCGCCGACACCGTCGGGGGTGGTGTGGACGAAGGGGAACACCGTGGACCGATGCGCCGTGCTGGTCGATGCGGGATACCTGCTGGGCGGAGCGTACACGCTGCTCACCGGGCTCCGGAGCGACCGCAGCCGGTTGCGCCCCGACTACGCCGCGTTGATCGAGGCGATCCGGGTCCGCGCGGAGGGGGAGACCGGGCTGCCGGTGTTGCGGATCTACTGGTACGACGCGGCGTTCCAGCGGCAGCCCACCACCGAGCACCGTGTGCTGCGCGCATTGCGGGACGTGAAGGTGCGTCTGGGCAACCTCGTCCTCCGCGGCGAGGGGCCGCCGCAGCAGAAGGGCGTGGACGCCGAGCTGCACGCCGACCTGGTGACGCTGGCGCGGAACCGGGCGGTGGCCGACGTGGTCCTCGTGACCGGCGACGAGGACCTGTGTGTGCCCGTGGAGAAGGCCCAGGAGCACGGGGTCCGGGTGCATCTGTGGGCGGTTCCGACGTCGAGCTCGTCCACGAGCCAGTCACCCGAGCTGGTCGCCACCGCCGACCGGCGCACCGTGCTCGAGACCGCCTGGATCGACGACCACTTCACCGTCGGCCGGGAGCCCTACGCGGCGGTGTCGGTGCTGCCCCGGACGACGGGCACGGTGAACCCGGTCCGGGAGACCCCGGCCGACGCCGACGACACGGGCCCGGTGGACGCCGACACGGCCCCGGGCGACGACACGGCCCCGGACGACCACGCGGACCGGCCGGC
>NZ_KI912225.1:13468-16580 GCF_000231035.2 Saccharomonospora iraqiensis subsp. paurometabolica YIM 90007 | reverse complement strand
GCGTGCGCCGCCGGACCCGCGTGCGCCGTCGGGAACCCGGCACAGCACGAGCGGACCCGTGGACGCGCCGAACGGGTACCGCTGCGGCAACGTCTCGGGGGCGGGGACCACGGGGGCGGTGTCCTGGTGACACGGGCCGGACTCCGGGTCCCGGAACGACGCGAGCAGGTGGAACACGGTTCTGCCGTGCTGGACGGCCTCGACGCCGCGGGTGCGGGCCGGGTGGCCGTCGCGGAGGCGGTCGACGCGGAACCGGACGGGTTCCCGCGGATCGCCCGGCCGGAGGAAGTACGCGTGCAGCGAGTGCGGGGCCGTGGTGTTGTCCCCCACGGTCCGGCCCGCCGCGACGACGGCCTGGGCGAGGAACTGGCCGCCGAAGACCCGTTCCCCGGGCAGCGGCAGGCACGTCCCGAGGAAGGTGTCCGGTGAGCACCGGCGCAGGTCCAGGGCCGCGAGCACGTCGTCGAGGGACATCTCGGTCATCCGGTCCGCCTCCGGGTCGCCGAACGTGGGTCGGACCCGCCGCGATGCGGGTCCGGACCATCCGACCACGGTCCGGTTTCGTCGGGGCCCCGGATGTGGCCCGGGCCATGCGCACCGCGAGACCGCCGTCTCCGTCCGCTCCGGGGCCCGGGAAGGGAACGTGTGACACCGGGTGTGACCGGTGCGGCACGAAAGGAGGATTGCACACCCGGACGGGTGAAAGCCGGGGCGGGCGGTTTCCGGGCGAGGGGGGACGGAAACGCACTTTTCAAGGGTCGGACGGGTGACAAAGTCCGGTTCTCATCAGATCGCGAGCACGGAAGGAGGCAGCGATCGTGGCAACGACACCGCGTCCGGAGGAACTCGTCGACAGCTCGGTTCTCGACTCCCAGGGTCGCAAGATCGGCAAGGTCGGGACCGTGTACCTGTCCGACGAGACCCGTAACCCGGAGTGGGTGACCGTACGCACCGGGATGCTGGGGCACAAGGAGAGTTTCGTGCCGCTGCAGGGCTCACACATGGAGAACGACGGCATCCACGTCCAGGTGTCCAAGGACCAGGTCTCGAACGCGCCGAGCACGGACACCGACTCCGATCTCTCCGGCGAGGAGAGCGCCGAGCTGTACCGGCACTACGACATGCCGGCCCCCCGGGCGGCCAGGCCCGAGGAGAGCACCGGCACGGCGGAGGGCACCGGCACCGCCGCGGGAACCACGGCCGGGACCGCCGCGGGCGAGACCGGACGCCAGGAGACCGGGACCACGCGCGGGCGTTCCCCCGAGGAGGAGTCGATGGTCCGCTCCGAGGAGCGGATGCGCGCGGGCACCGACGAGGTCGAGAGCGGGCGCGTCCGGCTGCGCAAGTACGTGGTGACCGAGGAGCAGCAGATGAAGGTCCCGGTCTCGCACGAGGAGGTCCGGGTCGAACGCGAGCCCATCACCGAGGAGGACCGCGCCGAGGCGGCGACCGGCGAGCTCGGCGAGGAGGAGCAGGAGGTCACCCTGCACTCCGAGCAGCCGCACGTGGAGAAGGAGAGCGTGCCGGTCGAGAAGGTGCGGCTGGGCAAGGAGCGGGTCGCCGAGGAGGAGACCGTCTCCGGCGAGGTGCGCAAGGAGCAGTTCGACATCGACGAGGAGGGCGGCTCCGGCACCCGAGGGGGCGGGACGAACCGCTGAGACCGCCGCCACCGCCGACGCGACGACCGTCGGGCGGAGGTGAACGACGATCGGCGCCGTGGGCGCCGGAGTGACGTGGGCCGCGGGCCGGGCGAGACCCGGCCCGCGGCCCACGTGTGTGCCCGGGTGCGCGCCGCCCGGGAGTTCAAACCTCACTGTTGGCAGTGCCACACGGGAGAAGTGAGGACGGGGTTCCGCACCGCTGGGTAGCTTGTTGCCGCCCGGTCGACGAGCGACCGGAGCCATGCCCGACCGGCCGAGTGCGCCGGCGTTCGTCTCGCGGAAGGACCCCTGGAATTGCGGCGAGAACTGCCGCCGATGCTGCGCGCGTTCGCCAACCGGAACTACCGACTCTGGGCCTCGGCCGACCTCGTGTCGGTGACGGGTACCTGGATGCAGGTCCTCGGCCTGAACTGGGTCGTGATGGAGCGCACCGGGTCGGCGACGTCGGTGGGTCTGTCGGTGGCGCTGTCCACGGTGCCCGCACTGCTGTTCGGCCCCTGGGCGGGAGCGCTCGCCGACCGGTTCCCGCCCCGGCGGCTCATCCTCGCGGGTGAGTCGATGCACCTGGTGATCGCGTTGCTGCTCGCGTTCACCGTGTGGAGCGGCCTGCCCCTGCCGGTGCTGTTCACGCTCACCGCGACGGCCGGGCTCGTCGGCACGTTCGAGGGACCCGCACTGGGCCGGTTCGCCAGTCAGGTGGTGCCGCGCCACGATCTCGGCAACGCGCTGGCGTGGAACTCGGTGACCAACTCGACCGGCCGTGTCCTCGGGATGAGCCTGGCCGGGGTACTGGCCGCCGTGGTCGGGGAACCGGCCCTGTTCCTCATCAACGGGGCGACGTTCCTCGCGGTCATCGGGACGGTGCTGATGATGCGGTCCGGCCAGTTCCACCCCCTGGAGATGAGCAGGCCGGAACACGCCGGGGTGCTCGCGGGCCTGTCCTACCTGCGCACGCAGCACGTGCTGGTGGTGCTGTTCGCGCTCGGGTTCGTCCTGTCCTCCCTCGGGCGCAACTACCAGGTGACCATGGCGGCGATGGCCGACGGACCGTTGAACGCCGGGTCGGCCGGGTACGGCACGCTGTCGTCGGTGTTCGCCGTCGGCACCGTGCTCGGGGGGCTCGCGGCCGCCCGCGTCCGGGAGTTCACCCTGCCGCTGCTGCTCGGCGCCGCCGCGGCGACGAGTGTGCTGCAGGCGGTGAGCGGATTCCTGCCCGGCGTGCTCGGCTTCGCCGTCGCGCTGGTGCCGATCGCGGCGGGCGCCGTGATCATCGACACCGTCAAGAGCACGCGGCTCCAGCTGGACGCCGCGGAGAGCATGCGCGGGCGGGTGCTGGCGGTGCAGGGCACGGTCGCCGGTGGTGCCGGGGCCCTCGGCGCGCCCGCACTCGGCTGGCTCTCCGAACACCTGGGGCCGCAGGAGGCACTGTTCGTGGCGGGTGCGGTGACCCT
>NZ_KI912225.1:11128-13368 GCF_000231035.2 Saccharomonospora iraqiensis subsp. paurometabolica YIM 90007 | reverse complement strand
CCCAGCCCCACGGCCCACAGCGCGCCGATCCCGGCGAGCACCAGCGTCGTCGCCACGGGGCCCGCGGTGGCCACGTCGAGCAGGGTCAGGGTGTTGGTGAGCACGATCATGCCGCCCGCCGCGGTGCCGAGCACCCGCGGCGCGAGCCTGCGCACGATCCAGGCCGCCAACGGGGCCGCGAGCACACCGCCGGTCATCAGGCCGGCCACCACGGTGTAGTCGAGCTGATGGTCGCTGCTCAGGGCGACGAAGAACCCGCCGCTGGCCGCCAGCGCGACGAGGAACTCGGAGGTGTCCACCGACCCGACCACCTTGCGCGGCTCCAGCCTGCCCGAGGAGAGCAGGGTGGTCGTCGCGATCGGCCCCCACCCCCCGCCACCGCTGGCGTCGACGAAACCGGCCACCAGGCCCAGCGGCCCCAGGAACCGGGCGCCCGGCCTGCGGGAGGTGATCAGATCGCCCAGCCGCAGGAACGCGAACCGGACGAGCACGTACAGCCCCAGCAGCAGCAGGACCGTACTGATCCACACCGACGCCGCCCCGGTGGACAGCGCGGTGAGCACGTACGCGCCGAGCACGGCGCCCACCGCGCCGGGCACGGCCAGCACGCCGACCGTGCGCCAGTCGATGTTGGACAACCGCCAGTGCGCGGCGCCGGAGGCCAGCGCGGTGCCGACCTCGGCGAGGTGGATCGCGGCCGAGGCGACCGCGGGCGCGGTCCCCACGGCCAGCAGGGTCGTCGTGGCCGTCACACCGAAGGCCATGCCCAGCGAGCCGTCGACGAGCTGGGCGAGGAAACCGGCGAGACCGAACAGGAAGAGGGTGAGCATGCGCAGACCTCGGGTCGCCGACGCCGCACGCGGGGTCCGGCGGCGCGGGAACGGGCACTCGGGCTCTCGGACGCACTCGGGGCGTCGGACGCGGTCGGGTTCGGGACCCCACCGGTCACCGGCCCGGGCAGATCGAGGAACTCACCCGCAGCAGGTCGATGTGCCGCCGCTCGACCAGCCCCGCCGTGTGCCTGCCCATGGCCGGTGATCGTCGCAGTCGGCGGCACACCGGTCCACCCGCTCCCACATGGTGGGTGCGCCGCGTTCGTCGGTACGGCGTTCAGCCCAGCGGCCGGGGGGCGAACTCCGCCACCCGGCGGAACACCTCGCCCGGCGGGTCGTCGCGGACCCACCCCTCCAGGTTCCCGGTGCGCCACAGCGTCGCGAAGCCGTGTGCCAGCGACCAGGACGCGACCGCGCCGAGCCCGGTGTCCCCCGCGGCCGTCCGGGGAAGCGCGGCGACCCCCGTACGGAGCAGCTCCGCCGTGTTCCGGCGGGCCCGCATCAGGGCGGGGTCGTCCCGGTGGTGGAGGTCGGGCCGGTACATCACCTCGAAATGGGCCGGATGGGACTCGGCGAACTCGACGTAGCGCACCCCGAACTCGAGCAACGCGCGGGTCCCGTCCGCCAGGGCCTCGGACAGCGACGCCGCCAGCATCTCGTTGCCCTCCACGGCGATCGCGGTGAGCAGACCGGCCTTGTCCCCGAAGTGGTGCGCCGGCGCGGCGTGCGAGACCCCGGCGCGGCGGGCGAGGTCGCGCAGGCTGACGGCGGCGGGGCCGTCGGCGGTGATGACCTCGACGGCCGCGTCGAGGACGGCGCGGCGGAGGTCGCCGTGGTGGTAGGTGTGCCGGTCGGACATGCCGGAATCCTACGGCGCATCTTGACGTTGACAGGATTTGATCATGGGGGATCGGCCGTTCTCCACCACAACGGGTGAGCACCCGCGCGGTGGGTGTCCCGCCGTCCCGCCCCCCGCCTCCCGGCGCACGGCACCCCGGCGGTGAGTCGGCCGTGCCTCCCCGGTTCCGGGTGTGTGCGGGTACGCGCCGGGTAGTCCGGGTACATGCGCGATTTCGGTGAGGACGAACCCCGTGCCCGGGGTCCGTCCGTGGTCTGGCAGGGGCCCGAGGACGCGCCCGTGGTGCTGGTGCTCGACCCCGCGGGGGAGGCCAGGCACGAGACCCTGCCCGCCACCTGGCGGCCCCTGGCCGAGCACCTGCGCATCGGCTGGTGCCGACTGCCCGCGGGATTCGGGGACACGCCCTCCGTCGAGGACCTGCTCCGGGGAGTGCGGCAGCGGGTCCACCTGGTGGCCGCGGCGACGGCCGCCGAGCCCGCGCTGCGGCTCGCACACGAGCACGCGGGCCACGTCCGCAGCGTCGTCGCGGTCGACCCGGCGCCGGCGTC
>NZ_KI912225.1:9835-11028 GCF_000231035.2 Saccharomonospora iraqiensis subsp. paurometabolica YIM 90007 | reverse complement strand
TGGCGGCGTTGCGTCGGGTCGGGCCCGTGGCACGCGCGTGGGCGGCGGGGCTCGCGGGAACCCGGCCGTCGTCCGCAACCGCTCCCGCCCCGTCCCCGCAGGGATCCGGGGCCCCCGTCCAGGACAGCACCAGCAAGGAGGTGCGGCACCCATGAACATGCCTCTGCACCAGAGTCTGCGCATCGCCCGGTACCTGATGGCGCAGAAACTCAAACGGCGGGACAAGTTCCCGCTCATCGTGGAGCTGGAACCGCTGTTCGCCTGCAACCTCGGGTGTCCCGGATGCGGCAAGATCCAGCACCCGGCGAGCGTGCTGAAGCAGCGGATGCCGGTGGAGCAGGCCGTCGCCGCGATCGAGGAGTGCGGGGCGCCGATGGTGTCCATCGCGGGCGGGGAACCCCTGATGCACCCGGACATCGACACCATGGTGAACGAACTCGTGCGGCGTAAGAAGTACGTGTTCCTGTGCACCAACGCGGCACTGCTCCGCAAGAAGATCGACAAGCTCGACCTCGCGCCGTCGAAGTACTTCGCGTTCGCGGTGCACGTCGACGGGATGCGGGAGCGGCACGACGCCGCGGTGGACAAGGAGGGCGTGTTCGACGAGGTGGTGGAGGCGGTGCGGGAGCTCAAGTCCCGCGGGTTCCGCGTCACCTCGAACACCACGGTGTTCAACACCGACACCCCGGCCACCGTCATCGAGGTGCTCGACTACCTCAACGACGACCTGCGGGTCGACGAGATGATGGTCTCCCCTGCCTACGCCTACGAGAAGGCCCCCGACCAGGACCACTTCCCGGGGGTGGAGGAGAGCCGGGAACTGTTCCGCAAGGCGTTCGCGGACGGCAACCGCAAGCGCTGGCGGCTCAACCACTCGCCGCTGTTCCTCGACTTCCTGGAGGGCAAGGTCGACTTCGGCTGCACCGCGTGGGGCGTGCCGTCGTACTCGCTGTTCGGCTGGCAGAAGCCGTGCTACCTGATGAACGACGGCTACGCCGAGACCTACCGGGAGCTGATCGAGACCACCGACTGGGAGCGCTACGGCCGCGGCCGGGACCCGCGGTGTGCGAACTGCATGGCCCACTGCGGCTACGAGCCGACCGCGGTGCTGGCCACACTCGGCTCGGTGCGGGAGTCCCTGCGGGCGGCACGCGGCGGCTGACCGCTCCGGGCGGTCCCGCCGGTGTCCGGCC
>NZ_KI912225.1:9052-9735 GCF_000231035.2 Saccharomonospora iraqiensis subsp. paurometabolica YIM 90007 | reverse complement strand
CTGCGGGTCCGGCCCGGTGGCCGGAGGCTCCCCGGCGGGCTCGGGCACCTGCGAGGTGCGGCGCTCGTCGCGGCGGGGCAGGCGCACCTGGTTCGCGGTGACCCCGTCCGGGAGGGGCACCTCGCACCACACCAGCTTCCCCCGGCCCTCCAACGGCACGGCTCCGGTGCTGCGGCCCGCCACCGCGGGGGCCTCGTCGTGGATCCGGTCGAGCTGGTCGTCCTCGACCTCGACGACGAGGCAGTCCCCGGACAGCCGCAGGCGCACGGTGACGAAACCGGGGTCCTTCTGGTCCGTGCGGTCGACCACCGCACGGACCAGTGTGCGGGCGGCGTCGGCGGCCTCGTCGAACAGGTCCCGCAGTGACCACTCGGTGAGGGAGAACCGGACGAACAGGTCGGCACAGTTCACGGCGCTGGGCAGGGGCGACGAGCCGGAGGTCGTCGACCTGCGTGGTCCTGGCGTTCACTGAGAGTCCCTCCACGGCGGCGTCCCGGCGGCTGCGAGCGATTCGGGAGAACCGTATCTTGCCAAGTTCGGTGCGTGACGTCGAGTCCAGGGTCGGGTGAGTCTCCGGCCACCCGACCGGGTCCTCCACGGGCGGCTCATACCACGGGCGGGTCGGGCGCGGGCGCGCCGTCCCCCGGTGCGCCGTCCGGGGCCGCCGCGTCGTCCCGCACCCG
>NZ_KI912225.1:7681-8952 GCF_000231035.2 Saccharomonospora iraqiensis subsp. paurometabolica YIM 90007 | reverse complement strand
GACGGCGGCGTCGACCGCGGCGGGGACGTCGAGGTCCGCGCCGAGCAGGTCACGCAGGTGCTCGATGTCGGCCTCGTCGGTCCGGCCGCCCTTGCTGCCCGCCGCCCGGTGCAGGTCCTCCACCCGGGCCGCGGCCGCCTCCAGCGCCCCGGGGGTGTAGTCCCAGGTCTGCGACCACGGCCGGTCGATGATCGCCATGCGGACCACCGCCGCCGGATACCGCGCGAGCAGGTCCTGCACGAGCACGAGATTGCCCGCCGACTTGGCCATCTTCACCCCGTCCACGGTCACCGTGCCCACGTGCAGCCACGCCCGCGCGTAGGGGGTGACGCCGGTCAGCGCCTCGGCCATCGCCGCGTGGTAGGCGTGGTGCGGGAAGCGCAGGTCGGCGCCCCCCGCGTGGATGTCCACCCCGACGCCGAACGCCGACACCGACATCGCGACGCACTCGGCGTGCCACCCGGGCCTGCCCGGCCCCCAGGGGGAGTCCCACGCGGGGTGGCCGGGCTCGGCGGGCTGCCACACGGCCACGTCGAACGGGTCGTCCTTAACGGCGTCGTCCGGCCTGCCGCCGTACTCCCGGGCCAGGCGGAGGGCGTCGTCCTCGTGCAATCCCGCGCGGGCCACGACGTGCCTGCCGCGGAAGTAGACGCCCCCGTCCCGTTCGTAGGCGGCTCCCGAGGCGATCAGGGCCCCCGCGAGCCGGATCACCGAGTCGACGTAGCGGTGCGCTCGGGGCTCGTGGTCGGGCGCGCGCACGTTCAGCGCCGCCATGTCGCCCTCGAACTGGAACTCCTGGAAGGCGGCGTAGTGGTCGTAGCGCAGCCCCGCCCGCCGGGCGGCGTCGTCGAGGACGTCGTCGATGTCGGTGACGTTGCGGCACACGAGCGGCTCCACGCCCAGCACGCGCAGCACGCGGCTGAGGGTGTCCACCCAGACGAACGTGGCCGCGTGGCCGAGGTGGGTCACGTCGTAGGGCGTGATGCCGCAGGCGTACACGCGGGCCTTGTCGAGCAGGCTCACCGGCCGCCGGTCCAGGGTGAGCGTGGTGGCCCCGGTGGCGGGCCGCCACCGCGTCATCGATTCGGTCGTCATGCGCCCCATCGTCCCGTGTGCGCCGCGCCCGCGCCTCACCCGGTGCGGACGGACCCGGTTCCCGGAGCCGGACGGGTTCGTGGGGGCCGGGCCCGTCCGGCGGTCACCACTCCCGCTGCTGCAGACCCGTGAGCAGACGGTCCATGAACTGCGGGTCCGGCCCGGTGGCCGGAGGC
>NZ_KI912225.1:5021-7581 GCF_000231035.2 Saccharomonospora iraqiensis subsp. paurometabolica YIM 90007 | reverse complement strand
GGCGTGTGCGCGGGCCTCCTCGGTGGAGGTGCCCGCCGACTCCGAGCCGGGTTCGTTCTGGGCGGCGCGCAGGGCGGCCACCTTCGCCCGGACGAAGGCGCGGTAGGCGACGTAGTGGTGGCGCAGCGCGGCGGGTGCGGGGTCCGCGGCGAACTCCGCGTAGCCGTCCAGCAGCCGCCGGGCGAGGTCGGCGGCCCCGAGCCGTTCCAGGTCCATCGCCAGGAACGCGACGTCGTCGAGCCCGTCCAGTCTGCGCAACCGGTCGTCGAACTCCAGGCAGTCGAGCACCCGGGGACCGTCGTCGAGGCAGAAGATGTCACCGGCCAGCAGGTCGCCGTGCCCGTCGACGATCCGCCCCTCGGCGATGCGCCGGTCGAACAGGGCCGCGCGCCCGTCGAGGAACTCCAGGGTGCGCTCCTCGATCTCGTCCAGCAGGGCGGACGGGAGCACACCGAGGCCCCGCACCTGCGTGAAACTGTCCGTCCACCGCGCGCGGACGGCGTCCCGGGTGGCCTCGGCGTCGATCTCCGGGCCGCGCTCCGACCGGCTGTGCAGGTCCGCGAGCATCCGGGCGAGCCGGTCGACGACCCCGGTGAGGTCCTCGCCCGTGCCGACCACCGTGGACAACCGGCGTTCGGCCGGCATCCGCCGCATGACCACCAACGGCTCCGGCCCCTCGGTCTCCCCGGCAGCGTGCGACCCGGCCGACCTGTCCGACCCGTCCGGGCCGGACAGGTCGGCGACGCCGAGGTAGACGTCCGGCGCGAGCCTGCGGTTCAGTTCGACCTCCCGACGGCACACCTCGCGGCGCCGCCGCACGGTCGAGAGGTCGATGAACCCCAGGTCGACCGGCTTCTTCAGCTTCCAGGCCTCGTCGCCGACGAGGAACACCACCCCGATGTGGGTCTCGTGCACGGCCGCGTACGGCGCCGACCGCCCTCGCACGCCGGTGCCCCTACCCGCTCTCCGGACGCGCGATCATCACGGGGCACTGCGCGTGATGGATCAGCGCCTGGCTGGTGGAGCCGAGCAGCATCCCGCGGAAACCACCGCGTCCCCGGCTGCCCACGACGACCAGCTGCGCGTCCCCGCTGCGTTCGAGCAACTCGTGCCGTGGCCGGTCCTTCACCAGCTCCCGGTGCACGGTGACGTCCGGGTACTGCTCCCGCCATCCCGCGAGCCGTTCGGCCAGCCTGCGTTCCTCGACGTCCCGGATGGGCTCCCAGTCGAAGTACATCCGCTGGTCGGTGAACACGTCCATGTCGGCATCGCTCCAGGTGTGTACCGCGAGGAGGTCCACACCACGGAAGGACGCCTCGGAGAAGGCGTAGCCGATGGCCCGTTCGCTGACCGGGCTGCCGTCGACACCGACCAGCACGGGACGTTCGTCCCCGGCGACCACCTCGGGATAGTCGGCCCGCACCGACACGACCGGGCAGTGCGCGTGCGTGGCCAGGGCCAGCGTCGTCGACCCGACCATCATCCCCACCAGTCCGGTGCGCCCGGACGAGCCGAGCACGACCATGCGGGCCGTGCGCGAGGCGTGCAGCAGCCAGGGGATCGGCGGGTCGGTCTCGAAGCGGGTCCGCACGTCGGTGACCCCGGTGGCGGTGGCCACCTCGCGGGCGGCCTCCAGCGACCGGGACTTCTGTTCCCGCAGCTCCTTCTTGAACGACTCGGGTGGCGGGATGGTGGAGCCGATGTAGAGGTCGGGGAAACCGGCCGCGTGCACCAGCCGCAGCGGGGCGCCGTGCTTCAGCGCGGTGAGCGCCCCCCAGCGCACCGCGCGGAGCGCGGCGTCGCTGTCGTCCACCCCGACCACGACCGGGGCGTTGTCCTGTGGTTCCGTCATGTCGCCGTCCTTCGCTGTCCCACACGGTCCCGGCCGCCGTCCCGCGTCCGACGCGGCCCACGCCGGTCCGGGTCACCCGCGGCGGCTCCGTACCCGGAATACCCGACCGGCCCGATCCAATCCCCGCGGTCGATCTCGCGTCAATCACCGTCACCGACCCGGCGGAGCCCGGAGACCGAGGTCGTGGGTATGCACCATTCCCACGAACATCGTTCCCTGGGCCACGAGCAGCGGTGACCGGGCGAGGGCGCGGCCACCGCGGGCGAGCAGTGCGCTGACCGGGGTGTCGGCGGGTACGACCGGCACCGCGGGCGGTCGGCGGGACACCTCCGCCACCCGGGTGCGGGCGCGGTCCCGTTCGGGGAGCCGGCGCAGGGCGGCCGTGTCGAGGAGCCCCACGGCCGACCCGTCGAACGCGACCACCGGGACGGTGGTCTCCGCGGCGCCCGGGTCGTGTTCGAGCAGGGCGGCCACGGTCCACCAGCCGGGCGCGACACGCTGCGGGGAGCCGACGAGGTCCCGGACGGGGACCTCGCCGAGGGCGGCCCGCAGGTCGGCGGTGCGCAGTTCCGTGCGGGCGCCGTCGGTGACGAACCATCCCGCGAGCGCCAGCCACACGCCCAGGAACTGTCCGAGCAGGACCACCTCGGCCGCGCCCGCGGCGAGCAACGCGGCACCGAGGGCCAGCCCGGACCGGGCGGCCACCCG
>NZ_KI912225.1:4592-4921 GCF_000231035.2 Saccharomonospora iraqiensis subsp. paurometabolica YIM 90007 | reverse complement strand
TCGGCCAGGCCGGAGGCGAACCCGTCCAGACCGGCCTTGGCGGAGCCGTAGACGTAGTTCGCCCGGCGCACCCGCACCCCGGCCACCGAGGAGAACACCACCAGCGTGCCGTGTCCCTGGGCCCGTAGCAGGTTCGCCGCGTGGGTGAGCACCCCGACGTGCGCGGTGTAGTCGGTGTGCACGATCGACACCGCGTGGGCGGCGTCGTGTTCGGCCCGGGCCTGGTCGCCGAGCACGCCGAACGCGGTGACGACGACGTCGACCGGGCCGTGCGTGGCCGCGATCCGTTCCAGCACGGCTCCGTGGGCGTCGGTGTCGTCGGCGTCGAA
>NZ_KI912225.1:4160-4492 GCF_000231035.2 Saccharomonospora iraqiensis subsp. paurometabolica YIM 90007 | reverse complement strand
CGGTGAGCACCACCAGCGACACCCCCGCCGACCAGTGGGCCTCGAGCCGTGTCCCCGCGACACGGCCGAACGCGACGGTCGGCCGCCTCACGTCCGGTCCCCCGCCCGGCCCGTCGTACGGGGACGTGCGCCGGCACCGGACTCGCTGGACAGCAGGGTCATCGCGGGCCCCTTCCGGTCGCTCGGCTCCCCCGATCCTGCGGAACGGTGCCCGGCACCGCCCAGGGGCGAAAGACCCGGATCGGCTCGCGGGGCGCGCCGGTGTCCCGGACGGTTCCCCGAAGGGGCCACGGCGAACCCGCGACGGTCGGTGGCGGGCCGGTTGGTGTGAA
>NZ_KI912225.1:1625-4060 GCF_000231035.2 Saccharomonospora iraqiensis subsp. paurometabolica YIM 90007 | reverse complement strand
GTCGCTGCGCCGGGCGGCGAGCACGACGGTGTGCGCGCCTTGCTCCGCCAGCCGCCGCGCCACGGCCGTGCCGATCTCGCTGCGGCCGCCGAGCACGACCACGGTGCCCGGGGTGCCGGTCGTCGGTGCCGAAGAGGCCATGACGGGCAGTGTCGCAGAGCCGGGACAGCCGGGTGGGTCGGCATCGGACTCAGCCGATCGAGACATCGCGGTGAGCCGCTCAACGCGGCTAGACTCGAACACATGAGCGATGAAGGGGGAGGCGATGGTGCGCCGTGCGGCGCACTGTCGCGTATGGACCGTATCCGTGCACTGGGCGAGCACATCGCCCGGTTGCAGGCCCGTCAGCTCCGGGAGGTCGCCGCGTGTGTCGACCGGCGGGACCCGGCGGACGTGGCCGCCGAGCTCGCCCTGACGTTGACGATCGGCGATCGTGACGCCCGGCGGACCGTCGACCTGGCGACGGTGCTGGTGTCCCGGTTGCCGTCCACATTGGCCGCGATGGAGACCGGTGTCCTCGATGCGTACAAGGCGTCCAAGGTGGCCGAGCCGACGGCGTACCTCCCGGACGCGAAGGCGCGGCAGGTCGACGCGACCCTCGCCGACCGACTGTCCGGAAAGGACCCGGGGGCACTGCGGCAGGCAGTGAACCGGGTGGTGGCACGGGTCGACCCGGACGGTGCGGCCGACCGCGCCGCGCGGCGCCGGGCCGAGCGGCGCGTCGAGCTGATCCACGGCGGCGACGGCACGGCCGTTCTGCGTCCCGAGTTGCCCGCCGAGGTGGCGAGCGCGGCCTATGCCCGCGTCGACCGGATCGCCCGTTCCCTGCGTCGGCACGGGGAGCCCCGCACGACTGACCAGCTCCGGGCCGACGTGCTGGCCGACCTGCTGCGAGGTGGGCACACCACGACCGAGGGCCCCACCGCGCAGCACCCGCGCGGAGGTGTTCGTGCACGTCGCGCTGCCCACCCTGCTCGGTGCCGACGACCGCCCGGGAGAACTCGACGGGCACGGCCCCCTCCCGGCGCAGGTGGCCCGGGAGATCGCGTTCGATTCCACCTCGACGTGGCGCCGCCTCGTCACCGACCCGCGCACCGGGTCCCTGCTGGATGTGGGGCGGGCGCGGTACCGGCCACCCGCGGCGACGGACGAGTTCGTGCGGGTGCGGGACCACGTGTGCCGGTTCCCGGGGTGCCACCGGCCGAGCCGGTTCGGCGACCTGGACCACGTGGTCGACTGGGGCGCGGACGCCACGGCCGCACCGCCCCGGACAACCTGGTGGGCCTGTGCCGACGGCACCACCGGTTGAAGAACGTGCCCGGGTGGGGACTCCGGCTGAACCGGGCCACCCACCGGTTCACCGTGCACACGCCCTCGGGCCACACCCACGGCACCGACCCGCGACCGCTCCTGGATCCGGGCGCGCACTCCCCGATCCCGGATCCCGATCCGCCGCCGTCTGACGTCCGGGGGGAGCGTCGACGTGCCGGGGGGCGGAGGGCCCGAACCCGGCCGATACGATCGGGGCATGTCCGAGCGCCTGTACTTCCGGCAACTGTTGGCCGGCCGCGACTACGCCGTCGGCGACCAGATCGCCACCCAGATGCGCAACTTCAGCTACCTCATCGGCGACCGGGAGACCGGCGAGGCCATGGTGGTCGACCCCGCCTACGCGGTGGACGACCTGCTCGGACTGCTCGACGACGACGGGATGCGGCTCACCGGCGTGCTGGCCACGCACTACCACCCCGACCACGTCGGCGGGGACATGATGGGCTTCTCCCTGCCCGGGGTGGCCGAGCTGCTCGCCCGCAAGCAGGTGCCGATCCACGTCGCCGACGCCGAGCAGGAGTGGGTGCGGCGGGTCACCGGCGTGTCCGGCACCGACCTGGTCGCCCACGACCACGACGACACCGTCGCGATCGGCGCGATCGAGGTCCGCACCCTGCACACGCCGGGGCACACCCCCGGCAGCCAGTGCTTCCTGCTGGACGACGCGCTCATCGCGGGCGACACGCTGTTCCTCGACGGCTGCGGGCGCACCGACCTGCCCGGCGGCGACGCCGACGCGCTGTACGGCAGCCTCCAGCAGCTCGCGGGCCTGTCCGGCGACCCGGTGGTGTATCCGGGGCACATGTACTCGGCCGAGCCGTCGGCGAACCTGTCGCACGTGCGGGAGACCAACGTCGTCTTCCGGCCCCGGTCGCTGGCGGAGTGGCGGCAGATCTTCGCGGGCTGAGCCCGACAGCCAGGTCGGAGTCGGCCTACTTCTCGGCGATGAAGGTGCCGCGTCCGACCACGACGGTCACGATGCCTTCCCGCCGCAGCTCCAGGACAGCTCGCTTGACCGTGCCCACCGCCACGCCGTACGAATCGGCCAGGTCCGCGTAGGCGGGTAGCCGTGCGCCATCGCTCAGGCGCCCCGCCCGCACGTC
>NZ_KI912225.1:0-1525 GCF_000231035.2 Saccharomonospora iraqiensis subsp. paurometabolica YIM 90007 | reverse complement strand
TTCGGCGGGGCGGACGTGCTCGTCGGCCACGGCACCCGTCAGGCCGACCAGCGACGTGGCGACGTAGTCGACCGCGATCTCCACGCCCAGCCCGTGCGGGCCGGTGGGGGACAGGGTCAGCGAGGTGCCCTTTCGGCCCGGCCCGGCGCGGTGCTCGGGGCCGGACTCGCGGACCAGCCCGCCCGTGATCAGCGGGTCGAGCAGGCTGGACACGGTGGCCTTGGTCAGTCCGGTCCGGGTGGCGACCCCGGCCCGGGACACGCCCGGCGAGTCGGCGACGGCGGCGAGCACCAGGGCGCGGTTGTGGCGGCGGACGGTGTGCGCCCCCGCGGGTCTCGTGGTCACCCGGACATCGTAATGGTTCAGCGGGTGAACGAATGGCGTTGACCCGCCCGCACGGTCCGGATACGTTTACCCCCTCAACGAATTCGCTTCTCCCTGGAGGACACCGTGGTGGCAGACCCGACTCCCGACGACCGGTTCAGCTTCGGCCTGTGGACGGTCGGATGGCGCGCGGCCGACCCGTTCGGCGACCCCACCCGCCCCGCGCTCGACCCGGTGGACACGGTGCACCGGCTGGCCGAGATCGGGGCCTGGGGCGTCACCTTCCACGACGACGACCTCATCCCGTTCGGCAGCGACGACGCCGACCGGCAACGCGCCGTCGCCCGCTTCCGGGGCGCGCTGGAGCGCACCGGGCTCGTCGTCCCGATGGCCACCACCAACCTGTTCGGCCATCCGGTGTTCCGGGACGGGGCGCTGACCAGCAACGACCGTGAGGTCCGCCGGTTCGCGCTGCGCAAGGTGATGCGCAACATGGACCTGGCCGCCGAACTCGGTGCGACGACCTACGTGCTGTGGGGCGGCCGCGAGGGCTCGGAGACCGACGCCGCCAAGGACGTGCGTGCCGCCATGGACCGCTACCGGGAGGGCATCGACACCCTCGCCGCGTACGTCACCGAGCAGGGCTACGACCTGCGGCTCGCGCTGGAGCCGAAGCCGAACGAGCCGCGCGGCGACATCCTGCTGCCCACCATCGGGCACGCCCTGGCGTTCATCTCCACCCTGGAGCACCACGAGATCGTCGGGGTCAACCCGGAGGTCGGGCACGAGCAGATGGCCGGGCTCGACGTCGTGCACGGCGTCGGGCAGGCGCTGTGGCAGGACAAGCTGTTCCACATCGACCTCAACGGGCAGCGCGGGCCGCGCTACGACCAGGACCTCGTGTTCGGCCACGGGGACGTGCTCTCGGCGTTCTTCCTCGTGGACCTGCTGGAACACGAGGGCTACACCGGGCCCCGGCACTTCGACTTCAAACCGCCGCGCACCGAGGACGTCGACGGGGCCTGGGTGGCGGCCGAGGCGAACATGCGGTCCTACCTGCTGCTGCGCGAGCGGGCCCGGGCCTTCCGCGCCGATCCGCGCGTGCGGGAGGCGCTGGAGGCGTCCCGGGTGCCCGAGCTCGCCCGGCCCACCCTCGCCGACGGGGAGACCCCGGCCGCGCTGCGGGCCGACACCACGGCGT
>NZ_KI912224.1:3626-6347 GCF_000231035.2 Saccharomonospora iraqiensis subsp. paurometabolica YIM 90007 | reverse complement strand
CTGCTCGGCCTGCGGAGCCTGCTGTGCCGGCCCCTGCTGTGCCGGTGCCGAGGGCTTCGACGGCCCCGGCTTCGCGCCGTTGCCGTCCCCGCCCGCGGGCTTCGGGCCCCGGCCGGCGCCCTTCTTGTCGGACTTGCCGTCCTTGCTCGTCGGGAAGGCGTCGCGCAGCCGTCGGGCGACGGGCGCCTCGACGGTCGACGACGCGGATTTCACGAACTCGCCCTGCTCCTTCAGCTTGGCGAGTACATCCTTGCTCGTGACACCGAGCTCTTTCGCGAGCTCATGTACGCGGGCTTTGCCTGCCACTGCTCTCCTCAACTGATGAGGTCGGCGGCGAAACCCGCAGACCTCGTCTCTATCGTCGCGCGTTCATGGCTTCAGCTTCACGGCTGACTCATGACGGGTCGACCTGCTTCCTTGTTCCGGTCTGGATGCGGGGAGTTCCCGCACCCACAGTGCCACCAGCGCTGTCCGCGCTCCGGGTGAGCCGCTCCACATGATGCCGCAGACCGGCCACGTCGAGCACCCCCTTAGCCCGGAGGGCCCGGGGGAACGCCCGCCGCCGTTCGGCGCGGCCCAGGCATCCCCGGTCGGGATGCAGCCAGGCACCGCGTCCCGGCAGCCGTCGTCGCTCGTCGACGACCACGTGCCCGTCCGCCGCGACCACACGGATCAACTCCGGCACCGACGCCCGCCGCCGACATCCGACGCACGTGCGGACCGGCGTGGCGCCGGGCCGCGGTCGGGTCTGGTTCGGCTGTGGGTGTCGCACCACATCCCAGTTTAGACCTTGGTCAATCAGTCGGCGGAACCGGTGGCCGCTGCGTGCGGTGTCTCGGTCGGTTCCACCTGCCGCTGCCCCGTCTCCGGGGCCGCGTCGCTGCGGATGTCGATCCGCCACCCGGTCAGCCGGGCCGCCAGGCGGGCGTTCTGCCCCTCCTTGCCGATCGCCAGGGACAACTGGAAGTCGGGGACGACGACCCGGGCCGTCTTGGCCCGTTCGTCGACCACCTCGACAGACACAACCTTCGCGGGCGAGAGCGCATTCCCGACGAACTCGGCCGGGTCGTCCGAGTAGTCGATGATGTCGATCTTCTCGCCACCCAGTTCGCTCATCACGTTGCGCACGCGGCCACCGACGTGCCCGATGCAGGCACCCTTGGCGTTCACCCCGGGCACCGTGGACCGGACGGAGATCTTCGACCGGTGCCCCGCCTCGCGCGCGACGGCGGTGATGTCCACGGTGCCGTCGGCGATCTCGGGCACCTCCAGGGCGAACAGCTTGCGCACGAGGTTGGGGTGCGTCCGGGACAGCGTGATCTGCGGTCCGCGGACGGTGCGCGCCACTCCGACGACGTAGGCCTTGAGGCGCTCGCCGTGCCCGTACTCCTCGCCGGGCACCTGCTCGGCGGCGGGGAGCACCCCCTCGGAGTCGCCGATCTGCAGCACCACCATCCCGCGGGCGTTGGCCTTCGCGTCCCGCTGCACGACACCCGCGACGATCTCGCCCTCCTGGGCGGAGAACTCGCCGTAGGTCTTCTCGTGCTCGGCGTCCCGCAGCCGCTGGAGGATGACCTGCCGGGCGGTCGCCGCGGCGATCCGGCCGAATCCCTCCGGGGTGTCGTCCCACTCCTCGGCGACCCCACCGTGCTCGTCCAGCCGGTGCGCGAGCACCCGCACGAACCCGGTGCGGCGATCGATGTCGATCTTCGCGTGCGGGTGGTGCCCCTCCGTGTGCTTGTACGCGGTCAGCAGGGCGCTCTCGATCGCCTCCAGCACCGTCTCGAAGGGGATGTCCTTGTCCCGTTCGATCGCGCGCAACGCCGCGATGTCGACGTTCACCTCGGCTCCTCCTTCGGTCCGGCACTTTCCTCGTTCTCGCCGCGCCCGTCGGCCTCAAGCAGCTTCAGGTCCCCGGCGGGGGGCTGCTTGAACTCGACCTCGACGACGGCCGTGTCCACGTCCGCGTACCGCAGGTCGTGGATGTTCCCGTCCACCAGTATCCGCACCGACTCCGGCCCGGCGTCACCGACGCGGCCGACGTAGGGCGACCCCTCGACGGGTGTCACGCGGACGAGGCGGTACTTGGCCCGCCGCCAGTGGCGGGGCGCGGTCAACGGGCGGTCCAGCCCCGGCGAGGTCACCTCCAGCGTGTAGGCGCCCTCGATGAGGTGCTCGTACTCGTCGAGCGCCGCCGACACCGTCCTACTGATCTCGGCGATGCGGTCCAGCTCGACGCCGTGCTCGCCGTCGACGACGACCTTCACCAGCTTGCGCCTGCCTGCCTGCTGGACGTCCAGCGCGTCGAGATCGAAACCCGCGGCCGCGACGGCCTCGGCCACGACGGGCTCCAGCCTGCCGGCGAGTTCGTTGGGCACCGTGCTGCTCCCTGTGGTTCCTGTTCTGAAGTGGTGGTTCAGCTTATCGTGCCCCCGCGGTGTCCCGCCGGGCGTCGCCCGTCCGGCACCGCGCCGGGCGCGTGCCCACCCGGTATCATCCGCGGCCGGTTCCGGGGTGGCAGGATGCGGGCCGTGACATCCCGACATGCGTGGAACCGGCGGAGACTGCTGCGCACGGCAGCCCTGACGGCACTGGCGGCCCCGGCCGGGGCCGGTCTCGCCGGCTGCGCGTCAGGTTTCGACGACACCCCGGATCCGCTGCGTCCACTCCGGCGGTCGGCCCGCGCGGACGCCGACGCGGCCGACGCCGCGGCACGGAACA
>NZ_KI912224.1:2997-3526 GCF_000231035.2 Saccharomonospora iraqiensis subsp. paurometabolica YIM 90007 | reverse complement strand
CGGACGTCGTCCCGCCGCACGCGGCGACGAGGGAGAGGACGCCGAGCACGGCGACGGCCGGGACGCGGCGGGACACACGGCGGGACGGCGACGCACGGCGGGGCATGGCGGCTCACTCGCGGGAGACGGGGACACCGGACGCGCACATCGTGCCCGCACACGGAGAGTGACGCCGGAGCGCCCCGGCCCGGACGCCCCGGCGTGCCGTCATCCCCCGGACGCGGCCCGGTCCACCGGGACCGCGGTGACCGCGATGTTGTCCTCGTACGATCCCGCGGCGCCGTCGAACACCCCGCCGCAGGTGATCAGCACCAGCCGGGGTGCGCCGTCGGTGTCGAACACGCGCTCCAGCGGCACCTCCTCCTTCGGCCACACCTCCCGCGCCACCACGCGGAACGCCCGGGTGCGGCCGTCGGAGCCGGTCACCTCGATCCGGTGGCCGGGGTCGATCTCGGCGATCCGGGCGAAGACGCCCGGCCCCTGCGCCGCGTCGTCGACGTGCCCGGCCAGCACGGCCGACCCGGACGCG
>NZ_KI912224.1:1688-2897 GCF_000231035.2 Saccharomonospora iraqiensis subsp. paurometabolica YIM 90007 | reverse complement strand
GCCCGCGCCCTGCGCACGCCACAGCGCCACTCCCGAGCCGAGCAGCAGGAAGGTCGCCAGCGAGCCGCCGAGGACCCAGCCGAGTCCGCTGTCGGCGGGCGCGGCGACACCCGCGGGCACGCCGGACGGGGTGCCGTCCAGCTCGATGGTGAACGGCACCAGCGACAGCGTGCCCTCGTCGGCGGATCCGACGGCGTGCACGAACGTGGCCGTGCCACTGTCCAGGGGCAGGTCCGCCGGCCCGATCACCGTCTCCTCGGTGCCGGCGAGGGTGACGTCGGCCTGCACCGTGCCCGCGTCCACGACGAGGGCCTCTTCGTTCGGGTTGGTCAGCCCGGTCACCACGGGGCTGCCGTCCGCGCGGACGTCCACCGCGGGGGCCGCCGCGTCGTGCCGGACCACCAGCCGGGCCTGGCCGTCGGGCACCGGGCTGACGTCGTTGGCGTACGGCGTGAGGGTGGGCTCGCCGCCCTCGTTCAGGTGGGCCACGAGCGACACGTTGCCGTCCGCGGGCACCTGGGCGGACCCCTCGATGAGGGGCTGTCCGGAGTTGTCCGGCGCGTCGGCCGGGAACAGGGCCACCTCGCGGTCGCCCGAAGGCAGGTCGAGGGGTCCCTGGGTGGTTTCGGGCGCGAAGTCGTCGATCGCCCGCTCGCCGTCCACGTAGACGTCCACAGGGGTGCCCGGGATGCCGTGCACGACGTACACCGTTCCGGTCGACTGTCCGGCCTGGGTCGCCGGGTCGGATTCCGCCGCGGCGATCCCACCCCCGGCCATGGCGAGTGCGGTCGCGCCGCTGAGGGCGCCGAGGAGGAGTTTGCGCATCGGAGTGCCTCCTGATCGTCGTGGGTCACGGCACGTTCGCGACGTTGCCGTCATGAGCCAGTACCGGATCGGGGGACTCCGTGGATGCGGTCCCGCGGTAGTTTTTGCCGGTCTTTTCCGGTTCCGTTGTCCGTGGCGCCGGATCGCGGGTCACCGGTCGGGACGACGGCGTCCGCGCGGAGCCGCCCCAACGCCCGGTTCCAGTGACTCTTGACGGTGCCCAACGGCCACCCGGTGCGCTCGGCGACCTCCCGGTGGGTCAGGTCCTCGAGGATCACCAGGGCGACGACGACCCGTTGGGCGGCGGCGAGCCGGTCGAGGGCCCACGCCACGGCGAGCCCGCTCGCCACCGCGTCGGCGGGCGTGGTCCGGTCCGCGGTCCCG
>NZ_KI912224.1:1079-1588 GCF_000231035.2 Saccharomonospora iraqiensis subsp. paurometabolica YIM 90007 | reverse complement strand
CCCGCGCACCCCGGCGGGTTCCGCCGTCACCGCCTCCCGGACGGCGCGGTCCCGCGCACGGGCGCACCGGTGGTCCGCGAGCACGTTGCGGGTGATGGACAACAGCCACGCCCGCATCCCGCCGCGGCCGGGATCGAACCGGCCGCGGCTGCGCCACGCCTTCAGGAACACCTGCTGGGTCAGGTCCTCGGCGTCGGCCCGGTGCGCCACCTCGTCGAGCACGACGCCGAAAACCAGACCGCCGTACCGCTCGTACATCTCGTGCCACACGTGGTCGTCGGCACACCCGTGCCGACGCGGTGCTTCGGCCACATGTGGTCCGTACCCGTCCGTGCGACGGACACGCCCGGACGGCGGTGGTGAATCGGTGGGAGTCCGGTGACCGTGTCAGAGCGTGACCGCCCCGGTCCGCAACGGCGCGGACGGGTGCCACCACGGCTCCACGGCCGGGGGGTGCGCGACGTCGAGGCGCTCCCCCGGGCGGGGCACCGCGACGGGGACGCCCCGCT
>NZ_KI912224.1:0-979 GCF_000231035.2 Saccharomonospora iraqiensis subsp. paurometabolica YIM 90007 | reverse complement strand
CCCGACGGCGGTGCCGCTGCCGACGGGCGGTGCCTCGGCCGGGGGCGCCCGCGCGGCCGGGCCGTATAGTCACCCGCGATGCGACACACGCTCGGCCTCATCCCCGGCGACGGCATCGGCCCCGAGATCGTGGACGCGACGGTGTCCGTCCTGGACGCACTCGGCGCCGACGGCCCCGAGCCGTTCACCCCGGACTGGGTACACCTCGACGCGGGCGCGGACACCTACCGCCGCACCGGCGCGGCCTGCTCCGCCGAGGACCTGCGGCGCGTGCGGGACGGGGTGGAGGCGACCCTCAAGGGCCCGGTGGGACTGCCGGAGGTACGCACCCCGGACGGGACCGAGGCGGGGGTGCTCGGCGGCGTCCTGCGCACCGGGCTGGACACCTACGCCAACGTGCGCCCGGTCCTGCTGCTGCCCGGGGTGCGCTCCGCGCTCGCCGACGTCGACGCGGGTGCGGTGGACTACGTGCTGGTCCGGGAGAACACCGAGGGCCTCTACGCCTCGCGCGACCGGGGTGTCGGCAACCGGTGGGCGGTCACCGACACCCTGCTGACCACCCGCGAGGGCACCCTCCGGGTGGCGCGGCGCGCGTTCGGGACCGCCCGCACCCGCTCCGGTGCCCCCGCCGACGGCGTGCGGCGGGTGACCTGCGTGGACAAGAGCAACGTCCTGCGCAGCCACGCGCTGTTCCGGGAGATCGTCACCGAGGTGGCGGCGGAGTTCGACGACGTGGAGTTGGAGTACCGCTACGCCGACGCGGCGGCGCAGGACCTGGTGCGGCGGCCGGGGCACTTCGACGTGCTGGTGATGGAGAACTTCCTCGGCGACGTCCTCAGCGACCTGGGCGGCGCCACCGTCGGCGGGATCGGGCTGTGCCCGGCGGGCAACGTCGGCGACGGCCCGGCCTACTTCGAGCCGGTGCACGGCAGCGCCCCGGACCTGGCGGGCCGGGAGCTGGCGAACCCGGTCGGCCAGT
>NZ_KI912223.1:3488-4709 GCF_000231035.2 Saccharomonospora iraqiensis subsp. paurometabolica YIM 90007 | reverse complement strand
CGCGCGGCCAGCCCGCGCCGCTGCGGGTCGGTGTCCGGGTCACACACCGCCGCGCGGAGTTCGCCCACCAGCTCGGACAACACCAGCGCCCGGCCCCGGGAGTGCTCCCGCACGTCCGGCGCGGCCTCGTCGGCCGCCCCGGTGAGGTCGAGGTCGTCCAGGAACCGGGACGGCTGTTCGTCCTCCCCCTGCACCGCACCGAGCAGCAGGACGTCCCGGGCACGGCTCGCGGCGAGGTGGAACAGCCGTCGTTCCTCGGCCAGCAGCGGCGCCGTCGCCGAGACCGACTCGCTGTCCACACCGGACAGCAGGTCGACGAGCCGTTCCACCCCGAGCAGCGACCCGCGCAGCCGCAGGTCCGGCCAACTCCCCTCCTGCAGCCCGACCACGGCGACGACCGTCCACTCCCGGCCCGCGGCGCCGTGCGCGGTCAGCAGGGACACCCCCGTGCCGCGCGCGGCGACCGGGGCGAGGCTGTCCCCGGCGATGTGCTGCGAGCCGAGGTACTCGGCGAATCCGGCGACACTCGCCCGCGGGAGCCGGTCGACATACCGCCCCGCCGCGTCGAACAACGCCACGACGGCGTCCAGGTCGCGGTCGGCGCGCGCGCCGAGCGAACCCCCCCGGGCGGCCTGCCGCACCAGCTTGTCCTGCAGACCGCTGTCCTGCCACACCCGCCACAGCACGTCCTCCACCCCGGCACCCGCGGCCACGGCCTCGCGGGCGCCGGTGAGCAGCCCGCCGACCCGCCGCACCGGGGCGGCCTCGGCGTCGGCGAGACCGGCGAGCACGTCCCCGTCCCGCAGCGCCCGCACCAGCAGTTCGTCACTGGAGCGTTCCCCGCCCGCGGCGAGTTCCAGCCGGCGCAGTCCGCGGCGGAGCCTGCGCAGTGCCAGCGGATCGGCGCCGCCGAGCGGTGAGGACAGCAGCATCTCCGCGGTGTCGGCGTCCAGCGAGTCCGGGTCGGCGACCACCCGCAGCAGCGTCAACAGGGGGCGGACCCCGGGGTGGCGGGACAGCGGCAGCTCCTCGGTGGTGGTGGCCACCGGGATTCCCGCCGCCGCCAGCGCCCGCTGCAGCACCGGCAGCGAGCGCGACGCCGACCGCGTCAGCACCGCCATCTCCGACCACGGGACGCCGTCGAGCAGATGCGCGCGGCGCAGCTGGTCGGCCACCCACGCCGCCTCCGCGGCCGGCGTCGGCGACAGCCGGGTGCGCACC
>NZ_KI912223.1:2637-3388 GCF_000231035.2 Saccharomonospora iraqiensis subsp. paurometabolica YIM 90007 | reverse complement strand
TCCGGTCGCGCAGGACGCCGGCCACGGTGTGCGCGAGCGCGCCGATGCGGGCGCTGTCCGGCCGCACCGTCGGCACCCCCGCCTCCTCCAGCGGCGCGGCCGCGATCGGGCCGACACAGCCCACCACCACCCGGCGGGTCAGTTCCTCCACCAGGGCCGCATGCCTGCCGGTGCGGTGCGCGCGCTCCAGCGTGCCCGCCGCCGCCGGGGCGCTGGTGAACGTCAGGGCGTCCACCGTGCCGTCGAGCACGCCGTCCAAAAGCCGGTCCAACGGCCCGGGGTCGGCCGGGCCGACCCCGCGGTACACCGGAATCTCCAGCACCTCGGCCCCGGACCGGCGCAGGGTGTCGACGAAGTCGCGCTGCGGTCGCCCGTGCAGCTGCACCGCGATGCGCACCCCGGCCACGCCCCGGTCGAGCAGGTGCCGCAGCAGGTCGGCGGTGCGGGCCGAGTCCGGGGCGTAGCTCTCGCACAGTCCCGCCGCCCGCACCGCACCGGTCACCTTCGGCCCCCGGGTGAGCACGGTGGTGGCCGCGAGCGTCTCCAGCAGCGCGCGGCCGAGGCCCCAGCTCTCCGCGGCCTCGATCCACCCGCGCAGGCCGATGCCCGTGGTGGCCACGACCACGTCGACCGGGGCGTCCAGCAGCGCGGTGGTGGCGCGCCGCAGTTCCGTGTCGTCGGCCAGCGGCACGATGCGGATCGCGGGACCGTGGCGCACCGTCGCGCCCCGGCGCACGAACAGCGCCCCGAG
>NZ_KI912223.1:0-2537 GCF_000231035.2 Saccharomonospora iraqiensis subsp. paurometabolica YIM 90007 | reverse complement strand
GGCCATCGGGCATCGGCTCAGCGTCGTCGACGCTGAGCCCGAACGCCCGGCACACGTGATCCGGTGGCGGCCCGAGACCCACGCGACGACGTTACCCCGGCCACGCGCCCGCACCCGGCAACCGCTCCGGCGTGCCGGGTCGCACCACGCGGTGGGGAGCGGCACCGCCCGCGGGCCGGTGCCGCTCCCCGAGCGACCGCGGTCGCGCCGGAGCCCGAGCCGACGGCGACGGATCAGTAGGTGGGCAGGCTCGGGTCCACCTGGTTGGCCCAGCCGAGGACGCCGCCACCGAGGTGGGAGGCGTCGGCGAAGCCTGCCTTGTGCAGCGCCGAGAGCGCCTCCGCCGAGCGGGCCCCTGACTTGCAGTGCAACACGATCGGCTTGTCCTGCGGCAGCTCGGCCAGTGCCTCCCCGGACAGGATGCGGTCCTTCGGGATCAGCCTGGCGCCCTTGATGTTGACGATGTCGTACTCGTGCGGCTCGCGGACGTCGATCAGCTCGAAGTCCTCATCGGCGTCGAACTTGGCCTTCAGCTCCGCCGGGGTCAGCGTATGCCCGGCGGCGGCCTGCTGCGCCTCGTCCGAGACCGCACCGCAGAAGGCGTCGTAGTCGTCGAGCAGCTCGGTCACCTTCGGCGTGTCCGGATCCTTGCGGATCTTGACCTCGCGGTAGCGCATGTCCAGCGCGTCGTAGCTGATCAGCCTGCCGAGCAGCGGGTCACCGATCCCGGTGATCAGCTTCACCGCCTCGGTGACCATGATCGAACCGATCGAGGCGCAGAGCACGCCCAGCACACCGCCCTCGGCGCAGGAGGGCACCATGCCGGGAGGCGGCGGCTCCGGGTAGAGGTCGCGGTAGTTCAGGCCCTGCCCGTTCGGCGCGTCCTCCCAGAAGACGCTCACCTGGCCCTCGAAGCGGAAGATCGACCCCCACACGTAGGGCTTGCCCAGCAACACGGCCGCGTCGTTGACCAGGTACCGGGTCGAGAAGTTGTCCGTCCCGTCCAGGATCAGGTCGTAGTCACGGAACACGTCCAGAGCGTTCTCGCTGGACAGCTGCTCCTCGTGCAGGCGCATGTGCACGTACGGGTTGATCTCGGCGACCGACTCCTTCGCCGAGACGGCCTTGGACTTGTCGATGTCCGACTGGCCGTGGATCACCTGGCGTTGCAGGTTCGACTCGTCGACGACGTCGAAGTCGATCACCCCGAGGGTGCCGACCCCCGCGGCCGCGAGGTACAGCAGCGCCGGGCTCCCCAGCCCACCGGCGCCGATGATCAGCACCCTCGCGTTCTTCAGCCGCTTCTGCCCGTCCATCCCGACGTCCGGAATGATGAGGTGCCGGCTGTAGCGCGCGACCTCCTCCTTGGTGAGCTCGGCGGCCGGCTCGACGAGCGGCGGCAGCGTGGCTGACATGGAACCTCCATCTGGCGCGTTCGCGGTTGCCCTATACATAACCACGAACGGAGATCAGCTCTTCCCCCGTCCACATGATGGACAGCCGAGGGACCGCGGCGGGTCACTCCGGCTTCGCCTGGGGGTTCGGCCAGGCGTTCGGCTCGCAGGTCTTCCCGTCAGCCTGCACGGAGTCCGAGTCACCACCGGCCCTGTTCAACTCCGCCACGTAGTCGTTGGCCACCCCGAACGTCTGCTGCATCATCACCGGCGCCAACTCGCCCTCGGCGGCACAGCCCACGTGCCCGTGCTTGAGCGCGTGACCCACCTCGTGATTGATGACGTACTGCCGATACCCGGTGAGGTCCGCGTTGAAGGCGAGCGCCCCGCGGACGTAGCGGGCGAGATTGATCACGACCCGGTCGATCGGCGGGCCGAGGCGGCAGGACGCCTCGTACTGGATGGCCGATCCGCACATGGGTTTCGCCGTCGCCGGACTGGTCAGGCTGACCCGGAAGTCGGGGTCGGGTGCGTCCTCACCCACGCGCTGCAGCGAGACGTCACCCGTCCCCGCCCAGCTGCGCGGGTCGGACAGCGTCCCCTCCACCACGGCGGCGAAGCTGTCG
The DNA here is from genome assembly GCF_000231035.2 of Saccharomonospora iraqiensis subsp. paurometabolica YIM 90007. Classification (GTDB taxonomy): domain Bacteria; phylum Actinomycetota; class Actinomycetes; order Mycobacteriales; family Pseudonocardiaceae; genus Saccharomonospora; species Saccharomonospora paurometabolica. Next base: position 517 of record NZ_KI912223.1, on the reverse strand, counting down.
GCCCCGGCGAAGCTGGCCGGGTCGAGACCGTCCTCCACCTCGACCGTGTAGGTATAGAGCCGTTCGGCGTCCCCGACACGGTCACCGTCGCCCTCCTTCAACGGGACGACCTGCCAGGTCTTCTCCCCCTCCTCGGTGTACTCACCGCCGTCGGGGAGTTCCGCGGTCGGGATGTCCAGGTCGATCGGCTCGGCGGGGTTCTCCTCCACGACCGGCTCGTCCCCGGCACCGGCGGTGCCGTCGGCCCCGTCCGTGGTCGTGTCCTCCGCCGCCGACGGCCCTCCGCCGAGGGACCCGCCGCCGCTCGTCGTGTCCACCACCACCAGCGCGGTGACCACCACGAGCACCGGAACCAGGAGCACCCGCCAGCCGTAGGTCGCGGTGAGCCTGCGGAGTCCGGACCGCCCGCCGGGACGCCGCCCGCCCGCGTCGTCCGAGGTCGGGCGCCAGGACGCCCGCAACGGTTCGGTGCGGTCCTTCCGTACCGCCGACCGCGCGACCCCGGCCTCGCCCGGTG
>NZ_KI912222.1:5824-7563 GCF_000231035.2 Saccharomonospora iraqiensis subsp. paurometabolica YIM 90007 | reverse complement strand
GGGACCGTGCCCGGGACCGGCCGCGTCCGGGGCGGGCGGCTCCGGGACGCGGTCCGGCGGGCGGGTCGGGCTACAGAACGGTGCGCAGCCGGTCGGCGATCGTGCCGATCCGGCCCAGCACCCCGTTGACGAACCGCGGCGAGTCGTCGGTGGACAGCTCCCGGACGAGCCCGACCGCCTGGTCGATGGCCACCGGGTCGGGCACGTCACCGGCCCACAACAGCTCGTACAGACCGACCCGGAGCACCGCGAGGTCGACCGGGGGCATCCGCTCCAGCGACCACCCCTGCGCGTGCTCGGCCAGCAGCTCGTCGATGCGCTCGCGGTGGGCACCCACCCCCTCGACCAGGGTGACCGTGTAGTCGTTGATCGCCTCGACCTCGGTCGCGCCGACCCGCTCCGCCAGCAACGTCCGCGGATCGGTCTCCCGTTGCGCGGCCTCGTAGAGCAGTTCGACGGCACGCCGTCGGGCGTCGCGTCGACCGGGCGCCCCGCGGCGGGGACGGGAGGGACGTGTGTCGTTCACCGTTGGCCGCCGTCCGCGCTCAGGCGCGGCCGAGATAGCGGCCGTCGCGGGTGTCGATCTTGATCTTCTCGCCGTTGCCGACGAACAGCGGCACCTGCACCTCGCCCCCGGTCTCCACCGTGGCCGGCTTGGTACCGCCGGTGGACCGGTCGCCCTGCAGACCGGGTGCGGTCTCGGTGATGGTCAGCTCGACCGTCGTGGGCAGCTCCACGTACAGCGGTTTGCCCTCGTGCATCGCGATCTGCACGTCGGTGTTCTCCAGCAGGAACTTGGCGCCCTCGCCGACCAGGTCGCCGGAGATCTCCAGCTGGTCGAACGTCTCGCCGTCCATGAAGATGTAGTCGCTGCCGTCGTTGTAGAGGTAGGTCATCTGCCGTCGGTCGACGGTCGCGGTGTCGACCTTGGTCCCTGCGTTGAACGTCCGGTCCACCACCTTGCCGCTGGTGACGTTCTTCAGCGTCGTCCGGACGAACGCGCCGCCCTTGCCGGGCTTGACGTGCTGGAAGGTCACGACGGACCACAGCTGGCCGTCCAGGTTGAGGACCATGCCGTTCTTGAGGTCGTTGGTGGTGGCCACGAGTGTGCGTTCTCCTGTGTCGGGTGGGGCCGCCACTAGGCGACCACGAGTTCCTTGGTACTGACTGTGAGGAGCTCGGGAGTGCCCTCCCGCACGACGAGCGTGTCCTCGATCCGGACACCACCGCGCCCCGCCAGGTAGACCCCCGGCTCCACGGTCACCGCCATGCGGGCGGCCAGTGTACCGACGCCACGCGGGGACAGGCTCGGCGCCTCGTGCACCGCCAGTCCCACGCCGTGTCCGAGGCCGTGCGGGAAGTGTTCACCGTACCCGGCCCCGGAGACCACGGTACGGGCCACCTCGTCCACCGACGAGACCTCCCGTCCCGGGCGCAGCGCGTCCGTGGCGGCGGTCTGCGCCCGCAGCACCAGGTCGTACAGCTCCCGCTGCCATCCGGCGGGTGGTCCGAGCACGACCGTGCGGGTCATGTCCGAGTGGTACCCGTCCACGACCGCACCGAAATCCATCTTCACCAGGTCCCCGCGCTCCAGTACCGCGTCGGTCGGCCGGTGGTGCGGGATCGCCGCGTGCGCCCCCGCGGCCACGATCGACTCGAACGCGGTGCCGTGCGCGCCGTGCTCGGCCATGCGGGTCTCCAGCTCGCGGGCCACCTCGCGTTCGGTCCGGCCCGGCCGC
>NZ_KI912222.1:4987-5724 GCF_000231035.2 Saccharomonospora iraqiensis subsp. paurometabolica YIM 90007 | reverse complement strand
GCCCGCGGCGCTGGTCGCACGCACCGCGGCGGCGCAACCGGCGCGGGTGACCCTCGCCAGGGACGGCGGCACACCCGTGCCCGCGGACAGCGTGCTGAACCTGATGACACTGGGTGCCGAACACGGGGACGAGGTGGTCGTGGCCGCGGAGGGCGGGTCCGCCCGCGCGGCCGTGGACGCGGTCGCCGACGTCGTGGCCACCGACCACGGCGATTGACCGGTTTCGGTGTGCCTGTCCCTCCGCCGGGGTACCCGCGGACCATGCAGGCACGGGAACACCGGGAGCGTGAACGCACCCGCGCGGAGTACGAACGCGGCCTGCCCGACTACCACGATCCGACCGGCGGCTTCGGGGGCGCCGCGCCGGCCTACAGCGCCTTGACGCTGCGGATCGTGCTCGCGAGCATCGCCGTGGTGCTCAGCATCGCCGGGGCGGTCCTGTTCGCCCTGTTCGACGAGTACTGGGGCACCGTGCTGCTCGGGCTGGTGGCCCTGGGCAGCGCTGTCGACCTGGGCTGGGTGATCCACCGCAAGCGCCGGGGCGAACCGGGCTGAGGTCCGCGACACGGTGGGAGGCTTCTCCGATGCGACGGACGACGACGACGGACCGGGTGTACCGGGACCGGGCCGAGGCGGGCCGGACACTGGGGACGGCGCTGGCCGGGCGGGGCTGGGTGGACCCCGTGGTGCTGGGCCTGGCCCGGGGCGGTGTCCCGGTCGCGGCGGAGGTGGCCTCG
>NZ_KI912222.1:1586-4887 GCF_000231035.2 Saccharomonospora iraqiensis subsp. paurometabolica YIM 90007 | reverse complement strand
CGTGCGGCGCGCTCACGCGGGGCCCTCGCCCCGCGGTGCCGCCGCGGCCCGCGCGTCCAACCACCCCTGCAGGATCTCCACGGCCGCGGCCTGGTCCACGACCCGGCGCTGCTTGCGACCCTTGACGCCCCGCTGGGACAACATGCGGCTCGCCGTGACCGTGCTGAGCCGCTCGTCGGCCATCCGGACCCCGACCGGGTCGAGCCGACCGGACAGCAGCCGCGCGTACTCCGTCGCGATCGCCGCGGCGCTGCCGTGCCGGTCCGCCAACGTCCTCGGCAGTCCCACGATCACCTCGACCACCTCGTTCTCGGCGACCAGCCGGGCCAGCTCGTCAAGATCGGTGTCCGTCTCCGCATCACGCGTCAGGGTAACCAGGGGGGTGGCGAGAATCCCGGCCGGATCGGACAGCGCCACGCCGACCCGTACCGAGCCGACGTCCACGGCCAGCCGCCGGCCGGGCCCGGGATCGTTCTCCCCGGGCCGGTCGGGGCGTACGTCGCTCACCGGCGCTGACCCACCGCGTCCCGCAGCGCACCGAGGGCCCGGTCGATCCCGTCCGGCCGGGTCCCCCCGCCCTGGGCCATGTCCGGCTTGCCCCCGCCCCGGCCGCCGACGGCCTCGGCGAAGGACGGCACCAGATCACCCGCGGACAGCCCCTCCTCCCGGGCCGCCGCCGTGGTGGCCACCACGAAGCTCACCTTCTCCCCGGAGGGGGCGAACAGGGCGACCACCCCGGGCCGGGACCCGAGCCGGTTGCGGACCTCGCCCGCCAGCTTGCGCAGCGCGCCCCCGTCGACGCCCTCGTCCAGCTTCTGGGCCACCAGTGCCGTGCCCGCGACGTCCTGGGCCCGCTCGGCGAGCGTGTCCGCCGAGCCGAGCACCTCGCGCATCTTCAGGCGCTCGATCTCCTTCTCGGCGTCACGCAGGCGGGTGAGCACGTCCTCGATGCGGTGCGGCAGCGACTCCGTCGGCACCTTCAACGTGCCCGCCAGTTCGGAGACCAGCAGCTGCTCCTTGCGGACGTGCCGCAGCGCGTCCGTGCCGACCAGCGCCTCGACCCGGTGCACCCCGGAGCCGATCGAGGAGTCGGTGACCAGTTTGACCAGCCCCAGCTGACCGATCCGCCCGACGTGGGTCCCCCCGCACAGCTCGCGGGAGTAGTCCCCCATGTCGACCACGCGGACCCGGTCGCCGTACTTCTCGCCGAACAGGGCGATCGCCCCCTGTTCGAGGGCCTCGTCCTTGGTCGTGGTGTAGGCCTGCACCTCGACGTCGGTCTGGAGGTAGTCGTTGACCTCCTCCTCCACCTCGGTGAGCACGTCCGACGACACGGAGCCGGAGGTGGTGAAGTCGAACCGCATCCGCCCGGGCGAGTTCAGCGACCCGGCCTGGGCGGCCCGGTTGCCGTAGGCCCCGCGCACCGCGGCGTGCACCAGGTGGGTGGCCGAGTGCGAGCGGGCGATCGCGGCGCGGCGTGTCCCGTCCACGGAGGCGGTCAGCTCGGTGTCCACCGCCACCTCGCCGCCGGTGACCTCGACCCGGTGGACGTACAGGCCCGGCACCAGCTTCTGCACGTCGCGCACCGTCAGTTCGACCCCGTGGCCCAGCAGCACGCCGGTGTCGGCGATCTGCCCACCACCCTCGGCGTAGAACGGGGTGCGGTCGAGGACGAGTTCGGCAGTGCTGCCCTCCCCCGCCACCGTGGCCGGTACCCCGTCGACCATCAGCGCCAGCACCCGGGAGGTGGCCTGCAGGTCGGTGTAGCCGAGGAACTGGGTCTCCCCGTGTTGTTCGAGCAGCCTCCGGTAGGCCGACAGGTCGCCGTGGCCGCTCTTGCGCGCCGCGGCGTCGGCCTTGGCACGCTGCCGCTGCTCCTCCATGAGGGTGCGGAAACCCGCCTCGTCCACCGACAGTCCCTGCTCGGACGCCATCTCCAGGGTGAGGTCGATCGGGAACCCGTAGGTGTCGTGCAGCTGGAACGCCTTGTCCCCGGCCAGCATCGTGCCGCCGGAGCGGCGGGTCTGCTCCGCGGCCATGTCGAAGATGCGGGACCCGCTGGTGAGCGTGGCGAGGAAGCTCTCCTCCTCGGTCCGCATGACGTCGCTGATCCGGTCGAAGTCCCGGGTGAGTTCGGGGTACGAGGGCGCCATCGCGTCGCGCACGACCGCGGCGAACTCGGGCAGCACCGGTTCGTGCACGCCCAGCAGCCGCACCGAGCGCACGATCCGCCGCAGCAGCCTGCGCAGGACGTACCCGCGGGTCTCGTTACCGGGGGTGACCCCGTCCGAGATCAGCATCACGCCGGAGCGGGCGTGGTCGGCGATCACCCGGAACCGGACGTCGTCGGGGTGGTGGTCACCGTAGCGGCGACCGGAGAACTCCTCGGCCGTGGCGATCACCGGGCGCACCAGGTCGGTCTCGTAGACGTTCGACACGCCCTGGAGCAGGTAGGCCACCCGCTCGATGCCCATCCCGGTGTCGATGTTCTTCTGCGGCAGTTCCCCGAGCACGGGGTGCCCCTTCTTCGGGCTGCCCTCGCCCCGGATGTCCTGCATGAACACCAGGTTCCAGATCTCCAGGAAGCGGTCCTCGTCCACCACGGGACCACCGTCGCGGCCGAACTCCGGGCCACGGTCGTAATAGATCTCCGAGCACGGCCCGCCGGGCCCGGGAACCCCCATGTCCCAGTAGTTGTCGTCGGCGCTGCGGTACTGGATGCGCTCGGACGGCAGTCCCGCGACCTCCCGCCACAGCGCGGCGGCCTCCGCGTCGTGCTCGTACACCGTGGCCCACAACCGGTCCGGCTCGAACCCGAACCCGCCCTCGTCCTGCGAGGTCGTGATCAGCTCCCAGGCCCGGGCGATGGCGGTCTCCTTGAAGTAGTCCCCGAAGGAGAAGTTGCCCGCCATCTGGAAGAACGTGTTGTGCCGGGTGGTCTTGCCCACCTCGTCGATGTCGCCGGTGCGCACGCACTTCTGCACGCTCGCGGCGCGCGGGTAGGGCGGCGGGACCTCGCCGAGGAAGTACGGCTTGAACTGCACCATCCCCGCGTTGACGAACAGCAGGGTGGGGTCGTCGAGGATCAGCGAGGCACTGGGCACCCGGGTGTGCCCGTGCTTGGCGAAGAAGTCCAGGAATCGCTTGTTGATCTCGTGAGTTTCCACTGGCTTTCCTTGACGTGAGGCGCGGGCGCCGGGGCGCCGTGCGCGGGTCGTGGGCGGGGGACGGCGGAGACCGGGACAGGCCCGCGGGTCGGGTGTGCCTCCCGTCGGCCTCAGGTCTCCGCCCGGCGCGCTCG
>NZ_KI912222.1:0-1486 GCF_000231035.2 Saccharomonospora iraqiensis subsp. paurometabolica YIM 90007 | reverse complement strand
CCAGCTCGGCGACGCGCCCGGTCAGCTGCCGGGCGGCCGTGCCCGGGTCGGCCCGCGCGACGCGTTCCGCGGGCACGTGCCACAGCGGCATCTGCTCCTTGAGCGGGTCCGGGTCGACAACGAAGATCCGCGCCCCCGGGTCGGGCCGGTTGCGTACGGGGATCCACGGCACGTCACTGCCCAGGACGAGCACCACGTCGGCGCCGGTCAGTTCCGCCTCGTCGCGCTGGTCGTTCCACAGGTACCCGGCGTGCAGCGGATGGTCGGCGGGGAAGTTGACGTGCATCGGCACCGACTCCAGCACCGTCGCCCCGGCCGCCTCGCACAGTTCCACCAGCGCGGACACCGCGGACGGCTGTCGACCCAGGTGGGAGGTGACCACCACCGGACGCCGGGCGGCCGCCAGGGCGGCGGCGAGCTCCTCGACCACCTCCGGGGCGAGGGCGGTGGGCGCGACCGCCGGGAAGGACGCGGCCGCGTCCGGCTGCTCCGGCGCGTCGGCCTCCATCACCTCGCGCGGGCCGACCAGGTACACCGGTCCGGCCGGGTCGCTGCGGGCAAACTGCAGGGCACGGTGCACCACCTGCTTGACGTTCGCACCGGTGCGGATCTCGTTGTCGTACCTGGTGTACCCGCGCACGATGCCGCGCTGGTCGTGGACGTCCTGGATCCAGTGGATGAACTCGTTGCGGCCCCCGAACAGCTCGCCGTCCTGGGTGAACGGGGAGGCGCCCGCGAACACCAGCACCCCGACGCGCCCCTTCGCGGCGTTGTGCACCATGCCGCCGAGATTCTGGGTCCCGCACTCGACATGCACGACCACGGCCTGCGGCACCCCGGTCACCTGCGCGTATCCCTGCGCCGCGGCCATCGCGACACTCTCGTGCGGGCACACGAGCAGTGCGGGCAGTTCGTGCTCGACGCCGTCCGCGCGGGCCTGCGCGTACGCCTCCAGGAGACCGGCGTGGTCGCTGCCGAGATTGGCGAACACGTACCGGACGCCCCCCTCGGCGAGGGCCTCCAGGAATGCCCTGCTGGTCGTGTACGGCCGCACGTCCGTCCTCTCGGAACCCAAGCTCGGTCCTTTCGCCTCGTCGTCGTGGCGAGCCTCACCCGCGCCCGCCTCCCGCGGCAAGAAAATCGTTTCGATCGCCGAAACGGCGGGAGAACGCGGGCGGTGTCCCGGACCGTCCGGCCACGTCCGACCCCCAGACGGGCGTGGCCGGAGGTCCGACACACCGCCGCGCGCGGCGTTCCCGGCCCTACGACGTCACCCCCCTCGCTCCGGTTCCGTCCGGATCGGGCTGTCCGGACCTCTCCGCCCGCGCTCCCGGGCGGTGCTTCAGGATGACGCGGTGTCCCGCCACCTCCCACACCCCGACGACGCCGACACCACCCCCCTGCCCGCCCTGCGGGAACCGGTGCCCCGCGGGGACCGGACCGGCCCCGGGTGGTCGGCACCGGCCCGGCCCCGCCGCCCGGAGCC
>NZ_KI912221.1:4715-6314 GCF_000231035.2 Saccharomonospora iraqiensis subsp. paurometabolica YIM 90007 | reverse complement strand
GTCCTCCACGGCCACGCACCGCGCGGGCGGCACGTCCAGCAGCCGCGCCGCCCGCAGGTAGGGCTCCGGGTGCGGCTTGTTCCGGCCGTCGACCTCGTCACCGCACACCGTGACGTCGAACGAGTCGGCCCCGAGGGTGCCGAGTGCCAGTTCGGTCAGCTCCCGCTCCGTGGAGGTCACCAGGGCGCACGGGACCCCGGCCGCGCGCACCGCGCCCAGTGCCTCGCGGGCGCCGGTGCGCCACGGCAGCTCGTCGGCGAACAGCGACGCCGTGCGGGACCGCACCCAGCCCGCCAGTTCCGCCACCGCCCCGTCGACGACGTCGTGGCCGGTGACCTCCAGCAGGAACCGGCAGGTCGCGGTCATGTTCGAGCCCACCAGCGCGGCACGCTGTTCCGTCGAGAGGGACCCACCGAGCACCTCGGCCGCCTCGTACAGGGCGATGTCCCACAGTTTCTCGGAGTCGACGAGCGTGCCGTCCATGTCCCAGAGCACGGCGGCCGGGACTCCCGGGGTGGTGGACGGTCGCTGCACGGGTGTCTCCTCGGGTCACTCGGGCGGGTCGGGACGGCCTCGCCAGCCTACGATGCCGTCGGCGGTGTGCGGGGCGGGGCGGATCGGGCCGCGGGCAGCGGACGGGCGGGACGCAGGGTGCGTCGGTCGTGCGACCGTGGGCCGTACGCTGGTGATGTGAGTATGTCCTCCGACGAGACGACCGGGAGCCGGCAGCCCCGTCCTGTGATGATCCTCGCGTTCGAGGGGTGGAACGACGCGGGGGACGCGGCGAGCACGGCCGTGGAGCATCTGCAGCTGAACTGGGACGCGACCCCGCTGGCCGAGATCGATCCGGACGAGTACTACGACTTCCAGGTGTCCCGCCCCACCGCGCGCCTGGTCGACGGGGTGACCCGGCGGATCGAGTGGCCGACGACGCGGCTGGCCGTGTGCCGCCCGCACGGGTACGACCGGGACGTGGTGCTGGTGCACGGGCCGGAGCCGAACGTCCGGTGGAAGGCGTTCTGCGGGGAACTGCTGGACCACGTCCGCGACCTGGACGTGTCCACGGTCGTCACGTTGGGCGCGTTGCTGGCCGACACCGCGCACACCCGGCCGGTCCCGGTCACCGGCACCGCCTACGACGCCGACGCGGCCGCCCGGTTCGGTCTGGAACGCAGCGGGTACGAGGGGCCGACCGGCATCGTCGGGGTCCTGCAGGACGCCTGCGTGCGAGCCGGGATCCCGGCGGTGTCGGTGTGGGCGGCGGTGCCGCACTACGTGTCCCACCCGCCGTCGCCGAAGGCGACCCTGGCGCTGCTGCACAAGCTGGAGGATGTGCTGGACGTACGCATCCCGCTGGGGGCGCTGCCCGAACAGGCCGAGGAGTGGCAGCGCACGGTCAGCGAGATGGCCGACGAGGACGACGAGGTCAGCGAGTACGTGCGCAACCTGGAGGAACGCGGGGACGCCGAGATCGCGGTCGACGAGTCCAGCGGCGAGCGGATCGCCGCCGAGTTCGAGCGCTACCTGCGCAGGCACGGTCCCGACGGCCCCGGCCCGCAGGGCGGCGCCGGGCCGCAGGGACGGTGACCGGCGGGCGGT
>NZ_KI912221.1:1945-4615 GCF_000231035.2 Saccharomonospora iraqiensis subsp. paurometabolica YIM 90007 | reverse complement strand
CACGGTGGCCTCGGCGTCGGGGCCGGAGGGCAGTGCCACGGCCTCGCGCCACCGGTTCAGCCGTGCCCGCGCGTCGGCGAGCAGCCCGTCGGTCCAGGACCGGTCGTCGCGGTAGTGGCCCGCGAACAGGGCGAGGCGGATCGCCGCCGGGTCCACGCCCTGCTCCCGCAGGCGTGCCACGAACACGAGGTTGCCCTGGGACTTGGACATCTTCTCGCCGTCGAGGCCGAGCATGCCCGCGTGCACGTAGTGCCGGGCGAACGGGTGCTCGCCCAGCAGCGCCTCGGCGTGGGCGGCGCTGAACTCGTGGTGCGGGAACGCCAGGTCCGATCCACCGCCCTGGACGTCGAAGCCGAGGCCGAGCCGGTTGACGGCGATGGCGCTGCACTCGATGTGCCACCCGGGCCTGCCGGTGCCGAGTTCGGACTCCCAGGCGGGCTCGCCGGGGCGGGCCGCGCGCCACAGCAGCGCGTCGAGCGGGTCGCGTTTGCCGGGCCGGTCCGGGTCGCCGCCCCGGTCGGGGAAGACCGCGGTCATGGTGGCCTCGTCGTAGTTCGACTCGTAGCCGAACCGGCCGGTGAACGTGCGGTCGAAGTAGATGTCCGGGTACTCCGGGTCGTCGACACGGTAGGCGGCCCCGTTGGCCAACAGTTTCGCGATGACCTCGACGATCTCCGGGACGGTCTCCACGGCGCCGGGGAACTCGCGGGGCGGCAGCACCCGCAGCGCCGCCATGTCCGCGCGGAACCGGTCGACCTCCCGCCTGCCGAGCTCGACCCAGTCCTCGTCGTCGCGGTCGGCGCGCTCCAGCAGCGGGTCGTCGATGTCGGTGACGTTCTGCACGTAGTGCACCTCGTGCCCGGCGTCCAGCCACTGCCGGTACACCAGGTCGAAGGCCAGGTAGGTGGCGGCGTGGCCGATGTGGGTGGCGTCGTAGGGCGTGATGCCGCAGACGTACATCCGGGCCACCCGTCCGGGCGCCGTGGGCCGCAGCTGCCCGGTCGCCGTGTCGTACAGCCGCAGCGGGCGGGGACGTCCGGGGACACGGGGCACGGCTACCGAGGACCAAGTCTGCATGTCCCCAACCTTATGCGGGCGCCGCGCCGGTGGGGCCGACCGGCCGACGTCCGTGATCGGCTCCACCCCGGAGGTCGCCGACACGCCGCGCACGAGGGGCGCGACCGGTCGTCACGGGTGTGTGCCCGGTGTCACACTCGGGTGCGGGGATGAGACTTCACCGGTGCAGGCGTGTCGTCTCCCGACCGAGGAGGGTGTCCCATGACCACAGCGGAATCCGGCGGAACCGGCCGGTACCTCGTGCTGCTCGAGGAGAACGCGACGGCGGCGGGCGTGCACACCATGGAACGGGTGGCCGGGGTCCGCGCCGCCAGCACCGCGGACGTCACCGGTGCGGGTGCCGCGGCGATGCTCGGCGACGCGGACGGACTGGTGTTGCACGAACTCGGGGTGGCCGTCGTCCGCGCCGCGGACGACCAGGCCGACGCCCTGACCCGGGCCACCGGCGAACGCGGCCCGGTCGCCCGGGTGGAGCGGGAGCGTGTCGTGCACACCTACGCCACCCCCACGAAGGAACCGGAGGAGGACCGGGGCACCGTCGGCACCGTCGACGAGACCGCCCTCACCTGGGGACTGCGGGCGGTCGGCGTCCCCGGCAGCGCGGCGACGGGGGCGGGCATCCGGGTCGCGGTCCTGGACACCGGGGTGGCCCGGGACCACCCCGACCTGGCGGGACGCGCCCTGGAGGCACGGTCGTTCGTCGACGGTGAGGACGTCGACGACGGACACGGCCACGGCACCCACTGTGTCGGCACCGCGTGCGGGCCGCGTACCCCGGACACCGGCCCGGGATACGGCGTGGCGCACGAGGCGGAGATCTACGCGGGCAAGGTGCTCGGCGACTCCGGCAGCGGCACCGACGGGGGCATCCTCTCCGGGATCTCCTGGGCGGTGAGCAACGGCTGCGCGGTGGTGTCGCTGTCGCTGGGCTCGGCCACCCGCCCCGGCGACCCGCACTCGGAGATCTTCGAGACGGTGGCGCGCCGGGCACTGCGGCGGGGCACCCTGATGGTCGCCGCCGCGGGCAACGAGAGCGACCGGGCACGCGGGAGGATCGCCCCGGTGAGCCATCCGGCGAACTGCCCGTCGATCCTGGCGGTGGGGGCGGTCGACGCGGAGCACCGGGTGGCCGACTTCTCCTGCGGGTCGGTCGACCCGGACGGGGCGGTCGACCTCGTCGGCCCCGGGGTGGACGTGTACTCGAGCTGGACCCTGCCGACCCGCTACCAGCGGATCAGCGGCACCAGCATGGCGACCCCGCACGTCGCCGGGGTGGCGGCGCTGATCGCGCAGGAGCACGGGGCCCGGGACTGGGAACTGTGGGCGCGACTCGGCCAGTCGGCGCTGCGGCTGCCGTCGCCGTCCACGGACGTGGGCTCGGGGCTGGCCCAGGCACCGTGAGGCGCACGGGGGACGTGCGCCGCACGGGTCGCGGGGACGTCCGCGCCGGTGTCGACCGTGCGCCGACGTGGTGCGGAGCCGGGTACGCTCGGGGGCCGTGTGTTGTCCCGGTGCGACTCTGGCGGTGTGGTCGGCGGCCTGGCTCGGCGGCGTCGCCGCCACCGACGACGTCCTCGACGCGCTGCGCGTGTG
>NZ_KI912221.1:0-1845 GCF_000231035.2 Saccharomonospora iraqiensis subsp. paurometabolica YIM 90007 | reverse complement strand
TGCCCGAGGCCGCCGCGGGGCGGCAGCCGCACCGTCTCCGCGCCGTTGGACAGCAGCGCCCCGATCCGGTTGCCACCGCCGCGCGTCAGGTGGGCCACGGCCGCGACCGCGCACACCACCAGGTCCCGCTTCTCGCAGGCGGCGGTGCCGAAGTCGAGGCTGGGTGAGAGGTCGCCGACCACCCAGGTCTCCAGTTCCCGGTCGGCGACGGTCTCGCGGACGTGGGGGGCCGTGGTGCGGGCGGTGACGGCCCAGTCCATCCGGCGCACGTCGTCGCCGGGCTGGTACGGCCGCGCCTCCCCCGGTTCCGAGCCGGGACCCGGCACGAGCCCGAGGTGGTTGCCCTGCAGCAGGCCGTCCAGCCGGCGCCGCACGTCCAGTTCGAGGGTGCGCAGACCCGCTTCCAGCCGGTCACCGCGCAGAATCGGCGGAGCCCACTCGGGCCTGCCGCCACCGGCGTCCCTGCGGGAGGTCATGGTGCGGCACTCACCTGCTCGAGGCGCCCGCCGGGACCGCGGGGCCGGAGCCGCCCTGCGGCCGGGCGGACACCTGCGGCAACGGCACGGTCTGCAGGACGCGGTTGACGATGTGGTCCAGCGGGACGCCGTCCGCGAGGGCGTCGTAGGAGAGCACGAGCCGGTGCCGCAGCACGTCGGGCACGATGTCCACCACGTCCTGCGGCAGCACGTAGTCCCGGCCGCGCACCAGTGCCAGGGCGCGGGCCGCGGAGATGACCCCGAGGCTGGCGCGGGGGGAGGCGCCGTAGGCGACCCACCCGGCGACGTCGGACAGGCCGTGTTCGCCGGGTCTGCGGGTGGCCAGCACGAGGCGGACGACGTAGTCGACCAGGGCGTGGTGGACGAAGACCTGGGAGGCCACGCCCTGCAGGCGGATCAGCTCGTCAGGGCTGAGCACCTGCTCCGGCTCCGGGGGCGTCACGCCCATCCGGTAGACGATCTCGCGCTCCTCCTCCGCGGTCGGGTACTCCACGAGGATCTTGAACAGGAACCGGTCGCGCTGGGCCTCCGGCAGCGGGTAGACACCCTCGTTCTCGATGGGGTTCTGGGTGGCCAGCACGAGGAACGGCTCGGGCATGGGGAAGGTCTCCCCGCCGATCGAGACGTGCCGTTCGGCCATGACCTCCAACATCGCCGACTGCACCTTCGCGGGCGCGCGGTTGATCTCGTCGGCGAGCACGAAGTTCGAGACCACGGGCCCCAGCTCGACGTCGAACTTCTCGCTGTTCTGCCGGTAGATCCGGGTACCGAGGATGTCGGCGGGCACGAGGTCCGGGGTGAACTGCACGCGGGAGAACGATCCGCCCACCACGCGGGCGAAGGTCTCCACGGCGAGGGTCTTGGCGACCCCCGGGACCCCCTCCAGGAGCAGGTGGCCCTTCGCCAGCAGCCCGACGAGCATCCGTTCGACGAGCCGGTCCTGCCCGACGATGACGCGCTTGACCTCGAACACGGTGCGCTCCAGCAACTGCGCGTCCCGCGCCGGGGTGCCGGGCTCGGTCACACCTACCTCCTCGCCGCCGACCGGTTGTGCGTACCCCGCGACCGTACCGGGTGGCGGGGGTGCGGCTGATCACGACCTGCGGGCACGGCCGATCGCCACCGTCTGCTCGCCAGCCAACCGCGTACCCGGTGTGACGGCTGTGAAGCCACCCGGCGGAGCCACCTCGCGGCCGGTGGGCGGTCGGTGGCCGGTCAGCACCCGGTGAGGTCCCCGGGCGTGTCCACGTCGTGGGCCTCCCCCGGCAGCGCCGGGACGTCGACGGTCGCCAGGGGGCCGAGGCAGGACCGCAGGGACGCCCCACGCGGGTCGGGGGGCAGTGCCCGG
>NZ_KI912220.1:13839-15094 GCF_000231035.2 Saccharomonospora iraqiensis subsp. paurometabolica YIM 90007 | reverse complement strand
GGACACCGGCCACGACGGCGACCGCGGGCCCGTGGACCCGGGCACGGGCCACGCCGAGCAGGCCGGAGTGGGCATGGACACCGCGGGCGCAGGCGCGGGGGACGCCGAGCGCACCCGCATCGCGTACCCGGTCCGCGTCGACGACCGGCCCGACGACGACCACACCGAGGACGACCACACCGAGGACGAACGGTTCGGCGAAGACCGGTTCGGCGACGACCGGTTCGGCGACGCGCGGTTCGGGGATGCCCACGCCGGGGGCGACCGGGGCGCTGCGGACCTCCCCGACGGCGACGCGCCGGGTGACCGGGACGAGGCCGGCCGGGGAGTCAACGGGCACGTCGGCCCGCCGCCGGGCGCCGGGACCGCGGGGGAGGACGCCCCCACCCGGTTCACGCCCGCGCCGGTGCTCGACGACGGTCCCCCCACAACCCTCACACCGGCACAACCCGACCTGATGTCCCACCAGCGCACCGACGAGCAGCCGCTGCCGCTCACGGAGTACGCCCCCGGACACGAGGCCACGGGGCAGGGAGCGGACCGTGCGCACCTCGCCCCCACGGGATACCTCTCCCCCGACGGCACGGGCGACCGGGGTGACGGCGCCGACCACGCCGGGTTCGCCGATCCTGCCGGGTTCGCCGACCACGCGGGACGCCCCGGCGACGACGGGTACGGCAACGCCTACACCGACGGCTACGCGGACGACGGCCACGGCGGCACCGGGTACGACCGCACCGGGTACGCCGGGGGCGGTTACCACGACGGTGACCACGACGGCGGCGGATACGACAGGGACGGCTACGACAGGGACGGCTACGACAGGGACGGCTACGACGACGGTGGACCGCCCACCGAGTACGCCGACGGGCCGCTCGTCCACGACGATCCGGTGCTGGACGACCTGCGCGACCGGCTCGACGAGCTCGGCATCCCGCGGGGTGCGTACCGGATCGGCGGGTCCCTGGACCGGGGCTGGGCGCTGGAGGAGGTTTCCGGCGGCTGGCGGGTCGGCTGGTACGACGACGGGCTGAAGAGCCCGGCGATGTTCGGCGACGCCGGGGACGCCGCCGCGTTCATGCTCGGCAAGCTGCTCCTCGTGCCGGACGGCTCCCCGCCGTCCACGCCGGAGGAGGGCGCCGGGACGACGGCCGGATCGATTCCCACGCCGAAGGAGGCTCCGCCGCAGCCCGCCGGCACCCCGCGTCCCACGCCGACGCCGCAGGCGCCGGGAGGACTGCCGCCGTACTCCCCG
>NZ_KI912220.1:13665-13739 GCF_000231035.2 Saccharomonospora iraqiensis subsp. paurometabolica YIM 90007 | reverse complement strand
CCGGCCGAACCGGATGCCGAGCGCACCCGTATCGCCACCCCCGCGGTCTTCGCCGGGGCGCCGCGGCCGGGTCC
>NZ_KI912220.1:10118-13565 GCF_000231035.2 Saccharomonospora iraqiensis subsp. paurometabolica YIM 90007 | reverse complement strand
AACCGCGCGACAGTCGCCCCGGACCCGCCGGCCCCGCCGGCCCCGCCGGACCCGCCGGGAGATCCGGACACACCGGGCGTGCCGCCCGGCACGGGCCGGATCCCGGAGACCGATCCCTCGGGCACCGGACTCACCTCCCTCGCGCTGTCTCGGGAGCGACCGCCCACGCCGACACGCAGGGACGGCCACTCCGACCGCGCCGCGGGGAAGACGGCGAAGATCGGGGCGGAACTCACTGATCGAACTGGTGTTCGACAGCAACCTCAGTAAACGCCCCCACCCCGGCACTGTCAAGCACACGGATACCCGACCGCGATCCGCCTCACACGGCAGACACGTAGCGTGCGCAAGTACCACGGTTCGCGGGCGAAACGCGGTACTTGCGCACGCTCAGTAACGCGCTGACCTCGGCGGGGAGGGGCGCGGGGTGGAAGGTGGTCCGGCGGAGGGGGCGCCCGGCGGACGGCCCGGCGGACGGCCCGGAAGGGATGTCCGGGGCCGGGAGCCGGCGGGCCGGGTGGGGGTGGGCTGGCGGCGTCAGTGGGCGAAGTGGCGGGTGCCCGTGAAGTAGACGGTGGCGCCGACCGCCTCGGCCGCGGCGAGCACCTCGGCGTCCCGGACCGACCCGCCCGGCTGCACGACCGCGCGGACCCCGGCGTCGAGCAGCACCTGCAGCCCGTCGGGGAACGGGAAGAACGCGTCCGAGGCCGCCACCGACCCCGACGCCCGGTCGTCCGCACGGTTCACCGCCAGTCGCGCCGAGTCGACCCGGTTCACCTGGCCCATGCCCACCCCCACGGTGGCCCGGTCGTGGGCGAGCAGGATCGCGTTCGACTTGACCGCGCGCACCGCCCGCCAGGCGAAGGCGAGGTCGGCCAGCGTGGCCTCGTCGACGGCCTGTCCCGTGGCCAACGTCCAGTCGGCCGGGTCGTCCCCCTCGGCGTCGATCCGGTCGGCGGTCTGCACCAGCATCCCGCCGGAGATCGGCCGCAGTTCGGTGCGCGGCGTGTCCGCGCCCTCGGGCAACCGCAGCAGCCGGATGTTCTTCTTCCGGGTGAGCACGTCCAGTGCGTCGTCGTCGAAGCCCGGGGCGAGCACGACCTCGGTGAACACGTCCGCGATCTGCTCGGCCGTCTCCAGGTCCACCGGACGGTTCGCGGCGATCACCCCGCCGAACGCCGACACCGGGTCGCACGCGTGCGCCTTGCGGTGTGCCTCGGCCACGTCCACGCCCACCGCGATCCCGCACGGGTTCGCGTGCTTGATGATCGCCACGGCCGGTTCGGCGAAGTCGAACGCCGCCCGCCGGGCCGCGTCGGTGTCGACGTAGTTGTTGTACGACATCGCCTTGCCGTGCACCTGCTCGGCGGCGGCGAGCCCGGACTGCTCCGGCCCCCGGTACACCGCGGCCGCCTGGTGCGGGTTCTCGCCGTAGCGCAGCACGTCCTGGCGCTGCCAGCCCGCCCCGAGGAAGTCCGGGAAGCCGGTGTCGTCGACCGGGGCGTAGCTCTCCGCGAACCAGGACGCCACCGCCGCGTCGTAGGCGGCGGTGTGCGCGTACGCCTCCGCGGCCAGCCGCCTGCGGTCGGCCACCTCGAAGCCTCCGCCCCGGATGCGCTCCAGCGCCCAGTCGTACCGTGCCGGGTCCACGACCACGGCCACCGACGCGTGGTTCTTCGCCGCCGCGCGCACCATCGCGGGCCCACCGATGTCGATGTTCTCCACGCACTCGTCCGGGCCCGCGCCGGAGGCGACCGTTTCGGTGAACGGGTACAGGTTGACCACGAGCAGGTCGAACGGGCTGATGCCGAGCGTGCGGAGCTGCTCGACGTGCTCGGGCCGGTCGGTGTCGGCCAGCAGCCCCGCGTGCACCCGGGGATGCAGGGTCTTGACCCGGCCGTCGAACGACTCGGGGAACCCGGTGACCTCCTCGACCGGCGTGACCGGCACCCCGGCGTCGGCGATCACGCGGGCGGTCCCGCCGGTCGAGACGATCTCCACGCCCGCGGCGTGCAGCCCGGTCGCCAGCTCCAGCAGGCCCGTCTTGTCCGACACACCGATCAGGGCACGGCGCACCGGGTGCTTCCCACCACCGGGGGACTCGCTCACGACACTCTCACCTTTCGTCCGTCCACCGTGCAGCCCGCACGGCCCAGTTCAGCGAGGACGTCCACGAGCAGTCTGCGCTCCACGGCCTTGATCCGCTCGTGCAGGCGTGCCTCGTCGTCCTCCGGCTCCACGGTCACCGCCTCCTGGGCGATGATGGGGCCGGTGTCCACCCCGGCGTCGACGAAGTGGACGGTCGACCCGGTGACCTTCACCCCGAACTCCAGCGCGTCGGCCACCGCCCGGGTACCCGGGAACGACGGCAACAGCGCCGGATGGGTGTTGAGAACCCGGTTCGGGAACCGGGACAGGAACTCGGGACCGAGGATCTTGAGGAACCCGGCGGAGACCACCAGGTCGGGGGTGTACGCCGCGACCGCCCCGGTCAGCGCCCGGTCCCACGCGGCCCGGTCGGGGTGATCTCCCGTCCGCACGGTGAACGACGGCACCCCGGCGTCCGCGGCCAGCTCCAGCGCACCGACCCCGGGCCGGTCGGTGCCGACCGCGACCACGTCCACGGGGAACTCCGGGCGCGCCGCCGCGTCCAGCACCGCGCGCAGCAGGGTCCCGGTCCCGGAGGCGAGCACGACGACCCCGGCCGGGGTGGGCAGCTGCAACCTGGTGACCAGAGCGCCTCTCCTTACCGGACGGTGCGCCGGGGGCACACGCCGCGTGACCTGGTGGCCCTCACCCTAGAGCCCGGCGTGCCGGGGCGGCGAGACGGGCACGGCCACCGTGATCACGCTTACCCCCGGCCCGGTCGGCGACCGCCGCGTGGCCCGTCCCCCCGTCGCCCGGAATCCGCGCGCCACGCCCCGGCGATGCCGGGGACGAGCACCCACCCGAACGCGGCGATCGAGGTCAGCTCCACCCGCACCGACACCGGGTCGAACGTCCCACCCCCCACGGCGCCCCCGGCGAACGGACCGGCGAGCACCGTGCCGAGGCCGACGCACACCGCGGCGACCAGCACCGCACGCAGCCGTTCCCCCCGGTCCGGGGAGACGTCCCGCAGCGAGCGACCGACGAGCAGCCCCGCCACGGCGGGCAGCACCAGCCACACCGGCCACCACGCCGCCCACGATCCGGGCACCCCGGCCAGCAGCGGCACCGGCGGCACCGGTCCGGGGGTGAGTTCGAAGGGGCTCACCGAGACCAACCCGAGCGAGAACCCCGGACCCGTGACGAAGCCGAGCCCCAACAGGACCACGTTGGGCAGGTAGAGCACCGACAGCAGGGTCATGCCCGCCGCGCTGCCCGCCTCGGGCGCCGTGTCCGCGAACGAGGCGGCCGCCCGGGGGAACGCCGCCCCGGTGGCGACGAGCGCCACCAGCGCCCCAC
>NZ_KI912220.1:9441-10018 GCF_000231035.2 Saccharomonospora iraqiensis subsp. paurometabolica YIM 90007 | reverse complement strand
CGGTGGCGACGAGCGCCACCAGCGCCCCACTCGTGCACAGCGCCGCGAGGCCGAGCAGCCCCGCCCGGATCCCCCGCAGTGCGACCGGGTCGAACCGCCGCCCCCGCGACCGAGCCGTCCACGCCGGTGCCGTGCGGGCACGCAGCGCGCCCAAAACCGCGAACACCCCGGACAGCAGCATCGGGGTGCCGACCCCGCGCAACGGGTCCACCTGCACCCCGGTGCCCGCCGACCCCACGACCACGATGCTCGCGACCACGGCGTGCGCACCGGTGACGGTCACCACCACGGGCACGGTCGGCGACGGGCGCAGCTCCCCCAGCCGGTGGACCGCCCCCGCGGCGGCACGGGCGACGAGCACCGCCGCACCCACCGTCGGCAGTAACGGCAGCACCCCCAGCTCGGCGCCGGACAACTCCAACGGCACCTGGTACACCGCCAGCCAGCCGGGCCCGGACGCCAGGAGCACGTCCCACCCGGAGAACTCCGCCCGCGGCGCCACCATCGTGACCAGCGTCAACACGGTGACGACCAGCGCGTAGCCGCCGACGACGGGCGCCGCCGCCGCCCCGAGGAG
>NZ_KI912220.1:3549-9341 GCF_000231035.2 Saccharomonospora iraqiensis subsp. paurometabolica YIM 90007 | reverse complement strand
CGATCGGCAGCAGCGCGAGGGCGATCAGCCACCCGGCGGCCGCGAAGCCGGGCTCGGCGCCGCGCACGACCGGCAGGACGGCGCCGAGGGAGAGCAGCAGCGCGGCGAGTGCCCCGCACGCGAGCGCGGGGATCAGCACGGCCCCGTGCGGTGCGTCCCGTTCGTCCCCCGGCGGCGCACCGGGGGCGGACGGTTCCGGTGGACGCGGATCGGCCCTGGTCCCTCGTCGTGCTCCGATCGTTCACCTCCGTTCCCGGTGCAGGCCCGTGGCCCCGGCACCGTCGGCCTCGGCGGATGCACCGACGAGAGTAGCCAGACCGCTCCTCCGGCGCCCGTTCGTCGGGTGCCGGAGGCGGGACCGGTCCACTCCACGGCGGACGGCGTCCGGCCCCCGGCGAACGCCGGTCCAAACCCCCGGTTGCCAAACTGTGACTCACGTCACTCTACCCTGAGAAAACCCTGTCTACCGTGCGCTGTTGCTCCGCCACCGGAGCCACGCGCACGCGACTCGACCGTCCGGACGCGACCGGCGCCTTGCCCCCGGCGCGACCGTCTGGTTACTGTCCCGCAGTCCCCATTACGGTCAGGTCACGAACAGGCTGGCCCGGCGAGACCTTCGGGACTCGCCGTGTCACGAGCGGTACCCCGACACCGCTCACCGGGATCCCCCGCCCGGCGTCTGGACCTGACTTCCCCGAGTAACGGAAGGCGCAGTCTTGGCTCGACACCGCTCCCCCGGCGGCCAAGCTACTTCCCCGGCGCTCGAAGAAGCACTGGACGGTGCGGTCGTTCGGGTCCGGGGTTCGCACCGGCTTCCCGCACCCTCGTCCGCACTGCGGGGCCGGGTCGTCGTCGCCGCCGTCGCGGCGGGCGCATTCGCCGCGGCAGCCGCCGGTCAGACCCTGCAGAACTCCCGCGACTCCGCCGAGTCGCACACCGACGTGACCCCGCTGGCCAACGCCAGCGACGCGAGTACCGCACTCACCGCCGAGCCCGAGGCGTCGGGCACCGGCGGTGACGGCACCAGCGCGCCCGTGCTGCTCCAGCAGTCCCGCAGCACCGACGCCGACGCCGAGGCCCGCAAGCTCGCCGAGAGCGCCGAGGTCACCCAGGCCCGGCTCGAGCGCGAGGCCGAGGCGGCCCGGAAGGCCGCGGAAGAGGCCGCCCGACCGAAGACCGTCTCCCCCGCCCAGGGCCTGTTCACCTCCGGTTTCGGCGCCCGGTGGGGCACGACCCACTACGGCATCGACATCGCCAACATGATCGGGACCCCGATCCTCTCCGCAGGCGACGGCACCGTCATCGAGGCCGGGCCGGCCAGCGGCTTCGGCCTGTGGGTCAAGGTGCAGCAGGACGACGGCACGATCCACGTGTACGGGCACATCGACAGCTACTCGGTCTCCGTCGGCCAGCGGGTCGAGGCGGGCGAGCAGATCGCCGTCATGGGCAACCGGGGCCAGTCCACCGGACCGCACCTGCACTTCGAGGTGTGGATCGGTGGGTCCAAGGTGGATCCGAGGGCCTGGCTGGCCGAACGCGGCGTGTACGTCTGAACCACCGACCGGTCCCGGCCGTCCCGTGACCGCCGTCCCCGTGTCCCGGACCCCGTGTGCCACCGCGCGCCCCCTTCGCTCCCGACGTTCGAACCTCTGTTCGATCGCCACTCTAGCGGAGGGGGCCGACAGAATCGTCTCTCCGGACGGACTTCACCGGATCGGACCACGTCGGATCCGGTGAGCCGGTCCCGGTGAGGGCGCGCACCACGCCGCGGGAGCCCGGGGTCAGAGCTTGGTCAGCGGGACACTGCCGATCAGCATCAGACGAACGGTACCCGCGGCGCCGAAGTCGATCGTCGCCGTCGCCCTGGGGCCGCTGCCCTCCGTGGCCACGACGGTGCCGAGCCCGTACTTGTCGTGGTTGACCCGGTCACCGACGTCCAGTTTGAGCGCCACGGTGTTCTTCCAGTCGGTGCGGCCCGGGCCACCGAACGTCGTCCGGGAGCCGTTGGCGGCACCGGCACCGGCACCGCCCGCGGACCCGGCCCCGAGCCTGCTGCTCCAGCTGCTCGCCGCCCTGGGGGAGCCGTTGCCCCCGCCCGACGGCTCGCGCCTGCGCCAGTCCAGGAACTCCTCCGGCAGTTCGTCCAGGAAGCGGGAGGCCGGGTTGCTCACCGGCTGCCCCCAGGCCGTGCGCACCAGCGCGCGGGAGACGTACAGCCGGCGCTGGGCGCGGGTGATCGCCACGTAGGCCAGCCTGCGTTCCTCGGCCAGCTCCTTCGGCTCCCCCAGCGCCCGCAGGTGCGGGAACACGCCGTCCTCCCAGCCGGTGCAGAACACCACCGGGTACTCCAGCCCCTTGGCCGTGTGCACGGTCATCAACGTGACCACGCCCCGGTCGTCGTCCGGCTCGCCCTCGGCCTCGTCGGCGCCGTCCGGTTGCGGCACCGAGTCCGCGTCGGCGACCAGCGAGACCCGCTCCAGGAAGGCGGCCAGCGAACCGGGTTCGGGCACCTCCACGGTGTCGTTTCCCCCGGTGTCGTCCCCCTCGACGACGACCTGCCCACCGGCGGTGTCCCCGTCAGCGGTGTCGTCCCCTCCTCCATCCCCGGCGGTGTCCCCGTCTGCGGAGCCCGCCGCGGCGCCACGGGCGAACTCGGTGAACTCGCGCGCCACGGTGATCAGCTCGTCGAGGTTCTCGACGCGCGAGGCGTCCTGCGGGTCGTTCGACTCCTCCAGCGCCGCGCGGTAGCCGGTGCGGTCGAGCACCGCCTCCAGCACCTCGGCCACCTCGGTGCCCGCGTCGACCAGTTCGGCCAGCCCGTCCAGCAGCTCCACGAACGCGGTGACCGCCTTCCGGGAACGGGGGTTGAGCGGCTCCACCCCACCGTTCGCCGCCTCCCGCAACGCCGCGGCGAACGAGATCCGTTCCCGGTCGGCGTGTGTGGCGAGCACCGCCTCGGCACGGTCGCCGATCCCGCGCTTGGGCACGTTCAGGATGCGCCGCAGGCTCACCGTGTCCTCCGGGTTGGCCAGCACCCGCAGGTAGGCCAGCGCGTCGCGGACCTCGCGCCGTTCGTAGAACCGCACCCCGCCGACCACCCGGTAGGGCAGGCCGAGCCGGATGAAGATCTCCTCGAACACCCGGGACTGGTTGTTGGTGCGGTAGAACACGGCCACGTCGGAGTAGTCCGTGTCGCCCTCGTCGACGAGCGCGTCGATCTCCGAGGCGACGAACGCCGCCTCGTCGTGCTCGGTGTCGGCGACGTAGCCGACCACGCGTTCGCCCTCGCCCGCGTCGGTCCACAGCCGTTTGTCCCGCCGGTTCGGGTTCCGGGCGATGACCGCGTTGGCGGCGGACAGGATGGTCTGCGTCGAGCGGTAGTTCTGTTCGAGCAGGATCGTGCGCGCCGACGGGAAGTCGCGTTCGAACTCCTCGATGTTGCGGATGGTGGCGCCGCGGAAGGCGTAGATCGACTGGTCGGCGTCCCCGACGACGCACAGTTCCGCGGGCTCGACCCCGGACTCCGTGGCGGCGGTGCCCACCAGCTCCCGGACCAGTGTGTACTGCGCGTGGTTGGTGTCCTGGTACTCGTCCACCAGCACGTGCCGGAACCGGCGCCGGTAGTGCTCGGCCACCGCGGGGAACGCCCGGAACAGCTCGACCGTGCGCATGATGAGGTCGTCGAAGTCCATCGCGTTCGCCTGCGCCAACCTGCGCTGGTACTCGCGGTAGGCCTCGGCCGCCCGACGCTCGAAGTCCGTGGTGGCGGACTCCGCCGCGGCGTCGGCGTCGATCAGCTCGTTCTTCAGGTTCGACACGTGCGTGGTCAGCGCCCTGGCCGTGTACCGCTTGGGGTCCAGGTCGAGATCCCGGCCGACCAGCGTCATCAGCCGCCTGCTGTCGTCGGCGTCGTAGATGGAGAAGCTGGACGACATCTCCAGCGTCGCGGCCTCCCGCCGCAGCAGGCGTACGCACATCGCGTGGAACGTCGACACCCACATCGCGTTCGCCCGCCTGCCGACCAGCTCGGCCACCCGCTCCCGCATCTGCGCCGCGGCCTTGTTGGTGAACGTGATCGCCATGACCTGACCGGGATGGACCCCGCGTTCGGCGAGCAGGTACGCGATGCGCCGGGTCAGCACGCGGGTCTTGCCCGAACCCGCGCCCGCGACCACCAGCAGCGGTGAGTCCGCGTGCTCCACCGCGGCGCGCTGCGCGGGGTTGAGGTCGTCGAGCAGGCCGGGGTGCCGACGGGGTTCCGGGGGGAGGTCGAACAGGGTGCTCATCGTGGCGTCCAACCTACCTGGGGCCCCCGACACCGGGACCGTGTGGCATACTGGCCCTGTGCGGTACGACGCGTTCCGATTTTTCTACGGGAACCGGGCTCCGGCTCCCGTGATCGTGTAGTGCCCAGCAGTCATCACGAAGCCCCGGAGTCCACGGACCCGGGGCTTTCCTCGCCTCGGGCCGAGACACGGACTCTCCGACCAGCGGAGGTCATGATGAACGCGAAGGTCGACGAGACGGCCGAGACCCCCGAAACCCCCGGAGTCCCCGACTCCACCGGAGTCCCCGAGACGCCCGAGGAGGTCGACGCGCTCCGGCAGGAGATCGATCAACTCGACGCGGACATCCTGCGGCTGGTGAAGCGCCGGGCCGAGGTCTCCCGCCGGATCGGCGCGGCGCGGATGGCGGCGGGCGGCACCCGCATCGTCTACAACCGCGAGATGGACGTGCTGGCGCGCTACCGGGAACTGGGGCCGGAGGGCAGGCAGCTCGCGATGGCCCTGCTCGAACTCGGCCGCGGGCGCCTCGGCCGCTGACCCGGCCGTCCGGGCCCGGCCACCGATCCGCCCCGCGCGCTGCCACCGGCGGTGTCGCCCGCGGCGGCACACTGGAGGCATGGACACCATCATCGACGTGCTCGCGTTCGTGGTCGCTCTCGCGGGCCTGCTGGCCACGCTGGTCCACGGCGGGTATCTCGCCATGCTGAACAGTGCCGCCACCAAGCGGGCGGGCGGCGCACCCGTCGCCCGGTACGTGCGCTCGCGTGTTCCGGTCGCGGCCGGGACCACCGGGGTCGCCGTGCTCGCCCTGCTGTTCTCCCTCGGCGGCGTGCCGTTGGACGTGCTGGCGATCCTGCTGGGCGGAGGATCCGGCGCGGTGGCCGTGCAGGCGCTGCGTTCCACCCAGGAGCGCTACCGCAGCGGCGGCTGACCGAGCACCGGGTGCCGCCGTCGGGACGGGCGGGGGCGGCACCGGGGGTACCGGTACCGGGCCGATACCGCTCGGTAGGGGCCCCGACAGGGTGAATCCGGATGATCGTTTGCTGTCCTGAGCCGCCGGAGCGGCGTTCAACTCCTACTCTGCTTGGCGTGAGTTCCCCGGACGACACACCGGCGGAGCCGCGGCCCCGTCCCTGGACGGGGGCCGGGGACTCGCGGCCGGTGTGACGACACCCGGCACCACAGGCGGAACAGGAGGAGGCGGCCATCCGGTATGAGCGGCAGGCCTGACATCCCCGAGCACCATCGCCCGACCGCCCCGGCCGGGAGCACGACGCCGTGCGGCACCGGTTCCGGCCCCCAGGTCACACCCCCCTCGACGACCGTGCGTGCCCGGCCCCGGCACTCGCCCGCCCCGGGCACGTGGACCCCGGCCACACCGGCACCACGGACGCCGAACGAGACGACGCTGCCGGGCAGGGCCGTCTCCGGGACGCTGCCCGCTCCCCCGTCCCGCGCCGCTCCCGTGCCGCCGCCCGGCCACGCCATTCCGTCCTCCGGGACCCC
>NZ_KI912220.1:2971-3449 GCF_000231035.2 Saccharomonospora iraqiensis subsp. paurometabolica YIM 90007 | reverse complement strand
CACCGCCTGCGCTGCGACTCGTCGGCCTCCCGCCACACCACGGCCGCGCCGACGAGGGCGACGGCGACCGGCAGCCCCAGCCAGCCGCTGAACACCCCGCTGACCGTGCCGCCGGCGACGGCCATCGCTACCCCGAGCACCATCAGCCCGTACGCCTGCTGACGCTCCACCCGGGAGGCGGCCGCGGACCGCGTCCCGGCCTCCGGGGTCTCCGGGGGCGCAGCCTCCCGGTCGGACTGGGGCACGAACGCCCAGAGCAGTCCGTAGGCGAGCATCCCCATGCCGCCGAAGCCGGACAGCACGGCGAACGCGGCCCGGACCCACACGACCCGCACCCCGAGGTGGTCGGCGATCCCCGCCGCCACGCCCGCGAGCGCCCGTCCGGTCCGCCGCCGGTACAGCTTTGCCCGCCCGGTGTCCCCGGCCGTGCGCCCGGCGGTGTCCCCAGCGGTGTCCCGTGCCCAAGTTTCCGCACCGT
>NZ_KI912220.1:2398-2871 GCF_000231035.2 Saccharomonospora iraqiensis subsp. paurometabolica YIM 90007 | reverse complement strand
GAGGCAGCCGCCGCGGCCGCCGGACCCGCCGTGCCGTGCCCGGAGGCACGGTATCCGGCGGCCCCGTAGAGCCACTGCCGCAGTTCCCGCTCCTGACCGCGCGCCAGCCGGGCCACCTCGCGCGGCACGTCCGGCTGCCGTTGGATGAGCGCGAGCGTCTGCAGCACGGAGTCGTGCAGGTGCGCGGCGATCTCGGCGCGTTCCTCGGTGCGGATGCGGGCACGCCGTTCCTCGCCCAGGTCGCGCACCAGCCGCAGCCAGAACGGCACCGTCAGCACGGCGACCCCGACGAGGGTGGCCAGCACGGCGATCAGCGCGAACTGCACCTGTTCGAGACTGCTCCCGCGCAGCACCACCACACCGATGCCGGTGGCCACGAGCGCGACCCCCGCGAGCACGCGCACGGCCGCCGACCACCCGCCCCCGTCGAGCACCCCGGCGAACCCCGAGCGGGCCCCGTCCCGCCACCGCCT
>NZ_KI912220.1:1458-2298 GCF_000231035.2 Saccharomonospora iraqiensis subsp. paurometabolica YIM 90007 | reverse complement strand
GCCCCGCGGTGTCCGGAGCGCCCGGGGTGCCCGGGCCGGTCCGGGACCGCACCGACGGGGTCCGCGCCTGCGTCCGGGCGCGGCCGGTGGCCTGTTCTCCCACGTAACCCATGGTCACACGGTCGGGCGGGCGAATCATCAGGGAGAACCCCGATTCCCCGGGACGGCGGCCCTGATCCGCACCCGTCGTTCTCCGGGGTCATCCCCGATGCGGCGGGCCCGTCCCCCCGCGCATGCTGTCGGACATGGGCAGCACGGCGAACATCTCCGGGCACCGGGAGAGTTTCGAGGACACGGTGCGGGACTTCTGGGCGAGTCGGCCGCACCGCCCCCGGGAGGGACGCAAACTCGCCGGGGTGGCGGCCGCCGTCGGCGACCGCTACGACATCGACCCGATCCTCGTCCGGGTGGCACTGATCGCGCTCACCGTGTTCGGCGGCATCGGGCTCAGCGTCTACCTGCTCGGGTGGCTGCTGCTGCCCGAGGCGGACGACGAGGTCTCCGGCCTGGAGCACCTGCTCGGCAAGGGCCACAGCTCGATGTCCCGGCCGCTGGCGCTGGTGCTGTGCGTGCTGCTGCTGCCCGTGACGAGCTGGGCGTTCGCGGGCGACTGGTTCGACGGGGGCGGCTTCATCGGCCTCGCCCTCGTGGTCACGGCGGTCTACCTGCTGCACCGCAGCCGGGGGGAGCACAACCGGCCCGTCGCCTCGACGCCCAGCGCCCGGATGCACACCGCCCCGACGACGCCGGGCCACGGGGCGGCCACCGCGTCCGCCGCGACGTCGTCGGGCACCGCACAGTCGGGCACCGCACAGTCGGAAACCGCACAGTCGGGCACCG
>NZ_KI912220.1:0-1358 GCF_000231035.2 Saccharomonospora iraqiensis subsp. paurometabolica YIM 90007 | reverse complement strand
CGCCGATGCCGGGTTGCCCACCCCGGCTCCCCGGCCCGGTCCCGGTCCGAGCGTCCGGCAGCCGGGCGTGGTCGTCGCCTGGGGGCTGCTGGTGCTCGTGGTCGTGGCCACCGTGCTGCTCGCCGCCAGCACCCTCTGAGCCGGCCCACCGGCCCGTCCCGGGCCCGGGCTCAGACCAGGCGGCGGTCGGAGGCCCAGCGGGACAGCTCGTAGCGATTCGAGAGCTGGGTCTTGCGCAACACGCTGGACACGTGCGTCTCCACGGTCTTGACGGAGATGAACAGCTCCGAGGCGATCTCCTTGTAGGCGTAGCCGCGCGCCAGCAGGCGCAGCACGTCCCGTTCGCGCGGCGTGAGCAGATCCAGTTCGGGGTCGCTGATCGGCGCGGAGCCGGGGCGGTCGGCGAACGCGTCGAGCACGAACCCGGCCAGCCGCGGGGAGAACACCGCGTCCCCGTCGGCGACCCGGACCACCGCCCGCACCAGGTCCCGCGACGAGATCGTCTTGGTGACGTAGCCCCGGGCGCCCGCCCGGATCACCGCGATGACGTCCTCGGCCGCGTCGGACACCGACAGCGCCAGGAACACCACGTCGGGGAGTTCGGGCCGCACCCGGCGCAGCACCTCGGCACCGCCCCCGTCCGGCATGTGCACGTCGAGCAGCACCACCTGCGGGCGGGCGCGGGCGATCCCGGCGACCGCCTCGGCGACGGAACCGGCCTCCCCGACCACGCGCACCTCGTCCGCGAAGTTCTCCAGCTCCGTCCGCGCCCCGGCCCGGAACAGCGCGTGGTCGTCGACGAGGAACACGGTCACCGGCGCAGCGGGGGCGCCGGTCGTCCCGTCGGCCCCGTGGTCGGTCCCGTGGTCCGGTTCCCGGTCACTCACAGCTGTCCCCTCACGTGCTCGTCTCCGCGACCGCGCGCGGCATGCCCAACTGCACCTCGGTGCCCTCGCCGGGCGCGGTCCGCAGCCGGCAGGTGCCGCCGTTGCGCTCCATCCTGCCCCGGATCGAGTCGGCGAGGCCATGTCGGTCGTCCGGGACCGACTCCGGGTCGAACCCGGCTCCCCGGTCCCGCACGAACATGGTGACCGTGGCCGGTTCGACCTCGGCGTAGACGCTGATCTCGTCCACCCCCGCGTGCTTGGCGGCGTTCACCACCGCCTCGCGGGCGGCCTGCACCAGTGCCGTCAGCGGCTCGTCCAGTTCCACGTCGCCCACCACCACGTGTTGCACCGAGACGGCGAAGGTGTCCTCCACCTCGCCGCAGGCGGTGGCCACGGCCGCGCTCAGCGCCGTCGGACCGGCCGCCCCGGTCGTTCCGGCGGCCCCGGTCGTTCCGGCGGAGGCAGCCGCCG
>NZ_KI912219.1:1142-3910 GCF_000231035.2 Saccharomonospora iraqiensis subsp. paurometabolica YIM 90007 | reverse complement strand
CGGCCCGCACCGCCGCTGGCCGCGACGACCGACGTGCTCGCCGACGCCCTGGCGGCGGTGCGCGCGTACGCGGGAGACGGCTCCGCCCCGCACGTCGAGGTGGAGACCTACACCTGGGGTGTCCTGCCGGACGGGCACCGGCAGGACCTCACCGCCGGGATCGCCGACGAGCTGCGCTGGGCGCGTTCGGAGGTGGCGGCGTGGGGGTGAGGACCGGAACCGACGACGGAGGTGGTGGCGTGCGCAAACTCCTGGTGCTCGACGTGGTCGGGATGACCCCCGACCTGCTGCGGCACATGCCGAACCTGTCCGCGCTGGCGGAACAGGGGTGGCAGGCCGAGCTCGGCACCGTGCTGCCCGCGGTGACGTGCAGCGTCCAGTCGACGCTGCTCACCGGGACCATGCCCGCCGAGCACGGCGCGGTGGCCAACGGCTGGTACTTCCGCGACCTCGGCGAGGTGTACCTGTGGCGCCAGCACAACCGGCTGGTGCAGGGCCCGAAGGTGTGGGAGACGGCACGGGCCGCGCACCCCGGCTACACCGCCGCGAACGTCTGCTGGTGGTACGCGATGGGGGCGAGCACCGACGTCACCGTGACGCCGCGCCCGATCTACCACGCCGACGGACGCAAGTCGCCGGACTGCTACGTGCGCCCCCCGTCCCTGCACGACGAGCTCACCGCCGAGCTGGGCGAGTTCCCGCTGTTCCACTACTGGGGGCCGACCGCGTCCCTCACCTCGTCGCGGTGGATCGTGGCCGCGACGCGGCGGCTGCTGCGCACCGAGGACCCGGACCTGCTGCTGGCCTACGTCCCGCACCTGGACTACGACCTCCAGCGGTACGGGCCGCACTCGCCCGAGGCGGTGCGCGCGGCCCGCGCGGTGGACGCCGAACTCGCCCCGCTGCTCGACGAGGCACGCGGGCGCGGGCGCACGGTGGTGGCGCTGTCCGAGTACGGCATCACCCCGGCCGACACCCCCGTCGACGTCAACCGGGTGCTCCGGCGCGAGGGGTTGCTGGAGGTCTACACCCAGGCCGGGATGGAGTACCTCGACCCGTGGACCTCGCGGGCGTTCGCCGTGGCCGACCACCAGGTGGCCCACGTCTACGTCGCCGACGGGGCGGACCTGCCCCGGGTGCGGCGGGTGCTGGAGAGCCTGCCGGGGGTGGACGAGGTGCTCGACCGCGCCGCCCAGGCCCGGTACGGGCTCGACCACGAGCGCTCGGGCGAGCTGGTCGCGGTGGCCGAGCCGGGGGCGTGGTTCACCTACTACTACTGGCTCGACGAGGACCGCCGCCCCGACTTCGCCCGGGGCGTGGAGATCCACCGCAAACCGGGTTTCGACCCGGCCGAGCTGTTCTTCGACCCGGAGGACGCGCTGGTGAAGGCCAGGGCGGGGTGGAACCTGGTCCGCAAGAAGCTCGGGCTGCGCTACGCCATGAACGTCGTGCCCACCGACCCCCGGTGGGTGCGCGGGTCGCACGGCAGGCTGCCGGACTCCGCCGCGGGCGGTCCGGTCCTGCTCTGCTCCGATCCGGCCGTCCCGTCCGCCGTGGAGGCGACGGGCCGGCTGGCGGCCACCGACGTCGCCGATCTGCTGTTGCACCTGCAGGGAATCCGAGAGGAGGCTCGACGATGAGCCGACCGGTCACCTTGTTCACCGGCCAGTGGGCCGACCTGCCGTTCGAACAGGTCTGCCGCTACGCCGCGGACTGGGGGTACGACGGGCTGGAGATCGCCTGTTCGGGCGACCACTTCGAGGTCGACCGTGCCCTGTCCGAGCCGGACTACGTGGACAACCGGCGCAAGCTGCTCGACTCGTACGGGCTGAACGTGTGGACGATCTCCAACCACCTCGTCGGGCAGGCCGTCTGTGACGACCCGATCGACGTCCGCCACGAGAACATCCTGCCCGCCCGCATCTGGGGGGACGGTGACCCGGAGGGGGTGCGGCAGCGGGCGGCGGCGGAACTGGCCGACACCGCACGGGCCGCGGCGCGGCTGGGGGTGGACACGGTCGTCGGGTTCACCGGCTCGAAGATCTGGAAGTACGTCGCGATGTTCCCCCCGGTGCCACCGGAGCTGATCGACGACGGCTACGCCGACTTCGCCCGCCGGTGGAACCCGATCCTGGACGTCTTCGACGAGGTGGGCGTGCGGTTCGCCCACGAGGTGCACCCGAGCGAGATCGCCTACGACTACTGGACGACGACGCGGGCCCTGGCGGCCGTCGACCACCGCCCGGCCTTCGGCCTCAACTGGGACCCGTCGCACTTCGTGTGGCAGGACCTCGACCCGGTCGGGTTCATCCTGGACTTCGCCGATCGCATCTACCACGTCGACTGCAAGGACACCAAGACCCGGTTCGACGGTCGCAACGGCAGGCTCGGCTCGCACCTTCCCTGGGCCGATCCCCGCCGCGGCTGGGATTTCGTCTCCACCGGACACGGCGACGTGGACTGGGAGAGCGCCTTCCGCGCGCTGAACGCCATCGGCTACACCGGGCCGATCTCGGTGGAGTGGGAGGACGCGGGCATGGACCGGTTGCGGGGTGCGGCCGAGGCCGTCACCCACCTCCGCGGCCTGCTGTTCGACAAGCCGGAGGCGGCCTTCGACGCCGCCTTCGCGACGCCAGAGCGCTGAACGGGGCGCACGGAAGCACACGGAGGAGGCGGCGATGAGCGACGGCACGACAGGTGACGGCGTGGCAGGTGACGGCGTGGCAGGTGACGGCGCGGCAGGTGACGGCGCGGCAGGTGACGGCGCG
>NZ_KI912219.1:0-1042 GCF_000231035.2 Saccharomonospora iraqiensis subsp. paurometabolica YIM 90007 | reverse complement strand
CCCGTGGGCGGCCCGCCCCCCGCCGTCGTCGACGCGGAGCAGTGTCTGCCCCCCGGCGCGTACCCGGGTCTTGCGCACGGTGTCCCCGGTCGACGGCAGGGACAGCACCGTGACGTCGCGGGACAACGCCCACCGGAACCGGTCGGCCGTGGCGTCCGCGCCGAGCGCGGTCACCAGCAGCACCTCCGGGCCGGAGGCGACCGTGGTGGCGAGCAGCGTGGCGGCCAGCCCGGCCCCTCCCGGGCGCAGCCACTCCCCGTCGACGTCCACCACGGGAACCGGCGCCTCCGGGCACAGCCGCCCGGCGGTGCCCTCGACGTCGACGTCGAGCAGCGCGTCACCCACCACCACCAGGGGCCTCACCCGGCGACCCCCAGGGCCACGTCGATCCGGGCGCACAGCGCGTGCACCACGGCGAGGTGCACCTCCTGCACGGTGGCCGTGTCCGGCGCGTCCACCGCGACGGCGTCGTCGCACAGCGCGGTCAGCGGGTTCGGGTCGGGGCCGGTCAACGCCCACGTGGTGAGGCCGGCCTCGTGGGCCACTTTCACCGCCGTGACGACGTTCTGGCTGCGGCCGCTGGTGGACAGCGCGATCAGCACGTCGCCGGGGCGGGCGTGCGCGCGTACCTGCCGGGCGTACAGCTCGTGCTCGCCGTAGTCGTTGACGATGGCCGTGCCCGCCGAGGTGTCGGCGTGCAGGGCCAGCGCGGACAACGGCTGCCGGTCGTGCCGGAACCGGCCCACCAGTTCGCCGGTGAGGTGCTGGGCCTCGGCGGCGCTGCCGCCGTTGCCGCACGCCAGCAGCCTGCCGCCCCCGGTGAGCACCGAGGCGAGCCGCACGGCCCACGATTCGATGGTCGGCGCGGCCGCGACCGTCCGGTGCAGCGCGTCGCCGAGTGCGCGGAAGTGGTCTTCGATCACGGCACACCTCCTGTGGGTTGCGTGTCGGCCCGGCGCCCACGGCCCGCGAGCACCCGGACCGCGTCCACCACCTCGCCCGGGTCAACCGCCAGGCACGGGTGGCCCGGGACGGGACACTC
>NZ_KI912218.1:228487-229629 GCF_000231035.2 Saccharomonospora iraqiensis subsp. paurometabolica YIM 90007 | reverse complement strand
CGCGGAGGGCGGGGACACCGGGGGTGCGCAGGGCCCGGAACACGAGCAGGGCCCGGAACACGCGGAGGACGCGGCGGGCGTCCCCGACACCGCCGACGACGGGCACCGGGGGAGCGACGGGTCGGACACGACCGCGGATGCGGTGGCCGAGGCGCGGCGGCACGGGATCACGGTGCTGCGCGTCGAGCCCGACGTGTCCTTCAGCCAGGTCTGCGGTGTGGTGTACGGCCTGGTCTTCGAGGGCGGTGAGGCCGAGTCCGGCCGCGGGGGACGTGACCTGTTCGCCCTGGCCGACGCCGTGGCGGAGGCGGTGGGCGGCCAGGTCACCGTCGAGGACGGGCTGTCCCGGGTGCTGGCCTACTCGTCCTGGCAGCAGGACGCCGACCCGGCCCGGGCGGACACGATCCTGGGCAGGCGGGTGTCCGAGCCCGTACGCCGACTGTTCGAGCAGCGGGGAGTGTTCGCCCATCTCGCCCGTTCGGACGAGCCGCTGTTCGTCGCGCCCGCGCCCGAGCACGGGCTGCGGGGGCGGATGGTCGCCGCGGCCCGGTCCGGGCGGGAACCGCTGGGATCGGTGTGGGTCACCTGTGACGCGCCGTTGCGCGGTGACCACCTGCGCGCCCTGCGGGACGGGGCGCGCGCCGTGACGTCGCACCTGCTGCGGTCCCGGGTCGGTGCCGATCTGGAACGCCAGGTCGAGTCGGAATCCGTGCTCCGGCTGCTCGACGGGACCGGGGAGGCGGCGTCGGTGAGCGGGACGCTCGGCCTGCCGCCGGGGACGTTCCGCGTCGTCGCCGTCCAGGCGCACGCCGACGACGAACGGCACGCCGCCGTCCTCACCGCCTACGAGCGGGCCACCGTGGGTTTCGGCTGGTCCCGCCCGGGCCGGAGCACGCTGTTCGGCAACACCGTCTACACGGTGCTGCCGTGCGCCGACGACCCCGCCCCCGCCCGCGACTGGGTCGCGGCGCTGACCGCGGACCTGCCCACCCACGTGACGGTGACGGCGGGGATCGGCGGGGTGTGCGAGGTCGGGGACCTGCCCACCGGCAGGCGGGAGGCCGACGAGTGCCTCGCGCTGCACGCGACCCGGCCGGCCGGCCCGGTGGTGGACTACGACGGTTCGTGGGACGAGATCCTGC
>NZ_KI912218.1:223991-228387 GCF_000231035.2 Saccharomonospora iraqiensis subsp. paurometabolica YIM 90007 | reverse complement strand
GGCGAGGCCGGGGTGGTGCGGCGGGAGGTGCCCCTTGCGCGGCCACAACCGCAGATCGCCCCGGGGCAGGAGTTCGGCGGTGCGCTCGTACAGCCCGCGGCCGAAGAAGCCGTCCCGCTCACCGCCGAGCAGCAGCGTCGGCGCGGTCACCGCCCCGAGCCGGTCCCGGACGTCGGCGGCGTCCTCGGCCTCCAGCGTCGCGAGCATGTCGGAGTCCGCGGACCCGAACACCGGGGGACCGAGCGCCAGGCCGAGCAACCCGAGCGACAGCCGGGTGGGGACCCCCGTCCCCAGCGGGGTGAACAGTGCTGCCGACCCGAGCCGCACGTGTCCGGCACGGAACGCCTCCGCGGCCGCCCGTTGCGCGGCGCGCCCCAACGGACCCAGCCGGTGCGCGGCCGAGACGACCACGACGCGCCGCACCCGGTCCGGGGCGCGGGCGGCAAGGTGCAGCGCCACCGTGCCCCCGGTGGAGAACCCGAGGACGTCCACGGGGCCGTCGAAGTGCGTGTCCACCATCGCCGCGTAGTCGTCGGCGATGTCCCCCATCGTGGTCGTGGGGGGCAGGTGCGTCCGCCGGTTCACCCACCACACCTGTCGTCGTGTCGCATAGGGACGCATGGTGCGCAGGGTGAACCGCCGGTCGAACCCGGTGGGGTGGCCGTGTCGCGCACTGATCCCGGGCAGGAACAGCAGCGGCCTGCCCGAACCCGCGCTCAACCAGGCCAGTCCGGGTTCCCAGGTCCCTTCGGCGGGGTGGGTGACGGTCGGCGCCGTGGTGGTCGACATGGGTCCACGGTCGGCGGCGCGGGTGGCGGAACGGAAGAGACCTTCGCCCCACACACCGGGTCGACACGGGGCCCCACACGGGGGTGGTCGAACACTGCCGCCCGCCCACCACGGGCCTAGGCTGGTGTCATGCGCCGGTCAAGCACGCTCACCGCGCCCGTCGGCTATGGCTGGCACGACCACGCGTGTTGGTTCCACGAGGGACGGCGCAGCTGGATCGAGGCGCTCGTGCCGTTCTTCGCCGAGGGTGTCGAGCGGAACGAGCGACTGTTGTACGTGGCCGACAAGACCGAGGCCGAACTCGCGGAGGACCTCGCGGGGCTGCCCGGACGGGACGAGCTGTTGCGCTCCGGCCAGCTCGCGCTGCTGCCGTCCGCCCCGGTGCGCGGTGTGCTCGGCGGGCCGGCCGTGGCGGCGCAGCTGGACAGTGTGCGGACCGCGGCGGACGACGCGGTGGCGGCCGGGTACCGGTGTCTGCGGCTCGCGGCGGAGTCGGCGCAGTGGATCCGGGGCCGGGAAGGGGCCCACCGGTTCGTCCATTCGGAACTCGTCATGGACGAACTGGTCGCCCGGTCGCCGGTGCTGCTGCTGTGCGGGTACGACGGCAGGCTGGTGGACCCCGCGGCCGCCGCGGCGATGTCCTTCGTTCACCCGATCAGGCAGCGCCGGGTGTTCGGCGTGGAGACGGGCCTCTACGCCGACGCCGATGTCGCGGACGCCTGGCGCCTGCGCGGGGAACTCGACCTCGCCTCCCGCGAGGTCTTCGGGATCGCGTTGGACGCCCTGCCGGTGCGCCGGGAGCTGCACCTGTACCTGGAGGAGCTGACCTTCATCGACGTGGCGGGGGTGCACGCCCTCGCCGACCTCGCGAAGCGCGTCGCCCCCACCCGCGTGGTGCTGCACGACCCGCCGCGCGCGCTGACCCGCATCCTGGCACTGTCCCGGCGGGACACTCCGAAGATGCGCCTGGTCCACGCCTGACGGGG
This sequence comes from Saccharomonospora iraqiensis subsp. paurometabolica YIM 90007, assembly GCF_000231035.2. Lineage (GTDB taxonomy): Bacteria > Actinomycetota > Actinomycetes > Mycobacteriales > Pseudonocardiaceae > Saccharomonospora > Saccharomonospora paurometabolica. Next base: position 226,612 of record NZ_KI912218.1, on the reverse strand, counting down.
ACCCGGTACCGCCGGAGCGCGCGGAGTGCGTATGGCGGTGCCCGACCCGGCGGCGTGGGCTGGAGGCACACGGAAGGAGCCCACCATGACATCGACGAAATCCCCCGACGACGTGGCGACCGCCACCACGATCGACCCGGACGTGGTCGCCGAACGCCTGGAACAGCTCGTCGGACAGGTCGTCACGGACGCGGGAGCGGCGCTCAGCGTGCCGCTCGCGCTGCTCGGTGACCGGCTCGGACTGTTCACCGCACTCGCCGAACGCGGCCCCGCGACGTCCGCGGACCTGGCCGACCGGACCGGGCTCGTCGAGCGCTACGTCCGGGAGTGGCTGCTCGCGATGGCCACCGCGGGCTACGTCACCGTGGACACCGGCGCGGACCCGGACGGGACCGCGGACCGGGTCCGCTACCGTCTCGAACCGGAGCAGGTGGAGGCGTTCACCAACCCCGACAGCCCCGGCTACGTCGCGGGTGCACTGCAGAACATCACCGCGATGACGCGGGCACTCGACCGGATCACCGAGGCGTTCCGCACCGGCGAGGGCATGGGCTGGCACGAGCACCACGAGGACCTCTTCCTCGGCACCGAGCGGTTCTTCCGCCCGGGCTACCTGGCGCACCTCACCTCCTCCTGGATCCCCGCGCTGACCGGCATCGAGGACCGGCTCCGCGCGGGTGGACGGGTGGCCGACGTGGGCTGTGGACTCGGCGCCTCCACCGTGATCATGGCGGAGGCCTACCCGGCGAGCACGTTCGTGGGAGTGGACTACCACGACACCTCGATCACACTGGCCCGGCGGCGCGCGGAGGAGGCGGGTGTCTCCGACCGGGCCACCTTCCGCACGGCCGGGGCCGGGGAACTCGACGGGACGTACGACCTGATCACGTTTTTCGACTGCCTGCACGACATGCCGGACCCGCTCGGTGCGCTCCGCGCGGCCCGGGCGTCGCTGACCGAGGGCGGCTCGGTGATGCTCGTCGAGCCGATGAGCTGGGACACGCTCGCCGAGGCGATCAACCCGCTCGGCAGGCTGCTGGCGGGGGCCTCGCTGCTGGTGTGTCTGCCCAGCGGCCTGTCCACCGAACCGGCCTACGGTCTCGGCAACCAGGCGGGCCCGACCCGTACCCGGGAACTCGCCCGTGAGGCCGGCTTCGCCGAGGCGCGGATCGCGGCCTCCACCGAGATGAACCTCGTCTACGAGCTGCGCGGATGACGGGGGCCCTGCAGGCCGGGTCGCGGGGTCTGGCCCAGCAGCCGGGCGACCGCCGCGGCCCGGCCCGCCACCTCCAGCTTGCGGTAGACGTGCTCGAGGTGTTTGGCGACGGTGCGTGGGCTGACCGCCAGTTCGTGCGCGATGGCGTCGTTCGTCCGGCCGCGCGCGACCAGCCCCACCACCTGGCGCTCGCGGACGGTCAACGGGATGTCGCCGTCGAGCCGCGGCACGGCCCGGTCCCGTTCGCGGAGCCGGCGCAGCGCCGCGGTCAACGGTGCCGCCACGACCTCCAGCACGTCGTGTTCGACGTCGGAGAACGGGTGGACCGCGCGGCCGAGGGCCACCACGGCACGCAGATCCGGCGCGGGCCGCAGGCTGAGGGTGGCCTGGAAATGCGCGCCGTCGGCGGCCGAGGGCGCCGGGTTCCGCGTGGGACGGCGGAACTCCAGCCGGCGCAGCCGTCCCGAGGTGAGGTCGACCTCGTGGTACGTCACCACGTCGCACGGCAGGATCGCCGCCAACCGGGGCAGGGACGAGTCCGCGAAGTGCTGGTGGTCGGGAACCGTGGCCACGGAGTCCACAAAGGACACCACATGGCGGACCGTGTCGAGGGGCACGTACATGGCGGGCGACCTCGCCCTCGTCGCGAGTGCGTGGAGGTGCGTATCGACCGTCGCGCGCGGACGTGGTGAAGTCAAGACGGACCGACACACGACCCGAGGAGGCACGTGATGCCGCGCAAACACCTCGACTGCAGGCGGACACCGAACGTCGCCGGATGCACGCTCACGATGAGCGGTGAGGAGGACGAACTTCTCCGCGCCGCCGTCGCACACACCGTGGACGTGCACGGGCACACCGACGACCCCGCACTGCGCGACGCCCTGCGGGCGGGCCTGCGGGACGAACCCGTGGCCGACACCGAACCGGGCGCGTTCGTCCAGCTCATCGAGTTCAGCACCGACCGGATCGACGAGGTGGAGCGGCTGACCGACGAGTGGGCCGCCGAGATCGGTGCCGACCGGAGGGCGCGGTGGGGCGTCCTCGCGGCCGACCGGGACCACGCGGGCACCTACCTGGAGATCGTCGAGTTCCCGGACGCCGAGCAGGCGCGGGCGAACTCGGAGAACCCGGCCACCGCCCGGTTCGCCGACCGGCTGCGCGGGCTGTGCGACGCCGAACCCCGTTTCGTCAACCTGGACGTCCGCGCGACGAGCACCTTCACCCCGTCCGCCGTTCCGCAGGGCACCGCGCCCGCCTGAGCGCCGTGGAGCGCGGGTGCCTCGGCACCCGCGCGGTGGGACACGGGGTCGGCGGGGTGCGGGCTCATCCGTCGGGGACCCGCACCATGCCCTCCTGGGCGACACCGGCCACGAGGCGTCCCCGACGGTCGAAGAGCCGCCCC
>NZ_KI912218.1:221601-223891 GCF_000231035.2 Saccharomonospora iraqiensis subsp. paurometabolica YIM 90007 | reverse complement strand
CGCCGGGCGGGCCCCGCACGGGCGCGACACCGGCCCCGACCTCGTCGTCGACCTGTACCTGAACTCGCCGGACCGGCCGGACGACGAGGACCCCACGGCCGCGAAACTGGTCGCCGCGCTCTCCGAGGTCGCCCTGCCCGGCCGCCTCCGCCGGATCACCACCACGGTCGCGGGTCGCAGCGGCGCGGCGATGCACCACCACTTCACCTTCCGCCCGTCGCCGTCCGGACTCGCCGAGGACCGGCTGATCCGCGGGCTGCACCCGCTGGTGGCCCAGCGCCTGCAGCTGCACCGGCTGAGCCGGTTCGACCTCACCCGGCTGCCGTCGGCCGACGAGGACGTGTACCTGTTCCGCTGTGTGGCCACGCGGAACCCGGCCGACGAGCGGCTGGTGGCGATGGCGCAGGTGCGCGACCTCACCCCGCTGCGCGACCGGGAGGGCAGGCTCGCCGCGCTGCCCGCGGTCGAGGGGGCGCTGGCGGGCTGCCTGGACGCCATCCGCAAGGAGCAGGCCCGCAGGCCCGAGCGACGCCGGTTCGACACCAACCGGGTGTTGATCTACGTCTGGCCGGACAGCGAACTGACGCTGGACGAACTGCGGGCGATGTCCCGCCGGGTGCTGCCCACCACCGCCGACGCGGGGCTCGAGGAGATCGAGTTCGTCGGACGCCAGCGCGACCCGGACACCGGCTCCTCCCACGACGTCGCCGTCCACCTCCGCTGGACCGACGGCGGGGTGCGGATGTGGCGGGGCGCGCCCGCCACCGAGCCGGTCGAGCCGCTGGACGACTACGGACAGCAGGTCCTGCGCGCCCGCCGGCGCGGCACGGTCCACCCGTACGAACTGACCGACCTGCTCGCGGGGGACGACGGCTCGTTCGTCGAGTACGACCTGGCCGACGACGGCGCGCTCGTGCCGGTCGACCGGCCCCGGGGAGGCAACACCGCGGGCATCGTGACCGGGGTGGTCACCACCCCGACGGCGCGGTTCCCCGAGGGCGTGGCGCGGGTGGTGCTGCTGGGTGACCCGACGAAGGCGCTCGGCGCGCTGTCCGAGCCGGAGTGTGCCCGGGTGATCGGTGCGCTCGACCTGGCCGAGCGGCTCCGGGTCCCGGTGGAGTGGTTCGCGCTGTCCGCCGGTGCGCGGATCGCGATGGACTCCGGCACGGAGAACATGGACTGGGTGGCCGCGGCGCTGCGCCGCATCGTGCACTTCACCCAGGACGGTGGCGAGATCAACGTCGTGGTCGCCGGCATCAACGTGGGCGCCCAGCCGTACTGGAACGCCGAGGCGACCATGCTGATGCACACGAAGGGCATCCTCGTGATGACCCCCGACTCGGCGATGGTGCTCACCGGCAAGCAGTCGCTCGACTTCTCCGGTGGTGTCTCGGCCGAGGACAACCACGGCATCGGCGGCTACGACCGGGTGATGGGCCCGAACGGCCAGGCGCAGTACTGGGCCCCGGACCTGGCGGGGGCCCGCGAGGTCCTGATGGCCCACTACGACCACAGCTACGTCGCGCCGGGGGAGGGCACACCCCGCCGGGCGGACACGGCGGACCCGCGCGACCGGGACGTGTCCGACCACCCGCACAGCGCGGAGGGCAGCGACTTCACCACGGTCGGGGAGATCTTCTCCCCGGAGACGAACCCCGACCGCAAGAAGGCGTTCGACATCCGGACCGTGATGCGCGCGGTGTCCGATGCCGACCATCCGGTGCTGGAACGCTGGGCCGGGATGGCCGAGGCGGACACCGCGGTCGTGCAGGACGTCCACCTGGGCGGGTGGCCGGTCTGCCTCGTCGGTGTCGAGTCGCGTTCGGTGCCGCGGCGCGGGTTCCCGCCGACGGACGGCCCGGACACCTACACCGCGGGCACGCTGTTCCCCCGCTCGTCGAAGAAGGTCGCGCGGGCCATCAACGCCGCCAGCGGGAACCGGCCGCTGGTGGTGCTGGCGAACCTCTCCGGGTTCGACGGCTCGCCGGAGTCGATGCGCGAACTGCAGCTCGAGTACGGCGCCGAGATCGGGCGGGCGATCGTCAACTTCTCCGGTCCGATCGTGTTCTGCGTCGTGTCCCGCTACCACGGCGGCGCGTTCGTGGTGTTCTCCAAGGCGTTGAACCCGAACATGACGGTGCTCGCCGTCGACGGGTCGTTCGCCTCGGTGATCGGCGGCGCACCGGCCGCGGCGGTGGTGTTCTCCGGGGAGGTCAACGCCCGCACCGCCGCCGACGAGCGGGTCACCGCCCTCGAGGGGGCCCGGTCGGCGGGGGACGACGCCGCGCGG
>NZ_KI912218.1:217806-221501 GCF_000231035.2 Saccharomonospora iraqiensis subsp. paurometabolica YIM 90007 | reverse complement strand
TCGACGCCGACGCGGTGGTGCTGGCGACCGACCCGGACGGCGCCGGCCGGGTGGTGCCCGCGACCGCGGGGCTGTCACCGGAGCGGTTGGCGCGGCTCGGCGCGGTGCCCATCGTCAACGTGCACGTGCTCTACGACCGTGCCGTCACCGACCTCCCGTTCGCCGCGGCGGTGTCCTCACCGGTGCAGTGGCTGTTCGACCGCACCGCGGCCGCCGGGCTCACGACGGGGCAGTACCTGACGATCTCGCTGTCCGCCGCGCGGCAATGGCTGCACACCCCCGTCGCGACACTGCGCGAAAGGTTCCCGGCCGAGCTCGGCCGGTTGCTGCCCGCGGCCGCCGGGACCCCGCCCAGCGCGTTCTTCGTGACCCGGGAACGCCGGGCCACGTTCCACCAGGGCCCCGGCTCGGCGCGGCTGCGCCCCGGGGCCGCGACCGAGCTGCCCGGTCTCGTCCTCGCCGGGTCGTGGACCGCCACGGGCTGGCCCGACACGATGGAGGGTGCCGTGCGCAGTGGACACCGCGCCGCCGACCTGGTCACCGCGCCGTCGACGGGAGGTGCGTGCTCGTGACCGCCACACTCCCGTCCGAGGTGGACGCGACCCGGCACCTGGTGCGGCCCGCACTGCGGGAGGCGGTGCAGCGCCTGGAACCCGACCTGCGCGGGGTGGTGGCCTACCACCTCGGGTGGACCGACGAGAACGGTGTCCCCGTCGACGGGGACGGGGGCAAGTCGCTGCGCCCGGCCCTGGTGCTGCTCGCCGCGCAGGCGGTGCGCGCCCGCCCCGAGGCGGCGCTGCCCGGCGCGGTGGCCGTGGAGCTGGTGCACAACTTCTCCCTGTTGCACGACGACGTGATGGACGGGGACGCCGAGCGCAGGCACCGCCCGACGGTGTGGCGGCTGTTCGGCACCCCCACCGCCATCCTGGCCGGCGACGCCCTGCTCACCCTCGCCGTCGAGGTGCTGGAGGAGGCCGGTGACCCGGCCGCGACGGGCGAGCTGACCACCGCGGTACGGCGACTGATCGCGGGGCAGAGTGCCGACATCGCGTTCGAACGCCGCACCGAGGTCGGCGTGGACGAGTACCTGCGGATGGCGGACGGCAAGACGGCCTCCCTGATGCGGTGCGCCACCGCGCTCGGGGCGGTGCTCGGCGGGGCCCCCGACGGGTCGGTGCGGGCGCTGGCCGAGTTCGGGCGTGACCTGGGGATGGCCTATCAGCTCATCGACGACCTGCTCGGCATCCGGGGCACCCCGGAGGTGACCGGCAAACCGGTCCTGGCCGATCTGCGCGCGCGCAAGAAGTCCGTCCCCGTCGTCGTGGCCCTGGAGTCCGGCACCGCCGACGGCGCCGCACTCGCCCGCGGCTACCGCGACGACCGTGCCCCGACCGAGGACGATCTGCGCACGATGGCCGCGCTGATCGAGCGGACCGGGGCGATCGACTGGACGCGGCGGCGCGCGCACCGCTACCTCGAACACGCCCGGTCCTGCCTCGACCGGGTCGACGTCCCCCCGGCGATCCACGCGGCTCTGTCCGGACTCACCCAGTTCGTCGTGGAGCGTGACCGATGACCGATGTCCTGCCCGACCGTCCGACCGCCCGCTCCGACCGGGCCACCCGTCCCGGCGGTACCGCCGGACCCGACCACCCCGACGGTGCCGACGGCGCCGCGCACCCGACGGACACGGCCGGTGTCGGTCCCGCGGATACCGCCGTGGATCTGGACGTGGCCGGGACCGTCGACCGTGCCCGTGCCCATCTGCTCGCCGCGCAGCACGAGCAGGGCTGGTGGAAGGGCGAACTCGCCACGAACGTCACGATGGAGGCCGAGGACCTGCTGCTGCGACGGTTCCTCGGCATCGACGACGGCACCCTCACCGCGGAGACCGCCCGCGGGATCCGGGCCCGGCAACGGCCGGACGGGACGTGGGCGACCTTCCACGACGGGCCGGCCGACCTGTCCACCACCGTCGAGGCGTACACCGCGCTGCGGCTGGCGGGCGACCCGGTCGACGCCGCACACCTGCGACGCGCCCGGGAGTACATCCTGGACAGTGGCGGCATCGAGGCGACCCGGGTGTTCACCCGCATCTGGCTGGCGCTGTTCGGGCAGTGGTCCTGGGACGACCTGCCCGTGCTGCCCCCGGAGATGATGCTGCTGCCCGACTGGTTCCCGCTCAACGTCTACGACTGGGCCTGCTGGGCGCGGCAGACGGTGGTGCCGCTGACGATCGTGTGCGCGGCCCGCCCGCACCGGGACCTCGGGGTGGACGTCCGGGAGCTGCGCACCGGGGCGCCCGCGCGGGCGGCGGACCCGCCGGTGAGCTGGGCCGGCCTGTTCCACGGGCTCGACGGCGTGCTCCACCGGCTGGAACGGTCCCCGGTGAAGCCACTGCGCGGGTACGCGCTGTCCCGGGCGGAGCAGTGGATCCTGCGGCGGCAGGAGGCCGACGGCGGCTGGGGCGGGATCCAGCCCCCGTGGGTGTACTCGATCCTCGCGCTGCACCTGCGCGGTTACCCGGTGGAGCACCCGGTGCTCGCCAAGGCGCTCGACGGCCTGGAGAGCTTCACCGTCCGGGAGGACACCGACGACGGCCCCGTCCGCCGACTGGAGGCGTGCCAGTCGCCGGTGTGGGACACCGCGCTGGCCGTGACCGCGCTGCTCGACTCCGGGACCCCCGCCGACGACCCCGCCCTAATCCGTGCGGCGGACTGGCTGCTCGACGAGGAGATCCGGGTGGGCGGCGACTGGCAGGTCCGCAGGCCGGACGTGGCCCCGTCCGGCTGGGCGTTCGAGTTCGCCAACGACCACTACCCGGACATCGACGACACCGCCGAGGTGGTGCTGGGCCTGCGCCGGGTACGGCACCCGGAGCCGGAACGCGTGCGCCGGACCGTCGACCGTGCCACGGAGTGGGTGGTCGGGATGCGCTCCGCCGACGGCGGGTGGGGCGCGTTCGACGCCGACAACACGCGGACGCTGTGCGAGAAACTGCCGTTCTGCGATTTCGGCGCGGTGATCGACCCGCCCTCGGCCGACGTCACCGCGCACGTGGTGGAGATGCTGGCCGCCCGCGGGCTCGCCGAGTGCGACGCGGCACGCCGGGGCGTGCGGTGGCTGCTCGACCACCGGGAGGCGGACGGATCGTGGTTCGGCCGGTGGGGCGCCAACCACGTGTACGGCACCGGTGCCGCCGTCCCCGCGCTCGTGGCGTGCGGGATCCCACGCGACCACGACGCCGTCCGGGGCGCCGTGCACTGGCTGACCGCGCACCAGAACCCGGACGGCGGCTGGGGCGAGGATCTGCGGTCCTATGGGGACCGGGCCTGGGTCGGACGGGGGACCTCCACCCCCTCGCAGACCGCATGGGCGCTGCTGGCGCTGCTCGCGGCGGGGGAGTACGGCCCGGTGACCCGCCGCGGGGTCGCCTGGCTCGTCCGCAACCAACGCCCCGACGGCGGCTGGGACGAACCGCAGTACACCGGCACCGGCTTCCCCGGCGACTTCTACATCAGCTACCACCTCTACCGGATCGTGTTCCCGCTGACCGCGCTCGGGCGCTACCAGGAGGTGACCGGCCGTGCGCACGACGGGTGAGCCGGGCGTGCTCGTCACGGCCCTGCCCGTGGAGGCGGCGGCCGTGCGCGCTTCCCGGCCGGGGCTGCCCGTCGTCCGCGGTGGGATGCGGG
>NZ_KI912218.1:217153-217706 GCF_000231035.2 Saccharomonospora iraqiensis subsp. paurometabolica YIM 90007 | reverse complement strand
CGAGGAGCTGGCGTCGTGGACGCACACCGGCGGCAACGCCGACGGGGTGCCGCACGCCGCGGGCGGTCCGCGCGCGGAGGGGGAGCCGCTGCTCGCCTTTCGGGATTTCGATGCGCAACGGCCCGACGCGCGCGAGACCCGCGGGCGGGAGTTCGAACAGAATCCCCTGGTCGCGGTGCTGACCACCCCCGGCGACACCCGCCGGGACGCACTGGTGGCCGGGCAGGCCCTGCAGCGGGTGCTGCTGACCGCGACCGCCGCCGGCCTCCAGTCCTCCTTCTTCGCCTCCCCGGTCGAGGTGCCGGAGACCCGGGAGCGGCTGCGGGAGCTGCTGGGCGGGCGGGGCACCCCGCAGATCGCCCTGCGCCTCGGACACGGCCATCCGGGCGGCCCCCTCACCCCACGCCGCCCGGTCACCGAGGTCACCGAGGTCACCGAGGTCACCGGGGACGCCGGGGAGGCCGGGGACATCGGGGGCCGCGGGGACGATGGGGGAGCCGCGGGGGAGGACACGCCGCCGTGACCGCACCCGACACCCCCGTGCTGGCCACGG
>NZ_KI912218.1:212723-217053 GCF_000231035.2 Saccharomonospora iraqiensis subsp. paurometabolica YIM 90007 | reverse complement strand
CCGGCGCCGGGGGCCGACCCGGGTGACCCGGGCGGGACGCTGATGCGGCTGCGGCGGGCCGTGGACGGCGAGACCGGGCGCCTCTACCGGCGCAAGGACACCGCGGAGCGGGCCGACGGCCGGGACACCGCCGCTGAGAATGAGCTGCGATCGATCGGCTTCCTGCTGCTGGAACTCGGCTTCACCGTCGCGGAGGAGGGCGGCGTCGACTGCGCCGAGGTGGAGCGCACGATCGCGCGCGCCTACGGTCTGCCCGGCTACGCCGACCCGGCCTCGGCCGCGGTCGCCGGCTGACACGCTGAGAGCGCTCCCAATTCGACGCCACTGACCAGCGTACGGGCCGGTGCGAATGGAACTGGAGTTTCGGTAACAACCAGGTCATAAGCCGCTGACCTCCCATTGACACCCGCGCGGGTGACACGGCACTCTGCTCGCCATCGCTGGGAGCGCTCCCAAAGCTCCCGGTCTCGTGGCAGCCGACCCAATGAGGGGTTACCGTGCGACACTCACCGCAGCACCAGCCGCAGTACCAGCCGAGACCCGAGCGCCCGTCCCACCAGGTGCCGCAGAGCCCACCCGGACGTCCCCGGCGTGGCCTGCGCCGGACACTCGCCGTGACCTCGGCCGCCGCCCTGGCCGCCGTGACGGCGGCCTGTGGGGGCGGCGGGGCCGACGACGGCACGATCGAACTCAGCGTCGCCACGTTCGGCGAGTTCGGGTACGAGGAGCTCTACGCCGAGTACGAGCGCCAGAACCCGGACGTGCGGATCGTGCCCCGCAAGACCGGCCAGGGTGGTCCGTACCACCAGGCCCTGTTCACCAAGCTCGGCGGCAACTCCGGTCTGGAGGACGTCGTGGCCGTGGAGGAGGGCTACATGGCCGACGTGCTGGACGCCTCCCAGCGCTTCCACGACCTGGCCGAGATCGGCCCGGACGGGGTGGGCCCGGAGCGCTGGCTGGACTGGAAGTACGACGGCGGCGTCGACTCCGAGGGCAGGCTGATCGGCTACGGCACCGACATCGGCCCGCTGGCGATGTGCTACCGCAAGGACCTCTTCGCCGAGGCCGGGTTGCCGTCGGACCCGGAGGAGGTCAAGCCGCTGTTCGAGACCTGGGACAGCTACTTCGAGGCGGGTGACGAGTTCCTGGCCGGCTCGGACGGCGTCGCCTGGTTCGATTCCGCGGCGCAGATCTTCAACGCCATGCACAACCAGCTCGAGGTCGGCTACTTCGACGAGGACAACAGCCTCACGGTCGGCTCCAACCCGGGCATCCGGGAGAACTGGGACCGGGTGACCGCGGCCGTGCAGCGGGGACAGTCGGCCGGACTGGTCGCGATGAGCAACGAGTGGAACAGCGGGTTCCAGGAGTCCGCCTTCGCCACGAAGACCTGTCCCGCCTGGATGCTCGGCATCATCGAGGGCCAGGCGGGCGACGAGCACGCGGGCGACTGGGCGGTCACCGACGCTTTCCCCGGTGGGGGCGGCAACTGGGGCGGCTCCTACCTGGCGGTGCCCACCCAGACCGAACACCCCGAGGAAGCGGCGAAGCTCGCCGCGTGGCTGACCGCGCCGGAACAGCAGATCACCGCCTTCGAGGCCAGCGGCGCCTTCCCGAGCCAGGTGGAGGCACTGGACGCACCGGAGCTGACCTCGACCACCGACGACTACTTCGGCGGAGCACCGACCGGGGAGCTGTTCGCCAACCAGGCCCGCAAGGTCGAGCACGCCCAGTACAAGGGCCCCGGCGACGGGCAGATCCAGGAGAACGCGGCCACGACCGCGCTGCAGACCGTCGAACAGGGCGCCACCCCCGAGGAGGCCTGGCGCCGGTTCGTCGACTCCGCCGAACGCATCGCGCGCTGACCGGGGAGAACGCGAATGAGTGCGGTGGAAACCACGACGGCGCCCGAGGGGACTTCCTCCCCCTCGGGCCCGTCGTGGCGCGACCGGTTGAACCGGGCGGACGTGCGCTGGTCGCCGTACCTGTACGTCGCGCCGTTCTTCGTGATCTTCGGCATCGTGGGCCTGTTCCCGCTGCTGTACACGGCGTACGTGTCGCTGTTCGAGCGGGGACTGATCGACGACAGCCCCACCTTCGTCGGCTTGGAGAACTACGCGCTGTTGCTCGGCGACGGCCAGTTCTGGAAGACGCTGGTCAACACGCTGAGCATCTTCGTGCTCTCCAGCGGGCCGCAGATCGTCACGGCCGTGCTGCTGGCCGCGCTGCTGAACACCGGGCTGCGGTTCTCCACCGGGTGGCGGGTCGGCGTGCTGATGCCGTACGTGGCCAGCCTGGTGGCGCTGGGCATCATCTTCGCCAACCTGTTCGGCCCGGACTACGGGCTGGTCAACGGCATCCTGGAGACCCTGGGCCTGGACCGGATCGACTGGCAGGCCGACCGGTTCTCCAGCCACGTCGCGATCGCGATCATGGTGAACTGGCGCTGGACCGGCTACAACGCGCTGATCGTGCTCGCCGCGATGCAGGCCATCCCGAAGGAGATCTACGAGGCCGCGATCGTGGACGGTGCCGGGGCGGTGCGCCGGTTCTTCACCGTCACGCTGCCGATGCTGCGCCCCACGCTGATCTTCGTGGTGATCACCTCGACGATCGGCGGGCTGCAGATCTTCACCGAGCCGAAGCTGTTCGACGCCCTGCCGGGCTCGAACAACGGTGGCTCCACCCACCAGTTCCAGACGATCACGCTGTACATGTACCAGACCGCGTTCGAACGCGGGGACCTCGGCTACGCCTCGGCCGTCGCCTGGGTGCTGTTCCTGCTGATCATCGTGTTCGCACTGGTCAACTTCCTGCTTACCAGGAGGCTCGCGAGTTCGGGGGAGGAGGACCGATGAGCGTGTTCGGACTCGCCCGGCCCGGCGGCGCCCGCCGCCGGCGTCCCGGCCCCGTCGGTGCGGCGGGCAGCAGGCCCGCGTTCTGGGTCTACGGGTTGCTCACCGCGTTCGTGCTCGGCTCGGTGTTCCCGTTCTACTGGCAGTTCCTGGTCGCCAGCCGGGACGCCTCGATGCTCACCGAAGCGGTGCCGCCGCTGCTTCCCGGCGGGAACTTCCTCGCCAACGCGGCGCGGGTGTTCGACACGGTCGAGTTCTGGAAGGCGCTCGGCAACAGCGTGATCGTGTCCGGGTCGGTGACCGTGTCCACGGTGCTGTTCTCCACCCTCGCCGGGTTCGCCTTCGCCAAGCTGCGCTTCCGCGGGCGCACACCGCTGTTCGTGTTCGTCGTCGCCACGCTGGCCGTGCCGACCCAGCTCGGCATCATCCCGCTGTACATGGCGATGTCCGAACTGGGCTGGACCAACCAGCTGCAGGCGGTGATCGTGCCCAACCTGGTGACCGCGATCGGGGTGTTCTGGATGCGCCAGTACACCGTCGGCGCGGTGCCGTTCGAGCTGATCGAGGCCGCCCGCGCGGACGGCTGCTCGATGATCCGCGTGTTCTGGCACGTGTGCGTGCCCGCCGTGCGCCCGGCCGCGGCGTTTCTGGCCATGTTCACGTTCATGACCTCGTGGAACGACTTCCTGTGGCCGCTGGTCGCGCTGGGCGCGGACAACCCGACCGTGCAGGTGGCGCTGGAACGCCTGCAGAGCGGCCACTACGTGGACTACTCGCTGGTGCTGGCCGGTACGACGCTGGCCACGATCCCGATTCTCGTCGTGTTTATCGTGCTCGGCCGCCAGATCGTGGCCGGGATCATGCAGGGTGCTGTGAAGGGGTGACTCGTGCTCGGTGAAAGTTCCGTCCACACGGACGGGTGTACGTTCCCTCCGGGGTTCGTGTGGGGTGTGTCCACGGCGGCGTTCCAGATCGAGGGGGCGACGACCGCCGACGGCCGCCGACCGTCCATCTGGGACGAATTCTGTGCGCGGCCCGGCGCGGTCGTGGGCGGGGACACCGGGGAACCCGCCGCCGACCATTACCGGCGCTTCGCCGCCGACGTGGCGCTGATGCGCGAGCTGGGCGTGGGCGCCTACCGGTTCTCGCTGGCCTGGCCGCGGGTGCGGCCGGACGGCGGCGCGGTCAACCCCGCCGGACTCGACTTCTACGAGCGGCTGGTGGACACGCTGCTCGCGGCGGGCATCACCCCGTGGCCCACGCTGTACCACTGGGACCTGCCGCAGGCGCTGGAGGAGCGGGGCGGCTGGGCCGCGCGGGAGACCGCGTACCGGTTCGCCGAGTACGCCGAGGCCGTGCTCGGCAGGCTCGGCGACCGGGTGGACACCTGGACCACGCTGAACGAACCGTGGTGCGCGGCGTTCCTCGGCTACGCCTCCGGCCGGCACGCGCCCGGGCGCACCGAGCCGCGCGCC
>NZ_KI912218.1:206791-212623 GCF_000231035.2 Saccharomonospora iraqiensis subsp. paurometabolica YIM 90007 | reverse complement strand
GCGCGGTTGTCCCAGCTCGCCTTCGAGCACCTGCTCGGCGCCTGACGAGCCCCGCGCCGGGTCCCGCGGTGGGGGCTGGACCCGGCGCGGGCGGGCCGTTTCCGGTGAGCGGGACGGCGACGTTGCCCCACCGTGCGCGCCGGAGCACCGTGTGCCGCCATGAGCGAATCCCGAGCGGTGGCCGCCATCGTCGGCCCGGGACACATCGGAACGGACCTGCTGGCCAAACTGCGCCGCAGCGAGCGGATCGACGTGCGGTACATGGTGGGTGTGGACCCGGCCTCGGACGGGCTCGCGCGGGCGGCCGAGCTCGGGGTCGCCGCCTCCGCCGAGGGGGTGGACTGGCTGCTCGACCGGGACGAACGGCCGGACCTGGTGTTCGAGGCGACCTCGGCGAAGGCCCACCTGGCCGCCGCGCCGCGCTACGCCGAGGCCGGTATCCCCGCCGTCGACCTCACCCCCGCGGCGGTGGGACCGTTCACCTGCCCGGTGGTGAACCTGCCCGCCCGGGTCGACGCGCCGAACCTCAACATGATCACCTGCGGTGGGCAGGCCACCATCCCGATGGTGCACGCCGTCTCCCGCGTCACCCCGGTCTCCTACGCCGAGATCGTCGCGTCGGTGTCCTCGCGCTCGGCGGGACCGGGCACCCGCGCCAACATCGACGAGTTCACCGAGACCACCGCCCGCGGCCTGGAGGAGGTCGGCGGTGCCGAACGGGGCAAGGCGATCATCATCATCAACCCGATGGAACCGCCGATGATCATGCGGGACACGGTGTTCTGCGCGATCGACCCGGACGCCGACCGGGACGCGGTGGCCGAGTCGATCCACCGGATGGTGGCCGAGGTGCAGACCTACGTGCCGGGCTACCGGCTCACCGCCGACCCGCAGTTCGACGACCCCCGCCCGGACTGGGGCGGCAAGGCGCGGGTGGCCGCGTTCCTCGAGGTGGCGGGCAACGGCGACCACCTGCCCACCTACGCGGGCAACCTGGACATCATGACCGCCGCCGCGTCGAAGGTGGGCGAACTGCTGGCCGAACGGATCATCGAGGACAAGGCGGTGCGGGCATGAGCACGACGGGCACGGCAGGCACGACCGGCGCGGCAGGCACGAGCGGCACGGCGGGCACGAGCGGCGCGGCGCACGGCACAGCCGGCACGGGTGCCGACCGGGTGCGGCTGGTCGACACCACCCTGCGCGACGGCAGCCACGCGATGGGCCACCAGTTCACCGAGGCCCAGGTGCGTGACACCGTGCGCGCGCTGGACTCGGCGGGGATCTCGCTCATCGAGGTCACCCACGGCGACGGGCTCGGCGGCTCCACGTTCAACTACGGCTTCTCCCGGGTGGACGAACGGACTCTGATCTCCGCCGCGGTCGACCAGGCACGGCAGGCCCGCATCGCGGTGCTGCTGCTGCCGGGGCTGGGCACGGTCACCGACCTCAAGGCCGCCGCCGACCTCGGTGCGGGCGCGGTGCGCATCGCCACCCACTGCACCGAGGCCGACGTCTCGATCCAGCACTTCGGCGAGGCCCGCGCACTGGGCCTGGAGACGGTCGGCTTCCTGATGCTGGCGCACATGTCCACGCCGGAGGAGCTGGCGAAGCAGGCGCGGATCATGGTGGACGCGGGCTGCCAGTGCGTCTACGTGGTCGACTCGGCGGGCGCGCTGATCCTGGAGGACGCCGCCGACCGGGTCGCCGCCCTGGTGGCCGAGGTCGGCCACGAGGCACAGGTCGGCTACCACGGGCATCAGAACCTCAGCTTCGGCGTGGCCAACTCGGTGCTGGCCCACCGTGCGGGTGCCCGGCAGATCGACGGCTCGCTGGTGGCGCTCGGGGCCGGCGCGGGCAACTCGCCCACCGAGGTCCTCGCGGCCACCTTCGACCGGCTCGGGGTGCACACCGGGGCGGACAAGGACGTGCTCATGGACGCCGCGGAGAACGTCGTCAAGCCCTACATCACCCGGCTGCCGGTGCTGGACCGCTCGTCCATCGTGCAGGGCTACGCCGGGGTGTACTCCAGCTTCCTGCTGCACGCCGAACGCGCCGCCGAGCGCTACGGCGTGCCCGCCCACGAGATCCTCTACGAGGTCGGCCGCCGCCGCTACGTCGGCGGCCAGGAAGACATGATCATCGACATCGCCCTCCACCTGTCGTCATGACCCACCCACCCCCGCGAGTCGCCGCCCGGCGCCCGCGAGTCGACACTCCAGGTCGGCGAGTCGCCGCCCGGTGCCCGCGAGTTGACGCGCGAGGCCGGCGAGTTCACGCGGGAGGCCGGCGAGTTCACGCGGGAGGCCGGCGAGTTCACGCGGGAGGCGGGCGAGCCGGGGTGGGGCACCCGCGAGTCGGTGCAAGCTGTCGGCGGGCGCCGCGTGGCGGACGTGGTCCCACCCACTCGGGTCACGCACCCCCGACGTCGACTCACGGACCCGGAGCGTCGACTCGCGGGTCTGGAGCGTCGACTCGCGGGGCTGGAGTGGTGACTCGCGGGGTGGGGGAGGGGTCAGGCGTGCAGGGCGTCGGCGCCGAGGACGAGGCGGACGCAGTGCGCCGTGAGGTGCTCGCGGGAGACGTCGAGCTGGCCGGTGAGGTAGGCGGTGAACAGGTTCGCCAGGCCGCCGACCAGGGTCAGCGCGGTCATGGTGCGGTCCTGTTCGGCCACCCGGTCGGAGAGCTGTTCGCGCACCAGTTCGGTGAACACCGGCAGCCGCTGTCCGCCGACGCGGCTCAGCGCCGGGTCGGCGAACGGGGCGAGCAGCAGCACCCGGCCCACCCGCGGATCGTCCAGGATCAGCGTGACGAACGCCGAGACCGCCGACCACGCCCGGTCGTGCGGTGCCGAGGCCGCGGGGTGCACCGCGTCCACCAGCGTGCGGTGCGCCTGCTCGGCGACCCGGTCGTAGACGGCCACGACCAGCTCGTCGCGGTCGGCGAAGTTCTCGTAGAAGTAGCGCTCGGTGAGCCGGGCGCGTCGGCACACCGCCCGGACGCTCACCGTGCCGCCGCCCGTGGCGGGTGTGCCGCCGAGCAGGTCGAGCCCGGCGTCGAGCAGTTGCCGCCGCCGGGCGGCCCGCCGGTCGGCCAGTGTCGTGCCCGCCCAGGTGCGTTCCGCGTTCCCCGAGTCCGTCATCACCCGTCCCACGTCCGACCGTGCCACAATTGACTACGCCTGTTGTCACTTCTACGCTGGGTCCCATGCCACACGCCGACCGTGACGACGTCGAGCCGCTCGGACCCGACTCGCTGACCTGGCGTTATTTCGGCGACTGGCGCGGGTTGCTGATCGCCCTGTGGGCGGGCTCCATGCAGAACATGCACCCCGGCCTCGGCGCGGGGGTGGAGCAGCACTCGCGCTTCTTCGCCGAACGGTGGCAGCGCCTGCTGCGCTCGCTCTACCCGATCGGCGGGGTGGTCTACGACGGCCCCCGCGCCCGGGAGACGGCGCGGCGGGTCCGTGGCTACCACGACACGGTCTCCGGCGTCGACGCCCACGGGCGCCGCTACCACGCCCTCGATCCGGACACCTTCTACTGGGCCCACGCCACCTTCTTCGTCAGCACCCTGCGTATCGCCGAGCATTTCATGGGCGGGCTCACCGAGGACCAGCGGCGCACCCTGTTCGACGAGCACGTGCGGTGGTACCGGATGTACGGCGTCAGCATGCGGCCGGTGCCGGACAGCTGGGAGGAGTTCCAGCGGTACTGGCACCGGATGTGCACCGAAGTGCTGGAGGACAACAAGGCCACCCGGGACGTGCTCGACGTCGCCGACATCGCCCGGCCGCCGTTCCTGCGGTGGCTGCCCTTCCCGCTGTGGCGCCTGGTGCGCAGGCCGCTGATGTCCGGCTTCGTGTGGCTGACCGTCGGGATGTACGACCCGCCGGTGCGCGAGCTCCTCGGCTACCGGTGGACCGCCCGGGACGAGCGGTGGCACCGGCTGCTCGGGCGCGCGATCAACGCCGCGTTCCGGCTGGTCCCGTTCGAACGCCGCTACCATCCCCGCGCCCGTGCGGGTTGGCGGCGGGCACTGGGCCGGGACCCGGTGGACACGGCACCGGTGGAGACCCCGGCGCGGAACCTGCCGCCACCGGAGGAACGGGACAAACCCACGCACTACTCGCCCGCGGTCTGACCGGCCCGCCCCGGCGAACGTCCACCCGAAGGGAGACCCGCGACCCGTGAAACTCGGCTACCACCTCGGCTACTGGTCGTCCGGCCCGCCCGCGCACGCGGCGGAGACCATCCGCACCGCCGAGGAGCTCGGCTTCGACTCGGTCTGGACCGCCGAGGGCTACGGGTCGGACGCGCTGACCCCGCTCGCGTGGTGGGGCTCGGCCACCTCGCGGGTCACCCTCGGCACGAACATCGTGCAGATGTCCGCGCGGACCCCGACGGCCACCGCGATGGCGGCGATGACCCTCGACCACCTCAGCGGCGGCCGGTTCGTCCTCGGCCTCGGCGCCTCCGGTCCGCAGGTGGTCGAGGGCTGGTACGGAATGCCGTACCCGAAGCCGCTGGCGCGCACCCGGGAGTACGTCGACATCATCCGCAAGGTCGTCGCGCGTGCCGAACCCGTGACCCACGACGGCGCCCACTACCAACTCCCGCTGGACTCGGGCACCGGGCTGGGCAAGCCGCTCAAGCCCACCGTCCACCCGCTGCGCGAGCACATCCCGATCTACCTGGCCGCCGAGGGGCCGAAGAACGTCGCGCTGTCCGCCGAGATCGGCGACGGCTGGCTGCCGCTGTTCTTCTCCCCGCGCAGCGACGGCTTCTACCGTGCCGCCCTCGACGAGGGCTTCGCCCGGCGGGCGCAGCCGCCGGCGTCGTTCGAGGTGGCCGCGTCGGTGCCGGTGATCGTGCACGACGACGTGGAGGCCGCGGCCGACCTGATCAAGCCGTCGCTGGCCCTCTACATCGGCGGCATGGGAGCCCGCAACGTCAACTTCCACCGCGACGTGTTCGCCCGGATGGGCTACGAGGAGGTGGCCGACCGGGTGCAGGAGCTCTACCTCGCGGGGCGCAAGGACGAGGCCACCGCCGCGATTCCCACCCGCCTGGTCGAGGACACCTCGCTGATCGGTCCGCCCGCGAAGATCCGGGACGAACTCGCCGCCTGGGAGGAGTCCGTGGTGACCACCCTGCTCGTCCGGGGGGACGCGGCGACCCTGCGCACCGTCGCCGACGTGCTGTCCTGACCGGCCCGCCGTGGCAGGCTGACGGGATGAGTGAGCCGCGGGAGCCGGATCCGGACCTGGTCGACCTGTGGGCACGGGTCTTCGACATGGCCCGGCACGGACACACCGAGACCCTGGCCGCCTACGTGGACGCGGGGATCTCGGCGAACCTGACCAACGACAAGGGCGACACCCTTGTGATGTTGGCCGCGTACCACGGGCACGCCGGGACCGTCCGGGCCCTGCTCCGCCGCGGTGCGGACCCGGACCGGCTCAACGACCGCGGGCAGAGCCCGCTCGCCGGCGCGGTGTTCAAGAACGAGCCCGACGTGGTGCAGGCCCTGCTCGACGGCGGTGCGGACGCGGCGGCGGGCAGCCCGTCGGCGGTGGAGACCGCCCGCATGTTCGACAACGCCGACATGCTCGCCCTGCTCGGGGCCTGAGTCCACCCTGCGGGACGGGCCGCACCCGCTACGGCATCCTGGGCACCATGCTCACTCGCACCGTGCCCGCCGACCCCGCGGGGTTCCCGGCCGCCGCCGGCCCCGCCACCGTGCTGTCCCGGCCCGCCCGGCCGCCGCGTCCCGGTGCGGGGTGGTCGGCGTGAGCGCGGAGCAGCACTACCTCACCGGACTCGACCTCAC
>NZ_KI912218.1:206140-206691 GCF_000231035.2 Saccharomonospora iraqiensis subsp. paurometabolica YIM 90007 | reverse complement strand
ACGATCGCCGGGCCGGAGGACATGGCGGTCGGCATCGACCGGCTCGCCGGATGGCGGCTGGGCCTGTCCGAGGCCCGCCGCTGCGCCGACGCGGTCGTGCACGCGGACTTCACCGTCGAGGCCGGGGCGCACGCGATGGGCGTCCTGCTCGACCGGTACCCGGATCTGGACGCCGTGTTCGCGGCGGCGGACCTGTTGGCCGTGGGCGCGATGCGGGAACTGGCCGCCCGGGGCAGGGCGGTGCCCGGGGACGTGGCGGTGGTCGGGTTCGACGACTCGGTGCTGGCGACCTCGGTCACCCCCGCCCTGACCACGGTGCGGCAACCGGTGGAGGAGCTGGGCCGCACGATGACCTGGCGGCTGCTCGCCCGGCTCGCCGGACAGGACCCGCTACCGCCGTCCATCCTGCTGCCCACCGAACTGGTGGTGCGCGACTCGGCCTGAGGGGCGCGGACCGGCCCGGGCCGGGCGGCGGTGCTCAGCCGTCGAGGTAGCTGTCCGGGTCGGCCAGGATGGTGCGCACCGCCGCCGAGGCGGCCCCGCGCACGGCC
>NZ_KI912218.1:205674-206040 GCF_000231035.2 Saccharomonospora iraqiensis subsp. paurometabolica YIM 90007 | reverse complement strand
TACAGCCGGGCGTAGACACCGCCGAGCACCACCACGGGCACGTCCAGCAGGTTCACCACCCCGGACAGCGCGGTGCCCAGCCGCCTGCCCGCCGAGGCCACCGCGGCGGTCGCGGTGGCCTCGCCCGCGTCCAGCCGTGCGGTGAGCGTGTCCACATCCGCGGCGCCCGCCCGGTCGAGGACGGCCTCCTGCCCGGCGTAGGTCTCCAGGCACCCCCGCGCGCCGCAGGAACAGCGCGGGGCCCCTGGTGGTGACCGGGACGTGCCCGAGCTCGCCGCCGAAGCCGTGCACGCCGTCGTACAGCTCGCCGCCGAGCACGACGCCCGCGCCGATGCCGATCTCGCCGGAGACGTGCACGAAGTCGCG
>NZ_KI912218.1:205387-205574 GCF_000231035.2 Saccharomonospora iraqiensis subsp. paurometabolica YIM 90007 | reverse complement strand
AGTTCGCCTCGTTGCCGACCGTGACCTCCCGGGTGGGCAGGTCGAGGCGGGCCCGCAACGCGCCCGGCACGTCGACGTCGCGCCAGCCCAGGTTCGGCGCGCGGCGCAGCAGGCCGGTGGACGCCTCGACCAGGCCCGGCACGGCCACGCCCACCCCGCCGACGTCGACGCCGAGCCGGGCGGCGCC
>NZ_KI912218.1:205055-205287 GCF_000231035.2 Saccharomonospora iraqiensis subsp. paurometabolica YIM 90007 | reverse complement strand
GACTACGCCGACGGCGACCTCGCCGGTGCGTGGTACGCCGTGGCCTGCACCGACGACCCGGCGGTGAACACCGCCGTGGTCGCCGAGGCCGAGCGGGCCCGCGTGTTCTGCGTCCGCGCCGACGCGGGGGAGCAGGGCAGCGCGGTCACCCCGGCCACGGCCGAACACGACGGGCTGCTGGTCGGGGTGCTCTCCGGCGGGCAACACCGCCGCTCCGCCGCCGTGCGGGACG
>NZ_KI912218.1:194558-204955 GCF_000231035.2 Saccharomonospora iraqiensis subsp. paurometabolica YIM 90007 | reverse complement strand
CCCGCCGCGGACACGGCGGACGCCGACACGCCGGAGACCCCCCGCGCGGGCGTCGCGCTTGTGGGCGGCGGACCCGGGGACCCGGAGCTGATCACCGTCCGGGGCCGGAGACTGCTCGCCCGCGCCGACGTGGTCGTGACGGACCGGCTGGTCCCCCGGGAGCTGCTCGACGAGCTGCCCCCGCACGTCGAGGTCGTGGACGCGGCCAAGATCCCGTACGGACGCGCCGCGGCCCAGGAGGTGATCAACCGCACGTTGATCGAGCACGCCCGGGCGGGCCGGTTCGTCGTCCGGCTCAAGGGCGGCGACCCGTACGTCTTCGGCCGCGGCTTCGAGGAGTTGCTGGCGTGCACCGGGGCCGACGTCCCGGTGACCGTGGTGCCCGGGATCACGAGCGCGTTCTCCGCCCCGGCCCTGGCCGACGTCCCGGTGACCCACCGCGGCGTGACCCACGAGGTCGTGGTCGTGTCCGGGCATGTGCCGCCCGGGGACGAGCGCAGCCTGGTGGACTGGGACGCGCTCGGGCGGCTGCGCGGCACCGTCGTGCTGATGATGGGGGTCGAACGCATCGGACGGTTCGCCGACGCGCTGATCGCGGCGGGCAGGCCGGGGGACACCCCCGTCGCGGTGGTGCAGGACGGCACCGTCCCGGCCCAGAAGGTGGTGCGGTCCACGCTGGAGAAGATCGCCGACGAGGCCGCGGCGGCGGGGGTGCGGCCCCCGGCGGTCACGGTGATCGGCCCGGTGGCCGGCTTGGCGCCCGCCGGGTGATCGTCGGCCCGCCCTCGGCACGGGCGACGGGGTGGGCGAGGATGGCGGGCATGAGCGACACCGACGACACCCCGGACACCGGTCAGGGCGACACCGGCACCCCGTTCGACGACCTCGTCTCGATGCGCGTCGAGCGCACCGGGCACGTCGCCGAGGTCACCCTGCTCGGCCCCGGGAAGGGCAACGCGATGGGCCCCGACTTCTGGCGGGAACTGCCGGAGGTCTTCGACGCGCTGGACACCGACCCGGAGGTCCGCGCGGTCGTGCTGACCGGCAGCGGGAAACACTTCTCCTACGGGCTCGACCTCGCGGCGATGCTGCCGCAGTGGTCGGAGTACCTCGGCGGCGACGCCCTGGCGAAGCCGCGCCGGGACTTCCTCGACGAGGTGCGCCGGATGCAGGACGCGGTCACCGCCGTGGCCCGCACCCGCAAACCGGTGATCGCCGCGGTGTCCGGCTGGTGCATCGGCGGCGGGGTCGACCTGATCGCCGCGGCCGACATGCGGCTGGCGTCGGCGGAGGCGACCTTCAGCGTGCGGGAGGTCAAGGTGGCCATCGTCGCGGACATGGGCAGCCTGCAGCGGCTCGCCCCGATCATCGGCGACGGCCACCTCCGGGAACTGGCGCTGACCGGCCGCGACGTCGACGCGGCCCGCGCCGAGCGGATCGGCCTGGTCAACGACGTGTACCCGGACCGGGAGGCGGTGTTGGAGGCGGCCCGGTCCACGGCCCGCGAGATCGCCGCGAACCCGCCCCTGGTCGTGCAGGGGGTCAAGGACGTGCTCTCGGTGAACACCGAGCAGCGGATCCGGGACGGACTCCGGCACGTCGCCACCTGGAACGCCGCGTTCCTGCCGAGCCGGGATCTCAACGAGGCGGTGCGCGCGTTCCTGGAGCGCCGGGAGGCGGAGTTCACCGGCGAGTGACCCCGCCCGCGGCACCCGGTGGTGCCCGGGGAGGGCGCACGTCCGTCCCCGGGCACCACCGCACCGTCGTGGGTGCGACCGGTGTCGTCCGATCGGGGGGTTCGTGGGTCGAGGTGCGCCGGACGGGTTAACAGCGTGTCGTGACGTGTCGATGGTCGCGGGTGAGTGGGCGCCCACGGGTGTGTCGGACGCGCCCACCGGCAACCCCTCCCACAGCGGATCCGCCGGGCGTCGGCGGACGAGCACCGACCGAGTGCAGGACACCATGAGCACCGAACACGACAGCGGCACCCGACAGGACAGTGACACCCGGCACGGCGGTGACACCCGGCACGGCGGTGACACCCGGCACGGCGGTGACACCCGGCACGGCGGTGACCCGGGGGACGCCGAGGCCACCACAGGGGCCACCACGGGGGCGGTCCCGCCCCCACCGACCACGCCGTGCAGCGTCGTCTGGAGCCGGGGCCGCCCCTACGTCCTGGAGAGTGGTTCCGGCAGACCCCGCTGGATGGGACGGGACCGGCACGGGCGTCCCCAGGCACTGACCGGGGAGGACCTCCGGAAGCGGGGCTGGAGCTATCGGCGCTCCACCTGATCAGGGCGACCCCGGGTCCGGCTACGGTGAGCGGGTGACGAAAGCTCCGCCCGGCCGCACCGTCGGTGAGGTCAAGTCGCTGGCACGGGAACTGTTCACCGTCCCCAACCTGCTGTCGCTGCTGCGGCTCGCCGGGGTGCCGGTGTTCCTGTGGCTGCTGCTGGGGCCCCGGGAGGACGGGTGGGCGCTCGCGCTGCTGGTGTTCGGCGGATTCACCGACTGGCTGGACGGCAAGCTCGCCCGGTTGCTCGATCAGACGAGCCGGCTCGGCCGGATCCTGGATCCGGCCGCCGACCGGCTCTACATCATGGCCGCACTGCTGGCCTTCCTGCTGCGTGACATCGTGCCCGCCTCCATCGTGCTCACCCTGTTCGCCCGGGAGATCGCCATCGGGATCGCGCTGGTGGTGCTGCGCCGCGCGGGCTTCGCCGCGCCCGAGGTGACCTACGTGGGCAAGGCCGCGACCTTCACGCTGATGTACGCGCTGCCGTTGTTGATGATCACCCAGGGTGACTCGACCTTCGCCGAGATCGCCCGCCCGTTCGCGTACGCCTTCACCACCTGGGGCGCGGTGCTGTACCTCTGGTCCGCGGCGCTCTACGTCTGGCAGGTCGCCGCCGCGGTCGGCGGGCGCCGCACCACCTGACGCGACCGCCGTCCGTCCCCTCGGCTGCTGCGCACACGCCCCCCGGTCCGGGCCGGTGCGGGCGGGGCGATTTCTCCGCCGTCACACGGGCGCGTGCGGGCCCGTCTGTGGGACGATGCGGCCGACGACGCGGCGACGTTTCGGCAGGTGTGATCAACGGCTGATCGGGGAGGCCCCGGGGCCGTGGGTGGTCCCGGCACGGTACGTTGACTACACCACGTTTCGATGACGACACTTCAGTGCGTAAGGAGAGCTCAGGTGAGCACGAACGACGAGTCCGGCGTTCCCCCGGAGCAGTCTCCGGAGCGGACCTCCGTTTTCCGGGCCGACTTCACGTCGGAGATGGAGGGCCAGGAGGCGCCTGCCGTCGAGGCGCAGGACGCCGGTGTCGACGCGCTGCCGGCGGGCTCCGCACTGCTGGTGGTGAAGCGGGGCCCGAACGCGGGGTCGCGGTTCCTGCTCGATCGTGACACCACGAGCGCGGGGCGGCACCCGGACAGCGACATCTTCCTCGACGACGTCACGGTGTCCCGGCGGCACGCCGAGTTCCGGCGGGAGGGCGGCGAGTTCGTGGTGATCGACGTGGGCAGTCTGAACGGCACCTATGTCAACCGCGAGCCGGTCGACCAGGCGGTGCTCTCCGGTGGCGACGAGGTGCAGGTCGGCAAGTTCCGGCTGGTGTTCCTCACCGGACCCGGGCACGGAGGTCAGGGGGCGCAGTGACGGCTGCCGGGCGGCCGCGGCCGGACGGTCTGAGTATCGGGGCGGTCCTGGGACAGCTGCGTCCCGACTTCCCGGACGTGACGATCTCCAAGATCCGGTTCCTCGAGTCGGAGGGACTCGTCCGGCCCGCGCGGACGTCGTCCGGGTACCGGCAGTTCAGTGCGGCCGACGTGGAGCGGCTGCGGTTCGTGCTGACCGCGCAGCGGGACCACTACCTGCCGTTGAAGGTGATCAGGCAGCGGTTGGACGCGGCCGACGGGGCCGACGACCCCGCGGCCGTGCTCCCCGCTCCGGAGCCCGTCCGACCCCCGCGCAGGCTCGTGGCGGTGGCCTCCGACGACGGTCCGGCCGCTCCCGACGGCGGGGAGGTCTCCCCGGCGTCGGGAGCGGCCCCGGCGGACCTGCTGCCCGACCCGGAGCCCGGGGTGCGGCTGTCCGAGCCGGACCTGCTCACCGAGGCGGGGATCGACCCGACGATGCTGGCGGAGCTGCGACAGTACGGACTGGTCCGGCCCGGGCCCACCGGCTACTACGACGCGGATGCGGTGGCCATCGCCCGGACCGCGCGGGCGATGGCCGGGTACGGGATCGAACCGAGGCACCTGCGGGCCTTCCGCGCCTCGGCCGACCGCGAGGTGGGGTTGCTGGAGCAGATCGTGACACCGGTCTACCGCAACCGGGATCCCGAGGCCCGCGCGCGGGGGGACGCACTCGCGGCGGAGCTCGCGGCGCTGTCGATCGGTCTGCACACCCTGCTCGTGAAATCCGGTATTCGGGGCATGGCGGGTGGGTAAACTCGACCAGGTGACGGACGCGACGCACGCGGCGTGTCCGCGCGGGAACGACAGGTTCGTGGCGAGCGACACAGGTTTCGCGGCGAGCGACCGATTTTTTGTGGCGAGCGACAGAGATTTTGTGGCGAGCACAGCGCCCAGATGACGGGTAGCGTCGAGTAGAGTCGATGCGGGATCCTCGTGACAGCGCTGCAGCCCGCGCGCAGGAGAGGGAGGCGAAGCCCGATGAGCGAGATGCGCGTCGTCGGCGTCCGGGTCGAGTTGCCCGCGAATCAGCCGATCTTGCTGCTGCGGGAATCCGACGGTGAGCGGTACCTTCCCATCTGGATCGGATCCGTCGAGGCCACGGCCATCGCGCTGGAGCAGCAGGGGGTCCGTCCGGCACGCCCGCTGACCCACGATCTGCTCAAGGACATCATCGGTGCGTTGGACCGGGAGCTGCAGCAGGTCATCATCACCGACCTGAGTGAAGGTACCTTCTTCGCCGAGCTCGTGTTCGACGGTGACGTGCGCGTCTCCGCCCGGCCGAGTGACTCGGTGGCGCTGGCGCTGCGCGTGGGTGTCCCGATCCACGCCGAGGACGGCGTGCTGGAGGAGGCCGGTCTGCTCATCCCGGACGAGCAGGAGGACGAGGTCGAGAAGTTCCGCGAGTTCCTCGACTCCGTCTCGCCCGAGGATTTCCGCGGCGCCGACACCTGAACGGCCCCGGCCCCGGCCGTGTGAGTGGGGGCGAAACCCGTCGGTGGCCGTGCCCGCGCGTCGCGTTGACCGCCCCCGTGGGCGGGCATACCGTCAAGGGACGATGGAGCGCGCCGTCGTGACCTGTGGTGGGTGGGCCGGTCGACCCGGATGCCCGTGCGCGGCGCGATCGTCGTACCGGTCGGTTCCGTCCCGGAGCCGGTGGTCTTGTTTCGCCTGCCGGCGCACGCGCGCCGGGCGAGAGGAGGCATGGTGGTCGACGACGGCCCGGTGCACGCCGGGAACGGGCAGACGGAGTTGTTCCCCGACTCCTCGCTGCCGGACGAGCTGGTGGGTTACCGCGGTCCGGCCGCCTGTCAGATCGCCGGCATCTCCTACCGGCAGCTCGACTACTGGGCGCGCACGAAGCTGGTGATGCCGAGTATCCGCACCGCTCACGGCTCGGGTTCCCAGCGGCTCTACTCGTTCAAGGACCTGCTCGTCCTCAAGATCGTCAAGAGGCTGCTCGACACGGGTGTCTCGTTGCAGAACATCCGGGTCGCGGTCGATCACCTGCGGGGCCGGGGTGTCCGGGACCTGGCGCGGGTGACGCTGTTCTCGGACGGCACGACGGTGTACGAGTGCACCTCACCGGAGGAGATCGTGGACCTGCTCCAGGGTGGGCAGGGCGTGTTCGGCATCGCGGTCAGCGGTGCCATGCAGGAGATCAGCGGCACGCTGCACGAGTTCCCGGCCGAGCGGGCCGACGGTGCGGAGCTCGACCCCGCGGTGCCGGACGAGCTCTCCGAGCGGCGCAACGCCCGCCGCACCGGCTGACCGGCATCGCTCGTACGGCTCTCCCGTCGGACAGCGCCGGACCGGAAGGTGTATAACGACCAATACGGCCGGGCCGGACGCGCGCGGTCATCTCTCCGGCGCCGGGTCCCCGTGCCGGTCCGGCAACGGCTCGGGGGGATCGTCCGTGTACCGGGTCAGCAGCCCACGACACAGCGTGATCAGACGGCCGCGCAGCGGGGCCGCGCGCCGGGCGAAGGCGGCCTGGGCGCGGGCGTACTCGGCACGGCCCTCGGCGGTCTCGATCCGCACCGGCGTGTAGCCGAACTCCCGCAGGTCGTACGGGCTCGCCCGCATGTCCAGCGTGCGGATGTCGGCGGCCAGTTCGAAGCAGTCGGCGACCAGTTCCGCGGGCACGAACGGGCCCAGTTTGTAGGCCCACTTGTAGAGGTCCATGCCCACGTGCAGACATCCCGGCTGGTCGAGCGCGGCCTGGGTGTCGCGGGTGGGGTGGTACCGGTTGCGGGGGACGGCCTCGTCGGTGAAGAAGCGGAACGCGTCGAAGTGGCCGCACCGCAGGTCGGAGTTCGCCACGACCTCGTCGGTGCCCGCGGATCCGAGCCGGAGCGGCACCTGGGAGTGCCGGATGCGGTCCGGGTCGGCCCGGTAGACCATGGCCCATTCGTGCAGTCCGAAGCAGTTCAGCCGCGGTCGCCGCCGGTCCACGGCCTCCAGCAGGGTCAGCGAGCGCCGCGTCGTCCGGGCGAGCCGGTCGGTGAACGCCGCGGGGTCCACCGAGATCCCGGCGTCGGTCTCCCGGTAGCCGGACCGGTCCAGGAACCGCCGCGCCCGCTCCCCGGTGAGGACGACGTCCGGCCCGGGCTGCCAGCGGGCCAGGTGCGACGGCGGGTGCGAGTAGTAGGTGAACAGGAAGTCCAGCACCGGATGCTTCTCGCCGCGCGAGCGGCGCCGCCGGTGCGGCTCGGTCCACGGCCGCATCCGGTGGGCGTGCGCGGTCTCGCGGGCGCGCCACTCGTCCGCGCCGAGCCGGACCGGTTCCGGGGCGGATCCGGCCGCGGTGGTGGGGGTGGGGTACGGCTTGCTCACGGATGCCCCGTGACGTGCGTGCCGTCCCGGACCGTGCCGACGTACTCCTCCAACAGGTCCTCCAACGCGACGATGCCGACGGCGCTGCCCTCGGTGTTGACCGCCGTCGCGAGGTGACTGCCCTCCCGGCGCATGGCCGACAGCGCCTCGTCCAGCCTGGCATCCAGGGCCAGGCGGGTGAGCCTGCGGGTCTTGCCGGGGGACACCGTGCCCTGCGGGTCGTCGCCCATCCGGTCGAGAACGTCCTTGACGTGGATGTAGCCGGTCAGCATCCCCGCCTCGGTCCGCACCGGGAACCGGGAGAAGCCGGTGCGGGACACGGCCCGCTCGACCTCGGCGACCCGTGGGCGGGACGGCAGCATCGTCAGCTCGTCCAGCGGCACGAGCACGTCCGACACCGTCTTGCCCGCCGAGGACAGGGTCTGGGACAACCGGCGGTGCTCGGACTGCTCCAACAGGCCTTCCCGGCGGGACTCCCGCAGCAGGGTCGCGAGTTCGTCGGAGGTGTAGCCGGTGTCCACCTCGTCCTTCGGCTCCACCTTCGCCAGCCGCAGCACGGAGTTCGCCATCCCGTTCAGCAGCCGGATGAACGGTCCGGTCACCCGCACCCAGGCCACGTGCAGGGGCACCAGCCACAGCGCCAGCCGCTCGGGTTCGGCGATGGCCAGGTTCTTCGGCACCATCTCGCCGACCAGCACGTGCAGCAGCGTCAGCGCCACCAGGGTGACGGTGAAGGCCACCGCGTGGATGACGTACCCGGGCAGCGGCACACCCAGCGCCGCCACGGCCAGTTCGAGCTGGTGCGCCACGGCGGGTTCGCCGAACTGCAGCAGCAACAGCGAGCAGATCGTGATGCCCAGCTGCGCGCCCGCGAGCATCAGCGAGACGTTGCGTGTCGCGTTGATCACGATGCGGGCCCGCGACTTGCCCTGTTCCAGCAGCGCTTCGAGACGGTCCCGGCGCGACGAGATCAGCGCGAACTCGGCACCGACGAAGAACGCGTTCGCCGCGAGCAGCACGACGATCAGCGAGATCGAGACCCAGTCGTTCATGCGGTTCCGGCCTCCTCCCGCTGGACGGTGATCTCCGCGATGCGGTGGCGGTCCATCCCGGTCACCTCGAGCCGCCATCCGTCCACGTCGATCGCGGTCCCGACCTCGGGGATCTCCCCGAGCCGGTCGAGCAGCAGACCGGCGATGGTCTCGTAGTCCCCCTCGGGCATGCGGAAGCCGGTGACGTCGAGCACCTCGTCGTCCCGGAGTCGGCCGGACACCACCCACCGGTCCGGGGCGAGCTGCTGCGCGGTCGGCTCCTCCTGCAGGTCGTGCTCGTCCCGCACGTCCCCGACGATCTCCTCGACGACGTCCTCCAGGGTGACCAGGCCCGCGGTGCCGCCGTACTCGTCCACCACGACCGCGACCTGGAAACGGGAGTCCCGGAGCCGGTCGAGCACCGCGTCGCCGGGCAGCGACTCCGGAACGGTCGGCATCGGCCGCATCAACGACGCCACCGGGGTGCCGTCCCGCTCGGCGGTCGGCACCGTGAAGGCCTGCTTGACGTGCACGGTGCCCCGGATGTCGTCCAGATCCTCGCGGTAGACGGGGAAGCGGGAGAACCCGGTGCGGCGGGCCAGCTCCACCAGGTCGGGCACGGTCTCGTCGACGTGCAACGCCTCCAGCCGCACGCGCGGGGTCATCAGTTCCCCCGCCGTCCGGCCGCCGAACCGCAGCGACCGGTCCAGCAGTTCCGCCGTGGACTCGTCGAGGGTGCCGGTCTCGGCGCTGGAGCGCACGATCGAGCCCAGTTCCTGCGGTGACCGGGCCGACCGCAGTTCCTCCTGCGGTTCCACGCCCAGCTTGCGCACCACCCAGTTGGCGCTGTTGTTCATCAGGTCGATCAACCAGCGGAACAACGCGGAGAAGCCGGCGTGATAGCCGGAGACGGCCCGGGCGGTGGGCAGCGGTCGGGCCACCGCCAGGTTCTTCGGCACCATCTCGCCGATCACCATCGACAACGTCGTGGCGAGCAGCATCGCCACCACCAGCGACGTCCCGGCCGCCGCCGGGTCCGGGATCCCCACCGCGGTCAACGCGGGCCGGATGAACCGCCCGAGCAGTGGCTCGGCCACGTACCCGGTGACCAGCGTGGTGAGGGTGATGGCGACCTGCGCCCCGGAGAGCTGGAACGACAGGGTGCGGTGGGCCCGCAGCACGGTTTTCGACCGCCGGTCACCGACGTTGCGGACGTTCGCCTCGACGGTGCTGCGCTCCAACGTCGTGAGCGAGAACTCGGCGGCGACGGCCAGGCCGGTGCCCACGGTGAGCAGGACGACGAACAGGACACCCAGAACGGAGAGCAGGATGTCCATCAGCGGCCCCCGGAACGGGCCGGGTCGCGACGGGAGGGGCCGCGACGGGACGGATCCGGAACGGGACGGGACGAATCGGGACAGCCGGGTTCCTCACCCGGCCCGGTACTGTCGTCCGGTGACGGCGCTGCGCGCACGCGAGTGTCACTCCTCCTCGACGGGAACAGGATACGGGGGCGGTAGAGCCGACATCTTAACCATCGGTAACGTCGACCGGTGAGGTCGTGTTCCCGCGGCCCCCGGCACGGGCGGCGGTCACCTCCCGCTCCGCCCCCGGTGCCGGCGCACACTCTCCTCCACGACGTCGAGCACGGGTTCGAGGTCGTCGGCGGGCAGCCCCATCGCCAGGTGCGAGACCAGCCCCTCCAGGACCAGCTCCAGGTAGGAGGTCAGCACGTCGACCCCGACGTCGTCCCGGAGGTTGCCGGACTCCCGCTGCCACTGCAGCCGCTTCCGGGTGGCCGTGGTCAGCTGCTCCGAACGCTCGGCCCACCGGGCGCGGAACTCCCGGTCGGTGCGCAGCCGGCGGGAGACCTCCAGCCGCGTGCCGAGCCAGTCGGCGGGATGCGGGCTGGTGCCGGCGAGCAGGTCCCGCATGACCTGCACGAGCCCCTGCTGGGCGACGACGTCGGCCATCCGGGCCGCGTCGTCCTCGGCCAGCGCCAGAAACAGCGACTCCTTGTCCCGGAAATGGTGGAAAATCGCCCCCCGGGACAGCCCGGTCGCTTCCTCGAGGCGGCGCACCGTGGCACCCTCGTATCCGTACCGGGTGAAACACACGCGGGCACCGTCGAGGATCTGACGGCGGCGCGCGTCGAGGTGGTCCTGGCTGACCCGTGGCATCCCACGATCTTGACACCCGCTGCCGACCGGCCGCAATCCGTACGTACGTACTGTGAGTTGTGTCGGGTGCCCCGTCGTCGCCGCGCACCCGCCCACGACGGCGTCCCCGCCCACGACGGCGCACCCGCCCACGACGGAGCACCCGCCC
>NZ_KI912218.1:194312-194458 GCF_000231035.2 Saccharomonospora iraqiensis subsp. paurometabolica YIM 90007 | reverse complement strand
CGCCGAGGGCGAGGCGTACGTGGCCTCGGTGTGTTTCAAGCACGGCCCCCCGAGCCTGCTCGGTGTCGAGATCGAGTACCTCGTACACCACGTCGCCGATCCCCGCGCCCCGCTCACCGCCGCGCAGCTCACCGCCGCGCTCGGCC
>NZ_KI912218.1:191613-194212 GCF_000231035.2 Saccharomonospora iraqiensis subsp. paurometabolica YIM 90007 | reverse complement strand
ACGACGGAGCACCCGCCCACGACGGAGCCCCGGCCCCGCCGGGTGGGGCGGGACCGGGGCCGTCCGGTGCCGGGTGCTGCGGCGGGAGGGAGGGTCAGGGGATGGTCAGTGCCGACTCGGTCGGGGCCACCGCGTTCTCCCGTGCGGTGACGAACTCCCAGCCGGTCTGCCGCGGCGGCACGCGGTCGGCGTTCCACGCGCCGAGCAGCAGGGCGACCTTGGCCTGCATCTCGGTGCGCAGCTTCAGCAGCGAGTCGGTGGCTTCCGCCCCGACCCGGCCCAGCAGCAACCACCAGGCCCACGCGGCCGCCCCCGCGTTCGCGACGAAGTCCGGGATCACCGGCACACCCCGCGCGGCCAGCATGGCCTCCGCCTCGGGGGTGGTCGCGGCGTTGGCCGCCTCGACCACCACGGCGGCCCGCACGTCGTAGGAGTTGTCCGGAGTGAGGGCGTAGGAGATCGCCGCCGGCACCAGGACGTCGGCGGCCACCCCGAGCACGGCGTTGCGGGGCAGTCGCTCGACGTGCCCGGGCACCGCGTCCCGGTCGATCTCGCCGTAGGCGTCGCGTGCCTGCAACAGCGCGGGAATGTCGAGGCCCGCCGGGTCGTACAGGGTGCCGGCCGCGTCGGCCACCGCGACCACCCGCATCCCCGCCTCGTGCAGGTACCAGGCCGCGCCGCCCCCCATCGTGCCGAGGCCCTGGATCGCCACGGTCGTCCCGGCCACGGACCAGTCCCACGCGGCGGCGGCACCGAGGCACGCCTGCGCGACCCCGTAGCCGCCGATGACGTCCCCGAGCAGCAGACCGCCCGGCACCGGCGCGTTCAGCCCCGCCTGCACCCGGCGGAGGGTGCGCGCGGGATCGGCCGCACGGCGGATCGCGGCGTGGTAGGACTGCTCCAACCCGAGATCGGCGAACACCTCGTCGATGACGTGCTGCGGCACGCCCAGGTCCTCGGCGGTCACCCAGTGCGCGTCGATCCAGGGACGCATGGCCTGGCAGAACCGGCGCAGCACCTCGGTGGCGCGCGGATCGCGCGGGTCGAAGTCGATCCCGCCCTTGGCGCCCCCCACCGGAAGGTCGAACGTGGCCGTCTTGGCGGCCATGCCCCGCGCCAGGTCCTCGACCTCGCTCATCGTGCACCCCGCCCGCATGCGGGTGCCGCCGGTCGCCAGTCCGGACACCAGGCTGTGCACGACGAGATAACCGTGGGCACCGGTCACCCGGTCGGTCCACGTCAGTCGCAGCAGCGGTTCGTCGGCGTGCTGAGTAACCACTCGGCCCTCCCTGGGTCGGTCGGCGTCCCTGTGTCGATCCCGGTCGCACGGGCGGTTCCCGGTGCGGCGCACCGGTCGTCGTGCGTACTGCCAGAATCCGGCCGGAGGGCCGTGTGCGTCCAGTTATAGATCATGCACGTTTCCCTTTATGGTTGGTGCATGGATCTGTCGGTGCATCGGCTGAGGATGCTCCGGGAGCTGCACCGCCGCGGCACCATCACGGCGGCCGCGGCCGCGCTGCACTACACCGCCTCGGCGGTCTCGCAGCAGCTCGCGCAGCTGGAGCGCGACGTGGGCGCGAAACTGTTCGAACGGCTCGGCAGACGGGTCCAGCTCACCGAGCTCGGCATGGTGCTCACCGAGCACGCCGAACAGATCCTGGACGCCGTCGAACGGGCCACGCTCGCGCTGGAGTCGGCCCAGGAGACCTCCTCGGTGCGGCTGACCGCGGGCGTGTGGGCCTCGGTCGCCTCGGGCCTGCTGCCGACCGCGCTCACCGCCCTGGCGGCCGAGCACCCGGGCATCGAGGTCCGCACCCGGGAACTGGCGCCGGAGGAGACCGCCGACGCCGTGCGCGACGGGTCGCTGGACTTCTCGTTCGTGCTCGACTACACCGACACCCCGACGCCCTGGGACAACGGGCTGGAACGGGTCGCGGTGGCGGTGGAGCGGCTGTACGCCGCGGTGCCCGCGGCCACCGCACCCGCGAGCACGGTGTCCCTCGCCGAGCTGGCCGACCAGCGGTGGATCCTGGCGAGCCCGCGCAGCCACTTCGGCCGCGCGGTGCGGGTGGCCTGCCAGCGGTTCGGGTTCGAACCGGTGATCAACCACGAGGTCGAGGAGCAGGCCACGGCGATGGCGATGGTCAGCGCCGGACTGGGGATCACCCTCGTCTCCGACCTCGGGCTGACCCTGCGCCCGTCCGGGGTGGACATCGTGACGCTGACGACCCCGGTGCTGCGCACCGTCTCCGTGGCCTACCGGCGCACCGCGCTGCGCAGGCCCGCGCTCCAGCTCGTCATCCACGCCGTGCGCGCGGCCGCGGCGGAACTCGGGCTGGGCGCCTCGGAGACCGTCCCGGGCTGAGCGTGCCGCCGACGGAGCCACGGTGGCGGGCCGCGGTGTCCCGGTTCCGCCCGGCCGCGCCCGGTTTCGCCGACTCGAAAGTGTCGTACCCCCCGTGTAGCGTCCGGAAGAGGTACGTGAGACCCCGATCGGGGGGAGGTACGCGATGGCCGCGATCCGTGAGCCGGGGCCGGTGCGGGGGGAGGCCGGACGGGAGGCCGGACCCTCGGCCGGCGCGTCCGGGGGAGCCGGGGG
>NZ_KI912218.1:179529-191513 GCF_000231035.2 Saccharomonospora iraqiensis subsp. paurometabolica YIM 90007 | reverse complement strand
CGGCGGCGTGGGCGCGCCGGGTGCTGGACACACCGCTGATGGTGTTGCCGCGTCGCGGCGGCCCGTGGGACGCGCCGGACGGGCTGACCTTCGCCGACTGGATCGGGCGCCGGAAGGCGGCGCGCACACTGCCCCCGCCGACGACGGCCGATCTGGACTACCACCTGAGCACCCTGTTCACACCGGTACGCCCGCACGGGTATTTGGAGATCCGGTACCTGGACGCCCAGCCGGTCACCGGGTGGCTGGCCCCTGCCGCGCTGCTCGTGGCGTTGTTGCAGCGTCCGGACACGGTGGACCGTGTGCTCGAGATCTGCGCACCGGTGGCGGGCAGGTGGGCGGATGCGGCCCGGTGCGGTCTGTCCGATCCGGACATCGCCGCAGCGGCCCGCCGGGTGGTCGACCTCGGCAGCGAGCGACTGTCCGATGTAGACCTTCCGGCGGACACGGTCACCGACGTCGCGCGCACCGCGCACCGCCGGGTGCACGAGGGTCGTGCGCCCGGGGACAGGAAGGGAGTGCTCCGATGACCCGGACCCACACCGAGTCCGCCGATCCGCTGTCCGCGATGGGCGCGACCCGGTTACGCACGCACACCGCGGACGTGCTGACCCGGGCGCGTGACCGCAGCGCCGCCCTCACCGACGCCGTCGACGACGACGACCTGGTGGCGCAGCACTCGCCGTTGATGTCGCCGCTGGTGTGGGACCTGGCCCACATCGGCAGCCAGGAGGAGATCTGGCTGGTCCGCGACGTCGGCGGGCGCGAACCGCTGCGCCCGGACATCGACGACCTCTACGACGCCTTCCAGCACCCCCGGTCCGACCGTCCGCAACTGCCGCTGCTGGGCCCCGGCGAGGCGCGGTCGTACGTCGGGCAGGTGCGGGAGAAGGCGCTGCACGTGCTGGACCGGGCGCCGCTGGAGGGGCGCGCGTTGACCGACACCGCGTTCGCCTTCGGCATGATCGCCCAGCACGAGCAGCAGCACGACGAGACGATGCTGGCGACCCACCAGTTGCGGCGGGGCGAGCCGGCGCTGCACGCGCCCCCGCCGCCGCCCCGGCGGGCGGGCACACTGCCCGCGGAGGTCGTCGTGCCCGGCGGCACCTTCCTGATGGGGACCTCGGTGGAGCCGTGGGCACTGGACAACGAACGGCCCGCCCACGAGGTGTCGGTCGACACCTTCGCCCTGGACACCACCCCGGTGACGAACGCGGAGTTCGCCGCGTTCGTCGACGCGGGCGGATACGAGGACCCCCGGTGGTGGAGCGGACCGGGCTGGCACTACCGCACCGAGCACGACATCACCGCCCCCCGTTTCTGGTACCGCGCGGACGGGACGTGGTGGCGCCGCCGGTTCGGGGTGCACGAACCCGTCCCGGACGACGAACCCGTGATGCACGTGTCCCACCACGAGGCGAGCGCCTACGCGGCGTGGGCGGGCAAGCGGCTGCCCACCGAGGCCGAATGGGAGAAGGCCGCCCGGTTCGACCCGTCCACCGGCCGGTCGGCACGGTACCCGTGGGGCGACGACGAACCGCGCGCCGAACACGCCAACCTGGGCCAGCGGCACCTGCGGCCCGCCCCGGTGGGGGCCTACCCGGAGGGTGCCTCCCCACTCGGGGTGCACCAGCTCATCGGGGACGTGTGGGAATGGACCAGCAGCGACTTCCGGCCGTACCCGGGGTTCACGGCGTTCCCCTACCGCGAGTACTCCGAGGTGTTCTTCGGCCCGGAGTACAAGGTGCTGCGGGGCGGCTCGTTCGGCACCGACGCGGTCGCGATCCGGGGCACCTTCCGCAACTGGGACTTCCCGATCCGCAGGCAGATCTTCGCGGGGTTCCGGTGCGCGCGGGACGTCGACGGTCCCGGGAGCGGGACCGGGCACGCCGGGGGCGCGGGTGTGTAGACATCTGGGGTATCTCGGCGTGCCGACCTCGCCGCACCACCCCCTGGTGCGCGCGCCGCACGCGCTGACGGTGCAGGCGTGGGCCCCGGCGGACATGCGGGGCGGCGGCACGGTCAACGTGGACGGGTTTGGCCTCGGCTGGTTCGCCGATGACGGCCGCCCCGTCCGCTACCGCCGGCCGGCGCCGGTGTGGACCGACGAGGACCTGCCCCGGCTGGCCGAGACGGTCCGGTCGGACCGGTGGGTCGCCGCGGTGCGGTCCGGCACACCCGGCATGCCGGTGACCGAGGCCGCCTGCGCGCCGTTCGCCGACGACGAATGGCTGTTCAGCCACAACGGCGTCGTCTCCGGCTGGCCGGAGTCGGTGTCCGCCGCGGCGGAGAAGCTGCCCGTGGCGGAGCTGCTGCGGTTGCCCGCGCCGACGGACTCCGCCCTGCTGTGGGCGCTGCTGCGGCGGCGCCTGCACGACGGGGACGATCCGGTCGACGCCGTGTTGCGGCTGACCTGGGAGGTCGCGCAGGCCGCGCCGGGATCGCGGCTGAACCTGCTGCTCGTCGGGCGGGACCTGCTGATCGCCACCGCGTGGGGACACGCGCTGTCCGTCCTGCGGTCGCCGTCCGGCCCGGACGGGGTGTTCGTCGCCTCGGAGCCCTGGGACGCCGACCCCGGCTGGGAGCCGGTCCCCGACGGCGGCCTCGTCGTCGCCCGGCGGGCGGTGTCCCCGGACGGTGGAGACACCGAGGTCGGCGCCGGGCACCCGGCGGTCCGGGTGGACATCGACAGTCTCGGAGGAGAACGGAGTCAGGCGTGAGCGATGTGCGGGTGGAGACCCACGGCAGCACCGAGGACGTCACCGAGGCGCTGCGCGCGGATGTGCGGGAGGGCCTGTCGGCGACGCGGAAGTGGCTGCCGTCCAAGTGGCTCTACGACGCCCGGGGCAGTGAACTGTTCGACCGGATCACCGCACTGCCCGAGTACTACCCGACCCGGGCCGAACGGGAGATCCTGCGCGTCCGGTCGGGTGCCGTGGCGGCCGCGACCGGGGCGCACACCCTCGTCGAGCTGGGGTCGGGGTCCAGTGAGAAGACCCGGTCGCTGCTGGACGCGCTGCGGGCGCACGGCACACTGAGCCGGTTCGTGCCGATGGACGTGTCCGCCTCCGCCCTGACCGAGGCGGCCGACGCGGTCAGCCGGGACTACCCGGACCTCTCGGTGCACGGTGTCGTGGGGGACTTCACGGCGAGTCTGGCCGCGCTGCCGGGCAGCCGCCCACGACTGGTGGCCTTCCTGGGCGGCACGATCGGCAACTTCCCGCCGGACGAGCGGGCGAAGTTCCTGGCGTCGGTGCGCGACGTGCTCACCGACGGCGAGTGGTTCCTGCTCGGCACCGACCTCGTCAAGGACCCGGCCACCCTGGTGCGGGCCTACGACGACGCGGCGGGGGTGACCGCGGAGTTCAACCGCAACGTGCTGCACGTGCTCAACGCCCGGTTGGGCGCGGACTTCGATCCCGGTCTGTTCGCCCACGTCGCGCACTGGGACGCGGACAACGAGTGGATCGAGATGCGGCTGCGGGCCCGCGCGGACACCACCGTCCGCATTCCCGGGGCCGGTCTGGAGGTGTCCTTCGCCGCGGGGGAGGAGATCCGCACCGAGGTCTCCGCCAAGTTCCGGGAGGAGGGCGTGCGCGCCGAGCTCGCCGGGGCGGGGTTCGCGCTCCGGCACTTCTGGACCGACTCCGGACGCCGGTTCGCGGTGTCGTTGGCGGAGGCGGTTTCCTGAACCACCCGGGGCGTGATCGGATGCGCCCGTGCGGAACCCGTTACCTGCGTTGGCCCGTGTTCTGGGCACCCGGCCCTGGGTGATGCGCCGCTCCGGCGTGATCGTCCGGGCCGACCGGGTGCTGCACCGGGTCTTCCGCGGCCGGATCAGCCTGGTCGGCCTCGCCGGACTGCCGTCGGTGCACCTGACCACCCTCGGCCGGCGCAGCGGTGCGCCGCGCGGGACGAATCTGCTGTCCCTGCCGGACGGTGACGGGTACGTGGTCGTCGGCTCGAACTGGGGACGGCGGCGGGATCCCGGCTGGACGTTCAACCTCCGGGCGCACCCCGACGCCACCGTGACCGTCGCCGGACGGGAGATCCCGGTGCGGGCACGGGAACTGCACGACGCCGAGTACCGCCGGATGTGGCGGCGGTTGCTGGCGTACTGGCCGGGATACGGGATGGAGCGGCAGACCGCGGGCCGCGATCTGCCGATCTTCGTGCTCACCCCGGTCAACTGACTCCGGGGGACCGGGCGGCACCGAACGACGGGCCGTGATCGCAGGTCGGTGTGCGTGCCGGCCCTGCCTCGCCGATGTCACTCACGCGTGGGTTTGTCACTTTCGCTTGCGTGAGTAAGATGTGGTCATGGTCGAGACGGCTGTCCTGGCGCGGATCCTCGGCGATCCGACCCGCGTACGCATCCTCGATGCCCTGACTGCCGGTCCGAGGCGTACGAGCGAGCTGGCGGCGGCGACGGGCTCGACCCCGGCCGCGCTGAGCCGGCACCTGAACCAGCTACGCGAGGCTCAGGTCATCGCGCGGGGGGACGTCGCGGACGACGGCCGCGGCCGTGCCTACGAGCTGCGACCGGCGGCGCTGGAGGCCCTCGCCGGTTGGCTGCGCTCGACCTGCTGGGCCGCCGAACTCCAAGCGGTCTCCGATCAGCCTCGGACTCGCACGTTGCTCGCGCGGATGGGCGGATTCCTCGATGCCTTCGCGGCCGGCGACGTGACCTTCTTCCAGCGTCACCTGCGCCGGGACGCCGTGTTGGTGTTTCCCGGCATGAGCGGCCCCGTCGACAAGCAGGGCTGTCTCGACTCGGTGGAGAGCCACCCGCCCTACCGCCGTCACCGGATCCTCACCGAGCCGGTCGTCCGGCTTGTCGGTGCGACGACCACGGTCCTCACCGTCACCGCCGAGGTCGCCACCGCCGCCGACGACGCCGCTGTTCCCACCGTCATGACCGCGGTCTTCGAGGAGGGCACGCCCTGGCAACTCGTCCATCTGCAGTGGACCCGGACAACGCCGCACCACGAAAGGAACATCCCGGATGACTGACCTGATCGACACCGCATCCCCGGTCCGGCTCGTCTGCTACGCGGACGGGCAGGATCTCGAATCGTCCCGGGCCTTCTACACCGAGGTGCTCGGTCTCGAGGTGGCGATGGAGGAGCCCGTGCTCGGGCTGATCTCGCCGACGAACCGCACCGCCCAGGTGCTCGTCCCGCCCGACGGTTTCGAGGAACCCCAGCCGCGATTCGGGGTCGACCTGGGTGACCCGACGGCTGTCGAGGCCGCACACGACGCCGCGCTCCACCGTGGGCTGCGTGTGGTCTACCCCCTGACCGACGAGCCCTGGGGGGTACGCCGCTTCTTCGTCGAGGATCCGAGTGGGACGATCCTCAACGTTCTCGCCCACACGGGCCGGGCCGGAGCGGGCAGCACCGCGACGACGCACCTCCGGCCACGTCTGATCGTGCCCGACCCGGAAGCCGCGTCGCGTTTCTACCGCGACGCACTCGGCTCCCGGGAGGTGTTCCGTGCTCCACGGATGGACGATGGTCGCCCCAGCGCCATCGAGCACGACCTCGTGGGCACGGTCTTCCGCGTCTCGGCCGCCGTCACAGCGTGGGGCTGGCTCTCACCGGATGATTTCGGCGGCTCCGCGGTGCTCCTCGAAGTCCGGGTGGACGACCCGGACGCACTCGGTGAGCGGATGGCCGCCCACGGCGCCGAGGTGGTGGTGCCGATCGAGAACCGCCCCTACGGCGAACGCGCGGGGCGCCTGCGCGACCCGTTCGGCCACCTGTGGATCATCACCGGTGAGCTCCGCTGAACACGAGACCCGGCTCAGCCGGCGAGGCCGCGCGCGATGAGGGTGACCGCGCTCGCGGCGGCCACCGTGAGCACGGCGACCCGGATCCGGCCGCCGTGCAGCAGCCGGCGTGCCGGACCGGAGACCAGGAATCCGGCGAGCAGGAACGGCAGCAGCCACAGCGCCGCGAGCAGGTCGTGCCGACCGACCTGCCCGGCGACGGCCAGCGCGGCCAGCGACAGCGCCGACCCGAGGGCGAATAACGCGGCCATGGTGGAGCGGATCCGGGCGGCGGGGGAGTGCTGGTACAGCAGCGCCAGCGGCGGCCCGCCGATCGAGGCGGCGGTGCCGAACGTGCCGCTGGCGACCCCGGCGACCAGCAGCGGTCCGGGCCGGGGGTGCGGCCGCCAGGACACCAGCGACAGCACCACACACGCCAGCACCGCGAGCCCGACCACCGTCGCGAACGGGCCGGGGGCGAGCACCGCGACGGCCAGGACCCCGAGCGCCGTGCCGGGGATCCGGCCCAGCATCGCCCAGCGCACACCGGCCCAGTCGGTGTCCTCGCGTTCCCGCGCCACCGACAGCCCGGCGTGGGCCAGCGCGACCACGAGCAGTGGGACGGGCACCAGTGCGGGATCGACCAGGGCCAGCAGCGGCGCCGCGATCAGGTTCATGCCGTAGCCGACGGTGCCCTGCACCAGCGCGCCCGCGAACACGGCCAGACCCGCGAGAACCGCGGCGAGTGTCATCGACAACTCCAATCGGCGGGCGTGCCGGGTGGCCTCGCCCGCACCCGTGGAAACGGCCCGCCGCGGGACGGGGTCTCGCGCGACGGGCCGTTTCCGTGCCGGTCGGGCCGGAGGGTGTTCCGGCCTCCGGGAACTCAGGCGGTCATCTTGCGCAGCACGTACTGCAGGATGCCGCCGTTGCGGTAGTAGTCGGCCTCACCCGGGGTGTCGATGCGCACCACGGCGTCGAAGGTGACCGTCGAGCCGTCGTCCTTCGTGGCGGTGACCCGCACCGTCTCGGGCGTCTCCCCGTTGTTCAGCGTGGTGAGCCCGGCGATGTCGTAGGTCTCCGTGCCGTCCAGGCCGAGCGAGTCCGCCGAGGACCCGTCCGGGAACTGCAGCGGTGCCACGCCCATGCCGATGAGGTTCGAGCGGTGGATGCGCTCGAACGACTCGGCGATCACGGCGCGCACCCCGAGCAGCCGGGTGCCCTTGGCGGCCCAGTCCCGCGACGAGCCGGAGCCGTACTCCGTGCCGCCCAGCACCACCAGCGGCGTGCCCTGCGCGGCGTAGTTCTGCGCGGCGTCGTAGATGAACGCCTGCGGGCCGCCGGGCTGGGTGAAGTCGCGGGTGTAGCCGCCCTGCACGTCGTCCAGCAGCAGGTTGCGCAGCCGGATGTTGGCGAACGTGCCGCGCACCATCACCTCGTGGTTGCCCCGGCGGGAGCCGTAGGAGTTGAAGTCCTTGCGCTCGACGCCGTTCTCCATGAGGTAGCGGCCCGCGGGGGAGTCCGCCTTGATCGCGCCGGCCGGGGAGATGTGGTCGGTGGTGACCGAGTCGCCCAGCTTGGCCAGCACCCGGGCGCCGGAGATGTCGGTGACCGGGTCCGGCTCGGCGCCCATGCCCTCGAAGTACGGGGGCCTGCGCACGTAGGTGGACTGCGGGTCCCACGCGAACGTCTCGCCCTCCGGGGTGGGCAGCGACTTCCACCGCTCACCACCGTCGAAGACGTCGGAGTAGTCCGACGTGAACATCTCCTGGGTGATGGCGGATTCGATGGTCCGCTGGATCTCCTGCGGCGACGGCCAGATGTCGCGCAGGAAGACGTCGTTGCCGTCGCCGTCCTGCCCCAGCGGCTGGTTCTCGAAGTCGAAGTCCATCGTGCCCGCCAGCGCGTAGGCGATCACCAGCGGCGGCGAGGCCAGGTAGTTCATCTTGACGTCGGGGTTGATCCGGCCCTCGAAGTTGCGGTTGCCGGACAGCACCGACACGGCCGCGAGGTCGTTCTCCGAGACCGCGGCCGAGATCTCCTCGGGCAGCGGGCCGGAGTTGCCGATGCAGGTGGTGCAGCCGTAGCCGACCAGGTGGTAGCCCAGCTTCTCCAGGTACGGCCACAGCCCGGCCTTCTCGTAGTAGTCGGTGACCACCTGCGAGCCGGGCGCCATGGACGTCTTGACCCACGGCTTGACCGTCAGGCCCTTCTCGACCGCGTTGCGCGCCAGCAGCGCCGCACCCAGCATCACCGACGGGTTCGAGGTGTTGGTGCACGAAGTGATCGAGGCGATCACCACGGCGCCGTGGTCGAGCACGAACTGGCCGCGGTCCGGCGAGGACACCGTGACCGGCTTGCTGGGCCTGCCGTCGGCGCCGAGGGCGGCCGAGTGCACGGCCATCGTGTCGTCGTCGGCGAACTCCAGGGCGGGCGAGTCGCTGGCCGGGAAGGACTCCTCGGCGGCC
This sequence comes from Saccharomonospora iraqiensis subsp. paurometabolica YIM 90007, assembly GCF_000231035.2. GTDB lineage: Bacteria > Actinomycetota > Actinomycetes > Mycobacteriales > Pseudonocardiaceae > Saccharomonospora > Saccharomonospora paurometabolica. Next base: position 183,275 of record NZ_KI912218.1, on the reverse strand, counting down.
TCGTCCATCTTGGTGTGCGGGACGGGCCCGTGGTCGGTGACGTACTCGCGCACCGAGCTGCGGAACGACGGCTTCGCCCCGCTGAGCGCGATGCGGTCCTGCGGACGCTTCGGACCGGCGATGGACGGCACCACGGTGGACAGGTCCAGCTCCAGGTACTCGGAGTACTCCGGCTCCCGGGCCGGGTCGTGCCACAGGCCCTGTTCCTTGGCGTAGGCCTCCACCAGTGCGAGCTGGTCGTCCGAGCGGCCGGTGAGCTTGAGGTAGCGCAGCGTCTCGTCGTCGATCGGGAAGATCGCGGCGGTGGAGCCGAACTCGGGGCTCATGTTGCCGATGGTGGCGCGGTTGGCCAGCGGGACCGAGGCCACGCCCTCGCCGTAGAACTCGACGAACTTGCCGACCACGCCGTGCCGCCGCAGCATCTCGGTGATGGTGAGGACCACGTCGGTGGCGGTCGCGCCGGGCGGGATCTCCCCGGTGAGCTTGAACCCGACCACGTTGGGGATCAGCATCGACACGGGCTGGCCGAGCATCGCGGCCTCGGCCTCGATCCCGCCCACGCCCCAGCCGAGGACGCCGAGGCCGTTGACCATGGTCGTGTGCGAGTCGGTGCCCACGCACGTGTCCGGGTAGGCCTGGCCGTTGCGGGCCATGATCGAACGGGCGAGGTGCTCGATGTTGACCTGGTGCACGATGCCGGTGCCGGGCGGGACGACCTTGAACTCCTCGAACGAGTTCTGTCCCCAGCGCAGGAACTGGTAGCGCTCCCGGTTGCGCTCGTACTCGATCTCGACGTTGCGCTCGAAGGCGTCGGAGCGGCCGAACACGTCGATGACCACGGAGTGGTCGATGACCATCTCGGCGGGCGCGAGCGGGTTGACCTGGTCCGGGCTGCCACCGAGGTCGGTCACGGCCTCCCGCATCGTCGCGAGGTCGACGACACAGGGCACACCGGTGAAGTCCTGCATCACCACGCGGGCCGGCGTGAACTGGATCTCGGTGGCCGGCTCGGCCTTCGGGTCCCAGCCGCCGAGCGCGCGGATGTGCTCGGCGGTGATGTTCGCGCCGTCCTCCGTGCGCAGCAGGTTCTCGAGCAGGATCTTGAGGCTGTACGGGAGGCGCTGGGACCCCTCCACCTTGTCCAGGCGGAACACCTCGTAGGAGGCGTTGCCGACCTGGAGCGTGTCCCTGGCGCCGAAGCTGTTCTTACTGGCGGGTGCAGTCACGTTGTCTCCATGGCGGCGGTTTGTTCGGGTAGCGGCAGGTCGAGTCTTGCGCACCTGCGTAGCGGCCGCACTGATGCGTCGGACCGTCCTGCCTAAACCGTACGCTCGTACTTTTTCTGGTCAAGGTCAGGATAGCCGAAGGCCCGGCACCGTGATGTGGTAGCCGGGCCTTCGTGACCGGAGTCGGCGAGCACACTCCGGTCGGCGTCAGTTGGCGCCTTCCATGATCTCCCGCAGCGTCTCGGGATCCATGCCCCGGTACATCAGCAGGGAGAGGTCACCGAGAGTGCGCAGCGGGTTCAGGAAGTGTTCCCCGTCGACCTCGGTGGTCACGAGTCCCAGGCCCTCGCCGAAGACGCCCTCGGCCATCGTCGTGAACAGGGCGACCTCCTCGGCGGACGGTTCCATCCCGGGCGGGGCGCCCTGCAGGCTCGCCGCCACCAGCTGGGCGGCGAGATCCTCGGCGCAGAATTCCTCGCGGACCGCCCCCGCGAGGACGTAGCACCCGCCGTCCCGGGTCACCGACACCTCGCCCCGGTTCGGGATCCGCAGCTCCAGTTCGGTGATCGTGACCCGGGTCCCGCCGGTGACCTGTGACGTTTCGCTGCCCATCCCGGTGATCTCGATGCCGGTCGGGGGCGGTCCCATCTCCCTCAGCAGCGGGCCGAGCGTGTGCAGCACCGCCATCTCGTCCGGGGGGAGCAGCTCGACCGCCCGCTCCAGGTCGCCGTTCAGCACCGCCTGCGCGGTCCGGCGCACCGCCGCCTCGGGCGAGTCGGCACCGTCGGCGGGGATCGACTCGTCCGGCCACGGTGCCCCGATCTCGTGCAGCAGCAGGTCACCGAGCGTGTGGAGGAGACTGGGATACCACGACCCGTCGCGTCGCACGGTGGCCACGCCGAGCGGTTCGCCGAGCATCCGTTCGAGTTCGCCGGCGGTGACCGACCCGGTCATGGCCCGCACCCCGCCCGCGGGTGCCATTCCCTGCTGCTGGAGCATGTCGCGGTACTGCGGGGACAGGGCCATGGCGTCCGGGTCGAGCTCCACGGTCAGCGAACCGCCGGTCAACCTGGTGATCACCAGGTCCTCGTGGACCCGTTCGGAGGCCTGCGGATCGAAACGGAGCTGGTCGGTCTCGACCCGGAGCGGCATCAACCCGTTCAGATCGGTGTCCTGCGCGGCCAGTCCGAGCCGCTTCGCCTCGGCCAGCCCCTGTTCGGACAGGTCGGTCAGGATCCCCGCCTCTTCCGGGGCGAGGGCGTTGATCAGGCCGAGCATGTCGTTCTCGCCCAGGGCCGTGACGAACCCGGTCGCCGCCTCCTCCGGAGTGGCCGCACCGGAGGTGACCGAGTCCTGCTGCGCGAGCACGAACCAGGTGGCGCCCCCACCGAGCGCGAGCACGAGCCCCACGACGAGCGAGAGGACGAGCCCGCGTGTGCGTTTCCCGGCCGGGGGGCCACCGGAGGGGTTCGGCTGTCCCGGATACCCCTGCGGTGTCCCGGGCCAGGGATACGGGCTCCCCGGAACCGGCTGTCCGGGCTGTCCGGGGTACTGCTGTCCGGGGTACTGCTGTCCGGGCTGTCCGGGGTACTGCTGTCCGGGCTGTCCCGGGTACTGCTGTCCCGGGTACTGCTGTCCCGGGTACTGCTGTCCCGGTGGTTGCTGGGGTGGCTGTCGCCACTCCCCGTCCGGGCCTGGAGTCGTCACGGGTCTGGCACCTGCTCTCTGGTCGTTTCCTGTCCGGCCGTGCGCACCTTCCGCGCCTTCCGCGCCCCACCGAGGACGCCGAGCGCTCCGGTGATCGCGGCCACCGCGCCCACGGTCGTGGTCACCGGTCCTGCGAGGGAGACGGAGACCACGCCGTCGGTATCGGCGCCTTGGACGAGCACCGGGGTGGACACGGTTCCCACCGCCAGGAAAAGCGCGATCGTGACCGCCGAGGCGGACCTCCACCGTCCGACGGCGAACAGGACGAGGCACACCGCGGTCGTCAACGGGAGCGCCACCCACCCGACCAGCACCGCGTCCAGCACCGGATGGGAGAGCACGCCGAGATGGTCGACCAGCGCCGCCGTCTCATAGCTGCTGCGGTGGACCGAGCCCGAGCGCATCCACGGTAGGAAGGTCCCGACCATCGCCGTGACCGTTCCGGCGGCCGCCGTCACCGCTGCCGTGCGGCGACCGGAACGGTCGCCATTCGCCGGGTTCGGCCGATTCCTCAATCGCACGGCGGTGCCTCCCCCTGGCTCGTCACCCGTCTTCCGGGTCTGCGACCCAGATCATCGACGCTCATTGTGCCTTCACTCGTCCGTGTGGTTCGGACATCCCTCTGTCCAGCGAAATCCGCACTTCGGAACCGGTGTTCCGCGTGGTGCGCACGGTGCGCGTGGGGTGCCGGTGGCACAGTCCGATTACCGGGACGCGAGGAGGTGACACCGGTGCTGACCAGTGCGGACGGTGCGCCGCGCCGCGGCGACGGGCGCCGCCGTCGGGCCGTGGTGGCCGCGGTGGTCGCCGTCC
>NZ_KI912218.1:178938-179429 GCF_000231035.2 Saccharomonospora iraqiensis subsp. paurometabolica YIM 90007 | reverse complement strand
CAGCGCCTCGGCCCGGTGGGTGCTCGCCGAGGCCGACACCGCACCGCCCGGCTCGTCCGCGTGTGCCAGGTCGAGGATGGCCCCGACCTCGTCGGCGCGGTGCAGGATCCGCAGCGACCGTCCCGGCATTCCGGACGGCCACTCCGGCTGTGGCCGCGCGCGCAGCGCCTTCGCCAGCTCCGCACGGACTCCGGGACGGTCGGTGGCCACGTCGAGCGCCTGCAACGTGCCGGCACTGTCCCGCACGGCCCCGGTCAGGTCGTGCTCGGCCTCGCCGAGCGGGACGTGTTCCGCGGCGGGTTCGGTGGCCAGCGGGTACACCGTCCAGCGGAGCAGGCCCTCGGCGATCGGTTGCGGCACCACGCCGTAGCCGCTGCCCGGCAGCACCACCGCCTCCCCGGCCCGCAGCGCCGCCGTGGTGAACACCCCACCGCCGTCCAGCCCCCGCACGTCCCCGGCGACCGGGAGCACCAGCCACGGCCGGTCGACGC
>NZ_KI912218.1:177967-178838 GCF_000231035.2 Saccharomonospora iraqiensis subsp. paurometabolica YIM 90007 | reverse complement strand
CGCCGCGGGGCCGCCCGCCGAGGGTGGGCACCGCTACTCCCGCCAGGTGACGGAGGCGGCCCGGCTGGTGGCCGCCGAGGTGGGGGCCGCCGACCACGACCTCGTGTGGCAGTCCCGTTCCGGCCCGCCGGAGGTGCCGTGGCTGGAGCCGGACATCGTCGACCACCTGGACACCGTGCACGCCGACGGCGCCTCCGGCGTGGTGGTGTGCCCGGTCGGGTTCGTCTCCGACCACCTGGAGGTCCTCTGGGACCTGGACAACGAGGCCGCCGAGCGTGCCGCGGAGCTGGGCCTGGGCTTCGCCCGGTCCGCGACCCCGAACGACGACCCGCGCTTCGCCCGCCTCGTCGCCGCGCTGATCCGCGAACAGGTGGAGAGCCTCCCGGCGGAGCAGCTGTCCCCGCTGACCGTCGGCGGGGACACTCCCGACGGCGCCCCCTGCACCCCCGACTGCTGCACCCCGGTCCGCCCCCCGACCCCCGCGAGCTGACCCGCGAGCCCGCGAGTCGCCACCCCATGCCCGCGAGTCGCCACCTCATGCCCGCGAGTCGCCGTTGCGGGTCCGCGGGTCGGCGATCCGGGTCCGGGAGTCGGCGATCCGAATCCGGGTGATCCAGTCCCGCGAGTTGCCGTCCGGGCATCGGGTGTCGACGGTGCGCGCGGCTCCACCGGGGTCCGGAAGGGTCGGTTCGCGGTCCCGGGGCGTGATCGCGTGGTCCTGGGGTGTCGACTCGCGGTCACGGAACGGCGACTCGCCGGGTCGGGTCAGGTGGGGTCCGGGGTGGTGGTGAGGACGCGGACCGCTTCGTTGACGGCCGCGCAGCGGGCGCGGCGGACGGCCGCGCCGAGCGGGCGCAGCGCCTCGGCCCGG
>NZ_KI912218.1:173594-177867 GCF_000231035.2 Saccharomonospora iraqiensis subsp. paurometabolica YIM 90007 | reverse complement strand
GGCACCCGCGGCGACCTGGCCACTCTGGTCGACCAGCTGCGCAGGCCCCCGCGGCGCCGCGGCCTCGCCGTGATCATCTCGGACTTCCTCGGCCCGGTGAACTGGGAGAAGCCGTTGCGGGCGCTGTCGGCCCGGCACGACCTGGTGGCCGTCGAGGTGCTCGACCCGCGCGACGTCGACCTGCCGGAGGTGGGCTCGGTGGTGCTCGCCGACCCGGAGACCGGCCGGCAGCGCGAGGTCACCGTCTCCGCGTTGCTGCGCCGCGAGTTCGCCGCCGCCGCGCAGGCGCACCGCGCCGAGGTGGCGCGCGCGATCCGGCAGGCGGGTGCCGGACACCTGGTGCTGCGCACCGACTCCGACTGGATCGCCGACACCGTCCGGTTCGCCGTGGCCCGCAAGCGCGGATGGTCGGGGGCGGCCTCATGAGCATCTCCGGCTTCACCTCGCCGTGGTGGTTCCTGCTGCTGATCGTGGTCGCCGCGGTCGCGGTCGGATACGTGCTGGCCGTGCGGGCGCGGCGCAAACACACCATGCGGTTCACCAACCTGGAACTGCTCGACCGGGTGGCCCCGCGGCGCCCCGGCCGGGTGCGGCACGTGCCCGCCGTGCTGCTGGTGGTCTCGCTGACGCTGCTCACCGTCGCCCTGGCCGGGCCGACGGCCGAACAACAGGTGCCCCGCAACCGCGCCACGGTGATGCTGGTGATGGACACCTCGCTGTCCATGGAGGCCACCGACGTCGAACCCACCCGGTTGCGGGCCGCGCAGGACGCCGCGCAGTCGTTCGCCGACGGGCTCACCCCGGGGGTCAACCTCGGGCTGATCTCCTTCGCCGGGACCGCCACCGTGCTGGTGGCCCCGACCACCGAACGCGCGGGTGTCGTCGAGGCCATCGACAACCTCAAGCTCGCCCAGTCCACCGCGACCGGGGAGGGCATCTTCGCCGCGCTCCAGTCGATCGAGAGCTTCTCCGCCGTCGTCGGCGGGGCCGAGGGGCCCCCACCCTCCCGGATCGTGCTGATGACCGACGGCAAGCAGACCGTCCCGCAGGACGAGTACGCACCCCGCGGCGCCTACACCGCCGCCGGGGCGGCGGAGCAGAAGGACATCCCGATCACGACGATCTCGTTCGGCACCTCCTACGGCACCGTGGAGATCGAGGGACAGCAGGTGCCCGTCGAGGTGGACGACTCGTCGATGCGGGAGATCGCCCGGCTGTCCGGCGGCGACTTCTACAAGGCGGCCACCGCCGAACAGCTCCGGCAGGTCTACGCCGACCTGGGGGAGCAGATCGGGTACGAGACCGAGGAGGTCGAGGCCTCCCGCCCGTGGGTCGTGCTGGGCACGCTCACGCTCCTCGCGGCCGCGGGCAGTTCCCTGCTGATCGGGCAGCGGCTGCCGTGACCGGCCCCGGCGCGGCGGGGCGGCGGTTCACCCGGCCGCGCCGGGGAACCCGTGTTGGCGCCACGCCTCGTAGACCGCGATCGAGGCGGTGTTGGTGATGTTCAGCGACCGCGACGACGCCAGCATGGGCAGCCGCAGCCGGTCGGTGATCCGCGGGTCGTCGAGCACCTCGTGGGGCAGCCCGACCGACTCGGGCCCGAACAGCAGCACGTCCCCGGCCGTGTAGGCGACGTCGGTGTAGCGCCGGTGCGCCTGCGTGGTGAAGGCGAACACCCGCGCCGGGTCCAGCGCCCGCCAGGTGCTGTCCAGGTCCGGGTGCACCCGGACGTGGGCGAGGTCGTGGTAGTCCAGCCCGGCCCGGCGCAGGTACTTGTCCGCCATGGAGAAGCCCAGCGGTTCGACGAGGTGCAGTTCGCTGCCGGTGTTGGCGGCGAGCCGGATCGCGTTGCCGGTGTTCGGCGGGATCTCGGGCTGGTAGAACACGATCCGGAACACGACCTCTGCCGTCCCTCCGTGGTGTGGTGCGTCCTGGCGGGTTCCGATCCTGCCGGGTGCCGCCGCGGCCGGTGGAGGTGGCCCCCGGTGGGCGCGGCGGACGGATCCCGGACGTGCGCGCCGGGGGCGAACGGATAACCTCGGCGCGGACAGACATCGCATCACCGGCGCGAGGAGAGGCACGTGGGACGGTCCGTACTGGTCACAGGAGGCAACCGCGGTATCGGTCTGGCGATCGCGCGGAACCTCGCCGACGCCGGGCACAGCGTCGCGGTGACCCACCGGGGCTCCGGCGCGCCCGAGGGGCTGTTCGGTGTCGAGGCCGACGTCACCGACGCCGAACAGGTCGACACCGCCTTCAAGCAGGTCGAACAGCACCAGGGACCGGTCGAGGTGCTGGTGTCGAACGCGGGCATGAACGACGACACGCTGTTGATGCGGATGAGCGAGGACCAGTTCACCCGGGTGGTGGATGCCAACCTCAGCGGTGCCTACCGGGTGGCCAAACGCGCCTCCCGGGGGATGCTGCGGGCCCGGTGGGGGCGGTTCGTGTTCCTGTCCTCGGTGGTCGGTCTCGCCGGCGGCGCGGGCCAGGTGAACTACGCGGCCAGCAAGGCCGGCCTGGTCGGGCTCGCCCGCTCGCTGACGCGCGAGCTGGGCTCGCGGGGCATCACCGCCAACGTCGTCAGCCCCGGCTTCGTCGTCACCGACATGACCGACGAGCTCTCCGACGAACAGCGGCAGGCCGCGCTGGACCGGATCCCCGCGGGCCGCTACGGCGAGGTCTCCGAGGTCGCGCACGCGGTGCGGTTCCTCGCCTCCGACGAGGCCGGCTACGTCAACGGCGCGGTGCTGCCCGTCGACGGCGGGCTCGGCATGGGGCACTGACCGGCCACCACCCACCGCTCCCGCGCGTGGTGCGGGGGCGGCGCCGCACTTTCCCGACTCTCACCGACTTGGAGGACTGGTGTCCGGACTGCTCGAAGGGAAGCGACTGCTGATCACCGGGGTGATCACCGACGCGTCGCTGGCGTTCCACGCGGCCAGGGCCGCCCAGGAACAGGGCGCCACGGTGGTGCTCACCGGATTCGGCCGGCTGTCGCTGGTCGAGCGGATCGCGAAGCGGCTGCCGGAACCGGCGCCGGTGCTCGAACTCGACGTGCAGAATCCCGAGCACCTGTCCACGCTGGCCGACCGGGTCGGGGCGCACGTCGACGGGCTCGACGGGGTGCTGCACTCGATCGCGTACGCGCCGCCGAGCTGCCTCGGCGCACCCTTCCTGGACGCGCCCGCCGAGGACGTCTCCACGGCCGTGGAGATCTCGGCCCACTCGTACAAGTCGGTCGCCAAGGCGGTGCTGCCGCTGCTCACCCGCGGGTCGTCGGTGGTGGGGATGGACTTCGACGCCCGCGTGGCCTGGCCCGCCTACAACTGGATGGGCGTGGCGAAGGCGGCGCTGGAGTCGGTGAACCGCTACCTGGCCCGCGAGCTGGGGGAACACGGTGTGCGGGTCAACCTCGTGTCGGCGGGTCCGATGAAGACGATGGCCGCCAAGTCGATCCCCGGCTTCACCGAGCTGGAGGACGGCTGGGGCGACCGCGCCCCGCTGGGCTGGGACACGACCGACCCCGAGCCGGTGGCGAAGAGCATCTGCGCGGTGCTGTCCGACTGGCTGCCCGCCACCACCGGCTCGATGATCATGGTGGACGGTGGGGTGCACGCCACCGGACAGTGAGCCGCACCCGCGTGTGATCCAAGATCCCCCGCGGGGGACCCGGCTCTGCGGGTGCCCCGCGGCGGCGGGAGGATGAGCGACGTGCACTACGACGCGTTGCTGTGGTTGTCCTTCGGAGGGCCCGAGGGCGAGGACGAGGTTCTGCCGTTCCTGGAGAACGTCACGCGGGGGCGGGGCGTGCCCCGGGAACGGCTGGAGGAGGTCGCCGAGCACTACCATCGGTTCGGGGGCGTGTCGCCGATCAACCGGTTGAACCGGGAGGCGATCGCGGCGGTGGAGCGGGAACTGGCCGAACAGGGCCTGCCCCTGCCGGTGTACTTCGGCAACCGCAACTGGCACCCGATGGTGGAGGACACCGTGGCGCGCATGGCCGACGACGGCGTGCGCACCGCCCTGGTGTTCGCCACCAGCGCCTACGGCGGCTACTCCGCGTGCCGGCAGTACGACGAGGACATCGCCCGTGCCCGCGCCGCCGTGGGGGAGCGGGCGCCGCATCTGCGCAAGCTGCGGCACTTCTTCGACCACCCGCTGTTCGTCGGGGCGCTGGCCGACGGGGTGCGCGCCGCCTACGAGCGGCTCGGGGACCCGGGGGCGCGGCTGGTGTTCACCGCGCACTCGGTGCCCCTGTCGGCCGACGCCG
>NZ_KI912218.1:172816-173494 GCF_000231035.2 Saccharomonospora iraqiensis subsp. paurometabolica YIM 90007 | reverse complement strand
CCCGCAGGCACCCACCGCGGACGGCCCCGGGGCCCCGGAGGGCAGCGGGGCGGGCACCGCAGGGGGCGCCGACGCCACCCGCGTCGAGAAGGTCGTCGCCCGTGCGAAATCGCAACTGGGGGTGTCCTACGCCTGGGGCGGCGGGAACACCACCGGCCCGACCCGGGGGATCCGGGACGGCGGCGTCGCCGACCGCCACGGCGACTACCGCAAGATCGGCTTCGACTGCTCCGGCCTGATGATCTACGCCTTCGCCGGGGTCACGACCCTGCCGCACTACAGCGGCTACCAGTACCACGCGGGCCGTAAGGTGCCGCTGTCGCGGATGCGCCGCGGCGACATGCTCTTCTGGGGTCCGGACCGGATCCACCACGTCGCCCTCTACCTCGGCGGCGGCCGGATGATCGAGGCGCCGTACTCGGGCGGCCGGGTCCGGATCGCGCCGGTACGCTACGACGGCATCATGCCGTTCGCCACGCGCCTGATCGGGTGAGGCGCGGCGCCCGTAGCGGGGGTGGTCCGTGGAGCTGGCGGGGATCGTGCTCGCCGGGGGAGCCGCCCGGCGGCTCGGCGGGGTGGACAAGCCCCTGCTGACCGTGGACGGCGTTCCGCTGCTGCACCGGGCCGTGTCGGCGCTGCGCGGGCACGGTGCCGCACCTGTGATCGTCGTCGGGCCGG
>NZ_KI912218.1:167795-172716 GCF_000231035.2 Saccharomonospora iraqiensis subsp. paurometabolica YIM 90007 | reverse complement strand
CGACCTGGACACCCCGAACGCGCTCACCGCGGTGGACGCGTGGGCCGACGACGCGCTGCGGCACCGGGACACCGCCGGGTCGGACCCGGCGGCCCCCGGCCTGGTCCGCGACGCGGTCGACGCGCTGCTCGGCGTCCAGCTGTAGACGCGCCGCCCGGGGCCCGTCCGACCGTGCCCGGGGTCGACGTCGCGGACCCGTGATCGTGGTCGCGACGATCTGTGTCGTACGGTAGCGGCATGCGCTCCCGGAACGGCGCGCTCCGACGGGGATGGAGACCCGGAGACGTCGGAGACGGCGTACGGAGCGTTCGGTGACACGACCGGAGAACTCGGAGGCGTTCCACCCCCGTGAGCAGAGCGATCCGCTCCACCCCGTCGCCAGGCCCACCCGGACAGGGCATCGACCCGGTGACGGCGGGCGGTGAGCGATGCTGACCGCCACGCTGACCCTGTTGTTGGGCATCCTCGCGATCCTGGTGATCATCGCGGCGAACGGCTACTTCGTCGCCCAGGAGTTCACCTACATGTCGGTGGACCGGGCGCGGCTCCGCGCGCAGGCGGCCGAGGGTGACCGGGTCGCCTCGCGTGTCCTGTCGGTGACCGAGCGCACCTCCTTCATGCTGTCCGGGGCGCAGCTGGGGATCACCGTGACGGGCCTGCTCATCGGGTACGTCGCGGAACCGCTCGTCGGGGAGAGCCTCGGGGTGCTCCTCGGCGGGGCGGGGGTCCCGGCGTCGGTGAGCATCACGGTCGCCACCGTCCTCGCCCTCGCCGTCTCGACCGTCGTGCAGATGATCTTCGGCGAGCTGTTCCCGAAGAACCTGGCGATCGCCAACCCCGGTCCGCTCGCCCGCGGTCTCGTCCGCTCGACACGGCTCTACCTGACCGTGTTCGGGTGGTTGATCACCGTGTTCGACCACGCGGCCAACGCGCTGTTGCGGTTGGTCCGGATCGAACCGGTGCACGACGTGGACAGCAGCGCCACCGCCCGCGACCTGGAACACATCGTCGCCGACTCCCGGGAGAGCGGTGACCTGCCCGAGGACCTGTCGATGATGCTGGACCGCATCCTCGACTTCCCCCAGTACACCGTCGAGCACGCGATGATCCCGCGGTCCCGGGTGGACACGGTCGAACCCGACACCACGATCGGGACCGTACGGTCCCTGATGGCCGCGGCACACACCCGCTACCCGGTCATCGACGCCGGCGACGAGCCGGTCGGCGTGGTCAACCTGATCGAGGTGCTCGGCACGTCGCTGGCCGAGGACCGGCCCGTCCGCGCGATGATGCGGCGGCCGATGGTGGTGCCCAGCCTGATGCCGCTGCCCGAGGCGCACCGGCGGATGACGGCCTCCCGCAACCACCTCGCGTGCGTCATCGACGAGCACGGCGGCTTCGCCGGCATCCTCACCCTGGAGGACGTGGCCGAGGAGGTCGTCGGCGAGATCACCGACGAACACGACCACCACCCGCCGGTCGCCGTCGAGGCCGTCGACGACGACACCTGGCGCCTGAGCGGTGACGTCCACGTCGACGAGGTCGAACGCGCCCTCGGTCACACCCTTCCGCGCGGCGACTGGGAGACGGTGTCCGGACTGGTCATCGCGCATTTCGGCGCGTTCCCCGCCGTCGGGGACAGTGTCCGGGTGGAGCTGCCGGCCGATCCGGCCGACCTCGCCCTGGACACCCCCGTGCACCGGCACCTCACGGCGGAGGTGCTCCGGGTCGCCAAACGCGTTCCGACGCTGGTCTCCCTGACCCTCCACGAATCGCGGGGCGAGCACGACGGCGACACCCGCCCGGGGGAGGAGCACGGATGACGAACCTGTGGATCGTCCTTCCGGCGACCGTCGCGATCATCGCGTTGAGCGCCTTCTTCGTCATCATCGAGTTCGCCCTCCTCGGGGCCCGCCGCAGTCGCCTGGAGGACGCCGCGTCCACCAGCCGTGGCGCCCGCGCCGCGCTGCGGAGCGTGAACGAACTCACGCTCATGCTGGCCGGGGCACAACTCGGCATCACCGCCTGCACGTTCGCCCTCGGTGCCGTGACCAAACCCGCGTTCGACAGTTGGTTCTCGGCACTCCTGGGCCTGGTGGGACTGCCGTACTGGCTCAGCGACGTCGCCGCGTTCGTGCTGGCACTGCTGATCGTGACCTTCCTGCACCTCGTCGTCGGCGAGATGGCACCGAAGTCCTGGGCGATCGCCCATCCGGAGACCTCCGCCATCGTGACCGGGCCACCGGCCCGCGCCTTCATCTGGCTGTTCCGCCCCCTGCTGCTGTGGGTCAACTCCGTCGCGAACCGTCTGGTGAAGGCCACCGGCGTGGAACCGGTCGACCACGCGACGATCGGTGGCCAGGACGCGGCCACGATCCGGCACCTCGTGGAACACTCGGCCAACGTCGGCGCCCTCGATTCGTCGTTGCGCACCCCGATGTCCGGAGCGCTCGACCTGCAGAACCTGCGGGTCGACGACCTCCTCCGCCGCAGGATCCCGCCGACGGCCGTGGCGGCGGAGGCCACCGCCGCCGATGTCCGGCGGGCCGCCGGGCGCTCCGGACACATGCGCATCCTCGTCGGCGCGGACGGGGGCGGCACCCCGGGTGTCGTCCACGTCCGGGACACCCTGCTGGCACCGGCCGACCGGCCCGCGCGGGACCTCGCCCGTCCGGCGTTCGTCCTGCCGCCGCACACACCCGTGCACGAGGCCCTCTCCCGCATGCGCCGGGCCAGCGAACAGCTCAGCGTGGTGATGGACGGATCCCGGATCCTCGGGGTCGTCACCCTCGACGACGCGCTGCAGCGGATCCTGCCCGGGCACGCGACGCGGACCGGCTGAGGCCGCCGAGCCGGCCCGACCCGGGTGCGGTGACGACCTCCATACCTCGGGCGGGGCGCGACGTGTGTCGCACGGCAGATCGAACAGCAGGACGTCGGCGAAGGCGAGGCACCTCTGTTAGATTTGCCGAATGTCGGAGTTCGTCGAGCGTTTCGCACTGCATCGGCTCGTTGACTGGGCCGGGGCGTTCCGTGTTGTGCTCGTCAACGGGCCGCGCCAGGCGGGGAAGACCACCCTGCTGCGGCAGTTCCAACGCAGCCACGGGGGATCGTTCCGCTCACTGGACGACGCGACCACACTCCGGAGCGCGCAGGACGCGCCGACCGACTTCGCCGACTACGGCGCCGTCCCCCGGGTGATCGACGAGATCCAGCGGGGCGGGGACGACCTCGTCCTGGCGATCAAGTACCTGGTCGACCGGGACAACCGCCGTGGGCAGTTCGTGCTGTCCGGCTCGACACGGTTCCTCACCGTTCCGACCCTGTCCGAGTCGTTGGCCGGGCGGGCCGTGTTCGTCGATCTGTGGCCGTTGAGCACGGCCGAGCGGACCGGGGCCCCCGGTGACTTCGGTGAGCGCGCGTTCGCGGGCCGGGACGCACTGGCCGACGCGGACAGTTCGGCGTGGACCCGGGCGGACTACGTCGATCTGTTCGCCGCCGGTGGCTACCCGGAGGTGCTGGAGCTCGAGACGCCCACGCAACGCCGCGCCTGGTTCGACGGCTACCTCAGCACGGTGGTGCTCCGCGACGTCGCGAGCTTCGCCCAGATCCAGCACGCCGACGTCGTACCGCGGCTGCTCGCGATGCTCGCCGCCCGCTCCGGCGGTCAGACGGTGCTCGCGGACATGGCCCGGGAACTCGGGCTCAACCACGCCACGGTGCGCAACTACCTCGGCTACCTCGACACGGTGTTCCTCACCGCGCAGTTGCCGCCGTGGTCGACCAACCTGAACAGCAAACCGGTCAAGACGCCGAAGACCTATCCGACGGACTCCGGGCTCGCCGCCCATCTCATGGAGGTCGACCACGACGCGCTCGCCGTTCCCGGCAGCCGTGCCGCCGGGAGCCTCACCGAGATCTTCGTGCACGCCGAGCTGACGCGGTTGCTCGCCACCAGTGACCTCGGTGCCCGGCTGCACTTCTACCGCGACCGGGACGGCCGGGAGATCGACTTCGTACTGGAACGGCGGAACGGGGAGGTCGTCGGGATCGAGGTGAAGGCCTCCAGCACGGTCGGCTCCGACGACTTCCGGCATCTGCGCTGGCTGGCCGACCGGCTCGGCGAGCGGTTCGTCGCCGGCTACGTGCTCCACCTCGGTCAGCAGACCCACCGGTTCGGCGAGCGCATGGCCGCCCTGCCCGTGTCGGCCTTGTGGCACCACGCCCCGCTGTGACCTTCGGGCGAAGTTCCGTCCCTACACCGTTCGGAATCCGAGATCGTCCGCGAGGCCCTGGAGGAATACCTGGCGCGCCACTGAGCAGCGCTGTGCAGCGCCGTGGTGCGGCGAGCGCAGGGCCACCCTGCCCGTGTCGGCGTTGTGGCACCAGGCCCCGCTGTGACCCGGGGCCGTCGGGTCGTCGTGCGCGACTCAGTCGCGGGTGAGGTCGAGCCGGTCGTGGTGCCACCGGCGGCGCAGCCACCGGTCGTGCGAGGCGAGTACGACGGCGCCCGGGGCGGTCTCCAGCGCCTCGGACAGCTCCTCGGCGAGCGTGGGCGAGAGGTGGTTGGTCGGCTCGTCCAGCAACAGTACGTGCGGCGCCCGGGCGATCAACAGGGCCAGGGCGAGCCTGCGCCGTTGCCCCACCGACAGTGTGCCGACCGGGCGGTGGCAGTCCCGGGCCGCCAGCAGCCCCAACGACGTCAGCGCGGGTGCCCCGCCGTCCGGGCGGGCGGCGGTGTAGAGCTCGTGCGGCGTGCGGTGCGCCTCGGCGAAGGACACGTCCTGCTCCAGCAACCCCACCCGCACCCCCGGAGCCCACCGCACCGAACCGCGCGCCGGGGGAACCGTGCCCGCCAGCACGCCCAGCAGCGTGGACTTTCCGGTGCCGTTGCCGCCGGTGACCAGCAGCCGGGTGGAGC
>NZ_KI912218.1:167254-167695 GCF_000231035.2 Saccharomonospora iraqiensis subsp. paurometabolica YIM 90007 | reverse complement strand
CCCGCGGGTCCGGTGACCCCGCGGGTCCGGTGGCCCCGCGGGTCAGCGGTGCCGCACCAGCAGTGCCTGTGCCCCGGTGGCGACCTGCCCGTCGCGGTCGTGCAGCGCGCTCGTCGCGGTGCCGACCCCGTCCGGGCCGAGGAGCGTGGCCGCGTCCAGGCCGACCCACTCGCCCGCGGGCTCGCGGTGCAGATGGACGGTGAGCTCGGAGTTGATGAACAGCCACCGGCCCGGGTCCAGCACGTTGGACACCCCGCTGCCGGAGTCGGCGACGGCGAACAGCCGCTGCAGTGGGCTCGGCGGCTCGTCGGCGACCAGCGGCATCCGTTGCCGCGCCCACACGGTCGCCGGACCGGGATCGACCACCCGGCCCCGCACGGTCCGCCAGTCGATCGCCCGCAGGTACCCGCCGTGCCAGTCGGCCGGCCACTCCGCGGGGCG
>NZ_KI912218.1:163700-167154 GCF_000231035.2 Saccharomonospora iraqiensis subsp. paurometabolica YIM 90007 | reverse complement strand
GTGCCGCCGGGGCCGCGCCGGGTGCCGCGCCCGTCGCTGGTGGGTGTCGACGCCCGGACCCTGGCCGAGCTGGTGATCCGGGACTGACGCCGCTCAGTCCGTGCCGTCCGACGGCGCGACCGGCACGTCGCCGTGCTTGGTGGCCACGACGGCCAGGTAGTGCAGCGGCTCCCCGCGCACGTCGAGCCGGTGCCGGTACCGCTCGCGGGCGCGCACCTCGAACAACCCCTCCCGCTCACACCGGCGGACGAACCGGGCGAAACCGGACTCGTCGGACTCGGACAGGAACCGATCCCGGATCGTGAAGGCGATCCGGCCGCCGTCGGCGACGAGATTCACCGCCGTCGCGAACGCCCGCACCGGGATGTCGCCGAACCCGAGCGCGGCCACGCAGGTCAACGCGTTGAATCGGTGACCGGCCAGCGTCCGTTCCTGCTCGGCGGTCAGCCGGGCCAGGTCGCACACGTGGTAGTCGTCGTAGAGCTCCGGACGGTCCCGCAGCGCCGCCCGCCGGGCCTCGTCGAGCAGGTCCACCCCGATCAGATACCCCGCGCCCACGGTGCGCAGCTGCTCGGCGATCAGGCCGTTGCCCGCGCCGAGGTCCAGCACCCGCAGCGACGCGGGGTCGGTGCCGGAGGCCTGCACCTCCTCCTTGAGCAGCTTGCCCACCACGTCCGGCGACCGGCAGTCCAGCAGATCGTGGAACAGCGTCTCGTAGAGCCCGGGCACGGCGAAGATCCGGTCGTAGTCGTGGAACCGGATGTCCCGCCAGGCGCCGTCCAGCCGGACCGAGCAGTACTCGGTGTCCTGGTCGAGTCTGCCCGGGTTCTCCGGGAGTCGCACGTCGGGCCGGGTCCCGCCCGCCGCGGGGGCCTGCGGTGACCCGGGGGAGGAGGTGTCTGCCATATCACGATCTTTTCGCGTCGAAGTCCACACGCGCGTCGCTGCCGCGTTCCCTGCGCGATCAGCAAACTACCGCGCGCAGTACCGCGTCAACGTCGCCTGCGCCACGTGCGCCACGCCCGGACCGGGCCGCCCGTCGGCGCGTGCGGCGCGGATGGAAGGATTCCGGGGCGTGAAGACCTTCGACGAGCTGTACGCGGAACTCCTCCAGCGCGCCGACACGCGGCCCGAGGGGTCGGGCACCGTGCGTGCCCTCGACGCCGGGGTGCACGAGCAGGGCAAGAAGGTGCTCGAGGAGGCGGGCGAGGTCTGGATCGCGGCCGAGCACGAGTCCGACGAGCGCCTCGCCGAGGAGATCTCGCAGCTGCTCTACCGGGTCCAGGTCCTCATGCTCGGGCGGGGCGTCACCAGCGAGGACGTCTACCGCCACCTGTGAGGGTCGTCTCGCCGGTCCCGGGTGGCGACCCGCCGACCACCTCCGCTGGGGTGGACACCGGCGCCCGCCCGGCCGGAGCGGGCACGGGCAGCGACAACGTCAGGAGGGAACATCATGCTGCGGTTCGCGGTGCCGAACAAGGGCGCGCTGGCGGGACCGGCGTCGGAGATGCTCGCCGAGGCGGGGTACCGGCAGCGGCCCGAGCAGCGGGACCTGACCATCCTGGACACCGTCAACGACGTCGAATTCTTCTTCCTCCGGCCCAAGGACATCCCGATCTACGTCGGCTCGGGTGACCTGGACCTGGGGATCACCGGCCGGGATCTGGCACTGGACTCGGGGGCACCGGTCGAGGAGACCCTGTCGCTCGGGTTCGGGGGCTCCACCTTCCGCTACGCCGCCCCCGCCGTGCGGGAGTGGACGATCCCCGACCTGGCGGGCAAGCGCCTGGCCACCTCCTATCCGCGGCTGGTGGCCGACGACCTCGCCCGGCACGGGGTGGAGGCCGACGTCATCCGGCTCGACGGGGCCGTGGAGATCTCGGTGCAGCTCGGGGTCGCCGACGCCATCGCCGACGTCGTGGGGTCCGGCCGCACCCTGCGCCAGCACGACCTGGTCGCCTTCGGTGACCCCATCTGCGTGTCCGAGGCGGTGCTCCTGCACCGCGCGGGCAACGCCACGTCGAAACCGATCGCGCAGATGGCCGCCCGGTTGCAGGGCGTGGTGTTCGCCCAGCAGTACATGATGCTGGACTACGACTGCCCGCGGACACTGCTCGACGACGCCATCGCGATCACCCCGGGGCTGGAGTCGCCCACGGTCGCCCCGCTCGCGGACCCCGACTGGGTGGCCGTCCGGGCGATGGTGTCCCGCAAGCAGGTGAACTCGGTCATGGACGAGCTGGCCGCCGTCGGCGCCCGGGCGATCCTCGCCTCCGACATCCGCGCCTCCCGGCTCTGACCCGAGTCGCCCCGACGGGCGAACGGGTGGCCCCGGGGTCGACGGGAGCGTCGGCCTGCTGGTCCGACCGTGCCGGGGCGGGTCAGTGTGGTTTCCGGTGGCGGGGCAGCAGGTCGTACAGCCTGCTGCGGGCGCCGCTGTCGTTGGCCGCGCGGGCGTGGGAGACGTCGGCGATGAAGTCCTCGAACACGAAGTCCTGCTCGGGCGCGGTCAGCGGTGTGACCGGGCCGCTGTGCATGGAGTCCAGCGCGCGGGCCACCTCGCGGAACGCCGCCGCCTGCACCGTCTCGGGGGCGAACGTGGTCACCGGCACCCCGCGGGCCGCCGCCTCGTTGATCACCACCCCCAGCGGCACGTGCGCCAGCACGGGCAGGCCGAAGCCCTGCAACTCATTCAACGCGGCGGCCGCGTACGCCGACACCGGCCGCCGGTACAGCCCGGGCACCAGGCCGTAGTAGAGCACCGGCGGCCGCTGCACGGCCTGTTCGATGTAGCTGATCTGTTCGCGCAGCAGCCGCAGCGCCCGGATGCTGGTGCGTTCCGGCTGCACCGGCACGACGATCCCGTGGCTGGCCACCAGCGCGTTGTTGGTCAGCACGTCCAGCGCGGGCGGACAGTCGATGACGACGTGGTCGTAGTCGGCGAACTGGATCACCCGCGCCAGCTGCCACCCCGGCACCCGGAACTGGTCCAGCCGCCGCACGAGGTCGAACATGCCGGACGAGGTGGGGATCACGTCGAGCGCGCCGCCGTCGCCGACGGCGCAGCGCGGATGCGGCACGACGAGCTCCTCCACCGGCCCGCGCCAGGTCTTCGTCAGCGCCCTGGCCATGCTCGGCGCCTCGGGTGGGGGCTCGGGCAGTCCGAGCGACTCGGTCGTGGCGTGCCCCTGCGGGTCGAGGTCGATCAGCAGCACCCGGCGCCCGCGCTCGGCCAGCGCCGCCGCCGCGCCCACGCTGAGCGCGGTCTTGCCGACCCCGCCCTTCTGGTTGACCACCGAGGTGATCTGCACTCTGCGCCAGCTCCCGTCTCGTTGTCTGCGGGGGAGGGTAGTAGATCAACGACGGTGCGTCAGGCCCCCGCGTGCACCGGGTCGGGCGTGGCTCCGCGGTCCGTGGCTCCGCGGTCCGCGGGTCGGTGGCCCGCGGGTCCGGT
>NZ_KI912218.1:162041-163600 GCF_000231035.2 Saccharomonospora iraqiensis subsp. paurometabolica YIM 90007 | reverse complement strand
GGCCCGCACCGTCAGTTCGGTGAGCGGGGGCGGGGCCGAGGATCTCGACGGTGACCCGCGCCAGTCGCCGCGCCGAGTCGGCGGGCAGCGCCTCCAGCTCCCGCACCAGCAGCGCCGACGGGGGCCCGAAGTGCTGCGCGTCCGCCGACCACGGCCCCGACGTGTGTTCCGTCGGCAGGAACCGCCCGCCGCCCCGGGGGACGTAGAACGCCTCGGTCACCGCATACCGCCTTCCTCGTGCGCCGCCGGTCAGGCCGCCCGGTCCAGCGTCAGTCCGCCCGGTCGAGCACGGACTCCACCCCCGGGTCGGGCTCCGGCCACCCCGGGTACTCCGGTGGGGTCCCGCCGAACGACGGGCACAGGTGCTGGAACGAGCACCAGCCGCACAGCTTGCTCGGACTCGGCCGGAAGTCGCCCGTGGCGCCCGCGCGGAGGATGGCCTGCCAGATCGCCTCCAGGGTGCGCTCGAAGCGCGCCAGCTCCGGCTCGTCCGGGGTGTAGGCCAGTTCCTGCCCATCACGCAGGTAGAGCAGCTTCAACTGGCTCGGCACCACGCCCCGCAGCCGCCACAGCACCACGGCGTAGAACTTCATCTGGAACATCGCCTTGGCCTCGCCGATCTGCCGCGGCGCCGCACCGGTCTTGTAGTCCACCACCCGGATCTGCCCGGCGGGGGCGACGTCCAACCGGTCGATGTAGCCGCGCAGCAGCACGCCCGAATCCAGCTCGGTCTCCACGTGCAGCTCACACGCCTCCGGTTCGAGCCGCCGCGGGTCCTCCAGCGCGAAGTAGGATTCCAGCAGCCGCTCGGCCGAGTCGAGCCACTCGGCCTCCGCCTGTTCGGAGATCTCCCCCCGGCCTTCCGGCGGGTCGGGCACGAACAGTTCCCTCCACTCGGGAGTCTGTTCGGACAGTTCCGACCACGTGGGGCGCAGCAGTTCCCGGGCACGGTCGGGGACCCGCTGCTCGCGGGGGAGGGCGAACACGCGCTCCAGCACCGAGTGCACGAGCGTGCCGCGCACCTGGGCCTTCGTCGGCGTCTCGGGCAGCCGGTCCACCGCGCGCAACCGGTAGAGCAGCGGGCACTGTTTGAAATCGCCCGCCCGGGACGGCGACAGCGCCGGTCGGCGCACGACCCCGTCGTGCCCTCCCGCAGCGCCCACACCCGCCCCGGTGGTGTCCGCGGCGCCGGTGGTGTACCCGGCCGTGTCGGTCGCGCCCTCAGCCATGCGGGGCAGCGTAACGGTCGCCGCCGACACCGCCCGTGCTCCGGGCGGCCCGCCGGCGAGGTCACGTGATCCGAACACCGCACGCCCTAACCTCGACGGCGTGCGCGCGACGAGCGAGGACCCGGCCACCGGGCCCGGACACGACCGTGGTCCGGACCCGGGCGTGCCGCTGTTCCGGATCGGTGGGGTCCCGGTCTCCCTGGCGCCGTCGTGGTGGCTCGGCTCGGCCGTCGTGGTGGCGCTGTACACACCGCTGGTGGCCCGGCTGCTGCCGGGCGCGGGGGTGGCGGTGTGTCTGGCGCTGGCCGCGGCGTTCGCGGTGCTGCTGGG
>NZ_KI912218.1:159818-161941 GCF_000231035.2 Saccharomonospora iraqiensis subsp. paurometabolica YIM 90007 | reverse complement strand
TGCCGTCGCCGGTCGGCGTCGCGCGGAACCGCAGCGGGGACGGCGGCTTCGGCACCCGGGTGCGTTCCAGTTCGGCCAGCCGTCGCCGGGCGTCGCGGACCCGGCGGGAGACCTGGCGCTGTACCCGGGCGCCCCGGTAGTCGTGGGCCATCTTCGCGTTGTCCCGCATCGGCCGGTTGTGGTTGATCTCGTGCGCCGAGACGGACACCACCTGCCGCAGCCGGCGCAGTTCGGCCTGTTCGTCGGCGTGGCGCTGCTCCCACCGGGCCCGTTCGGCACGTTTGGCGTCCCGGTAGTCCGAGTACCGGCCCCCGTAGCGGCGGGGTCCGTCCACGGTGGGGTCCAGGTCGACGATGTCGGTGCAGACCGCGTCCAGGAACACCCGGTCGTGGGACGACAGGAGCACGATGCCGGACAGGCCCGCCAGGTGCCGCTCCAGGAACTCCGACGCGGCGTCGTCGAGGTGGTTGGTGGGTTCGTCCAGCAGCAGTGTCCGCGGAGCGGACACCAGCAGGGCGGCCAGCGCCAACCTGCTCCGCTGCCCTCCGGACAGCTCGGCCAGCGTCCGCCCCGGGGCGATGCCGCCGAGCCCGAGCCCCTCGGTCACCACCGCGGCGCGGCGATCCGCGTCCCACACCCCGTGCACCTCGGCCCACTCCAGCATCCGCCCGTACTCGTCGAGCACGGCCGCGTCGTCCGGCCGCCGTTCGAGCCGGGCGGCGAGCGTGTCGAGCTCCCCGGCCGCCCGCCGGAGGTCGGCGAGCGCGTCGTCGAGGACGTCGGCCGGCGTCGCGGTGGGCGGGAACGGCAACTCCTGGTGCAGGAAGCCGACGTCCCCACCGCCGGAGACCGTGCCCGCCTGCGGCCGTTCGAGCCCGGCCAGCAGCCGCAGCAGGGTGGACTTGCCCACGCCGTTGTCGCCGACCAGCCCGACCCTCCGTCCCGCACCCACGGTGAGGTCGAAGCCGTCGAACACCACGCGGTCGCCGTGGGCGAACGCCACGTCGCGGGCGTGCAGGGAGAGGGGAGAGGACACGGGACACCACCGGCCGGAGAGGTCGCGGGTCACCCGCCGGGCGGGATGCCGCGGACGCGGGTGCGGGCTCGTGTCAGCTCTTCATGATGGTGCCGAACCCTACCGCCGCCCACGCGGCGGCGCGAACGGTTTTCCCCGTCCGGGCGCCGGTGATCTACCGTGGTGGCCGTGCCGAACCTCTACGCCACCAGTGACCTGCACATCGGCCACCGGGACAACGCGCCGTTGCTGGACTCGGTGCGGCCGCAGGGCCCGGACGACTGGCTGATCGTGGCGGGGGACGTCGCCGAACAGGTGGACACGGTGACCGGGACCCTGGCCACACTGCGGGACCGGTTCGCCACCGTGATCTGGGTGCCCGGCAACCACGAGCTGTGGACCACGCCGAAGGACCCGGTGCAGGCCCGCGGGGTCGAGCGCTACGAGGAGCTGGTGCGGCGCTGTCGCGAACTCGGCGTGCACACCCCGGAGGACGAGTTCCCCGTGTGGGAGCACGGGCCGCGTCCGCTGACGGTGGCGCCGCTGTTCGTGCTCTACGACTACAGCTGGCGGACCCCGGCCGCCGAGGGACACCCGACGGCCGAGGCGCTGCGGCAGGCCCGGGAGGCGGGCGTGGTCTGCACCGACGAGTACCTCCTGCACCCCGACCCGCACCCCGACCGGGCCCGGTGGTGCGCCGAGCGGGTGCGGCTCACCGAGAAGCGGCTGGCGGACGTCCCGGACGGGCACGGCACCGTGCTGGTGTCGCACTGGCCGCTGCACCGCCATCCCACCGAGCCGCTGTGGTACCCGGAGTTCGCCATGTGGTGCGGCACCGAGGCGACCGCGGACTGGCACGTGCGGCACCGGGCCGAAATGGTGGTGTACGGGCATCTGCACATCCCGCGCACCACCTGGCGCGACGGGGTGCGCTTCGAGGAGGTCTCACTCGGCTACCCGCGGGAGTGGACCCGCCGTGCCCGCGGCGCGGTGCCGCTGCGCCGCCTGCTGTGAGACCGTGCCACCTGCTGTGAGAATTGCGCCGCCTGCCGTGACCACCGCGCCGACGATGCCCGGTCGGGGGCCCGGCGGCCGGGGACCGCCCGCC
>NZ_KI912218.1:146310-159718 GCF_000231035.2 Saccharomonospora iraqiensis subsp. paurometabolica YIM 90007 | reverse complement strand
TTCGGCCGAGCGTCTGGCGGCCACCGCCCCGGGCTCACCCGCCGAGCGGGCGGCCGAGCCGATCCGCCCGGAGACGGTACTGGCCGACGGCGACAGCGCCGAGGACCTCGCCCACCAGCTCGCCGCAGCGGGAACGGGCCAGTTCCTGGTCCTCGACCCGTCCGGGCGGCCCACCGGTGTCCTGCGCCGCGACGATCTCGCGCGGGCGTCCTCCGCGCGGGGCGGCACCGGGTGCGAACCACACCCGCCGGTCTGGGACGATCGGATCCCCGATCCGTCCGTTCCCCGCCCGTGAGGGCATTCCTGGAGGTGTGGTGTCCGCAGGTCCGTTCCGTGTCGGCGACCGGGTGCAGTTGACCGATCCCAAGGGGCGGCACTACACCGTCGTCCTGTCCGAGGGTGGGCAGTACCACACCCACCAGGGCGCGATCGCCCACGACGACCTCATCGGCCTGGACGAGGGGTCGGTGGTCACCTCCGTGGGTGGCACCGCGTACCTGGCGCTGCGCCCGCTGCTGGCCGACTACGTACTGTCGATGCCGCGCGGGGCCCAGGTCATCTACCCGAAGGACGCGGCGCAGATCCTGATGTGGGGGGACGTCTTCCCCGGCGCCCGCGTGCTGGAGGCGGGCGCCGGGTCCGGTGCGCTCACCTGCTCGCTGCTGCGCGCCGTGGGGCCGGAGGGCCGGGTCACCTCGTACGAGGTGCGTGCGGACCACGCCGAGCACGCGGTGCGCAACGTGGAACGGTTCTTCGGGGAGTCCCCGGCGAACTGGGACCTCACCGTCGGTGACGTCACCGGGTTCACCGGGGAGGCCGACCGCGTGATCCTGGACATGCTCTCCCCGTGGGAGGTGCTGCCGTCGGTGGCGTCGGCGTTGGTGCCGGGCGGCGTGCTGGTCGGGTACGTGGCGACGGTGACGCAGCTGTCCCGGCTCACCGAGGCGCTGCGCGAGCAGCAGTGCTGGACCGAGCCGCAGTCGTGGGAGACGATGGTGCGCCCCTGGCACGTGGTCGGGCTGGCGGTGCGCCCGGAGCAGCGGATGGTGGGACACACGGCGTTCCTGCTCACCACCCGCCGACTCGCCGAGGGGGTCACCCCGCCCCGGCCGCGCCGCCGGCCCAGCCGGGGCTGACGGCGCGGCCGGCGCACGCGGGTGCCGGGATCATCCGATCTCGCTGATGCACCATTCGCCGTTCCGGAAGCTCGCCGTGAGCTCACCCTGCTCCGGCGACTGGCCGTCGCTTTCGCCCCTGATGGGGACGGTCGCCGTGCTCGCGTCACCGGAGGGTGGCCCGGTGCGGACGAGTCGGGCACTGTCCGGCACCTCGTCCATGTTGACCTGGCCTCCGCAGATCAGCTGACCGACCGTGGCTCCGTCGCGGTTGTTGAAGGCCTCGATGAACCGATCCGCGAGCGCCTGCACGGCCGCCGCGTCCACCGATCCGGCTCCCGGTCGGTCCGCGTCGCCGCCGGGGCCGGGCATCGAGGAGGACGAGCTACCGGGCAGGCCCGGCTGGTCACCGGGGAGCGGCCCCTGGCCCTCGCCCGGGGCCGGGAGTTGTTGCTGGGTGCTCGGTGCGGTGTTCTCCCGCTGTGCCTGCTGTTCGGATTCCTCGTCGTCCCCGCCGGTGAGCACGAGGACGAGGGTGACCACGCCGCCGACGAGGGCGAGACCGGCGAGGGACAGGCCGACGATCAGGCCGGTCTTGCTCTTCGGCGGCGGCCCGTCAATGCCCGGGGGGCCGAATCCGTGTTGGCCGTATCCCGGTTGGCCGAATCCGGGTTGCGCGCCGGGATAGCCCTGCGGGTACCCGGCCTGATACGGGTCCGGTTGTCCCCACTGGCCCGGCTGGCCGGGTTGGGGCTGGCCCTGCTGTCCCCACTGGCCCTGCTGTCCCCACTGGTCGGGTTGGCCCCATCCTCCCTGCTGGGGTTGGCCGGGCTGGCCCCAGTGGCCGGGTTGCGGGCCCTGGTTCCCGTAGGGGTCGGGTGGGCCCTGCGGTGGCGGTTGTGTCACGACTCGCTCCTGTTCCGGTCGCCTGTAATGATCGCCCGGAGGCGGGACAGCGGCCCCGGCCGCGCCGGCATGCGCGAACCGCGGTGCGCGCGCCGGGCGGCCGGGTGCGGAGTCAGAGTCTCGAGCCCTTCAGGCACCAGTCGCCGTCCTCTTTGGCGGCTTGCATCGTCATCGTGGTGGACTGCGGTCCGCCGGCGTTGTTCGGCAACGAGCTGCTCATGTCGATGGTGAGCTCGATGTCGAACTCGGCGGTGTCGCCGTCGATGGTGACCTGACCGACCGATTCGGCGGAGAAGGAGAAGTCGCCGGGCATCTCGTCGGGCGCGGCCTCGATCTCGTCGGCGTTGCTCGGGCAGGCGATTTCCCTGGCCGCGTCGGTGTCCTGGTCCTCGATCGCCCTGGCCGTACGGTCGGCGAGATCTTCGACCTCGGCCCGGTCGTTCCCGCCGCCGGTGAGCACCAGGATCAGCGTCACAGCGCCACCGATGACGGCGACCCCGGCGAGGGACAGGCCGACGATCAGGCCGGTCTTGCTCTTCGGGGGTTGTCCGCCGGGGCCCTGCGGGCCGTATCCCGGTTGGCCGAATCCGGGTTGCGCGCCGGGATAGCCCTGCGGGTACCCGGCCTGATACGGGTCCGGTTGTCCCCACTGGCCCGGCTGGCCGGGTTGGGGCTGGCCCTGCTGTCCCCACTGGCCCTGCTGTCCCCACTGGCCCTGCTGCCCCCACTGGTCGGGTTGGCCCCATCCTCCCTGCTGGGGTTGGCCGGGCTGGCCCCAGTGGCCGGGTTGCGGGCCCTGGTTCCCGTAGGGGTCGGGTGGGCCCTGCGGTGGCGGTTGTGTCACGACTGCTCCTGTTTCCTCGGTTACCTGTGGTGATCGCCCGGAGGCGGACCAATCGTAGAAGAGGATCATTCCGGCGGTGGGCGGGATCGTGCGTTCGGCGTGACCGGCTGTGCCCGTGCGGGTACCGGAGTCCCGTGCGGGTCCGGCGGGTACACGGTCGGGAGCCGGACGACGCGCCGATCCTGTAACGCGGATAGGGCTTTTCATGTCGGTGATCGCCGGTACCGTGGGAAGAAATGCATTCCGAGGAGGTGCCGAAATGCCACACGACCTTCCCGGAGGTCGGCACGAGGAGGCCGACCCTTCACAGACGAGCGGAGCCGGAGCCACGGAGACCCCATCGAGCGAGCAGGCACGGCAGATCCGTTTCCTCGAGGAGGAGGTGGCCCTGCTCCGTCGGAAGCTCACCGACTCGCCCCGGCAGAACCGCGTGCTGGAGCAACGGCTCACGGAGGCCAACGAGCGGGTGAGCCAGCTCACCGAGCGCAACACCAAGCTGACCGAGACTCTGCGTGAGGCGCGGAGTCAGTTGTTGGCGCTGCGGGAGGAGGTCGACCGGCTCGCGCAGCCTCCGAGCGGGTACGGCGTGTTCGTCACCGCCTACGAGGACGGCACCGTGGACGTGTTCACGTCCGGGCGCAAGATGCGGGTGGCCGTCTCGCCCGCGGTCGAGGTGTCCGAGCTGCGCCGGGGGCAGAGTGTCCGGCTCAACGAGGCACTGACCGTGGTCGAGGCCGGTGAGTTCGAGAACACGGGCGAGGTCTGCACGCTGCGGGAGACGTTGCTGCCGGAGAACGGCAGCGGCAGCGCCCGTGCGCTCGTGGTGGGCCACGCCGACGAGGAACGGGTGGTGTGGCTGGCCGACCCGTTGGCCGAGCAGAACCTGCGCTCGGGCGACTCGGTGCTGGTGGACTCCAAGGCAGGCTACGCCTACGAGCGGGTGCCGAAGGCCGAGGTCGAGGATCTGACCCTGGAGGAGGTGCCGGACGTCCGTTACGAGGACATCGGTGGCCTGTTCCGGCAGATCGAGCAGATCCGGGACGCGGTGGAGCTGCCGTTCCTGCACGCGGACCTGTACCGCAGGTACCAGCTCGCCCCGCCGAAGGGGGTCCTGCTCTACGGGCCGCCGGGGTGCGGGAAGACGCTGATCGCGAAGGCGGTGGCGAACTCGCTGGCCAAGCAGGTGGCCGAGGCCAGGGGAGACGGGCGCGCGGCCGACGCGAAGTCGTTCTTCCTCAACATCAAGGGCCCCGAGCTGCTGAACAAGTTCGTCGGGGAGACCGAGCGGCACATCCGCATGATCTTCCAGAAGGCCCGGGAGAAGGCTTCCGACGGCACCCCGGTGATCGTGTTCTTCGACGAGATGGAGTCCATTTTCCGCACCCGCGGCAGCGGTGTGTCGTCGGACGTGGAGACGACGATCGTGCCGCAGCTGCTGTCGGAGATCGACGGTGTCGAGGGGTTGGAGAACGTCATCGTCATCGGCGCCTCGAACCGGGAGGACATGATCGACCCGGCGATCCTGCGCCCCGGCAGGCTCGACGTGAAGATCAAGATCGAGCGTCCGGACGCCGAGGGCGCGAAGGACATCTTCTCCAAGTACCTGACCGCGGACCTGCCGATCCACGCCGACGACCTGCGGGAGTTCGCCGGTGACTCGGAGGCCACGCTGGACGCGATGATCCAGCACACGGTCGAACGGATGTACGAGGAGACCGACGAGAACCGGTTCCTGGAGGTGACCTACGCCAACGGGGACAAGGAGGTGCTGTACTTCCGGGACTTCAACTCCGGCGCGATGATCCAGAACATCGTCGACCGGGCGAAGAAGTCGGCGATCAAGTCGGTGCTGGAGACCGAGCAGCCGGGGCTGCGGGTGCAGCACCTGCTGGACGCCATCGTGGACGAGTTCGCGGAGAACGAGGACCTGCCGAACACCACGAACCCGGACGACTGGGCCCGCATCTCCGGCAAGAAGGGGGAGCGGATCGTCTACATCCGCACCCTGGTCACCGGGAAGAACCAGGACTCCGGCCGGGTGATCGACACCGCGACCAACACCGGCCAGTACCTCTGAGCCGGCCGGTGTCGGGCCGGTACGGACACGACCACGGCAACACCTCCGAGGAACAGTGGGGCCGCCCGCGCGCACCGCGCGGGCGGCCCCACTGTCGGGTGGGGCGGGTTCTCCCCGGGACGCGCCGGCTGGTCAGAGACGTATAACGTCCTATACCGTCCGGGTATGGATGTGGACGACACGCAGCCGGCCGGCCCGGACGCGGACTCGCCGGTGAGCGGCACCGCGCCACCCGTGACGGCGGCGGACATGCTGGCCTGGCTGGAGGAGACCGCGCGGGCGGTACGGGCGGGGGAACTGGCCGCGGAGGAGCTGGTCGCGCTGCTGGGGCAGTTGCGGCAGGCGGCGACGGCGTGTGCGAACGCCTCGGACTGGACGCTGCTCGCCGCCCGGGAGGAGGGGGCGAGTCTGCGTCAGCTCGCGCCGGTCTTCGGCAAGGGGTATGTCCGGGCGCCGGCGGCGCGGCTGGAGAAGCTGCACCGCGAGGTGCTCTCCTCCGAGCAGTTCCTCGAACTCCTCCGACAGCGTTCAGGTGTATAACGACCTATACCACCCCGCTCGGGACGGACACACCTTCGCCGTCCCGATCCACCCCGTACCGTCGGTCCGATGAACAACCTCGCACGGACGGCGATCGGACTGGCTGCGGTGGGCAGGCCCGCGTACCTGAATCTGGGCCGGGCGGAGGTACTGCCGGACGAACGGTCCGTGCGCGGGATGCGGCGGGTCACCCACGCGGTGCTCGACCGGGCCTACGCGCGCGGGGTGCGGCGGGTGGATGTGGCCGCCTCCTACGGGCGGGCCGAGGAGTTCCTCGCGGACTGGCTCGCCGACCGCGGGCACCCGGACGTGGTCGTGTCCAGCAAGTGGGGATACGCCTATGTCGGCGGTTGGCGGGTGGACGCCGAGGTGCACGAGTCCAAGGAGCACTCCCGGACCCGGTTCCGGACACAGTGGGACCGGACCCGGGAGCTGCTGGGCGGGGCGGTGTCGCTGTACCAGGTGCACTCGTTGACTCCGGACAGTCCGTTGTTCGACGACCGGGCGCTGCTGTCGGACCTGGCGGAGCTGCCCGACCGGGGTGTGCGGGTGGGGTTCTCCACGTCCGGGCCGCGCCAGGCGGAGACGATTCGCCGGGCGCTGGCGATCGAGGTGGACGGTCGCGCGGTGTTCACGGCCGTGCAGTCGACGTGGAATCCGCTGGAGCCCTCCGCCGGTCCGGCACTGGCCGAGGCGCACGCGCGGGGCGCGCTGGTGCAGCTGAAGGAGACCCTGGCCAACGGACGTCTGGTCCTCGACCCGCCCGGCCCGTTGGCGGCCGAGGCCGCCCGGCTCGGGACGGGCCCGGACGCGGTGGCGCTGGCGGCGGCGTACTCCCGGCCGTGGGCCGACGTGGTGCTGCTCGGCGCCGCGAGCCCGGACCAGCTCGAATCGAACCTCGCGGGCGCCGCACTGCCCGGGCCCGCCGACGGCCGGGGCCCGGAAGCGGACCCGTGGGGGGTGGCCGAGGATCCCGTGGACTACTGGCAGCGACGGTCGGCGCTCGCCTGGCGGTGACCCTGACCCGACCTCGCCCGGCCGGGTGAGGACCCGCGGGTGGTGTGGCGGGTGAGTGGCCTTCGGTGACGTCCGATCGGGGTTTTTCACCCACGACCGCACCGGCGCCGGGGTTTTCCCGCCCGACACCCGTAGGCTTGTGGCATGCGGCGGATCATGGGAACCGAGGTGGAATACGGGATCGCGGTGCCGGGCGACGCGACCGCGAACCCAGTGCTGACCTCCACCCAGGTGGTGCTGGCCTACGCGGCGGCGGCGGACATCCCGCGTGCCCGGCGGGCCCGGTGGGACTATGAGGTGGAGTCACCCCTGCGGGACGCGCGGGGCTTCGACCTGGCCGGGCCGAACCAGCACGGACACGACTCGGACGTCGAGGACCTCGGCGCGGCGAACGTGATCCTCACCAACGGTGCGCGCCTCTACGTCGACCACGCCCACCCGGAGTACTCGGCACCCGAGGTGACCAACCCGCGGGACGCGGTGATCTGGGACAAGGCCGGCGAGCGCGTCATGGAGGAGGCGGCGCTGCGCGCCGCGACCGTGCCGGGCCAGGCGCCGCTGCAGCTGTACAAGAACAACGTGGACGGCAAGGGCGCCAGCTACGGCACGCACGAGAACTACCTGATGGACCGCACGACGCCGTTCACCTCGGTGATCGGCGGACTCACGCCGTTCTTCGTGTCCCGGCAGGTGTTCACCGGCTCCGGCCGGGTGGGGCTGGGCGCCCAGGGGGAGGAGCCCGGGTTCCAGCTCTCCCAGCGCGCCGACTACATCGAGGTGGAGGTCGGCCTGGAGACCACCCTCAAACGGGGCATCATCAACACCCGCGACGAGCCGCACGCCGACGCCGACCGCTACCGCCGGTTGCACGTCATCATCGGGGACGCGAACCTCGCCGAGTACGCCACCTACCTCAAGCTGGGCACCACCGCCCTGGTCATCGACATGATCGAGCACGGGGTGCGGTTCGACGACCTCCGGCTGGAGGACCCGGTGAAGGCGGTGCACCAGATCAGCCACGATCCCACGTTGAAGACCACGGTGGATCTGGCCAACGGCCGCAAGTACACCGCGCTCGACCTGCAGTACGCCTACCACGAACTGGTGTCGCAGCACCTGGAGCGGGTGGGTGCCGACGAGCAGGACAAGGAGGTGCTGCGGGTCTGGGGCGAGATCCTCGACGCCCTCTCACGCGACCCGGAGGAGTGCGCCGACCGGCTCGACTGGCCCGCGAAACTGCGGCTGCTGGAGGGGTACCGCTCGCGGGACGCGCTCGGCTGGGCCGCGCCCCGGCTGCACCTGATCGACCTGCAGTACTCGGACGTGCGGCTGGACAAGGGCCTGTACAACCGGCTGGTCACCCGGGGGTCGATGAAACGCCTCGTCAGCGAGGACGAGGTGCGCGAGGCGGTGACGACGCCCCCGTCGGACACCCGCGCCTACTTCCGGGGCCGGACACTGGAGAAGTACGCGAACTCCATCGCGGCGGCCTCCTGGGATTCGGTGATCTTCGACGTGGGTAAGGAGTCACTGGTGCGGATCCCGACCCTGGAGCCCCTGCGGGGGACCCGGGCCCACGTCGGGGAACTGCTGGACTCCGCCGCCACGGCCGAGGAACTCGTGGAGGCATTGACCACGTCGGGATAAACTGGACCCCGAAGATCAACGAGGTGGTCACGGAGGTCCCGGAAGCCGACGACCGAGCGTAGGCTGGAACCCACCGGCCACACGGGAGGCGATGATGGCTCAGGAACGGATCGAGAAGCACGGCGGCGGCGACTCCGACGAGGAAACCGAATCCGGCGCCGGAGCAGGCCAGGAACGTCGCGAGCAGATGGGCGAGGACGTCGACACGATCCTCGACGAGATCGACGACGTGCTGGAGGAGAACGCGGAGGACTTCGTCCGTGCCTACGTGCAGAAGGGCGGCCAGTAGCCGCGCGTGACGACCTCGTAGGCTTGCCCGGCAGGGCACCCCCCCACGTATCCCCGGCCCGTTCACCTTCGTCGATGGGAACAACGAGCACGCATGGAACACACTCCGCGTAACTCGGGCTTCGTGTTGCCCGCCGCCTATCTGTCGTCGGCGACGTCGTCGTTCACGGACTTCCTGAAGGCCCAGGCCCCCGAGCTGCTGCCCGGGAACCGCGCCGACGGAACGCCCGCCGCGCCCCCGGTGCCCCAGGCCGGGGGCGCGGAACCGCCGCACGGGACCACGATCGTCGCGTCGACGTTCAACGGTGGCGTGCTGCTGGCCGGTGACCGCCGGGCCACCACCGGCAACACCATCGCCAGCCGGGACATGGACAAGGTCCACGTCACCGACGCCTACTCGGCGGTGGGCATCGCGGGCACCGCCGGCCTCGCGCTCGAACTGGTGCGGCTGTACACGGTCGAGCTCGCGCACTACGAGAAGATCGAGGGCGTGTCGCTGTCGCTGGACGGCAAGACCAACAAGCTCGCCAACATGGTCAAGGCCAACCTGGAGGTGGCGTTGGCGGGACTGGCCGTGCTGCCGCTGTTCGTGGGCTACGACGTCGACGCCACCGACCCGAAACGGGCGGGGCGGATCGTGTCGTTCGACGTCACCGGCGGCCGGTACGAGGAGAACGCCGGATATCACGCGATCGGGTCGGGCTCGGCGTACGCGAAGTCGTCGTTGAAGAAGCTGTACGACCCGGAGGCCGACGCCGAGGCCGCGACCAGGGCGGCGATCGAGGCGCTGTACGACGCGGCCGACGACGACACCGCCACCGGGGGTCCCGACCTGGTGCGCAACATCCACCCGACGGTGGTCACGGTCACCGCCGAGCACGGGACGGTGCGCACCCCGGAGGAGGAGACCTCGGAGATCGCGCGGGCCGTGGTCCGCGACCGGACCGAACGCCCCGGCCTGCTGGGCTGACCGCCCGCCCGGGCCGGTACCGACCCGACCAGATCCGATCCGACCAGTTCCGATTCGACGAGTAGAGCGATCCGACGAGCAGAGCGGAGCGAACGCCAGTGACGATGCCGCTGTACACCTCCCCCGAACAGCTGATGCGCGAGCGGTCCGAGCTCGCGCGGAAGGGGATCGCGCGGGGCCGGAGCGTCGTCGTGCTCAAGTACCGGGGCGGAGTGCTGTTCGTGGCGGAGAACCCGTCGCCGACACTGCACAAGGTCTCCGAGATCTACGACCGGATCGGGTTCGCCGCGGTGGGCCGCTACAGCGAGTTCGAGAGCCTGCGCCGCGGCGGCATCCGGCACGTGGACCTGCAGGGCTATCAGTACGACCGGCGCGACGTGAACGCCCGCGCGCTGGCCAACGTATATGCGCAGACGTTGTCGACGATCTTCACCGAACAGTTGAAACCGTTCGAGGTGGAGATCTGCGTGGCGCAGGTCGGTGCGGACTCCGACGAGGACGAGCTGTACCGGCTGACCTACGACGGGTCCATCGTGATGGACCAGCCGAAGTACGTGGTCATGGGCGGGCAGACGGACGCGATCAACAGCAAGCTCACCGACAGCTTCACCGACGGGATGGATCTGGGCGCGGCGCTGTCGGTGGCCGTGGGGGCGCTGCGCGCCCCGTCGTCCGGCTCGTCGGGTCCCGGTGGCGGGTCCGGCTCGTCGGGCTCGTCCGCGGACGGGGACACGGAACCGGGCAAGCTGGAGGTCGCGGTGCTGGACCGGGAGCGTCCGGGCCGCAAGTTCCGCCGGATCACCGGCACGGCGCTGGAGGCGCTGATGCCGGCCTCCCCGGGCGGCGCGGCGGACTCCGCGCCGGAGGGCGGCGCCACGGACGGGAACGGGTCGACGTCGTCGGGCGGGTCCGAGTAGGGCCGGTTCCGCCATGGTCAGGGTCACCGGCCTGTACAGCTATCCGGTCAAGGGGTGCGCGGGGGTTCCGCTCGACGCGGGGGTGCTGTCCCCGGCCGGGCTGGAGCACGACCGCACGTTCATGGTTGTCGACCCCGGGGGCGAGTTCCGCAGCCAACGCGCGGACCCACGGTTGGCGGTGGTGCGGGCCGGTGTCGAGGCCGACGAGTCCGGCGTGGCGGGAACGCTGACCCTGTCGTGTGCGGGGGTGGAGACCCTGCCGGTGACGGTGGACACCGACGGGCCCCGCCACCCGGTGCGGATGCACACCAGGTCGTTCCACGGTGTCGACCAGGGCGACACCGCCGCCGAGTGGGTGTCGACGGTGCTGGGACGGCGGAGCAGGCTGGTGCGGGTGCCGCCGGAGCACCACCGGGAGACCACCGGCCTCACCCCGGGCACCGCGGCCTACGCCGACAGCAGCGCGGTGCTGCTGATGACGCGGCGCAGCCTGGACGAACTGACCGCCCGGCTGCGCGCCCGCGGCGCCGACCCGGTGCCGATGGACCGGTTCCGGCCCAACGTGGTCCTCGACGGCTGGGAGACGCCGCACGCCGAGGACGAGGTGCGCCGCGTCGCGGTGGGGGAGGCGGAGCTCGGTTTCACCAAGGTCGCCGTGCGGTGTGCGGTGACGACGGTGGACCAGGAGCGCGGTGTGCGGGCCGGGCCGGAGCCGTTGCGCACGCTGGCGGAGTACCGGCGCACCCCGGACGGGGTCGCCCTGGGGACCCGGTTCGCGGTCACCCGCCCCGGCAAGGTGTCGGTCGGCGACGACGTGCGGGTCTCCGCGTGGGCGGGGCCGTGACCGGCGCCGGGAGCGTGCCCGGCGCGGCGCGGGTTACGGATTCGGTGGATTTCGTTCACCGTACTGCGGCCGATAGCGCCTACCCTTGAGGGATGCAGCGTCGGATCTTTGGGATCGAGACCGAGTTCGGGGTCACCTGCACCTTCCACGGGCAGCGCAGGTTGTCGCCCGACGAAGTGGCGCGCTACCTGTTCCGGCGGGTGGTGTCGTGGGGCCGGTCGTCGAACGTGTTCCTGTCGAACGGCTCCCGGCTGTACCTGGACGTGGGGTCCCACCCGGAGTACGCGACCGCCGAGTGTGACGACATCACGCAGCTGGTGACGCACGACAAGGCGGGGGAGCGGATCCTGGAGGATCTGCTCGTCGATGCGGAGCGGCGGCTGGCCGACGAGGGCATCGGCGGGGACATCTTCCTGTTCAAGAACAACACCGACTCGGCGGGCAACTCGTACGGGTGTCACGAGAACTATCTGGTGACGCGGGCGGGGGAGTTCTCCCGGGTGGCGGACGTGTTGCTGCCGTTCCTGGTGACCCGGCAGTTGGTCGCCGGGGCGGGCAAGGTGCTGCAGACGCCGCGGGGGGCGGTGTACTGCCTGTCGCAGCGCGCCGAACACATCTGGGAGGGGGTGTCCAGCGCGACGACCCGGTCCCGGCCGATCATCAACACCCGCGACGAGCCGCACGCCGACGCCGAGCGGTACCGCAGGCTGCACGTCATCGTCGGGGACTCGAACATGGCCGAGCCGACGACGCTGCTGAAGGTCGGTGCGGTGCACCTGGTGCTGGAGATGGTGGAGCAGGGGGTGCAGTTCCGTGACTTCACGCTGGACAACCCGATCCGCGCGATCCGGGAGGTGTCGCACGACCTGACGGGCCGGCGGCCGGTGCGGCTGGCGGGGGGCCGGGAGGCGTCGCCGTTGGAGATCCAGCGGGAGTATCACGCGCGGGCGGTGCAGCACGTGGAGGCCAACGACTCGGGGCCGACGGCGCGGCAGGTGGTGGACCTGTGGGGCCGGGCGTTGGACGCGGTGGAACGGCAGGACTTCTCCGGCATCGACACCGAGATCGACTGGGCGATCAAGCACCGCCTGGTGGAGCGGTACCGGGCCAAGCACGACCTGGACCTGTCCGACCCGAAGGTGGCGCAGCTGGATCTGGCCTACCACGACATCCGCCGCGGGCGGGGGATCTTCGACCTGCTGCAGCGCAAGGGCATGGTGCGGCGGGTGACCGACGACGGGGAGATCGAGGCGGCCAAGGACACCCCGCCGCAGACGACGCGGGCGAAGCTGCGGGGGGATTTCATCGCGGCGGCGCAGCAGGTGGGCCGGGACTTCACGGTGGACTGGGTGCATCTCAAGCTCAATGACCAGGCCCAGCGCACCGTGCTGTGCAAGGACCCGTTCCGCGCGGTGGACGAGCGGGTGGAACGGCTGATCGCCTCGTTGTGAGGCCGCCGCCGGGGTCGCGGCGGGCGGAGTGCGTCGGTGTGGGCCGCGCGCGGGCGGGCCGGTGGGGTGGCTAGGGTGGGTCCGTGTCCACCGCCCGTGCTGAACGCCTGGTCAACCTGGTGCTGGCGCTGCTGTCGACGCGGCAGTATCTGACCGCCGACCGGGTGCGGCAGATCGTGCCCGGCTACGCGGACGTGGCGGGGGACGAGGCGTTCTCCCGCATGTTCGAGCGGGACAAGGCGGAGCTGCGCGAGTTGGGGATCCCGGTGGAGACCGGGCGGAACTCGGTGTTCGACGGGGTGGAGGGCTACCGGATCGCGCGCCGGGACTACGAGCTGGGGGAGATCGACCTGGCCCCGGACGAGGCGGCGGCGGTGGCGCTGGCGGTGCGGCTGTGGGATTCGCCGGAGCTGACCGGGCAGGCGCACGGGGCCCTGGTGAAGCTGCGGGCGGCCGGGGTGGAGGTCGACGACCAGTCGGCGACGCTGGTGGAGCCGCGGGTGCACACGGACCCGGCGTTCGCGCCGCTGCTGTCGGCGGTGCGGCGTGGCTGTGTGGTGCGGTTCGACTATCGGCGTGGCGGGTCGCCGGAGCGGCGTGCGCGCACGGTGGAGCCCTGGGGTGTGGTGTCGTGGCGGGCCCGCTGGTACCTGGTGGGGCACGACCGGGACCGTGCGGCGCCGCGGTGTTTCCGCCTGTCCCGGGTCCTGGGCCCGGTGCGCACGGTGGGTGCGGCGGGGGCCGTGCGCCGGCCGGAGGACGTGAATCTGCTGGAGTTCGTGGCGGGCCCGG
>NZ_KI912218.1:145628-146210 GCF_000231035.2 Saccharomonospora iraqiensis subsp. paurometabolica YIM 90007 | reverse complement strand
AGCCCCAGGGCGGCCCGCAGCAGTGGGGCGGGCCCCAGCCCTACGGGCAGACCCCGTACGGCCCGTACGGCGGCCAGCCCCCGGGCGGGTCGTCGGGCGGGCCCGGGAAGGGCCTCTGGATCGGCATCGGCGCGCTGGTGGTGGCGCTCGGTGTGGCCGCAGTGGTGCTGTTCGTGTGGCCGGGTGTGCTCAACACCACGGTGTTCGACCACGAACAGATGGCCGGCGACGTGCAGGAGGTCCTCACCGACGGCTACGGCCTGCCGAACGTGGGCGAGGTCACCTGCCCGGCCGACCAGGAAGTCGCCGCGGACACCACGTTCACCTGCGACGCCACCGTCGACGGCGCCCCGCACACCGTGGAGATCACGGTCACCGACGCCGACAACGCCGAGTACCGGGTCGGCCAGCCCCAGCCCGCCCGGTGACCGGAACGGCCCGGTGACCGCCCCGCCCGGCGGGGCGCGGGCGGGAAACCCGGTGGCGACCGGGCACGGCGGACGGACACGATGGGGCCGATGACCACCGTCGCCACCCGCGTCCTCGCCGAGGACGAACACCGCGCCGCCAACGACCTGTTCC
>NZ_KI912218.1:141623-145528 GCF_000231035.2 Saccharomonospora iraqiensis subsp. paurometabolica YIM 90007 | reverse complement strand
ACGGCCGCGGCCGCACCGACGACGTGACCTGACACCCGGGCGCGGGCGGCAGGGTGGTGTGCCGTCGGCGCCGTGGGTACTCACCGGACGACCCGGGGGGCGCCCGGCGGCCGTGGCGGCCCCATACCCGGCGACACGGAGGGACGCGATCATGGGCGCCCACGAGACGACCACCACGCGCGGGACGACGATCGAGGCCGTCGACGGATTGCCCGCGGTCCGCATCGTGCGCGAGTTCGCCGCTGCCCGGCAGCGGGTGTTCGCCGCCTGGACCGACCCGGATCTGGTGGCGCGCTGGCTCGGGCCGCGGGAGCTGGAGTTGCGCATCGACGGGTGGGATCCCCGCACCGGGGGCCACTGGCGGTATTCCAACTGGCGCGGTGGGGAGCACGTGGCCTCGTTCTACGGCTCGTTCCACGAGGTCCGCCCGCCCGAGCGGATCGTGCAGACCTTCACCTGGACCGACCTGCCCGACGGGGTCAGCCTGGAGACCGCCGTGTTCGACGACCTCGGAGAAAGCCGTACCCGGGTGACCGTGACCTCGCTCGTCGACACCCTCGAGGCGCGGGACGCGATGCTCGGCAGCGGCATGGAGGTCGGCGTCCGCGAGGGCTACGAGAAACTCGACGCGCTGCTGCGGTGACCGGCAGCCGGGGTGAGTGGCACCCGCCGTCTGTGCGTCGCCTCCGAGGTGTGCAACCCTGACGGTCGTGGACCCTTCCACCGATCCCTCCCCGTCGACCAGTCCGGCCGAGGCGTACGCGGCGGCGCGGCGGCGCGGCCGTTACCCCGAACTGGCCCGGTTCACCGGCGAGCTGGCGTTCACCTTCGACGACTTCCAGGTCCGCGGGTGCGAGGCGCTGGAGGACGGGCACGGTGTGCTCGTGTGCGCGCCCACCGGCGCCGGCAAGACCGTGGTCGGCGAGTTCGCCGTGCACCTGGCGCTGGCCGAGGGCCGTAAGTGTTTCTACACCACGCCGATCAAGGCGCTGTCGAACCAGAAGTTCGCCGACCTGACCGAGCGGTACGGCACCGGGACGGTGGGGCTGCTCACCGGGGACACCTCGATCAACGGGGACGCGCAGATCGTGGTGATGACCACCGAGGTGCTGCGGAACATGCTCTACGCGGGTTCGGCGGCGCTGGACAACCTCGGCTACGTCGTCATGGACGAGATCCACTACCTGGCCGACCGGTTCCGCGGCGCGGTGTGGGAGGAGGTGATCCTGCACCTGCCGGCCTATGTGCGGGTGGTGGGGCTGTCGGCCACGGTCAGCAACGCCGAGGAGTTCGGCGAGTGGCTGGTGGCCGTGCGTGGCGACACCACGGTCGTGGTGGACGAGCACCGGCCCGTGCCGCTGTGGCAGCACATGCTCGTCGGCGGCAGGCTGATGGACCTGTTCGCCGGGGAGTCCGACACCGGCGAGGCCAAAATCAACCCGCGGTTGCTGCGCCGGGTGGAGGAGACCGCCCGGATGCACGCCCCCGCCGGGGCGGGCAAGGGGGGCCGGAACCGGCGCGGCGGCCCGCCGCGGATGCCCCGTTACCGGCCGCCGTCGCGCACCGAGGTGATCGACCGGCTGGACCGTGCGGGACTGCTGCCCGCGATCGTGTTCATCTTCTCCCGGGCGGGGTGCGACGCCGCCGTCACCCAGTGCCGCCACTCGCGGCTGCGGCTGAACACGCCGGACGAGGTCGCCGAGGTGCGCCGCGTGGTGGACGAACGCACCGCGGACCTGCCGCCCGACGACCTGGCGGTGCTGGGCTACTGGGAGTGGCGCGACGGGCTGGAGCAGGGCGTGGCCGCCCACCACGCCGGGTTGCTGCCCGCGTTCAAGGAAACCGTGGAGGAACTGTTCGTGCGCGGCCTGGTCAAGGTCGTGTTCGCGACCGAGACGCTGGCGCTGGGCATCAACATGCCCGCCCGCACCGTGGTGCTGGAGCGGCTGGTCAAGTACAACGGCGAGGCCCACGTCGACCTCACCGCCGGCGAGTACACCCAGCTCACCGGGCGCGCCGGGCGCCGCGGCATCGACGTCGAGGGGCACGCCGTGGTGCTGTGGCAGCCGGGGATGGACCCGCGCCAGGTCGGTGGGCTGGCCTCCACCCGCACCTACCCGCTGAAGTCGTCGTTCCGGCCCGGCTACAACATGGCCGTCAACCTCGTCGGCCAGCTCGGCGCCGCCGAGGCCCGCGGCATGCTGGAACGGTCGTTCGCCCAGTTCCAGGCCGACCGGTCGGTGGTGGGCCTGTCCCGCCGGATCGACCGCAACGTCGAGGCGCTGCGCGGCTACGCCGACGCCGTCCCCGGCGACTTCGAGCAGATGCGGGAGTACGCGCAGCTGCGTCGCGCGATCTCCGAGCGGGAGAAGACGTTGTCCCGGCAGAACACGGCCACCCGCCGCGCCGAGACCGCCCGGTCGCTGGAGAACCTGCGCAAGGGCGACGTGATCTCGGTGCCGGGCGGTCGGCGCGCCGGGCTGGCCGTGGTGGTCGACCCGGGGCTGGACCAGATGGAGGAACCCCGCCCGGTCGTGGTGACCGAGGACCGCTGGTCCGGGCCGCTGTCGGTGGCGGACTTCCCCGCGCCGGTGGAGCCGCTCGGCCGGGTCAAACTGCCCAAGCATGTGGAGCTGCGTTCGGCCAAGACCCGCCGCGACATCGCCTCCTCGCTGCGCAACACCGGCATCACCCGGCCGAAGCGGCAGCGTCGACGCGGCTCCGACGCCGCCTCGGACAGCGAACTGGTCGAGCTGCGCCGGCAGTTGCGCGCCCACCCGGTGCACGGCATGGCCGACCGGGAGGCCGGGCTGCGGTGGGTGGAACGGCACGAGCGGCTCGCCGCGGAGAACGACAAGCTCGAACGCAAGGTCGCCGCCACCACCCACTCGCTGGCCCGGTCGTTCGACCGGATCCGCGGGCTGTTGGCCGAACGCGGCTACCTCGGCGACGACGGCGACGAGGTCACCGGACACGGGTGGACACTGTCCCGGCTGTACAGCGAGTCGGACCTGCTGGCCGCCGAGTGTGTGCGGCACCGCGTGTGGCACGGGCTCGGCCCGGCGGAACTGGCCGCGGTCGTGTCCACCCTGGTGTACGAGGCGCGGCGGGACGCCACGGCGGAGGCGAAAGTGCCGTCCGGGCCGGTGTCGGACGCCTGGCGGGAGACGGTGCGGGTGTGGACCGACCTCGTCGACGACGAACGTCGGCACCGCCTGGACCGCACCCGCGAACCCGACGCCGGGTTCGCCTGGCCGGTGTACCGGTGGGCGCGCGGCGAGTCGCTGGAGAAGGTACTCACCACCGCCGAGACGAACGGTCAGGAACTGTCCGCCGGGGACTTCGTGCGCT
The DNA here is from genome assembly GCF_000231035.2 of Saccharomonospora iraqiensis subsp. paurometabolica YIM 90007. Classification (GTDB taxonomy): domain Bacteria; phylum Actinomycetota; class Actinomycetes; order Mycobacteriales; family Pseudonocardiaceae; genus Saccharomonospora; species Saccharomonospora paurometabolica. The sequence goes on along the minus strand of NZ_KI912218.1, from coordinate 142,177 downwards.
GGGCCCGCCAGGTGATCGACCTGCTCGACCAGCTGAAGACCGTGCTCGGTAAGGAACACCCGGTGGGTGGGGCGGCGGGCAAGGCCGCCCGGTCGCTGCGGCGCGGTGTCGTCGCCGCGGGCGAGGTGTGACCCGCCACCGGAGGGGTGGCGACACCCGGCCGGTGTGCGGTCCGCGTGAACCGGTTCCGCCGGGGGTGTGCAGGTGTGCGCCGCCGGGTGCGGGTGTGGTTGGATTCCGCACGGCACACCCACGGTGGTGTGCCGTGCACATGTCGGTGACTTGGCGGAGGGCAACACGATGAGCGCGCCGTACGGAGGGAACCAACCGCCGCAGTGGGGCCAACAGCCCCCCGCGGGTCCGGACTCGGGGGGCTTTCCCGACCAGAGCGGATTCGGCGGCCCACCGCAGTACGGCCACCCCGGCCAGCCGGGACAACCGGGGCAGCCCGGGTACGGCCAGCCGCAGCCGCCGCAGCAACCGTACGGGGCGCCGCCTCCCGGGGACCCCCAGGCGGGCCAGTTCGGCCAGCCCGGCCCGTACCCGCAGCAGCA
>NZ_KI912218.1:141101-141523 GCF_000231035.2 Saccharomonospora iraqiensis subsp. paurometabolica YIM 90007 | reverse complement strand
CCGCCGCCGACACCGACGCGCTGCTGCTCGCCCCCGGGTCGGACCTGCGGTTCCTGCTCGGCCAGGCGGGCGGGTCGTTCGAACGGCTGACCACCCTGGTGGTCGCCCGCCGCGGCGGACGCGCCGCCCGCGCTGGTGCTGCCGAAACTGGAGGCCCCCGGCTACGGCGACATCCCGTTCGACGACCTCGGCGTCGACGTCGTCACCTGGGTCGACGGGGACGACCCGTACCGGATGGTGGCCGACCGGCTCGGCCGCCCCGGGCGGGTGGCCGTCAGCGACACGATGACCGCGCTGCACGTGCTGCGGATGCGGGACGCCGTCCCTGGCGCCGAGCAGTGCCTGGCCGGGCCGGTGCTGGGGGAGCTGCGGATGCGCAAGGACGCCGCGGAACTGGCGGCGCTGCGCACCGCGGGCGCGGC
>NZ_KI912218.1:140560-141001 GCF_000231035.2 Saccharomonospora iraqiensis subsp. paurometabolica YIM 90007 | reverse complement strand
GTGGGCCGCGCACGGGGCGGGGCTGCGGCGCGGGACCGATCCCGTGGTCACGGCCGTGCACCACGGCCCGCACGGGCCGGACGGGTTCGTCACCTACCGGGTGGGCCGTGACGGCGGCGAGCAGGGGGTGCTGCGGGTGCTGGATCTGCACACCGCCGGCGCGGACGCGTTCGCCGGGCTGTGGCGGTACCTGCTCGGCGTCGACCTGGTGGCCGAGATCCGCGCGCCGCAGCGGCCGCGGGACGAGCCGGTGGAGCTGCTGCTGACCGATCCCCGCGCGTGCCGGGTGACCGAGGTGACCGACGAACTGTGGGCGCGGCCGGTGGACGTGCCCGCCGTGCTGCGCTCCCTGCCCGCACCCGACGGTGACCTGGTGCTGGGGGTGCACGACCCGCTGCTGCCGGACAACACGGGCCACTACCGGGTGTCGCCCGAGGGGGT
>NZ_KI912218.1:139965-140460 GCF_000231035.2 Saccharomonospora iraqiensis subsp. paurometabolica YIM 90007 | reverse complement strand
CGGGCACCACCGGCCCGTCCGACGCGGTGCACGACCCGTGGTTCGACGGCGACGACGCGGGGGACGGCTCCACGACCGCCACACCCTCCGGCACGGCACCCCCGTCGGCCGGGGAGTCGGCGCGCACCGGGGCCGCGCCGGTGACCAAGGTGTTCGACGAGGCGTCGATGCGCCGGTCGGTGCGGTCGATGCTCACCGACAGCTACGACCTGTCCGACGTCGCCTCGGTGACCTGCCCGTCCGAGCAGCCGGTCGAGGCCGGGGCCCGGTTCGACTGCACCGCCGTCGTCGACGGCGAGCCGCATCTCGTGCCGATCACCGTGCGCGACGACGACGGCCGCTACGAGGTGGGCTACCCGGAACCGGCCGACGGGGACGACCCACCCGGCACCTGACCCACCCGGGGTGCGCCCGGCCGGGACGAGGTGCCCGGGGGACCGGCCCCGGGTCCGTGCCCGGCACCGGGGTGCGGGGTCAGCCGTGGAGCGCGTCCAC
>NZ_KI912218.1:133310-139865 GCF_000231035.2 Saccharomonospora iraqiensis subsp. paurometabolica YIM 90007 | reverse complement strand
CGGGCGCGGCGATCGACCGGGTGCACGCCCGCATGGGCGAGTGGCTGCGCCCCGGCCGCACCGAGGCCGAAGTGGGCGCCGACATCACCGCCGCGATCGTGGCCGAGGGGCACACCGCCGCCGAGTTCGTCATCGTCGGCTCCGGCCCGAACGGCGCCAGCCCGCACCACGACGTGTCCGACCGGGTGATCCAGGCCGGGGACGTGGTCGTGGTGGACATCGGCGGCCCGATCCCCGAGGGCTACAACTCCGACTGCACCCGCACCTACTCGGTCGGTGAGCCGGCCGATGCGGAGGTGCGCGAGGCCTACGCGGTGCTGCAGGAGGCGCAGCGTCGGGCGGTGGAGACGGTGCGGCCCGGCGCCACCGCCGCCGCGATCGACGCGGCCGCCCGCGACACCCTCGCCGACGCGGGCCTGGCCGAGCTGTTCATCCACCGCACCGGCCACGGCATCGGGCTCGACGTGCACGAGGAGCCCTATCTGATGGGCGGTAACGACCTTCCGCTGGAGCCGGGCATGGCGTTCAGCGTCGAACCCGGCGTGTACCGCAGCGGCCGGTGGGGCGCCCGCATCGAGGACATCGTCGTGGTCACCGCCGACGGGGTCGAGCCGCTGAACACCCGCCCGCACGAGCTGACCGTGCTGCCCGCATGACCACGGACGGGATGGAACCGCTCGACCGGGCCATCGTGCGGGAACTGTCCGCCGACGGGCGCCGCAGTTTCACCGACCTGGCCGAACGGGTGGGGCTGTCGGTGTCGGCGGTGCACCAGCGGGTGCGGCGGCTGGAACAACGCGGCGTGATCCGCGGCTACACCGCCAAACTCGACGGTGAACAGATCGGGCTGCCGCTGACGGCGCTGATCTCGCTGACCCCGAACGACCCGGCCGCGCCGGACGACTACCCGCAGCGGCTGCAGCACATCACCGAGATCGAGTCGTGCTACTCGGTGGCCGGGGACGAGTCGTACGTGCTGCTGGTGCGGGTGGCCTCCCCGCTGGCGCTGGAGGACCTGCTGCGCCGCATCCGCGAGGCGGCCCGGGTGTCCACCCGCACCACCGTGGTGCTGTCCACCCCGTTCGAGGGCCGCTCCCCGACGCTGTGACTGTCGCCCGGAGACGGGTGACCACCATCGGGGCGGTGACCGCCCACCCCACGGTGGTCACCCGTCGGGGGCGGCGCGGACCGAGGGGGCGGCGTGCAGGTTGCCGTCGGCGCCTTCGAGGCAGGCCGCCGCGCGGTCGTCGGTGGCGAGGAACTCGCTCATGCAGCGGGCCACCTGGGCGTGTCCGCGGGCGTTGGGGTGGAAGGATTCCTGCAGCGCGTGCGAGAAGCGCCGCTCGTCGTCCAGGTCGTCCCAGGCGACGGTGAACCGGGTGAACCACTCGGAGGAGGGGTCGCCGCCGCCGGAGCAGGCCTCGTGGCCGCGTCCGGCGCGGGACAGGTCGAGGAAACGTGCGTCGGCACCGTCCGCGGCGGTGCGCAGCGCCTCGGACAGCGACGCCGAACCCGGCCCGGACACCCAGGTCAGATCCTTGGTGCGGAACGGGCAGCCGTCCAGGTTGCGCAGCGACTCGGGGATGTCCGGGCCGATGGGGGAGGCGTAGGACTGCAGCACCAGTTCGTAGTCGTCGTCGGAGTAGCCCGCCTCGGACAGCACCGTGCGCACATCGCCCAGGGCGGACTCAACCTTCGGCACCATGGCCTCCAGCCGGGACGGCCAGTCGGCCTTGATCTCCTCGCTGCACGGGGCACCGCGGTCGAGGAACCACGAAGTGAAGCACTCCGAGATGAGGCGGGAGAACTGGGGGTCGTCGTTCGCGCCGAGCGCCACCACCACGGCCGCCACCCGGTGGGTGTCGAGCAGGTCCCGCAGCTGGCGGGCCTGGGACGGTTCGGTGTACTGCGCGACGTCGCCGAGGGCGACGTGCCCGGAGGGGGCGCCGGAGCAGGCCAGGTTCACCGACTCGGTCACCCCGGGCAGGTCGAGCCGGTGCACCATCGCGTGCGGGGAGCGGTGGCACCAGTTGCCGTCCGCGCCGTCGGTGGCGGCGGTGTAGTCGCCCGCGCCCTCCCCGGACAGGGTGCTGTCGCCGAGGCTGACCACGGTCAACGGCCCGGTCCCCGGCGGGCCGGGACGTTCGGCCGGTTCCTCGTCACCGGGGATGACGAGGACGAACACGGCGACGAGCACCAGCACCCCGGCCAGCGCCGCACCGCCGATCCACCACCGCAACCTGGACATCGCGGGCGAGTTTACGCAGTGACCTGCCCGGCGCGATGCCCGGCTTCGAGGGGATCGTGACCCGGCCCCTGAGCCGAGGTCGTGTCGATCGCCTGGCTCGTCAATGCGGTGCCGAGGGGCCGGAGTCAGCTGATGATCACTCGATCAGCGGTGGCGGCTGATCCCGTCAAAACGTGAGAATTCTATGTGGGGCGCGCCGCCGTGCCCACGAAACGTCACCGACGGGATTGTTCAGCGTCCCGTTCGAGACTGGGGGAAGAGCGATGACTTCACCGTCCCGGAGCGATCGGGAAGCTTCACTCGGCTGAACTGGAATTCTATTTTTCGAGCGAATACTGAAATTGTCGTCCAGCGCAGCGGTCCTCTCGTGCTGGACGTGGTGCCGCCTGTATTCGCGGAAAGGAGACTCTGTGGCACGTGGTTCCGCGAGGCGCTGGGCCGTGGTAGCTGCGGTAGCGCTGTTCACAGGTGCGTCCCTTACGGTGACGAGTCCCGCCGTGGCCGGTCCCCGGGTGCTCGAAAGCGCGCCGCCCCCGGGCTCCGTCGCTGTCCGGGGCGCAGGAGATGGTACCGGAGAGAGGACGCAACGGTATGGCGACGTACTCGCCGTGCATGAGAAATCGAACGGCGCCGTCCACGTCGAGCGGTACCGTCCGGCAGCCGGTGTGACGAGCAGTGAGCTGTACGGTCGGTTGAAGACCGCGGGTGCAAAAGGTCTTCACAGTCCGGAGCAAGAGGGTCCGGAACAGCAGATGGCGTGCAGCAGAGGAACGGCCACCACCATCCAATGTCCACCGCTGCACTGGAAGACCGACGCGGGACTCGCCGACCCACGCGTCTATTTTCGTGACTATACCGGTAACCCCGGATATCCGGTTCTGGAGAGTGTGAGGACGTGGAACCAGTCGCCGGGAATCGACCTGTTCTGGACCCAGTCCTCCTGTCCTCGGCACTGTGTTCCCGTACACAGCGGCAATTACGGGGATACCGGGTGGGCCAGCCTGACATCGTACGACTATTGGCCCGAGACGAACGAGTTCGACGACGGGACGATGACGGTCCAGCTCAACGACTACTACCAGCCGTGGCGGCGCAACCTCGCTTGTCATGAGCTCGGCCACGCCATCGGACTCGGTCACAACACGAGCCGGTCGAGTTGTCTGTGGAGTGTCAACATCGAGCGACGTACTCCACACAGTGACGACTTCGCAGCGTTACGCTATGACATCTACCCGTGACGAAGGCCCGTGGCCGCGCCGTGGGCGGACACGGCGCGGCGACCGGGGTGGCGAGCCTTTCGCACGCAGGTGACGATCGACCGGCCTTCCGGGGCAACGCGAGCGAGAACCGAGTTCGTCTTTCGGACAGGAAGGTATCCGCACGGGACGGGAGAACACGGATGCGCACACGAGAAGTACCCGGGACCGCCCCGATCATGGTGCTCGGGGCGCTGTTCACGGTCGCCGCAGGCTGTGGCCCAGCACCCGGATCGGAGTCGTCGGCAGAGGACGACGGCAGGTCCACGAGGTCACGCGCTGCGGCATCCGGGGTGCCGACGGCGGAGCGGACGGCCGACACGGAAGCGGGCCGCACCCTCACGCTGGTCTCGCACTGCGGGATCCGGTTCGCCTCGGTCGACGGGCGGATATGGGAGGCTGAGGAACCCGCGCCCGAACCCACGCCGCGAGCGGGTGCGGACGGCACCGTGTCCGACACCGGGCGCACCGCCGGCACCTGGACCCGCGTCGACCGGGACACCGCCCACTTCGTGGTCGACCCGGCGCGGTACCACCATGACGGGAGCCCGATCGTGTTCCACCCCACGGATGCGGAACCCCCGCCGTGTCAGTGACCCGGGTGTGGGAAGCAACCGGAGAACGGTGGGACAGCGCACACGCCCCACTCGCCGGTCACTCCGGTGTCCTCGCCGTGGCCGGTGAGCATGGCGGTGTGAATGTCGTACCGGTACGGCGCGCGTTCCGCTAGGCTCAACCCGACCGATCGATCTCGGAACTGGGGGTAGCGATGCGAAGGCGTGTGTTGTCGGTGCTGGCGTGCGCGGTGACGGCGTCGCTGTCGGGGGCGGTGCCCGCCGCCGGAGCGGCCACGAACCACGACGGTGCCGCGGGCGGCGGTGTGCAGGCGCAGGCCGGTCCGTGCGGCAGCGGCTACGCCCACGTGGGCCACTACCCGTTCGGGCGGGGTGACGTGGGCGCGTTCGACGTGTACTGGTCGTCGGCGGCGAACCGCAACTGTCTGATCGTGAACCGGCAGAACGAGGCCTACGGTGTCCCCGGCGACACCTACGCCCGGATCGCCCCGGGCGGATGGGACTTCCCGAGCTGCCCGGACGTCGGGTGCGACTCGGGCACCTTCAGCTACTACGCGGGCCCTGCGTACACCCCGGCCGGGGTGGACATGACCCACCGGTGTGTCGACGTGTCCGGTCTGGTCGAGCTGAACGGGCAGAACAACTTCCGCGGCTACTACGGCCTCAACTGCGGCTGAGCCGCCGAGGGCCGGGCTGCGACGTGGCACGCGCACCCCGGCCCTCGGTCTGCGTGGTTCCCGTTACCGCTGGGCCTCCCACCAGGTGCGGCCGGATTCGGGCAGGGTGAACACGGGGTCGTAGTAGGGGTAGCGGCGGTGCAGCGCCTCCGGGTCGTCGGCTTCGATGCCGGTGCGGTAGTTCTTCGTCCAGTACGAGATGCCGAGTTCGGTGTCGTACTCGGCGACCTGGTGCACCCAGCGTTTGCCGACGTAGGGCACGTCGCACACCAGCCGGGGCGTGGCGTAGCCGGGCAGGTAGCCCATGATGGCGTGCTGCAGTTCCTGCGCCTGTCGCACCGACAGCCGCCAGTGCTCGGCGTTCGGGATCATGTCGCACATGTAGAAGTAGTACGGCAGGATGTTCGCCTCGCCCTGCAGCGCGAAGCACAGGTCCAGCAGCGCGGCGGGGGTGTCGTTGACCCCGCGCATCAGCACGCCCTGGTTGCGCACGTCGCTGACCCCGACCTCCCGCGCGGTGCGGGCGGCCTCGGCCACCAGCGGCGTCACCGACTGGGCGTGGTTGACGTGGGTGTGGATGGCCAGGTTCACCCCGCGCCGCCGCGCGGTGCCGGCGACCCGTTCGAGCCCTTCGACGACCTTGGGTTGCAGCCAGTGCTGCGGCAGCCCGGCCAGCGCCTTGGTGGCCAGGCGGATGTCGCGCACGGTGTCGATGTCGAGCAGCCGCATCAGGAACGATTCGAGCTGGTGCCAGGGCACGTTGGCCACGTCGCCGCCGGAGACGACCACGTCCCGCACCCCGGGGGTGCGTTTCAGGTAGTCGACGATGGCGTCCTGCCGGTCCACCGGTTTCAGTTCCAGCTTGTGCTTGTCGATCAGTTCGGTGGAGTTGCCGACCAGGTCCATGCGGGTGCAGTGCCCGCAGTACTGGGGGCAGGTGGACAACAGTTCGGCCAGCACCTTGGTGGGGTAGCGGTGGGTCAGCCCCTCCACCACCCACATCTCCGCCTCGTGCAGCGAGTCCCGCTGCGAGTAGGGGTGGCTGGGCCAGACCGGGTCGCGGTCACTGGCCACGGGCAGCATGTACCGGCGGATCGGGTCGGCGTAGAACGCGTCGGTGAACGTGGCCGGGTCGGTGTCGGCGTGCGGCGCGATCGTGTTCAGCATCTGCGGCGGCAGCAGCATCGACATGGTCGCCATCCGCCGCTGGTCGGCCACCAGGTCGGTGTAGAACCGCTCCTCGAGCAGGTCACCCATGACCGCGCGCAGCTGTTTGACGTTCCGCACGCAGTGCACCCGTTGCCACTGCGCGTCCCGCCACTCGGCCGCGGTCACGTCGCGCCAGCCCGGGAAGCGGCGCCAGTCGGGTTCGACCAACTCGGCGCGCCGGTAGGTGTAGGGCTGTTCCGCGAGCTCGGCAGCAGGTTCCTGGATCGCAGTCACTTCTGCTCCTCAACTTCGACAACTGGTGGAAATTATCCTGACATACCGACACTGCGGCGCAAAAGTTGTCGCCGACGGGTGGGTGGCAGACTCGGGAGGCGTGAGCAGCAGCAACACCACCCTCCTCGTCGGCGGCCGCATCCACACCCCGCAGGCCCCCGACGCCACCGCCATGGCGATCACCGACGGCACGGTCACCTGGGTCGGCCAGGACCGGCCCGCCCGCGCCCTGCACCCCGACGCCGACACCGTCGCCCTGGACGGCGCGTTCGTCGCCCCCGCCTTCGTCGACGCCCACGTGCACGCCACCGCCACCGGCCTGCACCTCACCGGCCTCGACCTGACCACCGTCGGGG
>NZ_KI912218.1:132520-133210 GCF_000231035.2 Saccharomonospora iraqiensis subsp. paurometabolica YIM 90007 | reverse complement strand
AGGCCGCCGCCACCGACACGCTGGACCCGCGGCTGCGGCTGCCGCTGGCCGAGCTGGCGCTGCCCGCGCTGCGGCACCGCGACCCCACCGGCATCGACACGCTGCTGGCCACCCTGCCCGAACTGGCCGCCGTGGACGGCGGGACCAGCGTGTTCGAGTACTGCCTGTCCGCGCTGCTGCACCGCGACCTGTACGAGGCGCGGCACCAGAGCCCCCCGTGGCGGCGCAGACACGCCACGCTGCGGCGCGCCGCGCCCGCCGTGGCGACGCTGCTGGCGACCCTGGCCGGGGTGGGCCACCCCGACCAGCGCACCGCCGAGGCCGCCTACCGGGCGGGTCTGGACCGGGTGCTGCCGAAAACCACGTTCCCGTACGTGCCGCCGCCCGGCGGGCTGTCCGCGTTGGACAGCGCCTGGCCCACCCTGGACGGGCTGTCCGCCGACGACACCCGCCGCGTCGTGGAGGGCGTCGTGGCCGTCATCGCCCACGACGGCACCATGACCGTGGCCGAGTCCGAACTGCTGCGGACGGTGTGCGCGCTGCTGCGTTGCCCGCTGCCGCCGCAGGCGGGTGCGGCCGTCGACGGGACGGGGTCCGACTAGGCTGGCGGCCATGTCGCGTCGATCACTGCACACCCCCGCCCCCGATGCCGCCACCCTGCGCGCCCGCCTCGACCGTGCCCGCTCGGCG
>NZ_KI912218.1:125565-132420 GCF_000231035.2 Saccharomonospora iraqiensis subsp. paurometabolica YIM 90007 | reverse complement strand
GGCCGGTCCTGGATCGCGCCCGCCGCCACCGCCGCCGTCCCACTGGTCGCCGGGCTGGCCGTGTGGCCCACCGTCGGCACCGACGCCCAGGAAGGCACCCGCACCGTGGCGCTGGTGCAGGGCAACGCCCCCGACGTCGGCATCGGCCTGCTCGGCGAACGCGACACCCTCCGCGCCAACCACCTCGCCGAGAGCGCCGACCTGCTCGACCGGATCCGCACCGGCGACGTGCCCGACCCGGACCTGGTGGTGTGGCCGGAGACCGCCACCGACACCGACGGCGACGACCCCCGCATCGACGCGATGGTCGACGCGTTCGACACCCCCACCCTCGTCGGCGCGCTGTACCGGCCCGACGGCGCCACCGCCACGGAGAACGCCGCCGTGCTGTGGGAACCCGGCCAGGGCCCCACCGGGCACTACACCAAACGCGAACTCGTCCCGTTCGCCGAGTACGTGCCCGCCCGCGACCTCGCCGCACTGTTCACCCCGTTCCTCGGCAACACCCGCGACATGCGGTGGGGCACCGACCCCGTCGTGCTGGACACCGCGGGCACCGGCGTCGGCACCGTCATCTGCTACGAGATCTCCTACGACCACCCCGCCCGCGACCTCGTGAACAACGGTGCGGAACTGCTGGTCACCCCCACCAACAACGCCTGGTTCGGCCGCGGCGAGATGACCCACCAGCAACTGGCCATGTCCCGCGTGCGCGCCGTGGAACACGGCCGCGCCGTCGCCGTGGCCGCCACCAGCGGCGTCAGCGCGATCGTCGACCCCGACGGGAGCGTGCGCACCGCCACCGACACCTACACCGACACCTCACTGGTGGCCGAGATGCCCCTGCGGCGGGAGACTACGCTGTCGGACCGGCTCGGCCCCTGGACCGAGTACACCCTGGTCGTGGCCGCGGCCGCCGCGGTCGCCACTGGCGGTGCGCTCCGGCTCCGCGGCCGCACACGGCACACCACGGACACACGGGCGGTCGACGCCCCGCACGCGAGCACGGCAGAAGGGGAGCAGCATGGCGGAGGGGACACGGCACAGGGCGGCGACCGACCCGGTGCTGGTGGTCATCCCGACCTATAACGAACGGGACAACCTCGCGCCGCTGCTGCAGCGGCTGCACACCGCACTGCCGACGGTGCACGCCCTCGTCGTCGACGACGGCAGCCCCGACGGCACCGGCGAGGTCGCCGACAAACTCGCCGACGACGACCCCCGGATCCACGTTGTGCACCGCGGCGGCAAAGCCGGCCTCGGCGCCGCCTACATCGCCGGGTTCCGCTGGGGACTCGAGCGCGACTACGCCACCCTCGTCGAGATGGACGCCGACGGCTCGCACGCCCCCGAGGACCTGCCCCGCGTCCTCGACGCGCTGCACGGAGCCGACCTCGTCATCGGCTCCCGCTACGTCCCCGGCGGGGCACTGGTCAACTGGCCCCGCAAACGGCAGGCCCTGTCCCGGCTGGCCAACCTCTACTCGCGGGTCGCGCTGGGCGTGCCCGTCAACGACATCACCGCCGGGTTCCGCGCCTACCGCCGCGAGGTGCTGGCCGGCCTCGCGCTCGACGAGATCGCCTCCCAGGGCTACTGCTTCCAGATCGACCTGACCTGGCGCACCGCCGAGGCCGGGTTCACCGTGCTGGAGGTGCCCATCACCTTCACCGAACGCGAACTGGGGGAGTCGAAAATGAACGGCTCCATCATCGGCGAGGCGATGGTCAACGTCGCCCGCTGGGGCCTGCACCGGCGCCGCGCCCAGCTGCGCCGCCACCCCGCCGTGCGCGACCTGCGCCACCGGCTCGCCCGCCGCTGACACCCCCGGACACGGGGGAGCGGTCCCGCACCCGCGCGGCAGCGCGTCGGCCACTCCCACGGCCGCGTCTTGCGCTCGCCACCCCCCACCCACATACTTAGCCTCATGGCTAACTGTTCGGCGGAGATGGACGGCGTGTTCGTCGCCCTCGCCGACCCGACCCGGCGGGCCGTCGTCCGCCACCTCGGCCACGGGCCCACCACCGTCGGCGACCTCGCCCGCGAGTTTCCCATGACGCTGCCGTCGTTCCTGAAACACGTGCGCACACTCGAAGCGAGCGGCCTCGTCCACACGGTCAAGACCGGACGCGTTCGCACCTGTGTGCTCAACCGTGAGCGGCTCGCCCTCGTCGACGACTGGCTCGCCCAGCAGCGCCGGATCTGGGAGCAGCGCACCGACCGCCTCGAACAGTTCGTCACCGACCCTGACCGAGCCGACTCCGACGAAGCCGACCCTGACCGAGCCGACCCCGACCACCAGGAGCGACCGCAGTGACCTTCGACCCCGATCTCGACCTCACCCTGCACCGGATCATCCGCGCCCCCCGCGCGACCGTGTGGCGCGCCTGGACCGACCCGTCCCGGCTCGCACAGTGGTGGATCCCCGCCCCGACCCGCTGCCGCGTGGACCACCTCGACCCGCGCCCGGGCGGGGCGTTCGTGACCCGGATGAGCGACGACGGGACCGAGTTCGTCCCGCACCTGGACGCGTGCTTCCTCGTCGTCGAAGAACCCGGCCGGATCGTGTTCACCAACGCCGTCGACAGCACCTGGCGCCCGGCCGATCCCGCCCCGGTCGCGATGACCGCCACCATCACCCTGGACGACCACCCGGACGGCACCGACTACCGCATGCACGCCCGACACGCCGCCCCGGACGCCCGCGCCCGGCACGAGAAACTCGGCTTCACCGACGGCTGGGGCACCGTCGCCGCCCAACTCGCCGCCTTCGCCGAGAGCGGGGACCCGCGGTGAAGCTCGCACTGACCGGGTTCGTCACCCTCGACGGGGTCAGCCAGGGGCCCGGCTCCCCGGACGAGGACACCAGTGACGGCTTCACCCGCGGCGGCTGGCTGGTGCCGCACATCGACGGCACCTTCGTCCGCCGCACCTCCGAATGGCTCGACCTCGCCGACGGGCTGCTGCTCGGCCGCCGCACCTACGAGGCGTTCGCCCGCGACTGGCCCGAGATCACCGACCCGGCCGACCCGTTCACCGGGCGGATGAACACCCTGCCCAAGTACGTCGTGTCGAACACCGGAACCGAGCCGACCTGGCACCCCACGACGGTGCTCACCGGCGACCCACGCCGCACCGTCGCCGACCTCAAACGACGACCGGGCCGGGAACTCCAGATACACGGCAGTGCCCGCCTGGGCGACGCGCTGCTGCGGGCGGGCCTGGTCGACACCGTCCGCCTCGTCATCGCCCCCACGGTCCTCGGGACCGGACGGCGGCTGCTGACCGACCCGGACACCACCGCCGGTCTCCGCCTCGTGCACCACGAGGCCACCCCCAACGGCCTGCTGCTGATCGAGTACGCGACCACGGGCCCCGCTGCGCGGGGCGACTACGACGGCGTCACCGCCTTCCTCTGACCGGCCCACGGGACGGCGCCACCCCGACCACCCGCCGGGCATGCGGGCCGGGGGAGCCGGCCGCACACAGAAGGCCCCCGGTCCGTGCAAGGCACGGACCGGGGGCCTCCCGGCTTCACCGCTCGTCAGGCCGTGCGGCCCCGGCGGTTCTTCAGCTCGGTGAGCCGCTCGTTGAGCAGTTCCTCGAGTTCGGGTATGGAACGCCGCTCCAGCAGCATGTCCCAGTGCGTCCGCGGCGGCTTGGCCTCCTTTTGCTCCGACTGCCCACCGTCGATGATCTCCGACTCGGTGCCGTGCAGGCGGCACTCCCACGTCGGGGGGATCTCGGCGTCGTCGGAGAACGGCACCTCGAACTCGTGGTTCTTCGGGCACGAGTACCGCACGGTGCGCCGGGGTGCGAGGTCGTGATTACGGTCGGTCTCGTAACTGACCGCACCCAACCGGCTTCCACGAAGAACACGGTCGGCCATGATGGGTCCTTTCGGTCGGCTCCACGCGTGGAGCCAGGGTCGTGCTCACCGAGTGCAACGTCCCGGACGGTCGGCGGCATTCCCGACCACCCGTCCGCCACGCGCGGTGAACCACGTCACCCGTGTTGAAAACAGCTTGCTCCCACAGGGAGACCATTGACGCGATCCTGTGACGCGGTACGGCCTCCTGTCTCGGTGATCTCCCCCACCCGGGTGAGGACGGTCTGGAGGGCACCCCAACCGCCCGCGACCGGAACCCGGTCACGTCAGCTGGAGCTGCCCCGGGCCGGACGGATCCGGCCCCACTTCGCCACGGCGGAAGTGCCGACGACAAAGTACCTGGTAACGCACGGTAGCCGATTCCGTCGACGTCCGTGTCGTGTCGGAGTTCACCCCACCGGAGGAGACCTCCGCAGCGGAGGCGTCCGAGTCCCCGGTACCGGCGCCGGACACGTCCCCGTCCGGCGCACCGTCCACCGTGTCCGCCACGAACACCGTGTCACCCGTCCGCAGCACCACACCGTCGGCCACCCGCGCGTTGAACCGGCCCGGCCGTCCGCACCAGCACAACACCTCCACCTGCACCGGCTCCAGCTCGTCCGCCAGCTCCACCAACCGGCGCGCTCCCGCGAACAACTCGCCCCGGAAATCCGTCGAGATCCCGAAGCAGTACACGTCCACGCACACCTCGTCGGCCAGCTCCGCCAGCTGCTCCACCTGGCCGGGGGAGAGGAACTGGGCCTCGTCCACCACCAGGTAGTCCACCGGCCTGCCCCGCTCCCACGACCGCCGCACCACCGCCCGCACATCGGTGTCGCCCCGCACCTCCACCGCGCGACGGGCGATCCCGATCCGGCTGCTGATCCGCCCGGACCCCGACCGGTCGTGCCGCACCAACGACAGCCCCTGCCTGCCCTGCCGCGCGAGGTTGTGGTCGATCTGCAACGCCAACGTCGACTTCCCACAGTCCATCGGACCGTAGAAGAACTTCACCCGACCCACCCGCGCCGCGCCCGGGCCCCGCGAGACGCCGGGCGCCGGCGACAACGCACCGGCCGGGGCGCCGGTGGGGGCGTCGGCCGGGTCGACATGCACGTCATCCGGGACATTCACGAGGCAGCACCCTATCCGCAGCACGCGGCACACCCGGCAGGGGAGAGCGGTGCACCACCGGCACCCCCGCGCACGACCCGGCCACCGGCCTCACAACACCCGCGGCTCCGGATTGCCCGCCGCCGCGATCGCCCGCCGCACCGGGATCAACGCCACCAGCACGAACCCCACCACGAAGAACACCAGCAACGCGATGATCGCGTACCGGAACGAGCCCGTCGCCTGCCCGACCGCCGCGAACAACAACGGCCCCAACCACGACGTGCCCCGCTCACCGACCTCGTACAGCGAGTAGTACTGCGCCTCCTTGCCCGCCGGGATCATCTGGCTGTACAGCGACCGCGACAACGCGTTCGTGCCCCCCAGCACCAGCCCGATCCCGGCCGCCACCGCGTAGAACTGCAACTGCGCCCCCACCTCGATGAAGTACGCACCACCCAGCACACCCATCCACACCACGAGACTGCCCAGGATCGTCTTCTTCGCCCCGACCCGACGCGCCACCAACCCGTGCGTCACCCCACCGACGTACGCCACGAACTGGATCACCAGGATCGTCGCGATCAACACCTCGTTGTCGAAGCGCAACTCCTCCTTGCCGTACTGCGCCGACACCGACACCACCGTGGAGATCCCGTCGGTGTAGACCAGATACGCCCCCAGAAACGCCAGCGTCAGCGGGAACGCCCGCGCGTGCCGAATCGTGTTCCGCAGCTCGGTGAACCCGGCCCGCACCACCGACGCCCCGTGCTCGGCGCCGTGCGGCGGCTGCCGCTCCCGCAACCGCCGCAGCGGGATCAGCGTGAACAACGCCCACCACACACCCGAACTGAGGAAACAGATCCGCACCGCCGTCGACTCGCTCACCCCGAACGACTCGTGCCCCAGGTAGAACGCCAACTGCAACGCCAGCGCCACACCACCGCCCAGGTAGCCGAACGCCCACCCCTTCGACGACACGTCGTCCCGCTCGTCCGGCGAGGCGATGTCCGGCAGGAACGAGTAGTAGGTCACCAACGAGGCGCCGTAGCCGATGTTGCCCACCATGTACAACACCACGCCCAGTTCCCACCGCCCGTCGGCCACGAAGAACAACAACGCCGACGCCGCCGACCCGAGGAACGCGAAGAACCCCAGAATGCGCTTCTTGTACTGACTGCGGTCGGCGATCGCCCCGGTCACCGGCAGCACGAGCACCTGCACCACCGTCGCCGCCGCCAGCAGATACCCCCACAACGACCCCGCCGGGAACGTCAACCCGAACAGGCCGATGTCGCAGTTGTGCAGGTTGTCGCTCGCCCCGTCCGGCCCCACACACGGCGTCGGACCGTTCCGCGCCACGTCCGCCCGCGCGTCGTCGGCGGCCACCGTGCTCATGTACAACGCACCGAACACGGTGATCACCGACGTGTAGAACGTGGAGTTCGCCCAGTCGTAGAAGTACCAGCCGCGCTGCTCACGACGACGCTGACGGACATCGGCGGCCGGGGCCGGACCGCCGGAAACGCTGGACATGACCGGCTCCTCGCACGCTGATCACAGTGACCGGCGAAGACTACTCCCTCGGGGGACCACACTCACCCGTGATGGTGATGTCCGCGCGGGGTCACCCCGCGGGTCACGCCGTCCCCGGCGGCCACGCCCCCCGGTGCCGCAGCAGGTCCCGCAGCAGATCCGGCCGGTCCGTCACGATCCCGTGCACCCCGAGGTCCAGCAACGCCCGCATCCGCGCCGGCTCGTTGATCGTCCAGGTGTGCACCTCGATCCCGACCCGCCGCGCCGCGCGCACGAACGCCCGGTCCACCAGCGGCACCGGCCCGTGCCGCAGCGGCACCTGCGCCATCACCCCCGGGCGA
>NZ_KI912218.1:125202-125465 GCF_000231035.2 Saccharomonospora iraqiensis subsp. paurometabolica YIM 90007 | reverse complement strand
CGCCGCCCGCTCGCCGCCGCCGGCTACGGCGCCGCGTTCGGACTCGCGTTCAACCTGATCCACCTCGTCTGGATCCAGGACTTCCTCGGCGCCGAGTTCGGCCCCGCCCCGTGGCTGGCGCTGTCCGCCGTGCTCGCCGCCTACGTCGCCGCCGCCTGCGCCCTGATGCCGCTGGTGGCGCGGCTGCCCGGCGCGCCGGTGTGGATGGCGGCGGTGTTCCTGCTGCAGGAGGCGGCCCGCGCCCGCTGGCCGTTCAACGGCTT
>NZ_KI912218.1:116234-125102 GCF_000231035.2 Saccharomonospora iraqiensis subsp. paurometabolica YIM 90007 | reverse complement strand
GGCGTTACTGCGGCCAGTCGTGCCGGCAGCGCGCCTACGAACGCCGGGCCGTCGTCCGGCGTGGCGAACTGCCCGAGGACACGGTCGTGCTGTCGGCGGCCGAACTCGCCGCGCTGCAGGACCGGCTGTTCCAGCTGCGGTGCGCGGCCGAGGACGTCGCCACGGCCGTGGACGACGGGGCCCCGGCCGCCGAACTGCGCCGCCTCGCCGCCGACGTCGCCGTCGCCGCCCGCGACGCGGAACGCCTGCGCTGAGACCGGTCCGTCCGCACGGCCGTACGCAGGTCCGACGACCACGTCCGAGCAACGCCGATAATGCACATTATGTTAAGTAGAAGCCGCGGGAGGGGGTGCACGGGCGTGTGCCCGGCTCCCTCGCTCGGTCGGTGTCCACCCGCCCCGTGCGCCGCCACGCCACGACGCACCCGCGGCAGGCGCCTCCGGCGGCCACGTGGCGACAACGCCCCCCAGTCCACGGCGTGCGCCGAACGACGGCCCGCCACGGCGCACACACCCGACGGCACCGATCGGGCGACCCCGCCCACCCCGGCAGCCCACCCGGCGCGGTGCCCGGTGTTGCCGTGAAGGACTCCTTCACTGCGCCGGGTGCCGTGAAGGACTCCCTGCCTGCGTCCAACGCAGCGAAGGAGTCCTTCACGGCACGACGACGACGGCGGCCGGGTGGCGGGGTCGGGTGCCCCGTCCGGTGGCGACATGGGTTCCATGTCGTGTAATAGGCAATCCACGACATGGAGTGAGCGGGTCGGCACGCTCCCCTGATATGATCTTGTGCGTGGCGGAACCGGCGTCGTTGTCCGAGGTCACGGTACGCGAGGCGACCTTGGAGTATCTGGAGGTCCTGGAACGTCGGGTGATGCGCTCGCAGCTGAGCGCCACCACCCTGGAGGCCTACCGCCGCGACCTGACCGAGTTCACCGATCTGCTCGGCGCCGACACCGTCCTGGACACGATCGAGCCGGACGACCTGGAGGTCGCCCTGACCACGGTGTCCCGGCTGCCGGACCGCCGCTACAGCGCCGGTCTGAAGATCGCCGAGGACGGGTCCACTCCTCCCGGCCGCGGCCCGCACTCGCTGGCCCGCTGGTTCGCCGCCGTGCGCGGGCTGTTCCGCTGGGCCGCCGACAAGGGGTACGTGCGGCTCGACCCGACCACGCGGGTGAGCCGGCCGCGCACCCCGTCCCGCGCCGCCGGCGCCCGCGTCGGGTTGCAGCTGGACGAGGCGCGGACGCTGCGCGCCGCCCCCGGCGAGCACTCCGGCGAATCGTTGCGGGCCGATCAGAAGCTGAGCCTGCGGGACGAGGCGATCCTGCGGCTGCTGGTCGAGTCCGGCCCCCGGGTGTCCGAGCTGTGCGGGGCCAACCGCACCGACGTCCGCGCGCACGAGGAGACCGGCACCCCGGTGCTGCACGTGCGCGGCAAGGGCGGCAAGGACCGCGACCTCCCGCTGTCGAAGCCGACCGCCGAGCTGATCGGGCGCTACCTGGCCGAGGAACGCCCCCCTGCCCCGGAGGCGCGCGACGCCCACGACCGGGCCGAGCGCATCCGCATCGACGACGCGGCCGGGGCGTTGTTCGTCTCGATCCGCGGGTGGCGGCTGGCGCCGCGGGACGTGCAGCGGATGGTGCAGCGCTACTCCCGCGCCTGGCTGGGACGGCGGGCGACGCCGCACTCGCTGCGGCACACCGCGTTGACGATCCTGGCCCGCGCCGGGGTGGACATCGCCACGGTCGCCCAGATCGCCGGACACTCCAGCCTGGCAACCACCTCGGTGTACATGGACGACTCGATGAGCGCGGCCGTGGAGGCGGTGGCCACCTCTCCCCTGTCCGACCGGTGACCCGACACCCTGCGTGAGCTGCGCCGGCGACCACACGACCACGACGGTCGCCGTGTGACCGACTGCCACCGGTAGCGGAACGAAGGGCGCAGGTCCGCGGACCGGTGGAGCGTTCGCCTCGGGATCTCTCAGCGGGATGCCCGGAGAGCGGCGTCCAAGGTGCTCATGAGTTGCGCGACGCGAGTGCGAGCGGTCGGCGCGGAGGGGTACCGGCGAAGGACATTGATGAGGGTCGGCGTGGCGCGCTGTCGCGCCCGCTCGATCAGCAGGTCGCCGACCGCGGGGTCGTCGCCCGCGTTCAGCTCGGCGACACGGGCGGCGCTCGCCGTAGCGCGCAGGATGTGACCCACCTGGCCGGCCTGCGCGATCGGGTGCAGGTACGCGGCGGACGCGGCGTCGCCGGCGGACCGTGCCGCGAGCCGCACGGCCTCGGTGTCGGCTTCCTTCGCGGCCCGGTGTGCGTCCAACGAGGTGATGCGCTGCAGCCGGGTCCGTTTCGCGCCGGTGACGAACTCCCACGCGGCGTCGACGGCTGCCCGCGGGCGACGGTCCCCGGGAACGGCGTCCTCGAACACGGGCAGGACCTCCTGGGCGCTCTCCGCCACGAAGCGCGCGACGACGCGCAGCTCGTCCATGGTCAACTCGAAGTCACCGGCCACAGTCGATCACCGTTCCCGAGTCCTTCCCCGTTGAGCCCGACTCCCCCGCCGTGCGGAACGCTACCGATCACCCGGAACGGGTGGCGGCTCGGGACACGGTCCGCACCGGTCCCCCGCCCGGCGCGCTACCGTTCCGGGGTGTGCGGGTACGGCGGTGACAGGGTCGGCGGGAGTGGGTCGGTGAGCCCCGCCCGCACGGAACCGGACGCCGACCTGGTGGCGCGGCTGCGCGGGGTCGGGTGTGTCTTCGCCGAGGACGAGGCGCGGTTGCTGGAGCGGGCCGCGTCCGACCCGGCGCGGCGCGGGGCGCTGGTGGCGCGGCGGGTGGCCGGGGAACCGTTGGAGCACGTGCTCGGCTGGGTCGCTTTCGGCGGGGGCGGCTGGTGGTGGAACCGGGGGTGTTCGTGCCCCGCCGCCGCACCGAGTTCCTCGCCGAGCGGGCGGCCGCGCTGGTGCGGGACGGTTCGGTCGTGGTGGACCTGTGCTGCGGGTGCGGGGCGGTCGGCGCGGTGGTCGCGGAAGCGGCGCGGGTGCGGCTGTACGCGGCGGACGTCGACCCGGCCGCGGTCGCCTGCGCGCGGCGCAACCTCGCGGGCACCGGCGCGGTGGTCGTCGAGGGGGACTTCGACGCGCCGCTGCCGGAGTCGCTGCGGGGCCGGGTGGACGTGCTGGTGGCGAACGTGCCGTACGTGCCGTCCGGTGCGGTGGCGTCGATGCCGCCGGAGGCCCGTGAGCACGAGCCGCGCGCCACACTCGACGGCGGCACCGACGGGCTTGTGGTGGCACGCAGGCTGGTGGCCGCCGCACCGCGGTGGCTGGCACCGGGCGGTGCGGTGTTGTTCGAGGCCGGTGCCGACCAGGTTCCGCCTGCGGTCGCGGCGGTCCGGCGCGCGGGGATGGTGCCGGAGGTGCGGCACTGCGACGAGCGGGACGCGACCGTGGTGGTCGGTACCGTGGCCGACCGGTTCTGACCGGTCCTGGCCGGGGCCGACGGGCTCTCCCCGGTGTCGGACCGTCGAATTCGATGATCTTCCTGCGTGCGGGTGTCTTCGTCCGACAGGCTCGGTGGGCGACGGATCGGTCGGTGCGACGTGGCGACACCGTCGCTCGGAGCGGGGGTGCTCCGGACGTCGCACGTGGTCCGGTACGGACATTCGGGGGAAGGGAACTGCGGTGGAGATCGCCCTGGACGGGATCGAGGTCGGCTACGGGCGTCGGCGGGTGCTTCGGGACCTGACGTGGACGGTGCGTCCGGGGGTGACCGGGCTGTTGGGTGAAAACGGTGCCGGCAAGACCACGTTGTTGTCGGTGCTGGTGGGGTTGCGTCGGCCGCGGGCCGGGACCGTGTCGGTGGCCGGGGTGGACGGCCGTGCGGCGGGGTTCGGGTTCGTGCCGCAGAGGTTCTCCGTCCCGCCCGAGGTGCGGGTGGTGGAGGCGGTGAGCTACGCGGCCTGGGTCAACGGGGTCGATCGCCGGGACGGTGCCGGTGCGGCGCTGCGGGCGCTGGAGGCGGTGGACCTGGCGGAGCTCGCGCGGGAGCGGGTTCGGGCCTTGTCCGGTGGGCAGCGGCAGCGTCTGGGGGTCGCGGCCGGACTGGCCCACGACCCGGACGTCCTGGTTCTCGACGAGCCGACGGTCGGGCTCGACCCGACCCAGCGGGTGCGGGTGCGGGAGGTCGTCGCGTCGTTGGGTGCCTCGCGCACCGTATTGTTGTCCACCCACGTCCTGGAGGACGTGCACCACCTCTGTCACCGCGTGGGGCTGCTCGCGGGTGGGCGGATCGCGTTCGACGGCACGGTCGACGAGGTGAAGGCGGCCATGGCCGGGGGTGCGGGGGACGGTGGTGCGCTGGAGTCGCCGCTGGAGCGCGGCTACCGCACCCTGCTCGACGACCTGGGGGGTGACCTGTGAGCCCCAGGGGTGGGTGGTTCCGGCCGTTGGGCCCGTGGTTCGTGGTGGCGCCCGCGGTGGTGATTGTCCTGGTGGTGCTGGCCGGGACGTGGGAGATGCTGTCGTGGCCGTACCCGGTGTGGGTTCAGGCTTCGGCGCACTGGCATCAGCAGTTCGTGTTCGCCGGGCCGGTCGCGGGCGCGGTGGCGGCGTGGTGGGCGGCGCGGCTGAACCGGGCCGACCGGGTGTGGTCGCAGTCCCCCTCGCCGAGGGTGGGTGCGGTGCTCGTGACCCGGCATCTCACGGTGTTGACCGGGTGGCTGGTCGGCGCGTACGTGCTGGGGCTGCTGCCGCTGACGGTGGCGACCGCGCTGAACGGCGGGATCGGTGTGCCCCGGCCGTGGGTGATGGTGTCCGGGGTATTGGCCATGGTCGCGGCGACCGCCGTCGGGTATCTCGTGGGCACGCTCGCCGGTTCGCTGGTGGTGGTGCCGTTCGTGGCCGTCGCGCTGTACGTGTTGGACGCGTTCGCGGCCTACGGTGCCGACACCGTCGGGGCGGTCGTGCCCCAGCTGTACACCGACCCGGTGCTGGGGGTGTCCGAGTCGGCGGGGCTGGTGGTGTTCCGGATCGCGTGGTTCTCGGCCGTGGCCGCCGCGTCGGCGGCGCTCGCGGCGCGGGTGCTGCGTGGGCGTGCCACGGGGCGGTATTCGTCCCGGCCTGCGGCGGTGCGGGACGGTGCGGTGTCCGCGGCGGCGCCGGTGGTGCTGGTGGTGGCCGCGCTGATGACGACGCCGGACCTGTTCGAGATCGAGGCGTCGGCGCGGGACCGGACGTGCCGCGACGTGGACGGGATCGAGTACTGCGTCCACCGCGACAATGCCGATCGGATGGACGATCTGGTCGGCGCTTTCGACGGGATCCTCACCCGGTACGGTGCCGAGCCTCCGGGGATCGGGGCGGTGTGGGACCGGACGTTGGTGTTGGAGCGGGGCGGTTCGCGTGCTGACGGGATGCTGACCGCGCGGATCGTCCCCGACGGTTCCGTGGACGGGGCCGCGTCGATGGTGACGGAGTTGGTGGGGGTGTACGAGTGCGACTCGGCCGCGGCGCCCGGGGTGCTGCCGGTGCTGAGTGATCTGGCGGATTTCCTGGAGGACGGCACGCTCGGTGGGACGTTGTCCGGGATGGATCCGGCGGAGGTCCGGGGGTGGATCGGGCGGCATCGGCATGCGCTGGCGGAGTGCACCCTCGGGTCCGGGGATCTGCCGGCCGCATGATCGGGACGGTGTTGCGGGTGCGGGCGGTGCCCCGGGGGTTGGTGGCCGTGGTGCTCGCCGCGGGATTGAGCGCGTTCGCCGGGACGCATGTGCTGTGGATCGACCTCTCCCCCGCGAATCCCACCCGGCTGCCGGTGGCCGAGTTGTGCGGGATCCTGGCGGCGACGGCGCTGGCCGTGCTCACCCGGCCGCGGGTGTGGGAGTGGGACCGGGTCGCGCGGTCCCGCCGTGCGCGGGTGGTGGCCGGTGCGGTCGCCGTGGCGGGGGTCACCCTGCCCACGGCGTGTGTGTTCGCCGTGGCCGTCCGGCTGCCGGCGGGTACCGCGTGGGGTTGGGTGGTGGCCGACACGGTGGTGGTGGCCGCGCTGGTGTTCGTGGCCGCCCCGTTTGTGCGTCCGGTGTGGGCGGGGCTGGTGGCCGTGGTGGTCTGGTACGGCTGCGGGGTGCTGGGCAACATCGTTCCCGGTGTGGCGCCGTATCTGCCGACGTCGGCGTACCCGGCGGCGGAGGCGCACTGGTGGTGGGCGGGTGCGCTGGCCGTGGTGGCGATCGGGGTGCAGGTGCGCACGCTCGGGGCGGTCGCCCTGCGGGAGGACTGACCCCGGCCGCCGCGCGCGGGTGCGGGTGCGGGTGTCGCGGGTGGCCGGCGTGTTTCGCACCAACGGGTGGTGCGGCGCCGGCGGGACGGGGGTGTCGTTTCGTGGGCGCGGCGTCGGGAATGCCCGCTGCGACCACGAGTGCGCGCGGGTACCGGTCACTTCCTCCGGAGTGCGGGTCGCGGTGGTCGCGGCGGGTGGCTGTCGCGGGGCCGGGCGTGGCGCGGCGGTGTGTGCGCCTCGTGGGTCGTGTCGTTCCAGCCACAGCAGGAGGTCGGGCATGCCCGAGGTGAAGTTCTCCGTCGACCAGTCGCGGTCGTTCGCCGAGCAGGACGTGCTCGGGCACAACCGGTGGCATCCGGATGTGCCCGCGGCGGTGTCGGTGCGTCCGGGTGAGGAGTTCCGGATCGAGTGCCGGGAGTGGTTCGACGGCACGATCGGGAACAACGACTCGGCCGACGATGTGCGGGACGTGAACATCGCGATGGTGCACCAGTTGTCCGGGCCGATCGCGGTGGAGGGTGTCGAGCCGGGTGACCTGTTGGTGGTGGACGTCCTGGAGATGGGGCCGGTGCCGCAGGAGTCGGGGCCGGTGGCGGGTCAGGGCTGGGGCTACACCGGCATCTTCGCGCGGGACAACGGGGGCGGGTTCCTCACCGACCGTTTCCCCGACGCGTACAAGGCGGTGTGGGACTTCCACGGGCAGACGGCGACGTCGCGGCACCTGCCGGGGGTGTCGTTCACCGGGATCGCGCACCCGGGGTTGATGGGCACGGCGCCGACGGCGGAGCTGCTGGGTGAGTGGAACGCGCGGGAGCGGGCGTTGATCGACACGGATCCGCAGCGGGTGCCGCCGTTGGCGTTGCCGCCGGAGCCGACGGACGCGTTGCTGGGGTCGTTGTCCGGGGCGGAGTTCGAGCGGGTGGCGGCCGAGGCCGCGCGGACGGCGCCGCCGCGGGAGAACGGCGGCAACCAGGACATCAAGAACCTCTCCCGCGGTTCGCGGGTGTTCTACCCGGTGTTCGTGTCCGGGGCGAAGTTGTCGTTGGGTGATCTGCACTTCTCCCAGGGCGACGGGGAGATCACCTTCTGCGGGGCGATCGAGATGGGCGGCTACATCGACCTGCACGTGGACGTGATCAAGGGCGGGATGGACACCTACGGGATGTCGACGCCGATGTTCGTGCCCGGCCGGGTGGAACCGCGCTACACCGAGTTCCTCACGTTCCCGGGGCTGTCGGTGACCGAGTCGGGTGAGCAGCGGTATCTGGACTCGCAGCTGGCCTACCGGCGGGCGTGTCTGCACGCGATCGACTATCTGACGAAGTTCGGCTACACCCCGGAACAGGCGTATCTGGTGTTGGGGGCGGCGCCGGTGGAGGGCCGGTTCTCGGGGGTGGTGGACATCCCGAACGCGTGCGCGACGTTGTACGTGCCGACGGAGATCTTCGACTTCGACCCGCGTCCGTCGGCGGGTCCGCCGCAGCGGGTGGACCGGGGGCAGTGCGCGGTCTCCAGCGGGTGATCCGCGGTGGCGGAGTGATCCGGGCCACGGTCGTCCGCGGGTGTTGTCGGGTGTGGCGACAATGAGGCATGCGTACTTCCCCCTCACGTTCGGACGGGCCTGCCGACGCGACCGCGGTGACTCCTCCGGTGTTCCGCTCGGTCGACGATGTCGTCACGCGGCTGGCCGAGGCCGGGTATCTGGCGTCCGAGGCGGTGGCCACCACCGTGTTCCTGGCCGACACGCTGGGCAAACCGCTGCTGGTGGAGGGGCCCGCCGGGGTGGGCAAGACCGAGCTGGCGCGGGCGCTGTCCCGCGCCACCGGCAGCGAACTGGTGCGGTTGCAGTGCTACGAGGGCATCGACGAGTCCCGCGCGCTGTACGAGTGGAACCACGCCAAGCAGCTGCTGCGGATCACCGCCGCCCAGGGTGCGGACTGGGAGGCGACCCGGGAGGACGTGTTCAGCGAGGAGTTCCTGCTCGAGCGGCCACTGCTGCGGGCGATCCGCCACCCCGACCCGACGGTGCTGCTGATCGACGAGATCGACAAGGCCGATCTGGAGATGGAGGGGCTGCTGCTGGAGGTGCTGGACGAGTTCCAGGTCACGGTCCCGGAGCTGGGCACCATCACCGCGCGGCGGCGGCCGTTGGCGCTTCTGACGTCGAACTCGACGCGGGAGCTGTCCGAGGCGCTGAAACGGCGGTGCCTGTTCCTGCACCTGGACTTCCCCGACCCGGACACCGAACGCGACATCGTCACGATGCGGGTCCCCGGTCTCGACGAGCGGCTGGCCGGGTCGCTGGTGCGGGTGGTGCGGGCGCTGCGGGAGCTGGAGCTGCGCAAGTCGCCGTCGGTGGCCGAGACGGTCGACTGGGCGCGCACCCTGCTGTCGCTGGGTGCGGACACGCTGGACCGGCGGCTGGTCGAATCCACCCTCGGGGTGCTGCTGAAATACCGCGCCGACCAGGACACCGCACGCACCGAGCTGAAACTGGACGCGCTCGGGGACCCGGCGGGGTCGTCGCCGTGACCGGGTCGGACGGCGCCCCGGCCAGCGCGGCCGGTGCCGGGGCGGCGGGTG
>NZ_KI912218.1:115722-116134 GCF_000231035.2 Saccharomonospora iraqiensis subsp. paurometabolica YIM 90007 | reverse complement strand
ACCGGCCGCACGACCCCGCGGCCGCGCAGACCCCGGGGGCGGCGAGCCCGGAAGCGGCGCTGGCCGAGGTGCGGCCCCACGCCGAGGACATCACCGTGCAGTCGTTCGCCGACGTCGACGGGGCGCCGGTGTGGCTGGAGGCCGACGGCGAGACCTTCATGGCCACCCCCGGGCCGGACGGCACCTGGCACGTCTCCCCCGCCGAAGTCATCGGCTGCCGCACACCCCCCACCTGAGCACCCGGTTGGGCGCCCGGGGATTCAGCCCGGCGCGGGGCGGGGTTCAGCCCAGGGCGGCGCCGTCGGCCAGCGCGTCCAGCACCGGCCGGTACATCCGGGTCTTGATCGTGCCCAGGGTGGGGCCCGCCTTGCCCGCCAGCGGACGGGCCAGCTCCACCGCCGACGCGCGGACG
>NZ_KI912218.1:114854-115622 GCF_000231035.2 Saccharomonospora iraqiensis subsp. paurometabolica YIM 90007 | reverse complement strand
CGGCGTCCTCGTCCGCGGTGCGGTCGACGATCGCCGCCGCCTGCGCGTCGTGCCCGCCGTAGCGGCGGGCGGTGGTCATCGCCTCGTGCGCGGTCTGCGGCGTCAGCCGCGCCTGGATCAGCGCGGACATGCCCGGGGTGAACGGGATGTGGATGTCGGCCTCCGGCAGGCACCAGAACCCGCGGTCGGCGCGCATCACCCGGAAGTCGTGCGCCAGCGACAGCATCGCCCCCGCCGCGAAGGTGTGGCCCTGCAGCGCCGCGACGGTGATCATCGGCAGGGTCAGCATCCGCGCGAACAGCGCCTGCACCTCGGCGACGTAGTCGCCCGCCCGGTCCTGGTTGGCCGCAAGCCAGTCCAGGTCCAGCCCGTTCGAGAAGAACTTGCCGGTCGCCGTCGTCACCAGCGCCGCGGGCCCGTCGACGGCGGTCACCTCGTCCAGGCAGGCGCGCACGGACGCCAGCCAGTCCGGGTGGAAACGGTTCTCGGTGTCACCGAGGTCGAGGACGAACACCTCGTCCTGCTTGTCGAGCGTGGGCACGGCGCACTCCCTTGACGACGGACGATCCACCGTCGATATTACTCGCCGGTAATCGCGGGGGTGTCGGCCCCGCCCGCACCGTCGCCGTGGCCCTCCGGCGGGCCCGGCCGGTCGGCCAACAGCCGCTCGACCTGTGTCTGTGTCCGGGCGAGCTGCCGCCGGGTCTCGTCCAGCTGCTCCCGGCACGTGGCGAGTGCGGCCTCGGCGTGCTCGGCCCGGGACTCGGC
>NZ_KI912218.1:114600-114754 GCF_000231035.2 Saccharomonospora iraqiensis subsp. paurometabolica YIM 90007 | reverse complement strand
ACGCGGTGTTCGACCTCTACTTCCCCGCCGCCGTGGACGCCACCCACACCGCCTCCGCGGAACCGGCCGACGCGCCCGCGTTGCGGGCGGAGCTGGTGTCGGCGCTGGCCGCGGGCGACACGGAACGGCTGCGGGCACTGGCCGCGGCCGGGGT
>NZ_KI912218.1:109692-114500 GCF_000231035.2 Saccharomonospora iraqiensis subsp. paurometabolica YIM 90007 | reverse complement strand
CCGCTGCCGTCCACCGCCGGGGGCGGCAGCGGGTTGTCGCACCCGTCCAGCGCGCACACCGCCGCCGTACCCGTCGCACCCGCGGCACCGGCCCCGTCGGTGAGGTCGTCGGTCGGGCCGTCGGACGTGTCGTCGGCCGGGGTGTCGTGGTCCCCGGCGTGCGTGGTCTCGTCCACCTCGTCAGCCACCCGCGTAGTGTCGCGCACGGCGTCGGTGGGCGTCGGAGTGCCTCACCCGGCTCAGCCGACCCAGGCGTGCACGAACCCGGCGAGCAGGACGGCGGAGCCGCCGATCTCGCCGACGATCAGGACGGCCATGAACACCCGGACGCCCGTGGCCGGGTGCCGCAGCTGATTGTCCGTGTCCCGGCGCAGCCCGTGCCACTGGTAGGAGGCGATCGCGGCCACGAAGAACACGATCGGCACCACCGCCGCGGTCAGGTCCACCCACGTGGGCCAGTCGCTCAGCTCGGCGAACACCGCGAGCAGCCCGGTCGCGAACGCGTACAGCAGCGCGGACCGGTGCGCGATGTCGATGTAGGGGTGTGCGGCCGCGCCCGGTGACCGTCGGATCTGGGCGTACTTCACCACCCCCAACACCAGCGCCCACAGCAACACCAGCCCGGCGGCCAGCAGCACGATCCGGGTCTCGACGGCGAGATCCGCCACGGTCATCGGTGCGACACCACTTTCGACTCCGGCCTTCTCCCCCGGTCGCCGGGGCACGTCCCCCGGTCGACCGGCCGCGCCCACCCTAGGCCGCCGGGTGGTGGCGACCCCACGGGCGGGACACGCGGCTCCCCGCGCCGGGCACTACAGTCGCCGGACATGTCGGAACCGAGCCCGAACCGTCCACCGTTGGCCGAGGAGCTGGATCTCGAACCGCACCCGGAGGGCGGGTGGTACCGCCGCACCTGGGAATCCGGGGTGCGGGTGCGGCCCGAGGGCTATCCCGGCCCCCGCCCCACCGCCACGGCCATCCACTACGTGCTCGCCCCCGGCGAGGAGTCGGCCTGGCACCGGGTGCGCGGGGACGAGCTGTGGCTGTGGCACCGGGGCGGGACGCTGACCCTGCTGTTCGGCGGGACGGGCGACACGCCCGACGCCGCGCCCCGCCGGGTGGTGCTCGGCCCGGACATGGCCGGCGGCCAGGCACCGCAGGTGGTGGTGCCCGGCGGCACGTGGCAGGCCGCCCACCCCGCCGGGGACGGGGCCGTGCTCGTGTCCTGTGTGGTCTCCCCCGGCTTCGACTTCGCCGACTTCGAGATGTGGTCCGGACCCGGCCGGCCCTGAGCCGCGCCGTCCGGTCGGGAGCGGGCGGCGGGTGGCCCGCCGGGAGCCGGTCGTCGACCGTTCACCGACTCCGGCCCCACGCCGCCCGCCGGTGCGCCATCATGATCCCCGCAGGGGGTGCACCGGACACCGAACGAACAGGGGATCACACCCGTGGACTCAGCCGACACCACACCGGACGTGGCGACGATCGACCCGAACACGCCGAGCGTGGCCCGCGCCTACAGCTACCTGCTCGGCGGGAAGGACTACTACGCCGCCGACCTGGCGGTGGTGAAGTTCCTCGAGGAGACCTTCAAGAACCCGTACGCCTCGGCGATGACGAACCGGCGCTGGCTGCACCGGGTCGTGCGGTGGCTGACCCGGCACGCCGGCATCGACCAGTTCCTCGACTGCGGCTCCGGGCTGCCCACCGACGACAACGTGCACCAGGTGGCGCAGCGGCTCAACCCGGAGGCCCGCGTCGTCTACAGCGACAACGACCCGACGGTGCAGGCGCACGGCCGGGCGCTGTTGGAGGACAACGACCGGTCGGTGTTCGTCGCCGCCGACCTCACCGACCCGGACACGCTGCTGCACGACCCGGCGGTGCGGCGGCTGCTCGACTTCGACCGGCCGATCGCGATGATCCAGTGCTTCACCCTGCACCACGAACCGGACGAACCCCGCCCGGTCGCCGACGTCATGCGGACCTATGTGGACGCGTTGCCGCGCGGCAGCTACGTGGCGCTGACCCACATCACCTACCCGCCCGCGGCCGACGACCCGGACGGCACCGGCCGCGCGATGGTCGACGAACTACGCCGCGGCATCCGCGACAAGGGCATGAACTCGGGCTACTTCCGCGAGTACGACCACGTGCGGTCGTTCTTCGACGGGCTGGAACTGGTGGAGCCGGGGCTGGTGCCCGCCGCCGACTGGTGGCCCGACGGGCCGGTGCCGCGCAACGAGACCGACGCCATCGTCTACGGCGGCGTCGGCAAGAAGGTCTGAACCGGGTAGCGACCAGGTTCGACACGGCCGGGACGCGAAACGCCCGGGTGGAACAGGCGCGGTGTGCGACTACTCCACCCGGGCGCGACCGGACGGTACCGGGGGCTGGGCTCAGGCGCCGAACGCGTCCGGGTCCGGGCCGACGCGGGTGCCGGTGTCCAGCGCCGCGATCGCGGACATGTCGTCCTCACTGAGCGCGAAGTCGAAGATGTCCAGGTTGGACCGGATCCGGGACGGGGTGACCGACTTCGGGATCGTCACGTTGCCCAGCTCGAAGTGCCAGCGCAGCACCACCTGCGCCGGGGTCTTGCCGTGTTTCTCGGCCAGCGACACCAGCACCTGCTCGTCCAGCAGGCCCTTGCCCTGGCCCAGCGGGCTCCACGCCTCGGTGACGATGCCGTGCTCGGCGTGGAAGGCACGCAGTTCGGCCTGCGGCAGGTTCGGGTGCAGCTCGACCTGGTTCACCGCGGGCACCACGCTCGTCTCGTCGAACAGGCGCCGCAGGTGCGTGGAGTGGAAATTGGACACCCCGATCGCGCGGGCGCGGCCCTCGGCGTGCAGCTTCTCGAACGCCTTCCAGGTGTCGACGTAGCGGTCCTGCCCGGGCATCGGCCAGTGGATCAGGTACAGGTCGACGTAGTCCAGGCCGAGGCGGGCCAGGCTGGCGTCGAACGCGGCCAGCGTGTTGTCGTAACCCTGGCTGTCGTTCCACAGTTTCGTGGTGACGAACAGCTCCTGCCGGGGCACGCCCGACTCGGCGATCGCCCTGCCGACGCCTTCCTCGTTGCCGTAGATCGTGGCGGTGTCGATGCTGCGGTAGCCCGCCCGCAGCGCCTCCAGCGTCGGCTCGAACACCTCGTCGGCCGGGACCTGGAAGACGCCGTAGCCGAGCCGCGGCATCTCCGCGCCGGTGTTCAGGGTGATGGTCGGAACCTGTGCCATGGGCAGTGCCGTCCTCGTTCTTGTCGTTCACGTCCTCGATACGGGCGGGGCCAGCACACGAGTGGCCCCACCCCCGACAACGGATCAGTCGCCCCAGACATTCCCCGCCGCGGGCACTCCGTAACCACCCACCCGGTTCCGGCGTGCCGGGCGTGTCAGAACACCGTGCCGACGTCGTGCGCGATCAGCTCGTCGGTCGCCCGTTCGGCCACCGCGGCGATCGTCATCGACGGGTTGCAGGCCGCGGCGGTGCCCGGCAGCAGCGACCCGTCCAGCACGTACAGCCCGCGCTGCCCCCGCACCCGGCCGGCCAGGTCGCAGACCGTGCCCATCGACGCGCCGCCCAACGGGTGCCACGTGTTCGGGTAGAGCGACGTGGTGTCCAGCTCCACCGAGCCGAACCCCCCGATCTCCCCGATCCGGGTGTCGATACGCCGCGCCAGGGCGGCGTCCCCGCCGTGCGGCCAGTGCAGCACCACGTCGTCGAGGTGCGGGTCGTAGTGGAACCGGCCCCGGTCCGGGCTGACGCCGTAGCCGACCAGCATCGTGGTGCGCAGGTTCGGCAGCGGCGGCAGCGACGCCTGGATGACGGTGTTCGCTGACGCCGGGTCGTGCCACTCCTTGCTGCTGTACACGACCGGCCCGCCCTGCGGGGAACCGAAGTCGTCGGCCAGGTTGGTCCAGGTGTGGATCCGGTCGCCGTTGGATCCCCAGTTCTCCCCGAGACCGTCCGGCAGGTCCGGGATCCGGTCCCGCGCCTGCGCACGCATCAACAGCCGGGTGGTGCCGGTGGTACCCGCGGCCATGACCAGCGCGTCGGTGGTGAGGATCTTCTTCTCCCACACCGTGCCGTCGGTGCCGATCCGGTCGACGAACACCTGCCACCGCCCGTCCGCGGCCCGGGCCACCTCGGTCACGTGGTGCAGCGTGGCGACCGTGACCCGGCCGGTGGCCTCGGCCTCGGCGAGGTAGGTGACGTCCACCGAGTGCTTGCCGCCGTTGTTGACGCCGAACGCGCAGTCACCGTTGGTGTAGGACGGGGTCATCCGCCCGTCCAGTTCGGCCAGCGCGTAGTCCCAGTCGATCGGCATCGGCACCTTGTCCACGTCGTACCCGGCCCGCGCGGCGTTGCGCGCGAACACCCGGGCCGCCGTGTACGTCTCGCTGTCGACCAGGCTGTCCGGCGCGGTCTCCACCCGCAGCATCCGCGCCACCCGGCGGTAGTGGTCGCGGTCCATGCGGTCGTAGTCCAGCTGCTCGGGCAGGGTCGCGTGGAACACCTCCGCGGTGGGCTGCAACGTCATGCCCTGATACACCAGCGACCCGCCGCCGACCCCGGCGGCGCAGATGATGTCCATGCCCCGGCCGGGCACCCGCTCCAGCAGCCCGGTGTAGGGCTCGAACGGCACCGGCAGCCGGCCGAGCCCGGGCAGCGACAGCGGCGAACCCAGCCAGAACGCCCGCTTGTCCGGGCTGGTGGCGTGCGGGAACGTCTCCGCGTTCGGCCCGGTCGGCCAGCGGATCCCCCGCTCCAGCACGTGCACCGGCACCCCGGCCTGCGCCAGCCGCAGCGCCGTCACC
>NZ_KI912218.1:109042-109592 GCF_000231035.2 Saccharomonospora iraqiensis subsp. paurometabolica YIM 90007 | reverse complement strand
GCGACTGCCGCGCCGGGTGGCGGCGAGGATCCGCCGCGCGGGTGCGTGTTCGCCCCGCAGCGGGATCCGCGCGACCGGCCGGTCCTCGTGCAACCGCGCGAGGCGGGGCACGAGGATGATGCCGAACCGGTGGGCGACCAGCGCGGTGCCGGTGTCCCACTCGTCGGCGTAGTGGGCGATGTTCGGGGTGAACCCGGCGCCGAGGCAGGCCGTGAGCACCAGCTGGTGGTAGGTGCTGCCGGGGCGGCCCAGGATCCACTGTTCGTCGGCGGCGTCGGCCAGCGTCACCGTCCGCCGTCCGGTGAGCCGGTGCCCGACCGGAACGACCAGATCCAGCGGGTCGTCGAGCAGGTCCCGCTGGTCGAACCGGGTGTCCGAGGTCGGCGGCGTGTCGGCGGTGGCGGTCAGCAGCGCCAGGTCGGCGTCGCCGGCCAGCAGCAGGTCGAAGCAGCGGGCGGGCTCGGCCTCGATGACCCGCACCCCCAGCCGGGGATGCCGGTCCCGCAGCGTCGCCGCCGCGGGCGGCAGCAGGTGGGTCGCGGCGGTGGAG
>NZ_KI912218.1:108477-108942 GCF_000231035.2 Saccharomonospora iraqiensis subsp. paurometabolica YIM 90007 | reverse complement strand
GTCCGGCGCCGCCGTGGACACGGCCGCCCCCGACGGGCGGCGGGCCTCCCTCAACGCCGCCCTGTACCTGGCCTTCTACCTCGGCTCGGCGGTCCCGGCGGTGGCGGCCGGGCTGCTCACCCTGTGGCACCCGCTGACCGCGGCGATCTCCGGACTCAGCGGCGCCGCGGCCGTGTCCGTACCGCTCGTCGCACTCGCCCTGGTGCGCACCGGCCGCACACCCCGGACACCGATCCCGGATCAGCATCCGGTGCGGCCACCGGAAGACCGGTCCGGGCCGGTGGCCGACGTGCCGCTGGTCCCCGGCGTGCCCTCCGGATCGGGCTGAGCACGCGCCCGGGTGTTGAGGCGTGCCGCCTGCCGGGTGAGGTGGTCGCGTTCGGCGAGGGTGGAGGCCGACCGGGCGGCGTCGGCGTAGAGGCGTGCCGCGGCGGCCGTGTCCCCGTCCCGCTCGTGCAGATACGC
>NZ_KI912218.1:108043-108377 GCF_000231035.2 Saccharomonospora iraqiensis subsp. paurometabolica YIM 90007 | reverse complement strand
ACACCCGGGGCGGTGGCGCCCCACCCGGCCGCGCATCCCGGCCGGACGGCGGCGACTGTTCGGCACCGCGGCCGCGACCGGGTTCCTCGCCTGGACCGCCGCCGGGTTGTTCCTCGCGGTCATCCCCACGACGCTGAACCGGCAGGCCGGGATCGACAACTTGGCCGTCGTCGGCGGGATCGTCGGTGCCGTGCTGGCCTGCTCCGTGCTGACACAACCCCTGGTGGCCCGCTGGGGCGCGCGGCCCGCCCAGCTCACCGGCCTCGGCGCCCTGCTGCTCGGCCTGGTCCTGCTGACCCTGACCGGCGGCGGCTCGCTGCCGACGACCGCGGCC
>NZ_KI912218.1:96835-107943 GCF_000231035.2 Saccharomonospora iraqiensis subsp. paurometabolica YIM 90007 | reverse complement strand
CCGGGCGGTGTCGGCGCGGGCGGCGTCGAGGAACTTGCGCCACGCCACGGTGACCAGCCACCCCGTGGGGTCCGCCGGGGCGCCCTGCGGCCACACCCGCAGGGCCTCCACCAGGGCGTCCTGCACGGCGTCCTCGGCCGCCGCGAAGTCGGCTCCGCGACGGACGAGGATCCCGAGCACCGTGGGGGTGTGGCCGCGCAGCAGTGTCTCGTCCACCGCGGGCTTACTCCGTGACGGTTTCCGGCGCGCCGAGGAACGGGCGCACCTCGAGCCACTCGTGGATCGGCTTCCCGCCGACGCCCGGCGCCGCCGACAACTCACCGGCCAGTTCCAGCGCCCGCTCGTAGCTGTCGACGTCGATCACCATCCAGCCGGCGATCAGGTCCTTGGTCTCGGCGAACGGGCCGTCGGTGACCGGTGGGCGCCCCTCGCCGTCGTAGCGGACGAACGTGCCCTCCGGCGCCAGTGCCTGCCCGTCGACGAACTCGCCGGTGGCCTCCAGCCGGGCGGCGAAGTCGTTCATGTATCGCACGTGGTCGGTGACCTCTTCCGGGGTCCACTTCTCCATCGGCACGTCGTTCACCGCCGCGGGCGCGCCCCGGTAGTGCTTGAGCAGCAGATACTTGGTCATCTCGTCCTCCTCGATGCCTACGGCCCAGTGTGGCTGTTTCACCCGGGGGACGGAGCCGGACGCGCATTCTCGACATCCCCGGCAGAGAGATTCTGCACCGGGGACGTCGCCGGGGAGGACGACGGCAGGTCCGTGGGCGTGTGGCGTTTGACCGGCGACGTGGCCGGGGCAGTCCCCTCGGGGAACGGACCGCACACCCCACCGAGGGAGACCCCGTGGATGCACCGTTGACCCTGCCGGACACCGGATTCGGCGATCTCAGCGAAGGCAGCGTGTACTTCATCGGCAACGCCACCACGCTGATCCGCTACGGCGGGTTCACCATCCTGACCGACCCGACATTCCTGCACGCCGGGGACCACGTGCACCTCGGACACGGCATGTACGCCCGGCGCGAGGTCGAACCCGCCTGCCAGATCGCCGACCTGCCGCCGCTGGACTTCGTCGTGCTCTCCCACCACCACGGCGATCACTTCGACGACGTCGCCGCCGCGCAACTGCCGAAGGACCTCCCGATCATCACCACCGGGCACGCCGTGGGACTGCTGGCCGAGCAGGGCTTCACCCGGGGCCACGCCCTCGACACCTGGCAGTCCCAGGCCGTGACCCGGGGCGCGACCACGGTCCGGATCACCGCAATGCCCGCCAAGCACGATCCCGACCCGGTGGCGGGCATGCTGCCACCCACCATGGGCAGCATGCTGGACTTCGGCCGCGACGGCGAGCGGTCCTTCCGGCTCTACATCAGCGGCGACACCCTGCTGCACGACCGGCTGTACGACATCCCCCAGCGTTACCCCGACATCGACCTGGCCCTCGTGCACGCCGGCGGGACCACCCTGCTGGGCACCGTCGTCACCATGACCGGCGCGCAGGCCGTCCGCGCGGTGGAGATCGTCGACCCCCGGCAGGCGGTGCCCATCCACTACAACGACTACTCGGTGTTCGCCTCCGGCCTGGACGACATCAAACAGGCGGCGGCCACGTCGTCGACCACCGCGGAGTTCCACTACCTCACCCACGGCGAGACCCACCACTTCCGCCCCCTCGGCTGACCCGGCGAGGCGATTCCGGGGCATCGCTGTCAATCCACTTCCACCCAGGCGGGTCGGGAGAGCTGGCGGCCGACGGCCCAACCTGCCTTACCTCGACGGCCGCGACCTCGACGGTGGGACCGACCACCCCGCGTTGCCCAACCGGCTCGACCGGGACGCCGCGACCCACACACGCCCACTCGAAGCCCTCACAGGACCACCGAAACCCGTCCGGACACCCGCGATCATTTCGTCACGGTGACGGCAAACGGGCCTCCGTGGACCGTGCCCGATTCCCCTCCCGCGACGTTCCGGTCAATCAGACCGCCCACGGGTGCCTGGTCCGCCTCCGAGAAGCCCTCGCGGGCAGAACCCCCCCGCACCTCTCCTTCCTTGACCGCTGACCAGCGCCCATGTTTCGCGCACGCGATCGTGAAACGGGTATCGCGTCGCGCGATACAGCGAAACTTGTGACGGACAACAACCCGTGATAATGCCTCTTATCACGGTGTGGGGTAGACGGGTCCGCCCCATCGGGGTCGGGCTGCGACGTCTTCCCCGCTCCATGTCGGTGGTGACGGTTAGCGTCATCGGCGTCACTCAGCGACATGCGGTCCGCATCACGCTCGTCATGAGCCGGGGTAGACCGCACAGGAGTCACGAGACACCGAGGAGGACACCATGACGACAACACCGGAGGACCCGACCACCACGCCGCACGGGCGCCCACCCGTGGTGGACCTGGCCACCTGGCAGGCCGCCCGGGACGAGCTTCTGGTCCGCGAGAAGGCGCACACCCGGGAGGGCGACGCCATCGCCGCGGCCCGCCGCAGGCTGCCGATGGTGGAGTTCGACGGAACGGTCGAGGTCGTCGGCCCCGACGGCCCGGTGCCGTTCCTGGACCTCTTCCAGGGCCGCGACGAGCTCGTGGTCTACAAGCACATGTGGCACGACGGCGCCCCGCACCAGGGCCAGTGCGAGGGCTGCACCACCGTGCCCTGGCACATGAAGGACGCCGTCTACCTCAACGCCCGCGGCGTCTCGTTCGCCCTGCTGACCACGGGCCCATGGGACGAGGTGGCTCCCTACGTCGAGTTCATGGGCTACCCCCAGCCCTGGTACTCGGTCCGGGGGCTGGACGAGCCGGTCGGCGGGGAGATGGGCTACATCGCCTGTTTCCTGCGCGACGGCGACCGCACATTCCTCACCTACTCCACGACCGGCCGGGGCTGCGAACGGGTCAACGGCTCCCTCGGCCTGCTCGACATGACGCCCTACGGCCGCCGCGAGGGGTGGGAGGACAACCCCGAGGGTTGGCCCGAGGCTCCGCAGGCCGGCTCGCCGGTCGGCGGGCATGGCGCGCCGATCTGCTGGTACTGGCGCACCGACGCCGACGGCAACGCCACCTGGGGCGCGACCAGCCGGCCCGCGCCACAGTGGACCCGCCCCGGCGCCACCCCGGTGGAGACCCTCGGCCGCGACGGCCACTGCCACTGACGCGTCGTCGACGAAGTCGGCACGAAGCTTCACCGCGTCGGCCACCGATCCCGCAGAGGCACGGACGGCCGACGCGGCGACGTGCTAGATTCGCCGCGTCGGCCGTCCGTGCCGACCCGGTGAGGAGGGATGGCCCGTGTGGTCCGAGGGGCACTCGGTGCTCGTGGTAGGAGTCCCGGAACTCGACGACTACGTCCGGGCCCGCACCGCCCACTACGACGCCTCGTTCCTCGCCGACGACCCGGCGTTCGTGCACGCGCACATCACCCTGCTCGGGCCGTGGCTGTCGGAGCCGTCGCCCACCGACCTCGACACCGTGGCTGCGATCCTGGCGCGCACCGAACCGTTCGAGGCCACCCTCACCACCGTCGACACCTTCCCCGACGGGCTGATCCACCTGCGCCCGGAACCGGAGGCGCCGTTCCGGGCACTGACCGACACCCTCGCGGAGGCGTTCCCCCAGTGCCCGCCGTACGCGGGGACGTTCCCCGACCCGGTGCCGCACCTGACCCTGGACCGGCGGGCCGAGGGCATCACCCCGGACAGCGTCGAGCGCGACCTGCGCCCTCTGCTGCCGGTCCGGACCCACGTCGACCGGGTCGACCTGCAGTGGTGGGCCAACCACGACTGCCACGTGCGCGAGTCCTGGAAACTCGGACACCGCGGCTGACGGGACCGCACGGCGCACGCGGCGCCGGGAGGAGACGAAACGGCCGAGTCCCGCACCGCCCGCCGCACGAAGGCGGTCCAGGCGGCACGGCCCAATCCTCCGAAGCTACGGCGAGCCGCAAAGGTATCCGATGATCATCCGTTCGTGTCGCCGGTGGTGGCGCTAGAATCCGCGTGTGCGCTGCTGAAGTTCTTCGAGATCGGGGCCCGGTTTCCGGGTTATCCGGAGGAGATCCCGCACGCGGCGGACGAGTATGTGGCTTCGTGGGTGCGGGTTGAGTCCACCGAGTTCGTCGATCGGTCACCGGCGCATCCGATAGCGCAGGTGAAGCACCCGGTTGCCCTGGATCACCACGTCAGGATCGTCCAACAGGTGCTGCGCGTGGACCGACCCGAAGTAGCGCTTGCCGGACCCGAACACGACGGGTACGACGTCCAT
Source organism: Saccharomonospora iraqiensis subsp. paurometabolica YIM 90007 (assembly GCF_000231035.2). GTDB lineage: Bacteria > Actinomycetota > Actinomycetes > Mycobacteriales > Pseudonocardiaceae > Saccharomonospora > Saccharomonospora paurometabolica. The sequence goes on along the minus strand of NZ_KI912218.1, from coordinate 103,673 downwards.
GCGCACCTCGTCGACCAGACCCGCGGCGAACACCTGGCCACCCACCTCGCCGGCGGCAACCTCGACCACACGGTCACCCGCGAGCTCCTGGGCCTTGGCCATGGCCGCTTCGACGCCGTCGACGAAGTGAAACGGTGCCTCGGGGTCCCAGCCCTCGGGCTCCGGCCGGTGCGTCACGACAACCACGTGGTCGACCCCGCCCGGAGGCGTCCCGCCCCAGCCGTCCGTGATGTCGAAGACGTGGCGGCCGACGAGTGTCGCCCCGATCCGGTCCCAGTACCGCCGGGTGTAGTCGTAGGACGTCTGCGACACCGTCAGCTCGCCGCTCTCGTCCAACGGGACGTCACCGCTGAGCAACCAGTCGAACAGCGGTCCGGGATGGTCGTTCGCGTCCGCGACGAAGCCGTCCACCGACACCGAGTTGTACATGACCACCTTGCCCACGGGGCCCTCCTCTCCCTTGGCGTGCCGCGAAAGTAGCGTGTTGTGAGCTGTCGCTCTTGTAAAAAATCAATCGGCCGGCAACGGCCAGCCGTCCAGTGTGTGGCCGGGATGCTCGCGCAGGAACCGCCGCCGGCCTTCGATGTACCGGGTCGGCGTGAGCCCGGTGAACGCCCGGAACTCATGGCCGAAGTGGGCCTGGTCGAAGTAGCCTGCGCCACCGGCGAGGTCGCCCCAGTCGATCGATCCGGCGAAGTCGATCGCGAACACGGTGGCGGCGAAGCGGTAGGTGCGGGCCAGCCGCTTCGGCGTGACGCCGATGAGCTCCTTGAACCGCTGTGCCAGATGCGTGCTGCTGACACCGGCTGCCGCGCTCAGGTCGCCGATCGCCACCGCCCCGCTGGTCGCCGCCATGACGCTGCTCGTATGGCGGACCAGCCCCAGGCCGGCGGTCTCGCCCAGCCGTCGCATCAGCTCCTCCTCGAGCAGCGTCAGCAGTTCGTGCGGTCCGCCCGCCGTTGCCAGCCGGTCTCGCAGCTCAGCCATGGCGGGCCGGCCCCAAACCTGCTCTACCGTCACCGGCCGGTCCCGCAGTTCGGCCGCGGGCGTCGGCAGGAACGGCGCCAGCCCCCACGGCTTGAAGTGCACGCCGACGGAGCGGGTCCGGAGTGGGTAGCCGAACGCCAACGCGTGGGTGGGCGTGGTGATCACGCAGCCGTCGGTGTATTCGGCCGCTTCGACGTCAATGCCGGCGCGGATGCGAAACGGCGCCCCGAGGTTGACGATGAACACCGCCGCGGGCATCGGCGGCAGCGTCAGCCGGGCGTACGGCGGCGCACCCTCCAGGTAGTAAAGGTCGTCGATCAGCCCGTCCAGTGGCGGTCGCGGCACTCTGGACACGTACTCCACGCCCACAGCATCGCCGACGCCCCGCCGGCATCGCGCGCGGGATGGTTCAGCCGCGCTGCCGCGCGCCGACCCCGGACGAGCGCCCGGCCGCGGACATCTGCGGGGGATACGCGTGCTGCGTGAGAGATGGAGACTTCTCGGCCCTCCGGTGTCGCCTGCAGGAGGAGGCGCTGAACCGGGATGTCGGTAGCAGTGGAAGACTCGCCTTCCGTACGAAGCTGGACGCGATGCAGGCGAAGCTCCAGGCCGGAGACGAAGTCATCGTCACGCGGCCGGGCCACGTCGGCCGCTCTCACCAGCGAATCGCCACACGGTTCCCGACGCTGGGCCTTTCACTCGGCGACCACGGGCCACACCAGCGCGGCAAGATCCGCGAATACCTACCGCTCCCAATTCCCTGGCCTACCTCGCGGCTCGCCGTAGCTTGGGGAGAACTGTGCCGGAACCCGTCCGCACCGGAGTGGTGAGCAACGCCGCGCGTTCGTCCGCACCACCACCTGGCGCGGGACACGGTAACGTCGGTCGCTGTGAGACGGTCCACACCTCGTTCGTCCCGGCCGCCGGCCGGTGATCCGCCGGGAAGACCGGTCGGCCGCCGGGTGACGGCGGACGTCCTGCTGTGGGCGGTGCTGTGCCTGGTCTTCCTGCTCGGGACACCATTGGTGACGGTGGGTTCCTGGTGGCCACAGCTGGTCGTCGGTCTGGTGGGCGTGACCGTGGCGGTACCGGTGGGCCGGGTCTGCCCACCGGCCTCGTTCCTCCTCGCCGCCGCGTTCGCTGTCGCCGAGGTCTGGGGTGTGTGGGAGACCTCGTTCTGGCCGACCCCGTGGACACTGGCGACGGCCGTGATGGCCTACCTGCTCGGGCGCAGGACACCCCGTACCCGGCCGCTGGTCGCCGGTGTCGCGGCGGGCGCGGCGGTGCTGCTGATCCTCGTTCACCCGGACGGGGTCACGTCGGGCGAGATGGCTGTTCTCACCGGGACGGCCGGGGTGGTTCCGTGGCTGCTGGGCCGGGAGGTGCGCCGCCGTGCCGGCCTCACCGCCGCGCACCAGCACCGGGTCGCCGAGCAGGCGCGCTCGCGGGAGCGGTGGCGCCTCGCGCAGGACCTGCACGACTCGGTGGGCCACGAGCTCAGCCTCCTCGCGTTGCAGGCGGGTGGCCTGGAAGTCGCCCCCGACCTCGACGGGAATCAGCGCGCGGTGGCCGCGCGGGTGCGTTCCACCGCCACGGCGGCCACCGAGCGGCTGCGGGAGGTCCTCGGCCTGCTGCGCGACGACGGCGATGCGGAACCGGTGCGACCGGCGGGTGACACCGTCACCGACCTCGTCGAACGGGCCCGCACCTCCGGCATGGTGGTGCGGCTGGACCGCGAGGGCGACCCCGCCGACGCTCCGTACCCGGTCGGCCGTGCCGCCTACCGGGTGGTGCAGGAGTCCCTGACCAACGCCGCCCGGCACGCCCCGGGTGCGCCGGTGACCGTGCGGCTGCGGCACCGGCCGGAGGTGACCGAGGTGCACGTCCGCAACGGAGCGTCTCCGTCCGGTCCGCCGCCGGAACAGGGGGGACGGGGCGGCCAGGGGTTGGTCGGCCTCGCGGAACGGGTCCGGACGGTCGGCGGAAGGTTGCGGGCGGACCCGCAAGGCCGGGCTGATCGACACCGCGGAGGAACTCCCCGGCGACCGGGGTTGACGGTGGTGCCGATCGCCGCCGAGGACCTGACGAACGGCAGGTGCGGCGGCTGACGTCCGGCAGTACCGGCACATCCCCCGGCGTTCCTACCGTCCGGTCCATGCCGCGTGTGCTCTCCGCTCCGAACGTCGTGTCCCTCAGCCGCGTTGTCGTGCTCGCCCCGTTGGCCCTGGTGCTGGCGGCCACCGGGTGGTGGATCGGGGCGGCCGCCGCGTTGGTCCTCTTCGGCGTCTCCGACGGGGTGGACGGCCGGCTGGCGCGGCGACGTGGGCAGGTCACGCGGCTGGGTGCCGCGTTGGACGTCGCCGCTGACCGCCTCGGTGTCGTGGTCGTCGTGGCCGGGCTCGCCGTCCTGCAGGTCCTGCCGGTGTGGATGCCGGTGACGGTGGTCGGTGCGGACGTGGTGCTGGCCGTGACCGCGCTGGCGCGCCGTCGCCGGGTCCCGACGGCGCGCGTCACCCGGCTCGGCAAGGTCCGGACCGCCCTGATCATGGTTGGGCTGCCCGCGTTGGTGGCCACGACCGGAACACCGGACCACTGGCCGCACACCGCCGCGCTCGCCGTGCTCTCCCTCGGATGCCTGCTGCACGTGGCCGCGACCGTCGGCTATCTCCGTCGGCTGCTCACGAAGCACCCCCGAGGAGCCGGTCGTGGTTCGTCCCGGCGGCGCCCGCGTCGATCTCTGACGGGCGGATCAGTGGGAACCACCAGCCGTCGACCTCCCGCAGCTAAACCGTGCCGAAGGACGCGGGGCCGAACCGGCCCCAGGCGATGAACGCCGCGACGGCGAGGTAGACGAGGTTCACCGCCGCGAGCTGCGGCTCGCCGAGCCGACCGTGGGTGATCATCGCACCGATCATCAGCAGGACCCAGCAGACGGCGGTCACCGGGACCAGCACCGGGGCGACGCCGACCGCGGCGGGTAGGATCAGCCCCACCGCGGCCAGCAGTTCCAGCACACCGAGCGTCTTCACGAAACCGGCACGGGCGTTCGCGGTCCACCCCGCACCCGGCATGGTCTCCAGTCGGTGCTTGGGCACGAAGGTCTTGCTGATACCGCCGGTGAGGGCCACCACGGCCAACAGTCCGGCGGCGATCCACAACGCGAGGTCCATCGTCCACTCCCTGATCGAGGTCGTCCGTACCCCGGGTGGACGAGACAGCGACCTCGCCTGTGACATTCCGGGCGCGCGGTTCCGGTTGGGGAGCGGCACCCGGCGGCGGTCGCCCGGGGCGGTTCAGTCGGTCGCGCTACCGCGGTGGCGCACGTCGACCACGCCCGGGATGGGGGTCGTTCCCGTGAAGTCGTCGGCCATCGTGTCGACGCCCCGCTGCGGGTGCGCGAGGTCGACGAAGGACTGCCGTTGTTCGTGTTTGGCCTGTGTGTCCAGGTTCATGGCCGTGTTCCGGTCCTGTTCGAGGGACTCGTCGCACTCGCCGTCGCGGTTGAACGACCACATCAGGGTCGGTTCACCCCGCGGCAGGTCCGTGCCGGGTTCGCCGTCGTGGCGGCCGGTGTGCCAGGTGTGCCAGGTCTTGCCGTAGCTGTTCAGCAGCAGCCGGAGGAACGCCTTCTCCGCGGCGTCCGGCAGTCCGGGCGCGGCCAGCTGGCCGGACAGCACCTCGTAGTTGTGCGGGTGCCAGTAGTCCTTCTCCTCCTCCGGCAGCGGGTCGAACACCCGCTCGGAGACGATGTACTCGATGCCGATCAGGTTCGCGTCGCGGGTGTTGCCGTCGAAGATGACGCACTGCAACAGGTCGTCGTTGACCACCCGGCAGTAGTGGTGTGCCTCCATCTGCATCTCCGGCCGGCCCTTGGCGCAGTGGAATCCCACCACGTACACGTCGAACCCGCGCAGTGGCGTGGTGTCCTGCAGCAGGTTCGCGCCCTGTTCCAGGGTGCCCAGCCAGACGCCCTTGCCCTGCCCGGCCGGGGTCAGCGGGGGACGCCGGTCCTTGATCGTCGGGTTGGCCATGGGTGCGCCCTCTCCGGTCGACGCCTACGGGTGTGCCCGGGGCGTACCCACCCGCCCGCCGGGGAGAACGTCCGCCCCGGCCGCTCCGGTGTGCCGGTCAGCCGAGGGCGAGCCGGTGCAGGACACCGGCGACTCAGTTTCCGGGAGGTGTGCGCCGGGTCGGAGCCGTGGCTCCGACCCGGCGCGGGCGCTGAGGCAGGATAGGAGGATGAAGCGACACCTGATTGTGGCGGGTACGCTGCTGTTGACCCTCGCCGGCTGCTCCACCGCCACCCCGGGGGCCGATCGAGTGACGCCCGCCGCGCCGACCGTCACCACCGACGAATCCAGCTTCCTCGCTGACCACGGTCTGGCGGGCATGAACGGGGCGGAGATCATCGACCACCTGGATCGGGTACCCGTCGCCCAGCGCTCGACCGACCTCACGGCCGCCGTGCGCGCCGACCATCTCCTCCTCGCCGACGCCGAGCGGAAGCTCACGGTCCCGATCCGGGAGGACCGGTTCTACCTCGCCGTGGCCCCCTTCATCGACCAGACCCATGGTTGTCACTACCACTCCCTGACCACGTGCCGCGGCGAGCTGGCCGACGAAGAAGTCGGGATCCGCATTCTCGACGACGCCACCGGTGAGGTCCTCGTCGCTGAGCAGGTCACGACCTTCGACAACGGTTTCGTCGGGTTCTGGCTCCCCCGCGACGTCAACGGCACCATCGAGGCCACCTACGAGGGACGCACCGGCCGGAGCGCCTTCTCCACCGATGAGGACGGAGCCACCTGCCTGACCGATCTCCGGCTCACAGCCACCTGAGCGTCGATCGCACAGTGGTCACGGTCGGCCGGGCCGGCCGGGGCGGCTCGGGGGCGCGGTGAGCGGGTCGTCGGGCCAGGCGTGTTTCGGGTACTGGCCGCGCAGTTCGGCGCGCACCTGACGGTAGCCGTCGCGCCAGAACGACGCGAGGTCCCCGGTGACGGCGGCCGGGCGCCCGGCCGGGTCCAGCAGCCGCATCACCACCGGCACCCGTCCGTCGCCGACGGTGGGCACCTCGGTCCAGCCGAACACCTCCTGCAGCCGCACCGGCAGGGCGGGCTGTTCGGGTTCGTAGTCCACCGGCACCCGCGCGCCGGACGGCACCGCGATGCGCGCGGGTGCCAGTTCGTCCAGCCGGGTGGCCTCCGGCCACGGCAGCAGCCGCTGCAGCGCCTGCCCGGCGTCGATCCTGCCCAGGTCGGCCCGGCACCGGGCGGCGGACAGTTCCGGCTCCAGCCACACGTCCACCGCGGCGAGCAGGTCGGCCTCGGTGGTGGCGGGCCACGGGGCGCCGAACTCGCGGTGCAGGAACGCCAACCGGTGCCGCAGCTGGTGGGCCTCGGCGTCCCAGTGCAGCAGGCCGGTCCCGTCGGTGGCCAGCCCGTCGAGCAGCGCGTCCCGCACCGCCGCGGCCGGGGGGTCGGGCCAGGTCCTTGTCGGCGAGCACGATCGCGCCGAGCCGGTCGACGGTGCGGGCGCGGACGTCGCCGTCGTGCCAGTCGATCTCGTCGGTGACCGACCGCATCCCGGCGGCGGCCTGTTCGGCGAGCCGCTGGTCGGCGCGGGCGGCCAGCCGGACGAACCCGTGTTTGCGGCCGGGTTCCCGTTCGGCCACCGCGACCGCCAGCCACGGCGACCCGGCCAGCCCCTCGGTGGTGGGCAGGCCCGCGGGGTCGGTGACCACCTCGGAACGCGGCACCTCCACCGCCGTGCCCCCGGCCATCAGGTACGCCCGCGACCGTGGGGCCCGCCGGCGGGCCACGCGTTCGGGGTGGGCCAGGGCCACGACCAC
>NZ_KI912218.1:91332-96735 GCF_000231035.2 Saccharomonospora iraqiensis subsp. paurometabolica YIM 90007 | reverse complement strand
CCAGCCATCCCAGAATCTCCAGGGCGGCGTCGGCGGCGGCCGGATCGACCGGGTAGTCCCGCCCGGTCGCGCGGGCGAGGTCCCACCCGTGCACGACGAGCTCCACCAGCACGATCGAGCCCGCCACCGTGGCGGGCAGGTCGGTCGTGCCGTACCGGGCGGTGCCCTGCCACGCGCTCGGCGACGACCACGCCGCGACGATCTCGTCCACCACCGCGGGAACCCGGTCGGGCCAGTCCGGCCCGGCCAGGTCCACGTCCGATTCGGCGGGGCGGTCGCTCGGCGCCGGTTCCCCACGCCCGGCGGCGGTCAGCACCGGCGCCCAGTAGAACAGATGGTTGGCCAACCCGCGCACGTCGTAGACCTCACACGGCGTGGGGTTGGTGAACACGTCGGGCCCGATCCCGGCGGCCACCGTCTTCAGTCCGGTGGCCGCGCCGGGCAGTACGTCGATGTAGTCCTTCGGTGTGTCGGAGTTCATCGGGGCATCGTGGCACGGCCCACCGACGATCGGGGCGGCTTCGCGACCGTCCGGGTCACACGGGTGTGCCGGACAGGGTGGCGCCGGACCATCCCGGGTGGGAGCAGCTGCCGTAGGCGGGCTCCGTCGGGGTGGGGGCGTCGTCGTGCCGCGGGGTGGTGCAGCCGGTGCGCAGGAACGTGCCGCCCACCTCGACGTAGGTCTCCCAGTACTGCGGCGCCTCCGCGTAGTTCGGTTCGTAGGTGCTCTGCCGCAGCGCCAGATCGGGCCGGTCGTCGCCGTTGAGCCGTACCAGCTCCGCCCCGGGGGCGTTGCCGACCAGTTCGTCGCTGACCGTGATGCCGTCGTCCCCGGTGAGCAGGGCGGTCAACGCGCCGGAGCCGTGCATGGCCTCGTCGAACCCGACGGTGCAGCGCCACGCGTCGCCCTGCCGTCCGCAGTCGCCGCCGGTGACGTCACGGTGCTCCAACACCGTGCTGTCGTGCAGCTCGTCGGCGACGTAGTACGCGAGCACGGCCCGCCCGCCGGGTGCCGAGGTGTCCCGCCACGCCGCGAACCGCGCGCTCTCCGGGAACACCACATCGACCACCCGCTCGCACGCCGGCCCGCACTCGGGCGGCGGGGCCGGGTCGGCACTGGCCGCCGGTGTCACCGACACGGTCGCCGCCGCGGTCACCGCGGCGACCCCGATCCCGGCGGCCGTCGCACGCGTCTGTCGGGAACGCATCACACCTCCGAAAGAATCCACCAAGCTCGACTCCCCCGGAAGGACGTGTGTGGCCCCCGCGGGGTTGTGCGGGTGTGTCGTTGTCACCGGGTCGTGTCCCCCGACCCGCGCCGGCCGAAACACCTCACGAGGTGCGGCCGGACGACCACGGACCGAGTCCGGAAGCAGTGACCATACCGGCACGGTCCCGCCCGTGTCGCGTCCCCGGCGCCGCGCTCATCCGGTCAGGGGGCACGCGGTGGACCTGCGTTGTCCGGATCGTTTCGTCCCCTCCACGGTGAAACCCCGGTCCTCGAGGTGACGCACCAGGATCATTTCGGCGCCGGACTCCCGGCCGCCGCAGCACGGACGCTGACAGCGCGGACGCTGACAGCGCCGACACCGGCAGCCCCGTCCGAGAGATCAGTTCCGAGCGGGTGTCCCCGGTCGGCCCGGTCGATTCCGGGTACGAGCCCCGTCCCTCGCTGCTACGGTCTCCGATCATGGAGAGGTACCTGGTCACCGGCAGCGCCGGACACCTGGGGGAGGCGCTGGTACGGACCCTGCGCGACCGGGGCGTGCCCGCGGTCGGGCTGGACACGCTGCCCTCGCCGCACACCGACGTGGTCGGCTCGGTCACCGACCCCGACGTGCTGCACCGCGCCCTGGACGGCATCACCCGGGTGCTGCACACCGCCACGCTGCACAAGCCGCACGTCACCTCCCACCGTCGGCGGGACTTCGTCGACACCAACGTCTCCGGCACCCTGGCGCTGCTGGAAGCGGCCGCCGGGACCGGGGTGGCGGGCCTGGTGTTCACCAGCAGCACCAGCGCGTTCGGCCGGGCACTGACCCCGCAACCCGGTGGGCCTGCCGCGTGGATCGACGAGGACGTCCGTCCGGTGGTGCGCAACATCTACGGCGCCACCAAGGTCGCCGCCGAGGACCTGTGTGAACTCGCCGCCCGCGAGCAGGGCCTGCCGGTGGTGGTGCTGCGCACCTCCCGGTTCTTCCCCGAACAGGACGACCGCGACACGGTCCGCGCCGCCTACGACGACACCAACGTCAAGGTCAACGAGTTCCTGTACCGGAGGGTGGACCTCGCCGATGTGGTCGAGGCGCACCTGGCCGCCGCCGACCGGGCGCCCGCGCTCGGGTTCGGCCGCTACATCGTCAGCGCCCCCACCCCGTTCACCCGCGACGACCTCGCCGAGCTGGCCGTCGACGCGCCCGCGGTGTTCCGGCGCCGGTTCCCCGACGTCGCCGACGACTACGCCCGCTGGGGCTGGCGGATGTTTCCCACCCTGGACCGCGTCTACGACAGCGCCCGCGCCCGGGCGGAGCTCGGCTGGCAACCGCGGTACGACTTCCAAGCGGTCGTCGACCGGGTGCGCGCGGGGGACGCGCCCCGCAGCCCGCTGGCCGGGACGGTCGGGGCGAAGGGCTACCACGCCGTGCCCACCGGGGTCTACACCACTCGGCACCGCGCGGCCCCGGACGGTGCGGGTACACCCTGACGTCCCACCGTCGGCTCCGCCGGACGGACGCACACCCGTCTCACACTCCCGGTCCACGACGAAAGGATGTACGCACCCGGGCACGGCAGTGCGTACGATCCCTCGGCGCCTCACCGGCGCGGTGACGACGGGGCACGGGTGTCCCGTCTGCCCCGACACCGACGAAGGAGTGTGGCATGGAGGAGGAAGAGGACACGAACCTCCTGTTGGACGCGATCAACGCGGTCAACGACGTGTTCTGGACCTATCTCGTCATCCCGCTGCTGGCGCTGGTCGGCGTGTACTACACGGTGCGGTCCGGCGGCGTGCAGTTCCGGATGATCCCGGAGATGATCCGGAACCTGCGCGGCAGCCCGGAACGCGCCCCGGACGGCAAACGGGCGATCTCGTCGTTCCAGGCGTTCTCCATCTCCGCGGCGGCCCGGGTCGGCACCGGCAACGTGGCGGGTGTGGCGATCGCCATCGCGCTCGGCGGTCCGGGCGCGGTGTTCTGGATGTGGCTCATGGGGATGGTCGTCGGCTCGATCTCGTTCATCGAGTCCACGCTGGCGCAGCTGTTCAAGGTCCGCGACCGCGCCGGCTACCGCGGCGGCCCCGCCTACTACATGCGGTACGGCCTGAAGAAACCCTGGCTGGGAACGCTGTTCGCGGTCGTCATGATCTTCACGTTCAGCGCGACGTTCAACATGGTGCAGGCCAACAGCATCACCGACGTGGTCGGCAACTCGGTGTCCGCGGCCACCGGGGACGACACCGCCGCGGGCTGGGTGGCGCCGGTGGTCGGGCTGGCCCTGGTCGCGGTGGTGGCGCTGGTCGTGTTCGGTGGGGTGCGCCGCATCGCCACCGTCGCGCAGGCCACGGTGCCGTTCATGGCCCTGTTCTACGTGCTCCTGGGCCTGGTGGTGGTCGGGATCAACATCGACCAGGTGCCGGGCGTGCTCGCCGACATCGTCGGCTCCGCCTTCGGCTTCCGCGAGGTCGGCGCCGCCGCCGTCGGCACCGCCATCATGCAGGGCATCCAGCGCGGCATGTTCTCCAACGAGGCCGGCATGGGCTCGGCCCCGAACGCGGGCGCCACCGCCGGGGTGAGCCACCCGGTCAAGCAGGGCCTGGCGCAGACCTTCGGCGTCTACTTCGACACGCTGATCGTGTGCTCGGTGACCGCGTTCATCATCCTCACCTCCGACCCCGTCTACGGTGAGGAGATCGGCGCGGCGCTGACGCAGAACTCCCTGGAGAACACCCTCGGCACCTGGTCGCTGCACCTGCTGACGTTCATCGTGGTGCTGCTGTGCTTCACCTCGGTGCTCGGCAACTTCTACTACGGCGAGGCCAACCTGCGGTACCTCACCACCGACGAGCGCGCGCTGCCGATCTTCCGGCTCGCCGTGATCGGCATCCTGTTCCTCGGCGCGGTGAGCTCGCTGCAGCTGGTGTGGGACTTCGCCAACGTCACCATGGGCCTGATGGCGGTGGTCAACCTCGTCGCCGTCGCCCCGCTCGGCATGCTCGCCGTGCGGCTGCTGCACGACTACCGGCAGCAGCGCGCCCGGGGGCTCGACCCGGTGTTCCTGCGGGAGTCGATGCCGGACATCGATGGGGTGCAGTGCTGGGACGGTCAGCCCGAACGGGTGCCGGAGACCGAACGCCTCTGAGGAATCGGGGTCGGGGCCGGCCGCGCCCATCGGCGGCCGGCCCCGACCCCTTCACCGGCAGCGGAACGCGTGGACGGCCTCCGCGGCCCGCCCGGCCAACGCGTCCAGGACGGGCACGTGCGCCTCCGGGACCGAGACCTCCCAGTGCAGCCCGTCGGGGCGTGCGGTGAAGCCGAACGTGAAGAACGAGCAGCAACCGCTCTCCCGTGAGCGGCGTGCGCGGGAGTTGTCGTGGGTTCCACGACAACTCCCGGGTGGCCGGTCCCTCCGCCACGGCCGGATCAGCGTTCGGGGGTAGCGAGAATCTTGAACAAGATGGTGTTGACCTCGGTCAAGGTCTGTGTGTCCACCGGCTCCCGTTCCTCGCGCAATCGCGCCTTGCGGAGACTGGTTACCAGACCCGCCACCGCCCACCGGTCTTCCCCGAGCGAAACCCCGAATCCACTGCCCGGCTCCCGGTCGAACACCGGCACCACGACCACGGTGGGCTCACTGCCGATCTCGTTGTAGACGGTCGAGGACAACACGAGAACCGTGACCCCGCCGTCGGTGGTCCAGACACTGCCCCGGCGCGGACCGCTCACCGCTGCGCCAGCTCGTCGTAGTTGCGGTCGGCCCAGGCTTCGGCGAAGGCCACCGCGTCCGGATCGCCCGCCATCCATTCCCCGTGTTCGGCACACCGACGGCGCATGTCCTCGGCGTCGAGAAGGGTCTCGATCCAGGCGTTCATCGACTTGTGCTCCATCTCGGCGTGGTGTTTGGCCGCCGCGTACGCCGCGTCGGACAGCCGCAACGTGATCGTTTTCATGGCACGAGATGCTAGCAGAATCTGACTTCAAACTGTGCTGTCTCTTTCGGCTACATATGCAAGTGTCAGCTGATGCCGTCCGGTTTTGCCTGCTCCACGTGGCGGGTCCGCGTGGACGAGGCGGAGTGCCACACCCGCGCCCACTGCTCGGCGGTGAGGTCGCGGGGCAGCGCCTGCGGGGAGACGTCGGCCCGGCGCAGCCACGCGGCGGTGGTGGCCCGGTCGGCGCCGGTGGT
>NZ_KI912218.1:89758-91232 GCF_000231035.2 Saccharomonospora iraqiensis subsp. paurometabolica YIM 90007 | reverse complement strand
CCCCGTCCGTGCCGGTGCGGGCGGGGCCGCGGGAATGCTGCAGCTCCATCAGCGCGACCAGCCCGTGCACCTCCGGCTCGGCCGGAGCCAGCCGGGCGAGCACCCGCCCGAGCCGCAGCGCCTCGACGCACAGTCCGGGCCGCATCCAGTCCCCGCCCGAGGTGGCCGCGTACCCCTCGTTGAAGATCAGGTACACCACCTCGGTCACCGACGCCAGCCGCGGCGCCAGCTCCGCCCCGGACGGCACCGCGAACGGCACCCGCTCCCGCGCCAGGGTCGCCTTCGCCCGGGAGATGCGCTGCGCCACCGTCGGTTCCGGCGCCAGGAACGCCCGCGCGATCTCGGCGGTGGTCAGCCCGCCCAACAGCCGCAACGTCAGCGCCACCCGCGACGGCACCGGCAGCACCGGGTGGCAGGCGGTGAACACCAGCCGCAACCGGTCGTCGCCGATGTCGTCGTCCACACCCGCCACGACGGTGTCGACGTCCGGCCCCACCGGCGGCGGCCCGGTGGTCGGGTCCCGCCCCACCTCGTCCAGCCTGCGCTGCCACCGCTGCCGTTTCCGCAGCGCGTCCACCGCGCGCCGTTTGCCCACCGCCGTCAGCCACGCCCCCGGATTGTCCGGCACCCCGGAGGTGGGCCACTGCTCCAACGCCGCCACCAACGCGTCCTGCGCCAGTTCCTCGGCCAGGCCGACGTCGTGCGTGATCCCGGCCAGGGTGGCCGTCACACGCGCCGACTCGATGCGCCACACCGCCTCGACCGCACCGCGGGGGTCCGTCACGGTGCCCAGCACAGCAGCCCGTGACGGACCCGGCAACCTCACGCGCCGTGCGTGTCGGCGACCCGTTCCCGCAGCCGGTCCCCGGCCCGGGCCACTTCGGCGGCGGACTCGTCGAAGTCGGACTCCTCGAACACCTTCCGCACGTCCACCCGGGCACCCGGCCCGGCCGGCACCCGCCGCGCCCACTCGACGGCCTCCGCGCGGGAGGACACGTCCAGGATCCAGTACCCGGCGACCAGCTCCTTGCTCTCGGCGAACGGCCCGTCCACCACCTCGGTGCGGCCGTCGTCGCCGAAGACCACCCGCGCCCCGTGTGAGCTGGAGCGCAGCCCGTTGCCCTCCAACATCACGCCCGCGTCGACCAGCTCCTCGTTGAAGGCGTGCATCCGCGCGAAGTCCTCCTTCGCGGGCAGCACGTCGGCCTCGCTCTCGTCACTCGCGCCGATCATCAGCATGTACCGCATGGGTTTCTCTCCTCGTCTCCCGATCGATGTTCCCGGGCCGGCCCTGCACCGGCCCGTACCCACACGTCGCGCGGACACCCCCGTTCTCGACACGACCGCGGAAAAACTTCGGCGGAGGAGTCCGGGCCGCACCCCCGCCCGGCAGAATGGACCGCGATGATCGACACCCCGGACACACCGGACGCCGCGGCCCCGCCGGTGCCCGCGGTGCGGCCCGCGCCCGCGC
>NZ_KI912218.1:84940-89658 GCF_000231035.2 Saccharomonospora iraqiensis subsp. paurometabolica YIM 90007 | reverse complement strand
CGGGCCGCTGCTGGCCACCTGCCCGCACCCGCACGACTCCACCCGCCCCGGCGGGAAACCGCTCACCCAGCGGGACGTGTGGCAGACCCTGCGGCGGCTGGCCCGGCAGGCCGGGCTGCCCACCGCGGACAGCATCTCCCCGCACACCGCCCGCCGCACCACCGGCACCCTGCTGCTGGCGCGCGGCGTGCCGGTGCAGAAGGTGCAGGACCTGCTCGGCCACGCCGACATCCGCACCACCCGCGACCGCTACGACGCCCACCGGCACAAACTCGACAGCTCCCCCACCCACACCCTCGCCCAGATTCTCGCCGAACACCGCGACGGCACCTGAGCGGGCACCCGGCGGTGGCGTGCGCCGGGCCACACCGGCCCCGCCGCTACAGTGCGGACATGATCTCCCGGTTCGTCGCGGTGGGCGACTCGTTCACCGAAGGGGTCGGCGACGACGACCCGGCCGCACCCAACGGGGTCCGCGGGTGGGCCGACCGTGTCGCCGACGTCCTCGTCCGGCACAACCCCGACCTGGGCTATGCCAACCTCGCCATCCGCGGCAGGCTGCTGCCGCAGGTGCTGGCCGAACAACTCGCCCCCGCCGTCGACCTGGCGCCCGACCTGGTCACCCTCTACGCGGGCGGCAACGACCTGATGCGGCCCAAGGCCGACGTGGACGCGCTGTGCGACGACTACGACCGCGCCGTCGGCACGCTGGCCGCCACCGGCGCCACCGTGGTGCTGTTCACCGGCGTCGACGGCGTGGCCGACCCGCTGTTCCGGAAGATGCGCGGCCGCACCGCCGTCTACAACGAACACGTCCGCCTCATCGCCGCCCGGCACGGCGCCCGGCTGGTGGACATGTGGGCGATGCACGCCCTGCGGGACCGGCGCCTGTGGGCCGACGACCGCATCCACCTCAACCACCTCGGCCACACCCGCATCGCTGCCGCCGTGCTCGACGTGCTCGGCGTCGACCACGACATCACCCCGCCCGACCCGGGCCCGCGCCCGCCCCGCTCCGCCCGCGAGGAGCGCGCGGAGAATCTGCGCTGGGCACGGGAACACGTGTGGCCGTGGATCAGCCGCCGGGTGCGCGGCACCTCCTCCGGCGACGGGCTCACCCCGAAACGACCCGACCTGCGGCCGGTGACCCCCACCCCACACACCGCACGCTGACCACCGACCGAGGCAAGCGACCGCGTGCTCGGTGAACGAGAGCAGGTGCCGAAACCCGGGGTAAGGTACGGCTCCTCCTGCGATCATGGGGCGATGCGGCTTTTCGACCTCAGTCACGCCCTCGAACCGGGCATGGTCACCTACCCGGGCCTTCCCTCGCCGGACATCGCCGACCACCTGAGCTACGACGACTCGCGGGCGCACTACGCGGAGGGCACCGAGTTCACCATCGGCCGCATCAGCATGGTCGGCAACACCGGCACCTATCTCGACACCCCCGCCCACCGCTTCCGCGACGGCCACGACCTCGGCGCACTGCCGCTGGAGCGCTGCGCGCTGCTACCCACCGTCGTCGTCGACGGCGACGGCGCCCTCGGTGCCGACGCGTTCGCCGACCTCGAGGTCGAGGGATGCGCCGTGCTGCTGCGGACCGGCTGGGACCGGCACTGGGGCACCGACCGGTACGGCGCCCCGGAGCACCCGCACCTCACCGGGGCCGGCGCCGAGCACCTGGCCGCCCGCGGCGCCGCGCTCGTGGGGATCGACTCGGTCAACATCGACGACACCCGCACCGGCGAACGGCCCGCGCACACCGCCCTGCTGGCCGCCGACATCCCGGTGGTCGAACACCTCACGGGCCTGCACGCCCTCCCGGCGACCGGGGCCCGGTTCACCGCCGTCCCGGTGGCCGTACGCGGACTCGCCACCTTCCCGGTGCGGGCCTTCGCGACCGTGGACTGGTGAACTCCGGCGTGCGGTCCGCCGCACCCCGGGGGCTGCGCGGCCCCACCCGTCGCAGCTCCCGAACACGCCTGAACGGTACATACGGGGAACGACTGCAGGTGAGCCCGCACAGGTGGTGTCAATAATGGTACTATAAGGGCGATGGTCGCCATTGATTCGATCGTGGCAGCGA
Organism: Saccharomonospora iraqiensis subsp. paurometabolica YIM 90007; assembly: GCF_000231035.2. Taxonomy (GTDB): domain Bacteria; phylum Actinomycetota; class Actinomycetes; order Mycobacteriales; family Pseudonocardiaceae; genus Saccharomonospora; species Saccharomonospora paurometabolica. The sequence goes on along the minus strand of NZ_KI912218.1, from coordinate 87,569 downwards.
TGCGACGCGCACCGACCAACGTGCGCTTCGCCGATTTGCGGAAGGTGTGTGAACACTACTTCGGCGAACCGCGCCAGTCGGCCCTGTACTCCTGAAGCTGTCCTGAGGGGCAGAGTAGGGGCGGCGGGTCAGTCGATGAGGAGTGCGGCGTCGAGAGCGCGAGCGCGGCCGGTGGGTCATCGGGTCTTGGCTGAGGTCTGGTCCCGTTGCAGGGTGCGGTAGACCGTCGTCCGGGAGACGGTGAAGACCTCGGCGAGGTCGGCGATGGTGTACTCGCCAGTGCCGTACATGCGCACGAGCTCGCGCTGCTGCTTGGTCGAGAGCTTGGGCTGCTTGCCACGCAGCTTGCCCTTGGCCTTGACTACGGCCATGCCTTCCTTCGTCCTGGCTCGCAGGAGGTCGACTTCAAATCCTGCGAAGGTGGCCAGGATGTTGAAGAACATTTTGCCCATGGGGTCGGCGTGGTCGTAGACCTGGCCGCCGAGGGAGAGCTTGATGCCGCGTTCGGCCAGGGAGTCGCCGATGGCGCGAGCGTCCGGGACGGAGCGGGCGAGCCGGTCGAATTTCGGTACGACGAGGGTGTCGCCTTCGCGGACGGCGGCGAGTGCCTGATCAAGACCGGGGCGGGCTCGGGTGGTGCCGGTCAGCCCGTGGTCGAGGTAGATCCGGTCGTCGGCGACGCCGAGCTCGGCCAGGCTCTGGCGTTGGGCGGTGAGGTCTTGCTCGTCGGTGGAGCAGCGGGCGTAGCCGATGATCGTGGCGCTCATGGCGCGCGAGCGTACGTTTAGCCCCCGACGACTGATTTTCACCGTACGGGGCAACTGCAACGCCGCAGGTCCAGGCCAGGGCCCGCTGGTCGCTGCGTCGGCGGGTGTACGCAAGGGGTTGGTTTGCGGAGATGGTGCGGGGCTCGAGCTACGTGGGTCGTTGGATAGGGCTGTGGTGGGTAGCCGTGGGGCGTCGCCGAAGGTGGGGAGTGCTGCGATGACGATGCCGGGAGATGCGAGGAACGGTTCGATCGAGACGGTGACTGTGGGGGTGGTGGCTGATCCGGTGGCCGCGCCTGCGCAGATTGCTGAGCAGCTCGCCCATGATTTGCCGAGACTGTTGTCCGAGCAGCTGAAGGACAACTGCGTGTGGCGCGTGGAGGTGCACCGCGAGCGGTTGCCGCCCAGTGACGACCGCCATACCGAGATGATGGACGTCGCTGGCGAGCGGATGCGGCAGCACGGATGGAATCTTGCTGCGTGCATCACGGATCTCCCGCTGCGTAGTGGCGGGCAGCCCATCGTGGCCGATATGAGCAACGAGCGCAGGATCCTGGTGGTGTCACTACCGGCATTCGGAGGCATGGCGTTGCACCGCCGGGTCCGAGGTGTGGTGACCCAGCTCATCGCCGACATGTGCAGCCGGGGTACTCCCTCGGAGGGGTCCCAGGAGCACCGGCGTCGCCGACTACCATGGCTGGCCAACCGCTTCCAGCGGGTCACCCCGGAGCAACGCGACGTCGACGTGCGCGTGCTGGCCTCGCGAGGCGTGGTGCGGTTGTTGATCGGCATGGTTCGGGACAATCGTCCGTGGCGGCTGGTGTTCGGGTTGACCGGGCCGCTGGTGGGGGCGTTCGCGTTCAGCGCGTTCTACTTGATCAATACGTCGGTCTGGCGCCTGGCCAGCACGATGGGGCCACTGCGCCTGTTGGCCGCGGCGCTCGGGTCGGTGGCTGTCATGGTCGCTTGGCTCATCGCCTATCACCGGCTGTGGGAGCAGACCAGGGGCCGGCCCACGCACGAACGCGAGCAGGCGGTGTTGTTCAACGCTTCCACGGTGCTGACCCTGCTCATCGGAGTGGGGTGCATGTACGGGGCGCTCTACGTCGTCAACCTAATCGCGGCCGGTGTTGTCCTCACTCCTGAGGTGTTCGGCCAGTACGTCGGGCCCGGTCTCGGATTCGGTGACTATGCCGTCGCCATGCTGCTGGTTACCGCGGCGGCCACTGTTGCCGGTGCCGTCGGTTCCGGCTTCGAAAGTGAAAACTCGGTCCGCGAAGCCGCCTTCAGCTACCGCGAACGCGAACGCCGCCAGGCCCTGCACGACACACAGACCCGACGTGAACGGCAAGAAGGCCGTGGCAGTTCCGCGGAAACATAACCGGTTACTCCACCGACGGTTCCCTCCAGCAACAAGCGTCCGCTTACGGGGGTGCCGTAGTACTCGCCGAAACTCGGACGGATATGCCTGCCGGGAATTCCTGCCTTAGAGGCTGTTCCCGAACTGATCTTGGTGGTGGGGTGGGTGCGGAGATGAGGAGGGACTCCTGGTAGATCGGGTGGTGTCTAGTCAACCGTTCTACCGAGGAGTCCCGGGTGCCATCGTGCCCGAGTGCGCCGATCATGCGCGCGCGGGGTGGGCAGTGCTGCTTGCTGGCCACCACGCATCAGCCTTCGTCCCGGTCACGGCGTTATCCGTCGGACACCACCGACGCTCAATGGGCGCTGATCGAACCGTTGTTGCCCGCCCCGGGCTGGCTGGCGGGCAGGGGCGGTAGGCGAACCAAGCACTGCCGCCGTGAGCTCGTCGATGCGATCCTGTACGTGGTCGACAACGGGATCAAGTGGCGGGCCCTGCCAGC
>NZ_KI912218.1:84234-84840 GCF_000231035.2 Saccharomonospora iraqiensis subsp. paurometabolica YIM 90007 | reverse complement strand
TCGGTGCGGCACGTCACCGTGCTGTGGCTCAGTGTCGACTACAGCGAACACACCCGCCGCGCCTACTACGCCGACCTCGCCGCGTGGCTGTCCTGGTGCCACCGCACCGGGCTGGACCCGCTGCGCGCCCGCCGCGCCGACGTCGACGCGTTCAAGTCCGGCCTCACCGTCACCGGACGCGACGGCACACCCCGCCCGGCCGCGCCGTCCACGGTGGCCCGCACACTGGCCGGCATCTCCAGCTGGTACCGCTACCTGCAGTCCAACGACGTCGCCGAGGCCAACCCGGTCGACGCCGTCCTCCGCCCCAAGCGGGACAAGGCGTCCCCGCTGCCCGCGCTGGACGAACACGCCACCGCCACCCTGCTCGACCACGCCGAGACCCGCGCCCGCCGCCTGGACACCGAAGGGGCCTGGCGGGACGCGGCGCTGGTGTCGCTGCTGTTCCACACCGGGCTGCGCGTGTCCGGCCTCACCGGCGCGCAGGTGGCCGACCTCGGCGCCGACTCCGGCTACACGATCCTGCGCTACACCGGCAAGGGCGGCCGGCGCGACCTGGTACCCGTGGTGGCGCCCGCGCTGCGGCCGCTGGGCCGCTACCTCGCG
>NZ_KI912218.1:60525-84134 GCF_000231035.2 Saccharomonospora iraqiensis subsp. paurometabolica YIM 90007 | reverse complement strand
GTACCGGTGGGATGGCCTCGACCAGCGGTAGGAGTTGGGTGATGTCGCCTGCGGTTGCCGCCGGTGAGGCGCACGGCGAGGGGGATGCCGCCCCCGTCGCAGATCACATGGTGCTTCGAGCCGGTCTTGGCTCGGTCGACCGGGCTCGGCCCCGTGTCCGGGCCCCCCTTTTCGCGCGCACGTGCGACGCGTCCACACACGCCCGGGACCAGTCGATGGCCGCGGCCGCGTTCAGTTCGGCCAGCAACACCTCGTGCAGCCGGTCGAACACGCCCGCCTCCTGCCAGTCCCGCAACCGCCGCCAACAGGTCATGCCGGAGCCGAAGCCCAGCTCCTGCGGCAGGTCCTCCCACCCGATCCCGGTGTAGAGCACGAACAGGATGCCCTGCAGCACCTGCCGATCCGGCAGCGGCTTCGGCCCCGTCCTGCCAGCAGGACGTACTGGCAGCAACGGCTCGATCCGCGACCACAACTCGTCCGACACGACCCACGGCGCAGCCACACCAAGATCATCTCAAACCAAGATCATCAATGTGTTAGGGGCTCTTACTGGTTCGCAAGGGGATCCCTCAGCGGGACGGGAGCGGAAGGTCGAGGCGTGTGGTCATGTCCAGGCGGAAGCGCCCGTAGGGGTTGATGTTGGACCAAAACAGCGGGCTCAGCGCCCGGCGTTCGTGAGGGCCGAGGAGCTCGTCCCAGCCTGGGCTGTCGAGGACGTGTTGCAGCAGCAGGGTGTTGACGTGCACCAATGCCGACTGGAGTAGGTGCAAGGCGAGCATGGAGACTTCGGCGGACTCGCGGTCGGGGCCGGTGAGCTCGGTGTTTTTGCCGTAGAAGATCACGCCGTTGCCGGAGTTCCAGTTCTCCACGACCCGCAGCCCGCCGTGGATCTCACGGCGCAGGTCTTCGTCGGCGAGGTAGTCGCAAGCGAAGATGGTGCGCACCGCGCGGCCGAGGTCCTTCCGGGGCTTGGTAGGTGGGGTGCTTCGGGCCGCCGCGGGTGAAGCGGCGCAGGATCGACTCCGACTCGGCAGTGCCCAGCCGTAGCGCGGTGGCGTATTTGACCATTCGGTCGTACTGCTGGGCGATGAGGTCCCACTTGATCGGCCTGGTCAGCACGGGACCGAGGTGAGCCCAGGTGCCAGCGTCGTCGGGCCGGTACTGAGCTCGCGCTCGACCTTGCGATCCGCCTTCGTATTGATCTTGTGCACAAGCCCGATCAGCAGGTCCACCAGGGCATCAGTGATCTCGGTTTGACGCATCCAGCACAACGCCGCCAACAGCGTCAGCCGCACCTCGCGGGGGCTATCCCGCAGGTCGGACGGGTACGAGCGCATCGCCCGCGCCCGCCAGGCGGCCACCAGCTTCTCCGAGGCGTCGGCGAACAGCCCGCTCGGCAGCCCCAGCTCGCGTACCGCGGTCAGCTTGTCGATCTCGGCCAACACCGTCTCCAACCCGACCTGACCGGGATCGGCCTTCAACTCCGCCAACAGACCTCGCCCCGCAGAGTCGTCCTCGGCGACCAAGGCCTCCAGCACCGCCACACTCGCCGCCGATAGACGCTCGACGGTGCGCTGGCAAAACCGCTACTCGAACGTCGAGCGCGCCGCGCCGAGGGGATCCAGCCGCCCGGGTGGCTCGATCCCCTCGGCGCGGCAGCGCACCAACACCGCCTGCCGCAGCCGGTCCTCACGCAGCTCGACCGGGCAGACCTCCTCGGCCAACCATCCGGCCAGCTTGCCCTCATCACCCCGGGAGAACTCGCGGAAACCGAACGCGGCCCGAATCTGCGCTCGATGATCTTTGATCGAGCGAGAGCGCCACGAGTAGCGGGCGAACTCCTCGGCGTCCACGCCGACCTGCTCAGCGACGTAGCCAACCGCCTGCGACGGAACCTCCTCGGCATAGCGCGGGAACCGTGCCTCGATCTCGAAGAACTTCAGCAACAGGGCGAATCCCAGCCGCGTGGCCCCAGACTTGTTGCCCACCAGGCGCCAGTCATCACCAACTAGCGTCCACGACTCGACCAGCTCTTCCGAGGCCCACTCGCGCTGCACATGCGCACGCTATCGAGCCTCCAGGCCAGCACCTCACCGGGATCGCTCTACTCTGCCCCTCAGGCCAGCTTGGAGTACGGGGCCCAGTCGGGTGGTTCGCACCTGGTATTCCGCACGCCGTGGTGCGGTGACCCGCGCGTGAACATCCAGTCCGATCGTGAGCAGGCGAAGGCATACCAGGTCCGCCAGGTACTCAAAGCGATCGACCGATGGGAAGGTGGCAACGATGACGGCGATTGATCCCTCGCACTACACCTACCGTGTCACCTGGTCAGCAGAAGACGGGGAATTCGTCGCGACGTGCCTGGAACTCCCGTCGCTGTCCTGGCTCGCCGCGACACCGCAGGACGCGCTGACCGGGGTGGAGCGGGTCGCCGCCGAGGCAGTGGCGGACCTGCGGGAGGCGGGTGAGCAGATCCCGGTCCCACTCGCGGACCAGCAGTTCTCGGGGCGGTTCAACGTCCGTATCCCCGAGACGCTGCACCGCAGGCTCGCCACCGAGGCCGCTGAGGAAGGTGTGAGCCTCAACCGTCTGGTCAGCGACCGACTCGCCCGCAGGTGAAACCCGTCGCCCGGCCGTCGCGCCCGGGGCACGACCCGGCCGCGGCGGCCGGGATGTGATCCGCCGCCCGTGGGGTACTCCCGGTCCGGTGACGTGCGGCCGTCACCGCGCCCGTCGCTCTGTACGACCGAGGAGGTCCCGTGTCCACTCGCCCGCACGCCGTCGCGTTCGACGTGCTCGAAACGTTGTTGAATCTGGAGCCGCTCCGCACCCGGATGGAGGAGATCGGCCAGCCGGCGGACCTGCTGCAGCCGTGGTTCATGCGGTTCCAGCGCGACTCGATGGCGCTGACCCTGTCCGGGGACTTCGGGACGTTCGAGTCGGTCGCCCGCCAGGCGCTGCGCACCGACACGCAACACACCGCCACCGAGGAGGACATCGACCACGTCCTGGCCGGTTTCGGGCAGCTGCCCGCCCACCCCGACGCCGAACCCGCGCTGCGGCAGCTGTCCGAGGCCGGGGTGCGCATCGGCTGCCTGACCGTCGGCAGGGCGGACAATACGGAACGGTTCCTCGAACAGGCGGGGCTCGCCCGCCACGTCGACCAGGTGATCACCGCGGAGCAGGCCGGGATCTGGAAACCCGCCCCGTCCATCTACCGCGTCGCCGCCCACCAGCTCGGGGTCTCCCCGGCAACCATGGCGCTGGTCGCGGTACACGCCTGGGACTGCCACGGAGCCAAACGCGCCGGCTGCCTCGCCGGCTGGTGCGCCCGCCTCGAAGGCCGCTACGGTGACGTCTTCACCCCCGCCGACGTGACCGGCGCCGACCTCGGCGAGGTCGCCGAGAATCTGCTGCGGTTGCCGTCCGCGTGAGGCGCCGCCGCGGTCAGGCCCCGCCGAGCCGGGCGGTGATGGCCGCGGCGGCCTCCCGCACCACCTCGCCGTACAGCTCGAGTTGGTCGCGGGAGACGCGGAACCGGGGCGCCGACAGCAGCACCGCGGCCACCTGCTCGCCCCGGTGGTCGGCCACCGGGGCGGCGAGGCCGGCCTCCTCCAGCGACGTCTCGCCGTAGTTCACCGCGTAGCCGAGTTTGCGCACCTCGGCCAGCCGGTCGACGTAGGCGGCGACGGTGTGCTCGTCCACGCCGGGCATGTGCAGCACCCCGCGTTCCAGCAGGCCCCGCACCCGGTTCTCCTCCAGGTCGGCGCAGAACACCTGCACCGACGAGCTCGCCGCCGTGTTGTACCGGGTGCCCAGCGGGGTGGTGTGCTTGACTTGGTGCGGGCTGGCCACCTGCTCCACACAGATCGACTCGGTGTCGTTCCACACCATCAGCGCCGCCGTCTCCCCGGTGCGGCGGGTCAGGTCGGCCAGCACCGGGTAGGCCGCCCGCCGCACGTCCAGGTCGGCCAGCAACGGCCCGGCCAGCGCCAGCACCCCCAGCCCCAGCCGGAACCGCCGCGACGGCTCGTCCCGCTCGACCAGGTTCTCCCGCTCCAGGGTCGCCAGGATGCGCGACACCGTGCTCTTGTGTAGCCCCACCCGGGCGGCGATCTCGGTCACTCCGAGTTCGGGTTCCTCGCTGCTGAAGGCCCCCAGTACGGCGATGCCGTTGGACAGCACCGACATCGCCCGGCCCTCGCCACCGGGCCGCTCGCCCGCGTCCGTGACGTCGTTCACCATGCCGACATCCTCTCGTGTCACCCGGTGGCGCCTCCGCCGCACCCGCCCAGGGGGCGAGGCGGGCGCGGCGGAGGCGGGTCCGTGTCAGCCGCGGACGATGTTGTGCTCCGGGCCGAACGGGAACTTCGTGATGTTCTCCGCGCCGTTCTCGGTGACCACCAGGATGTCGTGCTCCCGGTAGCCGCCCGCACCGGGCTCACCCTCCGGCACCATGATCATCGGCTCCATGGAGACCACCATGCCCGGTTCCAGCACCGTCTCGATGTCCTCCCGCAGCTCCAGCCCGGCCTCCCGGCCGTAGTAGTGGCTGAGCACACCGAACGAGTGGCCGTAACCGAAGGTGCGGTTGGCCAGCAGACCGTGCTCGATGTAGATCTCGTTCAGCGTGTGCGCGATCTCGCCGCAGCTGATGCCGGGCCGGATCAGGTCCAGACCGCGCCGGTGCACGTCCACGTTGATGTTCCACAGCTGAAGCGACCGCGCGTCCGGCTCACCGAGGAACATGGTCCGCTCCAGCGCGGTGTAGTAGCCCGACGTCATCGGGAAGCAGTTCAGGCTGAGGATGTCCCCCTGCCGCAGCTTCCGCGTGGTCGGCCAGTTGTGCGCACCGTCGGTGTTCACCCCGGACTGGAACCACACCCACGTGTCCCGGATCTCGCTGGCGGGGAAGGTGCGGGCGATCTCGTGCACCATCGCCTCGGTCCCGGCCAGCGCCACCTCGTACTCGGTCACACCCTCGGCGATGGCGGCCTTCACGGCCTCCCCACCGAGGTCACCGATCCGGGCGCCGTGCTTGATGACCTCGATCTCCTCCGGCGACTTGATCATGCGCTGCCGCATCGCCGCCTGCGAGATGTCCACCAGGGTGGCGTCGTCGAAGGTGTCCTGGAACTTCTGCCGCAGCTGCACCGGCAGCGTGTCGTCCTCGACACCGACCCGCCGGACCCGCACACCCCGCGACCGCAACGTCTCCTTGATCACGTGGAAGAAGTTGTCCCGCTGCCAGTCGGTGTAGACGACGTTGTCGCCGTAGGTGCGCCGCCACGGCATGCCACCGTCGATGTTGGCCGACACCGTGAACGCGTCGTCGGCGGTGACCACGTAGGCGTAGTTCCGGCCGAAGGCGGTGTAGAGGAAGTCCGAGTAGTACTTGACGTTGTGGTACGAGGTCAGCAGCGCCACGTCCACCCCGTCGTCGGCCATGATCTTACGCAGCGTCGACAGCCGACGCTCCATCTCCGCGTCGGAGAAGGTGCGCTGTTCCTTCTCCCCGTTGTGGATGATCTTCAGCCGTTCGAGCGTCTCGCTCATCGTTCCTCCTGCGTGTCGTGTCCGCCGTGTCGTGCGGACGGAACTCGTCGGCCGGCACCACCCGTGCCGCGGGCCGGCCCCGTCGGAATCGGGCATCGTGCGCCCGGCCGGTCAGTCGCCGATGTCCTCGGCCCACACCCGCGGGGACCGGCGCTGGAACTCGGTCATCAGGTCGCGGCAGCGCGGGTCGTCGGCCACCAGCACCTCCGTGCCGTGCGCGCGCAGCAGGTCGAGGTGGCCGCCGAACGTGGTGGCCTCACCGATGACGACCCGCGGGATGCGGAACTGGACGATCGCGCCCGCGCACATCGCGCACGGCGCCAACGTGGTGTACAGGGTCGTGGACCGGTAGCCGGTGCGGCGGCCGGCGTGGCGCAGGCAGGTGATCTCGCCGTGCGCGGTGGGATCACCCTCCTGCACCCGCAGGTTGCGGCCGGTGGCCACCACCCGCCCGTCCTCGGCCAGGCTCGCGCCGATCGGGACACCGCCCTCGGCGAACCCCTCCCGCGCCTGCCGGTAGGCCGCTTCCAGGCCCGCCGCGTCCGCCTCGTCGAGAGTCGGGACCGGACCCATCACGCCTCCCCGGAGTCCTCGAGGTGCGCGAACGCGTCCCGCACCTGCTCGGTCGACATCCGCTGGTGCCGGTACGGCGGCAGCCCCAGCGACCGGGTGTGCCCGGCGATCTCGTCCAGGGTGGTGACCCACATGCCCTCGAGGTCCTTCACCCGCTCGATCAGCTCCTCCAGCGCGTGGGCACGGCCGGGCCGCCCGCTGAGGAACGGGTGGTTGGTCAGCACGAAACACCCGCCCTCGCGGTGCATCGCCTCGGCCTCCAACTGCCACAGCTCCCGCGCCTTCGCGGGCGACTCGATCACCCCGCTGCCGGTCCAACCCGGGTAGAACGCGTACTGCTCCCAGTCGTCCAGGGCCCAGTCCACCGGGATCTCCACCAGCGACTCCCCGGTGTCCGGCCCGGTCACCGGGCCGAGCGCGTACGGACGGTCCCCGTCCAGCAGGCTCGTCTCGTAGACGAAACCCCGTTCCAGCAGCAGTTCCGGGGTGTGCCAGTTCAGCTCCCACCACGGCGCGCGGTAGCCGGACGGCCGCACCCCGGCCACCGACTCCAGCGCCGCCAGGCCCCGGTCGAGCACCCGGGCCTCCTGGTCGCGGGTCAGCGACCCCATCGGCTCGTGCGTGTAGCCGTGGTGGGCGATCTCGTGGCCCGCGTCCCGGATCCGGCGCACCATGTCCGGATACATCTCCGCGGTCAGCCCCGGCACGAAGAACGTCGCCCGGATCTCCTGGCGGTGCAGGATCCCCAGCAGCCGGGGCACCGCGACCAGCGGCCCGTACGACTGGTGCGACATCAACGACATGCGGTCGTGGGTGGATCGGTCCGCCGCCAGGGCGCAGGACTCGGCGTCCACGTCGAAGGTGAACGACGCCGCCGCCCGCACCCCCTCCGGCCAGGTGTGCCCGTGTGCCACCGGGTCGTCTCCTCTCGTGGTCATCGCGTGGGCTCCGCGCTCCCCGCCTCCGCGGCGCTTCCCGCCTCCGCGGTGCCCGTCGCCCCGGACGGGTTCCCCGTGTCCGGGCCGCGGCCCCGGGACAGCAGCAGGTGGAACAGCGGGGCGGCCACGGCCGCGACGACGATGCCCTGCACCGCGGGGATACCGACGTCGAACGCCGACCCCAGCCCGGCGGCCACCGTGCCGGTCAGGTACGCGGCCAGGCAGCTCCACCGCAGCATCGGCACGCCGGTCACGCCGCCCTTCTCGGTCAGGTACTGCCGCGGCAACCGGCCGCGCCACACCAGGAAGAACTGGCCCATGATCGCGCCACCGATCGGCGGAACGAGCGTGCCCAGCAGCGTCAGGAACACCGTCAGCGACTCGTAGATGCCGGTGAGCGCGAGCACCACGCCCAGCGCCGCACCGCCCGCGACGAACGGACGCTTGTCGTTGACCGAGAACAGCTCCGCCCCGGCCACGCCGAAGGCGTAGGCGGTGTTCTCGTTGGTCGTCCACAGCGCCAGCAGCAGCAGCCCGGCGCCCGCGGCCACCAGCCCCATCTCGTACAGCGCGAGCACGAAGTCCGGCTCGCCGTAGGCGGCCGAGCCCAGGCCGCCGAAGAAGTACATCGCCGACTGGGCACCGATCACCGCGACGAAGATCGCGATGAGGGCTCCCCGGTCGCTGCGGGCGAACCGGGACCAGTTGCCCACCTGGGTCGAGCCGCTGACGAACGTCCCGATCAGCACGGTGAGCGCGGCGCCGACACTCATCTCGGTGATCGGCTCGGTCGCCATCAGCTCACCCCAGCCGCCGACGTCGCTGATCGCGCGCTGCGCGATCCACACGCACAGCACCAGCAGCAGCGGGATGGCCACCCACCCCAACATCTCCAGCCCCTTGGCGCCCATGTAGGCGGCGGTGGCCGTGACCACGCCGAACACCAGCACCAGCGGCCAGGTCGTGTCGAACGACAGCGCACGCCCGATCAGATCGCCCAGCACGGCCAGGGTGACCGCGAACCAGCCGACCTGGGTTCCCCCCAGCAGCAGGGCGGCCCACTTGCCGCCGGCCCGCCCGAGCGTGGCCTTGGTGATCAGGACGGTGCTCAGCCCGGTGCGGGAACTGATCACCCCCATCAGCGCCGCGTACAGCGCGAGCACCGTCGCGGCCACCAGCGCGATCAGCAGGTAGTCGCCGAACCGGAACCCCACCGACGTCTGCCCCCCGGCCAGCATCGTGGGTGTGAAGAAGAAGAAGCTCGCGAGCAGGACGAACAGGCCCGCGGGCGAGCGGCGCGCCGCCTTCGGGACGGCCTCGAGCGGATAATCGGGGTCGTGTCCGGCGTCACCACGCCGGGTACGGCCAGAAACCATGCGTCTCCCTGTCCACGGACACCACGACGTGCGCCGTCATGTCCGGACATAGTCGGAATCGTGTGAACCCGTCTCATTGCGTTGCTTCACGCGCAAATTGGTTGTGGCAATCTAGGCAGGGGCCAGCGAACCTGTCAACCCGCCCGGACAATTCCACGGTCCACCACGGCTCCGGTAAAAGCGTTCTGACCACGTCATTCACGCCGCGATCGACGGGAATGAAGGATCCCTCACGAAGGTCACACACCGCCGCCCCGGCACAACACGCACCGCAGGTTGCAGTACCAGCATGCGTGTTGCGGTAACCGAGTGTGTGGGTGCGGCCACCGTCCGACGTCCGCCCGGACCGCCCGAGGGCACACACACGAAAAAACGGCAGGTGCCCCGTGGACCGGGGCACCTGCCGTGTCGTGGGGTCGCGCTTCCGACCCCGGATCGCCGACGGACTCCTACTGCTGCGGCGACCTCCCGGACGGCGGCGTCGGCGCGCTGCCCCCGCTGCTCATCGGATCCGGCACCTCCTGCCGTGCCACGGCCTCCGCCGCACGCACCGCCTCGGCCACCTTCGGGTCGGTGGCCGTGTCGAACCAGCTCGCCACCTCCTCGTCCTCCAGCGACGGCATCGCCGGGGCCTGCTGCTCCGACGGCTCGTAGCGGAACACCCCGTCCTCACCCGGCGCGCCGAACTGCTTGGCGAAGCCCTCCAACGCCTTGCCGTAGTCGCTGGGCACCAGCCACACCTTGTTCGCGTCCCCCTGCGCCATCTGCGGCAGCGTCTGCAGATACTGGTACGCCAGCACCTCCGGCGTGGGCCTGCTCGCCTTGATCGCGGCGAACACCTTCTCCACCGCCTTCGCCTGCCCCTGCGCCTGCAGGTACTTCGCCGCCCGCTCACCCTGCGCCCGCAGGATGTGCGACTGCCGATCGGCCTCCGCCTCCAGGATCGCCGCCTGCTTCGACCCCTCCGCGGCCAGGATCTGGCTCTGCTTCTGCCCCTCGGCCGTCTTGATCGCCGACTCGCGCTCACCCTCCGCGGTGAGAATCATCGCGCGCTTCTCCCGGTCCGCGCGCATCTGCTTCTCCATCGAGTCCTGGATCGACGGCGGCGGGTCGATCGCCTTCAACTCGACCCGCGCCACCCGGATGCCCCACCGCCCGGTGGCCTCGTCCAACACGCCCCGCAACTGGCTGTTGATCTGATCGCGGGAGGTCAACGCGTCCTCCAACGACATCGCCCCGATCAGATTCCGCAACGTCGTCGTGGTCATCTGCTCGACACCCACGATGTAGTTCGACACCTCGTACACCGCCGCCCGCGCGTCGGTGACCTGGAAATACACCACCGTGTCGATCGACACCGTCAGGTTGTCGTGCGTGATCACCGGCTGCGGCGGGAACGACACCACCTGCTCCCGCAGATCCACCTTCGCCCGCACCTTGTCCAGGAACGGCACCAGGAAGTTCAGCCCCGGCGACGCCACCGTGCGGAACCGGCCGAGCCGCTCCACCACCGCCGACTGGGCCTGCGGCACCACCATCAACGCCTTCGCGACCACGATGACCACGAACAGCGCCAGCACGGCCACGACGATGTAACCCGCTGTCGACATCACCTGCTCCTTATTGTCGTTCGGAAAGGGTCAGCTCACGCGGTCCGCACCGGCCCCGACGGTCCCCTCACAGCGCCGACACGACCGCGGTCGCCCCCGAGATCTCCACGACCGTCACCGTGGTCCCCGGCTCGATCACCTCACCCTCGGCGACACTGCGCGCCGACCAGGTGTCCCCGGAGATCTTCACCTGCCCCCCGGAGTGGTCCACCCGGGTCACCGCGACCGCACCCGTACCGATCAACGCCTCGGTGTTCGTCCGCAGACCGGACCCGGCGAGGAACCGTCGTTTCAGCGCGGGCCGGGCGAGCACCAGCAGACCCACCGACGCCACCGCGAACACGAGCACGTCGATGATCGGATTCCCGCTGACCGTCGCCGACGCCGCACCGGCGAGCGCCCCGGCACCGAGCATCACCAGCACGAACTCGCCCGAGAGCACCTCGGCCACGATCAGGCCGAGTCCGACGAGGAGCCAGATGAGGGCCGCTGTCATGTGCCCATACTCCCAGACCCACCATCCTGACAACGGGCGCTGCACACCCTGTGATCAAGGTGTGACCTCCGGTGGGCGAGCGGGCGCGACACGACTCACCCACCGTCCGACGTCACGAAGTCGATCAGCCGCTCCATCGCCCCCAGCAACGGCGGCTCCACGTCCCGGAAGTCCCGCACCCCGGACAGCACCCGGCGCCACCCGGAACCCGGATCCCCCCACCCCAGCTCCGCGCACACACCCTGCTTCCACTCCACATCCCGCGGCACCTCCGGCCACGCCCCGATCCCCACACTCGCCGGCTTGACCGCCTGCCAGATGTCCACGTACGGATGCCCCGCGACCAGCACGAACCCGTCGTCGACCCCGGCGATCCCGTCGACCAGCCGCGACTCCTTGCTCCCCGCGACGAGATGATCCACCAGCACCCCGAGCCTGCGCCCCGGGCCCGGACCGAACCCGGCCACCCGCCCGGCGAGACCGTCCACCCCGTCCAACCGCTCCACCACGACCCCCTCCACCCGCAGGTCGTGCCCCCAGACCCGCTCCACCAGCTCGGCGTCGTGCGCCCCTTCGACCCAGATCCGCGAATCCCGCGCCGTGCGCGCCCGCAGACCGTCCACCCGCACCGACCCGGACGCCGACCGGGCCGACACCGAACCGGCCGCAGGCCGCGGCCGCACGAGCGTCACCGGCTCACCCTCCAGCAGGAACGCCCCGCCCCGGCCGCGAACACCCGCTGCCGCCCCCGCCGGTCCTCCAGGACCACGCCACCGTGCTCCCACCGCACCACCGCGCCGCAGAACCCGCCGGCCCGGTCCTCGACCACCAGGCCCGGTTCGGCCGCGACCTCCCGCACCGTCCGACGGGCACGCCGCGCCGCGGGGTCCAGGGGAACGTCGTCATACGAGTGGGCACGCACGGCCGCCGACCGTAGTCCCGGCGCCGCGCCCCGTCACGGCACCACGCCGCACGGACCGCCGGAACGGATCGCGGCGGACCGGTCAGAACAACGGCCAGGGGATCGCGTGCCAGTCGTCCCCGGGCGCGGGGAACACACCCGCCGCCAGCAACGCGTCGGTGCGCCGCACCAACGCCTCCCGCTCGGCTCCCGTCAGATGGGCGGCCAGCGACTCGCCCAGACCGTGGTCGAGCGACCACCGCAGCTTCCGGAGCTTGTCCACCACCCCGTCCGGCAACGGCTCGCCGACCCAACCCCACAGCACCGTGCGCAGCTTCGGGTCCTGATGCAGGCACACGCCGTGGTCGACACCGTAGATCCGCCCGTCCGCACCGGACAGCACGTGACCGCCCTTGCGGTCGGTGTTGTTCACGACCACGTCGAGCACGGCCAACTCCGCGACCCCCGGATCCGCCGAGTGCGCCAGCACCACCGGATCCCCCGTCTCGTCGACCGCGCGCAGCACCACGCGCCAGCCCGGCGGGACCTCGTCCGGCGCGCACACCCGCACCGGCTCGTCGTCGGAGGTCTCCACCCACAGCTGCACCATGCCCTCGCCGAACGGCCCCTCGCGCAGCACCGTCGGCGGCACCCGCCCCAGCTCCGCGGCCTCGGCGATCAGATACGTCGCCACCTCGCGACCCGCGAGCGTGCCGTCCGGGAAGTCCCACAACGGCCGCTCCCCGGCCACCGGCTTGTACACCGCCCGCGCGGCGAGGCCGTCCGACTCCACCCGGCACAGCAGCGTGGTGTTCGAGGCCTCCACCAGCCGGCCCTCCACCTCCAGACCGCCCCGCTCGACGAGCGCGAACGCGGCCGGATCGGTCGGATCCGGGTACTCCGTCACCGCGCCGTCAGTCCTCGTCGAGGTCGGTGGTCGTGTCGGTGCCGGTCAGGTCGGCGTTGCGCCGGTAGCCGTTCTGCCGCGGGCAGATGTGCCCGGCCGGGTCCAACGGGTCCCCGCACAACGGGCACGGCTTGCGGCCGGCGTTGACCACCCGGTCCGCCCGCGTCGCGAACGCGCGGGCCGCCGCCGGGCTGAGGAACACCCGCACCGCGTCCGGACCCTCCTCGGTGTCGTCCAGCACGACGGCCTCGTCGACCTCGCCCTCGGTGATCGCCAACAGCTCGATCACCACCGCCTTGCTCTCGGCGTCCCAGCCCAGCCCCATCGTGCCGACCCGGAACTCCTCCTCGACCGGCACCTCCAGGGGTTCGTTGTCGACCAGCTCCTCGGCCACCTCGTCCGGCACCTCGGCACCGAACCGGCCGGAGATCTCCTCCAGCAGCGAGCCGAGCCGTTCGGCCAGCACCGAGACCTGCTGCTTCTCGACGGTCACACTGACCGTCCGGGTATCCTCCGACGCCTGCAGGTAGAACGTGCGGTCGCCGGGTTCCCCGACGGTGCCCGCGACGAAGCGGTCGGGTTGACGGAAAACGTGAATCACACGAGCCATGGCACCTACGACCCTATGTCAACACCCGCGCCCGAGCGCGCCCGGGGCGCACTCCCCCGCGCCGACTAACCTGGGTCCATGCGCATGGACCCCGCGCGGGCCCGGGCACGCTTCGCCGCGGCCCGGGTGGCCCGCCTGGCCACGGTCGGTGCGGACGACCTGCCGCACCTGGTCCCGGTGACCTTCGCCCTGGACACCGGCACCGCCGAGGCGCCCGACGAGCTCGTCTCGGCCGTGGACAGCAAACCGAAACGCACCACCTCGCTGCGGCGGCTGCGCAACATCGCCGCGCACCCGACCGTGTCCCTGCTGGTGGACCACTACGACGACACCGACTGGACCCGGCTGTGGTGGGTGCGCGCCGACGGCCGCGCCACCGTGGCCGACACCGACCCGGCCGCCGCGGCGGCACTGTCGGCGAAGTACCCCCAGTACCGCCACGAGCCACCCCGGGGCCCGTTCATCCGGGTCGCGGTCACGACGTGGCGGGGTTGGGCGGCGTCGAATCCCGGTCCGTCGCACTGACCGTGCCGCGGCCGCCGCCGACCCCGGCGACGGCCGTGTCCCCACGCCCGTCCACCGGCGCCTCCGACGTCCCGACGTCGGCGGCCCCGGTCGCCGGGCCGACCGGCCGGGGGTCCCGGCGCCACACCGTGATCAGACCCAACGGGTCCGGCCGCAGCAGCGACACCGCCCCGTACAGGCTCGCCGCGACCACCCCGGCGACGAACCACCAGTCGTAGAGGCTCTGTTCCCCGGTCGGGTAGTAGGCCAGCACCAGCAACATCGACACCCCGACGACCACCGCCAGGTGGGTGCGCCGCCACGGGAACGCCGACGCGATCACGAATCCCCAGGTCAGGTACCACGGCAGGGTCGGCGGCGCGAACAACGCGACCGCGAGCAGGGTCACCGCCATGCGCAGCACCGCCTCGCGGCCGCCGTGCCGGGCCTGCCACCACTGCCACACCATCACCCCGATCAGGGCCACCCACGCCAGTCCCCGGGCCACCGTCACGAACGGGGAGACCGGCACGTCGACCACAAGGTTCACCAGCGTGTGGAACACCTCACCGATCCCGGTGGGGAAGTTCAACCAGTTCGCGATGATCTGCGGGGCCTGCAGACCCATCACCCAGCCGAGGTTGACCGACCCGAGGGAGATCCAGGTGCCCACGACGAACACCGCCCCGAAGATGCCCAGCGACGGCGTGACGGTCCGGACGAACCGCCGGAACAGGCTCTCCGACCCGTCCAGGTGATTCGCCCAGATCCACACGAGGAACGGCAGCGCGATCGCCGCCGTCGGCTTGATCAACATGCCCACGGTGACCAGGGCGATCGCGAGCGCGTGTTTGCGCTCCAGCGCCGCCAGCAGCCCGATCGCCAACAGCGCCAGCATGAGCAGGTCGTTGTGCGGGCCACCGACCAGGTGGATCACCGTCATCGGGCTGGCGATCGCCAACCACATCGTCACCGGCAACCGTCCCCCGAGATGCCGCACCAGCCGCGGCAGCGCCCACAGCAGCCCGGCCAGCCCGGCCAGCAGCACCAACCGGGTCACGATCACCCCGGCGATGACGTTGTCCCCGGTCACGCCGACGATCTGCTCGGCCACCCACAGGAACAGCGGACCGTACGGGGCGGGCGTGGTCTGCCAGAGCGGGTGCACGTTTTCCACCACGTTCGGCAGCACGTCGAGCGCGGCGGGCCCGTAGTCGTACGGGTCCAGACCGTGCAACAGCTGCGCGCCCTGCCCGAGGTAGGAGAACACGTCCCGGGTGAACAGCGGCGGCGCGACCAGCAACGGGGCCATCCACGTCAACGCCGCCACCACGACCGGCCTGCTGCCGACCCGGCCCGCGAGGACGTGCCGGCCCAGCCGCACCCAGGCCCACACCACCAGGCCGAAACCCACGTACAGCAGCGCCGTCGCCAGCGCGTGCCCGTGCCCGTAGCGGATCCAGGACAACGGCGACGACCCCAGCACCGGATCGTGCACCAGAATCCCCCCGGCACCGAAGGAGGCGAGCAGCAGCACCAGACTGCCGATCAGCCCCAGCACGGTCGTGCGGAGGGGGAACCGGGACTGTGCGTGCGCAGGGCTCGTCGACCGCTCCTGCCCGGCGGCGGGCGTCTCGGAACCCGGTGCGGAATCGGTGGTGGTGGCCATACTGGTCACTGAGGTTACACACCGACACCGGATCCGCTCGGTGACGGTACGCCGACACCGGACCCGGCCACCCGCACCGACGACGGGTCCGCACCGACGACGGGTCCGCACCACCGCCGCCGTGGCTTCACACCGATATCACCACATCGACCGGGGTACGGGCAAGGTCGCGATCCGTCCCCGCGGCCCGCGCCGGAGCCCGACCCCGACACCCGGGAGGTGATCTCGGTGACATCGGACCGTCCACCCCGGACCGGGGTGGGCCACGTCCGGCCCGGCGATACCCGGCGATTCGGCTGGGCACGGCGGGAGCGGCCTCGCCGGGGCCCTCCGCGGCCGATCCGTTCCGCGCCTCCCCGGCCGGGCCGGGTGAGGTGACGCACCCGCCTGCGCACCGCCGACGGCGGATAGCATCCCGATACCAGCGTCAACACGCTGCACGTGACCGAACACCGAACCCGTCAGCAGGAGAGAACGTCATGACCCAGGCCCCTGTCAACGTCACGGTCACCGGAGCGGCCGGCCAGATCGGATACGCACTGCTCTTCCGGATCGCCTCCGGCCAGCTCCTGGGCCAGGACACGCCGGTGCGGCTGCGCCTGCTGGAGATCCCGCAGGCGGTGAAGGCGGCCGAGGGCACCGCGCTGGAGCTCGAGGACGGCGCATTCCCGCTGCTGCACGGCATCGACATCTTCGACAACGCCCCCGAGGCGTTCGCCGGCACCAACGTCGCCCTGCTCGTGGGCGCCCGCCCGCGCACGAAGGGCATGGAGCGTGGCGACCTGCTGGAGGCCAACGGCGGCATCTTCAAGCCGCAGGGCGAGGCGATCAACGCGGGCGCCGCCGACAACGTCAAGGTGCTCGTCGTGGGCAACCCCGCCAACACCAATGCGCTCATCGCGCAGGCCCACGCGCCCGACGTCCCCGCCGAGCGGTTCACCGCCATGACCCGCCTCGACCACAACCGCGCGATCGCCCAGCTCGCCCGCAAGCTCGACGCGCCGGTGGCCGACGTGAAGAAGATGACCATCTGGGGCAACCACTCGGCCACCCAGTACCCGGACATCTTCAACGCCGAGGTCAAGGGCCGTAACGCCGCCGAGGCGGTGAACGACGAGGCGTGGCTCGCCGACGAGTTCATCCCGCGGGTCGCCAAGCGCGGCGCCGAGATCATCGAGGCGCGGGGCGCCTCGTCGGCCGCCTCCGCCGCCAACGCCGCCATCGACCACATGCACGACTGGGTGAACGGCACCCCGGACGGCGACTGGGTCTCGATGGGCATCCCGTCGGACGGCTCGTACGGCGTGCCCGAGGGCATCATCTCCTCGTTCCCGGTCACCTGCCAGGGCGGGACCTACCGGATCGTGCGCGGCCTGGAGATCAACGAGTTCTCCCGTCCGCGTATCGACGCCTCGGTCAACGAACTCGTCGAGGAGCGGGACGCCGTCCGCAACCTCGGCCTGGTCTGAGCGGCCGCTCCCGGAGGTCGGGAGGGTGACCACCCCGGTCGCTCTCCCGACCTCCACCGCGTTTGCGGTGAGTGGTGTGGTGTCCGGATTCTTGGCGGAGTGTGTTCGCCCACGCCCGCGGGTATAGGTCGTTATACACCACATGGGTGTCCCTGGACTGGCACCATGGGTGGCACGACCAGCGCGGGCACCGAGGCCGGACGGGGACGTGACACGGACGACGGCACAGGACGAGTTCAGCGCCTACGGCGCCTCCCACTGGGCCGTGCTGGCCGTGTTCGCCGCGGGTGTCGCCGCCCTCGTCCTGGCCGGCAGGCGGCAACGCCACCACCCCACCGGCCGACGCCGATTCACCCGCGGCTTCGCCCTCCTGCTGCTCGCCCTGCACGTCGGCGCCCAGCTGTACACGGTCGCCTCCCGGCACTGGCAGCCCTTCGACGCGGTCCCGCTGCACCTGTCCGACCTGGCCGGGTTCGTCACCGCCTACGCCCTGTGGTCGCACCGCCGCTGGGCCTTCGCGCTCACCTACTACTGGGGTCTCACCCTGAGCGCCCAGGCGCTCGTCTCCCCCGTGCTCGACTCCCCCGACTTCCCACACCACGAGTTCCTCGCGTTCTGGGCCCTGCACCTGCTGGTCGTCTGGGCCGCGGTCTATCTCACCTGGGGACTCGGCCTCCGGCCCGGATGGCGGCACTACGCCGTCGCCGTCAGCCTCACCGCCACCTGGGCGGCCGCCGCGTTCGTGTTCAACAGTGTCACCGGCACGAACTTCGGGTTCCTCAACGCCAAACCCGCCACCGGCTCCGTGCTCGACCTGCTCGGCCCCTGGCCGTGGTACCTGCTTCCCGAAGCCGCGCTGATCCTCGCCGCGTGGGCACTGCTCACCTGGCCCTGGACCCGACGGCCCCGCCACACCCGCACCGGTCGCGCGCGTATGGCCGAGGGCACCGAACACTGACGCCCCGGCGCCGGGCACCGGCGACCACGACCGACGACTACGCGCCCGTCAGGCCCCGCCGCTGCAGCAACGGCCCGATCTCCGGGTCGCGGCCGCGGAAGTCCCGGAACGCGGCCATCGGGTCGGTGCTGCCGCCCCGCGCCAGCAGCCGCCTCCGGTAGCGCTCCCCGTTGGCCCGGGTCAGGCCGCCGTTGCCGCGGAAGAACTCCACCGAGTCCGCGTCCAGCACCTCGCTCCAGATGTAGGAGTAGTACCCGGCGGCGTAGCCGTTGCTGAAAATGTGCGCGAAGTAGGTGCTGCCGTAGCGAGGCGGCACCGCGTCCAGGGCCACGCCCGCCTTCTCCAACGCCTGTGCCTCGAACCCGGCCACGTCCTCCACCCGCGTGTCCCCGTCCAGCGTGTGCCAGGCCAGGTCCAGCAGCGCCGCCGCCAGATACTCCGTCGTCGCGAAGCCCTGCCCGTACGCGCGGGACTCCACCAGCCGCTGCACCGTCCGCTCCGGCAGCGGCTCACCCGTGCGGTGGTGCCGGGCGTAGTTGCCCAGCACCTCCGGGTGCAGCACCCACATCTCGTTGACCTGCGACGGGAACTCCACGAAGTCCCGCGGCACGTGGGTGCCCGAAAACGTCGGATACCGCACGTCGGACAGCAACCCGTGCAGCGCGTGCCCGAACTCGTGGAAGGCGGTCTCCACCTCGTCGAACGACAGCAGCACCGGCCCGCCCTCCGGCGGCCGGGCGAAGTTGAGGTTGTTCACCACCACCGGGGCCCGCCCGAGCAGGCGGGACTGGTCCCGGTAGGTGTTCATCCACGCCCCGCCCCGCTTCGACGGCCGCGCGAAGTGGTCGGCCAGGAACAGGCCCAGGGCGGCACCGTCGGCGTCGAACACCTCGAACGTCCGCACGTCCGGGTGGTACGTGGGCAGGTCCGGTCGCTCGGTGAAGGTGAGGCCGTAGAGCCGGTGCGCCGCGAAGAACACCCCGTCGTGCAGCACCCGCTCCAGCTCGAAGTACGGCCGCAGCTCCGCGTCGTCGAGGTCGTACCGACGCCGGCGCACCCGTTCGGCGTAGAAGGCCCAGTCCCACGGTTCGAGGTCGTGGTCGGCGCCGGAGGCCGCGATCTCCCCGGCGAGGTCGGCCGCCTCCTCCCGCGCGTTGGCCACCGCCGCCGGGACCAGGCGGTGCAGCATGCCCAGCGCCGCCTCGACCGTGCCCGCGGTCTGCTCCTCCACCGCGTAGGCGGCGTGGTGCGGGTAGCCCAGCAGCGCGGCCCGTTCGGCGCGCAACCGCGCGATCTCGGTCAGGACCCCGGTGTTGTCGTACTCGCCGCCCCGGTGTCCGCGACCGCGGGACGCCCGGTACACCCGCTCCCGCAGGTCCCGGTTCTCCAGTGCGGCCAGCACCGGCTGCGCCGTCGGCAGCGACAGGGTCAGCGCGTACCGCCCGGGCTCGCCGCGCGCCGTGGCCGCCTCGGCCGCCGCGGCGACCGCGTCCTCCGAGAGTCCGGCCAGCTCGGCCTCGTCGGACACCAGCACGGCCAGGTCATTCGTGTCGGCCAGCAGGTTGTCCTGGAATCGGGTGGACAGCGCCGACAGGCGTTCGTTCAGCGCCCGCAGCCGCGCCTGGTCGTCGGCGCCGAGTCCGGCACCGGCGCGCCGGAAGTCCCGGTGGTAGCGGCGCAGCAGCCACGCCGACTCCTCGTCGAGGTCCAGCGACTCCCGCCGCCGGTACAGCTCGTCGACCCGGGCGAACAGGGCCGCGTCCAGGTGCACCGCGTCGGCGTGCGCGGCCAGCCGGGGCGCGACCTCGGCCTGCACCCGGCGCAGGTCGTCGTCGGTGTGCGAGGCCACGAGGTTGAAGAAGGTCTGCGAGACCCGGTTCAGCAGCTCCCCGGAGCGTTCCAGCGCCACGATCGTGTTGTCGAACGTGGGCGGCTCCGGGTTCGCCGCGACGGCGGCCACCTCGTCGGCGTGGGCGGCCATGCCCGCCTCGAACGCGGGCGGGAAGTCCCCGGCCGTGATCCGGTCGAACGGGGGCAGTTCGTAGGGCAGCTCGCTCGGCGTCAGCAGTGGATTCTCCCGACCGGTCACGCGCGGTCCTTTCCTCCGGTCGTGCCCCCGACCTCGGCGTCGGAGGACAGTGTGCGGCCACGTCGTCTCTTCTTCTTCGGCTTCTCCGGCACCACGCCGCTGAGGTCGCCGCCGTGGTCGTTGAGCCGCAGCACGAACGGGCGGGTCTCGGTGTAGCGGACCACGGAGACCGACGCGGGGTCGACCACGAGCCGTTGGAACGCGTCGAGGTGCTGGCCGAGGGCGTCGGCGAGCACGGCCTTGAGAACGTCGCCGTGGCTGCACAACGCCCACACCGCGTGTTCACCGTGCTCGGCGGTGATCCGCGCGTCGTGCTCGCGCACCGCCGCCACCGCGCGGGCCTGCATCTGCGCCAGCCCTTCCCCGCCGGGGAACACCGCCGCGGACGGATGGGACTGCACCACCCGCCACAACGGTTCCTTCGCCAGGGTCTTCAGCTCCCGGCCGGTCCAGTCGCCGTAGTCCACCTCGGACAGGCGGGACTCCGAGCGGCGCTCCAGGTCCCGGTGCCGGGCCAGCGGGGCCACCGTCTGCCGGCACCGCAGCAGCGGCGAGGTCACGATCGCCGCCAGGGGCACCCCGGCCAACCGATCCACCAGGGCCTCGGCCTGCCCGCTGCCGGTGGCGTCCAGGTCCACCCGCGGGCTGCGGCCCGCGAGGACGCCGGACCCGTTGGCGGACGAGCGGCCGTGCCGCAGCAGGATCACCGTACCCACACCGGCCACCCTACGGGGTCACTGCTGACCTTCGACCACGACCGGCCCCGCGTTGGGGTCGAGCACGCCGGTGAACACCAGCGCGAGCACCAGCAGCCCGAGCACCACCCGGTAGATCACGAACGGGGTGAAGCTGTTCTTCCGGATGTAGTTCATCAGCCACGCGATCACCGCGTAGCCGACCCCGAACGAGACGACGGTGGCCAGCACCGTGGGCCCGACCCCGGGCGCGGAGCCGTCGCCGATGTCGGTGAGCTTGTAGAAGCCGGAGGCCAGCACGGCGGGCACCGCCAGCAGGAACGCGTACTCGGCGGCGTCGGCCCGCTTGTAGCCGAGCAGCAGCCCGCCGGTGATCGTGCCGCCGGACCGGGACACACCCGGGATGAGCGCGAACGCCTGCGCGAGGCCGTACCCGAGGCCGTGCGGCACCGTGAGCTGGTCCAGCTCGCGCTGTTTGCTGCCGATCCGGTCGGCCACCCACAGCAGGATGCCGAACACGATCAGGGTGAGCGCGGTGAGCCGCAGGTCGCGGAACACGCTCTCGATCTGCTCCTCGAACAACAGGCCGAGCACCCCGACCGGGATCGAGCCGACGATGATCAGCCAGCCCATCCGGGCGTCCGGATCGCCCCGGTACTCCGGCCGGGTCAGCGACAGGAACCAGTTCCGCAGAATGCGGCCGATCTTGCGGCTGAAGTAGAACAGCACCGCCAGCTCGGTGCCGATCTGGGTGACGGCGGTGAACGCCGCGCCCGGGTCGTCCCACCCGGCGAAGGCCGCGGTGATCCGCACGTGCGCACTGGACGAGATGGGCAGGAACTCGGTCAGCCCCTGCACCAGCCCCAGGACGAGGGCTTCGAACCAGCCCATCTCAGGCCACCCCGGACCGTTCGAGCGCGCGGACGGCGGTGCGCAGCGTCTCGGCCCCCGCGGCCGGGTCCACGAACGGCGCGACGGTCAGCGTGGTCACCCCGGCCCCGGCGAAGGCGGCCATCCGCTCGGCGATCCGGTCGGTGGGGCCGAGCAGCGAGGTCGCGTCCAGGAACTCCAGCGGCACCGCCGCCATCGCCCCCTCGTAGTCGCGGGCCAGGTACTTCTCCTGCACCTCGGCGGCGGCGTCGGCGAAGCCCATCCGGCAGGCCAGCCGGTTGTAGAAGTTGCGGTCCCGGCTGCCCATGCCGCCCAGGTACAGCGCCGCGTAGGCGCGCACCGAGTCGGCACACACCCGCCAGTCGTCGCCGGGCACCAGCGGCACGGTGGGGGCGATGTCCAGCGCGTCGAGTCCGCGTCCCGCCTTCTCCGCCCCGGCGCGGAGGTGGTCGAGCTGGGTGGCGGCGTGTTCCGGGGAGAAGAACACCGGCAGCCAGCCGTCGGCGATCTCACCGGTCAGTTCCAGGTTGCGCGGCCCGATCGCGGCCAGGTAGGTGGGGATGTGCTCGCGCACCGGGTGCACGGTCAGCCGCAGCGCCTTGCCGGGGCCCTCCGGCAGCGGCAGCGTGAAGTGGTCGCCGTCGTAGCGCACCTTCTCCCGCCGCAGCGCCGTGGACACGATGTCGACGTACTCGCGGGTGCGGGCCAGCGGTGCGGTGAACCGCACCCCGTGCCAGCCCTCGGACACCTGCGGCCCGGACACGCCCAGCCCGAGGCGGAACCGCCCCTGCGACAGGGTGTCCAGGGTCGCCGCCGTCATCGCCGTGGCCGCCGGGGTGCGGGCGGGGATCTGCAACACCGCGCTGCCGATGTCGACCGACGAGGTCTGCGCCGCGACCCACGCCAGCACCGTGGGCGCGTCCGAGCCGTAGGCCTCCGCGACCCACACCACCGAGAACCCGAGTTCGTCCGCCTGCTTGGCCATCGCCAGGTTGGAGGCGTCGTTGCCCGCGCCCCAGTAGCCGAGATTCAGTCCCAATCGCACGGGGTCCGACACTATCGGCCCCGTCCCGGGCGCCGGCGACACGCCTTCGTCACCGGTGCCGGACACGGTCGATAGGCTCACCCCCATGGAAAGCCGTCAGCTCGGCACCTCCGGTCTGCGGGTGTCCCGCCTGGGGCTGGGCACCCTGTCCTGGGCGCGCAGCGCCGACACCGAGGACGCCGCCAACCAGCTCGCGGCGTTCGTCGACGCGGGCGGCACCCTGGTCGACACCGCCGACCTCTACGCCGACGGCGAGGTCGAACGGACGCTCGGGACACTGCTGGGGAAGGTCGTGCCCCGGGACCGGGTGGTGTTGGCCACGAAGGCCGCCGCCCGCCGGGCCGACGGGCCGTTCGGTGGGGGCGCCTCGCGCGGCTCCCTGCTCGCGGCGCTGGACGGCTCGCTGCGCAGGCTCGGGGTCGACCACGTCGACCTGTGGCAACTGCACGCCTGGGATGGGGCCGTGCCGGTGGAGGAGACCCTGGACACGGTGGAACACGTGCTGGCCAGCGGCCGTGTCCGCTACGTGGGGGTGTGCAACTACACCGGCTGGCAGCTGGCCACGGCCGCCGCCTCCACGGCCCGCCGTAGGCTCGTGTCCGTGCAGTCGGAGTACTCGCTGCTGGAGCGGGGTGTGGAGCGGGAGGTGCTGCCCGCCGCCGCGCACCACGGCGTCGGGATGTTGCCGTGGGCACCGTTGGGGCGGGGCGTGCTGACCGGGAAGTACCGCACCGGCACGCCCGCCGACTCGCGCGGCGCGTCCGCCGACTACGCCGGCTACGTCGAGCAGCACCGCACCGACCGGGCGGCCCGCATCGTGGAGGCCGTGGTCACCGCCGCCGACGGGCTGGGCGTGTCGCCGCTGGCGGTGGCGCTGTCCTGGGTGCGGGACCGGCCCGGGGTGGTGGCGCCGGTGGTCGGTGCCCGCGACACCACCCAGCTCAAGGGATCGCTGGCGGCCGAGGACCTGGTCCTGCCGCACGCGATCCGCGCCGCGCTCGACGACGTCAGCGCGATCGAGTTCGGATACCCGGAGAGGTGGCCGTCGTGACCCGGACGACCCGACGGACCCGCGTGTCCGCGGCCCTGCTGGCGGTGCTGCTGGCCGGGCCGCTGGCGGCGTGCGGCACCGGACCGCCCACCGACGAGCTCCAGGTGGTCGAGGATCCGTCGGCCGCGCGGCCGCCCGAGTCCCCCGGCACCACCGTCGAGCCCGCGGGGTCGGTCCCCGTGCCGGAGCCCGGGCCGGTGACCGGACTGGCCGTGGACCCCGCCACCCGCACCCTCGTCACGGCGGTGGCCGAGCCGCCCTCGCTGCGGCT
>NZ_KI912218.1:52119-60425 GCF_000231035.2 Saccharomonospora iraqiensis subsp. paurometabolica YIM 90007 | reverse complement strand
GCGGGCGAACTGACGGTCACCGACGGGGCCGTGCTGGTGCCGGTCCCCGGCGCCGACGTGCTCACACGGGTCACCCTGCCCGGCGGTGAGCGGGACACCACCGAGGTCCGTGGCGGGCCCTCGGGTGCGGTCGTCGACGACGCCGGGCGCACCCTCGTGGCGTTGCGGAACCGTGCGGCGGTGGCCGTCCTGTCCGACGGCCGGGTCACCGACACCGTGGAGGGCGGCCTCTACAGCGCCGACGACGTGCTGATCGCCGACGGCGACCCGTACGTGCTGGACCGGGAGCGGACGGCGCTGTTCGGGCTGGACGTCGCCGGCGACGAGTTCCGCGGGGGACTGCGGGCCGGCCACGGCGCCACCAACGCCGTCGTCGACGACTTCGGCCGGATCCTGGTCGCCGACACCCGCGGCGGCGGGCTGCTCGCGTTCTCGCCGGACCCGTTCCTGCTGCGCCAGCGGTACCCGGTCCCGGCGGGCCCGCACGGCCTGGCCTACGACCCCACCACGGACGTGGCCTGGGTGACCCTCCCGCGGCGCAACGAGGTCGTCGGGTTCGACATGCGCGGCGGCGAGCCCGAGGAACGGTACCGCTACCCCACCGTCCGCCAGCCGGATTCGGTTACCGTCGACCCACGGACCTCGCGAGTCGTGGTCGGCTCGGCGGCCGGGGAAGGGATCCAGGTGATCGAGCCATGACGAGCACGGAAGCGGTGGTCGACGGGGACTGGGAGTACCGCCGGGTGCAGCTGCCCCCGGGGGTGTCGCGGATCTCGGCGACCGTGCAGCTGTCCATCCAGGCGGAGTTCTCCGGCTGGGAACTGTCCAGCGTGCGGCTCTACTCGGACGGCACCCGCCGGGTGTGGCTGCGCAGGCGCCGGTCCCTGGCCACACCGGCGGGGCTGCCGGGGCTGATGGTCTGAGACGGCGGTCGGCGTCGGGCCGGTTCGCGAGGGCCCGGAACCCGCGAAGCGCTAACGACCGCGGTGACCACGCTTGACTTCGAGCGCTGTCGATATCCTAGCGTCACCGACATGCCGACGAGCGCGACGGACCGGGAGCGGATCTCGGCCGTCATCGACCGATACCGGCGAGGATTCGCCACCATGGGTGTCGACGATCTCCTCGCCATCTGGGATCGCGACTACGACCACCTCGTCCACGTCGCGTTGGAGGAGGCCACTCCCCGGCGGACCTGGAAGGACATCGAAGCCTACTATCACCGGGTTCCTTCTTCCGATCCGGCGTTCCAGGCCGCTATGCACGTCGACACCCTGTCCATCGGTGTCCTCGGCGATGTCGCGCACGCCTTCTGCCATTTCCGTTTCGAAGGCCGGCACGGCGGGCATGCGCCCCCTTTCGTCGTGGAAGGGCGGTCGACCTTCCTCATGCGTCGCCACGACGCATCGTGGAAAGTGATTCATTACCGCGAATCCGCCCCACCGGAGACCGTGGACCAACCGACCACCGATTCGACGCCCCTCGGTAGCCCACCGCACCCGGGATGACGAGCGCCCGGTCGCCGTAGGTCGGTGCCCGCCGGGAGCGTCGGCCGCCGACCGCCCGTGCGGTGTCCCGGCCCCGGGTCAGGGCTTGCGGGCGACGCCGCTGAGCAGGACGCGGTCCATCGACGTCAGCGGGGTCAGGCGGGGGCCGTCGGGCCACCATTCGTGCAGGCGCACCAGACCGGGCTCGACCGGTTCGAGGCCCTCCAGGTAGGCGGCGATCTCGTCCCGGGTGCGGAACCGGCCGGAACCCATCGAACTGCCGGTGAGGCGCTGTTCCATGTCCCCAGCGAACGTGCTCGACTCCGGGTCCTCGTCCTGCGGGTCCCAGAAGTGGCACAGCGCGACGTACGAGCCGGACGGGAGGGCGTCGACGTAGCGGCGCATGATCCCGTGCGGGTCCTCGTCGTCCATCAGGTGGTGCAGGGTGTTGCACTGCATCAGCACGTACGGGCGGTCCAGGTCGAGGTTCCGGGTGACGTCGGGGTGCCGCAGCAGGGCGTCCGGGTCCGCCAGGTCGGCCTCGACGAAGTGGGTGGACGGGTTCTCCTCCAGCAGCGCCCGGCCGTGCGCCCCGACGACGGGGTCGTTGTCGACGTAGACGACCCGCGCCTCGGGGTTGATCCGCTGCGCCGCCTCGTGGGTGTTCTCCTGGGTGGGCAGTCCGGAGCCGCAGTCGAGGAACTGGTCCATGCCCGCCGGGCCCGCGAGCCAGCGCACGACGCGGACCAGCCACTCGCGGATCGCGACGGCCGTGGCGGGGGCCTGCGGGTCGGACTCCAGCACCGACCGGTAGACCACCCGGTCGACCTCGTAGTTGTCCTTACCGCCCAGCAGAGCGTCGTATACCCGGGCCACGCTCGCCTTCGTGGTATCGATCGTGGTCTCGCCACCGGACATCGTCACACCCCCGACCTGTCGTGCCTGCAAGATCACCGCAAAAGGTAGTACAGGAGTTCCGGTCAGTGAACACCGGTACCGGCGGCCCCGTGTTCCGGGTGACACCGGGCGGCGCCCGCCTTGACACTCCGCCGTTCAGTCGAACTATTGTTCGATCGAGGGAGTTGTGAGGGAGTGCCGATGGAGCAACCGGACCGGCGACGGACGGAGCAACGGGCGGAACACCGGCCGGAACCGTCCCCGCGTTCACCACTGCCGTGGTGGCGCCGGGACGCGAGTTCGACCCCGACCCGACCGGTGTGGGCCCCGGCCGGGGACGCACCGCCCACGTTCCGGCCGGTGGACCCGCCGCAGTGGGTGTGGGTCGACCCGCGCGCGGCGCTGCGCAAGAACGCGTTCGAGATCTCCGGGGACGACGAGGAGGGCATCCAGTACCGGTACGAGGCCAAGGGACTGCTGCGCGGGTGGATGCCGTCGGTCGACGGGGCCGCGCTGGGCGTGGTCACCTACCAGCTGCTCACCGCGGACCTCGCGTGGCGCACGATCGTCACGACGTTCGTGCCCGCCCACCAGATCCGGTTCCGCGCCCGCACCGGCAGGGAGAAGAGCTGACCGGCTCAGGTGAACCGGGCGGGGTCCCCCGCGCCGACGCGGACCACCTCCGGCTCGTCGTCGGAGAAGTCGACCACGGTGGTGGGCTCGGTGCCGCAGTCGCCGGAGGCGAGCACCACGTCCACCAGGTGACCGAGCCGTTCCCGGATCTCCCACCCGTCCGTCATCGGCTCCTCGTCCCCGGGCAGCAGCAGCGTGCTCGACACCAGCGGCTCCCCCAGTTCGGTGACCAGGGCCCGGGCGGTGACGTGGTCCGGGATCCGCGCCCCCACCGTCCTCTTCTTCGGGTGCGCCAGCTGCCGCGGCACCTCGCGCGTCGCGGGCAGGATGAACGTGTACGGGCCGGGCACCGACGCCCGCACCGCCCGGAACACCGTGTTGCTCAGATGCACGAACTGGCCGAGCTGGGCGAAGTCCCGGCACACCAGCGTGAAGTGGTGCCGGGAGTCCAGGTCGCGCAGTGCCCGGATGCGTTCCATGCCGCGCTTGTTGCCCAGGGTGCAGCCGAGCGCGAAACCCGAGTCCGTCGGGTACGCGATCAGACCGCCGGACCGCAGCACGTCGACGACCTGCCGGATCGACCGGGGCTGCGGATTGCGCGGATGCACGTCGTAGTACGTCGCCACGCGCCGAGCCTAGGGGCTGGGCCCCGGCGACGGCCAGCACCGCAGGGGCGCGTCCCCCGGTGCCGTGCCGGTCGGCTACCGGGCCGTGTCCGGGCCCGTGCCGGTCGGCGGCCCCGCGTCCGGCGTGTGGTCGGTGGGCTCGCCGTCGGGTGTGGGCAGTGCCCGCTCGGCGACGGCGAGCACCGTGGCCAGGGCCGCCGACGGGTTGTCCGGCCGCCACGCCAGCGCGGACACCAGGGTGACCGGTTCCCCGGCCAGCGGCCGGTACACGAGCCCGGTCTGCTGGACGTGCCGGCAGGTCGTCAGCGTGAGCGTGACGCCGACCCCCGCCGCCACGAGCGCGAGGATCGTGTGCGTGTCCGGGGCCTCCTGCACGACCCGCGGGTGGAACCCGGCGGCGACACACGCCCGCAGGGTCGCGTCCCGCACGCTCGACCCGGCGCCCGCGGGGAAGCTGACGAACGGCTCCCCGGCCAGCTCGTTCACCGGAACCCGGTCGTGCCGCGCGAGCCGGTGGTCCGCGGGCAGCGCGCAGATCATCTCCTCCTCGTCGACGACCCGCGTGGCCACCCCCGGCTGCGGGGCGGGCGAGCGGACGAAGCCCAGGTCCAGCGACGCGTCCGCGACCCGCGCCAGCGCCGTGTTGGCGTAGGTCTGGCCGCGCAGGACCAGTTCGATGCCGGGGTGCGACGCGCGCACCGCCCGGGTCAGCAGCGGCAGACTCTCGTGGGCGGAGGCCCCGGCGAACCCGACGGTGACCCGCCCGTACTCGCCGCGGCCGCCCGCCCGTGCGGCGCGGGTGGCCAGGTCGAGGTCGTCCAGCACCCGGCGGGCGGGGTCGAGGAACGCCTGCCCCGCGCTGGTCAGCCGCACCGACCGGGTGTTGCGCTCGAACAGCGGCACCCCGAGTTCCCGCTCCAGCGCGCGGATCCGCTGGGACAACGGCGGCTGCGCCATCCGCAGCCTGCGCGCCGCCCGGCCGAAGTGCAGTTCCTCGGCCACCGCGAGGAACGCGGCGACATGACGGATCTCCACGGGGCACCCCACCGGATCGGAAACTGATATGCCGACGGTCTCGGTCCGAGCCTAATCGAGTATTGGACGGCGATGAATGCGCCCTGGCACGGTGAGCACACGACCGCGGGAGGAGCCGCCGATGCCGGGCCGCAGAACGGACAAGAGGACGTCCCTGCACGACGCGATCGCCGCGCACGTCCGGGACGGCGACACCGTGTCCCTGGAGGGGTTCACCCACCTGATCCCCACGGCCGCCGGCCACGAGATCATCCGGCAGGGTCGGCGGGACCTCACCGTCGTGCGGATGACCGCCGACATCGTCGTCGACCAGATGCTGGCCGCCGGGTGCGTGCGCAAGCTGGTGTCGTCGTTCGTGGGCAACTCCTCGGCCGGGTCGCTGGGCAACCTGCGCGGCCGCATCGAGCGGGGGGTGCCCGCACCGCTGGAGTACGAGGAGTACAGCCACTACGGGATGATCTGCCGCTACCTCGCCGGGGCACAGCGGCTGCCGTTCTACCCGCTGCGCTCGTACGCGGGCAGCGACCTGCCGTCGGTCAACCCGGGCATCCGGAAGGTCGCCTCCCCGTTCCCCGGTCCCGACGGCGGCACCGAGCACATCTACGTGGTGCCACCGGTGCACCCGGACGTGACGATCGTGCACGCGCAACGCGCCGACCGGGCCGGCAACGCCCAGCTGTGGGGCCTGACCGGGGTGCAGGCCGAGGCCGTGTTCGCCGCGGAGCGGGCCGTCGTGGTGGTCGAGGAGATCGTCGCCGACGAGGTCGTGCGCTCCGACCCGAACCGCACCCTGATCCCCGCGCACGCCGTGGACGCCGTGGTCGAGTGCCCGCGCGGTGCGCACCCCTCGTTCGCCCAGGGCTACTACGACCGGGACAACACGTTCTACCGCTCGTGGTCGGCGATCAGCGCCGATCCCCGGCGCCTGCGCGAGTGGCTCACCGAATGGGTGTACGGCACCCGGGAGCACGCCGAGTACGTCGCCAAGCTCGGCGGCGACGTCCGGGACCGGCTGGCCGTGGGCGACGCACTCAGCGCGCCGGTGAACTACGGAAGGCGGTTGTGACAGGTGAGCCCGGTGACCTCCTCCGAACTCGTGTCCGTCGTCGCCGCGCGGGAACTCGCGGGCACCGGCACGGTCTTCGCCGGGATCGGGCTGCCGACCCTGGCGGCGTCGCTGGCGCAGCGCACCGTGGCCCCCGACCTGGAGGTCGTCTACGAGTCGGGGGTGTGCGGCGCGCACCCGGACAGCCTGCCCGAGACGATCGCCGACGCCGTGCTGGTGACCGGCGCCGAGGCCGTGCTGGACATGCCCACCCTGTTCGGGTCGGTGCTGCAGGGCGGCCACATCGACGTCGGGTTCCTCGGCGCGGCGCAGATCGACCGGTGGGGCAACCTCAACTCGTCGGTGATCGGCGACTGGCACGCGCCCCGGGTGCGGCTGCCCGGCCCCGGGGGCGCGACCGAGGTGATGGCGGGCGCGGACGCGGTGTTCGTCGTCATGCGCCGACACGACCCACGGTCCTTCGTGGACGAACTGGACTTCTGCACCTCACCCGGCCCGGACCGGGCACTCGCGGACGGCGTCCGCCCCGCCGGACGCGGCGTCACCCGCGTGATCACCGATCTGGGCGTGCTGTCCCGGGACGGCGTGGGGCAGGAACTCACCCTCACGGCGCTGCGGCGGGGCGTGAGCGTGGAGCGGGTGCGCGCCGCCACCGGCTGGCCCCTGCGGGTCGCCGCCGACCCGGTCACCCTCGCCGACCCCACCGACGCGGAACTGGCGATGCTGCGCACCGCGATCGATCCCGAGCGGGTGTACCTGCGCTGACCCCCGCACGACGAGTCTCCACGCGGCCCCGCCTTCGTCCGCGTGGAGCACCACACACCGCGGACCACCGACCGAGAGGAGCACCGTGCTGGCACGTGACTTCGGGCTGACCGGGACACAGCTCGACTTCCGCGGGATGGCGGCCGAGTTCGTCAACGCCGAGATCGCCCCGTACGCCCGCGACTGGGACCGCGCCGAGCGCGTCCCCCACTCCGTCGTGACCCGGCTCGGGGAACTGGGCTTCCTCGGGTTGGGCGTGCCCGAGTCCTACGGCGGCGTCGAGGCCGACATGCTGTCCACCGTCCTGGTGACCGAGGAACTGGGCCGGGGCGACTCCGCCGTGCGCGGCATCGTGTCGGTCTCGCTCGGCCTGGTCGCCAAGACGATCCTCGCGCACGGCGGCGAGGAGCAGAAGCAGCGCTGGCTGCCCCGCCTCACCGCGGGCGAGGCGCTGGGCTGCTTCGCCCTGACCGAGCCGGAGACCGGGTCCGACGCGGGCTCGCTGCGCACCCGCGCCACCGCCGACGGCGACGACTGGGTGCTGTCCGGCAGCAAGATGTTCATCACCAACGGCACCCGCGCCGAGGTCGCGCTCACCTTCGCCCGCACCGACGACGGGGTCACCGCGTTCCTGGTCCCGACCGACTCGGCCGGGTTCACCGCCACCGAGATCCACGGCAAGCTCGGGCTGCGCGGCCAGGCCACCGCCGAGCTCGCCTTCGACGACGTGCGGGTGCCCGACTCCGCCCGGCTCGGACCGGTCGGCAAGGGACTGGGGATCGCACTGGGTGCCCTCTCCCGCGGCCGGATCTCCGTCGCGGCCGGTGCGGTCGGTGTGGCGCAGGCGGCGCTCGACGCGGCCACCCGCTACGCGACCGAACGCGACCAGTTCGGCCGGGCGATCGCGTCGTTCCAGCTCGTCCAGGAACTGCTGGCGGACTCCGCGGTGGCGGTGCAGGGCGCGCGGCTGCTGACCCACCAGGCCGCGCGGATGGCCGACTCCGGCATGCCGCCCCGGGACTACGCCACCAACGCCTCGGCGGCGAAGTACCAGGCCAGCGAGACCGCGGTCCGGGTGACCAACGACTGCCTGCAGGTGTTCGGCGGCTACGGGTTCGTCGACGAGTACCCCGTCGGCAGGTACGTGCGCGACGCGCGGGTGCTCACCCTGTACGAGGGCACCAGCCAGGTGCAGAAGCTGCTCATCGGCCGGGCACTGACCGGTGTGGACGCGATGACGGGAGCATGACCCCGCCACCGGGCGCGGGATGGCAGGATCGACGGACATGACCGACGAATCCGACCGTCCCGCCCGTGCGGACCGGCGCCGTCGCGGCACCCGTGGCGCCACGGCCGCCGTGGGCTCCGCCGGGCCCGCCGAGCTGTTCTCCACCCGCAGGCTCGTCTCGGTCGCCCTGATGACCGTGCTGGGCCTGGCGGTGTTCGTGTTCGCCCTGGTGGCCAGCGAGCCGAACTGGCTGCTGTGGATCTTCGGCGGGCTGATGGTGTTCAGCGCCCTCACCTTCTGGTCCCTGTACGCCCTCTACCACCTCCGCTCCCGCCGCCGCGGCTGAGGCCGCCCGGGTGTGCCGTGCAGGACCCCTTCCCTGCGTATGGCGCAGGGAAGGGGCCCCTCGCTGCGCCAGGCGCAGGGAAGGGGGCCTTCACGGGACACCCCGGCGCGGGTCAGGGGGTGTCGCCGCCGGGGCGCACGCGGCGGTAGAGGCGGCGGGCGCGCATCGCCGCCGGGGACTGTTCGGACAGCTGGCGAACCGTGTCGGCGACGAGCTTCAGGCC
>NZ_KI912218.1:50886-52019 GCF_000231035.2 Saccharomonospora iraqiensis subsp. paurometabolica YIM 90007 | reverse complement strand
GACGACCCCGA
Organism: Saccharomonospora iraqiensis subsp. paurometabolica YIM 90007; assembly: GCF_000231035.2. Classification (GTDB taxonomy): domain Bacteria; phylum Actinomycetota; class Actinomycetes; order Mycobacteriales; family Pseudonocardiaceae; genus Saccharomonospora; species Saccharomonospora paurometabolica. The sequence continues at coordinate 52,008 of NZ_KI912218.1, read as the reverse complement.
CCGCACGGCCCCGGGCGACGAGCACGCGGGTGACCTCCCGCCGGTACACCACCCGGCCGCCCCGCGTCCCCAGGCGGTTCACCAGCGCGTCCGCCAGCGAGCCGGCGCCGCCCTCGGGCACCGGGAAGCCGAGTTCCTGGCCGAGCATCGCCAGCAGCCACCCGAACACCGAACTGCCCGGCTGTTCCGGCCCCAGGTCGGTGTGCAGGGCGTTGCCGGCCAGCAGCAGCCGGGCACCGGCGCCCGCGTAGGTCTCCAGCCCCAGATCGCGCGCCGGGGTCACGAACATCCGCGCCAGGCGCAACCCGTCGGCGACACCGAGCCTGCGCGCCAACCGCACGCCCGGCCGGACCGGCGGGAACGGGGTGAACAGCGTGTCCAGCAGCTGGTCCCGGATGCGGCTCCAGTCGGCGAACTGGTCGCGCCACGCCCGGTCGTCCGCGGGCGCGAACCGCGCCACCGACGCGGCCGTGGCGTCGAGGTCGCGGGAGAGCACGGCCGCACGGTCGTCGGGCAGCACGTGCGCGAGCACGTCCGGGGCGTGCCGCCAGCGCAGCCCGTACCGCTCGAGGTCCAGACCGCGGATGATCGGGGACGCGGCCGACATCGGGTAGAAGGCGCTGAACACGTCGTGCCGGAAACCGGGTTCGGTCAGCTCGGCGGTGCGCACCGCACCCCCGGCCCGGTCCGTGGCCTCCAGCACCAGCACGTCCCAGCCGGCGTCCGCGAGTGTGTTGGCCGCCACCAGACCGTTGTGTCCGGCGCCGACGACGACGGCGTCCACCGTCTCGTCGGGCCCGTCGCCCGGCGCGTTCGCCGCCTGCACGTTCCCTGGCGTACCCACCGGCGGCGACCTTACACGCCGCCCCGCCCGCACCGCCGGGTTTCGCCCGGGCCCGGGCGGGGGACACCCGGGCCGTGAGAGTCGTGGTCACCGGGGCCACCGGCAACATCGGCACCGCCCTGCTGCACCGGCTCACCCCGGGCCCGGACACCGGCCCGGGCACCGGTCCGGACGTCCGGGTGACCGGTCTGGCCCGCCGCCTGCCCCGCGCGGGCACCGACCCGTACCGGCGCTGCGACTGGGTGCGCTGCGACCTCGGCGACGACACGGCACCGGCG
>NZ_KI912218.1:46881-50786 GCF_000231035.2 Saccharomonospora iraqiensis subsp. paurometabolica YIM 90007 | reverse complement strand
GTCCGCGGCGGCGTCGCCGTGCACCACCGACCCGCCGATCGTGCCGCGGTGGCGCACCTGCCGGTCGCCGATCTCGCCGGAGACGTGCGCCAGCAGGGGCGCGTGCGCACCCAGCAGCGGGTCCCGCTCCAGGTCGCGGTAGCGGCTCAACGCGCCGATCGCGAGGGTGTCCCCCTCGTCCCGGACGTAGCGCAGCTCGTCCAGCGCACCGACGTCCACGACGAGCTCCGGGGCGGCCAGGCGCAGCTTCATCAACGGCACCAGGGAGTGTCCCCCGGCCAGCAGCTTCGCGTCGTCGCCGTGTTCGGCGAGCACACCGAGGGCGTCGTCCACAGAGGACGCACGTCGGTACTCCAGTCCGGCCGGGATCACTGCCGCACCTCCTGTCCCGAGGCGTCCATCACCGCGTTGACGATGTTGTGGTAGCCCGTGCACCGGCACAGGTTGCCCTCCAGGCCGGAGCGCACCTGCTCCCGCGTCGGCCGCGGGTTGTCGGCGAGCAGCGACACCCCGGCCATGATCATGCCGGGGGTGCAGAAGCCGCACTGCAGGCCGTGCTGGTCGCGGAACGCGCGCTGCACCGGGTGTTCCTCGCCGTCCGGACCCTCCAGTCCCTCCAGTGTGGTCACCGCGTGCCCGTCCGCCTGGGCGGCCAGCACGGTGCACGACTTCACCGACTCGCCGTCCAGCAGCACGGTGCAGGCGCCGCACGAGGTGGTGTCGCAGCCGATGTTGGCGGCGGTCAACCCGATCTCGTCGCGCAGGAGGTGCACGAGCAGGGTCCGGTCCTCGACGTCGGCCGAGACCGTCCGTCCGTTGATGTCCATCGTGATGCGCACGTTCAGTCCGCCTCCCGTACTCGTGCGAGTTCCTGCCAGACCCGGAGCGGGGTCGTGGGCATGTCGATGTGGGTCACCCCGAGATGCGCCACCGCGTCGACGACGGCGTTGTGCACCGCCGGGGTCGACCCGATGGTGGCGGCCTCCCCGATGCCCTTCACTCCCAACGGGTTCTCCGGGGTGGGGGTGGCCATTTCGACCAGGTCGAAGTCGGGCAGCTCGGTCGCGGTGACGAAGGAGTAGTCCGCCAGCGTGGCCGTGGTGGGGTTGCCGTCGGCGTCGTAGTCCATCACCTCGAGCAGCGCCTGCGCCGCACCCTGGCCGAGGCCGCCGTGCCGCTGCCCGGCGAACGTGACCGGGTTGATCACCGGGCCCGCGTCGTCGACCGCGATGATCCGCCGCAGCGCAGCCTTGCCGGTCTCGGTGTCCACCTCCACCACCGCGAGGTGCGCGCCGAACGGGTAGGTGGATCCGCCGTCGCCGAACCACACGTCGGCCGACAACTCCCCCGGTGCGGCCCGTGCGGCCACCTCGGCCCAGGTGACGGTCGCCGCGGTGGGGGCGCCGCGCACCTGCCACAGCCCCGCGGACGGGTCGAGTTCCAGGTCGTCCGGGGCGGCCTCCAGGTGTTCGGCGGCGATCTTCCGGGCCTTCTCGATCACCTCGTCGGCGGCGCGCCGGACGGCGGAGCCGCCGGCCTGCAACGACCGCGACCCCATCGTGCCGACACCCGCGGGCACCTCGTCCGTGTCGCCGTGCCGGATGGTGATCCGGTCCATCGGCACGCCGAGCTGGTCGCACAGCAGCATCGCCAGCGTCGTGTCCAGCCCCTGGCCGTGTGGGGAGCTGCCGGTGTAGGCGGTGACGGAGCCGTCCGGGTGGATGTCCACCCGGCCGCTCTCCCCGCCCCGGTCCGCCCCGGTGATCTCCACGTAGCTGGCCAGCCCCAGTCCGAGGGCGACCGGATCCCCGGCCTCGCGTCGGCGCCGTTGCTCGGCCCGCAGGTCCGCGTAGCCGCCCGCCTCCAGCACCCGGTCCAGGGCCTCCGCGTACTCGCCGGTGTCGTAGGTGGCGCCGGTGGGGGTGGTGTACGGGAACTCCTCCGGCGGGATGAAGTTCGTCCGGCGCACCTCCGCCGGATCCGCGCCGATCTCGGCGGCGAAGATGTCCAGCACCCGCTCGATCGCGGCCGTGGCCTCCGGCCGGCCCGCGCCGCGGTAGGCGGCGATCGGGGTGGTGTTGGTGACCACCGCCCGGCTGGCCGTCTCGACCCGGGGGAACCGGTAGACACCGGCGGCCATCAGTTCGGTCAGCATCGGCAGGAACAGGGTGCGCGGGTAGGCGCCCGCGTCCTGCACGACCTCCAGCCGCACCGCCTCGACCGTGCCGTCCCGACGGCCACCGATCGTGACGGTGTTGCGCTGGGCCCGGCCGTGCGTCATCGCCGTCAGGTTCTCGCTGCGGTCCTCCGTCCAGCGCACCGGCCTACCCGCCGCCGAGGCCGCCCAGCCGAGCACGACCGCCTCGGGGTCCGCCCCGATCTTCGCGCCGAACCCGCCGCCGACGTCCGGGGTGATCACCCGGACCCGTTCGGGGTCGGTACCCAGCCCCTGAGCGATCGCGGTGCGGGCCAACTGGGCGTTCTGGGTGGACAGCCACACGGTGAGCCTGCCGTCGTCGCCCCAGGCACAGGCCGCGCCCCGCACCTCCAGCGGCGCGGGGGCGACGCGCTGGTTGTCCAGCGTGCGGGTCACCACGACCTCGCAGCCGTCGAACGTGTCGTCGGCGAAGTCGCCGCCGTGGGTGTGGACCGTGTTCGACCCGATCTCCGGGTGCAGCACGGTGTCGTCGGCCAGGGCCGCGTCGAGGCCGGACACCACGTCGCGCGGTTCGTAGTCCACGTCGACCAGTTCAGCGGCGTCGGCCAGCTGGTACCGCCGCTCCGTCAGCACGAGTGCGACCGGTTCGCCGACGTAGCGCACCACGCCGTCGGCCAGCCACGGCTGCGGCACGGGCCCCGCCGCACCCGGCTCCAGGTCCAGGTCGGCGGCGGTGTAGACCGCGACGACCCCCTCGGCGGCGCGGGCCTGGGACGTGTCGATCGCGGTGATCGTGGCGTGCGCGATCGGGCTGCGGACGAACATCGCGTGCACGGCGCCGGTCAGCGCCGGGTCCCGCAGATCGTCGAGGTAGGTCCCGCCCGTCGTGATCAGCTTCTGGTCCTCGACACGGACGACCCTGGTTCCGGCGATGCTCATCCGACCTCCCGCTCCGTGGCTACACCGACGATCATACCGATCACCCTGTGTACCCCACACGGGAAATTCCCGGGAACACCGACCCGGCCACCGCACGGAATCGTTCCGTCCCGTTCCGGCGCACACCGCCCGCGGAACGGAACGGGACGGCGTCAGCCGACCGTCTCCTCCGACGCGCCGAACGCCGTCTCGGCGGCGCGGCCCTGCAACCGGCGGGCCGTGTCCGCCTGCCGGTCGGCCCGGCCCAGCAGCTCGATCAGTTCCCGTTCGTCGAGGCGGTCGTCGTGCCGGGCGACGGTCAGCAGACTGCGCCACACGCCCGCCCGGGCGGTGATCAGCATGCCCAGGCCGTCCAGTTCCACCACCGGGCTCGCCGGGGACGGGGTCCGCACCCGGCCGTTGAGCTTGAGTCTGCCCACCTTCTCCCCGAGCCACGCGGCCACCGTCTTGTACCGGCGCACGGGCACCCCCAGCTCGGACAGGATCACCCGCAGGGCGCGGGCGTCGTCGGCGACCTCGCCCGCCAACGCCGAGTACTCGGACGCGTCGGGACTCCCCCGCCGCTGCGCGGCCATCCGACGGGCCAGTTCGGCCGCGGCGACCGCCGCCGCGTAGTGGTCGTTGAGGTAGGTGGACAGCACGAGACCGGGACCGGGCATGCCCGTCGGATACCCACGGCGGACCGGTCCACACCCGCCGTCAGAGCGCGAGCGCGGCCCGGGGAGGTCAGTCGGCGTAGACCGCGGCGTGCAGCCTGCGCAGCAGCGCGGCGTAGGCGGCCCCGCCGAACCCGGCCCGGGTCAGCGCG
>NZ_KI912218.1:46088-46781 GCF_000231035.2 Saccharomonospora iraqiensis subsp. paurometabolica YIM 90007 | reverse complement strand
GACGGCGCCACCCGGGTGGGCCGACGCGCCCGCCAGGTACAGCCGGTCGACCGGGGTGTCCGACCGGCCCAGTCCCGGCAGCGGGCGGAACACCAGCTGCTGGTGCAGCGCCGCCGTGCCCGCGTTGATCGCCCCGCCGACCAGACTCGGCTCGGCCCGCTCGATGTCGCCGGGGCCGAACAGGTGCCGGGCCCGGATCCGGTCGCGGAAGCCGGGCGCGTGCCGTTCCACGACGCCCTCCATCAGGTCGGCGAACCGGCGCAGGGAGTCGGCGTCCCAGGCGATGCCCTGCGGCACGTGGGTGTAGGCCCAGGCCACCTCGGTGCCCTCCGGCGAGCGTGTGGGATCCGTGGTGGTCATCTGGCCCAGCACCAGCATCGGGTCGGCGGGCACCCGGCCCGCGTCCAGCTCGGCGCTGTAGCGCAGCAGCCCGTCCATGTCGTTGTCCAGGTGCACCGTGCCCGCCCCGGCCACCTCCGGGTTGCTCCACGGCACCGGGCCGGACAACGCCCAGTCGACCTTCACCGTCGAGTCGTCCCACCGGAAGCCGCCGAGGTCGGACAGCAGCCGGGCGGGCAGGTGCCGGTCCTCGACCAGCCGCCCGTACAGCATCGGTGCGGGCACGTCGGCCAGCACCGCGTGCCGCGCCCGCACCCGCGTGCCGGTGGCGTCGACGACCCCGACCGCACGGCC
>NZ_KI912218.1:40444-45988 GCF_000231035.2 Saccharomonospora iraqiensis subsp. paurometabolica YIM 90007 | reverse complement strand
CCGGCCCGGCCCGGGTCGTTCCGCTCCGGTGGGCCCCCCGTCGCGTGGCCGGACCCCGGCGGGCGGCGTCCGCCGGACACGCGAGCGCGGACACCAGGAGGTCGGGCATGACGGTGACCCTCGTCCACGGGACGTCGTTCTGCGTCTGTGACAACGACGGCGAACTGCGCGGCTCACCCGCGCAGGGGGCGTTCTACCAGGACACCCGCATTCTGTCCGGATGGAACCTGCGCATCGACGGCCACCCCGTCGAACCCATCACGGTGCAGACCCCGGAGCCGTTCTACGCCCGGTTCGTCGGCCGTGCCCACTCCGGTGAGGGCGAGGGGGAGAGCAGCCTGCTCGTGCGCCGGGAACGCTACATCGGCGGGGGGATGCGGGAGGACTTCATCCTCCGCAACTACGGCCGCGGGCGCGTCACCTGCACCGTGACCGTGCGCGTGGCCGCCGACTTCGCCGACGTGTTCGAGGTGAAGAAGGGCCACATCAACGACACCGGACACCACGCCGTCGAGGTCGCGGGCACCGGTCTGTACCTGACCCGCTACATCGGCGCGCACAGCCGCGGGGTGCGGATCACCGGCGAGACCCTCGTGGGTGACGGCGCCGAGTACAGCCGTGACCGCATCACCTTCCGTGTCTCGCTGCCCGCCGGGGAGGAATGGTACGGCTCGGTCACCGCGCTGCCGACCGTCAACGGTGCCGCGGTCACCCCGCTGTTCCCCCGCGAGCGCCCGGTCGAGCACTCCCGGCCCGCGGTGCTCACCCGGCGCTGGCGCGAGGAGAGCCCCGTCCTGCGGCACTCGGGTGATCGCGCCCTCGCCCGCACCCTGCAACGCAGCCGGGAGGACCTGGGGGCGCTGCGCATCTTCGACCCGGAGAACCCGGAGGACGTCGCCATCGCCGCGGGGGCACCGTGGTTCATGGCGCTGTTCGGCCGGGACTCGCTGCTGGCCTCGTTGATGTCGCTCGCCATCGACCCGACCCTGGCGTTGGGCACCGTGCAGACGCTGGCCCGGCACCAGGGGACCCGGGTGGATCCGGACAGCGAGGAGGAGCCCGGCCGCATCCTGCACGAGGTCCGGTTCGGCGCGGACGCCTCCCTGGCACTCGGCGGCAGTCACATTTACTTCGGCACCGTCGACGCCACCCCGCTGTTCGTGCTCCTGCTCGGGGAACTGGCCCGGTGGGGCATCGGCGCGGAGAACGTGCGGGCGTTGCTCGGCCACGCCGACCGCGCGCTGGAGTGGATCGACACCTACGGCGACCGCGACGGCGACGGGTTCGTCGAGTACCACCGCGCCACCGACGCCGGTCTGGCCAACCAGGGGTGGAAGGACTCGTGGGACGGCGTGAACTTCGCCGACGGCGAGATCGCCCGGTCCCCCATCGCACTGTGCGAGGTGCAGGGCTATGTCTACGCCGCGTTCCGGGCACGGGCGTGCCTGGCGGAGTACTTCGACGACCACGACACCGCCCGGTACTGGTCCGACCGCGCCGCCGACCTGAAACAGCGGTTCAACGACGTCTTCTGGATGCCCGGGCCCGGCCGGTACGCGCTCGGCCTGGACGCCGACAAACGCCCCATCGACTCCGTCACCTCCAACATCGGGCACTGCCTGTGGACCGGGATCATCGACACCGACCGTGCCGGTGCGGTCGCCGACGGTCTGCTGTCCCCGGCCATGTTCACGGGGTGGGGCGTGCGGACGCTGTCGTCGGAGATGGGCGCCTACAACCCGATGAGCTACCACAACGGCTCGGTGTGGCCGCACGACAATGCGCTCGTCGCGGCCGGGCTGATGCGCTACGGCTTCGTCGCGCACGCCCAGCGCGTCGCCACCGCCGTGCTCGACGCGGCCGAGGCGTTCGACGGGCGGTTGCCCGAGCTGATGTGCGGGTTCGACCGCGACGAGTACAGCACCCCGGTGCCCTACCCGACGTCGTGTTCCCCGCAGGCGTGGTCCTCGGCGGCGCCGGTACACCTGTTGCGCACCCTGCTCCGCGTGCAACCGGGTATGCACCGACGGGAATTGCGGATCGCACCGGAACTCCCGGAATCATTCGGAACGTTACTGATCGATGACGTTCCGTTGACCGGCGGTCGCATTTCCATCGAGGCGCGCGGAAGCTGGGTCCGGGTGGGCCATCTCCCGGAGGACGTGGAATTGGTTCGGGGAAACGTTCATTAGGACGTAGTACATTCCGGGCGCGCTGTTTCGCCCGCGGTCGGCGGGGGAATTGGGCGAACATGAGTCCACTCGAGATCGCGATGGTCGCACCTCCGTGGTTCGACCTCCCGCCCACCGCCTACGGTGGCATCGAAGCGATGTGCAGCGACCTGATCGAACAACTCTCCCTGCAGGGCACCGAAATCACGTTGATCGGGGTCGGGACAAACGGGACCCCCGCGGATTTCGTACCGACCTGCGAACACGCGAACGAGGACCGGCTCGGGCAGGTTCTGCCCGAGGTCGCCCACGCCGCGGCGCTGACCGAAATCATCGACAAACTCGACGCCGATCTCGTCCACGACCACAGCCTCGCCGGACCACTGATGGCGCGCGGGCGCACCCTGCCCACCGTCGTGACCGCCCACGGACCCGTCAACGGCGAGATGGGGCGCTACTACCGCGGGCTCGGCGACAGCGTCCACCTGGTCGCCGTCTCCGACGCCCAGCGCCGCCTGGCGCCGGACCTGAACTGGGTCGGCACCGTCCACAATGCTGTGAGTGTGGACCGCTTCCCGTTCCGGGCGGACAAGGAGGACTTCGCGCTGTTCCTCGGCCGCGCGTGCCCGGAGAAGGGCATCCCGCAGGCGATCGCCGCCGCGCGGGAGGCGGGCATCCGGTTGAAGATCGCGGCGAAGTGCCGGGAACCGGAGGAGAAGGTCTACTTCGACCGGGAGGTCGCCCCGCTGCTCGGGCCGGACATCGAATGGCTCGGCGAGGCCGACCGTGCCCGCAAGGTCGAACTGCTCCAGGCGGCGCGGTGCCTGCTGTTCCCGGTGTGCTGGGAGGAACCGTTCGGGATCGTCATGGTGGAGGCGATGGCCTGCGGGACCCCCGTCCTCGGCTTCCGGCGTGGTTCGATCCCCGAGGTCATCACCCACGACCGCACCGGCTACGTCTGCAACGACGTCGGTGAACTCGCGCAGGCGATCGGCGAGGTGGACCGGATCTCGCCGCACGACTGCCGTGCCGAGGCCGAGCTGCGGTTCGACGTGGCGATGATGGCCGAACGGTACGCGCGGATCTACCAGTCCGTGCTCTGACCCGTGGCGGCCACCGAGGACGGTCCCGGTGCCCGCACGCCGCCCACACCACCGCCGCCCATGCTCGCCGTGTCCGGCGAACCCCCGGACGGACCGGACTGGGCCTTCGAATGGAAGTGGGACGGGGTCCGCGCGACCGTCGCCGTGGCGGACGGCGGGGTCGTCGCCCACTCCCGGAACCGGCGGGTGATCACCGAGTCCTATCCCGAACTGCACACCCTGACCGAACTCACCTCGCACACGGTGCTGCTCGACGGCGAGATCGTCGCCCTGGACGAGCGGGGACGACCGGACTTCGGCAGGCTCCAGTCGCGCATGCACGTCCACCGCCCCACCGCGCGGCTGCTGCGCGAGACCCCGGTCGCCTACTACGTGTTCGACCTCCTCGCCGTCGACGACCGGGACCTGTGCCCCGAACCGTACGACCGGCGCCGACAACGGCTGCGGGAACTCGGACTGTCGGCGCCCCCGGTCGTGCGCACCCCGGACAACTACGTGGACGTGTCCGGCGCGGAACTGCTGGAGGTCGCCGCCGACCACGGCCTGGAGGGCATCGTCGCGAAACGCCGCTCGTCAACCTACACGCCCGGGACGCGGTCCCGGAGCTGGATCAAGACCGCCCTGCGCCTGACCCAGGAGGTCGTGCCGGGCGGGTGGGTGCCCGGCGAGGGCCGCCGAGCGGGCACGCTGGGCGCGCTGCTGCTCGGCGCCTACGACGACACCGGGACGCTGCACTACGTCGGCCACGTGGGCACCGGCTTCAGCGACACCGCCCTCGACGAGATGCGCGAACGACTGGCCCCGCTGCACCGTCCGTCCAGCCCGTTCGGCACCCCGGTGCCCCGGGACCGCGCCCGTCGGGCGCACTGGGTCGAACCCGAGCTGGTCGGCGAGGTGGAGCACCGCCAGTGGACCGCCGACCGCAGGCTGCGGCACCCGTCCTGGCGGGGCCTGCGCCCCGACCGCTCCCCCCACGAGGCCCGCCTCCCCCCAACCTGACCCGCGAGTCGCCACTCCCTGCCCGCGAGTCGCCACCTCAGAACCGCGAGTTGCCGCTCCGGGACCGCGAGTCGACGCTCCGTGCCGGTGAGTCCCCGCGTGGATCCGGGACTCAGCCGGCGGGCGCGACCTCCAGAAACGCCTCGCCCGCGGACACGCGCACCGTGCGGCCGACGACCTCGGTGCCGGAGGCCACCGACAGGGCCTGCGCGCCCGCGGCGTCCCCCGGGGCGGTCTGGCCCACCACGCGGGTGCCGTCCCCGGTCCGCCCGACGAGGAAACCCTGGGAGGGCGCACCGTCCTTGCCGTACTCGACCGTGGCCGTCTCGACGACGACCTCGCCGTCGGGCACCGGCCCCTTCGGCGGTGCGGAGTCGGCCGAAGAGGTGGAGACCGGATCGGGGTCGCCGACGTAGCCGTCCGGGTGCGGCGCCCGGGACAGCAGCACCGCGTGCTGGGCGGTGAGATACCCGCCGTTGGCGTGGACCAGCCCGGTGGCCGCCCCCGCCCGCAGCCGGGTGGCCACCGCCACGGTGGCGTGCAGGCTGTAGCTGCTCAGCGGTCCACCGAACGCGGAGTGTCCGCCCGTCACGGTGGGCACGCTGTCGGCGGGCAGCCCGAGCGCCTCCACCACCAGCTTCGGCACCACCGGGAAGCAGCTGTAGACGTCCAGGACGTCGAGTTCGCGCGCCGACACCCCGCCCTGTGCCAGGCACCGCCGCAGCGCCGTCTCCAGCGCCGCCGAGCGGGAGAAGTCCGGCCGGTCGAGGATGTCCCCGGAGTCGTGCGCGCCCGCGCCACCCCGGACATACACGATCCGGTCCTCGGCGATCCCGTACTCCCGCGCCGTGGCCAGCGAGGTGACCAGCACCGCCGCGGCCTGGTCCACGTGCGGCATGGCGTTCATGGCCAGCGGGTACGGCTCGCACACCATCCGGTTCGCCGGGCCGACGGTGGCGATGTCGTCCGCGCTGCGGACGGTCGGGTTCCACGCCGCCGGGTTCCGGGCGGCGACCTCGGTGAACGCCGCGTACATCCGGGCCGAGGCCGCGGTGTTGGCGGCCGGGCTCTGCCCGTACCGGTACCGCAGGCGGTTCTCGAACAACGGGTAGACGCGGGTGGGCATCACCAGCCCGGCGGACTGCATGGCGGTGCTGCCGAGCTCGTCGGGTTCGAACGACGGCGGCCCGCCCGGCTCCCGGGTCCAGCCGTGGTCGGCTCCGGGGTCCAGCCCGGCCCGCGCCAGGGCGGACACCGAGGCCTGCGCCTCC
>NZ_KI912218.1:20180-40344 GCF_000231035.2 Saccharomonospora iraqiensis subsp. paurometabolica YIM 90007 | reverse complement strand
GCGGGTCAACCGCCACGGTCCGCTCCGGTCGGGGGCGGTGACCGACACGCAGTTCGTGGCCAGTGGCAGGCGCAGCCGCGCGGCGGCGTGGGCGAGGACGTCGGAGACCGTGTCGCCGCCGGGGGCGAGCACCGCCTCCGGCCCGAGCTGTTCGATCACCTGCGCCAGCGCGTCCCCGAACGTCTGCGCCGTGGCCCCGTCGAGGGACCCGTGCCGCACGAGGTGGAAGTTTTCCACACCGTGTGCGGCCAGCGTGTCGGCGAGTGCGCCGGACTCCGCGTCCGCGGAACCGGCCGGGTCCGGCACGAACGCGACCGCCTGCACGGTCCGGCCGCTCGCGTGGGCGAGGGCGAGCACCTCGCTCGGCGCCTCGCCGCCGTCGATGAGGGTCAGCAGCATCGTCACACCACCCCGATCCGTTCGAACACGTCCACCACGGCGGGGGCGGCGTCGGCCCCCTGTCCGAGTACCACGGTCTCGGCCCCGTCCTCGGCGGGCTGCCGCAGCCCGAGGGTGCGCAGGCCACCCGGTGCGGGATCGACCGGCACCGTGTGCAGCGTCGCCTTCCGCGCCCGGAGCCTGCCCGGCATCGTCGGGTACCGGGGCAGGTTCAGACCTTCCTTGACCGCCACCGCGGCGGGCAGCGGCGCCTCGCACACCTCGACGCCGTCGTCCACCGGACGCCGCAGCCGCACGGTGCCCGCACCGTCCGGCACCTCGACCCCCTTGATCCCGCCCACGGCGGGCAGACCGAGGGCACGGGCCACCCGGATCCCGACCTGGCCGTGCCCGGCGTCGGCGGAGGACTGCCCGAACAGCAGCAGGTCGAACGGCACCCGTGGTGCGTCCCCGTCGGGCACCCCCGCCCCGTCGGCAAGGTCGGCCACCGCCCGCACGATCGCCTCGGCGGTGGCCTGGGGGTCGGTGTCGTCGCGGCCGGTGTCGACCAGCACCCCCCGGTCGGCGCCCATCGCCAGCGCGTAGCGCACCTGCTCCTCGGTCTCCGGCGGTCCGACGGCCAGCACCGTGGCGGTGCCGCCGTGCGCCGAGACGAGGCGCACGGCCTCCTCCACGGCGCACTCCTCGTGCGGACCGAGGGTGAAGCCGAGGTGCCGGGTGTCGACCGTGCCGTCGTCCTGCAACGGCACCTTCGCACCGAAGGCCGGCACCCGTTTGACGCAGACCAGCACGTCCATCCCACACCTGCCTTCGCTCACGACTTCATGCGTGTGTCGTCCGGGTCGAACAGCGGGGTGCGGCCCACCCGGGCCACGGTCACCGGGTACCGCTGTTCCATGTAGCGCACGCCGAGTTCGGTGCCCTCCACGGCCACCGTCGGCGGCAGGTAGGCCATCAGCAGGTGGGTCCCCAGCGACGGGGCGGCCCCGGCGCTGGTGACGTACGAGCCGCGGCCCTTGCGGTCGACGATCCGCTCGCCCTCCGGGGTGACCACCGGCTCGCCGCCCTGCGGGTAGCGGACCACGCCCGACGGGTCGGTGTGGGTCTCCGGTGGGCCCATCAGCAGACTGCACAGCAGCGCGGCCGGCTGGTCCTCCCGGGCACGCAGGTAGGCCTCCTTGCCGATGAAGTCGGCGGACTTCACCTTCGGCAGCGCGAGCCCCGCCTCCACCGGGTCGTGCTCGGCGTCCAGTTCGGCGCCCATCAACCGGTAGCCCTTCTCCAGCCGCCCGGTGGTGCCGTAGACGCCGATCCCGGCGGGGACGAGCCCGTGCGGCTGTCCGGCTTCGGCGAGCACGTCCCACAGCCGGGCGCCCTGCTCGAACGGTGCGTGCAGCTCCCAGCCGAGTTCCCCGACGTAGGAGACCCGCAGCGCCAGTACCGGCACCCCGCCCACGACGAGCGACTTCGCCGTGCCGAACGGGAAGCCCTCGTGCGAGACGTCGTCGTCGGTGACCGTGGCGAGCACGTCCCGCGCCCGCGGCCCCCACAGGCCGAGCGTGCACACCGCCGAGGTGACGTCGGTGAGGGTGGCGGAGCCGTCGTCGGGCAGGTGCCGGGTGAACCAGAACAGGTCCCGGGCACCGTCCGCGCCGCCGGTGATCACCCGGTAGTGGTCGGTCGCCAGCCGTGCCACCGTCAGGTCGCTGCGGAAGCCGCCGTCCGGGGTGAGCACGGGCGTGTAGATGAGCCGGCCGACCGGGCGGTCCACCTGGGCGAGCACCATGTGCTGGAGCCAGTCGCGGGCCCGGGGTCCGCGGACGTCGAACTGCGCGAACGCGGACAGGTCGATCATCGCGCAACGCTGCCGCATCGCCAGGTGTTCGGCGTCGGTGATCGGGGACCACCAGCGCGCGTCCCACTCGTGGGCGCGGTGCTGCACCTGCGCGCCGAACTCGTCCAGCAGCGGGCGATTCGACTCGTACCAGTGCGGCCGTTCCCACCCGCCGACCTCGAAGAACTCGGCCCCGCGCGCGACCTCGCGCGCGTGGAACGGGGACAACCGCCTGCCACGGGCCGAGTTCCACTGTTCCCGCGGGTGGACGATGCCGTAGATCTTGTTGAATCCCTCGTCGGCGCGGGCGCGCACGACGTCCTGGGTGCGCTGGTGCGGGTAGAACCGCGCGATGTCGGCGCCGTGCAGGTCGACCTCGGTGGTGCCGTGCGTCATCCACTCGGCCAGCACCCGCCCGACGCCGGGGCCCTCCTTGATCCACACCGCGGCGGCCGACCACAGCCCGGCCACCTCGGGGGTCTCGCCCAGCACCGGCGCCCCGTCCGGGGTCATCGACAGCAGCCCGTTGATCGCGTGCCGCACCCCGGCCTCGCGGTTGTCCAGGACGGACCCGAACAGCTCGAGGGCGTCCTCCAGCTGCGGGTCGAAGTCCTCCTGGGTGAACGGCAGCTGGGTCGGCGACAGCGCGGCGGCCTCGATCGACGGGATCTCCTCGGCGCGGTGCAGGATCGGGCGGTGGGCGTACGAGCCGACCTCCAGGTCCGCCCCACTCTGCCGCTCGTACATCATCGCGTCCATGTCCCGCACGATCGGGTAGGCGATCTCGGTGTGGGTCTCGGCCAGTTCCGGGATCGGCCCCACGTCGATCATCTGGTGCACCGCCGGGGTCAGCGGGATACGCGCGCCCGCCATGGCCCCGATCGTCGGACTCCACACCCCGCAGGCGAGCACCACCGTGCCGGTGGCGATGTCCCCGGCGTCGGTGGACACACCCCGGATGTGGCCGTCCTCGACGTGCACGCCGGTGATCTCGGTGTTCGGCAGCACGGTCAGCGCCCCCTGCGCGAGGGCCTGCTGCCGCATCAGCGCCCCGGTCTGCAACGGGTCGACCACGGCGACCGACGGGGTGTGGAACCCGGCCAGGATCAGGTCCCGGTTCACGAACGGCACCAGCCGGGCCACCCGGTCGGCGTCGACGAGTTCGGACTCGACACCCCACGCGGTGGCCGAGGCCATCCTGCGCCGCAGTTCCTCCACCCGTTCCGGCGTCCGGGCGATCTCCACGCCACCGCAGGTGGTCAGCGTGCCGAGCTTCTCGTACTGGCGCATCGAGTCCAGGGTCAGCGCGGTGATCTCCTTGGAGTGGTCCACCGGGAAGATGAAGTTGGACGCGTGCCCGGTGGAGCCGCCGGGGTCCGGCAGCGGCCCCTTGTCCACGAGCACGATGTCGCGCCACCCCGCCTCCGCGAGGTGGTAACTCACCGAGTTGCCGACGATGCCGGCCCCGATGACGACGACGTCGGCGCGCGCCGGTAGGTCGGTCATCTCGATCCCTCCTTCATCACGCCAGCCCCACCACCCGGCCGGCGTCGTCGATGTCGATGTTCTCGGCCGCCGGGTACGACGACAGGCCGGGCATGGTGCGCATGTCACCGCAGATCGGGTACACGAACCCGGCCCCGGCCGAGGCGCGGACCTCCCGCACCGGCAGCCGCCAGCCGGTCGGCGCGCCCTTGCGGGAGGGGTCGTCGGACAGCGACAGGTGCGTCTTGGCGATGCACACCGGCAGCGCGCCGAACCCGCAGCGGGTGTAGCTGTCGAGCTGCCTGCGGGCGGTCGGGGAAAGGTCGATGCCGTCGGCGCCGTACATCCGGCGCGCGACCGTGTCGATCTTGTCGGTCAGCGGCATCTCGTCCGGGTACAGGTGGGTGAACCCCGAGGGCCGGTCGCACGCGGCGGCCACCGCCTCGGCCAGTTCCGCCGCGCCCTTGCCGCCCTCGGCCACGTGCGTGCTGACCGCGCCGTGCACGCCCTCCTCGGCGGCGATGTCCAGGATGGCCCGGTGTTCGCTGTCGAAGTCGGTGTCGAAGGCGTTGACCGCCACGACGGCGGGCACGCCGTGCGCGGCGATGTTGGCCAGCTGTCTGCGCAGGTTCGCCGCGCCCGCGCGGACGTCGTCGGGGTTCTCGGCGAGCATCTCCTCCGGCAGCGGTTTCCCGGCCACCACCCGGTGCCGACCGGAGTGCGCCTTGAGGGCGCGCACGGTGACCACCACGACGGCCGCGTCGGGCACCAGCCCCGAGGCGCGGCACTTGATGTTGAAGAACCGCTCGGCGCCCATGTCGGCCCCGAAGCCGGCCTCGGTGACGAGGTAATCCCCGCCGCGGATCCCGATGAGGTCGGCCAGCACCGAGGAGTTGCCGTGCGCGATGTTGCCGAACGGTCCGCAGTGGACCAGCACGGGTGTCTGCTCCACGGTCTGCATCAGGTTCGGTTTGAGGGCCTCGCGCAGTTGCACGCACATGGCGCCGGCCGCCCGGAGCTGTTCGGCGGTGACGGGATCGCCGGAACGGTTGTAGCCGACGACGATGCGGCCGAGCCGGTGCCGCAGGTCCCGCAGCGAGGTGGACAGCGCCAGCACCGCCATGACCTCGCTGGCGGCGGTGATGTCGAAGCCCGTCTGCCGCGGGATGCCGTCCTGCCTGCCGCCGAGTCCGGTGACGATCTGGCGCAGGTCCCGGTCGTTGACGTCCAGCACCCGGCGCCAGGTGATCGCGAACGGGTCGAGGTCGAGTGTGTTGCCCTTGTGCAGGTGGTTGTCCACCATCGCGGAGAGCAGGTTGTGTGCCGCGCCCACGGCGTGCAGGTCCCCGGTCAGGTGCAGGTTCATCGACTCCATCGGCACCACCTGGGAGTAGCCGCCGCCCGCGGCGCCCCCCTTGATGCCGAAGGTCGGCCCCATCGAGGACTGCCGGATGGCGACCACACCCCGCTTGCCGAGGTGGCCGAACCCCTGGCCGAGCCCGACGGTGGTGGTGGTCTTGCCCTCCCCCAGTGGTGTGGGGGTGATCGAGGAGACCACCACGTACTTCGCCTTCGGCCGGTCCGCCAGGGCACCGACGGCGTCCAGGGAGAGCTTGGCCGCCGTGCTGCCGTACGGTTCGACGAGGTCGGGCCCGAGGCCCATGTCGGCGGCGACGTCGGTCAGCGGTTTGCGCACCGCGCCGCGCGAGATCTCCAGGTTCGACGGCATGGTCTTCCGCCCTTTCTCACTCGACCCGCCTGCGGGTCGTGCTGACCCACCGCGCGGTCGCACCGACTCTGTTGAAGGTGTAGAAGTGCAGCCCGGCCACGTCGCACCCCTCGTCGCGGCCGCGGGTGCCCAGCCGGGCCAGCAGATCCCCGGGCCGGTGGTTCCGCGGACGGGCCAGTCTGCCGAGCGTGGAACGGTTGGCGCGGACGAACCGCAGCGAGTCCCCGACACCGATGCGCGCCCCCACGGTGAGCAGCTTGCCCACCTCGACCGCACCCGGCAGCCCGACCACGACCGGCAGCGTGATCCCGTGCTCGCGGGCGCGGCCGACGAACCGGCACACGGCCGTGGCGTCGAAACACATCTGCGTGACCGTGTAGTCGGCGTAGGCCTGCTTGTCCCGCAGGGCCCGCCACAACACCTCGTCCGGGATCGACGGGTGTCCCTCCGGATAGGACGGCACACCCACCCGCTCGGGCCGCCTGCCCGCCTCGGTCATCGCCCGCAGCAGTGCCAGCCCGTCGGGGAAGGCGCCCCCGCTGTCGGAGACGTCGCCCCCGACGACGAACACCTCGCGGATGTCGGCTCCCTCGATCCGGTCGAGGACCTCCCGCAGGTGCCCGGCGTCCCGGAGCTGCCGTGCCGCCAGGTGCGGCACCGCGTACAGCCGTTGGGCGGTGAGCTTCTCGCAGACCTCGAGGGTCGCCTCCAGGTCCTTCGACGGCGACGACGTGACGGTGACGACCGTCCGCTCCGGCAACGTCGCCGTCTGCTCCAGCACCCCGGTCAGGGGCAGTACCTCGTAGCGCACGCGGTCGAGCGCGGGACCGAGGGCCCGCAGGCCCTCGGTCGCCCGCCCGCCGGGCTCCTGACGCCGTAGCATGGCCGGCACCCCTTTCCGCCGTCGCTGCTCAGAGCTTCGGCGTCTCCTTGCGGGGATCGATGAACGGCTTCTCGACGACCAGGGCGCCCCGCGCCCCGTCCGGCGTGCCGACGGTGAGTTCGGTGCCCGCGGTGCTGAGCCCGATGGGCACCATGGCGAGGCCGATGTTGCGGTCCAGCCGGGGCGAGTAGCAGGCGCTGGTCACCGATCCCACCGGGGTGGTCCCCGCGGAGTAGACCGGGAACGGCTCGATCATCGACCCGTCGTTGTAGCTGCCGAGCGGCCTGCCGCCGATCTCCACGCCGACCATCAGCCTGCTGATGCCGGTCTCCCGCGCCCGCCGCAGGGCCTCCTTGCCGACGAAGTCGGCCTCCTGGTCCAGATCCACCATCCAGTGGTAGTCGTAGCCGACCTCCAACGGGTTGGTGTCCAGGGTGATGTCGCAGCCGTAGGCGAGCATCCCCGCCTCGATCCGGCGGATGTGGCACGGACCGATCGGGCGCAGGCCGTGCGGCTCGCCCGCCTCCCAGACGGCGTCCCACAACCGGCCCGCGTCCCGGGAGGCGTCGTGCAGGTAGATCTCGTAGCCGACCTCGCCGGAGTAGCCGGTGCGGCTGACCACCACGCGCATCCCGTCCAGGTCGAACTCGCGCAGCCGGTAGTACGGCACGTCCAGGATGTCGGCGCCGAACAGGTCGGTCATCACCTGCTTCGCCCGGGGGCCCTGGATCTGCAGCGGTGCGACGTCGGCCTCCCGGAGCTCGACGTCCCAGCCGCCGGCGTGGGCCAGACCCTGCGCCCACAGCCCGACGTCGCTGTCGGCCAGCGAGAGCCAGAACCGGTTCTCCTCCAGCCGCAGCAACACGGGGTCGTTGATGATGCCGCCGTCCGGGGCGGTGACGAAGACGTACTTGCACTGGCCGACCTCGCACTTGGTGAGATCGCGCGGGATCAGCATGTTGGTGAAGTCGAACGCGTCGGGCCCGGAGATCTCGAGCTGGCGCTCGACGCCGACGTCCCAGACCGTCACCCCGTGCAGCAGGGACCAGTACTCGCCGACCGGGTCGCCGTAGTGCCGGGGGTGATAGGTGTGGTTGTAGACGCTGTAGGCGGCCACGCCCCGCTCCCGCGACTTCCAGAAGTACGGGGACTTGCGCAGTCTGGTGTAGAGCATCACGGCCGGGGTCTCGACGACACCGCCGGTGGCGGTGAGCGTCGGCGTGGCCGGTGCGGTGGCGGTGTTGTCGAACGTGGGGTGGATGACATCAGCCATGGGGGCACCTCGATTCGCGCCCGGAGTTCCGCGGACGAAGATCACGGGAAGGACAGAGTTGTCGCTGAAGTTGTTGCGCGATGCGCATCGAGTTGTGATATACACAACAGTGTGAGACGGCACCGGGGCGGCGTCAAGTACTCCGAAAGGGGTGAAACACCGTCCACGATCATCGGCTCCCGATACCCGGATCCCCACGTCAGGGCGGGTCAACACGCGAATTTGACAACCGGCTCGCGGGGAGGTTCGGCACTACGGACGGACTCCGGACGTCGACTCCGTGTCACCGGGCGCCAGGGCCACGGCCCACGACTGTCGACTCGCGGGACGGGAGCGTCGACTCGCGGGACGGGAGCGTCGACTCGCGGGACGGGAGCGTCGACTCGCGGGTCAGTCCGGGGTCGCGACGCGGAGGAACAGCGTGGTGCAGCGGTCGACGACCTCCTGCTCGGTCATCGCCAGTGCGCCCGTGAGCCAGGACGACAGCACCTGGGCCAGGCCGCCGACGAGCAGTTCGGCGGTGAGGTCGAGGGCCGTCGCGTCGGTGGCACCCGCGTCGGTGGCACCCGCGTCGGCGACGGGACCGGTGGCGTCCGGGGTGGGCAGGCCGTAGAACTCCCGCGCCTGTCCCACGAGCAACCGGACGAACATGCGTGTGGAGGCGACCCGGCGGCGCGCCACCACCGCGTCGTCCAGGGCGGGCGCGAACAGCAGGTGCCCGCGACGCGGGTCCTCGGCGATCCGCCGCACCAGCGTGCCCAGACCCGCGCGCACCTTCGCCTCGGCACCCTCCGCGGCCCGCACCGACCCCAGGGTCCGCTCGGCGATCGTGGCGACCACGTCGTCGTACACGGCGGCCACCAGCGCGTCCCGGTCGGCGAAGCTCTCGTAGAAGTAGCGGGTGGCCAGGCCCGCCTGCCGGCACACGCCCCGCACGGACAGTCCGCGGTCCCCCTCGGCCGCGCCCAGCAGTTCCAGTCCGGCCTCGAGGAACCGGGCGCGCCGCCCGGCCTGTCGGTCCGCCCCGGCGACGCCGCCGTAGGTGCGCAGGGAGGTCCGTTCCATCCCCCCATCCTGGCACCTCGCCCTTGACAGTCCCGTGCGCACCACGGTCCACTATCTGCCAACGGTCGTATTCAGATCAGGGCCGCGGCCCCGTGGGGAGGAGACACCGTGAGCGCCACACGCACGAGCCCGGACATCCGACAGAAGACGGTCATCGGAGCGGGCCTGCTCGCCGGCGGGGCGAACGTGATCATGCAGCTCGCGCTGCCCGCGGTCGGATACGGCGTCGTCGAGAGCACAGTGGACAGCGGCAACATCTACAAGCATCCGGTCAAGCGCACCCGGACCACCCTGACCTACCTCGCCGTCGCCATGCTCGGCACCGACGAGGAGCGTGCCGCCTACCGGCGCGCCGTCAACGGTCAGCACCGGCACGTCCGATCCGGCCCGTCGAGCCCGGTCCGCTACCACGCGATGGACCCGCACCTGCAACTGTGGGTGGCCGCCTGCCTCTACAAGGGGGTCGAGGACGTCTACCGGGCGTTCGTGGGCGAACCGGACCCGGACACCACCGACGAGCTCTACCGGCACTCGGCCGCGCTCGGGACGACGCTGCAGGTCCGTCCCGACATGTGGCCCGTGGACCGCGCGGCGTTCGAGCGCTACTGGAAGGAATCGCTGTCCGCGATCCACATCGACGACACCGTCCGCGAGCATCTGCTCGGCATCGCCCGGCTGCGCATGTTCCCCCGCCCGGTGAGCCGGTTGTTCGGACGGTTCAACGCATTCGTCACCACCGGGTTCCTCCCGCCGGAGTTCCGGGAGCAGATGCGGCTCGACTGGTCACCGCGCGATCAACGGCGTTTCGACCGGCTCATGCGGCTGATCGGTACGACGGTGCTGCGCCTGCCCCGGCCGCTGCGCGAGTTCCCGTACAACGCCTACCTGTGGGACCTGCGCCGCAGGCTGCGCCGGGGTGCGCCGCTGGTCTGACACCGGCCCGCCACGGGACGCGGCCGGTCCCGCTCAGGACGGAAGCGCCGCGGCGGCCAACGCGGCCACCTGGTCCGGGCTCGCGACCCGCTCCCGGCTCATCGCCTGATCGTGCACGATGTTCAGCGCCGCGTGCACAGCCAGCCGCACCCGGGTCGACCGGGGTCCGCCGCGCCGGGCGGTGACCAGGCGCACCCACTGGTCGACGTGGTCGCGCTGGGCCCGGCGCAACGCGTGCCGGTCGTCGTCGGGAAGGTTCTCCGACTCGGTGAGATACACCGCGGCGAGGTCGCTGTGCCGCAACGCGAAGTCCACATAGGATTCTGTCAGGGCGCGCAGCGCCTCGCACGCGTCGGCGGCACCCCCGATCGCCTCCCCCGTCGTGACGGCGAGCCGGTCGGTGGCGCGGTAGTACACCGCCGCGAGCAGGTCCGCCTTGCCGCGGAAATGCCGGTACACACTGGACCCGCCGATCCCGGCGGCGGCGCCGAGGTCCTCCATCGTGACCCCGTGGAACCCGCGCTCCCGCAGCGGTCGGGGCGCGGCCACGAGCAGGCGCTCCCGCCGGGAGAGGAACTCGCCCCGTGCCGCCTCCCCCACGGAAGGCCCCTCCGCGGAGGCCGACGGGAGCTCGGTCGCCAGGACGCGGTCGGCGATCTCCCGTAGGCCGTCCCTCGCGGTCCGGTCGGACACCGGAATGCGGTGCACCCCGAGGCTGACGATCGCGCTGCACGCGGCCGACGCGACAATGAGGGCATCCTTTCCGGACAGCTCGGGCCGGGTCGCCGCGAGCCGGTCGGCGACCACACCGAGCACCGCCTCGATCGCCCCGGTGAACCGCGCGTGCTCGGCGGGACCGAGGTAGCGACTCTCCCGTTGGTACAGCGCGACGCTGCCCCGGCGTTCCACGACCAGCCGTGCGCATCCCCGGATCAGCGCGTCGAGCTGCTCCCGCGGTGTTCCGGTCGCCGACCGCGCGGTGGTGACCAGCTCGTCGAGCCGTCCGGAGACCTCCTCGGCCACGTGCGCCAGGATCGCCTGCTTGCTGGGGAAGTGCTTGTACACGGCGGGGCCGGTGATGCCCGCCTCGGCGGCGATCTCGGTGAGCCCGACGGTGTAGTACCCCCGCCTGCAGAACAGCTCCGCGGCGATCGTGGCAATCTGCCATTTGCGGTCGACCCGGGTGTTGTCCCGCGTCCGTTCTCGGGTACTTCGTTCGGACATCCTCGCCCTCCGCCCTGGGTAAACCCGGTTCACACCTGGTGAAACGACTCTACTCGGGCGCGATCGGTGGTCTTGACAACCCCTGCGACGAGCCGACATGGTTAATCACCATTCGCATCGGCGCGAAGAGCGGAGGGGCGCATGACGCACCAGCACCCGACCGGCGCGGAGTCGTTGCCCGGCCCCGGATCGGTCAGTTGGGAACGGTTCGGTGTCACGCCCGGTGTGTTCCTCGCGGGCACGGGACTGCTGTTGCAGGTGGCACACCCGGTGGTCGGGGTGGGGGTCCGCGACCACTCCGAGTTCCGCAGCAGGCCGTGGAAACGGGCCTGGGACACCCACCTGTCGACCCTGCGGTTCGTCTACGGCATGGGCGGGGGTGCCGACGCCGAGGGACGCAGGCTCGTCGACGTCCACCGCGACATCAAGGGCGTCGATGACGCGGGACGGCGCTACCACGCGCTCAACCCCGGGGCCTACGCATGGGTACACCTGACGCTGGCGCGCTACCTGGTCGACACCGCGGACACGTTCGGCCCCCCGATGGACGCCGACGAGCGGGAGACCATGTGGGCCGAGTTCCGCGCGATCGGGTTCGCGCTGGGCCTGAAGTCCCACCACATGGCCGCGAGCTGGGCCGAGGCCGAGGAGATCTTCGACCGGACCGTCCGGGAGACCCTGGAGGCCAACGACAGCACGGCGGACGTGCTCCGGGCACTGACGCACCCTGCCCGGCCGACCCGGGCGCTGCCCGAACCGCTGTGGCGGGCGGCGATCCGACCGGCGGGACGACTCGTCCGGTTCACCACGGTCGGGGCCCTGCCCCCGGTCCTGCGGCAACGGCTCGGCGTCCGCTGGACCGCCCGGGACGAGCGGAGATTCCGCCGGTTCGCCCGGGCGGTCGGCGCGGTGCACCGCCGTCTGCCGGAGCCGTTGCGGTACGCGCCGGCGGCGTACGGACTGATCCTGCGCGGCCGCGCCCGGGAACGCGCCGCCCACCGGGACACCTCCCGTGCGGCGGACGACGGGCTCCGGACGGCCTGATGCGGCACGGGGCTTCCCCGGAACGCGGCGCCGTGGCCGATGCCCTGCATCAGGCCGGGCTGTTGCTGGCGTTCTCCGTCCGCACCGGCGGTGCGGCGGCCCGGGTGCTGGGCCGGCGCCGGCTGTCGCTGCGCGAACTGCTGGAGCAGGCGTGGTTCCTCGCCTCCGTGACCACCGCCCCCGCGCTGCTGGTGACCGTCCCCCTCGGCGTGGTCATCGCGCTCAACGTCGGCGCGATGGCGGGGCAGCTGGGCGCCGAGGGGTACGGCGGCGCCGTCGTCGCCTTCGTGATCGTCGCGCAGGCCGCACCGCTGATCTGCGCGCTGATGATCTCCGGGGTCGGCGGCGCGGCGATGTGTGCGGACCTCGGGGCCCGCACCATCCGGGAGGAGGTGGAGGCACTGGAGGTCATGGGCATCTCCGCCGCCGAACGGTTCGTCGTACCCCGCGTGTTCGCCGCCGTACTGGTGAGCACGGCGTTGGCGTGCCTGGTGATGGCGGTCGGGATCGGCGCCAGTCTCGGGTTCCAGGTGTTCGTGCTCGGCGAGGCGCCCGGTGCCTTCCTCGCCTCGCTCAGCGAGTTCTCCCGCGTGCGGGACTTCGTCGCCGCCGAGGTCAAGGCCGCCGTGTTCGGCGCGCTGGCCGCGCTGGTGTCCTGTTTCAAGGGACTGACCACCCGCGCCGGTCCGAGCGGGGTCGGCGACGCGGTGAACGAGGGCGTGGTGCTGGCCTTCATCCTGGTCTTCGTCGCGAACACGGTGCTCACCGAGGTGTTCGCCGTGGTCATCCCGGCGGGCGGGAGGTCGGGATGACCTACCGGGCACAGACCATGCTCCGCTGGACACGCCCGGCGGTGGGCGGCCTCGCCGACCTGGGTCGGCACGCGGGCTTCTCCGGCCGGGTGCTGTGGCACGTGCCGCACGCGCTGGCACGCCACCGGCGCCACGTCGTCCGGCTGATCGGCGAGATCAGCTTCGGGTCCGCCTCGCTGCTGGCCGGGGGCGGCACCATCGGCGTGATCTTCGCGATGTCCGCGGTGGCGAGCACCCAGATCGGCCTGGAAGGCTACCGGGGCCTCGAACTGCTCGGCCTGCAACCGATGACCGGGCTGATGTCCGCTCTGATCAACACCAGGGAGATCGCGCCGGTCGTCGCCAGCATCGCGCTCGCGGCGAAGGTGGGCACCGGGTTCACCGCCCAGCTCGGCGCGATGCGGATCTCCGACGAGATCGACGCGCTGGACGCGATGTCCGTGCCCTCGCTGCCGTTCCTCGTCAGCACCCGGATGGTGGCCGCGTTCGTGTCGGTGATCCCGCTGTACCTGATCGGGCTGTTCGCCTCGTACGCCGCGACGAACCTGGCCGTCGTGGAGCTGCGGGGCCAGTCCCCCGGTACCTACGACTACTACTTCCACCTGCTGCTCAATCCGGCCGACGTCGGTTACTCGCTGGCCAAGGCGGTGGTGTTCGCCATGATGATCACACTCGTGCACTGCGCGCACGGCTACCACGCCACCGGCGGGCCCGAGGGGGTCGGACGCGCGTCCGGCAGGGCGCTGCGGACGAGCATCGTCGCCGTCGCGGTCCTCGACGTGCTGCTCACGATCGCCTTCTGGGGACTGCGCCCGACCCTGCCCGGACTGGGGGCGTGACATGGGGGGACGCGGGGAACCCGGCCGGGCGGCGTTGGCGGCGCGCGGGCTCGCCGTCCTGCTGACGCTCGTGGTCGCGGCGGGGGTCGTGCTCGCCGCCGGGGAGGGTGCGTTCGACGACACCACCGTGGTGACCACCACGCTGCCGTCGGCCGCGGGACCGGTGCGGATCGGGACGCCGGTGCAGTACCGGGGGGTCACCGTGGGCACCGTCGACGCGGTGACCGCGGACGGTCCGGACGCGGCACGGGCGACGTTGCGACTGGACCCGGGGCAGGCGGCGCGGGTCCCCGGCAACGTCCGCACCAGGCTGCTGCCCCGCACGGTGTTCGGCGACACGTACGTCGACCTCACGGTGACGGGCGAGGCGGAAGCGCACGGACATGTCGCCGAGGGGGCGTATCTGCCCCCCGACTCGTCCCGGCGCACCGTGCGCCTCTACACCGTCTACACCCGGCTGCACGGGTTGCTCACCGAACTGAACCCCGCCGAGCTGCAGGTGGCCCTGACCACGTTGGCCGACACGCTCCGGGGCAGAGGCGCCGAGCTCGGCAGGATGATCGACGACGTGGACGCCCTCGTCGACCAGGTCCGCCCCTCGCTCGACTCGCTCGGCGCCGACCTGACCACCGTGGCCGAGCTCGGCGCCGAACTCGCCGCGGCCACCCCGGATGCGCTGGCCACCCTGGACAACGCCGTGGCGCTGTCGGGCACCGTGGTCGCCGAACGGGAGGCGATCGGCGCGGTACTCTCGGCCGGCACCGAGCTCGGCGCCGCGAGTCGGCGTTTCCTGGCCGACAACGGCGACCGGTTCATCGAGCTGACCCGGCTCACCGAACCCCTCACCGCGGCGGCGGCGCGGCCGGAAGGGGCGATCTCCGACACGATCGCGGGCGCCGACCACTTCCTGGACGGTGCCCGGCACGCCTTCGGCGACGGTGCCTTCTCCCTCGACGCCGCGCTGACCTTCGACCGACCGCATCCGTACACCGCCGCCGACTGCCCCCGCTACCCCGGGAGGGACGGTCCGAACTGCACCGGGGAGTCCGGTGGCACCGACAACGACACCGGCCCCGGCGCCGGGGCCGGGACCGGGTCCCGGGGCCCCGACGGCCACCGGACGGTCGCGGGCGGGACGGTCGGGCCCGTGGGCGGTGCGGCCGAGAAGGACGCGGTCCGCACCCTCGCACCCCTGCTGCCGCACGCGTCGGACGCCCCCGGGGCCGGTACCGGTGCCGACGACCGGTCCACGGACCTGCTCACCCTGATGCTCGGGCCGCTCCTGCGGGGCAACCGGGTGGTGGTTCCGTGAAGCTGCACCTGCTCGGGATCAGGCTGGCCGTGTTCGCGCTGGTGTGCGCACTGGCCGGGGTGCTGGTGGTGAACACGCTGCGCGACCCGCTGCCCGGCGGGGCCGCGACCTACCACGCCCGGTTCACCGACGCGGAAGGGCTGGCGCCCGGCTCCGAGGTGACCGTCGCCGGGGTCCGGGTGGGCACGGTCACCGACCGCCGCCTGGTGGACGGACACGCCCACGTCACCTTCGAGGTGACCACCGGGCAGCGGGTACCCGCGGACGGTGTGGCGCGGATCCGCTACGCGGACCTGCTCGGGGGTCGCCATCTCGCGCTCACCGACGGGGCGGGCGAACTCGCACCCGGATCCACCATCCCGGTCGAGCGGACCCATCCCGCCCTCGATCTGACCGCCCTGCTGGGCGGGTTCCGCCCACTGTTCGACGCGATCGACCCGGCCGCGGTCGACTCGCTCGCCACGGAGATCGTCGCCGTCTTCCAGGGGGAGACGTCGGTGGACGGACTGTTGCGCCGGGTGGTGTCGCTGACGTCCACGGTGACCGACCGCACCGACGTGCTGGACGCGACACTGTCCAACCTCTCCTCCGTCCTCGACACGGTGAACGGCCGCCAAGACGAGCTGCGCGAACTGATCGCGGGGGTGGGCGAGCTGACCGCGTTCGCGGCGGACTCCCGGGAACGGATCGTCGCCGCGCTGGACAGCGGGGCCGGGCTCGCCGACTCGCTCACCCGCCTCCTCGGCGACATCCGCCCCTCCCTCGACCGCGACCTCGCCACGCTGGAGACGGTGACCGGCGCGATGGCCGACAGCGAGGAGGAGTTCACCGCGCTGCTCGACGACCTGCCCGGATTCACCCGCACGCTGGGCCGCACGCTCGACTACGGCTCCTGGGTCAACGTCTACGTCTGCACCCTGGACATCGCCGTCGCCGGGCACGACGTCGACCTCCCGGACGGACCGAACTCGGAGGTGTGCCGATGACCGCACCGACGACCCTGGCCGCCCGCATCCGGCGCCTACGTGCACGCGGGCCCGCCGTCGACGGCGCGGTCGGGGCCCTCGTGCTGGCCCTGGTGGTCGGTCTCGCCGTGACGGCTCCCCGGCTGGCGTTCGTGGCGGACACCCGCGCCTACACCGTCGAGTTCGCCGGCGCGGCCGGACTGAGCGAGGGCGACCGCGTTCTCGTCGCCGGGGTGCCCACCGGGGAGGTCACCGACATCACCCTCGCCGGGGACGTGGTCCGGATCGGGTTCCGGCTCGACCGGGGACAGCGGCTCGGCGACGCGACGACCGCCGCGGTGAAGCTGGCGACCGTACTCGGCACCCGCTACCTCGCGGTGACCCCCGCGGGCTCCGGCCTCCTGCCCGGGGACGGCACCATCCCCGAGGACCGCACCACCGTCCCCTACAGTCTCGACGACCTCGCCGGCGACGCCGTCGACACCGGAAACGCCCTCGACACCGACAGCATCCGGCGCGCGGTGGGCGCACTCGCCCGTTCGGCACCGGACGGGGAGGTCGTCCGGGACGCGCTGGAGGGGGTGGGCCGGGCGAGCGCGCTGATCGGCGACCGGCAGGAGGAGATCGACACCCTGCTGTCCGGGGTCCGGTCGCTGACCGCCTCGCTCGCCGGACAGCAGGACACCCTCGCCGGGCTGCTGCGCGACGCCGGGACGGTGGCCGAGGTCCTGCACAGTCGCCGCGACACGATCCGGGCGCTGCTGGACGACGTCACCGCGCTCACCGAAGCCCTGCACGGTGTGGTGGTCGACAACGAACCCGTCCTCGACGCACTGCTGTCCGATCTGCACACGATCACCGGAACACTCCGCCGCGGCAGCGAGGAGATCTCGGAGACGCTGCGGATGTTGGGGCCGGGTAGCCGGTACCTCGCCGACGCGACGGGCAACGGACCGTGGGGGGACGTCGCCGGCCCGGCGGGCCCGCTGCCGGACAACCTCCTGTGCGTGGCCGGGCTGATCGAGGGATGCCGATGATCCGCCGACCGTCCCGGATGCTCGCGGTGGTGTGCGTGCTCGCGCTGGTGGCCGCGAGCGGCTGGTACGTCCTGCTCCGCCCCGAGCCGCGCCTGCGCCTGGCCGCCGACTTCGCCTCGGCGAGCGGGATCCACCCGGGCAGCGACGTGGCCGTGCTCGGCGTGCCGCTGGGAACGGTGGAGTCGGTGGACCCGCGCGGCCCCACCGTGCGGGTCACGATGACCCTGCCCGGCGACACCGCGGTGCCCGCCGACGCGCACGCCTACATCATGAATCCCGCCGTGATCAGCGACCGGTTCGTCGAACTCGCCCCCGCACACACCGGCGGCGAGCGCCTGTCCGACGGGGCCGTGATCCCGGTGGGACGCACCCACGCGCCGGTCACGTGGAACGAGCTGACCTCCTCGCTGGACACGCTGCTGGACGCGGTCGCCCCGACCGACCCGGACGGCGACGGTGACCTGGCCACGCTGGTGCGCCGGACGGCGGACGCACTGGAGGGCAACGGGCCGGCACTGCGCGAGGCGATCGCCGGGCTCGCCGGGGCCACCGACGTGCTCGCCGAGGGGGCACCCGAGGTCGGTGCCCTCGTCGAGGACGTGGACTCGCTGGTCACGCTGGTCGCCGACCACCGGCGCACGATCGACTCGGTGACCGCGGCGGTCACCAACGCCTCGGCCGACCTCGCCGAACACGAGGACTCCGTGGCACGGGCCCTGACCCAGCTGTCCGAGGCACTGGGCAGCCTGAGCCGGCTGCTCGACGGGCACGGCACGGAACTCACCGGGGACGTCTCCCGGTTGGCCGAGGTGAGCACCACCCTGGTGGCCCGGCGCGACCAGCTCGCCGAGACGCTGGACACGCTCCCCCTGGCGCTGCAGAACTTCGACCGCGCCCTCACCGAGGACGACCGCCTGCGCATCCGGCTCGATCTCTCCACCAACCTCTCCCAGTTCCCCACGACGGCCCGGCTGTGTGAACGCCTGTCCCTGCCGCTGTGCGAGGGCGCGGGCCTCGTGAATCCGATCGACTTCCCGCCCGAGGTCGACGATCCGTTCGGGCTGCGGGCGCTGCTCGACGGAGGTGGACGATGATCCGACCGGCGACGGCCGTGCTGCGGTGGGTGGTGCCCACCGCGTTGGTCGCGGTCCTCACCGCGGGGTGCGGTCTGGAGCGGGTGAGCATGCAGACGCTCGCCGGGTCCGACGGCAGCGAGCCGGTGGACCGCGTCACCGCCGTGTTCACCGACGCCTCACGCCTGCACGTCGGCAGCCCCGTGCGGGCCGGACAGGTCGAGGTCGGCCGGGTGTCCGACATCCGCACCGAGAACTTCCGCGCGCTGGTCGAACTGGAACTGCACACCGAGGTCTCCCTCGGCCCGGACACCACCGCGCGCCTGGAGCTGGTCTCCACGCTCGGGAGCCGCTACGTCGCACTCGATCCGGGCCGCCGGACGTCCCCGTCCGCCGACGGGCACCGGATCCCCCCGGAGCGCACCTCGCCGGGCCCGACGGTCGAGGACACGCTCGCGGCGGTGGGCACCCTGCTGAACGGCTCCGGCATCGCCCAGATGCGCACGCTGGTGACCGAGGCCGACGCGGCACTGTCCGGACGCGGCGGAACCGTCCGCGATTTGCTGTCCGAACTGGACTCGGTGTTGACGACGCTGGACGACCACAGGGGACGGATCCGGGAACTGATCGACTCGGTCGGCGCGGTGTCCGCGCGGCTCGCGGAGGCCACCCCGACGCTGGAGGCGGCGCTGACGGAGATCACGCCCGCGGTCGAGACGTTGCTGGCCGAACGGGACCGGTTCACCGAGCTGCTTGACACGACCGCCTCCCTCGGCGACACGGTGCGGGGATTGCTGGACGAGACGGGAGAGGCGCTGACCGACCAACTGGACCGGCTGCGCCCGGTGCTGACCGACCTGGCCGAGTCCGGTGAGCGGCTGGGCGGCACCCTGGCGAAGGCACGCGAGTTCGTCGGCCTGCTGCGCCGGGCGGCTCCGGGCGACTACCTGCTGCTCGACGGCACGCTGGAGGTCTCCCGCTCGATCGCCGAGATCCTCGATCCCGGCCCGACGACCGGCTCCTCCCGCGCCCCGGGTGACCGGGACACGACCGGAACCGGGGACGACGCCGCAACCACTCCCGACGACCCCGATGACACCGGGGACACCGACGGGACGGACGACACCGGGGAGCGCTTCGACCCCCTGGATATCGGGGACGACCTGCTGTCGAAGGAGGGTCCACGGTGAGAAACCGGCTCGCCCTGACCCAGCTGGCGCTGTTCGCGGTGATCGGGCTCGCCTGCGGCTACTACGTCGTGACCGACGTGGCCGGGCCCGGCCTGTGGCGGGACCCGCTCGCGGTGACGGTCCGGATGCCGGACACCGGCGGACTCACCCCCTCGTCCCGGGTCACCTACCGCGGTGTGGACGTCGGGGAGGTGACCGACGTCCGGATCGACGGTGACGGTGCCGGTGTCGCGGTGGACGTGGCGCTCGACCCGGGCACCCGTGTGTCCGAGGAACTGACGGCGGTGGTCACGATGGACACCCCGATCGCCATCGTGCGGCTGGACCTGCGCCCGTCGTCCGACGAACCGCCGTACCTGTCCCCCGGCGACGTCGTCACCGCCGGGGACACGCGACGCCCCGTGGAACTGGACGCGCTGCTCGCCCGGGTCCTCGCGGTGGCCGACGACCTGCCCGCCGAGGACATCGGCACGATCGCCGACGCGCTGGCCACCGGACTCGGCGGGGGCGCCGACGAGCTCGTACGGATCCTGGACAACACCAGGACGCTGCTGGACACGGCCGCCGGACACACCGACGAGATCCGGAGCGTACTGCGCGGCAGCCGGGAACTGCTCGGCTCCTCCGGCGGCAGGCTCCGCGAGCTGGCCGCCTCGTTGCGCGGCATGACCGACACCCTGCGGGAGCACGAACCGGCGGTGCGGGAGCTGGTGCACGAGGTCGACGCGCCCGCCCGGCGGGT
The DNA here is from genome assembly GCF_000231035.2 of Saccharomonospora iraqiensis subsp. paurometabolica YIM 90007. GTDB lineage: Bacteria > Actinomycetota > Actinomycetes > Mycobacteriales > Pseudonocardiaceae > Saccharomonospora > Saccharomonospora paurometabolica. The sequence continues at coordinate 20,505 of NZ_KI912218.1, read as the reverse complement.
GGCGGAGCTGATGACCACGAACCAGCCGGCACTCACCACACTGCTGGGCAATCTGGTCACGACCGGCAGGACGGTGAGCCTGCGCGGCCCCGCCGTGGAACAGCTGCTGGCCTCGCTGCCGGAGACACTCACCGGACTCGGCGACATCGTCGAGGGCGACACCGCCCGGTTCTACCTCGTCGGCGCGCAGGGGCCCGTCTGCTACCACGGCACCGACCGGCGCACCCCCGTCGACACGGAACCCCGGCAGCCGGAGCTGACCTGGCACTGCCCGCCCGGCGAACGGCTGGCCCAGCGCGGCGCGGCCAACGCGCCGAGGCCGGAC
>NZ_KI912218.1:19800-20080 GCF_000231035.2 Saccharomonospora iraqiensis subsp. paurometabolica YIM 90007 | reverse complement strand
CGGCCAACGCGCCGAGGCCGGACGGCGCCACCGACACCGGGCACGGCACCCCGGACGCCGACTCCCCCGCGTCGCGGGAGACCGGCGGCCTGCCCTTCGACCTCGGGCCGGACACCACCGCGACGGTGTCCGGCCCGAGGTCCGCGTTGTCCCTGCTGCTGCGAGGAGTGCGATGAACGACAGCCCGACCCCGCCCGAGGCGACGACACCTCACCCGGGCGGGCCCTCGGACCCGGATACTCCCGGACCCACCGACGCGACAGCGTCCCCGGCCGACACC
>NZ_KI912218.1:12732-19700 GCF_000231035.2 Saccharomonospora iraqiensis subsp. paurometabolica YIM 90007 | reverse complement strand
GTCGGCCGCGCCTGTGGCGGCGTCCCCGGCCGCGGACGTTGCTCGCCGCCGGGCTGGTCGTGGCGGCCCTGGTCGGTGCGGGGTTCGTCGGGGTGGACTACTGGTCGCTGCGTGCCCGGGAGACCGCGCGGGCGGAGGTCCTCGATGCGGCCACCCGCTTCGCCACCCGGCTCGCCTCGTACGAGCACGACACCCTGGACAAGGACCTCGACGCCGTGCTCGACCACGCGACCGGGGACTTCGCCGAGCAGTACCGCCGGGTCGGCGACGACCTCAGCCAGCTGATCCGGGAGAACGAGGCGGTCTCCAAGGGGGAGACGCTCGCGGCGGGCGTCGTGCGTGCCGACTCCACCGAGGCCGTGGTGCTCGCGTTCGTGGATCAGACCATCACCAACACCAACAACCCCGAGCCGCGGATCGACCGGAACCGGATGCGGCTCACCCTGCGCCGGGAGAACGACCGCTGGCTGGTGCACAACGTCGAACTGCTCTGAGGACACACCACGGGAGGAAAGCCATGATCACAGCCGAACAGGTGCACCGTGGCGCGGACGGATGCACGGTCGGCGGCCTGTTGCGCCGCAACGCCGAACGGCACGCCGACCGTCCCGCGCTGTCCACCGGCACGGGAGAGGCGGGCACCACCGTCACGTGGGCACAGCTGTACGAGCGGGTCGCGGCGGCGATGCACGGGCTGTCGGCGGCGGGCCTGCGCCACGGCGACCGCATGCTCATCGACGTCTCCAGCCGCCCGGAACACTGGGTCGTCGACCACGCCGCAGTCCACCTGGGCGCGATCCCCTGCACGGCCTATCAGTCCCTGAGCACGGACCAGATCCGGCACGTCGCCACGCACAGCGCGGCGACGGTGGTCGTCCTCGAGGGCGCCGACCAGCTCGCCCGCTGGCGGCCGGTGCTGGACACCCTGACCACCCTCCGCTCGATCGTGCTGATCGACGACGCGACCCTCGACGGCGCGGGACCGGACACCGCGCGATTCCGTGGCGATCACCGGCTCGCGTCGTACTCCGACCTGCTCGCCGGCGGCGCCGAACTGCACCGGGCCGACCCGGACGCCGTGCGGCGTGCGGGCGACGAACGCAGCCCGGACGACCCGGTCACGATGATCTACACCTCCGGCACCACCGGTGACCCCAAGGGCGTGGTGCTGACCCATCGCAACGTGTTCCACCAGGCCGCGGCGCAGGAACTGGTCCAACCCGGTCCCCCGCATCCGCGACAGGTCGCCTACCTGCCGCTGGCACACGTCGCCGAGCGCGTGCTGAGCATGTACCTGCCGCTGTTCAACGCGGGCCACGTCACCGTCTGCCCCGACCCCGCGCAGCTCGCACCGACGCTGCGGGAGGTACGTCCGCACGGGTTCTTCGGCGTCCCGCGGGTGTGGGAGAAGTTCGCCGCCGCGGTGCAGGGCGCACTCGCCGCGCTCCCGGAGGAGCGACGCGCGGCCGTGGAGGCGGCCCGGGACACCGCGACCCGCGTGTACGCGCTACGCGCCCGGGGGGCGGAACCGGACGCCGACCTGGCCGCCGAGTTCGACCGGGTGGACCGCACGGTCCTGCGGGAGCTGCGGGAGCAGCTCGGGCTGGCCGAGGCCGTGCGGCTGGGTAGCGGCGCGGCGCCCATCCCGGCGGAGGTGCTGGAGTTCTTCGGGGGACTCGGCCTGCCGATCATGGAGGTCTGGGGACTGTCCGAGACGACCGGCGCGGCCACCACCAACTTCCCCGACGGCTACCGTCCCGGCACGGTGGGCCTGCCCACACCGGGCATGGAGATCCGCACCGCCGACGACGGTGAGGTGCTGGTGCGCGGACCGCTGGTGTTCGCAGGCTACCTGGACACCGACGGCCGGGTCGTGCCGGACGTCGACGAGCGGGGCTGGCTGGCCACGGGCGACGTCGGCACCCTCGACGACGACGGGTACCTCACCATCACCGACCGTAAGAAGGAACTGCTCATCACCGCGGGCGGCAAGAACGTCGCTCCCAGCCGGGCCGAAGGCCTGCTGCGACGCCACCCGCTGATCGGGCACGCCGCGGTGATCGGTGACCGCAGGCCGTACGTGACGGCGCTGGTGACCCTCGACGAGGAGTCCGCCCCCGCCTGGGCCGCCGCGCGCGGACTGGAGGCCGACGACGTCGCCGCGCTGGCGTCCGATCCGACCGTGCTCGCCGAGGTCGCCGACGCGGTGCGCGCGGCCAACACCGAACTCTCCCGTCCCGAACAGATCAAGGCCCACCGCGTGCTCGGTGGGGTGTGGACGCCGGAGACGGGCGAGCTCACCCCGACGATGAAGCTGAAACGCCGGGTGATCGAGCACAACCACGCCGACGAGATCGCCGCGCTCTACGCCGACGACGCTCCGTGATCGCCGACGACGCTCCATGACCGGCGACGCGGTGCGCAGGCCGACGCCGTGTCCCGCCCGCCGAGGTGCGGCGGACGAACCGGGACGGAAGCCACTACCGTGAGAAGCGTGACGTCCGCGAACTGGTACGAGGTGCTCGACGAGATCATCAACCGGGGCCACCTGTCCGCCGGGGGTGATCTCGGACGGATCGTCCGGCACGCCCTGGCCACCCACGTGGGGGTCGACGGACTGCTGTACGTCTCCGACCTGCCCCAGCGGCACCTGCACCCGCTGGGCACCGACGGAGCCCCGAGTGCCCCGGTCCCGATCGACGACACGCTCGCCGGCCGGTCGTTTCAGCGCGTGGAGATACTCGAGGACACCGATCCGGCGACGGGCGGGCCCGTCCTGTGGGTGCCCGTCCTGAACGGCACCCACCGGATGGGGGCACTGCGGGTGGTGCCGCCCGAGGGGACGGACCCGGACGACGCGGCCCTGCGGCAGTACTGCTGGACCGTGTCCGGCTTGCTCGGGCACCTCATCGTCGCGAAACTGAACCAGAGCGACGCCCTGCACCAGACGCGCAGGCCACGCCCGCTGACCGTGTCGGCCGAACTGCTGTGGCAGCTGCTGCCCCCGCAGACCTTCGCCACCCCGGACATGACCGTCAGCGCGGTCGTCGAGTACTACGACGAGGCGGGCGGCGACGGGTTCGACTACACGGCGGACGGAACGCTCGGCCACGTGGCCGTCTTCGACGCCACCGGCCACGACCTGCAGGCCGGCCTGGTCTGCTCGATGGCCATGGCCGCCACCCGCAACGCGCGCCGGGGCGGCGAGACCCTCGCGGGGATCGCCCGCAGTGCCGACGCGATACTGCGCGAACACGCGACCGAGACACGGTTCGCCACGGCCCTCCTCGCGAACGTCGACTTCGACTCGGGAGTGCTGTCGTACCTGAACGCGGGGCACCCACCGCCGGTGCTGTTGCGGGACGGCCGGATCCACAAGGTCCTGGACGGCGGCAGGCGCATGCCTCTCGGCCTGCAACACCTCGACGACGCCAACCCCACCATCCCGGCACGGGAACACCTGCAGCCGGGTGACCACCTCCTGCTCTACACCGACGGCGTCACCGAGGCCCGCAACGAGCGTGGCGAACATTTCGGCGTCGACCGGCTCGTCGACCTCGTCGAACGGGAGAGCGACGCCGGACTGCCTCCGCCGGAGACGCTGCGCCGGGTGATCCACGCGATCCTGAAACACCAGCAGGGACAGCTCCAGGACGACGCCACACTGCTGCTGATGGAATGGCCGACCCCGCGACGCCCGAAGTTGCTCCCCGCCGAGGCGGTCCGCCCCAAGGTCCACTGACGCCATCCACGCCCGGGGCTTCCTCCGTCTCCCCGACCGACGTGACACGCGCGTCTCCCGACCGCGCGACACGCCTCCGTCCCGCCCCCGGACGGGATAGCTTCGGCCGCGTCGGTGGAACCGGAATCGAGGGAGAACGTGATGCCGATCAGTACGCGGGGCGCGGTCCTGCGGGAGTCCCCCGGGCGCTACGAGGTCGTCGACCTGGAGCTGGACGACCCGCGGCAGGGCGAGGTGACGGTGCAGCTCGCCGCGTCCGGGTTGTGCCACTCCGACGACCACGCCGCGACCGGCGACCTACCCGTCGGCATCCACCCGTTCTGCGGTGGGCACGAGGGCGCGGGGGTGGTCACCGCGGTCGGCCCGCACACCCCGGGGTTCGCACCGGGCGACCACGTGGTGTTCTCCTTCCTGCCCGCGTGCGGCACGTGCGAGTTCTGCGCCCGTGGCCTGCAGAACCTGTGCCACCTGGGCGCGACCCTGCTCACCGGCGCCCGCGCCGACGACCCCACCAGCTACCGGCTCAGCCTCGACGGGCGCCCGGTGGGACAGCAGTGCGGCATCTCGACGTTCGCCGAGTACACGACCGCCTCGGTGGACTCGCTCGTCCGGATCGACAAGGACGTGCCGCTGGAGCTGGCGTGCCTGCTCAGCTGCGGGGTGCCGACCGGCTGGGGCGCGGCGGTCAACACCGCCGGTGTCCGCCCCGGCGACACGGTGATCGTCATGGGTATCGGTGGTATCGGGGCCAACGCCGTGCAGGGCGCGGCGCACGCGGGGGCGAGCACCGTGCTGGCCGTGGACCCGGTGGAGTTCAAGCGGGACAAAGCCCGCGAACTGGGTGCCACGCACGCCTACGCCGACCTCCGCGAGGCCGCCGAGCACGCCCGGTCGGTCACCAACGGGCAGGGCGCGGACGCCGTGATCGTCGCCGTCGGCGTCACCGGGGGCGAGCACCTCGCCACGGCGCTCGGCGCGATCCGCAAGGCCGGGACCGTGGTCGTCACCGGCCTGGGCAGCCACCGCGCGACCGACGTACCCCTCCGGCTGAACGACCTGGTTCTCATGCAGAAGTCCGTGAAGGGGTCGCTGTTCGGCGAAGCCGCCCCGGGGTGCGACATCCCCGCACTGGTGCGGCTCTGGCGACAGGGTGTGCTCAAGCTGGACGAACTGGTGACCACCCGGTACCCGCTGGACGAGGTGGCGAAGGCGTACGACGACATGCACGCGGGCCGCAACATCCGCGGCGTGCTCGTCTTCGACTGACCGCCGGGGTGACCAACTTCTGACTCTCCGTGTTCGTCCGTGACCGAATCACGCCCCGATCGTTCACCGGGTCGGACCGGTGGCGCCGCCGAGGAGACGACTTACCGCGAGGTGGCGCGTCTTGACACCGCGAACCGGGTGATCTTCGATACAGTGCCGCCGTGTCCACGGTGCCCGGCACGGTTGTTCGACAGTGGGGAGATCGAAGCAATGGTCGCTTCCGACCCGACGGATCTGGACCGGCTGCTGGACGGGCTGGTGACCGGTCTGGACCGGGTCCGGCATGCCGTCGCGCTCTCGACCGACGGCATGCTGCTCGGCCGCTCCGGGCAGCTCGACGCGGACGACGCCGGACACCTCTCGGCGGTCGCCTCGGCGTTCCACAGCCTCGCGGACGGCGCGGGTGCGCAGTTCGGCGGTGGCACCGTGCGGCAGACCGTGGTCGAGCTCGACCGGGCGACGCTGTTCGTCACCGCCGCCGGCGAGGGTGCCTGTCTCGCCCTGCTCGCCGATGAGGGGGTGGACATGGGCCGGGTCGCCTACGGGATGAACCGGACGGTCGAACGGATCGGCACCGTCCTCGCCACCGTCCCCACCGGCCCGCGGCACACCGCCTCCTGACCCCCGGCCGCCGGTGCGGCCCCTCCGCGTGCGGGTGTCGGGGCCGCACCGGCGGCCGGAGGCGGCGGGTCAGAACGGGTAGCGCTCGATCGAGGACTGCACGGTGATCCACTGGGTCTCGGTGAACGACTCCAGGTTCGCCCGCGCCCCGCCGAAGTGGCCGCCGACACCGGAGGCCTTCATCCCGCCGAACGGGATGGTCGACTCGTCGTCGACCGTCTGGTCGTTGATGTGCACCATCCCGGACTCGATGCGCCCGGCCAGCTCGTAGGCGCCGAACGCGTCGGCGGTCAGGATGCCGACACTGAGGCCGTACTCGCTGTCGTTGATGATGTCGATCGCCTCGTCCACGGTGTCGTAGGGCACGACCGGGGCGACCGGGCCGAAGATCTCCTCGGCGAACGCCGGACTGTCCGGGGCCACCCCGGTGAGCACGGTGGGCCGGTAGAACGGCCCGTCGTGGGTTCCGCCCGCCGCCGCGGTGGCACCCCGGTCCACCGTCTCGGTGACGATCCGGTGGACCTTTTCCAGCTGCGCCCGGTCGATGATCGGGCCGAGGGCGTTGGCCGGGTCGGCCGGGTCACCGACGGCGATCGCGTCGGCCTTGGCGGCCAGCCGTTCGGTGAACTCGTCCACGAGCGAGGAGTGCACCAGGTGCCTGCCCGCGGTCATGCAGATCTGCCCCTGGTGCAGGAACGACCCCCACGCCGCGGCGGAGGCGGCGGCCTCCACGTCGGCGTCCGGCAGCACGAGCAGGGCGTTGTTCCCCCCGAGCTCCAGGTGCACCCGCTTCAGCAGCGGCGCCGCCGCCTCCCCGATCCGGCGGCCCGCGGGGGTGGACCCGGTGAACGACAGGCACGGCACGTCCGGGTGCGTCACCAGCGCCTGCCCGACGTCGGCCCCGCCCGGCAGCACCGTCAGCAGGCCCTCCGGCAGTCCCGCCTCGGCGAGCAGCTCGGCCAGTGCCAGCCCGCCGGACACCGGGGTGCGGGGGTCCGGCTTGAGCACGACCGCGTTACCCACCGCGAGCGCGGGCGCCACCGACCGCATCGACAGGATGCCGGGGAAGTTGAACGGCGAGATCACCCCGACGACCCCGATCGGGACCCGGCGGGCCAGCGACAGTCGCGGCCGGGTGGAGTGCAGCAGCTCGCCGTAGGGCTGGGAGGCCAGCGCGGCGCTCTCGTGCAGCTCGGACACCACGAGCCCGACCTCGAACGACGCCTTGCCCTGCGCCGATCCGGACTCGGGCACCAGCCAGCGGGCCAGCCGGTCCGGGTCGTCCTCCAGCAGCCGGGCCGCCCGGCGCAGCACCGCGGCGCGCTCGTCGTAGGTGGTG
>NZ_KI912218.1:11681-12632 GCF_000231035.2 Saccharomonospora iraqiensis subsp. paurometabolica YIM 90007 | reverse complement strand
GGGACCTCGGCGAGCGGCGCACCGGTCGCGGGCGCGGTGACGGTGCGGGTGCCACCCGAACACGCGGGCGCGGTGAAGGGGGTGTGGGGCCGGTCGGCGGCGTCGGTGCGCACCTGGTTCCTCCCTGGTCGGTGGAGAACGTCAAGACAACCCCTGATCGGGTGATGGAACCGACGATATCCCGCCGCGGCGCGGGCGGGCCCCCCGTCGCGGAGACGGGAATCACTCCGCACCGACCGTGGTCCGCAGGTTCGGACCGCCCGGGGGAGGATGGGACCGTCCGCAGGCCCGGCACCGGGCGCGCGCCATCGACAGCCGAGGGAAGGTGAGGCATCCCCGTGAGTGAGTCCCCCGCGACCCCCGAGTCGTCCGAGTCCTCCGAGTCCGTGGCCTCCGGTCCGCCCGCCACGGCCGACCTCGTCGACGAGCACGGCGAGCGGCTGCGGGTGTGTGACACCCAGTTCCGCGCCTTCGGCGGCCGCCGCGCCTTCGGCGGCCGGGTGCGCACCGTGTCGTGCTACCAGGACAACGGGCTGGTCAAGGAGTTGCTGAACTCCCCCGGCGCGGGATGTGTGCTCGTGGTCGACGGCCGCGGTTCGCTGCACACCGCGCTGACCGGGGACCTGATCGCCGCCGCGGCGGTGGACAACGGCTGGGCCGGGCTGGTGATCAACGGCGCGGTCCGGGACAGCGCCGTGCTGGCCGGACTGAACCTCGGGGTCAAGGCCCTGGGCACCAATCCCCGCAAGAGTTCCAAGGCGGGGGTGGGTGCCGTCGATGTGCCGGTCGGCTTCGGGGGCGTCACGTTCCACCCGGGCGACACGCTGTACGCCGACGACGACGGCGTGGTGCTGCTGCCCCGCGACTGAGCGACCGGGCCGAGCCGCCGGACCCAGCCATCGGCCCGGACCGAGCCATCGGGCCGGGCGGTCGAGCGGCCGGGCGGGCGGG
>NZ_KI912218.1:10327-11581 GCF_000231035.2 Saccharomonospora iraqiensis subsp. paurometabolica YIM 90007 | reverse complement strand
GGGCGGGGGTCAGGCCGGGGACGGCGCGTCCTCGCGCGCCCCCGCGGTCCCGAGGCGGTCCGGGTCGAAGGCCTCGGCGCGCACGGTGCCGTCGTAGCCGCCGTCCGGTGCGGGCAGTCCGAACAGCGCGCCCACGGTCGGGGCCACGTCCACCGTCGTGGCCGGTGACGACGAGGTGTGCCCGGCGCGCACCGCCGGGTGACCACCGGCGACGAAGAACGGGATCGGCTCGGTGACCGGGTGTCCGTGGTTGCCCGGGATCGGGTTCGACCAGAGTTCGGGTTCGGTGAACCGCCACCCCGAGCGGCAGTACACGACCAGATCGCCCGCCCCCGGCCCGAGCCGCAGCTCCGCCGGGGTGTGCGCGGACAGCACCCCGTCGGTGTCCAGTGCCCGCCGCCGGATCCGCTCCACGGCCGCGGCGCGTTCGTGCTCGCCGCCCGTGAACCACACCAGATCCGCCCCGCCGTTCTGCGCCACGACCACCCGTCCGGCCAGCAGCGGGTCCGCCTCCAGGCACGGCGTCAGCGACACCACCCGGTGCGGCAGGGACCAGTCCATCGAGTGGTCGGCCAGCACCACGAGCACGCTGGACTCCCACCGCCCGGTGCGGCGCAGGTACGCCTCGAACCGGGCCACCTGCGCATCGGTCGAGCCCAGCGCGGCGGCGCGGGCGGCGCGCAGGGTCGTGCCGGTGAGGTCGGTGTGCCCGACCCGGTCGACATCGCCCAGGTTGACGAACACCAGGTCGGGATCGGTCTCGTCGACCATCGCGAGCAGGGCGGTGGTGCTGGACAGGTCGGGGGCGTGCCCGCTGATCGGCACGATCGGCCACGGCTCCCACCGCGTGCCCGCCCGCTCGCCGAAGATGCCGTACAGGTACTCCTTGCTGAGCACGCTGCCGGTGTGCAGCCCCTTCTCCCGCCGCAGCCGCTCCAGCAGCGTCGGGGCACGCAGGTCGTCCGGCCGGTCGAGGGTCCGCACCGCGCCCTGTTCCGGGTCGTACACCGAGTTCGCGGGCACTCCGGTGCGGTCCGGGCGCATCCCGCTCATCATCATCGTGTGGTTGGGCAGGGTCTCCATCACCGGCAGGCTGCGCGCGGCGGGGAAGTCGGTCCCGTCGGCCCGGAGCCGGTGCAGCGTCGGGGTGGACAGTGCCGTGATCTCGTCCGGGCGCAGACCGTCGACGACGAGCACGTACACCCGCGGCCCGGCACGCCCCGCGCGCGCCTCGGGCGTGCCCGTGGCCGCGGC
>NZ_KI912218.1:2542-10227 GCF_000231035.2 Saccharomonospora iraqiensis subsp. paurometabolica YIM 90007 | reverse complement strand
TCCCGTCCCGGCCGTCGCGACGGCCAGCGTGCCGCCCGCCCGCAGGACCCGGCGACGACTCAACCCGGCACCGGGCGCACCGGACGCCTCGCCCCCGTCGGAGGTCCCGCCCCCGGACGGGGGTGTGACAGTGTGTCGTTGTCTGTCCACAGCACGGAAGAATGCCGCGCCCGGCGCACGGTGTCACCTACCTCCAGGTAACCATTCGGCGACGTTCCGCCGTCCCCGGCGTCCCCGTCGTGGGCGGCCACCGCACCGCGCCACGACCTCCGCCAGTAGGCTCGGGGGCGGACGACGATCTCGGGACGGACGGAGGCCGATGAGCACGCTGCAGACCCTGGACCGCGGGCTGCGTGCGCTCGAGGTCGTCTCGCAGCATCCGGACGGCATCTCGGTTCCCGAGCTCGCCGCCGAACTCGACGTGCACCGCGCCATCTGCTACCGCATCGTGTCCACGTTGGAGGAACACCTGCTCGTGTCCCGCACCGAGCAGGGACGCATCCGGCTCGGTGCGGGCGCGGCCGTGCTGGGCGCGCGGTTCGAACCCCGCCTCGCCGAGGAGGCGCGGCCGATTCTGCACGGGCTGGCCAACGACCTGCGCGCGACGGCGTTCGTCTCCGCCGCCGAGGGCGCCGAGTGCGTGGCGATCATGGTGGCCGAACCGGAGGACACGGTGCTGACCGTCGGCTACCGGGTCGGCAGCAGGCATCCGCTCACCCGGGGCGCGGCGGGGGTCGCGATCCTGGCGGCCCGGCCGGAACGTCCGGACGACCCGGAACCGGTGCGCGAGGCACGCCGGCTCGGCTACAGCCTCACCCGGGGCGAACTCCAGCGCGGCGCGGTCGGCCTGGCCACCGCGGTGCACGCCACCGACCACACGGCCGGCGCCGGCGCGGTCGAGTACAGCGTCGGCGTCGTGGCCATGGACGGCCTGGACACCGCCACCGCCGCCGACGCCGTCCGCACCGCCGCCCACGACCTCACCCACCTCCTCACCCCCTGACCCACCCAGCCCCCGCTCCCCGAGTGGGTGTGCCGTGAAGGGCACTTTCCCTGCGTTGAGTGCAGTGAATGTGCCCCTCACCGCGTCCGGGGCAGGGAATGTGCCCCTCACGGCAACCTCCGCGCCCGCAGGGCCGACGGCGGCACCGGGTCTTGACGTGGGTTACCGGGGTACTTAGCCTCTGCGCAGTTCGCTTATCGCTACATGGTGTGCGATATCGGTAAATGAGCAGCTCACGGAGGCAGCGTGGCCATGAGCACAGGGGCGTGTCCGTTCAGTGACCGGGCGGCGGCGTTCGACCCGTTCGGCGACGAGTACCAGGCCGACCCGCCGGAGGCGGTGCGGTGGTCCCGGGACGAGGAGCCCGTCTTCTACAGTCCCGTCCTCGGCTACTGGGTGGTGACGCGCTACGACGACGTGAAGGCCGTCTTCCGGGACAACCTCACGTTCTCGCCGTCGATCGCCCTGGAGAAGATCACCCCGGTCTGCGACGAGGCGACGGCCGTGCTGGAGAAGTACGACTACGCCATGCACCGGACGCTGGTGAACGAGGACGAACCGGCGCACATGCCCCGCAGGCGGGCCCTGCTCGACCCGTTCACGCCGCAACACCTCGTCGACCACGAACCGATGGTGCGCCGCCTGACCCGCGCCTACGTCGACGGCTTCGTCGACACCGGCGAGGTCGACCTCGTCGACGGGATGCTGTGGGAGGTCCCGCTCACCGTCGCGCTGCACTTCCTCGGGGTGCCCGAGGAGGACATGGACACCCTGCGCCGGTACTCCATCGCGCACACGGTGAACACCTGGGGCCGCCCCTCCCCCGACGAGCAGGTCGCCGTCGCGGAGTCGGTGGGCCGGTTCTGGCAGTACGCGGGCGAGGTCGTCGACAAGCTCAAACGCGACCCCTCCGGCCCGGGATGGATGCCCTACAGCATCCGGCTGCAGCGCGAGATGCCGGACATCATCACCGACTCCTACCTGCACTCGATGATGATGGCCGGGATCGTCGCCGCCCACGAGACCACGGCCAACGCCGCCGCCAACGCGATCAAGCTGCTGCTGCAGAACCGCGCGGTGTGGGACGAACTCTGCGCCGACCCCGGCCTCATCCCGAACGCGGTCGAGGAGTGCCTGCGCCACTCCGGTTCGGTGGCCGCCTGGCGTCGACTGGCCACACGGGACACCACCGTGGGCGGTGTGCCGATCCCGGCCGGAGCGAAACTGCTCATCGTGAACTCGTCGGCCAACCGCGACGAACGGCACTTCGACGACCCCGACACGGTCGACATCCGCCGGGAGAACACCACCGACCACCTCACCTTCGGCTACGGCAGCCACCAGTGCCTGGGCAAGAACCTCGCCCGCATGGAACTCCAGGTCTTCCTGCAGGAGCTCACCCGCAGGCTCCCGCACCTGGAGCTGGTTCCGGACCAGCGGTTCACCTACGTGCCGAACACCTCCTTCCGCGGGCCGGAACACCTGTGGGTGCGGTGGGACCCGGCGGCCAATCCGGAACGCCGGGACCCGGCCGTCCGCGACGTCGACCCGCCGGTGACCATCGGCGAACCCGCCACCCGCGCCCCGGCCCGCACGGTCACCGTCACCGACCTCACCCGCGAGGCCGACGGCGTCGTGGGCGTGACCCTCGCCGACGCCACCGGCGCACCACTGCCGTCCTGGTCCCCCGGCGCGCACGTCGACCTCGACCTCGGCGACACCACCCGCCAGTACTCGCTGTGCGGGGACCCGGGCGACACCACGCACTACCGCATCGCCGTGCTGCGTGAACCGGACAGCCGGGGCGGGTCCCGATTCGTCCACGAACGACTCCGCCCGGGCGACACCCTCACGATGCGCGGGCCACGCAACCACTTCCGCCTCGACCCGGACGCCCGGCGCTACGTCTTCGTCGCGGGCGGCATCGGCATCACCCCGATCGCGGCGATGGCCGACCACGCCCGCGCCCGGGGCGTCGACTACGAGATCCACTACTGCGGTCGGGACGAGGCGGGGATGGCGCTGCTCGACCGGCTGCGCGCCGACCACGGCGACCGCCTGCACGCGCACGTCTCGTCCGCGGGCGACCGGCTCGACGTCGACGCGCTGCTGGCCCGGCCGGACGACGACACCCGGATCTACGCGTGCGGCCCGCAACGGCTGCTGGACGCCCTGGACTCCGCCACCCGCCACTGGCCCGACGACGCCCTGCACGTCGAACACTTCACCACCACGCGGCAGGCGCTCGACCCGTCCGTGGAGCACGAGTTCCACGTCACACTCGCCGACTCCGACCTGACGGTGCGGGTCCCCGCCGACCGGACCGTGCTCGAGACGCTGCGCGCGGCCAACATCGACGTGCCCAGCGACTGCGAGGAGGGCCTGTGCGGCACCTGCGAGGTGCCGGTCCTCGACGGCGACGTCGACCACCGGGACGTGGTCCTCACCCGGTCCGAACGCGCCGAGGGCGGCCGCATGATGGCGTGCTGCTCCCGCGCCCGCGGAGGGCGGCTCACCCTCGGCCTCTGACCCCGGAGCGCACCGCCCGATCCGACCGGGCCCGCGAGGACGCGGCCCCGGCGGCGGCACCGTGCTCCGGTCCGTTCAATTCCCAGGTTCCCCCGACCCAGGAAAGGCATCCCGACAATGGCGTCACCCGTCGAGCAGAAGGCCGCGCAGGCCGCACCGTCGGATTCCCCGCCCGCCCGCGGCTTCCGGCGTGTCCTGGCAGGCAGCATGGCCGGAGCCGTGCTGGAGTGGTACGACTTCGCCATCTACGGCATCCTCGCCGCGACCGTGCTCGGCCCCCTGTTCTTCCCCGGCGAGGGCGAGATCATGAAACTGCTGATGGCCCTGGCGACCCAGGGGATCGGCTTCGTCGCCCGCCCCCTCGGCGGGATCGTGTTCGGCCACCTCGGCGACAAGTTCGGCCGCAAACCCATGCTGGTCACGACCTTCCTGCTACTGGGACTGTCCACGGCCGCCATCGGACTGCTGCCCACCTACGGGCAGATCGGCATCACCGCCACCGTCCTGCTCGTGCTGCTGCGGCTGACGCAGGGCTTCGCGCTCGGCGGCGAGTTCGGCGCCGCGGTGCTCATGGTCAGCGAGTACGGCGAGCGGCGGCGGCGCGGCTTCTGGGCCTCGTGGCCACAGGCGGGTGCCCCGATGGGCACCGTGCTCGCCACCTCCGTGGTCAGCGTGATCACCCTGTTCGTCTCCGACGCGGCCTTCGACGCGTGGGGCTGGCGGCTCGCGTTCCTCGTCGCGCTCCCGCTGCTGGTGATCGGCTTCTGGCTGCGCCGCAGCGTCGAGGAGTCCCCGGTGTTCCAGGCGGCGCAGGCCCGGCAGGAGACGAAGGCCGTCACCACCCGCAAGCGCTCCAGCATCCTCGACGCGCTGTCCAACCCCCGTCAGGTGCTGCACGGCCTCGGCGTGCGGCTCGGCGAGAACATCGCCTTCTACATCTACACCGTCTTCGTGATCGCCTACGCGACCACGTCGTTCGGCTACGACCGCGGGGACGTCGTGCTGGCGGTGACGTTCGCGTCGCTGTTCCAGTTCGTCGGGATGCTCGGCGGCGGGCGGATCTCCGACAGCGTCGGCCGCAAGCCGGCGCTGATCGTGCCATCGGTGATCCTCGTGGTGTGGGCGCCGCTGTTCTTCTGGCTCGTCCAGTTCGAGAGCCTGCCGCTGCTGTGGCTCGGGGTGTGCGTCGGCGCGTTCTTCCACGGCGTGCTCGCCGGCACCGAGGCCGCGTGGATCACCGAACTGTTCCCCACCCGTCACCGGTTCGCGGGCTCGTCGTTGGTGTTCCAGGGCTCCTCGATCATCGCGGGCGCCCCCGCTCCGTTCATCGCCGTGTGGCTGATCGACCGGTTCGGCGTCGCCAGCGTGATCGCCTACCTGGTCGTCACGATGGCCATCACGGTCTTCGCCGCGGCGACCAGCCGGGAGAGCAGGAACAGCGATCTCGACGCGATCGAGTGAGATCCCCGGCACCGCGCCGAACGACAACGGAGTTGGAGGACGCGACGTGGCTCATCCCTACGACAGCATCGGCACCGGCGACCATCCCGTGCTCGTGGTACACGGCTGGTTCGGCTCGGCCGGCGCCTGGCGGCCCGTGCTCGACCACCTGGACACCGGCACGTTCCGCTACCTGTTCCTCGACCTGCGCGGGTACGGGCGCCGCCGGGACGAGCCGGGCGAGCACACACTCGCCGAGGCGGCGGCCGACGTGCTCGCCGTGGCGGACGAGGCCGGTCTCGACCGGTTCTCCCTCGTCGGCCACTCGATGGGCGGCGCGGTCGTCCAGCGGGTGCTCGCCGACGCCCCCGAACGGGTGCGGTCGGTGGTGGGGATCTCCCCCGTCCCGGCGAGCGGGGTGCCGTTCGACGACGAGGGCTGGCAGCTGTTCGCCGGCGCGGCCACCGACCCGGCCAACCGGCGTGCCATCATCGACCTGACCACCGGAAACCGGTTGACCGGG
The DNA here is from genome assembly GCF_000231035.2 of Saccharomonospora iraqiensis subsp. paurometabolica YIM 90007. GTDB lineage: Bacteria > Actinomycetota > Actinomycetes > Mycobacteriales > Pseudonocardiaceae > Saccharomonospora > Saccharomonospora paurometabolica. The sequence continues at coordinate 4,732 of NZ_KI912218.1, read as the reverse complement.
GTGTGGCTGGACGCGATGGTGCGGCACTCCCTGGAGAACGCGACCGAGCAGGCCGTCGCCGACTACCTGCGCGCGTGGTCGGGCACCGACTTCCACACCGAGGTCGAGGGCAGCACGGTGCCGGTGAAGGTGCTCGTCGGCGAGCACGACCCGGCGCTCGGCGAGGACACCATGCGGCAGACGGTCACCCGGTGGTACCCGAACTGCGACCTCGAGGTACTCGGCAACTGCGGCCACTACGCCATGGACGAGACACCGGTGGCCCTGGTCACCGCGATGGAACGGTTCCTGAGCACCGTCTGACCCCCCGTCCCGGCGACCCACGGGCCCGGGCTCCCGCGGCCCCCACCACGGCGGCCCCGGCCGGTGACACGGTCCCGGGGCGGCACCGACCTCCGTCGGCGTCGCCCCGGGACCGCTCGGCCGTGCCCGGAAAGCGTGATGGGCCTGCGACACCGGGTGACGATCTCTACCCTGGACAGCGGTGTCGACCGACACCGGACAGGTCAGGGTGCCGTGTGGGCGGGGAGAGGCTGGAGCTGAGGAGATGGTGCTCGCCCTCGCGATCGCGCTGGCCGTGGTCGGGGCGCTGTTCATCGCCGTGGGATCGGCCCTGCAGGAACGCGTCGTCGTGCACACCCGGCTCTCCGGCGGGCAGATCCGGTTCCTGCTGCGGCTGCTGTCGGAGTCCCGGTGGCTGTGGGGCGGGGTGCTCGCCGGGATCGGGGTGGTGCTGCACGTCATCGCGCTGAGCCACGGTCCGGTGAGCATCATCCAGCCCGTCGGCACCGCCGGACTGCTCTTCGCCGTGGTCACCAAGGCGCTGCTGGACCGGCGGCCGGTCACCACCCGCGAGCTGGTCGGTTGCGGGGCGATCATCGCCGGGCTGGCCGGGCTGCTGAGCGCCCTGCCGCACGCCCCGAAGGACTATCAACTTCCGGACGGGACCGCGCTGCTGCTCGGCCTCGCCGCACTCGCGGCCACCGGCTTCGTCGTCCTGGTGTCCTGGTGGGTGACCACCGGCAGTGCCAAGGCGGTCGCGCTGGCGCTGGCCGCGGGCGGCGCGTTCGGCGTCGGCTCCGCGTTGATCGGCCTGATCGGCCACCGCACGGTGCAGGACCCGGCCGCCGTGCTCGACTGGCCGACGCTGGTCGTGGTGCCCATCCTGGTCCTCGGGGGCCTGTCCCAACAGCACGCGTACCGGATGCGGCGGTTCGCGCTGGTCTTCGCCCTGCTGGAGGTCAGCGACCCGGTGACGGCCTCGGCCGTCGGGGTGCTCGTGCTCGGGGAGCCGATGCCGGACACCGTCGCCAAGGCGGCCCAGATGGGGGTCGCCGCCTTCGTGATCGTCCTGGGGGTGGTGGTGCTGGCCCACTCGTACACCGCCCTCACGTCCGCGGAGAAGGACGCGCCATGAGAATCCTGATCTCCACCGACACCTACCCGCCCGACGTGAGCGGGAGTTCGTTCTTCGCCCACACCCTCGCGGTGGGTCTCGCCGAGCGCGGCCACGACGTGCACGTGGTCTGCGCCTCCGACGAGGGTCCGCGCCGGGACGTGCGGGAGGACGGGGTGCTGCTGCACCGGCTGCGGTCGGTGCCCCTGGTGATCCACCCGGAGGTGCGGTTCGTTCCCCCACCGGGGGTGCCCGCACAGCTGCGCCGCCTGGTGCCGGAGATCGCCCCGGACGTCCTGCACACCCAGGACCACTTCACCATCGGCCGCGCCGCCGTGCGGGCCGCGCGCCGGCAGGACCTCCCGGTGGTGGCCACGCACCACTTCATGCCGGACAACCTCCTGCCGTACCTGCCGCGCCGGGTGCACGCCCCGATCGCCCGGCTGGCGTGGACGGACTGTCTGCGCGTGTACGACCACGTCGACCACGTGACGGCGCCGACCCGCACGGCCGCGGAGCTGGTCACCGGGCGGGGGTTCGACCGGGTGGTGGAACCGGTCTCGTGCGGCGTCGACACCGACCGGTTCCGCCCACCGGACGGGCCCCGGGGGCCGCTGCGCAAGGAACTCGGGTGGCCGGACCTGCCCACGGTGGTGTTCGTCGGCAGGTTGGACGCGGAGAAGCGGCTCGACGAGCTGATCCGCGCGTGGCCGGCCGTGGCGCGGCACGTCGACGCCCAGCTCGTCCTGGTCGGCACCGGCACGCGGCGCGGCGAGCTGGAGCGGCTGGCCGGG
>NZ_KI912218.1:0-2442 GCF_000231035.2 Saccharomonospora iraqiensis subsp. paurometabolica YIM 90007 | reverse complement strand
CCCGCGGCCCGGCGCCGAGCGCACGCGGTGCCGCCCGGATCCCGCGCGGCACCTGGCCGCTGCCGGTCGGTGCCGTGGTGCTGGGTGTGCTGGCGGCCGCCGTGTTTCTGATCTCCGGTGACCGGTGGGACGTGACCGGCGGCTTCACCCTCTGGGGGGTGAAGGTCCTGCAGCTGCTCGGGCTGCACCCGGAGACGTGGGAGTACTGGCGCACCCCGGGCCACGCGCGGACACTGGCCGGCTCCGTCTGGACCGATACCACCAGCCTGACCGACATCGGGATCGTCCTCGGGGCCATGCTCGCGGCCTCCGCGGCGGGCGCGTTCGGATCCCGGTGCGGGATTCCCGCCAGGACCGCACTCGCCGCCGTGCTGGGCGGGATCCTGATGGGAATCGGCGCCCGGATGACCGGTGGCTGCAACATCGGCGCCTACCTCGGCGGGATCTCCGTCGGGGACGTGCACGGATGGCTGTGGGGTGGGTGCGCACTCGTCGGAACGTGGCTCGGGCTCACGCTGCGGCCGCTGTTCGGTCTGGACACCCCGCGTCGCTCCGACGCCACCTGCTGAGCGGCGCGTGGCCCGCACGCGGGCGACGACCACATCGTGGGATCAATGGAGCGGGCACGGACGGCGGGCCTAGCGTCGGATCGTCCCCCGCACACCACGATGGAGTCACGCTGCCCATGTCCACCACGACGGATCCCACCTCCCGACGCGACCTCCTGACCACCTCGCCGACGTCGTGCCCGGCGCCGCGCCCGGACCCGGAGGGTCCGGTGCGGACGGCGCCGCTCGTCGTCTCCGGCCTGCTGGCGGCCGGGTCGGCCTGGTACGTGTGGGCCGTGCACGGCGAGCGCTTCGCCGCCCTGCTGCTCATCGGTGTCTTCCTCGGGGTCGCGCTGTTTCACTCCCGTTTCGGGTTCACCTCGGCCTGGCGACAGCTCATCGGGGTCGGCAACGGCGAGGGCATGCGGGCCCACGCGCTGCTGCTGGGCACCGCGGCGACCCTGATCATGCTGATCGTGGCGACCGGCGTCGGGTTGTTCGGCGCCACCCCCGAGGTCAGCCCGGGGCCGATCGGCATCCCGTTGTTCGCGGGCGCCGCCCTGTTCGCCGTGGGGATGCAGCTCGGTGGAGCCTGCGCCTCGGGCACGCTGTTCGCCGTCGGCTCCGGCCAGTCGACCATCGTGCTCACCCTCGGCGGGTTCATCGCCGGGTCCGTGTTCTACACCTGGGCGTTCCCGGCGTTCGACGGCTGGCCCGAGGTTCCCGGGCTGTTGTTGGCCGACCACGTCGGCTGGGGCGGCTCGTGGGCGATCACCGTCGCGCTGCTGCTCGGCCTCGTCGTGCTGACCCGGGTGGTGCAGGCGCGGCGCACCCCACCGCCCCGTGGGGCGGTGCCGACCGCGCAGGGCCTCGCGCGGATCGTGCGCGGCTCGTGGCCGCTGCTCGTCGGTGCCGTGGTGCTCGGCGGGCTGGCCGCCGCCGTGGTCCTCGTCTCCGGCGGCCAGTGGGGTGTGACCAGCGGGTTCGCGCTCTGGGGCGCGAAGTTCCTGCAGCTGCTCGGCCTGCAGCCGGAGACGTGGGAGTACTGGCGCGAACCCGCGAACGCCGAGCTGCTGGCCGCCCCGGTCTGGACGCACAAGACCAGCCTCACCAACATCGGGATCATCCTCGGGGCCGCCGTCGCCGCCTCCGCCGCGGGCGCGTGGAAGATCCGGGCCGAGATCCCGTGGCGGACCGCGGTCGCCGCCGTCCTCGGCGGAGTCCTGATGGGGATCGGCGCGCGGCTGGCCGCCGGGTGCAACATCGGCGCCTACCTCGGCGGGATCTCCGTCGGGGACGTGCGCGGGTGGCTCTGGGGCGCGGCCGCGCTCGGCGGCACCTGGATCGGGCTGAAGCTGCGGCCGCTGTTCGGCCTGGCCACCCCGCGTCCGTCCGACTCCGCCTGCTGAGCGGACCACCGCCGCGGCACGGACACCCCGACACCGGTCACCCGTGTCCGGTCCCGGGGGTGTCCGCCCCTCCGGTGCCGTCCCGCCCGGCCTCCGCTCCCTCCCCATGCGCGGCGTCGTAGACGAGCACGTCCCGCCCCGGCACCCGACGGGCCTCCGGCATCGGCGGGTGCGGGCGCAGGCGGCCGTCCGGCATCAGGTGCGCCACCTCGACGTCGCGGACCAGCGTCAGGAAGTCGGCGATCATCCGGCGGTGACAGCGCCACCACACCGCCTCGGCGCACAGCACCGCCGTGGTCTCCCGCCCGGCCTCGGCCACCAGGTCGTCGATCGCGGCGAGGAACTCCGCGGAACGCATGTGGGCGGCGTAGCCGCGGAACGAGTCGTTGCGCACCCCGGTGTCCGGGCTGTCGGCCGGGGTTTTGCGCCACCCGCCGAGCCGCCGCTCCCACCGGTAGGCGATCCCGTGCTCGGGCAACCGGCCG
>NZ_KI912217.1:3751-5561 GCF_000231035.2 Saccharomonospora iraqiensis subsp. paurometabolica YIM 90007 | reverse complement strand
GTGCGCTCGCCACCGCGCTCGCGCGGGGCGCTTCGCCGGAGGCCGGTGCGTCCGACCCGGATGTCCCGTCCGACCCGGAGCGGCTGCGCGACGCCGTCGACGTGGCGGTGCGGGTCGCCGGGGTATCCGTCACCCGTGCGGGCGCGCAGCCCTCGTATCCCACCCTCTCCGAACTGTCGTCGGCGAACTAGGCTGGTCCGACATGTCGCAAGCACAGCTCCCCGGGGTCGGAGTCAGTCCCGGCCGTGCGAGTGGCCCCGCCGTGAAGGTCACCGAGTCGATCAGTGAACCCGCGACCACCCCGTCCCCCGAGGACCCGCACGCCGAGGCGGCCAGGGTCGCGCCCGCCGCACAGACCGTGGCGGCCCGGATCGAGGCGACCGCCGCGACGGCGAGCGGGGACGCGGCGACGATTCTGACCACGACCGCGGCGATGGCCGCCGACCCGGCACTGGTGAGTCAGGCCGAACAGCTCGTCACCGCCCAGCGGATCCCCGCGGCCCGGGCGGTGTACGAGGCGGCGAACAACTTCGCGCACGCCCTGACCTCGGCGGGCGGGTACATGGCCGAGCGCGTCCGCGACGTCGAGGACGTGCGGGACCGCATCATCGCCGAACTGCTCGGGATCGCCCCACCGGGCGTTCCGGTTCTCACGGAGCCGAGCGTGCTCATCGCCCGCGACCTGGCCCCGGCCGACACCGCGGCACTCGACCCGGACACGGTGCTCGCGCTGGTGACCGAGGAAGGCGGCCCCACGAGTCACACCGCGATCCTCGCCCGCTCGCTCGGAATCCCGGCGGTGGTCGCGGTGCGGGGTGCGCTGGCGTTCGAGGCCACCGCCGTGGCCGTGGACGGGGACGCCGGGTCCGTGCGGGCGGTCGACCCGGACGCGCCGCCGGTCGCGGCGGCGAGCTCGGGGCCCGCGGAGTGGAACGGCACCGGAGCCACCGCCGACGGCCGGCCCGTGGGGGTGCTGGCGAACGTCGGTGCTCCGGCCGACGCGCGCACGGCGGCCGAGGCGGGCGCCGAAGGGATCGGGCTGTTCCGCACCGAGTTCTGCTACCTGGACACCGACGACGAACCGTCGGTGGCCGACCAGCGTGCCGCCTACGCCGGTGTGCTCGCCCCGTTCGCGGGCCGACCGGTCGTCGTGCGCACACTCGACGCCGGGGCCGACAAGCCGATGGTGTTCCTCTCCCCGGAGAGCGAACCGAACCCGGCGCTCGGCGTGCGCGGGATCCGGGTGGCCTTCGACCGGCCCGACGTGCTCGACCGGCAGTTCGAGGCGATCGTCGCGGCGGCGGCCGACTCCGGCGCCGAGGTCTCGGTGATGGCCCCGATGGTGGCCACCGCCGAGGAGGCCGCGTGGTTCACCGACCGGGCGCACGCCGCGGGCATCCCCCGGGCGGGCGTCATGATCGAGGTTCCCTCGGCTGCGCTCACCGCACACGAGGTCCTGGACGCGGTGGACTTCGTCTCGGTGGGGACGAACGACCTCGCCCAGTACACCTTCGCCGCGGACCGGCAGCTCGGTGCGGTGGCCACGCTGAACGACCCGTGGCAGCCCGCGTTGCTGCGGCTGCTGTCGACGGTCGGGGCCGCCGCGACCGGGAAGGGCAAGCCGATGGGGGTCTGCGGTGAGGCGGCGGCCGATCCACAGCTCGCACGGGTGCTGGTCGGCCTCGGCGCCACGAGTCTGTCGGTCAACGCCGGGTCGGTGCGTGCGGTGGGGGCGAGCCTGGCGGGGGTGTCGTGGGCGGACTGCGCAGGCAGCGTCCGTGCCGCACTCGACGCGCCGACCGCGCGGGCG
>NZ_KI912217.1:225-3651 GCF_000231035.2 Saccharomonospora iraqiensis subsp. paurometabolica YIM 90007 | reverse complement strand
GTACTCCCCCGGCGCCGTACCCCCCGGCCGCGCCGTATCCGCCGGCCGCGCCGTATCCGCCGACCGCACCGGCGGCGCCGGCGCCACCTCCGGCAGCCCCTCCGGAACCACCCAACCCGGATCCGGGACCACCGATGCCGGACCCGCCGCCGGGGCCGAAGCCACCGCCGCTGCCGTCGAGATCGGGAACGTTCGTCTTCGGGGGAGCCCAGCCGGAGGCGGAGGTTCCGTCGTCCCACTGTCCGGGCCGGTGTGTGAACCCGTCGGTCCCACCCGAGGTGTATCCCCCGCTACCGGACGCACTCCCGGCACCGCCGCTCGCCGCCGGGGCGTAACTCCCCCCGCCGGGCGCGGAGAAGCCGGCGGAGCCCGCCGGGCCGGAGCCACTGCCACTGCCACTGCCACCGGTTCCACCGGGCATCCCGGCGGGTGCCGGCCCGGTACCGGATCCGCTCCCGGCGTCCGAAGCGTCCTTTCCGGCGTTCTCGTCCACCTTGATGTCGCCGAATTCGCCGGTGAGTGTGCTGTACCGCGGTACGGAACGGCTGTTGGAGGTGGTCGCCTCGTAGTACCCGTTGAACGCGTCGACGTTCGCCTGCGCCTTGGCGTTGTAATCCGCGATCTCCCGATCCTTGTCGGTGGTCAACGGATTGATGTCGTTCACCCATCCGCTCTCGGGAGGTTTCTGCGGGACCTGCTGTACGCGGGAGACCGCCCCGTTGAAGGCATCGGCCTGCGCGCCCATCGTCCGGTCACTGTTCTCCAGTTTGTACCCGGAGTCGAGCAGCCAGTCCTTCAACGGCCGGGCGCCGACCTTCGCCGCCTCGCCGGAGTCGCCCTGCCAGGCCTGGTCCATCTTCGAGGCCAGGTCGTCCATCTGCCGGACCCGTTCATCGAAGGTCTGCTTCAATGTGCCGGCAGCCTCCCGGCCGTTCTCCAGCGAGCCGGTACCGGGCCCGGAGGTGAGCTGCTCGTAGATCTGGTGGGGGTCGATGGTCCGCGAACCATCCCCCGCGGCGAAGTTCCCGGCTTCCTCCTGGGTCGCCGCGCTGTATGCCGCCAAGGTGCCCGCGCCCGCGATCAGGAATGGCAGTGGCATCCGTGCCTCACCCCTTCACGTTGTGGCCGCGGTGCGGGCCGTGGTGCTCAGGGAAACGTCGGTCATGCGTAGGTCCCCCTTCATGCCGATGGATGGGCACCCGTGCCGATGGATGGGCACCCGTGTCGGCGGGCGATCCGCTGGCGCCCGTCCACGGTGAGTATCCCAAACGTTTCGACGTGGGGTGGGTGGTTCGGGTTCCCCGGGCCGGTATCGATCCGGCAAAGATCCACGGGGCGGCGTTACCGGCCCCCGGACACGACTGCGGCGGGGCCCCGGGGGACCCCGCCGCAGTCGGTGTGGTGTTCGTCGGCCGTGCTTACGCCCGGGTGGGCACGACGTCCAGGCGGACGTCGGCCGTCACGTTCGGGTGCAGGCGGGCACGGACGTCGTGCCTGCCGACGGTCTTGATGTGCTGACGCAGTTCGATGACCCGCTTGTCGAGCTGCGGGCCCCCGGCCGCCTTGATCGCGCTGACCACGTCGGAGGGGGTGACCGAGCCGAACAGCTTCTTCGAGCCCTCGGCCGACTTCGCCGTGACCTCCACCGTGCCGAGGTTCTCGAGCGTCTGCTTGATCTCCTTGGCGTGGTCCAGGTCGCGGATCCGACGGGCCTCCTGGGCACGCCGGATGGTGCGGACGTTGCGCTCCGCACCCTTGGTCGCGGTCATCGCGTAACCCCGCGGCAGCAGGTAGTTACGCGCGTAGCCGTCCTTCACCTCGACGATGTCGCCGGGGCCGCCGAGGTGGGCGACGTCGGTCGTCAGGATGATCCTCGCCATGACGGACTTCCTTCCTCAGCGAGCGGTCGAGGTGTAGGGCAGCAGAGCCATCTCCCGCGAGTTCTTGACCGCGATGGCGACGTCCCGCTGGTGCTGGCTGCAGTTGCCGGTGACCCGACGGGCACGGATCTTGCCGCGGTCGGAGATGTACTTCCGCAGCATGGTCGTGTCCTTGTAGTCGATCGGCTCGGGTTGCCCCTGCTTCTCGGCCTTGCAGAAAACGCAGACCTTCTTCTTCGGCTTGCGAACGGGTGGCTTGGCCACGGTGTACTCCTGGGGAACGTTTCGTGTGGTTGTTCGGGCGCGCTACCGCGCGGGAATCGGCGTCGGACGGCTCAGAACGGCGGCTCGTCGGAGAACCCGCCGCCACCTCCGGCCGGCGGGGCCGAGCCCCACGGGTCGTCGGCGGGGGTCCCGCCGCCACCGCCACCGCCACCGCTGCCGCCGAAGCCGCCGCCTCCGCCGCCGCCCCGGCTGATCTTGTTGACCTTGGCGGTCGCGTACCGCAGGGACGGGCCGATCTCGTCGACCTCGAGTTCGACGACCGTGCGCTTCTCGCCTTCCTTGGTCTCGAACGAGCGCTGCTTGAGCCTGCCCTGCACGATCACCCTGGCGCCCCTGGTCAGGGTCTCGGCGACGTTCTCCGCCGCCTGTCGCCAGATGTTGCAGCGCAGGAACAGCGCCTCGCCGTCCTTCCACTCGCCCGCCTGGCGGTCGAAGATCCGGGGCGTGGACGCGACGGTGAAGTTCGCGACCGCGGCACCGGACGGCGTGAATCGCAGTTCGGGGTCGGCGGTGAGGTTGCCGACCACCGTGATGATGGTGTCGCCTGCCATCGCGGTCGCCTCAGACCTTCGCCGAGGCCTTCTTGGCGGCCTTCTTCGCGCCGCGCGGGGGCAGCTTGCGGACGACCTTGGTGCGCAGCACCGTCTCCTGCAGGCCGAGCTGCCGTTCGAGTTCCTTGACGGCGTCCGACTCGCAGTACAGGTCGAGCACGGCGTAGATGCCCTCGGACTGCTTGCGGATCTCGTAGGCCAGCCTGCGCCGACCCCAGACGTCGACGTTCTCCACGTTCCCGCCGGAATCGCGGATGACCTTCAGGTAGTTCTCCAGCGTCGACGAGACGTTGCGCTCGTCGAACGTGGGATCGAGGATGATCATTACCTCGTAATGGCGTGACACAACCACTCACCTCCTACGGGCTCGAGCGGTCACGGGCGTTCCGTGACAGGAGGGTTGCCGGGGAGCCAGTCTAGCCGCAGGCCCCGCCGGAACCGTCGTGGGTGGGGTCGTGTCCTCGCACGATGCGCCGGACACGCGAAGGGCTCCCGAACCGGGAGGTACGGGAGCCCGACGTGGTCCCGGGGACTGTGCCCGGGCGATTCAGGACACGCGGCGCAGGACCCAGGTCCGCACGAGGCCCGCGGTGACCCCCGCCACCGCCGCGACGGCCAGCAGCATCGGGAGCTGCACCGGGTCGGAGCTCCCGTCCGTCGCCAGCGCGTCGGCGTTGCCCGCGTTGCGGACGCCGGCCGGCGAGCCGTCG
>NZ_KI912217.1:0-125 GCF_000231035.2 Saccharomonospora iraqiensis subsp. paurometabolica YIM 90007 | reverse complement strand
GGGACCCTGTGGCCCGCCCTGCCGTGCCGGGCCACCCTGCCGTGGCGCTCCGCCGGGGGGCTGCTGTCCGCCCGGACGGGGCTGTTCGCCCTGTCGCGGCGGCCGTTGCGGTGGCTGCTGGGATT
>NZ_KI912216.1:62309-67382 GCF_000231035.2 Saccharomonospora iraqiensis subsp. paurometabolica YIM 90007 | reverse complement strand
GGCGGCCGTGCCGACCCCCGCGGCGGCCCAGCCGTGCACGAGGTCGGCCAGCCGTGGCCCGCCGGCGACGACCACGGTGAACGCGCCCTGGGTGCGGCCACGCATCTCGTCGGTGGCCGCGGTCTGCAGGATCGCCATGCGGAAGATCGAGCTCACCATGTCCGCGGCTCCCGCAAGCACGAGGAACAGCACGGCCGCCCACAGGGACGACGTCAGGCCGAACCCCGCCACCGCCAGCCCCCACACCGCGATCGCGGCGACGACCGCGACGCCGTGCCGGTGGACCCGGCGGACCCACCCGGAGGTACCGCCGATCAGCATGGCACCGAGCGGGATCGCGGCGAACAGCCAACCGAGGGCGAGGCCGCCGCCCGGCGGGTCGCCGAAGGTGCGCTCGGCCATCTCCGGGAACAGTGCCCTCGGCATCCCGGCCACCATCGCCACGATGTCCACCACGAACGACGCGAGCAGCACCTTCTGCGCGGCCATGTACCGGAAGCCGTCGACGACGTCGCGCAGCCCGGCGCGGCGGGCCGGCCCCGAGGTGGGCGGCAGGGACGGCAGCCGCCACACCGCCCAGAGCACGGCGGCCAGCGCGAAGGTGTCGACGAGATACAGACTGGACAGGCCGACCACCGGGAGCAGCGCGCCCGCGGCCATCGGTCCGAACACGGCACCGAACGTGGTGACGGTGCCGGTCAGGGCCGCCGCGGAGGGCAGCAGGTCCTCCGGCACGACCCGGGCCACGACGGCGTTGCGGGTGGGCATGTTGACGGCGAAGAACGCCTGGTTGACGCTGAGCAGGCCGAGCACCACCCACACCGACCCGACGTCGAGCAGCGCCTGTGCCCACAGCAGGCACGCCGTCGCGGCGATGCCGGTGTTGGTCACCAGCAGGAGGGTGCGGCGGTCGACGGTGTCGGCCACGGCCCCGCCCCACAGGCCGAACACCAGCAGCGGCACCAGGCCGAACAGCCCGGCGAGACCGACGTAGGCCGAGGAGCCGGTGAGGTCGTAGAGCTGCTTCGGGACCGCGACCGCGGTGAGCTGGCTGCCGACCGCGGTGACCAGCGTGCTCAACCACAGCCTGCGGAACGCCGGGATCCGTAACGGCCGCCGATCGGCGACCACGCTGTCCAGCACCCGCCGTACCCGTCGGGGACGGGCCGTCCCCGACGTCTCCCGGCCCGCGACCGATCTCTCCGCACCCACGCCCGCAAACCTTAGCGTGGCTAACGATCCACTCGGGCACCCACTCACCCGGGTTGTGCCGTGAAGGGCACCTTCCCTGCGCTCAACGCAGCGAGGGGCACATTCACTGCGTCACACGCAGGGAAGGTGCCCTTCACGGGAAGACGGAGAGTGACCAGATCGTCACGGGGCGACGCGGCGGATGCGCCAGCCGTCCTCGGTGCGGACGAAGCGGAGGCGGTCGTGCATGCGGTCCCGCCTGCCCTGCCAGAACTCGACCATCTCCGGCCGGATTCGCCATCCGCCCCAGTGCGGCGGCACGGGGACCTGCTCCACCCCGTCGAACCGCCGCTCGATCGACTGGAGCGCGGTGTCCAGGTCCCGCCGCGCGGCCACCGTGCGCGACTGCGGGGACGCCCATGCCCCGAGCTGCGACCCCCGCGGCCGGGACGCCCAGTAGGCGGCGGTCTCGGCGGGGGCGACCTTCTCCACCTCGCCACGCACGTGGACCTGCCGGTGGAGCCCGTACCAGGGGAAGGTCGCCGAGGCGTACCGCGTCGCCGTGAGGTCGTGGCTCTTGGCCGAGGTGTAGTTGGTGTAGAACACCACACCCCGCTCGTCCAGCCCCTTGCACAACACCGTGCGCGAGGACGGCAGTCCCTCGCTGTCGGCCGTGGCCAGCACCATCGCGTTCGGCTCGGGCACGACCGCGTCCTCGGCCGCGACGGCCTCGTCGAGCCACCGCTGGAGCTGCTGATGCCAGGTGTCGGCGAGCTCGGACTCGTCCAGGCCCGTGCCGTTGTACGTCACCCGCATCCCGGGCAGCCGTACGGCGGCCTCCCCGGCGTTGTCCAGTTCCGTCATACCGACCTCCCGCACTGCCCCGCACGACCGTGGGCGCACACCGTGCGCAGCGGCGCGGCCCACCTTCCCGCAAGACGGTAAATGGTCCCGCGGCGGGGCGAAACCGCGCCCGTCGTGACGGGCGCCACCGGCCACGGGAGCCCCCACGCGAGGCGAACCACACGATTCGGCCCGCACGCTTTTCTGAATCGTTCTCGGAATCGTGACCGAAACCACCGCCGACTTCGATTGATACCGCTCGGTAATCGGTGCAGAGTCTCATTCACCGTGCGACGAGGCGCGCGCGTGTGTGGGCCTCGCGCGGTGACCGCCTACCGGGGATTCGCGACGAAAGGTCCACTTCAGTGACATCGACGACAGATCAGGCCACCGCGAACGGGGCACAGGTCGACGACGGTTTCCGGCCCGGCCTCGAAGGTGTGGTCGCCTTCCGCACCGAGATCGCCGAACCGGACCGGGACGGCGGCGCGCTGCGATACCGGGGCGTGGACATCGAGGAACTCGCCGGAAAAGTGAACTTCGGCGACGTCTGGGGGTTGCTCGTCGACGGACATTTCGAAAACGGGCTGGCCCCCGCCGAACCGTTCCCGGTCCCGGTCCGCAGCGGGGACGTCCGGGTGGACGTGCAGTCCGCCCTGCCCACGCTCGCCCAGCACTGGGGCTGCGCCCCGCTGCTGGACATCACCGACGACGAGGCCCGGGAGCAGCTCGCCCGCGTCTCGGCGATGGCGCTGTCCTGGGTCGCGCAGTCCGCGCGCGGCACGGGCGAACCCGCGGTCCCGCAGTCCCGCGTCGACGCGGCGCGCACCGTCACCGAACGGTTCATGACGCGCTGGCGCGGCGAACCCGACCCGGCGCACGTCAAGGCGATCGACGCCTACTGGGTCTCGGCCGCCGAACACGGCCTCAACGCCTCCACCTTCACCGCCCGGGTCATCGCCTCCACGGGTGCCGACGTGGCGGCCGCGATGTCCGGGGCGATCGGCGCGATGTCCGGGCCGCTGCACGGCGGCGCCCCCGCGCGGGTGCTGCCGATGATCGAGGAGGTCGAACGCACCGGGGACGCCCGCGCCGTGGTCAAGGGCATCCTCGACCGCAACGAGCGCCTGATGGGCTTCGGTCACCGGGTGTACCGCGCCGAGGACCCGCGGGCGCGCGTGCTCCGGCGGACCTGCCGCGAACTGGGCGCCGAACGGTACGAGGCCGCCGAGGCGCTGGAGCAGGCGGCGCTGGCCGAGCTGCGGGAGCGCCGCCCCGACCGGGCCATCGAGACCAACGTCGAGTTCTGGGCCGCGGTCATCCTCGACTTCGCCCGGGTGCCGACGTCGATGATGCCCGCGCTGTTCACCTCCGCGCGGACCGCGGGCTGGGCCGCGCACATCCTGGAGCAGAAGCGCACCGGCAGGCTGGTCCGCCCGTCGGCGAGCTACGTCGGGCCCGCACCGCGCGACCCGGGCGAGGTGGCCGGGTCCGGCCGCGTCACGCGCCCCTGACCGTCCCGCCGACCGGTGGCGAGCCACCCCGGGGAGGTCGGCCACCGGTCGGCCTCCCCGGCTCACCCGTCCCGGCTCACCCGTCCCGGCTCACCCGTCCCGGCTCACCGTCAGGGTCGTGAGGAACTGCCGGAACTCGCCGAGCACACTGTCGAGCTGATCCCGTGCGCAGGTGAGCACGACCTCGATCAACGCCCGGGTGACGGGTTCGGAGACGTCCGCCATGGACAGGTACACCTGGCACTGGGTCAACGCCAGCGGCCGGTCGTCGACCAGGGTGGCGAAGTCCAGCATCTGGGTGAGCCCGGGCGCCTCCGCCGAACCGATCCTCGTCCGGTCGCGCAGGGTCACCGGGCCCGCGGCCTGCTGCCGGATGCGCTCGACCGACTCGTCGCCGGTGGTGTCCAGGTCCTCGCCGTCGGCACGCAGCCGTCCGGAGATGGTGATGTTCGCGGTGAACCCGTCGCCGGAGTGTGGGTGCAGCGCCACGAACGCCACCCCCGGCGCGCCGACCTCGTCCGGCGGCGCCGAGCGCCATCCCTCCGGAAGCCGGAACTCGATCGGCACCGGTAACTGCGTGGCCATCCGCACCACTCCTCACGAGGTCGAGGTACCTGTCGAACCCCGGGCACGGTCGCGGTCCGGCACCGCCGGGAGACCCACCCGGTCCGGGGTGAGCGTATTCGCGCGGCCCCCCGCCACCGCAGGCGGCGTCGGTGGCCCGGTCCGCCCCGGACACCGGCGACGTCACCGGTGGGTGGGTCAGCGACGACGTCGGCGCAGTGCCGCGCGCACCAGGCCCGGCGTGAGGCGGGCGAGCACCAGGCCGAGGCGGGCCTCCGGGGTGGACGGCACCAGCGGCAGGTCACGCTCGACCGCGCGCAGCACGTCCTCGGCGACCCGCTCCGGTGGGAACCGGCGGGCGTCGAACAGCCGCTGCGCCCGCACCCGGCGGTTGTCCAGCTCGGCTCCCCCGGCCCCGGCGAACGACGTCGATCCCGCGATCCCGGTGGCCACGATCCCGGGACAGACCACGCTCACGCCGATCCCGTCGGCGGCGAGCTCGGCGCGCAGGCTCTCGCCGAACGCCAGCACCGCCGCCTTCGTGGTGGAGTAGGCGGGCAGCACCGGCGACGGCAGGTAGGCGGCCATCGAAGCGACGGCCACGAGGTGCCCGCCCTCCCCACGCTCGCGCAGCTGCCTGCCGAACACCCGGCTGCCGTGCACCACGCCCCACAGGTTGACGTCGACCACCCGGCGCCAGTCGTCCAGCCCGGTGTCCAGGGCGGATCCGGCCACGCCGACACCCGCGTTGTGCACCACGATGTCCGGCACACCGTGTTCGGCGCGGAGGTCGGCCGCCAGGGCCTCCACGGCGGCGGCGTCGGAGACGTCCACCCGGCGCCCCTCCACCACGGTCGCCCCCGCAACGCGGTCCCGCACCTCCCGCACGGTGTCGGCCAGCGCGTCCGCCTCGACGTCGGCCAGCACCACGTCGGCGCCCTCCCGGGCGAAGGCGAACGCG
>NZ_KI912216.1:56490-62209 GCF_000231035.2 Saccharomonospora iraqiensis subsp. paurometabolica YIM 90007 | reverse complement strand
CCCCGGCGGACGACGGCGGTGCGGCGGTCGACGTGCCCGCGGCGACCGCGGGCGAGAGCCCCGCGGACGAACAGCTGGTCCCCGAGCAGGCGGGCCACCCGGCCACCGGCCGGAACAAGCCACGCAGGAAGGGCACCCACCCGGCGGTCCCCGCCTGGGAGGACGTCCTGTTGGGTGTGCGCAGCCAGCGCGGCTGAACCACACGGGTTCCCCCGAAGCCCCTCCTTCACCGGCGCCAGGTGACCGTGAGGGGCACATTCCCTGCGCAGAACGCAGCGAGGGGCACATCCACTGCGCTCGGCGCAGGGAATGTGCCCCTCACGGCACCACCCGGGTGGGCGGGGTCAGTTCTTCGCGCTCGCCCACTTCACCTTGGGGAGCATGAGGTTGTGCTCCACGCGGTGCTTGTTCTCCTCCACGATCGGGAAGAGGGACTCGATGAGCGTGTCGGAGAGCAGGTGCGGCTTCAGGCCGAGGTCGACCAGACCGGTGTGCTTGACGTTGTAGTAGTGCTCCTCGAGCTCCCAGCGCGGGTTCTCCAGGTAGTCGATCTGCACCGGGCCGGGGAAGGTCTCCGCCACCAGCTCGGCGACCTGCTTGACCGAGAAGCTCTCGGTCATCTGGTTGAACACGCGGAATTCACCGCGGTCGGCGGGGTTCTCCACCGCCAGCCGCAGGCACTCGACCGTGTCCCGGATGTCCAGCATCCCGCGGGTCTGACCGCCCTTGCCGTAGACGCTGAGCGGCTGCCCCAGCACGGCCTGGATGATGAAGCGGTTGAGCACGGTGCCGAACACGGCGTCGTAGTCCAGCCGCGTCGCCAGGCGCGGGTCGCGGGCGGTCTGCTCGGTCGTCTGGCCGTAGACCACACCCTGGTTCAGGTCGGTCGCGCGCATCCCCCAGATACGGCACCCGAACTCGATGTTGTGCGAATCGTGCACCTTCGTCAGGTGGTAGAACGAGCCCGGCTTCTTCGGGTAGAGCATCCGGTCGGAACGACCGTTGTGCTCGATCTCGATCCACCCCTCCTCGATGTCGATGTTCGGGGTGCCGTACTCGCCCATGGTGCCGAGCTTGACCAGGTGGATCTCCGGGTCGATCTCGGCGATGGCGTACATGACGTTGAGGTTGCCGATCACGTTGTTGTGCTGCGTGTAGACGGCGTGCTCGCGGTCGATCATCGAGTACGGCGCCGCCCGCTGCTCGGCGAAGTGGATGATCGTGTCCGGCCGGAACTCCCGGATGACGGAGTAGACGAACTCGGCGTCGAGCAGGTCACCGACGTAGGACGTGATCTCGTTGCCGGAGACCTCCTTCCACGCCGCGACCCGCACGTCGAGGTCCTCGATCGGGACCAGGCTCTGCGAGCCCAGCTCGGTGTCATACCCCCTGCGCGCGAAGTTGTCGACGACAGCGATCTCATGCCCACTGTCGGAGAGGTGGAGGGCGGTCGGCCACCCCAGATATCCGTCACCACCGAGAACCAGGACTCGCACGACTCGACTGCCTCCATCGTCTTTCTTCTTCCAGCGCCGGGTTCCCCCAGCAACCGCACTCACTGAAACACGGGTCGTCCACCGTCTACCACCCGGGCACACGGATCAACCCGCTCGGAGGATACGCAACGCGCACGGCACGACCGGCGGGCGGGTGTGCACAATGGTGGCGTGCGTACCGCGACCGCCGCCTCGGCGGAGCCTCCACAAGCCGGGTCCGGCCGCCGCGGCCCGGTGGCCCGGTTCCTCCGCGCGGGCACGAGCTCGGCGCTGGCCACCGGGGTCAGCCAGCTGGCCTTCATCGGACTGTCCGTGTGGGGTGCCACGCCCGCCCTGACCAGCACCCTGGCGTTCCTCGCGGGCGCGGTACCGAACTTCCTCCTCGCCCGTCGGTGGGCGTGGGGGCGGTCCGGGACCCCGGCGCTGCGGCGGGAGCTGATCCCCTACGTCGCCGTCATCGCCGCGACCGGCCTCACCGCGGTGGGCCTGACCACCCTCACCGGCCACCTCATCGAACCACTGGCGCTGTCCGGGTTCTGGCGCGTCGTGGTGCTCGACGTCGTCTTCCTCGGCAGCTACGCGCTGGTGTTCATGCTGAAGTTCGCTCTGCTCGACCGGCTCGTGTTCCGCGACGCAGGACGAACGCCCGGATCCACGTCGTGAGCATCACCCGCGCGTAGTTCGCCCCGTAGGGGATGCTGCGCCCCTTCTTGCTGGCCCCGTTGCTGCGCAGGCGCATGGTCATCGGCACCTCCAGCAGCCGCGCCCCCCGGGCCAGCGCCCCGAGCAGCAGCTCGGAGGACTGGTACTGCGGCTCGCGCAGGGTCACCGAGGTCGCCAGGTCGGCGCGCATCGCGCGGAACCCGAACGAGGTGTCGGTGATCCGGCGCAGGGTGAGCACCGAGGCGATCCAGGAGAACACCCGCACCCCGAGCCAGCGGATCGCGCTGTCGTGCTGGTAGCTGCCGAGCCTGCGGGAGCCGGTGACGAAGTCGGCCGTGTCGTCCAGCAGCGGCTTGACCAGCATGGGCATCTCGTGGTTGTCGTACTGCCCGTCGGCGTCGGTGGTGACGATGTACTCCGCGCCGCACTCGTGGGCGAGGTGGTAGCCCAGCCGCAGGGCGGCACCCTGGCCCCGGTTGCGGCCGGCGACGCACACGTACGCGCCCGCCTCCCGGGCGACCTGCGCCGTGTCGTCGGTGGCGCCGTCCACCACGACCAGCGTGGACACCGGCAGGTCGCCGCAGGCGGTCGGCATGTCCCGCACCACCCCCGCGATGCCCCTGGCCTCGTTGTACGCCGCGATGACCACGACCAGCGGTGTCAGCGGCCGGTCGCCGTAACGAATCCGGAACTCGGCCACCGCCTCGGAGTCGACGGCGTCGGGGTAGTCGTCCATGGTCGGTCTCCGTCCTCCGGCAACGCCGGGTTTCTCGGGCCGCCACCCGAGGAGCGCGGCCAGGCCGAGCGCACCTCCCAGGGGCAGCAGCACCAACGCGGGTATCTGGTAGCGCCAGGAGAATTCGAACGCCGCCGAGCCCAACAGCATGATCAGTCCGCTGCCGGTGGCCAACAACGCCGCCGATCGCAGTCCCGAACGCCGTGCCCTGCCGACGCCGACCGTGGCGAGGATGCCGAGCAGGGACGCCACCGCCAGCGCGGGCCCCCAGGTGTAGCCCCCGTTCAGCTGGTAGGCGCGCAGAAAGCCGCTGAGGTCGGTGTCGGTGTGCGGCACGATGCCGTCCCGCTCGTACACGGCGGCGTTGTACCGTTCGAGCGTTTCCGGGCCGAGGTTGTAGTACGGGTAGGTGACCTGGAACTGCCACCGCTCGGCCGGGACGTCCTTGGCGTGCGTGCGCTTGATCGGGTCGAAGTTCTTGACGAAGTCACCCAGCACGGACGCGGTGAACGCGATCGGCTGGTTGGTGATGACCTCCGTCGCGAACTCGTTGGCCAGGTCCTCCTTGGTCCGCCCGGGCGGGAGTTCCTGCTCCGGCCAGTCCGGGTCGCCGTAGACGTAGTGGGTGTAGTAGTCGATCGCCCGCCGGTCGTCGAGGGGTTCGTCCGGGCAGAAGATCTGCAACGCCGGGTCGTCCGGCGGCAACTGCGCGCAGTCGGCCACGGTCGCGGTGCGTCCGTAGAGCACGTTGCCGGTCGCGCCGGAGAGTCCCCACTCCCCGGAAACGGCGTGGAAGTACGCGGCGTACGGCAGCAGCACCGCGGTGACGCCCGCGGCCCCGCCGGCCAGCCGCACGCCGATCCGTCTCCAGCCCGCACGGCCGCGCCAGGCTCCGCCGGCCAGCACCAGGTACACGGCCATCGGCACGAGCATGGTGATGCCGATGGTGCGGGTGAGCACGGACAACGCGATCAGCATCCCGGCCAGCCCCGCGCGCTGCCAGGTAGGTTCCCCCCGGCCCGCGAGCGCCCACAACGCGCCCACCAGCAGCGCCTGGAACCAGACCTCCGACATGATCATCTCTTCGATCTGGAGCTGGTACGCGTCGAGCAGCACGGGGGCCGCCACGAGTGCGGCGAGCCAGGTGCGGCTGGTGTAGCGCAGGGTCAGCGCGTACAACGCGACCGCGAGCAGCACCCCGAGCACGTGCTGGACGGCCGCGACGAACGAGAAGCCGCCGAACTCGAACAGCACCTTCAGCACGGCCGCGTAGCCGACCGGGTTGAGGTCGTGCGGCCGGAGCGCGTCGACGTTGTTCAGGTAGCGGAACGTGTCGATGTAGAGCAGGGCGGGCTGGTACGCCAGCCACACCAGTACCCGCAGCGTGACGCCACCGGCCAGCAGAACGCCCAGCAGCCAGTGCCGACGGAGGAACCCGGTCACTCAGAACACTTTCTGCCTGTCGTGGTCGAGGAAGTACTGCCAGGTGGCGGCCAGCCCGTCGCGCAGGCTGTGCGCGGGCCGGTAGCCGATCGTCTCGGCACTGCGGGCGAGGTCGATCACCACCGCGGGCATCTCCCCGCCGGGGGCGGGCACGTGCTCGACCGGGAGGGCGCTGCCCGTCACCTCGCGGACCGTCTCGATCAGTTCCAGCACCGACACCGAGCGGCCGGCCCCGACAACGGCCCGGCCGACGTGCCCGGAGTCCCAGGCCAGTTCGATGCCGCGCACCACGTCGTCGAGGAAGACCAGATCCCGCGACTGCCGTCCGTCGCCGTAGACCTTGACGCCCTCGCCGGTGAGCGCGGCCCGCATCAGCCGGGGCACGAAGCTGTCCTTGTGGCTCATCCCCGGCCCGTACACGTTGGTGAACCGCAGCGCGGTCGTGGTCATCCCGTAGGCGCCCGCGTACCCGGACATCAGCATCTCGCACGCGGCCTTGGTCGCCCCGTACGGCGTCAGCGGCGCCAGCGGCATGTCCTCCGAGATGGTGGCGGTGCCGACATCGCCCACCACCGCGTTGGTCGAGGCGAACACGAACCGGCCCACGCCGTGCATCCGCGCGAGTTCGAGCAGCTCGTGGGTGATCGCGACGTTCTGCGCGTAGGTCCGGGCGGGCATCTCCACCGACTTGAGCACCGACGTGACGGCGGCGAGGTGGATGATGCCGTCGATACCGGGCACGACCGCGCGTTCGCGGACCTCGGGGTCGGCGAGATCGCCCTGGACCGCCACGACGCCCTCGTCGGCCACGTCGATCGGTTCCCGGTCGACGACCGTCACCCGGGCGCCACGGCGCCGGAAGGCCGCGACGACCGCACGGCCGATGAATCCGCAACCACCGGTGACCACGACGTGCGCGGGGGTTGCCTCGGTCGGATTGGTGCGCGACGACATGCGGGTTAAGGTACCCTCGCCCGGATCGTGTCAACCCGGCGGCCGGTGTCCACGCCCGTGCCCGTCCGGTCGGCCACGGGTTTCACCTGGTCAGCGCAGCTCGCTCAGCCGAACGCGATGAGCAGCACACCCGGCCAGGCCAGCGCCAGGCCCGCGGCCGTGCCGAGCACGATCCACCGGACGACGGCGATGCGGCGCCCCAGCCACAGGGACGGCGTCACCCCGGAGGTGAGCAGCGCGGCGGCGGCGACCGCCACCCAGCCCGCCGCCTCGGCCGCCAGGGACCGGGCCAGCGCCACCATCGTGACGAAGGCGACCACCGCGAAGAACAGCGAGACGGTGAGCCCGGTCGCCCACGGGGTACCGGGTCCGCCGCCCCCTCCCCCGTCGTCCCCGCGGGCGGCGTGTGCCCCCGGCGGGCCGGCCC
>NZ_KI912216.1:56006-56390 GCF_000231035.2 Saccharomonospora iraqiensis subsp. paurometabolica YIM 90007 | reverse complement strand
CGCGTCGGCGCCCGCGAGGACCCGGCGGCGGGACGGCTCCACCGGCATCCGCCCGCTCAGCAGCCGGGCGGGCAGGGACAGCCGCTCGTCCGTCGGGGTGGGGGCGTGCAGTACGTCGTCGTCCAGGGGCAGCGGCTCCCCGTCCCCGGTGACCGGCACCGCCCACACGTCGCCGTCGTCCCGGTGGGTGAGCCACCGGGTGCGGGGTGCGCCGGGCGCGGTCAGCACGACGACGTCGCCGTCCGTCTGCCGCCACCACCGGTCTCCCCCGACGTCCACCTCGGCCACCCACGGCAGCATCAGCAGCACGTCGGCGACCTCGGCCCGGATCCCGCCGAGGACGTCGTCCGGGTCCGTGCCGGGACGGAGGGGCAGCCGCACCTC
>NZ_KI912216.1:55190-55906 GCF_000231035.2 Saccharomonospora iraqiensis subsp. paurometabolica YIM 90007 | reverse complement strand
CGGTCCGGTGCGCACCCCGCAGGCAGTCAGCAGCTCCGCGGACAGGCCGACGTCCGGCACCGGGTCGAACAGTCCGGCCGCCCCCGTCGCGGAGGGCAGGCGCCAGTGTGCGGGCGGGTGGCCGGCCAGGACGGCGTGGGCCGCCAGCCAACGCCGCGTCCCGGGGTCCGCGGTGAGCGCCCGCCGGGTCTCCGGACGTGCGGCCAACAGCCGGATCGCCTCCGGCCAGCGGTCGTCGGCGACCAGATCGAGGTCGGCGACGGACGGATCGGCGTCCGCCCCGGTCCCGGTCTCCGCTCCGGTGTCGATCCCGGTGTCGGTGTCTGTGCCGACACCGACACCGGTGTCCGACACCCGGAAGGTGTCGAGCACCCCCACCGCGGTGAGCGCCTCGTCGTCGAACCGCGCCGCGACGGTGTCGTCGAGCACCTCCAGCGGTGCGTCCTCGCCGACCGCGTCGGCATCGAGCACGGCGCCCAGTTCGGCGTGCGGGAGCAGGAGTTCGTCGGCCCGGCGCCACCCGGTCCGGGAGGGCAGCGCCAGCTCGCCGGACACCACCCCGCCGACCGTGTCGTCCTCCGGCGCCGCGGGCGGAACGCCGGCCCCGGTGACCAGGCGCAGCACCGCCTCGGCCAGCGGCCACACGTCCACCCCGGCCAGCGCGTCGTCGACGCTGCCGCGCACCGCCTCCCCCAGTGCGGGCGAGCGCAGCAACT
>NZ_KI912216.1:51926-55090 GCF_000231035.2 Saccharomonospora iraqiensis subsp. paurometabolica YIM 90007 | reverse complement strand
GCGGAGGTGGTGCGGTCCACCCCGGGCGGTGCCGCCGGGCCCGCGGCGCAGGAGCGGGACGCGGGGGCCGGTCGCGGGGGCGGGTCGGTGGTGCGTCTGCGGATAGCGGGGCGTTGTCCGGTCGGTCGTTGGTCGCTATCCGTGGTACGCACGCCGTGGTGTCGCCTCCCGTGACGGCCGGGCGTCAACCGTGTCCGGCCATCCTGTCGATGATCTCCGCGGCGCGGGAGAGCACCTCGCGCTCCTCGCCGCTCAGTTCCGCCAGTCGCTCGTCGAGCCAGGCCTCGCGCCGCGAGATCGTCGCGTGCACGTAGTCCAGCCCGGTGTCGGTCAGGGCCACGATCGCCTGCCTGCCGTCGGTGGGATGCGGGCTCCGCCGGACGAAGGAAATCTCCTCCAGCGCGGTGATCACCCGCGTCATCGACGGTGGCCGCACGCCTTCCCTGGTCGCCAGCTGCCCGGGCGTCATCGCCCCGCATTTGTGCAGTGTGGACAACGCCGAGATCTGCGTCAGGGACAGGTCCTGACTTCCCCGCTGTGCCCGTAACCTGCGGTTCAGCCGCACCACAGCGAGCCGCAGCCGACTGGCCAGCGACCGCTGCTCAGCTGATCCCGACACATCCTTAGCATACCTCACGATCGACTCCCGACACAGCGAACGGGTGCGGGCTCACACCGGACGCGCCCGATCGCCCGGGACCGGACGGCCTTCGCACCGTCGGTCCCGGGCGATCGGCGCACAGTAGCCGACGTGGGAGAACCCACCCGGGACCCAGTGGCCGGCTCCCGGGCGTGGACGCCTCAGCCGAGCGCGTCCTGGATCGGGCCGATGGCGAAGTAGACGACGAACGCGGCCGCCACGATCCACATCAGCGGGTGCACCCGGCGGCCCTTGCCGGTGGCGGCCTGGATCAGCACGTAGCTGACGAACCCGGCCCCGATGCCGTTGGCGATCGAGTAGGTGAACGGCATCACCACGATGGTCAGGAACGCGGGCAGCGCGATGGAGAAGTCCCGGAAGTCGATCTCGGTGATCTGCCGGATCATCAGCGCGCCCACGATCACCAGCGCCGGGGCGGCGGCCTCGATCGGCACCACCTCGTACAGCGGGGTGAAGAACATCGCGGCGAGGAACAGCAGACCGGTCACCACGTTCGCCATGCCCGTGCGCGCCCCCTCGGCGATGCCCGAGGCGGACTCCACGAAGACGGTGTTCGAGCTGGCCGAGGCCGCACCACCGGACACGGCGCCGAGCGAGTCGACGAACAGGGTCTTGCCGACGTTGGGCAGGTTGCCGCGCTCGTCGACGAGGTTCGCCTCCCGGCCGAGCCCGGTCATCGTGCCGATGGTGTCGAAGAAGTCGGTGAGGACCAGGGTGAACACCAGCAACGCCGCCGTGAGCGCGGGCACCTGGGCCCACGCCCCGAAGGACACCTCCCCCACGAGGGAGAGGTCCGGCAGGCCGACGAGGTCGTCGGGCAGGGCGGGATAACCGAGGTTCCAGCCCTTCGGGTCCTCACCGGCGGACGGACCGACACCGGCGACCGCCTCCACGATCACCGCGAGCACCGTGCCCGCGAGCACCCCGATCAGGATGGCGCCCTTGACGTTCTTCGCCACCAGCACCGCCATGATGATCAGACCGACGACGAAGACCGCGGTCGGCCACGAGGCGATCGAGCCGTCGATGCCCAACTGCACCGGGACGGTGGTGTCGGCGACGTCCGGCACGCGGCGCACGAACCCCGAATCGACCAGGCCGATCAGGCTGATGAACAGCCCGATCCCCACGGCGATGCCCGCCTTGAGCTGCTGCGGCACCGCGTTGAACACCATCGTGCGCACCCCGGTGAGCACCAGGATCAGCACCACGATGCCGTTGACCAGCACCAGCCCCATCGCGGCGGGCCAGGTCATCAGCGGGGCGATGTTCACCGCCACCAGGGCGTTGATGCCCAGGCCCGCCGCCAGCGCGAACGGGTAGTTCGCGACGACCCCCATGAGAATGGTCATCACCCCGGCGACGAGCGCGGTGACGGCGGCCACCTGCGGCACCGGCAGGATCGCGCCGGTGGCGTCGGTGGCCGCACCCGGATCGTCGGCGGAGAAGCTGCCCAGGATCAGCGGGTTCAGCACGATGATGTAGGCCATCGTCACGAACGTGACCAGCCCGCCCCGGATCTCCCTGCCGGGCGTGGACCCGCGCTCGCTGATCCGGAAGAACCGGTCCAGCCGGGACCGCGCCGGGTCCTCCATGGTCACCTCGGACATCACTCACCTGCCTCGCGTCGGTACCGGCAGCGGTAGCCTGGCCTGCGTGGACGAACCGAGCAACACGCCCGAGGGCACAGGACGGCTTCGTCCTCCCCCGGATCTGCCCCGGTCCCTGGTCAGCCCGTGGGTTCCCGTGATCGGGGGCACGACCGCGTGGTTGTGCGCCTTCGTGGTGCTGTTGGTGCTCGGGATCCACGGCGTGTGGTTGTGGACGACCCTCGCGGGCGCCGGGGTCGGACTGCTCGGCATGAGCATCATGCTCTGGCAGCGGGCGGCCTCCCGCAGGGGGTCCCGTTTCGGTCAGAGAAACCTTTAACACACCGACCGGCCCGGGGTGACGCGCGGGACGATCCGAACGCTGGCCGGGCACCTCAGCCGAGCAGCACACCGGGCTCCGGCTCCTCCAGCAACGCGACGACCATCGCACGGTCGGACCACCGGCCCGCCGCCCACGCGAACGCCCGCGCCAACCCCTCCGTCGAGTCGGCCGCGTGCACGGTCCCGGGCGGTGTTCCGGGGGAGTCCGCGAGTGGCTCGCACCACCACGGGACCGCGCGGCCGTGCACCCGCAGGTCCGGATGCACCACCACGCCCCCGTCCGGCACCGGCAGGTCGAGCAGGTCGGCGACCTCGACGAGCGCGGGCAGCGCCGACCATTCGACGAACTCCCCGTCGTCGTCCGGTACGCCCGCCGTCTCCTCGCTCGCCAACGGGAGGTCGAGCACCTCGGCCAGCGCGGGGGCGTCGGCGTGGTCCCGGGGCGCGACCAGCCGTTCCGGCGGCCACACGGGCAGCAGCCAGGGAGCGTCCAGCACGAGGGCGTCGGTGGCATCGGCCACCGTGCCGTCGAGCGCGCGGACCCGGTCCGGAGGGTCGATCTCCCGGGCGGC
>NZ_KI912216.1:51715-51826 GCF_000231035.2 Saccharomonospora iraqiensis subsp. paurometabolica YIM 90007 | reverse complement strand
CGCGCCGAGTTCGTCGAGGTCGATCTCGCCCCGCTCCACGGCGGCGAACAGCTCCGTGTACAGCCCCGTGCCACCAGTGCGGCGGTCGCCGCACCCCGGTGACGGCCCCGG
>NZ_KI912216.1:40397-51615 GCF_000231035.2 Saccharomonospora iraqiensis subsp. paurometabolica YIM 90007 | reverse complement strand
CCGACGGCCGGCGGATGCCGCGGAAGCTGACCGTCACCCGGGTCGCCGCACTGCGCGGCCGTGAGCTCGGCGGCAACGCCGTCGCGCTGTTCCAGCGGGCCACGCGGGCGGACGGGGCGGACAGGTCCGGGCTGACCTCGCTGACGTACGCGGTGATGCTGAACTACGCCAGCGACGCCGCCATGGCCGTGGCGCTGGCGAACACCCTGTTCTTCGCCGCGAGCAGCGGGGAGAGCCGCGGCCGGGTCGCCCTCTACCTGTTGATCACCATCGCGCCGTTCGCCCTGGTGGCGCCGGTGATCGGCCCCGCGCTCGACCGCATCCAGCGGGGCCGCAGGTTGGCCATGTGCCTCGCCTCGGTGGGCGCGGCCCTGATGTGCGTGGTCATGGCGCTGAACTTCGACACCTGGCTGTTGTACCCGGCCGCGCTCGGCAAGATGGTGCTGTCGAAGTCGTTCCTGGTGCTCAAGGCCGCCGTGACACCCCGGGTGCTGCCGCCGGAGATCACGCTGTCCACGACCAACGCCCGACTGGCCGTGTTCGGCCTCGCCGCGGGCGGGGTGTTCGGCGCGGTGGCGAGCGGGGTGAACTGGGCGTTCGGGTCGGCGGGCGCGTTGTGGTTCACCGCCGTGCTGTGCGTGGCGGGGGCGGTGCTGGCCCTGCGGATTCCGGCGTGGGTGGAGGTCACCGAGGGCGAGGTGCCGGCCTCACTGACCGCTCCCCGCCCGGCCGCGGCGCGGCGGCAACCGTTGAGCAGGCACGTCGTGGTGGGGCTGTGGGGCAACGGATCGATCCGGGTGCTGACCGGCTTTCTGATGATGTTCGCCGCGTTCGCGGTGAAGGCGCAGACCGAGGACGCGGGGCAGAGTCCGTTCGTCCAGCTCCTGCTGCTCGGTGTGATCGGCGCGGCGGCGGGGGCGGGCGGTTTCCTCGGCAACGCGCTCGGGTCCCGGATGCGGTTCGGCCGACCCGACCAGCTCGTGCTCGGTTGTGTGGCGGCCACGCTGGGCTCCACCGTGCTCGCGGCGGTGCTGTCCGGCCTGGCCACGGCGGCCGTGGTGGGTCTCGTGGGCGCGACGGCGAGCGCGCTGGCGAAGAACAGCCTGGACGCGGTCATCCAGGACGACCTGCCCGAGGAGTCTCGCGCGTCGGCGTTCGGACGGTCGGAGACGGTCCTGCAGCTGGCATGGGTGTCCGGTGGAGCGGTGGGGCTACTGCTGCCGCCGACGTATTGGATCGGGTTCCTCGTGGTGTCGGCGCTGCTCGCACTCGGGTTGGCCCAGACCTGGCTGGTGCGGCGCGGGACGTCGCTGCTGCCCTCCCGGTTCCCCGGGCGCCGGAGGCAGCGTACGCGGGGCAGCCCCGAGACCGCTCCGGTCGGCGGCGGCTCGTAGTCTCGCCCACATGCGACGCAAAGTAGTAGCACGGGTGGCGCCGCTGGCGGCCGGT
This sequence comes from Saccharomonospora iraqiensis subsp. paurometabolica YIM 90007, assembly GCF_000231035.2. GTDB lineage: Bacteria > Actinomycetota > Actinomycetes > Mycobacteriales > Pseudonocardiaceae > Saccharomonospora > Saccharomonospora paurometabolica. The sequence continues at coordinate 50,166 of NZ_KI912216.1, read as the reverse complement.
GCGGCCGTGCTGGCGGGCTGCTCGGCGCCCGCACCCCCCGAGGTCACCTTCTACGCCGACGGGGAGTCGGTGCGCGCGGAGCCGTGGCGCTACTGCGACGCGCAGGTGACCTCCTGCGAGTCCCACGGAGAGCGCCCGGTTCTCGACGTGCGGGCGGGCGAGCCGGTGCAGATCTCGGTTCCCGCGGACGTCGCCGAGACCCCGTGGCTGGTCAACGTCCAGTACACCGACTCCGCGGGGACGGTGCGGCCGATCCGGCAGGAGGTGTTCACCCCGGGAGAGCGGCACGCCTACACGGCCGTGCCCCAGGCACCGGCCGAACAGCTGCTCGTGGTGGAGGTCCAGCAGCTCGGCGGGGCCTACGCGGCCGACGCGCAGGGCAACCCGATCGTCGACGAGTCCGGGCGGCCGCAGCTCGTCGCCCGCGCCGTATGGGCCCTGCGCATCGACCCGTCCTGACGGCCCCGACCCCGCGCGGGCCCGGTCCGTCCCACCGCGGAGGCGCACCCGCGATCCGCGGTGGGACGCGACCCTTCGGACTCAGCGCGTCGCGGCCGGTTCGTCGGAGACCATCCCGGCGCCGAAGACCTCGGTGGCGATCCGCTCGGCGGGCACACCGCGCCCGCGCAGCACCGCCCGCACCCGGGCCATGAACGGCAGCGGCCCGCACAGGTACACCCGGGCGTTGTCCGGCAACGGCAGCGTGTCCGGGTCGATCCGGCCCGGCAGCGCGCCCCCGGTAGCGCCGGTCTCGTACCAGCACAGCTGCCGGAAGTCGGCCAGCCGATCCCCGCAGTGGGCGACGTCGGCCGCCAGCGCGTGGCGTCCGGGCGAGCGGTCCGCGTGCGCGGCGACCACCGTGCGGGACGGCTGGTTCCGCCCGAGGTGGTCCAGCATCCCCGCCATCGGGGTCACCCCGATCCCGGCGCTGATCAGCAGGACCGGGTCGTCGCCGTCGTCCAGCACGAGATCCCCCGCCACGGGACCGAGCAGCAGCGTGTCGTCGGCCGCCACCGTGTCGCACAGGAAGTTCGAGACCAGGCCGTCCGGGGTGTCCCCGGCGCCGCGCACCCGGCGCACGGTGATCCGCAACGACCCGTGCCCCGGCCCCTGGGACAGGGAGTACTGGCGGGGCTGCCGCCGGCCGTCCGGCAGCGTCACCGCCACCGAGACGTACTGCCCGGGCCGGAAGTCGGGCACCGGGCCGTCATCGGCGGGCACGAGGGTGAACGAGACGGCGTCCTCGGCCTCCTCCACGCGCTTGGCGACCCGCCAGGGCCGCCACGGCCGGGCCGGGTCCACGTCGGCGCGCTGGTACATCCGCGCCTCGGCGGCGACGAGTTCACAGGCGCACAGCCAGTAGACCTCCTCCCACGCGGTGCGCACCGCGTCGGTCACCGCGTCCCCGAGCACCGCGCCGACCGCACCGAGCAGGTACCTGCCGACGATCGGGTACTGCCCGGGCTGCACACCGAGAGAGACGTGCTTGTGCGCGATCCGGTCCGCGATCGGGCCGAAGTCGACCTCCCGCTCGCCCACCAGGTGCTCGGCGAAGGCGACCACGGCCGCGGCGAGTGCCCGCTGCTGCTCGCCGTTGGCCTGGTTGCCCAGGTTGAACAGGTTCAGCAGTTCCGGGTGCGCGGCGAACATGTCGGTGTAGAACCGCGACGTGATCTCGGGCGCGTGGTCGCGCACGACGGGCAGTGTCGCCCGGATGACCCGTTCGGAGTCGGCCGAGAGCATGGTGTCCTCCCTGTCAGGGCGTTCCGGTGTCTCCGGGACGCCGTCCGATGGTGAGCAGCACGGGACCGGTCGGGTCGTGGACGAGGTCGGCCAGCGACACCTCGTCCAGGCTGCGCAGGAACGCCTCGTGGGCCCGGTGCAACGCGGAGCGGAGCCGGCATCCCCCGCGCAGCGGGCACGGCGGGTCCTCACAACCGACGACCTCGTCGTCGCCCTCGAACCACCGCACCACGGTTCCCACGGGGATCTCCCGGGCCCCGGGTTCGAGCTCCACGCCGCCGCTGCGGCCCCGGACCGTGGTGAGCAGCCCCGTGTGCTGGAGCCGCTGCACCACCTTCGCCAGGTGGTGCCGGGGCACGGCGAGCGCCTCGGCGAGGTCGTCGACCCGGTGGCGGCCGTCGCGCACCGCGATGAACATCAGCACCCGCAGGGCGATGTCGGTGGACCGGTTGAGCTGCACGGCGGCACGCTATCGCGAACAGGAGTCACATATGCGTGTTTTGTGATACACGACTCCGAGGGTCCGCTTTTGTCGCCGAGGCGCCCCCAGGGGGCGCCGCCGTGGACGGGAGGAGACACGCGAACGGGCGCGTGGTCGTCCACTGACGACCACGCGCCCGTTCGGAGATCGGGGAGCGCGCGGGCGGGCTACCCGACCGCCGTGCGCCCGGCGCCGGACGTCACGGGTCCAGGTCGCGGGCCACCGCGCGCATCACCTCGGCGATGCGCTTGGTGTTCTTGCGCTCCGGGTAGCGCCCCTTGCGCAGGTTGGGCTGCACCCGCGCTTCCAGGAGCTTGATCATGTCCTCGACCATGCCGTGCAGTTCCTCGGCGGGACGGCGCCGGGCCTCGGCCACCGACGGCGGAGGGTCGAGCAACCGGACGGAGAGGGCCTGCGGGCCGCGCTTGCCGTCGGCGACCCCGAACTCCAGCCGCTGACCCGCCTTGAGAGCCTCGACACCTTCCGGCAGCGCGGACTTCCGGATATAGACGTCCTTTCCTCCGTCCTGTGTGACGAAGCCGAACCCCTTGTCCGCGTCGTACCACTTGACCTTGCCGGTCGGCACTGCCCTCACCGTTCCTTCGCTCTCCTGCAACGGGCCGTCGTCACCACGGCCCCGCACGACGAACGCGCCCCAGGCGTACCCAGGACGCGCACCGGACAAGCGTATCTCGCCACGGGCGCGACGGCGAAGGTGATTGCGCCGCTCTAGGATGTGCGGCATGGAGACCGCTGTCCACGACACAAGTTCCGCCTCGACGCGCAAACCGTGGTTGATGCGGGTCGGTATCGGGATGTTCGCGCTCGGCATGCTGGCCGTGGTCGTGGTGTTCGTCCTCTTCGCCGCCGGATTCTCCGACCTGCCGGTGTGGCTGTCGGCCGTGGCGGGTGTGCTGACCCCGCTCGGTCTCGGGCTCGGACTGATCGCCCTGGTCCGGGAGCACCGCCGCCGGTAGCGGCCGGAGCCGCCACCGGCCGTGCTCACCGGAGCGGTTCGACGGGGCCGGCCGTACCGGTGCCGGACGGGTTACCGCTGACGGAGGGGCTACCGCCGAATACGGACTCCAGCCACCCGGGGAACTCCGCGAGTGAGCCGAGCACGGTGTGTGCCCCCGCGTCGCGCAGTTCCGCGGGCGAACACGGCCCGGTGGCGACGCCGACGCCGATCGCCCCCGCGGCACGGGCGCCCTCGACGTCCCCGGTGTGGTCGCCGACGTAGATCTGCGCCCCGTGCGCGGTCAGGGCCGTGGCCTTGCCCGCGGCCCAGAGGTCGCCGACCAGTTCGTCGACGTGGTCCGACCAGCCGAGCGCGGCCAGGTGCCGGGCGGCGTTCGGAGCGTACTTGCCGGTGACGACGAGCGCGCGGCCGCCCGCCGCCCGCACGGCGGCCAACGCCGCCTCCGCACCGGGCAGCGCGACGGTGCGGGGCACCACGACGTCCGGGTAGTCGGCGCGGAAGCGGGACACCAGATCGCCGATCCGGTCGGCGGGGGCACCGAACTCCCGCAGGACGCTCGCCAGCGGCGGCCCCAGGTTCGCGGCGAACCGTTCGCCGTCGAAGGCGTAGCCGGTCTCCTCGGCGAGCCGGTCCATGGCCACGACCATGCCCGGTCGCGGATCGATCAGGGTCATGTCCAGGTCGAAGCCCACGCAGAGTCGCACGGAGCCACCCTAATTTCTTGACATGCTGCAAAACGGTGTCAAAGCAATTGACATGGCGCCGACAGATGTCAAGATCACGATGTGTCCCGCACCACCACTTATGCCCGGCGTGTCCGGTCGTCCCTGCGCGAGGAGCTGCTCGACGCCGCGACCACCCTGCTCGCCCACCGCGGTTACGCGCGGGTGCGGATGGCCGACGTCGCCACCCGGGTCGGGGTCAGCAGGCAGACGGTGTACAACGAATTCGGCAACAAACGCGCGCTCGTGCAGGCGGTCGCCCTGCGCACACTCGCCGAGTTCACCGACGGCATTCAGCACCGGTTGTGCACCGCCGACAACGTGCTGGCGGGACTGCACGCCGCCACCGCCTACACGATCGAACACGCCGGGGAGAACCCGCTGGTCGCCGCCGTGACCGGCACCGAGGTCGCCGAGGACCTGCTGCCCCTGCTGACCACCCGTGGCGAACCGGTCCTGCGGGCGGCCACCGACATGGCGGAGTCCTATCTGCGGGAGCAACGGCCGGAGCTGCCCGATCCCCGGTTCGTCGCCGAGACCGCCACCCGGCTGACGCTGAGCTACCTGGTGCTGCCCACGGCGTCGCCGACCGGGGCCGCGGACGGTGTGTGCGCCGTCCTCGGCCCCCTGCTCGACGCCACCCCGGCCCCCACCCACAACGACGTGACCGAAGGGAAGTTCCCATGACCGGCACCCTGGACACCGGCGCCGAGCGCCGCGACGGCTTCCAGTCCCTGCGCCGCGGCGGACTGAACTGGGACTCGTTCCCGCTGCGCCTGTTCGTCAAGGGCAACACGAAGTTCTGGAACCCCGCCGACCTCGACTTCAGCGCCGACCGCGAGCACTGGGAGTCCCTCGACGACGAGCAGCGCCGCTCGGCCACCTACCTCTGCGCACAGTTCATCGCGGGCGAGGAGGCGGTGACCGAGGACATCCAACCGTTCATGAAGGCGATGGCGGCCGAGGGCAGGTTGGCCGACGAGATGTACCTCAGCCAGTTCTGCTTCGAGGAGGCCAAGCACACCGAGGTGTTCCGGCGGTGGATGGACACCGTCGGCCTCACCGGGGACCTGCACTCCTTCGTGGCGGAGAACCCGCACTACCGCAAGCTGTTCTACGAGGAACTGCCCACCTCGCTCGGTGTCCTCGCCGAGGACCCGAGCCCGGTCAACCAGATCCGGGCGAGCGTGACCTACAACCACGTCATCGAGGGCAGCCTCGCGCTGACCGGCTACTACGCCTGGCAGAAGATCTGCACCGGGCGCGGCATCCTGCCGGGCATGCAGCAGCTCGTGCGCCGCATCGGCGACGACGAGCGCAGGCACATGGCGTGGGGCACGTTCACCTGCCGACGGCACGTGGCGGCCGACGACTCCCTCTGGGAGGTCGTCCAGCAGCGGATGGGGGAACTCCTCCCGCACGCGCTCGGCATGATCGAGTGGGTGAACGAGCAGTTCGACGAGCAGCCGTTCGACGTCGACAACCAGGAGTTCGTGCAGTACGCGGCGGACCGCGCCCAGCGCAGGCTCGGCGCCATCGAGTCCGCGCGCGGCGCCGACGTCGCCGAGATCGACCTGGACTACTCCCCCGAGCAGCTGGAGGAGACCTTCAACCGCGAGGACGAGAAGGCCTTCGCCGAGGCCGCCGCACGGTGACTCCGCCGGCCGGGCACCGTGTTACAACGGTGTCCGGCCACCCACCCCCGACCCGGAGCGCACGTGCCGTTCATCCTGTCCCGGCTCCTGGCGAGGATCAGCCTGCTGACCTCGTGGGTCACGCCGATCGCCGTGACCGTGTTCGTCTTCCTCACGAGCTGGCCGTTGATGGCACTGGCCGAACCGGACGGCAGCGAGCTCGTCGAACCGGCGAACTACTGGTGGTACTTCGTGGTGACCGCCGCGACGGTCGGCTACGGCGATCTCTCCCCCGCCTCACCCGCCGGGCACGTCGTCGGCGCCTACGTGATCGTGGGCGGGATCGCGGCGCTGACGACGGTGTTCACCAAGCTCGCGTCGCTGCTGGAGAAGGCGAGGGGACAACGTATGCAGGGAGCGATCACGGTGAACCTGTCCGGACACACGGTGCTGCTCGGATACCTGCCCGGGCGCACCGAACGGGTGGTCTCCGAACTCCGCGCCGAGGACGGCGGCGACCTGGTGCTGGGCACCTGGGACGACGTGGTCACCCACCCGGTGCCGGGCGAACCCGTCGAGTTCGTCCGGGGCGACCTCACCGACGCCGGGGTGCTGCGCCGCGCCGGGGTCGACCGGGCGGCCCGCATTCTCGTGGACGTCCGCGACGACAACGAGGCGCTGGCCGTCACGCTGGCCGTCGATCACCTCAACCGGGACGCGCACACCGTGGTGACCCTGCGGGACATGGAACGGTCCTCCCTGCTGAGCTATGTGGGGGAACGGATCCGCCCCGTGCAGTGGCACAGCCCGCGGATGATCACCGAGGAGCTCCAGTCGCCCGGGATCACGGAGGTCTACGCGGAACTGATGACGCACGGCGGCGCCAACACCTACTCGGTGACACTGCCGGAGACGGTCGGCCCCGTCCTCGTCGACACCCGCCGGACCGCACTCGGCCGCAACCACGGTGCCACGCTGCTGGCCGCCCGCACCGGCGACCGCCTGCTGGTCAACCCGGACTGGCAGGACGAACTCCCTCCCGGCTCGACGCTCTACTACGTCAGCGCCACCCCCCTGACCCCCACCGAGATCGCCCACACCCTCGCCCGGGCACGGTGACCGTCCGTAGTGACCGTGAAGGGCACCTTCCCTGCGTCACACGCAGCGAGGGGCACATTCACTGCGCCACGCGCAGGGAACGTGCCCTTCACGGCACCACCCGACCGGGGTACGGGAGACTGGCGGGATGAACGCCGTGTTGAACGTGATCTGGTTGGTGTTGGCCGGGGTGTGGCTGGCGCTGGGGTACGTGGTCGCCGGGATCCTGTGCTGTCTGCTGATCGTGACGATCCCGTTCGGGCTGGCGTCGTTCCGGATCGCCGGGTACGCGCTGTGGCCCTTCGGCCGCACCGTCACCGAACGCCGCACCGCCGGGGTGCCGTCGATGCTGGGCAACGTGGTGTGGATCCTCGTGGCCGGGCTCTGGCTGGCGATCGGGCACATCGCCACCGGGATCGCCCTGTGCCTCACCGTCATCGGCATCCCGCTGGGGCTCGGCAACTTCAAGATGGTGCCGGTGTCGCTGCTGCCCCTCGGCCGGGAGGTCGTGTCCACCTGACGGCTCACCCACGCAACCACGTGCTGGGGGACCCGCGACGCGCAGGCGGCGGGCGGCTACCGTCTCCCCATCGACGTGCCGAGATCACCGGGGGAAGACATGCGCATCGCCGACCGGCCGACGGAGGAGGTCGCCGTCCCCGTCGACGCACCGCCGGGAGTCGTCTGGGACCTGGTGGCCGACATCGAGCTGCCCACCCGGTTCAGTCCCGAACTGCACACGGTGCGGTGGCTGGACGGGGCGGACGTTCCGGCCGTCGGCGCGCGGTTCGAGGGGCACAACCGCAACGACGTGCTGGGTGACTGGCGCACCGTCTGCGAGGTCGTGGAGTACACCGCACCGTGCGTGTTCGGCTGGGCCGTGTTCGACGCCGACGGCCGCTTCGGCCCGGCGGGCACCGACCCGGCGCACCCGACAGCGACCTGGCGGTTCGTCCTCGACCCCGCCGGTAGGGGAACACGGCTGCGGCTCGCGGTGCGTCTCGGTACGGCGCCGTCCGGGCTGACCGCGGCGGTGACGCGGGCACCGGAGCACGAGGAGGCGATCGTCACGGGCCGACTCGCGCAGCTGCGCCGGGGGATGCACGCCACCCTGGACGGGATCCGGGCACTCGCCGAATCCGCCCCGTAGCCCGGAACCGTCCGGTGGCTCAGCCCCGCCCCGGCTCCCAGGGCAGCCGCACCACCAGACACGGGCCGCCGGCGAACAGTCCCGCGTCGACGCCGAGGGCGCGGCCGTCGGCGTAGAGCACCGGCCCGTCGATCTCGACGGGGGGAACGCCGAGCTGGTCGGCGATGACGCTGTGGCCGTGCACCACGCGCGCACCGCCGAGTGCCGCCAACAGCGTGTCCGCCGCCCGCCCGCCGTCGGCGCCGCGGAACGCGAAGCGGGTGGTCAGCCTGCGCCACAGGTCCCACCACCGCTCGATGTCGTCGCAGGTGAGAATCTCGCGCACGGCCTCGTTCACCGCCGCGACGTCGCCGCCCCACCCGAGGTACTCCAGCGTGTCCGAATGCACCAGCAGGTGGTCGTCGACCAGGGCACACGCCGGCCGGGAGACCAGCCACTCGACGTGGTCGTCGGTGAGGGCGTCCCGGTCGGCGACCTGACCACCGTTGAGCGTCCAGCTCCGCGCGAAACTGCGCGTGTCGGTGTCCGACGACACCGGCGTGTCCCCGAAGAAGTGGGTGCCCAGCAGCAGGACCTCGTGGTTGCCGAGCAGGCTCTGCACGAACCCGCCCTCCGCGTCCGCCTGCCGCTGCAACCTGCGGACGAGGTCGATCGCCTCGACCCCGTCCGGCCCGCGGTCGACGAAGTCGCCGAGGAACCACAGGTGGGCCCGGCCGCCCGCCCAGTCGTCGGCCTCGTCGACGAGCCCGTGTTCGCGCAGTGCCTCGGTGAGCTCGTCGTGGTGCCCGTGCACGTCACCGACGACGAACGTGGACTCCTCCATCACGCCCGCGACGATATGCCTCCGCCGGCGCGGCCCCTCGGTCAGCCCACCTCGAACGGGTCGGCGGTGCGTCCGAGCAGGTCGGCGATGGAGTCGACCACCAGCGTGGGGCGGTAGGGGTAGCGCTCGGCGGAGTGGCGGTCGGAGATCCCGCTGAGCACCAGGATCGTCCGCAGGCCCGCCTCGATCCCGGAGTGGATGTCGGTGTCCATCCGGTCGCCGATCATCAGGGTCTGCTCGGAGTGTGTCCCGAGCGCCCGCAGCGCCGAGCGCATCATCAGCGGATTGGGCTTGCCGACGTAGTACGGCGAGAGCCCGGTGGCCCGCTCGATCAGGGCCGCCACCGACCCGGTCGCGGGCAGCAGGCCCTCCCGGCTCGGTCCGGTCGGGTCGGGATTGGTGGCGATGAACCGGGCGCCCTGCTCGATCAACCGGATCGCCCGAGTGATGGCGGTGAAACTGTAGGTGCGGGTCTCCCCGAGCACGACGTAGTCCGGGTCGACGTCGGTGAGTACGTATCCCGCCTCGTGCAGCGCGGTCGTCAGCCCCGCCTCGCCGATGACGAACGCCGACCCGCCCGGACGCTGGTTGTGCAGGAACCGCGCGGTGGCCAGCGCGGAGGTCCAGATCGCGTCCTCGGGGACGTCCAGGCCGGTGCGCGCCAGCCGCGCCCGCAGGTCGCGGGGGGTGTAGATGGAGTTGTTCGTCAGCACGAGGAACCGCGCGCCCGCGTCCCGCAGCTCGGCGAGGAACTGGTCCGCGCCGGGCACCAGGCGGTCCTCGTGCACCAGCACGCCGTCCATGTCGGTCAGGTAGTTCCACTGCCGCTCGGTCATGGGGTCAACCTATCGCCTGTGCGGCCGGGTGCAGGGTGATTGCGGCGGCTTTCACCGCCAATCGCACCGGTGTCCCCGGCTCCAGCCCGAGATCGGCCACCGCGGCGGGGGTGACCTCGGCGGTCACCGAGGCCGCGGTCCGCACGCGCACCAGGGCGCCGCCGTGCGGCTCCACGGCGGTGACGACGGTGTCCACGACGTTGCGGGGCGAGCCCACCGGGTCGGTCCCGGCGGGATACACCGCCACCGCCCCCGGCGCGAACACGGCCACCGCCGGGCCGCCCGGTTCGAGGTCGGGCGCCC
>NZ_KI912216.1:31271-40297 GCF_000231035.2 Saccharomonospora iraqiensis subsp. paurometabolica YIM 90007 | reverse complement strand
GTCGCGAACGGCGTGGGCGGCCCGGCCAGAAGGCCCGCGTCGGCGACCCACCGGATCGTGCGGGCGTCGGCGGAGGCGAACACGTCGGCGGGCGCGCCCTCGAGGATCTGCCGGGCGAGCCGGGCGGACCCGCCGACGTTGAGCCGCACGTCCACGTCCGGGTGAGTGCGTTCGAAGTGCCGGTCCAGCTCGCCGAACACGCCGGTCAGCGAGGCCGCCGCGAACACGGTCAGTGTGCGGTCCCGCCCGGGCACACCACCGCACGCGACCACCGTCAGCATGCCGACGGCCAGCACCACCGCGACGAGCGTGCGCGGCACGGGGGTCACCCGCGCGCCACGCCCGGGTGCGCGCCTCACGGTCCGTCACCCGGTGTCTCGACGATCACCTGGGTCGCCTTGACCACGGCCACCGCGCACACCCCCGGGGCGAGCCCCAGTTCCCGCACCGCCTCGGCACTCATCAACGACACGAGCCGGTTCGGCCCGCACTGGAGCTCCACCTTGGCCATGACGGTGTCGGCCACGACGTCGGTGACCAGTCCGACGAAGCGGTTGCGCGCCGAGCGCCCCACCCCGGTGGGATCGGGCGCGGAATCGGCGGTGGTCCGGGCGAACGCGGCCAGTTCCGCCCCGTCGACCACCATGCGCCCGGCGTCGTCCCCGGCGGAGGTCAGCCGCCCGGCGCGGACCCAACGGCGGACGGTGTCGTCACTCACGCCGAGCAGGCGGGCGGCCTCCGAGAGCCGAAACTGCGGCATGAAGCCGAGAATATCGCCGCACATGCGAATCCGCCAGCGGTCATTCGGCCGAGGGTGTGACGGAGGTCTTATTTTCGTCGGTTCCCCGACTAGGCTGGACGGGGTGACGGGAACGGACCTCGGCATCCCCAGGGTGCCCGGAGCGCGCACGGCACCGGACCACACACGCCCGGACGATCCCTCGCTGATCGACAGCTTCGGGCGTGTCGCCACCGACCTGCGGGTGTCGCTGACCGACAAGTGCAACCTGCGGTGTACGTACTGCATGCCCGCGGAAGGGCTGGACTGGGCCCCGGGTGAGCAGGTCCTGTCCGACGACGAGCTGGTGCGGCTGATGGACGTCGCCGTGCGCCTGCTCGGGGTGACCGACATCCGGCTCACCGGCGGCGAGCCGCTGCTGCGTCCGGGCCTGGAGGAGCTCGTCGCCCGGATCACCGCACTGCGCCCCCGGCCGCGGCTGTCCATGACCACCAACGGCATCGGGTTCGCGAAGCGGGCGGAGCGGTTCGCGGCCGCGGGTCTGAACCGCATCAACGTCTCCCTCGACTCGGTGCACCCGGAGACGTTCGCGCGCGTCACCCGGCGCGACCGGCTGCGGCACGTCCTCGACGCGCTGGCGGCCGCCCGGGACGCCGGACTGGACCCCGTCAAGATCAACACGGTGCTGCTGCGGGGGGTCAACGAGCACGAGGCGCCCGAACTGCTGCGCTTCGCCCTGGCGCACGACTATCACCTGCGGTTCATCGAGCAGATGCCGCTGGACGCCCAGCACGGGTGGAGCCGCGCCGAGATGATTACCGCGGACGAGATCTTCGATCTGCTGGGTGCCGAGTTCACCCTGACCCCGAGCCCGACGGAGCGCGGTGGCGCCCCGGCGGAGCGGTGGCTGGTCGACGGCGGCCCGCAGGAGGTGGGCATCATCCCGTCGGTGACCCGGCCGTTCTGCGCCGCGTGCGAACGCACCCGGCTCACCGCCGACGGCGCGGTGCGCTCGTGCCTGTTCAGCACCACCGAGACCGACCTGCGCGGTCTGGTCCGACAGGGCGCCGACGACGGGGAGATCGCCGACACCTGGCGTGCGGCGATGTGGGGCAAACTCGCCGGACACGAGATCAACGAGGCCGGTTTCGCGCAGCCGATCCGGCCGATGAGCTCCATCGGCGGCTGATCCGCGCCCACGCACGCGAACGAGGGAGCAGGCGATGCACACGTCGGGGACCGGGCACCGTGCCGCGGCACCGGAGAACACCACCGCACCGGAGAGCCCCACGGCCCCGCGGGGCCGCGCGGCGCCGGGAAACGCGGTGCCGGGAAACGCGGTGCCGGGGAACGCGGTGCCGGACGACGCGGGAACTGCCGTGACGGTGCGGGTGCGGTACTTCGCCTCGGCCCGCGCGGCCACGGGGCTGGACTCCGAACCGGTCGGGCTGGCCGGATCCGCCTCGGTGGCCGACGCCCTGCGGTGGCTCCGTGAACGGCACGCCGGCACCGGGCTGCCCCGCATCCTCGACGCGGCGGGTTTCCTGCTGGACGGCGTCGCGGTGCGCGACCACACCCGCCGCCTGCCCGACGGGGCCCAGCTCGACGTGCTCCCGCCGTTCGCGGGCGGCTGATCCCCACCGGTACCGGACCCCCGGACGGGGCGGGACCGGTGCACACCCCCGGTGGTCCGCCACCGGATGCCGCACCGACGGAGGGTGTGCACCTCCCACCGCGGGTGGGCGCACGTGTCCGGTTCGTCCGGACCATCCGTTCGTCAGGGCGCGCGCGTGCCCGCACGAACGGAGCAGACGGGTCGTCGGCGGCGTGACCCAGACCTCACTTTGGGTGAAAAGTTTCGAGACGGACACGGACCGGTAACAGCGCCCTACGCAGGGAAAATAACCGGATCGTGCGAAGGTTGCGCGCCGTTACTGTGGTCTAGCCCACGGTTCCATCAATTTCCGATCACGCTCGTTGTTACGTACCGTCGCAAATTGGTTGGCCCCGACCAACCGGGAACAACCGGGTTCCCGTCTGCGCCGAGCCCAGTCCGGCGGGATCCCGGAGACACGGAAAAACCCCGAGCGAAACGCACTTCTCGGACTGGGACGAGAGGGAGGCGGCATCCCCCGGTGCCGCCTGTCGACCCGAGACGGTCGGCCCGGCCTCACCGCCTGCCCGCGGTTCTCGACAGGCGCGGAAGTCGAAACCGAGTCGACATGGCTTATCGAGGCAAGCACCGCAAACCGTCCGCCGCGTCCCGCAACCTCGCCCGCGTCGCCGTCGCGGGCATCGCCGTGGGTGCGCCGCTGTCGGTGGCCGCGACCCCGGCCCAGGCGGCGGACAGCAGCGTCAACTGGGATGCGATCGCCGAGTGCGAGAGCAGCGGTGACTGGAGCATCAACACCGGCAACGGCTACTACGGCGGGCTCCAGTTCAAGCTGAGCACCTGGCGGGCCTACGGCGGCACCGGAATGCCGCACGAGGCGTCCCGGTCCGAACAGATCCGGGTCGCCGAACGGGTCCTGGACGGTCAGGGCATCGGCGCGTGGCCGGTCTGCGGCGCGAAGGGCTCCTCGAACGTGAACTACGAGGGGAGCAACACCCAGGGGGCGCAGGACTCCGGCTCGACCCAGAGCCAGTCCACGCAGCCGGAGCAGACCTCCGAGCCCGCCCCCGAACCCGCCCCCGAGCGGATCGCGAAGTCGAACCCGGACGGCGACTACGTCGTCGAGAAGGGCGACACGCTGAGCAAGATCGCCGACGAGAAGGACGTCGACGGCGGCTACACGACGCTGGTCGACCTGAACGAGGGCTACATCTCCGACCCCGACTACATCGTGGTCGGGCAGAAGATCGCCACCGAGTGACCCCGGGCCCGGACGGGCCGGACCGACCCGGTCGGGCCCGTCCGGACGGGTGTCGGCATGCGGAGGGCCCCACCACTGTCCCCCGGGTGGTGGGCCCCTCCGCCGAAGGACCGACACCGGACACGCACACCGCTCCCACACGCACACCGGCGACCGGTACCAGCGACCGGTACCGCGTCAGGGCGAGTTGACCCACTCGTCGGTGCCGTCGGCGAACCACTGGTGCTTCCAGACGGGCAGCCGTGCCTTCACCTCGTCCACCAGATCGGCGCAGGTGGTGAACGCCTCCGCCCGGTGGTCGGCCGCCACCGCGCACGCCAGCGCGACGTCACCGATCGTCAGATCCCCGACGCGGTGACTCACCGCCACCGCCCGCACCCCGGCCCGCCGGGCCGCGACCTCGGAGACGACATCGGCGAGCACCGCGCCCGCGGTCGGATGCCCCTCGTAGTGCAGTGCGGTCACCGACCGGCCGCCGTCGTGATCACGCACGACGCCGCCGAAGGTGACGACCGCACCGGCACCCGCCTCCGCCACCAACCGGGCGTGCTCGTCGACCGACACCGGCTCGTCGGTGACCTCGGCGCGGGACACCCGGGCGGGTGCGGGCGGGGCCCCGTCCCCACCGACGACCCCGGATCCGTCCCCGGCCCCGGAGTGCCGGGAATGATCACCGCCCGCGATCTGATCGAGGGCATGGTCGAGCACGGCGTCGAGCACCGCGAGCCCGTCGGCCACCCCGCCCCGGGACCCCGGCAGGTTCACCACCAGCGTCCGGCCCGCCACACCCGCGGTCCCCCGGGACAGCACGGCCGTGGGCACCTTCTCCCGCCCGGCGTCCCGGACCGCGTCGGCCAGCCCCGGCAGCTCGCGGTCCAGCAACGCCGCCGTGGCCTCCGGCGTCCGGTCGGTGGGTGCCACACCGGTGCCCCCGGTGGTCACCACCAGGTCGACGCCGTCGGTGACGAACCCGCGCAGGGCCCGCTCCACCGGGGCACCGTCGGCGACCACGACCGGGTCGGTGACCTCGAACGACCGTGCGGCGAGCCAGTCGGCGATGACCGGCCCGGTCGTGTCGGCGTAGACGCCGTCCGCCGCGCGGTTGGACGCGACGACGACCCGCGCCGTGCGTTTCATCGGTTCTCCTCCCGCCGCCAGGTCCCGGACTTCCCCCCGTCCTTGGCCACCAACCGCACCTCGTCGAGCGAGGCGGCGGGGTCCACGGCCTTCACCATGTCGTGCAGCGTCAGCCCCGCGACGGCCACGGCCGTCAGCGCCTCCATCTCGACCCCGGTGCGGTCGCTGGTGCGCGCGGTCGCGGTGATCACCACGTGGTCGGGGCCCGGGTCGAAGTCGAGGTCGACCTTGGACAACGCGATCTGGTGGCACAGCGGGATGAGCTCCGAGGTCCGTTTGGCGCCCATCACCCCGGCGATGCGGGCCGTGGCGAACGCGTCCCCCTTGGGCAGTTCCCCGGCCGTCAGCAGGCCGATCACCTCGGCGGTGGTGCGCACCGTCCCCCGGGCCACGGCGGTCCGGGCCGTGACGTCCTTGCCGGAGACGTCGACCATCCGCGCCGTGCCCGACTCGTCGACGTGGCTGAGCCGCCCGTCGCCGTCCGTGCCGTCCCGCCCCGTGTCGTGCGGTCCCGTATCGTGCGGTCCCGTGTCGTGCGGTCCCGTATCGTGCGGTCCCCTGTCGTGGTGGTCCGTCCCGTCCCGCCGCGCGCCGTCCTGTCCGCTCACGCCGTCGAGGTTACGGCGTCGGCGGTGGTCCCGGACACATCACCACCGCGGGCGACCTCGGCCACGGCCTCGGCCACGGCCGGGGCCACCGCCGCGTCGAAGACGCTCGGCACGATGAACGACGCGTTCAGCCGGTCGTCCACCACGTCGGCGATCGCGTCGGCGGCGGCCACCAGCATCCCGTCGTCGATGTGGTGGGCGTGCGCGTCGAGCAGCCCGCGGAACACACCGGGGAAGGCGAGGACGTTGTTGATCTGGTTCGGGTAGTCGCTGCGCCCGGTGGCCACGACGGCGGCGTGCCGCTGCGCCTGAAGCGGGTCGATCTCCGGATCCGGGTTGGCCAGGGCGAACACCACCGCGTCGTCGGCCATGGTCGCCACCTGCTCGGCCCCGAACAGGTCGGGGGCCGACACCCCGATGAACACGTCCGCACCGACCAGCGCGTCGTGCAGCGTCCCGGTCATCCCGTGCGCGTTGGTGTGCTCGGCGACCCAGCGCAGGTTG
The DNA here is from genome assembly GCF_000231035.2 of Saccharomonospora iraqiensis subsp. paurometabolica YIM 90007. Classification (GTDB taxonomy): domain Bacteria; phylum Actinomycetota; class Actinomycetes; order Mycobacteriales; family Pseudonocardiaceae; genus Saccharomonospora; species Saccharomonospora paurometabolica. Next base: position 34,436 of record NZ_KI912216.1, on the reverse strand, counting down.
TCGTCCAGGCCCTCCCGGCCGGGGTGGACGACCCCGTCGATGTCGACCGCGACGATGTCGGCGGGCGCCTTCCGGCGCAGCAGCCGGATGATCGCCGACCCCGCCGCACCGACCCCGCTGACCACGACCCGGCACTTCTCGAGCGGCTTGCCCACCACCCGCAGGGCGTTGCGCAACGCGGCGACCACCACGATCGCGGTGCCGTGCTGGTCGTCGTGGAACACCGGGATGTCGAGCTGTTCCCGCAGCCGCGCCTCGATCTCGAAGCACCGCGGCGCGGCGATGTCCTCCAGGTTGATGCCCGCGTACCCGGGGGCCAGCGCCCGCACCGTGCGGATGATCTCCTCGGTGTCCTGGGTGTCCAGGCACACCGGCCAGGCGTCCACGCCGGCGAACTTCTTGAACAGGGCCGCCTTGCCCTCCATCACCGGCAGTGCCGCCGAGGGACCCACGTTGCCCAGGCCCAGGACGGCGGACCCGTCGGAGACCACGGCCACGGTGTTGCGCTTGATGGTCAGCCTGCGCGCGTTCTCCGGGTCGGCCGCGATGGCCTGGCACACCCGCGCGACCCCGGGGGTGTAGGCGCGGGAGAGGTCGTCCCGGTTGCGCAGGTCGACCTTCGGCGAGACCTCCAGCTTCCCGCCGAGGTGCATCAGGAACGTCCGGTCGGAGACCTTCCGTACCCGCACCCCGGGCAGCGCGTCCAGCGCGGACGTGATGTCGTCGGCGTGGTCGGCCGAGGACACGTTCGCCGTGATGTCCACGACGATCGCGTCGGCGTGCGACTCCACCACGTCGAACGCGGTGAGCACGCCGCCGACCCTGCCGACCGCCGTGGTCAGGTCACCGGCCGCGCTGGCCGAGGGCGGAGCCTGGAGCCGCACGGTGATCGAGTAACCGGGCCCGGGAACCGGCATGGCAGGCACCCCCGCATCGAGATTGACCGTCGAACGGGGGAAAGCCTATCCCCGCGAGCGGCCCACTCCCGGCGCGGAGGGGTGACTGACCAGTAACTTCGCTTCCGTCGGACCGGTCCCGGGCCCGCCGGGGCCCCGGCTACGCCGACTTGTTGATCTCGGTCTGCGGGTGCTCGTAGGGCACCCGCTCCAGCGGGAAGGTCATGTCGTCCCCGTACGGCGACAGCGCCCCCTGCCGGTCGGCCGCCAGTTCCGAGACCGGGTGCGCGTCGCCCCCCGCCTCCGGCCACTCCGGGTCGATCCGGTTCCGCTTGCCCGCCTTCGCCACGGCGTCCTCCTCACTCGACCAACGACTGACCACAGTGTGCCGGATGGGCCCGGCCGACGGATATCGTGGTGACAATGGTCGCTGTCTCCCTCGCGGACTGGCTGAGCTCGCGTTCCGACGACGAGCTGGCCGCGCTGCTGCGCGACCGGCGCGACCTCGCGACCCCGCCACCCGCCGATTCCGGCGTGCTCGCCACGCGCGCGGGTACGGCGGGCTCGATCGCGCGCGCGTGCGAGAACCTGGACACCGCCACCCTCGCGGTGCTGGAGACACTGCTCGCCCTGGACGCCGACACCGCACCCGTGGACCGCGCGCGGCTGGACGCGCTGCTCGGCGAGCCCGTGCCGGAGGCGCTGGACCGGCTACGGCGGTTGGCCCTGGCCTGGGGCGACGACGACGGCCTTTCCGTGCCCCCCGCGGCGCGCGAGGTGTTCGGACCGTTCCCGGCCGGACTCGGGGTGTCCCGTCCCGAGCTCGCGGACACCGACCTCGCCGCCGTCCTCGACGAGCTCGCCGAGGACGACCGCGCCCTGCTGCGCACCCTGTCGGCGGGTCCCCCGATCGGGCGGACCCGGGACGCGGCGGCCGAGGTGCCACCGGAGGAGGCCACCACGCCGGTGCAGCGCCTGCTGGCACGCGGACTGCTGGTGCGCCGGGACCCGCAGACCGTCGAGCTGCCCCGCGAGCCGGCCCTGGCACTGCGCGGCGGCCTCGCCTACGACGCCGGATCGCTGCGGGAACCGGAGCTGCCGACCAGCCCGCACCAGCGGGAGTCGGTGGACGAGGCCGCGGCGGGCGAGGTCGCAGAGTTCCTGCGCACCACGGAGGCACTGCTCCGGCTCTGGTCGGAGAAACCGTCACCGGTGCTCAAGTCCGGCGGGCTCGGGGTGCGGGAACTGCGCCGCCTCGCCCGGGACCTCGACGTCGACGAGCGCACCGCCACCCTGCAGGCCGAACTGGCCGTGGGCGCCGGGCTGGTCGCCGTCAGCGAGGACGCCACGCCCGGGTGGGTGCCCACGACGCTGACGGACTCGTGGCTGTCCTCCCCGCAGTCCGGCCGCTGGCTGATCCTCGCGCAGGCCTGGCTCGACCTGCCGCGCATGCCGGGGCTGGTGGGCACGAAGGACGCGAAGGACAAGGTGATCGCCCCGCTGTCCGAGGAGGCGCGGCGTCCGGCGGCACCCGCGACCCGCCGTCGGGTGCTCGGCACCCTCGCCGACCTGCCCACCGGGGCCGGGGTGAAGAGTGTGGACGAGCTGGTCGCCGTCCTGGCGTGGCGCGCGCCCCGCAAGGGCGGCAGGCTGCGCGACGAGAGCGTGCGGCAGGCGATGGCCGAGGCCACGGCACTGGGCATGGTCGGCCTCGGCGCACTCACCTCGGCGGCACGGGCCCTGCTCGACGACGACCAGCACGGCGCGGCGGCCGCGATGGCCGACGCGCTGCCGCAGCCGGTGGACCACGTCCTCGTGCAGGCCGACCTGACCGTGGTGGCCCCCGGACCGCTGGAGCCGGACCTGCAGAAGAGCATCGAGTCCGTCGCCGACGTCGAGTCGGCGGGCCACGCCACGATGTACCGGGTGAGCGAGACGTCCGTGCGCCGGGCCATGGACGCCGGACAGACCGCCGACGAACTGCACGAGCTGTTCACCACCCGCTCCCGCACCCCGGTGCCGCAGTCGCTGACCTATCTGATCGACGACGTGGCACGCCGACACGGACGACTCCGGGGCGGTGCCGCGGCGTCGTTCCTGCGCTGCGACGACGAGGTGCTGCTGGCCGAGGTGCTGCGCACCCGGGCCGCGGCGGACTTCGAGCTGCGCCGGATCGCGCCCACCGTGGTGGTCAGCCCGTACCCGCTGTCCGAGGTGCTGCAGGCGCTGCGCGCGGCCGGGTTCGCCCCGGCGGCGGAGGGCCCGGACG
>NZ_KI912216.1:30231-31171 GCF_000231035.2 Saccharomonospora iraqiensis subsp. paurometabolica YIM 90007 | reverse complement strand
ACCCGCACCGGCACCACGGTGCGGGTGCCCGGCGGCGGCGGGGCCGACACCACGGCCACCCTGAGCCTGCTCTCCCGCGCCACCCGCGAGGGACGCCGCGTCCGGCTCGGCTTCGTCGACTCCCACGGCACCGCCCACCACCGCCTCATCACCCCGGTCCGGGTCGGCGGCGGCCTCGTCGAAGGCACCGACCACGAACGCTTCCCCCTGCACCGCATCACCTCGGCAGCCCTCGTGGAGGACTGAGCCATCACCCGACACCCACCCCGACGCCTCGTTCGATCCGAGGACCGACCGGAGATCAGCACGGTGCTGGACGCCCACTGGCGCGAGACGAGACAGCATCGGCACCCGCACCCGCACCCGCACCCGCACCCGGGCACGGCGACGGCGCTGCTGTCCGAGGACCGGGAGCAACGGGACCGGGACCCGGCATGACCGGATCACCGTCGAAGGCATCGAAACGGCGAACGGATGTTCGTCCGTGGCCGCGTTGGATCACCGATCGGTGCCGATCTCCACAGCAGAATCGAGAGGTGACAGCTCACAGGGCGCGCAGGCCGGTGAGGATGCGTTCCATGAAGTCGCGGGAGTCGCGGTCGGAGAGCACGAAGCCGGGCTGCTGGAGATCGACGGCCCCGACCTCGGCGAGGTCGTCCACGACGATCTTGACCACGCCCAGCGGCAGCTTGGCGAACGCGGCGATCTCGGCGACCGAGTGCACCTCCACGCAGAGGTCGCACACGTAGCGCTGCTCGGGGGACTGGACGCCCTCGTACCGGCGGCCGCGTTCGGTGGTCGCGACCAGCGCCTCCAGTGCCAGCTCGTTGGCGGGCCGCGTGCGGCCCCCGGTGCGTGCGTACGGCCGCACGAGCGAACGGTGGGTGAACCGCGGTGGCGGCGGGGCCGCCGCGTCACCGGCCGACGGCTCCTCCCCACC
>NZ_KI912216.1:23324-30131 GCF_000231035.2 Saccharomonospora iraqiensis subsp. paurometabolica YIM 90007 | reverse complement strand
GCCGGCCGCCGGACGCGTCCTGCTCGGCCGAGCCGCGCGGTGCGGGCAACGGCGGGATCGTCGCGCCCGGCGCCACGCCACCGGACGTGAGGTCCGGTGTGGAAGGGAACAACGACGGCGAGGACACCTCGGCGTGCGACTCGCCGGGGGCCGGGGCCTTCCCGGAGTCGTACGGCGGCACGGTCGCGGTGGTTCCGGTGGGCCGCACGGCTCCGGTGAGCAGATCGGTGGGGACCACCACGCGCGCGATGACACCGCCCTCGATGTCCTCGTTCTCGCGCAGGCGCACCTCGATACCGTGCCGCTTGGCCAGCCGCGCGACCACGTACAGGCCCATCCGCCGGGTCACCGACACATCCAGGTCGGGCGGGTCGGCCAACCGGTCGTTGGCCTCGGTGAGCTGCTGGTCGGACATGCCGACCCCGCGGTCGGTGATCTGCACCGCGAGCGAGTTGCGCCGGGTCACCACGGCGCGGACGCTGATCGCCGTCTCCGGCTCCGAGAAATAGGTCGCGTTGTCCAGCAGTTCGGCGAGCAGGTGCACCAGGTCGTGCACCGCGCGGCCGTGGACGGACACCTCCGGGATGGTGCCCAGCTCCACCCGGGAGTACTGCTCGATCTCCGAGACCGCGGCACCGATCACGTCCGCCGCGGGCACCGGTTTGGACATCGACTTGGTCAGCCCCGCCCCGGACAGCACCAGCAGACTCTCACCGTTGCGCCGCAGCCGGGTCGCCAGGTGGTCCAGTTCGAACAGACTGGCGAGCTGGTCCGGGTCCTGCTCGTCGGACTCCAGCCGGTCGATGATCCCGAGCTGGCGCTCCACCAGCCGCTGACTGCGGCGGGAGAGGTTGACGAAGATGCCGTTGACGTTCTCCCGCAGGAGCGCCTGCTCGGCGGCCAGCCGGATCGCCCGCTCGTGCACGACGTCGAACGACCGGGCGAGCTCGCCGATCTCCTCCCGCGTGTGCACGGGCACGGGGGTGATCGCGTTCCGGGAGGCTTCGATGGGGTTCGGGTCGGCCAGGATCCGCCGCACCGCCTCGGGCAGCCGGACGTAGGCGACCTCCAGCGCACTCGACCGCAGGTCGCGCAGCGGGCGGGACAACGCGCGGGCGACGACGAGGGTGAACACGACCGCGGCGATCAGCGTCGCCAGCGTGATCGCGAGGAACACCCACGCGGTCGTGGTCGCGTCGACGGCCAGCCCCTCGTTGTGCTCCTTCAGCCGATCCAGCAGTTCGACCTCGACCGCACGCATCTTGTCGACGGTCAGGATGCTGTCCGCCCGGAGCTGGCTGCCGTTGATGCCCAGACCACCGGGCCGGTCCGCACCGTTGTACGCGGTGGTGATCAACCGGGCACGGTTGTCCACCTCGGCACCGGACACGTTGTCCAGATAGAGCTCCTGCTCCCCGATCGTCGCCTCGGCGACGAGGGCCTCGACGGCGGCGTCCGCTCTGGCCCCGGCGCTGCGGGCGCGGTCGAGCAGGTCGGCGACGAATTCGTCGTAGCCCACCGCCATCTGGAGTACCGCGTTCTGCCGTGCGGTGTATTCCTTGATCTCGTTGATCCGCCGCACGAGATCACTACGGCGCAACAGTTCCTGGTCCGCGACCAGCGGATCGGCGCCGCCGGCGCCCACGAACGACTCAATGATCGAGTTGTAGATGGTGTAGGCCGACAACGCGGGCAACGGGGTGCTGTCGATCTTCGTCCGCAGTGCGGACAGCCGCTTCAATCCGTGCGAGAAGGGAGCCGCGCTCGGGGACTCCCGGTCGTCGGCGTCCGCCGCCTCGGACAACGCGCGCACCGCGTCGTCGACCCTGGCCCGTTGCCGGTCCACGGCCTCGGACCCGATCGACGTACCGGACAGGGCGGACACCATGAAGGTGCGTTCGCGCTGGAGCTCGTGCATCAGCACGGCGACGCGCTCGGCGACCCCGATCTGGTCGACACCGTCCCGCAGCTCGCCCGCGTCCGACAGGGACTCGCCCGCGCGCAGACCACCGAAGATCGTCGCGGTCAGCAGGGGCACGAGCAGGACGACGGCCATCTTGTAGCGCAACGGCCAGTTGCTCAGGCGCCACCGCGCACCCTGCCCGTCACCCTCCCGGCCGGAACCGCCCGGTCCGTCCGACGTGTCCCCGACGGCCGCTCCGTCGTGTGCGACCCGGTCCTGGTCGGAGAGCCGCCCGTTCTCGTCCGGGGTCTCACTCTTCGGCACCGATCTACCACCATTGTCGTCCGAGCCGGATCCACCGCCGGCTTCCTGGGCCGAGCACTTGCTACACACCGCACGCGTTCACGTGACCGCCTGTCACCCCCAGTGGACGCCAAACATGCGGAAGCATGGCGTCATCCCCCCACACGGGTCAATACACGTACTCAGCACACCGAAGTACCGGTCATGTCGGGGTCCGTTCCACCCACTCGTCATGTCCTGTCACTACTTCGGGGGCTGACTACCGCACGGGAACACAGAATGTAGCGAACACCGTGCGCCGACGTAACCCTGATTGATCAATCGTTGTCACGTCCGAGTTGACCCTCACCGTGGTAGCAGCGATCAACCGCGCCCGCGGCTGAAACCAAGGGTTAATTAGACCACATGCGAGTCCACCCGATCGAGTGGTGCAAGGCACCGGACGATTGCGACTCGGCACTCATTGTGATGAAGACGATCAATCTCTACAGTAGCCGTGGCTCGCTGAGCGATCGGGGGAGGTGTCGCGCTCAGTCAGCGCCTCACCAACGCAGACAACCGGCATATCGCCCCACCGAGGAGTGGCATTGCTTCGACACGGCACCACGCGAACGCACTCGAGACGCGGCCGGCTGGCCGCCATCGCGACATCACTGGGTCTGCTCGCCTCCGTCAGCGGTTGCGGGCTGCTCGGCGGGGAGGACGACTCGGCGTCGTCCGGCGGCGGCGACTCGGACCTGGAGCAGTCCTCGATCACCGTGGCGCACCTGCCGTCCATCGACGTCGCCCCGCTGTACCTGGCGCAGGAGAAGGGCTACTTCGCCGACGAGGGCCTCGACGTCACGATCGAACAGGCCGCGAGCGGGCAGGCGGCCACCCAGAAGATGATCGGCGGGGACGCCGACATCGTCCAGTCCAGCTACGTGCCGTACTTCCTCGCGCAGGCCAAGGGCACCGCCGAGGTCCGGATCGTGGCCGACGCGGTCGCCGCGGCACCGGACACGTTCAGCCTCGTCGCCAAGAAGGACGGGGAGATCACCGGTGTCGAGGACCTGGAGGGCAAGAAGATCGCCGTGTCGGCGACCAACACCATCGCCGACACGATCGTCAAGTCGCTGATGAAGACGAACGGGCTCGACTACGGGTCCGTGGAGTGGGTCCAGGTTTCGTTCCCGGACACCGCGGCGGCCGTGGCCCGGGGCGACGTCGCCGCGGGCACCCTCATCGAGCCGTTCCTGACCAGTGGTGCCCAGGAGCACGGCGTCCACCCGATCGCCGACGTCGCCACCGGGCCGACGGACAGCTTCCCGCTCGCCGGGTACGGGGCGCTGGCCGAGTTCACCGAGAACAACCCGAAGACGGTGGCCGCCTTCCAGCGTGCGATGGAGAAGGCGACCTCCGACGCGCAGGACCGCTCCGTCGTCGAGCCGATCATCCAGGACACCGCGAAGATCGACGCGGAGACGGCTTCCCTGGTGAACCTGCCGACGTTCCACTCCAGCCTGGACGCCTCGCGTCTGCAGCGGGTGCCGGACCTGATGGTGGAGTTCGGGCTGATCGACTCGAAGATCGACGCCTCCGCGATGATCGCGCGTCCGGACGCCGCCTGACGTGCGTCCGGTCGTACGGAATCTGGTCGGCCTGGCCGCGTTCCTGGGGCTCTGGGAGTGCGCGGCCAGGTCCGGCCTGGTACCGGCCACCGACGTGCCGCCCGCGTCGGTCGTCCTCGGCCGGACCGTCGAGATGCTCGGCACGGAGCCGTTCCTCCGGGACGTCGTGGCGACCGTGCTCGCCTGGGCCCTCGCCCTGGGCATCGCGGCGGCCGGGGCCGTCCCGCTCGGCCTCGTGCTGGGCAGCCTGCCCCGGGTCCGCAGCGCCACCATGGCTCTGGTCGAGTTCCTGCGGCCGATCCCGTCGGTGGCGCTGATCCCGCTGGTGCTCGTCGCGATCGGCGGCGGCCCCGAGGCCAAGATCACGCTCGCGGTCTACGCGGCGGTCTGGCCGATCCTCTACAACACCATCTACGCCTTCGACGAGATCGACCCGCTGCTCCTCGACACGGCACGGTCGTCGGGCGCGGGCCGGGTGGCCACGCTCGGGACGGTCGCCCTGCCGCACTCGGCACCGTTCGTGTTCACCGGCATCCGGATATCGGCCGCCATCGCACTGATCGTGGTGGTCTCCACCGAGTTCATCGCCGGGGCCGACATCGGCATCGGCAGCTTCGTCCTCGAGGCCGCGGCGGGCGCGGGCCGGATGGACCTCGTCCTCGCCGGGACCCTGGTCGCCGGTGTCCTCGGCTACCTGGCCAACGACGGACTCGAACGCCTCGGCGCACGCCTGTTCCGCTGGCACGCGGCCACGGGGACGGATTCACAGGAGGCCGTGTGAGCGACACTCAACCCGCGCTCACAAAGGCCGACCGGGTGCGGGTGCCCCGCAGAACACAGGAGGCCGTGTGAGCGACACTCAACCCGCGCTCACAAAGGCCGACCGGGTGCGGGTGCCCCGCAAGACACAGGAGGCCGTGTGAGCGACAGCGGACATGCGGTGACGGGCCGGGCCGGAGATCCGTTGCGGGCGGTCGGGCGCGGCCTCCGGGCGCTGGTGACGAAGTGGTCGGTGTTCGCGGTGGCCGTGCTGCTCTGGGAACTGGCCACCGCCGCCGCGGACAGCCCGTTCTTCCCCCGGCCGACCGAGATCGTGGGCACCGCCGTCGACCTGTTCGTCTCCGGGCCCGCCGCGGAAGGGTTCCTCACGGCCACCGTGTACGAGGACGTGCTGCCCAGCCTGGGGCGGGTGTTCGGCGGCTGGGCGATCGCCGCCGTGGTGGGCGTGGCGCTGGGCACCGCGCTGGGCCGGTCGCGAACCGGGATGGACTACGTCGGGCCGCTGTTCGCGTTCCTGCGCGCGGTCCCTCCCCCGGCCCTGATCCCGGTGTTCCTCGTGCTGTTCGGCATCGACAACACCATGAAAGTCGTGACCATCGTGTTCGGCGCGATCTGGCCGATCCTGCTGAACACGGTCGACGGCGTGCGCTCGGTCGGGGCGCTGCAACGGGAGACGGCGCGCTCGTTCGGCACGCCGCGGCATTACTGGATCACGATGATCGTCCTGCCCGCCGCCGCCCCGAAGATCTTCGCGGGCCTCCGGCTGAGTCTGTCGCTGTCGTTGATCCTGATGGTGATCGCGGAGATGGTCGGGACCACCGACGGCATCGGCTACCAGCTCATCTTCGCCCAGCAGAGCTTCGAGTTCCCCACGATGTGGGCGTGGATCGTACTGCTCGGCGTGCTCGGTTACGGCCTGAACGCCCTGCTGCTCGCGATCCAGCGCCGCCTGCTGCGCTGGTGACCGGCCCGGTGCGCACGTCGAGACGAACAGGAGTGGTGACATGACAACCATGCTGGCGGTGTCCGGCCTGCACCACCGCTATGCGGGCGACGACGGCCCGCACACCGCGGTGCGGGATCTGACCTTCACGGTCGAGACCGGCCGGCTCGCGTGCATCGTCGGTCCGTCCGGCTGCGGCAAGTCGACGTTGCTGCGGTGCATCTCCGGGCTCGTGCGGCCGACCGGCGGGGCGGTGTCGCTGCACGGCGATCCGGTCGACGGGGTCCCCGACGACCTCGCGGTGGTCTTCCAGGACTACAGCCGGTCGCTGTTCCCCTGGCTGTCGGTCCGGCAGAACGTCGAGTTCCCGCTGCGGTGGCGGCCGATGAGCCGTGCCGAACGACGCCGCCGCGCGGAGGAGGCGCTCGAATGGGTGAACCTCGGCGGGGTCGGGGCGAAGTACCCGTGGCAGTTGTCCGGGGGCATGCAGCAGCGGGTGTCCATCGCCCGCGCGCTGGCCCGCCGTCCCGCGCTGTTGCTGATGGACGAACCGTTCGCCTCGGTCGACGCACAGACCCGGTTCGAACTGGAGGACCTGCTGCGCGACGTGCAGCGGCAGAACGGGAGCACGGTCCTGCTGGTCACCCACGACATCGACGAGAGTGTCTACCTCGGCGACCGTGTCCTGGTGCTGTCCCGCGCGCCCGCGTCCATCGTCGCCGACCTCACCGTCGACCTGCCCGCCGACCGCGACCAGATCACCACCCGCGAATCGGCGGAGTTCGTCTCCCTCCGCGCCGAGGTCGCCCGCCTCCTGCACAATCCCACCCCGACCCCCTCCCCCTCCCCGTCGGGTTGACCGTGCGGGGCACATTCCCTGCGCGGGATGCGGTGAATGTGCCCCGCACCGCGTGGGGCGCAGGGAAGGTGCCCTTCACGGCACCACGGACGGTGCGCGGGGCCGGTCAGTCCGTCCGCGCGTGGCGGCCGCGGCGGGCGCCGCGTTGCAGGCTGGTCATGCGTCGGCGGACGGACTCGGGATCGCGGCTCACCGGGGGTGGGACCTCGTCCGGCGGACGCACGTCCGCACCGTCGCTCCGGCGCGGCCCGGACGGGATCCCGTCGGTGTACAGCTCGTCGGTCCGCTCGGTCGGGCCCACCTCGCCGACGCCGGCCGCTCCGTCCGTCCCGCTGCCGGGCTCCGCGTCCGGGAACCACCGGGACAGCACCGCCTGGTAGGCGGGGAGCCGGTCGGTCGGGACCTCGTC
>NZ_KI912216.1:7906-23224 GCF_000231035.2 Saccharomonospora iraqiensis subsp. paurometabolica YIM 90007 | reverse complement strand
CCGGGCCCCCGGCAGTGCCCGTACCGGGGGGCGTTCCCGTGTTCGCCACGGCATCTCCGGGGTCCACGGCCGCCCGGAACTCCACCGCGGTCCCGGGATCCCCGAGGGCCCCCGGATCCTCGACGGCCCCGGGATTCCCGGCGCCCGCGGGGTCCGCGCCGACCGGCACCCCGGGCGGTACGTCGTCGCCGCCCCCGTCACCCCCGCCGTGGGCGGCATACCCGAGATACCCGTCGTCGGCCCACGCGGTCGCGGCGCCGTACTCGTCGTCGTCCGTCACCGGCCACGCGGGATCCCCGACGCGGTCGCTCGCCTCGGCCCCGTCCTCCGCCGGGGCCTTCGGCCGGAGTGCCCGGCCGATGGCCGAGGCCGTGGCGAACCGCAACGCCTCCGCCGGCACCACCGGCGTCGGCTGTGTCCGTTCCGAGGCGGTGGCGTCGTCGACGTCCGGTCCGGACAGTCCCACCGACAGCCCCGCCCGGTCCGGAACCCCGGCGCCCGGGGACCCGTCGACGGCACCGCCCGCGTCCGGACCTCCGTCGAGGTCGGACCGTCCGGGGGAGCCGGGGTCCGGGTGCTCCGCACCGGCCGTTTCCCCGTCCCCGGGCGGTGTCCGGGGAACGCGTCCGGCCCCGGTGTCCTCCGTGGTGTCGCCGCCGGGACCGTCCCCGTCCGGGACCGCGGCGAGGACGGGTTCGGTGCTCCTCGGCGGCCCCAGCTCCACCGGGGTGAGGCGGACCTGCTGGGCCTGCGCCCGCTGCGGACGTCCGAGGGCGGTCTCCGGATCGAACTCCACCAGCTCGGCGGGCACCACCACCGTCGCGGTCAGTCCACGCAGATCGGCGGCCGCCAGGCGCACACCGATCCGGTGCCGCCGTGCCAACCTGCCGACGACGTAGAGCCCCATCCGGCGGGAGACCTCCACGTCCACCTCGGGCGGATCGGCGAGGCGCTCGTTCGCCCGGCGGATCTCGGTGTCCGGCATACCCGCGCCCCGGTCGGTGATGTCGATGCGCCACTCGCGGTCGGCGCCGACCGAACTCACCACCGAGACCGGTTCGTGCTCCGGCGAGTAGGCGGTGGCGTTCTCGAACAGCTCCGACACGACGTGGATCAGATCGGCCGCCGCGTCCCCCGGCACCGACAGGTTCGGCGTCACCGCCACCTTGATCCGCTTGTAGTCCTCCACCTCGGACAGGGCCGCGCCGATGATCTCGTCGGCGGGTACCGACCCCGGCAGCGGCCGTCCGGCGTCCTCCCCGGCGAGCACCAGCAGGTTCTCGCTGTTGCGCCGCATCCGCGTCGCCAGATGGTCGAGTTCGAACAACCCGCCGAGGATGTCCGGGTCCTGCTCGTGCTCCTCCATCCGGTCGAGCACCCCGAGTTGCCGTTCCACCAGGTCCTGACTCCGGCGGGAGAGGTTGACGAACATCGAGTTCACGTTCTCCCGCAGCATCGCCTGTTCCCCGGCGAGCCGCACCGCCTCGCCGTGCACCGCGTCGAACGCCCGGGCCACCTCGCCCAGTTCCTCGCGGGTGTGCACGGGGACCGGGTCGACGGCCCGGGTGGCCGTGTCCTCGGGTCTCGGGTGCTCCTCGGTCAGGATGTCCTCGACCGCGGCGGGCAGCCGGTTCTCCGCCACGTCCAGCGCGCTGGCCCGCAGGGCACGGACCGGACGCACCAGCGACCGGGTGATGACCACCGCCAGCACGGCGGCGACGAGCAGCGCGCCGAGGACGATGCCCGCGTCCAACGCGGCCGAACGCCGGGCGTCGGCGGCCAGCGCGTCGGAACGCCGCTGGATCTGCGCCAGCATCGCCTCCTGGACCTGGTCGGCCAGGTTGACGGTGTAGGTGGCCGAGGTGTCCCACTCCCGCGCGGACAGGTTCTCGAACCCGGCGTCCGTCCCGGCCTGGGTGAGCACCGACTCCACGATGCCGTTGCCGAGGTCCACCACCAGGCCGATCACGGTGTCGGTGTACATCCGCTGCTGCCGCGGGGTGGCCAGGGCCAGGAAATCACCGCGGGCGGCGTCCAGCTCCGCCTCCGCCGCGAGGAGGGCGCGTTCCCGGTCCTCGGGCAGCCGTCCCCGGGCCAGTGCCTCGGCGACGATCGCCCGCTTGACCGACATCTGGTCCTTGACCCGCGCGAGGGCGTTCGCCGCGAGCCTGCTCCGCGCCAGATCGCCGTCGGCGACCCGGGACACGGCCCGGTCGCCGACATCCAGCACCCCCGAGATCATCTCGCTGTACGCACGCAGCACGGCCTCGGCGGGCATGTCGGTGTTGCGCCCCGCGTAGCGCAGTCCCGTCAGCTGGTCCAGACGTTGCGTGATCCGCCGGAAGGCGTCGACCGCGGCGGCGGACAATCCGTGCCGCGACGCGGTGAGCGTCCGGTCGAACGCACCGATGGCGGCGTCGACGCGGTCCTGCTGGGCCAACAGCCGTTCCCTCGGCCCCTGCCTGCCCTCGGCGACGTGGCGCACGGTGAGGTCCCGTTCGCGCTGGAGCTGGTGCACCACCTCGGCGACGGTGCCGTCCACGCGGACCCGCTCGGCGGCCTCGGCGAAGCCCGCCGCCCGGTCCAGGTCCGCCTTCGCCCGCAGCCCCACGAGCGCCAGCACCGCCACGGAGGGGATGAGCAGCATCGCGAGCAGCTTGGTGCGCAGACGCCAGTTGCGTAACCGCCACCGGCCGCCGACACGGCCCGTACCTGCCGCGGCACCCCGGCCGGGGCGTTCGCTGCGACGGGTCACCTGGGCTTCCTTTGTTTCGTATCGCAGTCCGCAGACGTCCCCCGAAAACCGATGGAGGGTAGCGCGACGCACCCGCCACGATCCACGAGGACGCTCGCGGCTGGAGAAGGGTTGCCGGTGATGGTATTGCTTCGGTCGGCATAAGCTCCACACCGTTGGCGAAAATCGCCTGTGACGTTGGAGGCGATCGGTGCGAACCCGTGGGCGTCCGCTGCCCCTGCTCGCCGCGACCCTGTTGTTGACCGCCTGCTCAGTGGTGTCGGACCCGGATCCGCCGGACCGGGCGACACCGGAGAAGGAGACGGTCCGCCTCGGGGTCGGCAACGTGATCGAGACGGCACCCGTGCGAATCGCCGTGCAGAACGGCGTGTTCCGCCGGGCCGGGCTGGATGTGGAACTGGTCGAACAACCGAGCGGAAAGGCGACCGTGGAATCGTTGGCGAACGGGGAACTCGACGTCGCCTTCGCCCGGAACGTTCCGCTGTTCCGTGCCGCGGCCCGCGGTGTGCCGCTCCGGGTGCAGGGTGAGGCCTACGTGGCCGGGGCGGACTCGATGGCACTGGTCACCCTGCCGGACTCGGGGCCGACCGAACCCACCGACCTGGCGTGGCCGAGCATCGCGGTCGACGGTCCGGAGAGTCTCGGGACACTGACCACCCGGTCGGTGCTCGACACCGCCGGACTCGCCCCGGAGACGATCACGTTCGTGCCCACGCCCGCCCCACAGCGGGTCGAGGCCCTCCGCCGCCGGGAGGTCGACGTGGCGTGGATGGTCGAGCCCTACCTCACCCTCGCCCAGAAGGACCACGGGGCACGGCTGCTGGCCGATTCGGCGCGGGGAGCCACCGAGGCGTTCCCGATGTCGGCCTACGCGACCACCCGGGAGTTCGCCGACGAGCACCCGCGCACCGTGGCGACGTTCCGGCGGGCACTGGCCGAGGCCCAACGGCTGGCGACCGACGAGACCCGGGTCCGGGAGGCACTGCCCGACCTGACCGACGTCGACGAGGTCACGGCCGCACTGGTGTCGCTCGGCAACTATCCGCAGGTCGCCAACGCCGTGCGGCTGCAGCGGGTCGCCGACCTCATGCAGGGGGCCGGCCTGCTTCAGGAGCGGCTCGATGTGCGGGCCCTGGTTGCCGAACCGGAACTCTCCGGACGGGAGCACGTATAAAGGAGGGCGTGACTGATGGCCCCCTGATCGTCCAGTCGGACAAGACGGTGCTGCTCGAGGTCGACCACGACCGCGCCGAGGACGCCCGGACCGCGATCGCGCCGTTCGCCGAACTGGAGCGCGCCCCCGAGCACGTGCACACCTACCGGGTGACCCCGCTCGCGTTGTGGAACGCGCGCGCGGCGGGCCACGACGCCGAGCAGGTGGTGGACGCGCTCACCACGTACTCACGGTTCCCGGTGCCGCAGCCGCTGCTGATCGACATCGTCGACACGATGGGCCGGTTCGGCCGGCTCCAGCTGCAGCACGACCCGGCACACGGACTGGTCATGGTCGCCACCGACCGCGCGGTGCTGGAGGAGGTGCTGCGCAGCAAGAAGATCGCCCCGATGCTGGGCACGCGGCTCGACCCGGACACGGTCGCGGTACACCCGTCCGAACGCGGGCGGCTCAAGCAGGCGCTGGTCAAGGTCGGGTGGCCGGCCGAGGACCTCGCCGGGTACGTGGACGGCGAGGCACACCCGATGTCGCTGTCCGAGGACGGCTGGGCCCTGCGCGACTACCAGCGCCGGGCCACCGAGACGTTCTGGGCGGGCGGCTCCGGTGTGGTCGTTTTGCCGTGCGGTGCGGGCAAGACCCTGGTCGGCGCGGCGGCGATGGCCAAGGCGGAGGCGACCACGCTGATCCTGGTGACCAACACGGTCGCGGGCAGGCAGTGGAAGCGGGAACTGCTGGCCCGGACGTCGCTGACCGAGGACGAGATCGGCGAGTACTCGGGCGAGAAGAAGGAGATCCGCCCGGTCACGATCGCCACCTACCAGGTGATCACGCGCAAGAGCAAGGGCGAGTACAAGCACCTGGAGCTGTTCGACTCCCGCGACTGGGGCCTGGTGATCTACGACGAGGTGCACCTGCTGCCCGCCCCGGTGTTCCGGATGACCGCGGACCTGCAGTCCCGGCGCAGGTTGGGCCTGACGGCCACCCTGGTGCGCGAGGACGGCCGGGAGGGGGATGTGTTCTCCCTGATCGGGCCGAAGCGCTACGACATCCCCTGGCGGGACATCGAGCAGCAGGGCTGGATCGCCCCCGCCGAGTGCACCGAGGTCCGGGTGACCCTGACCGACAACGAGCGCATCGCCTACGCCACCGCCGAGTCCGAGGAACGCTACCGGCTGGCGTCGACGGCACACACCAAGTCGGGGGTCATCAGGTCGATCGTCGACAAGCACGCCGGTGAGCCGACCCTGGTGATCGGCGCGTACCTGGACCAGCTGGAGGAGCTCGGACAGGCCCTGGACGCGCCGGTGATCCAGGGTTCGACGAGGAACAAGGAACGCGAGGCGCTGTTCGAGCGGTTCCGGTCCGGCGAGATCGACAAGCTGGTCGTGTCGAAGGTCGCCAACTTCTCCATCGACCTCCCAGAGGCCTCGGTGGCGATTCAGGTGTCCGGCACCTTCGGCTCCCGGCAGGAGGAGGCGCAACGCCTGGGCAGGCTGTTGCGCCCGAAGGGTGACGGCAGGCAGGCCCACTTCTACTCGGTGGTCGCCCGCGACACGGTGGACACCGACTACGCCGCCCACCGCCAGCGCTTCCTGGCCGAACAGGGCTACGCCTACCGCATCGTGGACGCCGACGACCTCCTCCGCCCCCTGTAACCCGCTCGGGTGGTTGCCGTGAAGGCCCCCTTCCCTGCGTGGGATGCCGTGAAGGACTCCTTCCCTGCGTCGGATGCAGGGAAGGAGTCCTTCACGGCACAACGGTGAGTGAGCGGCGCGGCGGGCGTGGACGGCTGGGCGGGCGCGGAGAGGTGGGATGCGGTGTGGCGGGTGCCGGCGGCGGGGTGTCCGGACGCGGGCGGCGGGCGGAGGTGCGGATCGGGACGTCGGGGTGGATCTACCCGGCGTGGCGGGGCGTGTTCTACCCGGAAGGGTTGGCGCAGCGGCGCGAGCTGGAGTACCTCTCCCGGCGGGTGAACACCGTGGAGATCAACGGCTCGTTCTACTCACTCCAGCGTCCGGAACGGTACCGCCGTTGGCACGACGAGACGCCCGACGACTTCGTGTTCGCCATCAAGGGCGGGCGCTACATCACCCACATGAAACGCCTGCGCGACGTGGACGCCGCACTGGCCAACTTCTTCGCCTCCGGAGTCCTCGCACTCGGCGACAAGCTCGGCCCGGTGCTGTGGCAACTGCCCCCGCGGATGACCTTCGATCCGGACCGGCTGGCGGCGTTTCTGGCCGTGTTGCCCCGCACGACGACCGAGGCGGCCGAACTGGGCCGCCATCACGACGACAAGCTCCCCGCGGAGCCCTACCTGACCGTGGCCGCCGAGCGACCCCTGCGCCACGCGCTCGAGGTGCGCCACCCGAGTTTCGACGACCCGCGTTGCTCCGCCCTGCTGCGCGAGCACGACGTCGCGCTGGTCACCGCGGACACCTCGGGCACCTGGCCGTTCCTCGAGGAGGTCACGGCCGGGTTCGTCTACGTCCGGCTGCACGGGGAGACGGAGCTCTACACGAGCGGCTACACCGACACGGCCCTGCGGCGGTGGGCCCGGCGGATCGGACACTGGCACGCCGACGGGCTCGACGTCTTCGTCTACTTCGACAACGACGTCAAAGTGAAGGCGCCCGGGGACGCGCGGGCACTTGCCGACCTGGTCGGGGTGCCCGGCACGTCCCCGGGCGGTGGGCCGGATCGACCCTGACGGAGCGGGTCAGGCGCTGGTGGCCTGCCTGCTGTGCTCGCCCTCGGCGATCTCCTCGACGAGCTTGTCACAGAACGCGGGCAGGTCGTCCGGGTTGCGGCTGGAGACCAGGCCGCCGTCGGTCACGACCTCCTCGTCGACCCATTCGGCCCCCGCGTTGCGCAGGTCGGTCTGCAGGCTCGGGTACGACGTCATACGCCGTCCGCGCACGACATCGGCCTCGATCAGCGTCCACGGGCCGTGGCAGATCACGGCGACGGGCTTGCGCTTCGAGAAGAACTCGCGGACGAAGTTCACCACGTTCGGGTCCGTCCGCAGCAGGTCCGGATTCGCCACGCCACCCGGGAGGACGAGCCCGTCGTAGTCGTCCACCGAGGCGTCGGTGACCACCTTGTCGACGGGGAACGTGTCTCCCTTGTCGAGGTGGTTGAACGCCTGGATCTCCCCCGCCTTCATCGAGATCAGCTCGGGGGTGCCGCCCGCGTCCTTCACCGCCTGCCACGGCCGGGTGAGCTCCACCTGCTCGGTCCCCTCCGGTGCCGCCACGAACGCGACCCGGCGATTGGTCAGTGTGTCCGCCACACTCATCACTCCCTCCATTCGCCGTCCCGGATTACCCATTCGTGCGAGCGGGTGAAACGACCGTGTCGGAACGCACCGCACGACCCCGGCGCCGCCCGGGTGCGTAGGAGTGCATCACCCCGTCGCGTGAAGATAGAGCCCGGTGAGCGCGACGGACCCGGCCAAGGTCGGCAACAACCCGAACACGACGGCAAACAGGGACATGGCCACCGGGAACGTGACGGGCACACCGGGGTTGCGCGGGTCGACGAGGGCACGCACCCGCCGTCCCACCCGCGGGCGGCACTGGTATGCCCCCGGTCCCCACCGCCGACGCCGGTGGCCGTCGATCTCGTACTCCAGTTCGGCCTGATACATGGCCTTCACCCGCGCATGGAAACGCGCGTCCACCACCCGGGCCCGGACCGGCCGACCCCGGCACCGGTACCCGATCCTGCCCACCAGGTACCCGGCCGCGACGAACGGCAGCGCACCGATCCCGAGCAGCGGGACGAGCCCGATTCCGACGGGATCCTGTTCCCACGGTGCGCCCACCGCGAGGAAGACGAGGAACAGGCCGTAACCCCCCAGCGGCGCGACCGACACCATCGACGTGTACCGGAGCGGGACCCGGGTGGCCTCGCCCCGCGGAAGGCCGACCCAAACCCGGTCGCCGACCACCAACGCCGGTATCTCCCCCGCACCGCGTGGGTGGTCGGCCCACAGTCGCCGCGCCCCGGCCGACTCCACGACGACGGACCCGTCCGGGTCCAGCCGCACCACCCGGGCCGGTATGCCACGCCGTACGGACCACCGCCACACACAGCCCGCCAGCACGACCGCACCGACGCAGCCCACCACGGCCGCTTCGATACTCGGCATCCCGGACCCTCCCGACCATCGGCTCGCCACCCCGTCCCGACCTGCTCCCGGCCGCTGATCACCCCGAAAAGCCGGACCCGATCGAGAACCAGAAGCTGAACAGCGCCACGACGCCGGACACCACAGCGAACACCCCGATCGTGACCACGCTGGGCAGCGAACTGTTGACGGCGAGCACCGGGTTACGGGGGTCCACCCACACACGGACGGGTTCACCGATCTCGGGCGGCAGCGCGGAAGTTTCGGTGGAACTCCACCGACGACGTCGATGGCCGTCGATGTCGTACTCGAACCGGGGTATCACGGCGACGCGCGAGCCGCCGACGCCGTCCGAACCCCTCGTTGTGCGGATGCGCTGCGATCGTGTGTCCACGACCGTGCCCGTGACACGCCGGGCACGGAGGTACCACGCGAGCTGTCCTCCGAAGTGGTGCAGCAACACGAACGGGACAGCGCTCGCGACGAGCGGAATCGCCACGCCGAACCCGAGGGAGTACGGGGACGCCCAGAACCGTACGGCGAGGAAGATCAGCAGAAGGCCGTAGACCACCCACGGCACGGCCGAAACAGTCGGCGTGTACACCATCCGCACCTGGCTCGTCGCGTGCCCCGGCGGACGTACCCACACCCGGTCACCGACTTCGAGCGGCGGCACGTTGTCGATTCCCGGAGCGTGCTCCGCCCGTACCCGGCGCGGCCCCACCGGTTCCTCCACGTCCACCATCACCGATTCCGGTGACTCCACCTGCACCACTCGGGCGGCAACGCCGCGTGTCCGGGACCAGGCCCGGAGGCGCCACACCATCACCGCGACACCGATCCCCAGCGGCACCACCACTTCCACCACCGCGTCCAATCCACTCACCGTCCCGCTCCCTTCCCCGCACGGCGACGTGTCGCCCGGATCATCTCGGAGGTCGGACGGCGCACGGTGCGGGCGACGTTCCGTACCTCCCCTGGTCCGATGGGGCGAACCGGGACAGCCTGCTGCCCGCACGACAACTCCGAGGCGACGACTCGCGGGCCTGGAACGTCAACTCGCGGGCGTGGGGTGGCGACTCGCGGGCGTGAAAAGGCCCGGCCCCGTGGTGGGGCCGGGCCTTTTCAGGGCTCAGGGCAGGATCACATCATGCCTTCCATGCCGCCCATGCCGCCGGTGGGGTCGGCGCCACCGCCGCCGCCACCGTTCTTCTCCGGCTTGTCGGCGACCACGGCCTCCGTGGTCAGGAACAGGCCGGCGATGGACGCGGCGTTCTGCAGCGCGGACCGGGTCACCTTGGCGGGGTCGATGACGCCCGCGTTGATGAGGTCCTCGTACTCGCCGGTCGCGGCGTTGAGGCCCTGGCCCTGCGGCAGGCCCTTGACCTTCTCCACCACGACGCCGCCCTCAAGACCGCTGTTGACGGCGATCTGCTTGAGCGGGCCCTCGACGGCGACCTTGACGATGTTCGCGCCGGTGGACTCGTCACCGGACAGCGAGAGGCTGTCGAAGGCGGCCTTGGACGCCTGGAGCAGGGAGACGCCGCCACCGGCGACGATGCCCTCCTCGACGGCGGCCTTGGCGTTGCGCACCGCGTCCTCGATGCGGTGCTTGCGCTCCTTCAGCTCGACCTCGGTCGCGGCGCCGGCCTTGATGACCGCGACGCCGCCGGCCAGCTTGGCCAGCCGCTCCTGCAGCTTCTCGCGGTCGTAGTCGGAGTCGCTGTTCTCGATCTCGGCGCGGATCTGGTTGACCCGGCCCTGGATCTGGTCCGCGTCGCCCGCGCCCTCGACGATGGTGGTCTCGTCCTTGGTCACGACGACCTTGCGGGCCTGACCCAGCAGGGAGATGTCGGCGTTCTCCAGCTTGAGGCCGACGTCCTCGCTGATGACCTGGCCACCGGTCAGGATGGCCATGTCCTGCAGCATCGCCTTCCGGCGGTCACCGAAGCCCGGGGCCTTGACGGCGACGGACTTGAAGGTGCCGCGGATCTTGTTGACGACCAGGGTGGCCAGGGCCTCGCCCTCGACGTCCTCGGCGATGATCAGCAGCGGCTTGTTGGTCTGCATGACCTTCTCGAGGACCTGCAGCATGTCCTTCACGTTCGAGATCTTCGATCCGAACAGCAGGATGTACGGGTCCTCCAGGACGGCCTCCTGGCGCTCCGCGTCGGTGGCGAAGTAGCCGGAGACGTAGCCCTTGTCGAAGCGCATGCCTTCGGTGAGCTCCAGCTCGAGACCGAAGGTGTTCGACTCCTCGACGGTGACGACGCCTTCCTTGCCCACCTTGTCGAGGGCCTCGGCGATCAGGTCACCGATGGTGCGGTCGGCCGCGGAGATCGACGCCGTGGCGGCGATCTGCTCCTTGGTCTCGACCTCGTTGGCCATCTTGTGCAGCTGCTCGGTGACAGCCTCGACGGCCTGCTCGATGCCGCGCTTCAGCGCGATCGGGTCGGCGCCGGCGGCGACGTTGCGCAGGCCTTCCTTGACCAGGGCCTGCGCGAGCACGGTGGCGGTGGTGGTGCCGTCACCGGCGACGTCGTCGGTCTTCTTCGCAACTTCCTTGACGAGTTCCGCGCCGATCTTCTCCCAGGCGTCCTCGAGCTCGATCTCCTTCGCGATCGAGACGCCGTCGTTGGTGATCGTGGGCGCGCCCCACTTCTTCTCGAGCACGACGTTGCGGCCACGGGGGCCGAGCGTCACCTTCACGGCCTCCGCGAGGGTGTTCAAGCCGCGCTCGAGTCCGCGGCGGGCGTCCTCGTCGAACGCAATCTGTTTGGCCATTGCGGTGGGTCCTCCGGTAGTCAGGACACGTCCTCGGCCAGGCTCGGTGCCCGCGACGGACGACCAGTCCACTCGTGGTGGACGTGGCCTCACCGTCCCGACCTTCAGGCGGCGGTCGGCGACCTCCGCCTGGCACTCGACGGTGCCGAGTGCCAATACCGTGTTTAGCACTCTCGCGAGTCGAGTGCAAGCACGGGGGGCGGTCCCCGGCGGCACACCGCGCGGACACCACACCGACGGATGACCACGCGACGTACCTCACGAAACCCCGGCACCTCTCGCGCTCCGGCGATCAGTTTCTTAAGTTAGGCTCACCTTTCCCTCATCGCCGGACGATCACCACGGGAGTACAGATGCCTCACGGGAGACCACTCGGACGCCGGTGGGCGGCACTCGCCCTCGGCCTGCTCGCGACCGTGACCACCGCCTGCGGCACCGGATCCGCCGACGACGCCGCGGGCGCACCGGGCGACGGGGTCACCGTCCGCCACGCGCAGGGCACCGAGACCCTGGACGGCACCCCGGAGCGGGTCGTCGTGTTCGACCTCGGTGTGCTGGAGACGCTGGACACCCTCGACGTGGACGTCGTGGGGGTGCCCGAGGTGGCCGCCATGCCCGAGCACCTGAGCTCCTACACCTCCGACGAGTACACCACCGTCGGCAGCCTGAAGGAGCCGGACTACGAACAGGTCAACGCACTGGAGCCCGACCTGGTGATCGTCGCGGGCCGCTCCGCACCGGCCTACGGGGAGCTGTCCGAGATCGCCCCGACGATCGACATGACCGTGGACACCGGCGACTTCCTGAACAGCGCCACCGAGCGGGTGCGGGCCCTCGGCACCCTGTTCGGCAAGGAGGAGCGGGTCACCGACCGGCTCGACGCGCTGCGGGAGTCCGCCGCCGAGGTGCGCGGGTCCGTCCCGGACGGGCGGACCGGCCTGGTCGTGCTCACCACCGGTGGCAAGATGAGCGCCTACGGGCCGGGCTCCCGCTTCGGCCTCGTCTACGACGACCTCGGCGTCGCCCCGGCCGTGTCGGACCTGTCCGCCGACGTGCACGGGGACGCGATCTCGGCGGAGTTCCTCGCCGAGGCCGACCCCGACCTCCTCTACGTCGTCGACCGGGACTCGGCCATCGGGGAGAACGGGGAGGCCGCGCGCGAACTGCTGGACAACGCCCTCGTCAACGGGACCACCGCCGCCCGCCAGGACGACATCGTGTACCTCGACCCGGCCACCTGGTACCTGACCTCCACCGGGCTCGTCTCGCTGGAGTCCATGGTCGAGACCGTCGGGGACAGCCTGGCGTGAGACGCGCCCGTACCACCCGGACGGAACCGGCAGGCGGGGCCTCCCCGGTGACCGTCCGCCCGGCGCACCTGGTCGCCGCCACGATCGGACTGGTCGTGGCGGCGACCGGATCGCTGTTCGTCGGCGTGACGGAGCTGACCCCGGCGGGGCTGCTGCGCGGGGACGACGACCAGCTCCTGGTGCTGTGGGAGTCGCGGCTGCCGCGACTGCTCGCCGTGCTGCTGGCGGGTTCGGCGCTCAGCGTGGCCGGGCTGATCATGATGAGCCTGACCCGGAACCGCTTCGTCACCCCGTCCACCGCGGGCACCGCCGAATCCGCCGCGCTCGGCGTGCTGGTGGCCACGGTGTTCTTCGGCGCGGAGTCGGTCGGCGTGAAGATGCTCGTCGCCACGGCGTTCGCCCTGGCGGGCACGTACGTGTTCGTGCTGATCCTGCGTCGGTTGACCTTCGCCGACATCATCGTGGTGCCCCTGGTGGGCATCATGTTCGGCGGCGTCCTCGGCGCCGTCACGACCTTCTTCGCCTACCGCGCCGACCTGCTCCAGACCGTCACGGCCTGGACCAGCGGCGAGTTCTCCGGGGTGCTCCAGGGACGCTACGAGCTGTTGTGGATCACCGGGGGGCTCACCGTGCTCGGCTACCTCTACGCGGACAGGTTCACCCTCGCCGGACTCGGCCGGGACTTCGCCGTGAACCTCGGGGTGCGCTACGACCGGGTGGTCACGATCGGTCTGGTGCTGGTCTCGGCGATGACCGCGGTGATCGTGGTGACGGTGGGCAACATCCCGTTCCTCGGACTGGTCGTCCCGAACCTGGTGACCCTGTTGCTCGGCGACAACCTGCGCCGCGTCCTGCCGGTCACCGCGCTCGGCGGCGCGTTCTTCGTGCTGGTGTGCGACGTGCTCGGCCGCACCGTCCGGTATCCGTACGAGGTTCCGGTGGAGACGATCGCGGGCGTGCTGGGCGGTGGTGTCTTCCTCGCGCTCGTGCTCCGCGCCCGGAGGGGGAACGCATGACCACGACGACGGCGGCCCCGTCGACGGCGGGGGCACACCTGACGGCGGATCCCGGACGTCCCCGCCGACGGCGGGTGACGCTGGTGCTGGGCCTGCTCGCCCTGGGCACACTCGTGGCGTTCTGCACGGTGGGGCTCACCGGGAATCTGGAGTACGCGCTCGGCCTGCGCCTGCGCAAGGCCGCGGCGATGGTGGTCGTCGGGGTGGCCATCGCCTATTCGAGCGTGCTGTTCCAGACGGTGACCCACAACCGCATCCTCACTCCGGGGATCATGGGGTTCGACGCCCTGTACATGCTCATCCAGACCCTGATCGTGTTCTTCGCCGGGGCGATGACGCTGACCGGGGCGGATCCCCGTCTGCTGTTCGTCGTCCAGGCGGGCGCGATGATCGCCTTCGCGCTCGCGCTGCACCGGTGGCTGTTCGACCGGCACAGCCGCGACCTCTACGTGCTCGTGCTGGTCGGGGTCATCTTCGGCACGCTGTTCGCCAGCATGTCCTCGCTGGCCGCCCGCCTGATCAACCCGAACGACTTCGTCACCCTGCAGGACAGCTTCTTCGCCGGCTTCAACTCGGTCGACGACCAGCTGTTGTGGGCCTCGGCGGTGCTGCTGGCCGCGCTCGGCGGGGTGGGTGTCCGGTTGTTCCACCGGCTCGACGTCGTCGCCCTCGGCCGGGACACCGCCGTCGGGCTGGGTGTGGACCACCGCCGGGTGGTGCACCGCAGTCTGATGCTCGTCGCGGTGCTGGTGTCGGTCTCCACCGCGCTCGTCGGGCCGATCACGTTCCTCGGTGTGCTGGTGGCCAACCTCGCCCGGCAGCTGACCGGCACGTTCCGGCACACGACGGTGGTCCCGGCCGCGGCCGCCGTCTCGGTCATCACCCTCGCAGGCGGGCAGTTGCTGCTGGAGCAGGTGTTCGACATGGACACCGTGCTGAGTGTGATCATCAATTTCGTGGGCGGTATCTACTTCATCGCCCTGCTCGTCCGGGAGTCCACACGATGATCGAGATCAGTCATGTCACGAAGCGGTACGGGTCGACCACCGTCGTCGACGACGTGTCGCTGGAGATCCCACCCGGCGGTGTCACCTCCGTCATCGGGGCCAACGGCGCAGGCAAATCGACCCTGCTGTCGATGGTGAGCAGGCTGCTGGAGGCGGACAGCGGCCGGATCACCGTCGACGGCCTCGACGTCACCACCACCGACAGCGGCACACTGGCGCGGACACTGGCGGTGCTGCGCCAGGAGAACCACGTGGCGGTGCGGCTGACCGTGCGCGACCTGGTCGCGTTCGGACGGTTCCCGCACTCCGGCGGACGGCTGTCCGAGGCGGACCATCGGGCGGTCGACGAGGCCATCGACTACTTCGAACTGGCCGCCTTCGCCGATCGCCCGCTCGACCGGCTCTCCGGCGGTCAGCGCCAGCGCGCCCACGTGGCGATGGTGCTGTGCCAGGGCACCGACTACGTGCTGCTCGACGAACCGTTGAACAACCTCGACATGCGGCACTCCGTGCACATCATGCGCAGGCTCCGCACGATGGCCGACGAGCTGGGCAGAACGGTCGTCATGGTGGTCCACGACATCAACTTCGCCGCCCGCTACTCCGACCGCATCGTGGCGATGCGCGACGGCGCCCTCGTCGCGCACGGCCCCGTGGACACGATGCTGACCCCCGGGGTGCTGCGCGACGTCTACGATCTCGACATCCCGGTCCACGACCTCGACACCCGGCGCATCGCCGACTTCTACGGCTGAACCGCCCCGGCCGCGTCCGCCGACGCCGCCGGGGGGCGCAGGCTCAGTTGTCCGCCGGGCTCAGTTGTCCGGGCGGATCGGGATCGACTCGGGCGGGAGGCCGTCGGCGCCGGTGCCGCCCACCTCGGAGGTCCCGTCGGGCCGCTCCTCCCCCGGCCCGATCGGGATCTCCGGAGCGGGCGAGTTGCCCGCCGTGGCCGGCGCGGTTCCGCCGCCACCGTCGTCCTCGCCGAGCACGACCACCAGCGTGACGATCCCGGCCGCCAGCACGATCAGCGCCGCGAGCGCCCACACGATCCACGACGCGGTCCGCCGCGACGGGGACTCACCGGACCCACGCGGCGGCCCGCCGTACGCGGGCGGCGGCCCCTGGCCGGGCGGTGGT
>NZ_KI912216.1:6462-7806 GCF_000231035.2 Saccharomonospora iraqiensis subsp. paurometabolica YIM 90007 | reverse complement strand
GACGCGGGCACCGGACGGGTGCGCGTGTTCGCCACCGTCGACCCCGGGGCGCACATCCGCCGGTCGGGTGAGGACGTGGCCGCCGGCGCCACCGCCCTGGCCGCGGGCACCGTGCTCGGCCCCGCACACCTGGGCCTCGCCTCCGCGATCGGACTGGACCGGCTCGCCGTGTACGAGCCGCCGAGGGTGCTGGTCGTGTCCACCGGTACCGAGCTGGTGCTCCCGCCGGAGCCGCTGCGGCACGGGCAGATCTACGAGTCGAACAGCATCATGCTGGCCGCGGCCCTGACCGCCCTCGGCTGCCGGGTGGAGACGCTGCGCAGCGTGGCCGACGACGTCGACACCTTCCGCGCGGCCGTGGAGTCCCGCCTGCCGGGGACGGACCTGGTGATCACGTCCGGCGGGGTGAGCGCCGGTGCCTACGAGGTGGTCAAGGACGCCCTGACCGGCATCGGCGTCCGGTTCACGAAGGTCGCGATGCAACCGGGCGGTCCCCAGGGCTGCGGACACTGGGACGGGGTGCCGGTGGTGACGCTGCCCGGGAACCCGGTGAGCGTGCTGGTGTCGTTCGAGGCGTTCGTCCGGCCCGCGTTGTTGTCGGCGCTCGGGCACACCGACGTCGACCGGCGCCGGGTACGGGCACGGCTGACCGAGGACCTGACCTCCCCCGCGGGCAAGCGGCAGTTCCGCCGCGGCCACCACACCCCCGGTTCCCCGGGCCGGGGGCACGTCACCGGGGTCGTCGGCCCGCGCGGCGGGCCGGGCTCGCACCTGCTGGCGGCGTTCACCGAGGCCAACTGCCTGATCGTGCTCCCGGAGGACACCACCGCGGCCCCCGCCGACTCGGAGGTCGACGTCCTCCTCCTCTGAGCAGCCCGTCCCGGGGTGTGCCGTGAAGGGGTCCTTCCCTGCGTCACATGCAGCGAGGGGGCCCTTCACGGCACTCACCGCAGCGAAGGGGTCCTTCACGGCACACCCCGGGGGTGGGAGCGGGCGCGTGAGTATGCGGGTGCCGGCAGAAGGGCGGGGGCCATGATCATCGCCGGGGTGGTGTCCGGGAGACTGGCAGCGCTCGTCGACGACCGTCGACGCCTGTTCGTTCGATGCCGACGCCGGAAGGGGCCAGCTGACGTCATGATGGGTCGCACCCATGCGGCGACCGGGTGGTGCGCCGGGCTCGCCGTCGCGCCCGCGGTGGGGATCACCACGCTCGCGCAGGCGGTGGTGTTCGCCGCCACCACGGCGGGATTCGCGCTGCTGCCCCGACCTCGACCATCCCGGCGCGCGCGCCTCGAAGCTCCTCGGGCCGGTCACGGGCGCGCTGTCCTGGCTGTTGCGCAAGGC
>NZ_KI912216.1:1974-6362 GCF_000231035.2 Saccharomonospora iraqiensis subsp. paurometabolica YIM 90007 | reverse complement strand
CTGCCCGTCGCCGCCGACATCCCCGCGGGCCGCACCGACGTGCCACCGCTGGAACCGGGGACCGCACACCGGATCATGACCGGTGCCCCGGTGCCGCCGGGCGCGGACAGCGTGGTCGTCGTCGAACGGACCGACGCGGGCACCGGACGGGTGCGCGTGTTCGCCACCGTCGACCCCGGGGCGCACATCCGCCGGTCGGGTGAGGACGTGGCCGCCGGCGCCACCGCCCTGGCCGCGGGCACCGTGCTCGGCCCCGCACACCTGGGCCTCGCCTCCGCGATCGGACTGGACCGGCTCGCCGTGTACGAGCCGCCGAGGGTGCTGGTCGTGTCCACCGGTACCGAGCTGGTGCTCCCGCCGGAGCCGCTGCGGCACGGGCAGATCTACGAGTCGAACAGCATCATGCTGGCCGCGGCCCTGACCGCCCTCGGCTGCCGGGTGGAGACGCTGCGCAGCGTGGCCGACGACGTCGACACCTTCCGCGCGGCCGTGGAGTCCCGCCTGCCGGGGACGGACCTGGTGATCACGTCCGGCGGGGTGAGCGCCGGTGCCTACGAGGTGGTCAAGGACGCCCTGACCGGCATCGGCGTCCGGTTCACGAAGGTCGCGATGCAACCGGGCGGTCCCCAGGGCTGCGGACACTGGGACGGGGTGCCGGTGGTGACGCTGCCCGGGAACCCGGTGAGCGTGCTGGTGTCGTTCGAGGCGTTCGTCCGGCCCGCGTTGTTGTCGGCGCTCGGGCACACCGACGTCGACCGGCGCCGGGTACGGGCACGGCTGACCGAGGACCTGACCTCCCCCGCGGGCAAGCGGCAGTTCCGCCGCGGCCACCACACCCCCGGTTCCCCGGGCCGGGGGCACGTCACCGGGGTCGTCGGCCCGCGCGGCGGGCCGGGCTCGCACCTGCTGGCGGCGTTCACCGAGGCCAACTGCCTGATCGTGCTCCCGGAGGACACCACCGCGGCCCCCGCCGACTCGGAGGTCGACGTCCTCCTCCTCTGAGCAGCCCGTCCCGGGGTGTGCCGTGAAGGGGTCCTTCCCTGCGCCCGACGCAGGGAAGGAGGCCTTCGCGGCACCCGACGCAGGGAAGGGGTCCTTCACGGCAACCCCGACGACGACTCCTGGTAACGTTTCTTGCACATGTGGTTACCTACCTCGGGGTGCGCGTCTACCATCGGCCTTCCGCGGCCGGGTGGCGTACGACGTCGGGGGGCGGACGCCGCCCGGCCCGTCCATGCGGGAAAATCCCCCGCCATGAGCGCCAACCCGCTCGGCCACGCCGCGCGCCTGATCCGAGATTCCGTCCCCCCGATGCACCCCGCGGGGCGCCCGTTCGTCGCCGGTGCCGCCGCGGCCGCACTGCTGCTCCGGCGACTCTCGCCACGGCTGGGCACGGCCGCGGGCCTCGGCGCCTTGGCCACCGCGGCGTTCTTCCGCGAACCACGCCGGGTGCCGCCCGCCCGCACCGACCTGGTGCTCTCCGCCGCCGACGGCCTGGTCTCGCTGATCGAGCAGGCGTCGCCGCCTCCCGAACTCGGCCTGCCCGACGGGCCGCGCACCCGGGTGAGCGTGTTCCTGTCCGTGCTCGACGTGCACGTTCAGCGCGCGCCCGCGACCGGGACCGTCGAGCAGGTCGCCTACCGGCCGGGCACATTCCTCTCCGCCGATCTGGACAAGGCGAGCGAGGACAACGAGCGCAACGCCCTGCTGCTGCGCACCGACGACGGACACGACCTCGTCGTGGTGCAGATCGCCGGGCTTGTGGCCCGTCGTATCCTCTGCGACGTGTCCCCGGGCGAGCGGCTGGACGCGGGTTCGACCTACGGGCTGATCCGCTTCGGCTCGCGCGTGGACACCTACCTGCCGCCCGGCAGCCGACTGCTGGTGCGCGAGGGACAACGCACCATCGGCGGCGAGACCCCGCTCGCCGAGCTCCCAGCGACGAAGGACTGAATCCATGGCCCGGACCACCCCCGGAGTCCGGTTGCTGCCGAACGCGGTCACCGTGCTCGCCCTGTGCGCGGGACTCTCGGCCGTGCAGTTCGCCCTGTTCGGCGATCACCGGCTCGCGATCGGCGCGATCGGGATCGCCGCCGTGCTCGACAGTCTCGACGGCCGGATCGCCCGGTTGCTCGACGCCTCCTCGCGGATGGGCGCCGAGCTCGACTCGCTGTCCGACGCGATCTCGTTCGGGGTCGCCCCCGCGCTGGTCCTCTACGTCTGGTCCGGCGAGCCCAGTCGCCTCGGCTGGGTCGCCGCGCTCATCTTCGCGGTGTGCATGGTGCTGCGCCTCGCCCGGTTCAACACCCTGCTCGACGACACGGAACAGCCGCCGTACGCCAACGAGTTCTTCGTCGGGGTTCCCGCGCCGGCCGGTGGTCTGCTCGCGCTGCTGCCGGTCATCGCCACCCTGGCGTTCGGTCCGGGCTGGTGGTCGGCGGAGGCGACCGTGTGGCTGTGGACCGTCGCCGTCGCGCTGCTGTTGATCAGCCGCGTGCCCACGTTGTCCCTGAAGAAGCTGCGGGTTCCCGCCAAGGCGGTGGCGCCGCTGCTGGTGTTCGTCGGCCTGGCCGCCGCCGCCACGATCCAGTACCCGCTGCTGGTCCTCACCAGCGTGCTGCTGCTGTACCTGGTGCACCTGCCGTACTCGGTGTACCGGTACCGGTGGCTGGCCCGCCATCCCGAGGCGTGGGAGGTGCCGTCGCGGGAACGCCGGGCGATTCGTCGGGGGCGCACCCAGCGCAAACTCGGGCTCCGCAGGCCGCAGTTCCGCAGGGTGGCCGGGGTGGCCCGCCGCGCGGTGCGCAGGCCGCGCCCCACCGGGCACGTGCCGAGGGTGTACCCACCCGAGGGTGCCGCGCCCCCGGCACGCGGCGGCACGCGCACCACACGGCGCCGGAACTGGCGTCGCATCGGACTGCGGCAGAACCGCGAGCGGGAATTCAGCAACGACTGACCAGCACCCCGGCTAGCCTGGGGAGGTGAGCGCGCCACAGCTGACCCTGACCGTCCGGCACACCGCGTCGGCGTTGGACACCCGCCGCGGTGTGGTGCGGCTGCACCGCGAGGTGCTGGACGCGCTGGGGCTGCGTGCCTGGGATGCCGTGCGGCTGACCGGGGCCCGGGTCAGCGTCGCACTCGCCGCCCCCGCACCGGCCGGAGCGGCGCCCGGGGTCCTGCTCGCCGACGACGTGACGATGGGCAACGTCGGTGTGGCGGAGGGAGCCGACGTTCTCGTCCGACCCTGCGAGGTACGGGCGGCACGCCGGGTGACCGTCTCCGGTTCCCGGCTGGCACGCCTGTCGGTGCCGGAACACACCCTGCGACTGGCCCTGATCGGGAAGGTGCTGACCGTCGGTGACGCCGTGTCGCTGCTGCCGCAGGATCTGGCTCCGCCACCGGGTTCGGACGTCCCCGCCGTGCGGGGGACCCTGTCCCGGGCCGTGGGCGCCACCTGGACCAGCGAACTGCTCACCGTCACCGCGACCGAGCCGGACGGGGCGGTGGCCGTCGGCCGTGCGACCGTGGTGACCTGGCGCGAACCGCACACCCCGGCGCCGGACGGCCCCGCGACCCGGCCCGGCGACACCGCGACCACCGCGGCGACGACCACCGCACCGACGGGAGCGGCCGGGAGCCCGGCGGGGTCGGCGGATCCGGGGGAGGCGGAACACGCGGAGGACGCGGGGAACGCGGTCCCGCTCGCCGACCTCGCGGGCGCGGAGTCGGCCGCCCGCAGACTGGGCGAGTGGTTCGAGTTGGCCTTCGACCGTCCCGATCTCCTCGCGACGCTGGGCACCTCCCGTCGCCTCGGCGTGCTCGTGTCCGGCCCGGAAGGGGTCGGCAAGGCCACGCTCGTCCGCTCGGTCGCCCACGCCCGACGGGTGCCCGTCGTCGAGGTGGAGGCCCCGGGGTTGGCGGCGCTGGAACCGGACGCGGCGGCGTCCCGGTTCACGGCCGCCGTCGAAAGAGCGGCGGCCACGGGAGGCACGGCCGCCGTCGAAAGAGCGGCGGCCCCGGGCGAGACGGCCTCCGGTGCCGGCACACCCGCCGTCCTGCTGGTGACCGACGTCGACGCACTACTCCCGGCGACCACACCGCCCCCGGTGGCGACCGTGCTGGTCGACCGGATACGCGACGCACTCGGCCGATCAGGGGTGGCGGTCGTGGCGACCACCGCACACCCCGAGTCGGTCGATCCCCGGCTCCGGTCGACGGACCTGCTCGACCGGGAGCTGCGGTTGGGGCTGCCCGACGCCCGGACCCGCACGGAACTGCTGCGCATCCTGCTGCGGGACACCCCGGTGGAGCACGGCGCCGACCTCGGCCGGGTCGCCGAGCGGACCCCGGGGTTCGTCGCCGCGGACCTGGTCGCGCTGCGGCGCGAG
>NZ_KI912216.1:1687-1874 GCF_000231035.2 Saccharomonospora iraqiensis subsp. paurometabolica YIM 90007 | reverse complement strand
ACGCCCGGTGAGCATCGTGGCCTGCCTGCCCAGTCCGTGCAGGTAGGTGGCGAACACCTCGAGCGCCTCGGCGTCGGCGTGGTCGAACGCGACGACGAGCGTGCCCTCCGTCGACAGTCCCGGGTCGCCGCCGGCCCGGCGCAGATCGTCGGCGAAGCGGGGCCACCGCGCCAGCGACTCCTCGCCG
>NZ_KI912216.1:0-1587 GCF_000231035.2 Saccharomonospora iraqiensis subsp. paurometabolica YIM 90007 | reverse complement strand
GCCCGGCCAGGCCTCGGCGACGGGGGCGAGCATGCCGCCCGCCACCCAGGACGCACCGCGGGCCGGGTGCGGGTCGAACACGGTGACCCGGTGGCCCGCCTCGGCGACCCGCCAGGCGACGGCGAGCCCGATCACGCCCGCCCCGACGACGGCGACCTCGCGCGGCGGGGCACCGCACCCGGTCGGGTTAGCGCCCCCGGTCGGGGCACTCGTGCCGGTCATCGACGATCACGCTCCCTGCGCCGGTATGACCCGGATCAGGTTCCACGGTCGGAGCGTCGGCTCCCTCTCAGCCCGTGTGCGCGGGCTCCCGTGCGGACGCCCCCAGCCTACCCCGCGCGAGGTATTACGGTGACCACCATGCCCGCCCTCGACGGTGACCGGATCCGGCGTCGCCTCGCCGACGCCCGCCTCTACCTGTGTACCGACGCCCGCCCCGACTCCGGCGACCTCGCGGAGTTCGCCGACGCCGCACTGTCCGGCGGTGTCGACATCATCCAGCTCCGGCACAAGACCGACGGCGTACCGCTGGAGGCGGCCCAGGAGATCCGCGCGCTGGAGACACTGGCCGAGGTGTGCGCGCGGCACGGCGCGTTGCTGTCGGTCAACGACCGCGCCGACCTCGCGCTCGCCGTCGGGGCCGACGTCCTGCACCTGGGCCAGGACGACCTCCCGGTCCCGGTGGCCCGGCGGATCCTGGGGGACGCGCCGGTCATCGGGCGGTCCACCCACTCCCCCGAGCAGGCCCGCGCGGCGGCGGCCGAAGGAGGGGTGGACTACTTCTGTGTGGGCCCGTGCTGGCCGACCCCGACCAAGCCGGGCCGCACCGCACCCGGTCTCGACCTGGTGCGCACCGTGGCGAACTCGGTGGAGACCACCCGCCCGTGGTTCGCGATCGGCGGGATCGACCTGGCGCGGCTGCCGGAGGTGGTCCGGGCGGGTGCCCGGCGGGCCGTCGTGGTCCGTGCCGTGACCGGGGCCGACGACCCGGCCGCGGCCGCCCGGGCGCTGCGCACGGGCCTGGCCGAAGGCTCCGACGACGGGCGGCCGGACGGTCACCCCCCGGCCGGGTCGTCGGCTTCCTGAACGGACCCGTCCGCACCGGGCTGGTCCCCGCCTCCGGTCGGTTCCGGTTCCGCCGTGGCGGACGGCCCCGAGGTCGGCGCCGGGGTGTCGCTCTCCGTGGGCGTGCCGGTGCCGTCCGAGGATCCGCCCGGATCGCCGGTCCCGGAATCCGGGGTGGCGGTCGGTGCGGGCATGTCGGGACCGTCCCGGTCGCCCTCCGGGGCGCTGTCCGGGCCGTCCGAACCGTCGGAACCGTCGGAACCGTCGTCGACGCCGGTGTCCGGCCCGTCGTGGTCGGTTCCGGGCGATCCGGGGGCGGGCTCCGGTCCCCGGTCCCGGAACAGGCCACCGACACTCGTGCCGTCGTCACCGGACAGCGCACGCCCGGTCGCCTCCTCGTACCCGGTGACGGCGAGAATCCCGATCACGAACGCGACGGCGCTGGTCGCCACCAGCACCGGGGCCCGGCGCTTCCACCACGCCGGGCCCGACCGCCCGGACCGCGGGCCCCGACCGCCGCCC
>NZ_KI912215.1:55386-57552 GCF_000231035.2 Saccharomonospora iraqiensis subsp. paurometabolica YIM 90007 | reverse complement strand
ACCGCGGCGCACCCCGGTGGTGCGCAGCCCCGCGGCCGCGTCCGCGCCCACGTCCGGGACCGACCACCACACCACCCGGCCGACGGCCAGCACGGTCAGCCCGCCGAACACCGGCCACAACTCCACCGGCGGGACCCCGTCGACAGCCGCGTACGTGGCCAGGAACGGCAGCGCGATCACCCCGGAGGAGAACGCGACCGGCCCCGCCTGGCCCCGCGCCTTGAGCCGCACCGGGTCGACGTTGTAGAGCACCTGCGTCACCACCGCCGCGGCCACCGCCCCGGCCACCAGCCACCGGCCGGTCCACACCGACACGGCGGAGGCGAGCACCAGTCCCACGGTGAACTCCGCAGCGGCCAGCCGCAGGCCCGCCGTCCTGCCCAGTCGTCGTGCCGCCCCGGCGAGCCCGCCGCGTTCGGCGTGCCGCCGGTCGCTGTCCAGGTCGACCGCGGTGTTCAGGACCAGCCCGCCGAGCAGCACCGCGAGCGTGGCCACGACCGCCGCCACCACGGCGGGGGTGAGCAGTCCCCCCGGACCGGCCACGGCGAAGCAGGCGCCCCACACCGCCTGGCAGGCGGTGTTGACCCCGAACGGGAACTCCAGCCGGTGCACGGTGATCAGGTCCCGCACCGACGGCCGCGCCGGGGTGCCGGTGACCGGCGCGTGCCGGGTCATTCCCGCCGTCCCGTGACCTTCATCCGCAGGCGGGCCGACGGCGCCATCGCGTGCCCGCGCAGCCGCAGCACCCCCGCACGGGGGTTGACGCAGTGCCAGTCCCGGCGGCGCAGCAGCGCGGCGGCGATCATCCGGATCTCCAGCTGTCCCAGCTGTGCACCCAGGCACCGGCGGGTCCCGCCGCCGAAGGGGAGGTAGTGCCGGGGTGCGGGGCGCCGTCCCAGGAACCGGGACGGGTCGAACCGCAGCGGGTCCGGGAAGGCGTCCGGCTGCCGGTGCGCGAGGTAGATGCTCGTGGTGAGCGTGGTGCCCGCGGGCAGGGTGCGGCCCAGCAGATCGGTGTCGTGCGGCAGCGTGCGGTTCTCCGCCACCGTCACGGGCGGGGCCAGCCGCAGGGCCTCCTGGATCACCGCGTCGAGCAGGGGAGTCCGCGCGGATGCGGGGACGTCGTCCGGCACGTCCGCGAGTTCGTCGGTGACGTCGCGGCGCAGCGCGGCGTCGTGGTCGAGCCGGTACAGCGTCCACGCCGCGGCCGAGGCGGTGGTCTCGTGACCCGCGAACAGCAACGACACGATCTGGTCGCGCAGCTCGCCGTCGCCGAGGTCGGCCAGCGGGCCGTCCGCATCCAGCATCAGCGAGGCGAGGGTGGCCGGGCACCCCGTGTCCCGGCCCGTTCCCCGGGAATCCGGATCGGCTCCGTCCCGGGCGCACCGGACGAGGGCCGCGTCCAGGTCCGGACCGGACCGGGGCAGGCCGCCGCGCAGGAACCGGTGCGCCAGGGTGCGGCTCCGGGAACCGAGGGCCCGGTCGATCCACACGGAGAAGGAGTCCAGGACCGCGTCGTCCACGCGGCCCAGCACGAGACGCCCCACGATCCGCAGGGTCAGTCGCCGGGTCCAGTCGGCGAGCGAGACCACCGTCCCCGGGCGCAGCGCGTCCACCGCCTCGTGCACGGCCCCGGCGATGAGCCCGTGGTAGCCGGTCAGCCGTCTGCCGCGCAGCGGTGGACCGAGCACCTCCCGGTACGCCTCGTGCCGCGGACCGTCGGCCCACAGCAGCGAGTCGTCGCCGAACAGCGGCCGCAGGCTCCGGCTGCCGGGGTGGCTGAGCTCCCGGTCGTGCCGGAAGAGCCAGTCGATCGCCTCCGGATGCCACACGAGCAGCTTCGGCGGGTCGGCGGACAGCTCGACGGCCCGGTCGCCGAGCTCGCGGCGGGCGTCGAGGAACGGCAGCGTCCGCAGCGCCATGTGCAGTTCGGTGCGGTTCACGTGGCCCCCGTGCCCACCCGGGTGGTGTCGGCGAGCAGGCGTGCGGTCCGCCGGTCGGTGTGCGCGAGGTACAGCGCGGCGACGATCTCGGTGTCCACGATGCGGGTGGGGGTGTAGACGTCCTTGTCGTGCCACAGCGCGGGGTGCCCCGTGCGGTGGGCGGCCCCGCCGGCCGAGCCGGCCCCGCCTGCCCCGTCGGGGCCGTCGGCGGAGTCGAGCAGGT
>NZ_KI912215.1:47954-55286 GCF_000231035.2 Saccharomonospora iraqiensis subsp. paurometabolica YIM 90007 | reverse complement strand
CGGACCGGCGCCGCGCCGAACTCGTGCGGGAGATGCTGGTCGGCAGCCTGGCCGACCCGCCGAGCCTGACCGAGCTCGCCCGCGAGACCGGGCTGAGCCGCTACGCCCTGCTGCGCGGCTTCCGCGCGCGGTTCGGGCTGCCGCCGCACACCTACCTCACCCAGGAGCGCGTCCGCACGGCCAAGCGGCTGCTGGACGCCGGACACCGCCCCGCCGAGGTCGCCGCGGCGGTCGGGTTCACCGACCAGGCGCACCTGTCCCGGCACTTCCGCCGCGTCGTCGGCGTCCCACCCGGTGCCTACGCCCGGGGGCGCGCCGGTCCGTGAGGGTGGCCAAGCTGTGCCGGACACGGGGCGGGGACGGGCGCAACAACGTACAAGACCGCCTCCGCCGCCCGGCCTAGCCTCACGGCCGTGTTGCGATCCGACCTCGACCCCGACCGGGACGACGTCGCCAAGACCATGGCGGCGGCGAGCTCGTTCGTGTCCGACTTCCTCGACTCCCTGCCCCACGCCCCCGTGTCCGGGCCGGACGTGGTGCCCTCCGGGCTGCACGCCCCACCCGGTGAACAGCCGGGTGAGTTCGACGCGCTGCTGGCCACCGTCTCGGACGCGGCCGCACGCGCCGTGGAGACCGCGAGCGGCCACTACTTCGCCTACTTCCCCTCCGGGGGCCTGTTCTCCTCGGCCGTGGCCGAACTGCTCGCGCAGACGGTCAACCGGTTCACCGGTGTCAGCGCGATGGCCCCCGGCCTGGTGGCCCTGGAGCGCAGCGTCCTGCGCTGGCTGTGCGACGAGTTCGGCCTGCCCGCGGGCTCGGGCGGCCTGCTCACCAGCGGCGCCTCCACGGCGACGCTGTCGGCCCTGGTCGCCGCCCGGGAGCGGGCCGTGCGCGCGGGCGCCCCGCTCGAGAAGCTCACCCTGTACGTCACCACGCACACCCACCACTGCGTGGCCAAGGCCGCCCGGATCGCCGGGCTGAACCCCGGGCAGATCCGCACCGTGCC
The DNA here is from genome assembly GCF_000231035.2 of Saccharomonospora iraqiensis subsp. paurometabolica YIM 90007. GTDB lineage: Bacteria > Actinomycetota > Actinomycetes > Mycobacteriales > Pseudonocardiaceae > Saccharomonospora > Saccharomonospora paurometabolica. Next base: position 54,280 of record NZ_KI912215.1, on the reverse strand, counting down.
CACCACCGCCGAACACCGCATGGACCCGGAGGCCGCGCGGGAGGCCGTGGCGGCCGACCGGGCGGCGGGGAACCGGCCGTTCCTGCTGGTGGGCACGGCGGGCGCGACCAGCACCGGGACCGTCGACCCGCTGCCCGAGCTGGCCCGGCTCGCCGCCGACGAACAGCTGTGGTTCCACGTGGACGCCGCCTACGGCGGCGGCTTCGTGCTCACCGACCGCGGCCGCCACATCCTGCGCGGCATCGAGCGGGCGGACTCCCTCACCCTCGACCCGCACAAGAGCCTGTTCCTGCAGTACGGCACCGGCGCGCTGCTGGTGCGCGACACCGAGGCGCTGCGCGCCGCGCACGCCGCGACGGCGGACTACCTCCAGGACGTCGACGACGACGGCACCGCGCCGGACTTCGCCGACCTCGGGGTGGAACTGACCCGCGATTTCCGGGGCCTGCGCCTGTGGCTGCCGCTGCACCTGCACGGCGTCGCCGCGTTCCGCGCGGCCCTGGACGACAAGCTCGACCTGGCCGCCCACGCCGACCGGCGGCTGCGGGAGTTCGCGGACGTGCCGCTGCGTCCGGACCTGACCGTGCTGAACTTCCGCGCGCCGGGCGGAGGGGCCACCGGGCAGGCCCGGGACGAGGCGAACCGGGCGCTGCTGGCCCGGCTCAACGCCACCGGCCGGATCTTCCTCTCCAGCACCCGGCTGGACGGGCGCAACACCCTGCGGATGTGCGTGCTCAGCCACCGCACCGGCCGCGCGCACGTCGACGACGCGGTGGAGCTGATCCGGAACGGCATCGAGGGCCGCCTGCCCTGACCGGTGCCCCGGGACACGGGGGTGTGCGGTGCGGTCGGTTGCGGTCGGCGCGCGCCTCACACGCCCCAGTCCGGGCGCAGGGGCATCCCCGAGGAGCCGGAGGCATCCGTCTTCACCCCGAGCACCTGGTGCAGCTCGATGCCGCGGCGCTCGAAGGACAGTCGGGAGGCGGCCATGTACAGCGCCCACACCCGCGCGCGGCGGACACCGGCCTCGGCCACCGCCTCCGTCCAGTGCTCGGCCAGGTTCGCGCACCACGCCGCGAGGGTGCGCGCGTAGTGCTCCCGCAGGTTCTCCTCGTGCCGCACCTCGAAGCCGTGGTCCTGCATCGCCGAGACGAGCGTGCCGACCCCCTCCAGCTCCCCGTCGGGGAAGACGTAGCGGTCGATGAACGGGCCGGTGCGGTGCGGGTCCCGGGTGGTGGGGCGGGTGATGCAGTGGTTGAGCAGCCGCCCGCCCGCGCGCAGCCGGGCGGCGAGGAACCGGAAGTACGCGGGCAGGTTGCGGGCGCCGATGTGCTCGGTGAGCCCGATGGAGGCCACGGCGTCGAAGCCGGCCTCGGCCACGTCGCGGTAGTCGCCGTGCACCACCCGGGCGCGCCCGTCCAGGCCCCGCGCGCGGAGGTGTTCGCGGCCCCAGTCGGCCTGTTCGCGGGACAATGTCACGCCCAGCGCCTCGACGCCGTAGTGCTCGGCGGCGTGCGCGACCATGCCGCCCCAGCCGCAGCCGACGTCGAGCAGCCGCATCCCCGGCCGCAGGCCGAGTTTGCGGCACGCCAGGTCGAACTTGTGGAACTGGGCCTGCTCCAGGCTCGCCTCCCCGGAGGGGAAGCAGGCGCAGGTGTAGGCCATCGACGGGCCGAGCACCAGTTCGTAGAACCGGTTCGACACGTCGTAGTGCCGCGAGATCGCGGTGCTGTCCCGGCTCCGGGAGTGCCGCAGGCCGCGCAGCCCCCGCCGGATCCGGCCGGGTGCCTCCTCCGGCGGCACCGCGACCGGCCGCAGATAGCGCGGGCCGAGCTCGGTCAGCACCGCGAGCTTGGCGCCGGTGTCCAGACCGTCCACCAGGTCGAGGACCTCGGCCAGCACGTCGCGCAGGTCGCCGACGACGTCGAGGTGCCCGGTGACGTAGGCGCGGGCCAGCCCGAGCTCGCCGGGCGCGGACAGCAGGTAGCTCAGCGCCAGCGGGGACCGCACCTCGATGCGGGGCGACCCTTCGGGATCCCCGAGGACCGTGCCGTCGAAGGCCCGGACCGCGACCCGCTCCCCGTCGCCGAACACGCGCGCGAGTACGGGCGCGAGCGGGTCACCGCCGCGCGGTCGCCGACCACGACCGCGCGGGCCCGCGGTCCGGTGCCCGTCCGGTGCGGACGTGGCCGCATCCGTGGCCGTGTCCGTGCCGTGCGTGCGGTTCCGGGCCCCCTGTGCCGTCGTGGTGCCGGGTCCGAATTCGCCCACCGTGGCTCACCTTCCCCTCCGCGCGCCCGTCCCACCGGGCGCGTCATCTCGCCCTGACGCACTTGTCGTACAGATCCAGCAGCCGTCGCCGCGGGTCGTAGCGGTCCTTCAGGTCCGCGTAGGCCGTGCCGTTGTAGAGGTGCCAGAAGGTCCGCTCGTCGTAGAAACTCTCCGAGTACAGCGACTTGCGCCCGCCCAGTGCGGTCACCGTGTCCTCGATCCTCCGGTTGTGCGTGCCCGGCGGCCGGTCCCCGCCGGCGGGCACGCTCGCCCAGAACCCGAAGTTGACGTACAACGTGTCCGGGTCCAGCTGATACAGCGGCCACTGCCGGTCGGGGTGGCGCTGCCGGACGGGGCACACCCACACCGGGCTGATCGGGATCTCCCGGTGGAAGAAGTCGAGGAACTCGGCGGCGGACCGCACGGGGACCTCCACGTCCTGCACCACCATCTCGCGCGGGGGTCTGCGCAACAGTCCGCGCGCACGGTCCAGCACACGGTGCCGCCGCTCGAACGACACGATCCGGTGGTACACGTCCGAGCGCAGCCTGCGCGGGCCGACCAGCAGCCGCACGGGCCGGTGCTGCACCCCGAGGGCCCCGGAGCACCAGAACCAGTCGGTGTCCCAGCGCCAGAGGTAGTCGCGGGTGTGCAGGTAGTCGATGTCCCGCCTGCGGATCGAGGTGTAGTAGATGTCCAGCCAGGTGTAGTCGCTGGTCTCCGGGGCCTCGTCGGTGAACGTGCCCAGCGTCAGATACATCTCGTGCGGGGAGAAGATTGTGCCGTCCACGAAGTCGGCGGCCCCGTCGCGGCAGACGCGGTCCAGTTCGGCGAAGTACGTGCGCGGGTCGCTGTGCCGGACGTGCCGCAGGCGCACGTACGGCTTGACGGGTTGGAGCTCGATCGTCAGCCGGAGCGCGTAGCCGAGGGTTCCGTAGGAGTTGGGGAAGCCGAAGAACAGGTCGCGGTGCTCGTTGTCCGGCCGGGCGAGGACGATCCGCCCGTCCCCGGTGAGGATCTCCATCTCCAGGACCGACTCGTGCGGCATGCCGGCCCGGAACGAGGACGACTCGATCCCGAGCCCGGTGACCGCCCCGCCCACCGTGATGGTCTTCAGCTGCGGCACGACCAGCGGCATCAGCCCGTGCGGGAGGGTCGCGTCCACCAGGTCCTCGTAGGTGACCATCCCCTCGACGTCCGCGGTGCGGGAGACCGGGTCCACGTGCAGCACGTGCGTGAAGCCGGAGACGTCGAGCCGGGGCCCCGCGGCGCGGGCACGGGGACGGAACAGGTTCGAGGTCCGTTTCCCCAGTCGTACCGGCGAGTCCGTTCCCACGGTGGCCAGTCGCGCGCGCAGCGCCGCCAGCCGGGCCCGGTGCCCGTCGTCGGTCGGAGCGGGGATCTCGAGCGCCCGGTCGTGAAGCACCATGCCGTCAATGATCGGGCGGGACGGGACGTGGTGCCAGGCGACGGACGGAGTTTCACCCGTTTCCCGCGAAGCGCACGGCGACGTCGGTGACTTGACCGATTTTCAACCCATCGAGAGGGGGATTCGGTGTGTTTTTCGTCTCCCCCGCCGGGTATATCAAGATCATCCGGCCGTCGAAAGGAGATCCCGATGCAGTACGACCCCGACCCGGCGACGCTGGACCACGCCGAGTCCGGAGAGGCCGGCACCACCCTGGGCACCGCATCCGGTGTCGGACGGGTCGCCGTGTTCGACGAGGACGACGAGTTGGAACCGACCATCGTGCGCGGGCGGGAGTGAGCACCCCGGGGACCGCGCACACGGCGAGGGCCGACGGTCGGGGCGGATCCGCCTCGGGGATCCGTCCCGCACCGTCGGCCCTCGGTGGTTCCCGTGCCGTCCACCGGTGTCGTACCGCCCGGCCTGTCGGTCCGGGCGGCTCACCGGCCTTCCCGGCCCTCCTCCATCTCCTCGCCGAAGCCGGCGACGGCGGGGTCGTCGTCGGCGGGCGGCTCCGGGTCGCGCCACTCCTCGGCCCGGCTCGGGCGGTTGCCCTTGAGCATGCCCTGCATCTCGGCCTTGAGCTCGTCGTCCTCGCGGGGGCTGTGGGTGTCGCTGTCGCGGTGCATCCGCGCGGCTCCTCTCACCGGGTCGCACACGTCCGTCGTGACTGCCTACCCGTGCGCCACACGGGTGAAACACCGGGTTGACCGTCGCTCGTTCCGGGTATGCGACGCGGGATCCGGTAGTGACCGCGGTGTACGGGAGGAGCCATGACCGCGCAAGGTCCGGACCCCGACCCGCGGGACACGCCGGGTCTCGAGGAGGGCGGTGGTGTTCCCCCTGGGGAGACACCACCGGATTCCGCGCAGACGTCCGCGACCACGCACCGCGAACCACGGCAGTCGAAGGCGATGTCGGTGGCGTGGGTGGTGACGATCGTGCTGGCGGTCGTGCTGGTCGCGGGCTTCTTCCTCGCCTATCTGATCGTCTACCTCGTCAACGGTGGCTAGGAGGTCCGTGTGCCGAAACGGATTGTGATCGTCGGAGGCGGCTATGTCGGCCTCTACACGGCGCTGCGGCTGCAGCAGTGTCTGCGGCCCGGTGAGGCCGAGGTGACGGTGGTCAACCCGGAGAACTTCATGGTCTACCGGCCGTTGCTGCCGGAGGTGGCCTCCGGAACGCTCGAACCGCGCCACGCCGTGGTGCCGCTGCGGGCGGTGCTGCGGGGGACCCGGTTCATCGCGGGCACGCTCACCGGTATCGACACCGACCGCCGCACCGCCACCGTGGAGCCCACGGCCGGGCCCCCGTTGACGCTGGAGTACGACGAGCTCGTGCTGGGGCTCGGCGCCACCTCGAAACTGCTGCCCATCCCCGGTCTGGCCGAGCACGGCATCGGCTTCAACTCGCTGGCCGAGGCCGCGCACATGCGCGACCGGGTGCTGGGCCAGCTGGAGATCGCGGCGGCCAGTGACGATCCCGAGCTGCGCCGCCGTGCCCTGACGTTCGTGTTCGTCGGCGGCGGCTACACCGGCGTCGAGGCCGTCGCCGAGTTGCAGGACATGGCGGTTGACGTGCTGGAGGGCTTTCCGGAGATCGACCGCACCGAGATGCGCTGGGTCCTGGTGGAGGCCGTCGACCGGATCCTCGGCACGGTCACCCCCGACCTGGCCGAGCTGGCGACCACCGAGCTGACCGCGCGCGGCATCGACATCCGGCTGAACACCCTGCTGGAGTCCGCCGAGGACGGGGTGCTGGCGCTGTCCGACGGCACCAAGTTCGAGGCCGACACCCTGGTCTGGGTGGCGGGCACCCGGCCGCACACGATCGTGGGGCAGCTCGGTCTGCCCGTCGACGACCGGGGCAGGCTCGTGGTCGACGACACCATGCGGGTCAACGGGCACCCGAACATCTGGTCGGCCGGGGACTGTGCGGCCGTCCCGGACCCGGAGAAGGGCGGCACCTGCCCGCCGACCGCCCAGCACGCGGTACGGCAGGCCCAGCAGCTCGGCGACAACCTGCTGTACACGGTGCGCGGGCGCTCGGTGAAACCGTTCCGGTACAACAGCCGCGGCGAGTTCGTCACGCTGGGCAAGAACAAGGCGGTGGGCGAGGTGCTGGGCCGCAAGGTGAACGGCTCGCTGGCCTGGACGCTGCGCCGGGCCTACTACGCCACCCAGATCCCGACGTGGAACCGCACCGTGCGGGTGCTGGGCGACTGGCTCGTCGGGATGCCGTTCGGGCACGACGTCGTCAACTTCGGCTCCCGGGAACAGCCGCGGGGCGCGTTCGAGGAGGCCGCCCGCACCGACTGAGCGCGGTGGGAGGCGGGTGCCGCCGTCCCGGTGCGGTGGTCAGCCGCCGAACCGGGACCGCACCGCGGCGCGGAGGTCGTCGGCCCAGGCGCGCAACTGCCGTTCGCCCTCCTCGGCGTCGGCGCCGGTGGGGTCGCCGAGGACCCCGTTCGCGCTCACCGCGCGAACACCGTCCCGCACCAGCGTGTCCCACAGCCGGTCGACCGGGGCCGTGTTGCCCGGCTCCGCCCGCGCGAGCCGGACGTCGGCGGGCCGCAGCCGCAGCAGCA
>NZ_KI912215.1:46971-47854 GCF_000231035.2 Saccharomonospora iraqiensis subsp. paurometabolica YIM 90007 | reverse complement strand
ACACGCCGGGCGCGGTGTCCCCGCCCGGCGCGGCCGGGCGCTCGACGTCCGGGTCGGTGGTCTCGTGCCCGCTGCGCGGGTCGCCGAGACAGCTGACCAGCGGGTTCCGGTTGTCGCGCACCCGGCACTTCTGGTTCGCCAGGGTGCAGGGCCGGACGCGCCCGCCCTCCCGGACCTTGCGCACCAGGTCGGCGTCCGCGATCTGGGCGCGGGTCATCTCCACCAGGTCGGCCACCCCGTCGGCCAGGGCCGCCCGCGCCGTGTCCGGATCGACCACCGAGCCCTGCAGCACCACCGGGGTCGCCCCGGCGACGGCGTCCCGGACGGCGGAGCACAGGTCGGTGTTGAAACCCGGTCCGGTGTGCGCGTCGGGTCGGGTGGCCGAGGTGCCCATCGCCGACCCGCGCACCACGACCAGGTAGTCCACCTCGGCGGCGATCCCGGCGGCGATCTCGGCGCCCCGCTCCGGGGTGATGCCCGCCCAGGGGGCGAGTTCGTCGCAGGACAGCCGCAGGCCGAGGACACGGTCGTGGCCGAGCCGGGCGCGGACGGCGGCGACCACCTCGTGCAGCAGCCGGGTCCGGTCGGTGCCGTAACCGTCACCGCGGTGGTTGGTCAGCCCGGACAGGAACTGGCGCAGCAGCGCGAACTGGCCCGTCGCCAGCTCGACCCCGTCGAGGTCGGCCTCGCGCGCCACGGTCGCGGCGTCCGCGAACCCGGTGACCAGCGCGTCGATCTCCGGCTGTTCCATCTCGGCCGGCATCTCCCGCGAGGCCACGTCGGCCACCCGGGACGGGGCCCACAACGCGCGCTGCGTCCACGCCGACGACCCCTGCGAGCCCGCGTGACCGAGCCCGGCGACGACGAGCGCCCCGTGCGGGCG
>NZ_KI912215.1:45850-46871 GCF_000231035.2 Saccharomonospora iraqiensis subsp. paurometabolica YIM 90007 | reverse complement strand
ACCAGCAGGGCGGTACCACCGGCCTCGGCGACGGCCTCGTCCGCCCCGACGGGCACGATCCCGTCCCGGACCACCACGACGGCGACGGCGTCCCCGGTCACCGCGGCCCCGCCCCGGGCCGTGCCCGTGCCGGTCGGACCCGGCGGGGCGTCGTCGGTCGTGTGTCCGCTCGGCTCCCGCGCGGTCACAGTGCCACCCCCACCCGGTGTCCCTCCACCACGGCGGCGTGCGCGCGCCGGGGCGTCACACAGTCGCCCACCCGGTGGACCTCGAACTCCTCCGTGCCGGACAGCTCCCGCCACAGGGCGTCCTCGGGGGCCTGGTGCGTCGCGCACACCACCCAGTCGCAGGACACGTCGGTCATCTCCCCGGTGGTGTGCGTGAGCACGTGCAGCACCACACCGCCGTCGCGGTCGCCGTCACCGCCGGGGTCCGCGGCGCGGTCGGCGCCCAGCACCACCTCGTCGGTGGTGCTCGTGATGCCCTTGTCCGCGGCGCGGACGCGGAAGTTCTCCATGTCCAGCGTGATGCCGAGGTCCTGGCCGACCACCATGCCGGAGGTGGAGATCCGCACCGAGCAGCCCCGGTCGGCCAGCAGCTCCGCCACCGAGGTCGCCTGGTGGAAGCCGAGGTCGTCGAGCACGACCACCGCACCCGTCGGCGCGGCCCGGCCTTCGAGCACGTCCCGCACGTCCACGACCCGCTCCAGGCCGTCGGCCCAGTGCGGAGGCTCGGGCCGTGCGCCGGTGGCGAGGACGACGGCGTCCGGGCGGAGTCGGCGCACGCGCTCCGCGTCGGCGTCCACCCCGGTGCGCAGGTCCACGCCCAGCCTGCGGCACTCGGCCAGCGAGTTGCGCACCACGTCGAGGAACTCGGCGCGGGTCGGCACGCTCGCCGCCACGGCCACCTGACCGCCGGTCTCCGGTCCGCGTTCCAGCAGGATCACCTCGTGCCCGGCACCCGCGGCCGTCGCCGCGGCCTCCAACCCGGCGGGGCCGCCGCCGACCACCACCACGCGCCG
>NZ_KI912215.1:43480-45750 GCF_000231035.2 Saccharomonospora iraqiensis subsp. paurometabolica YIM 90007 | reverse complement strand
CGCGCCCGGGGCCGCCGCCCGGGGGTCGGTGTCCACCCGCCCGGTGAGCGGGTCGACGCGGGCGTGCGCGTCCACCCGGTGCAGGGCCACCACGACCAGCGGTGGGGTGTGCCCGGTCGGCTCAGCCATGCCGGAACACCACCCCCTGACCGCCGTCCGGGTAGCTCCACCGGATCGCGGGCCGCTCGGGAGTGCCCCCGTCGCAGACGAGGTAGCAGGTGCCGCACTCGAAGCACTGCTCGTAGTTGAACAGGATGCCGCCGTCGGAGGTGGGCACGAACAGATCCGCCGGGCAGGCGTGCACGCACGCCTTCGTCGGGCAGGTGCGGCACACGTCGGTGTCCACCACGATGTGCGGCTCGTCGGCCACCCGGAACTCGACCCGCCCCATCCGCTCGTCGAACCCCACCTCGGCGAACCCACCGCCACTCATGCCACTCACCGCCCGTCCCCGGTCACCGGGGTTGCCGTGAAGGGCACTTTCCCTGCGTGTGATGCAGTGAATGTGCCCCTCGCTGCGTGTGGCGCAGGGAAAGTGCCCTTCACGGCACAACAACGGGGCTGCCAAAGCATCGCGGCCTCCTCGGGTGGGGGGTGGGTTCAGCCGAAGGTGCGGAGGGCGGTGAGGGTGTCGCGGGCGAGGTCGCGGCGGCGCAGCCGGTGGCGGCGGATCGCGCGGCGCAGCAACCGGCGCAGGCCGGGCTTCGGGCGCGGATTGTCCACGGTGAACATCCCCTCGGCCAGGTCGCAGATCAGGCCGGGGTAGCGCCGTTGCATCCGGTCGGACAGCACCAGTCCGGGCGCGTCCCGCAGCTTGCGGTGATCGCCCAGCACGAACGAGTCCTCCAGCAGCGTCCGGTACCCCGCGAGCCTGCGGGAGTCACCCGTGCGCACCGCCTCGGCGGCGGCCCGGCCCGCGTACATCCCGGAGCCGAGGGCGAAGTTCACCCCCTCCAGCCAGATCCCCGCCGCCAGGCACATCGCGGCCGCGTCGCCCGCCACGAGGATCCCGTCGCCGACGAGCGTGGGCATGCTGCGGTAGCCACCCTCGGGGATGAGGTGCGCCGAGTACTCGACCACCTCGCCGCCCCGCACCAACGGCCGCACGGACGGGTGCTCCTTGAGCTCGGTCAGCAGGTCCTCCGGACGACGACCCGCCGCGGACAGCCCCTCCAACCCGAGGACGAGCCCGACGGCCACCGTCTCCCGGTTGGTGTAGACGAACGCCCCGCCCGGGATCTCGCCGGTCCCGCCGAGGATCTCGATGTCGACCCCGTCGCTGCCGTGCACCCCGAAGCGTTCCTCGATCGTGGCCCGCGGCAGCGCCAGCGTCTCCTTCACCCCGAGCGTGGTGTGCGCGGCCTCCAGGCCGGTGTGCAGGCCCGCCTGCTTCGCGAGGAAGGAGTTCACCCCGTCGCAGGCGATCACCACCCGTGCGGTCAGGTCGCCGTCCGGCCGGTCGGTGCGCACACCCACGACCCGGCCCGCACCGGTGCGCAGCAGCGCGGTGACGACGGTGGAGGTGACCAGCGTGGCACCCTCGGCCTCGGCCCGCCCGGCGAGCCAGTGGTCGAACTCGGCGCGGTGTGTGGTGGCGCCGTTGTACGGTTCGCGGCCCCAGTTCTGGCTGCGGAAATCCACGGTGAAGCTGCGCTCGCCGTCCAGCACCATCGTCTGGCGCCGGGTGACCCAACGCTGCACCGGCATCCGCTCGGACCAGTCGGGGATCAGCTCGTCGAGCACCCGCCCGTAGACCACGCCGCCGTAGACGTTCTTCGACCCGGCGAACGGCCCCCGTTCCAGCAGCGCCACCGTGTACCCGGCGCGGGCCACCTCGAGGGCCGCCGCCGACCCCGCGGGGCCCGCCCCGACCACGAGCACGTCGAAGTCGTATTCCGCCGGTTCGGGCACGGTCACCGCCGCGCCCGCCGGTCCCGCCCGGTCACGCATCTCCGGCCTCCAGTCGACGGGCCAGTTCGGTCAGCAGCGCCCGCGCGTCGGTGACGATGCCGAGGTCGGCCAGGGCCGTCATCGGGCAACTGGCGTCGGTGTTCACCGACACGACGTGCCGCGGCGCCCCCAGACCACCGGTGTGCTGGGCCGCGCCGGACACGCCGAACGCGACGTAGAGGTCCGGGTCGACGACCACGCCCGTGGTGCCGATCTGCCGTTCGTAGGGCGCCCAGCCCGCGTCGGTGACGATGCGGGTCGCCCCCACCGACGCACCCAGCGCCGCCGCGACCGCGCCCAGCTCGGCCAGCGCCTCCGGC
>NZ_KI912215.1:42902-43380 GCF_000231035.2 Saccharomonospora iraqiensis subsp. paurometabolica YIM 90007 | reverse complement strand
CGTCGGGGCGCCCGCGCGGCGACCACGCGAGCACCCGCCTGCCCTCCGACCGCAGTGTGCGTGCCGCGGCGGTCAGCGGGGCGAGGTTGCCGCCGTGCGCGTTGACCAGCACCACGGCGGGGAAGTGGTCGGCCGAGCGCACCAGCTCCACGAGCAGCAGTTCCAGTGCCGGGGCCCCGATCGACAGGGTCCCGGGGAAGGCGGCGTGTTCCCCGCTGGAGCCGAACGCCACCGGGGGCGTCACCGCGACCCCGTCGTGGCCCGCGGCGAGCCTGCGGCACAGCTCCACCGCGATCGTGGTGTCGGTGTCCAGCGGCAGGTGCGGGCCGTGCTGTTCGGTGGCCCCCACCGGCACCGCCAGCACCGGGTCACCGACCTCCGGCCAGCGCCGCCGGGCCAGCTCCGCCGGCACGGGATCCCCGCCGGTCACGTGTCGACCTCGGTGAACGCCGGCAGCAGCGGCGCGGCCGTGCGGTGC
>NZ_KI912215.1:39182-42802 GCF_000231035.2 Saccharomonospora iraqiensis subsp. paurometabolica YIM 90007 | reverse complement strand
CGTGTGCGCGGGGCCCGGGGCGCGCCCGTCGGCGAGGTTGGTCACGTGCGGGCCGAACAGCACGCGGGACGGCGCGGTGCGCCCGGCCAGCGTGATCGGGCCGGTCGGGTCCGGGTCACCGGAGCCGGTCGTTGCCATGGGTGCTGGGTGCTTCCGGTCGTGGTCGGCGAGGACCGGTGGTCGGGGGACGGTGTCGGGATGCCCGGCGGGTCGGTGACCGCACGGGACATCCCGGGACGGCCGTCCCCGTGGGTTCGGGGACGGCCGTCGTGGGTGGCGACCGGCGTGCCGGTCGGGTCAGGGGCGGAACCCCGCCAGCGGGCTGGTGTCGCACGCACGGTCCGGTACCCGGTCCGGTGTGGACGCCGTCGCGTCCTCCGGCGGCCCCCAGCCGATCGGCACCGACACCCCCTTGCGGCCGGGCTTCGAGTGGTCCTTGTCCGGCTTCGGCACACCGGCGCCCACCCCCGCGAGCGCGCGTTCGCCGTTGCCCTTCACGCACTCCGGGTCGGGCCCGTCCAGCGGCAGCCCGGTGAAGAACTTCGCGGCCATGCACCCGCCCTGGCACGAGTCGTAGGCCGAGCACGAGGTGCAGGCCCCGCCGGTCTGCGGTTCGCGGAGCCGGGTGAACAGGTCGGACTCGCGCCAGACCCGGGTGAACCCACCCTCGTCGCGCACGTTGCCCGCCAGGAACTCCTCGTGGATGGCGAACGGGCAGGCGTAGACGTCGCCGACCGGGTCGATCAGGCACACCACCCGGCCCGCGCCACACAGGTTCAGCCCGGGCAGTGGCGTGGAGCCGAGCGCGTTGAGGTGGAAGAACGAGTCGCCGGTGAGCACGTTCTCGCCGTGCTCGACCAGCCAGTTGTAGAGCTGGAGCTGCTGGTCGGCGGTCGGGTGCAGTTCGTCCCAGGTGTCCGCGCCGCGGCCGGACGGGCGCAGGCGGGTGATCCGCAGCTGTGCCCCGTGGTCGTCGGCCAGCCGCTTGAAGTCGTCGAGCTGGTCGACGTTGTGCCGGGTCATCACGACGCTGATCTTGAAGTTCGTGAAGCCCGCGTCCCGCAGGTTCCCCATCGCGGACAGCGCGGTGTCGAACGAGCCGGAGCCGCGGACGTGGTCGTTGACCTCCGCGGTGGCGCCGTCCAGGGAGAGCTGCACGTCGACGTAGTCGGTCGCCGCCAGCCACCGGGCCCGCTCGGGCGTCAGCTTCACCCCGTTGGTGGAGAACTTCACCCCGACGTGGTGGTCGACCGCGTACTCGACGAGGTCCCAGAAGTCCGACCGCACCGTCGGCTCCCCGCCGCCGATGTTGACGTAGAAGACCTGCAGACGCTGGAGCTCGTCGATGACGGCCTTGCACTCGTCGGTGGACAGTTCGCGGGGGTCACGCCGCCCGGACGCGGACAGACAGTGCACACAGGACAGATTGCAGGCGTAGGTCAACTCCCACGTCAGGCAGATCGGCGCGTCCAGGCCGTGCTGGAAATGTTCGACCAGCTTCATGGCCACCTCTCATCGTGCTTCGATCGTGCCCGCGGACACCAGGCCCGCCAGCGCGTCGAGATACCGGGTGCGTTCGGGGGCGGGGACCCCCGCCGCGTCGAGCGTGGCCGGAACGTCCGGCTGGTTCTCCAGCTCACGGACCACGTCGACGAGCAGCTGGGTCTTCAGAAAGGACAGACGTCGGGTGCCGAAGTCGTACACCAATGCACCGAACGGCTCCGGCCGCAGTGCGACACCCGGGGAGAGCCGGTACGGCCGGGCCGGATCGAACGGCTCGGTGCGGACCTCGGCCTCGGCCTCAGTAGACACCGCACATGCCGTCGATGGAGACGTCCTCGACGAGCAGATCCTCTTCGACGGTGTCGGACGCGGCCGGGGCGCTCGTGTCGACCGTGGTCTCGGCTTCGTTCATGGGAGGCTACTCCTTGTCCGAGTAGGGATGACGACCGTGCGTGCCACAGTAATGGCACCGAGTGCCAAATGGAAGGGGTTATGGCCGAGACGGATCCGGAGCCGACCGCGCGCCCGGGCAGACGGAGGTCGACCAGCCACGACGAGCTGGAGCGGGTGGCGTTCGCGTTGTTCGGGCGGGACGGATTCGACGCGACCACCGTGGACGACATCGCCCGTGCGGCGGGTATCGGCAGGCGGACGTTCTTCCGCTACTTCGACTCGAAGAACGACGTCGTGTGGGGCGACTTCGACGCCCACCTGGGACGGATGCGCGCGCGGTTGCGCGCCCGCCCCACCGACGAGCCGCTGACCGAGGCCATCCGGACGGCGGTGGTGGAGTTCAACCGGGTCGAGCCGGAGGAACGGCCGCGCCACCGCGCGCGGCTGGAGCTGATCCTGCGCGTGCCCGCGCTGCAGGCGCACTCCACCCTGCGCTACGCGGACTGGCGGGCGGTGGTGGCCGACTTCGCCGCCGAGCGCCTCGGGGCGCCGGTGACGTCGCTGTGGCCGCAGACCCTGGCCCACGCCACCCTCGGCATCGCCCTGGCCGCCTACGAACAGTGGCTCAGCACGGACGACGCCACCACGGACCTCACCACCCTCCTGGACCACGCCCTCACCGCCCTCACCACCGGCTTCGACCACCTCCCCTGACCCCGGCCCCCACCAGAACCCGCGAGTCGCCACCCCAGCCCCGCGAGTTGCCGCTTCGGAACCGGCGAGTTGCCACTCCGAACCGGCGAGTTGCCGTCTCTGGACCGCGAATCGCCACCCCCAGGCTCACGAGATTGTGTTCCCGGCCCACGGGTCGGCCGAGACCCGTCGAACCGACTCGGGAAGCCGCGGACGGTCGTCGCGCTGCCCGAGACGCTGTCAACGTCGACTCGCGGACCTGGAACGGTCGACTCGCAGACCTGGAACGTCGACTCACCGACCTGGAGTGGCAACTCACCGGCCTGGAGTGGCAACTCGCGGACCTGGAGTGGCGACTCGCGGGTCCGGGTGGCGGTCAGGTGGGGAGGGTGAGGGTGACGATTTCCGCGTGGGCCTCGCCGCCGGGGGTGCGGTAGGTGATCGTGTCGCCCTCCCCGTGGCCGGCGATGGCCTGGCCGAGCGGGCTGTCGGAGGTCAGCGCGGTCGCGTCGTCCTCGGCCTCGTCGACGTGGCCGACCACGGTCAGGTCCTCGGTGTCACCGTCGGCGAACCGCAGGGTCACCTTCGTGCCGGACGGCAATCCGCTCTCCGCCTCCTGGGACGGCCCGCCGTGCAGCAGATCGGTGATCTCGGCGATGCGCCGGTCCAGGCGCGAGGCCAGCTCCGCGCGTTCGAGCAGATCCGCCTGGTCGGCACTGTCACCCAACGGGTCCTCACCGAGCCGCGGTGCCATGGCCGCGCGCTGCTGCCGCAGCTGTTCCAGCTCGCGTTCCAGCCGTTCGCGGGTGGCCGGACTCAAACCTCCGGTCGACGTCATCCGCCCATTGTCAGGCCTGAGCGTCCGGCTCGCCACGTCATGGATCTCCGCCCTGCTGTGCGGTGTGTCTCGGGTGATCTCCACCGCGCCGCACGGCCCCGCCCGCGGTGCGTTCCACCCGCGCCGCCGTGCGGTCGCGGACGGGGCGGCTCAGCGGTCGTACCCGGCCTTGCGCAGCGCGTCGGCCATCGAC
>NZ_KI912215.1:35187-39082 GCF_000231035.2 Saccharomonospora iraqiensis subsp. paurometabolica YIM 90007 | reverse complement strand
TGTGGCAGGGCCTCCGCCGGGGCCGGATGCGTGGCGGGCCGACGGCGGCCGCGACGGGGTGGCGCGCCTTCCGCCCGGCGCTGAACCGGGTCGTGCTCTCGACCACGGTGTTCCTGCTTCCCGTGGGGGCGTACCTGGCGTGGCGGCGGGCCACCTTCGACCGGTGGGTGCCGAACACGTCGGTCGCCAAGAATCAGCAGCCACCGGAACCTTCCGACCTGGCCCGGGTGGGTGAGCTGGTGTCCTACGTCGGCGCGCCGCTCGTGCTGCTGACGGTCGTGGCGCTCACGCTCGTGCTCACCCGCCCGCTGTGGTGGCGGGTGGGACTGGTCGCCCTGCTCGTGCCGCTCGGGCTGGCGGTGACGGCCTACTGCGTGCTCAACGCGGACTGGATGTCGCAGTACCGGTTCGCCACCCCGGTGTGGGTGCTCGGCGCCCTGGTGGGGGTGCTGACCACCGCGGAGGTGTTCCGCCGGTCGCGGACGGCACACCGGGCGTGGCTGGCGGGCGGGCTCGCGCTCGCGTTGACCGGCTCCGGTGCGGCACTGGCCGACTCCGCCGACTCGTTCCGCGCCCGGGGCGACGTGACCCTGTGCAACGTGGCCGACCGTTCCGGACGAGTGTTCAACGCCTACGCCGACATCCTCGGACTCGAACGGGGGTCGCTGCTGAACCCGGACCTGGGTGGGGCGGCCCTGACCAGCAGGCTGGAGCTGGTGGACATGGCGGGCCTGGCCGAACCGCGCATCGCCGACCTGCTCGCCGCCGGGGACGGGGCCGGGCTGCGCGACTACGTCTTCGAGGAGGTGCGACCGACGTTCATCCACTCCCGCGCGCCGTGGAGCACGGCCAACGGTCTCCCCGCCGACCCGCGGATGGCCCGCGACTACCACCAGATCTACGAACACCCCCGCCCGGGCCCGAGCAACGGCGACTGGGTGCGCCGCGACGTCGTCCCGGACGCGGCGACCCTGGCGGAACTGCGGGAGTACGCGCACACGACGATGGCGCCGGTGGACCGGGCGAACAAGTCGGGCGAGTGGCCGCGCCGACAGTGCGGGGAAACCCTCCGCCCCGGCCAGACCACCGTCGGCCTCACCTGAGCGACGTGATCCGGTCGGGGAGCACGCAGGTCGATCCGCACCGGGTCAGCCGTCCGGGGCGGGGCCGTCGGACGGCACCGGGCCGGGGCCGGGGGACCACCAGCCGGTGCGGACCCGCTCGCCGCGCAGCACGGTCGGTTCGCGGCCGGTCTCGTACGGGCGGACGTCGTGCAGCGTGCCCCACGGCTGGTCCGGGTCGCCGGTGAGATAGCTCGGCACCTCGGGTTCGGCGGCGACTTCCTCCAGGGTGCCGAGCATGCCGCCGGCGTCGGCGGCGGCCCATTCCGCCTCGTCGGCCAGGTCCCCCGCGGTGAGGTGGTACGCGGGCACGTCCAGGATTCCGTCGCGGATCTTCACCGGGTTCACGCACGGGTAGACGAAGGCGGCGGGCCAGTCCACGTAGACCGGCCGGTCGCCGACCTTGTCCGCCAGTGTGGTGAACGACGGGGCACGGGGCGCGGTCGCCGCGACCCAGCCGTCCTCGGTGAGGTCGTCGTCGTCCGCCGCGATCCGGACCGCCGCCGCGCCCTCGGGCACGTCGGCGAGGTCGATCCGGACGTTGTGCCACTCGTCGGTGCCACCGCCGGGGGCGAGCACCCGCCGGGTCTGCACGACCCGGGTCCCCCCGGGCGTCTGTTCGCCGAACTGGACGTCGACCGACGTGGCCTTGCCCGCGGGGGCGGACACCGTGACGACGAGCTGGTCGCCGTCCGCGTCGTCCAGCCCGAACCAGGGGGTGCGCAGGTCCCCGGTGGGCGGTCCGGTCTCGCCGTAGCTGCTCCACATCGGGGTGGTGTCCGGGGTGAGGCCGTGCGGCGGCTCGGCCAGCGGGTCGCCGTCCGCGTCCGGTGCCGGGTGGAAGCCCTCGGCGGTGGCCTGCACCGGATCACCGCCCCCGGTGGGCACACCCGCCGCCGCCCGGGAGTCGTCCGGCACGACGGTGTGCTGCCGGGGCCCCGGAACCGGGGACAGGACGCTCGCCACGGGGTCGCGTTCCACGGTGACGTCGCGCCCCAGGCCGCACCCGGTGCCGGTGAGGTGGGCGAGGTTGGCCGCGCCGAGGCTGTAGCTGTCGGACTGCGCCCACATCCCCTTGACCATGCTGCCGAACTCCGCGGCGATCACCAGGCCGCAGCCGACGATGAGCGCCAGCGATCCCCGCCACAGCGCCGACGACCGGCGTTCCGGCTCGCGGGGCGGGCCCGGGCGCCGGACGCGCAGGTTCTCCACGAAGGCCACCAGCGCCGCCACCGCGGCCGCCGCGACGAGCAGCGTCGACGCGGGAATCCCGGCGAGTTCCGGCGGGATGTCGTGCCACGGCACCCCGATCCGGGAGACGAACCAGTAGGCGTTCGGCCCGGTCACCGACAGGGCCGCCACCAGCAGCAGTCCGGCCACGAACGCGGCGCGGTTGCGTTTCGAGCGCAGCACCGACGAGCTGGTGGCCGGTGCGGTCAACGCGCCCATCGCCGCGCCGACCCCGGCGAACGCGCCGAAGTGGTGGGTCCACTTGGTGGGGGTCAGCGCGAGCAGCACGAAGAACAGCGCGACCGTGCCGATCAGCCGCCTGCTCGGGCCGAGCGCGGTGCCCGGGATGCGGTCCCGGCGCAGCAGCACGGCCAGGCAGGTGGCGGTGCTCAGCATCAGCAGCAGCACCGGGAACCGCCGGGTCGCCGCGCCGTCCGCGCTCTCGGCGAACAGCAGTTCGTAACGCTCCAGCTCCTCGAACCAGGACAGGCTGGGGCCGACCGCGTTCCGCAGCCGGACGGCCTCCAGCACCGAGGCGTACGTCTGGTCGGCGAACACGACGAACAGCACCACGAGCCCGGCGGCGCCGATCGGCACGAGTACGGGCGACCACCCGTACCGGGCCCGCTCCCGGACCAGGTGCAGCAGCGGTTTCGCCGCGACGAGGAACGGCGCCACGGCGATCAGTCCGGTGGGTGTGGCCGCGAAGGTGAACGCGGCGGCGGACAGCCCGAGGCACAGCGGCAGCAACCGCCGGGTGGCCAGGGTGCGTTCCACCGCGTACAGCGCCAGCAGCGACCCGACGGCGGCGACCGGCTCGGGACGGACCCCGTTGTTGTAGGGCAGCCACCACACGAGGAACACGGTGGCCGCCGCCCACCCCGCCGCGCGGCTCGTCCGGACCGCGTGGCCCAGCCGGGGCAGCACCGCGCGGCTGAGCAGCAGCCAGGTCAGTACCCCGAGCAGGAACGACGGCAGCCGGATCCACGGAGGGACGACGCTGACCTGCGCCATGAGGTCGTAGACGTAGTAGAACCACCCGAACGGTGCCTCGGCGACACCGAACCACCGGTGGTAGTTGGTGAGATACCCGGCGTCCCC
Organism: Saccharomonospora iraqiensis subsp. paurometabolica YIM 90007; assembly: GCF_000231035.2. GTDB lineage: Bacteria > Actinomycetota > Actinomycetes > Mycobacteriales > Pseudonocardiaceae > Saccharomonospora > Saccharomonospora paurometabolica. The sequence continues at coordinate 35,630 of NZ_KI912215.1, read as the reverse complement.
GGCCACCCGGGACATCGTGAGGATGTAGCCGTCGTCCGAGGTCACCGGCCCGATGAACACCCAGGCGCCGAGCACGCCGACCACCGTGAGGTCACGTCCGGTGGGGCGCCACCGGCCCCGCCGCGCCCACCGCGGTGCGCGGCGGCCGACGACGGCGTCGGTACGCCGCACCGCGACCAGACAGCCCACCAGCGCCAGGCCGCCCGCCACGCCGACGGTGGTCTTCAGCCCGGTGGCCGACGACTGGTAACGGGTGTCCGGAGTGATCGAGACGCCCAACCCGGTCACCGGATCGCGCGTGTCGTCGATGTCGCTGTAGATCCCGACCACGCGCGGGCGGACGTCGCCCTCGGCCTCGTACACCGGGGACCCGCCGACGGTGACGGTGGTGCCGCCGGCGTCGGCGGCGAGCCGGACGGTGCACCCGGACGACGGCAGGGTGC
>NZ_KI912215.1:33100-35087 GCF_000231035.2 Saccharomonospora iraqiensis subsp. paurometabolica YIM 90007 | reverse complement strand
CCCGCGCCGCGCTCGCGGGCGTGGACACCCTCCGCCCGGGGGTGCGCGCGCACGTCAGCGGCTGCGAACGCCGCTGCGGACGGCCCCGTGGCGAGCACGTGGACGTCCTCGCCACCGGGGACGGCTACCGCGTCGACGGGACACTCGTCCCGGTCGACGCACTCACCGACCGGCTGAAGGGACGCTCGTGATCGACTACATCCGCGACGGCACGGAGATCTACCGCCACTCGTTCGCCACCATCCGGGCCGAGGCCGATCTGTCCGGCCTGCCCGCCGACGTCGCCGTGGCGGCGGTGCGCATGATCCACACGTGCGGCATGGTCGATCTGGTCGACGACCTCGCACACAGCCCGGACGTCGTCGCGGCGGGCCGCGCCGCGCTCGAAGCGGGGGCGCCGGTGCTCTGCGACGCGGAGATGATCGCCAGCGGCGTCACCCGCAAGCGTTTGCCCGCCGACAACGAACTGGTCTGCACGCTGAACGACCCGCGGGTTCCCGGCCTGGCGCGGGAGCTGGGCACCACCCGCTCGGCGGCGGCGCTGGAGCTGTGGCGGGAACGGCTGCCGGGCTCGGTGGTGGCGATCGGCAACGCGCCCACCGCCCTGTTCCGGCTGTTGGAACTGCTGGACGAGGGCGTCGGCGCCCCGGCCGCGATCATCGGCGTGCCGGTCGGGTTCGTCGGTGCCGTGGAGTCCAAACAGGAACTGATCGACCGCGCGCCCGCGCCGTATCTCGCCGTGCGCGGGCGCCGGGGTGGCAGTGCGCTGGCGGTCGCGGCGGTGAACGCGATCGCGACGAAGGAGGAGATGTGAGCAGCACCGGCACGTTGTTCGGTGTCGGGCTGGGCCCCGGCGACCCGGAACTGATGACCGTCCGCGCGGCCCGGCTGATCGGCGAGGCCGACGTGATCGCCTACCACTGCGCCCGGCACGGCCGCAGCATCGCCCGCTCGGTCGCCGAGCCGTACCTGCGCGACGGCCAGACCGAGGAACGGCTGATGTACCCGGTGACCACCGAGACCACCGACCACCCCGGCGGGTACGAGGGCGCGTTGGCCGACTTCTACGAACAGTCCGCCAAGCGCCTGGCCGCCCATCTCGACGAGGGCCGGGACGTGGTGCTGCTGTGCGAGGGCGACCCGTTCTTCTACGGCTCCTACATGCACATGCACGAACGCCTGGCCGACCGCTACGCCTCCGAAGTGGTGCCCGGGGTGACGTCGGTCAGCGCCGCCGCGGCGCGGACGGGCAGGCCGCTGGTGGAGCGGGACGAGGTGCTCACCCTGCTGCCGGGCACGCTGCCCGCACCGGAGCTGGCGCGGCGGCTGGCCGACACCGACTCGGCCGCGGTGCTCAAACTGGGCCGCACCTTCGGCTCGATCCGCCAGGCGCTCGCCGAGGCGGGCAGGCTGGACGAGGCCTACTACGTCGAACGCGCCACCTGGCAGGCCGAGCGCGTGGAACCGTTCGCCGAGGTCGACCCGGAGAGTGTGCCGTACTTCTCGGTGGCCGTGGTGCCCAGCCCCACCGCCTCGGCGAAGATGGCCCGGCTCGAACAGGAGGGCCTCGAACAGGACGGCACCGCGCAGGCCGTCCCGTCCGCGACTCCCGCCGACGGGCGGGCGGCGGAGGACCGGACCGGGGGAGAGGTCGTCGTCGTGGGCCTGGGCCCCGCCGGGCCGCAGTGGACCACCCCGGAGGTCGAACAGGCCCTGGCCCGCGCCGACCACCTCGTCGGCTACGGCACCTACCTGGCACGGGTGCCGCAGCGCGCGGGTCAGCAGCGGCACCCCTCCGGCAACCGCGTCGAGGCCGACCGTGCCGCCGAGGCGCTGGACCTGGCCCGCGACGGCGCGACCGTGGCCGTGGTGTCCTCCGGCGATCCGGGCGTGTTCGCGATGGCCTCGGCCGTGCTGGAACGCGCCGAGGACCCGCGCTGGGCCGGGGTGTCGGTGCGCGTGCTGCCGGGCCTGACGGCGGCGCAGG
>NZ_KI912215.1:31272-33000 GCF_000231035.2 Saccharomonospora iraqiensis subsp. paurometabolica YIM 90007 | reverse complement strand
TCCCGCGTCGCCGCGGTGCATCACCTCGAGCGCGCGGGTGCGGTCGTAGGAGGCGGACAGGCCGTCGGCCGTGTCGGACAGCCCGTCCAGGTGCAGACCCCGGCTGCCCAGGGCCACCGCACCCACCGCGAGCACGGCCGTGACCAGCGGCGGAAGCCCCACCGTCGCGGCGACGAACACGAGCAGTGCGGCCGGCACCGCCAGGGCGAACGCGGCGAGCGGGGCGAGCAGCATCGCCGCCCCGCCCACCCGGCGGTCCACCGTGCGCGGGGCGGGCACCGGCACCGCGGTGAACGTGCCGAACGCCATCCGCGCCGCGTCGCCGAGCACGCCCGGGGAGGACCCGGTGGGGGAGTCGGCGGGGGAGCCGGTCACGACCGGCCGTCCTCCAGGTCCCCCTCGATGCGCAGGTAGACCTCGCGCAGCGACTCCAGCAGCTCCGGGTCCGGTTCCGACCACAGGCCCCGGTCGGCGGCCTCGGTGAGCCGTTCGATGATGCCGCGCAGCGCCCACGGGTTCGACTCGGACAGGAAGTCCTGGTTGGTCTTGTCCAGCACGTAGTCCTGCGACAGCCGCTCGTACATCCAGTCGTGCACCACGCCCGCGGTGGCGTCGAAGCCGAACAGGTAGTCCACCGTGGCGGCCATCTCGAACGCGCCCTTGTAGCCGTGCCGCCGCATCGCCGCCAGCCAGCGCGGGTTGACCACCCGCGCCCGGAACACCCGCGCGGTCTCCTCGGTCAGCGACCGGGTGCGCACCGCGTCGGGTGTGGTGCTGTCGCCGACGTAGGAGGTGGGCGAGGAGCCGGTCAGCGCCCGCACCGTGGCCACCATCCCGCCGTGGAACTGGAAGTAGTCGTCCGAGTCGGCGATGTCGTGCTCGCGGGTGTCGGTGTTCTTCGCCGCCACCACGATGCGCCGGTAGGAGCGTTCCATGTCCGCCCGCGCGGGCGCGCCCTCCAGGCCACGGCCGTAGGCGTAGCCGCCCCAGGCGGCGTAGACCTCGGCGAGGTCGGCGTCGTCGCGCCAGTTGCCCGCGTCGATCAGCTGCAGCAGGCCCGCGCCGTAGGTGCCGGGCTTCGAGCCGAAGATCCGCGTGGTGGCGCGCCGCTCGTCGCCGTGCTCGGCCAGGTCGGCGCGGGCGTGGGCGCGCACGAAGTTCTGCGACTCCGGTTCGTCCAGGTCGGCGACCAGCCGGACGGCGTCGTCGAGCAGGTCGACCACGTGCCCGAAGGCGTCCCGGAAGAACCCGCTGATCCGCACCGTGACATCGACGCGGGGCCTGCCCAGTTCCTCCAGCGGGATCGCCTCGATGCCGGTGACCCGGCGGGACGCCTCGTCCCACGTCGGCCGCACACCCAGCAGCGCCAGCACCTCGGCCGCGTCGTCACCGGCGGTGCGCATCGCCGAGGTGCCCCACGCCGACAGCCCCACCGACCGGGGCCACTCGCCGTCGTTGTCGGCGCGGTAGCGCTGGAGCAGCGAGTCGGCCAGCGCCTTGCCGGTCTCCCAGGCCAGCCGGCTGGGCACGGCCTTCGGGTCGACGGTGTAGAAGTTGCGGCCGGTCGGCAGCACGTTGATCAGCCCGCGCAGCGGCGACCCGCTCGGCCCGGCCGGGATGTAGCCGCCGTCCAGGGCGTGCAGCACGGCGTCCAGCTCCCCGGAGGTGCCCGCCAGGCGTGGCACGACCTCGGTGGCGGCGAACCGCAGCACGTCGGCCACGGCCGCC
>NZ_KI912215.1:30243-31172 GCF_000231035.2 Saccharomonospora iraqiensis subsp. paurometabolica YIM 90007 | reverse complement strand
GGGCGACCTCCGCCCCCCGGTTGGCCGCCGCCAGCTCCCCGTCGGCCACGGTCAGCCGGAATCCGGCGCCGTCGTCGGCACGTGCGGGCGGCACCGTGGACAGCAACAGCCCCGCACCGTCGACGCGCTCGTCCACCGCGCGGACCGTGTCGCACGGCACGGTCGCCCGCAGGTCCTGGGCTTGGTACCCGGCCAGCGGGGCGTTCACCGCGGTGGTGTCCCCACCCGCGGGCCACACGACGCGGGCGGTGTCCTGCACCACGGGCAGGAACGGGAACGCCACCGCGCACAGCGCGGCGAGCAGTCCGAAAAGCACCGCCAACCGCCGCCACCGTCTCGGGCGTGCACCCGCGTCGTCCCTCCGGACGGCGGTGTCGTCTGCACCGTCCGGAGCATTCTCGTCGGGCGAAACGGCCGAGTCCATCGCCTCTCACGCTAGCGGCGGGCATGTTGCGTTCCTGCGAGGCGAGGAACCACCTCACCCGTCGGTGCGGCCCGAGCGACCCGACCGGACCAGCCTCCGCGACCGGGGGCTCGGGTGTGGGGAACGCCGGGGGCGCTCACGCGCCGTGCCGCCGGAGAGCGCTCACGCGCGGTGCTGTTCGCCGAGCGCTACGCGCTGAGGCCCACGAGGACGCCCAGTGTCGCCGCCTCGACGCAGGCGCCGAGCACGTCGCCGGTGACCCCACCGAGACGGTTCACGCACCGGACGAGCACCACGGCCGCCGCGAGGAACCCCAGCACCACCGCCACCGGACCCTGCCACCACGGCGTTCCGGGGATCAGTACCGCCAGGGCGGCCAGACCCACCCCGACCCCGGCGGCGGGCAGCCGGCCCACCGTCCCGGCGACGGTGCGGCCCAGGCCCTCCGGTTGGGCGGCCGGAATTCCCCGCGCGCAGCACATCGGCAGCACGGCGCGTCCGGTGA
>NZ_KI912215.1:30023-30143 GCF_000231035.2 Saccharomonospora iraqiensis subsp. paurometabolica YIM 90007 | reverse complement strand
CGTGGCGCACCCTCGTCGTCCCCGGTGTGCCCGCCGACGACCTCGCCGCGCTCGGTTTCGCCGTCTCTCCGGACGACCCCCGCGCCCGGGTCAGCGCCTGCATCGGCGCGCCCGGCTGCG
>NZ_KI912215.1:12259-29923 GCF_000231035.2 Saccharomonospora iraqiensis subsp. paurometabolica YIM 90007 | reverse complement strand
ACGGCGGCGCAGGCGGCGGCCTCCCGCGTCGGCGCCCCGCTGGGGCACGACTACTGCGTGCTGTCGTTGTCCGACCGGCTCAAGCCGTGGGAGGTCATCGAACGCAGGCTGGACGCGGCGGGCGCGGCCGACCTGGCGGTGGCCCTGTACAACCCGGCCTCGCGCAGCCGCCGCACCCAGCTGGAGGCCGCGCGGGAGGCGCTGCTGCGCCACCGCGCCCCGGACACCCCGGTGGTACTCGCCCGCGCCGTCGGCAGCGACGCGGAGTCGGTGCGGGTGGACACCCTCGCCGGGTTCGACGCGGAGACGGTGGACATGCGCACCCTGCTGATCGTGGGGTCCTCCCGTACCCGGGTGCGCGAGCAGCCGGACGGCACCCGCGTGGTGTGGACGCCGCGCAGCTATCCCGACTCCACGGGTGAGCATGAGTCCGGGGACTGAGGACACCGGGACGCCGGAGCCTGCTGCGCAGCGACGTCGAGCTCTCCACTTTCCGGTGAACACGGCCCGCGCAGGACCGAAGTTGTTTGGTCCGGACCGATCGCCTTGGTGGACTGTGTCCGTGCCGGGACCCCTTCCCGGCACTTCCCGATGAGGAGGCATGATGTCCGACAGGGTGAGGAGAGTGCTGCGTAGGGTGGGTGCGGCGGCATCGACCGCGCTCGCGGCGTCGGCGGTTGCGCTCGGCACGGCCGCTCCCGCCGCGGCCGCCGACCACTACTACGAGCTGCCGTACCCGGCGGGGGAGGCGTACCAGGTCACCCAGGGCCCGGAAGGGACCTACTCGCACACCGGTCCGTACAATGAGTACGCCTGGGACTTCCGCCTCCCGGCGAACTACGAGGTCTCCGCCGCACAGGCCGGGACGATCGTGTACTCGGGCCGGTCGCCGTACCAGGCCAACGGCATCGAGGTCATCATCCGGCACTCCAACGGCCTGTGCACCCAGTACGCCCACCTCAACCGCGCGCTGCACGACGCCGGGACCCGGGTTCCCCAGGGGCGGGTCGTCGCCTGGTCCGGCAGCACGGGCAACTCCACCGGACCGCACCTGCACTTCCAGGTGATCAACTGCGACACGCGGGTCAGTCAGTACGCCGAGGTCCAGGGTCGGGTCCCGCCGACGGGTTCCTGGCCGGTGAGCGTGAACACCCGCGCCTGACCGGGCGGACCGGCGTGGTGGCGACAGCGGCGTGTCGGACGCCTACGCCACGGGATTCCGGCCTCTGTCGGTGGTGGGGACACGGAGAGGGCGTCGGGTGAGCCTCGCGGCGGCGCGCCCGACGCCCTCTCCGGGAAACCGGTCGTCGACGCCCGGGTCAGCTGATCTCGAAGGGTGCCCGGATCCCGTCGCCCTTCATACCCGGCTTGCAGGCGGTGGTGTAGGTGCCGGCCTCGGTGACATCGACGGTCATGGTGCGGGAGAGGCCGACACCGATGCCCTCGACCTCGCTGACGACGGAGTCGTCCGGGCCGTACAGGTAGAACTCGGTCGTCTTGGTGCCCTCGTTGGTCACCTCGAAGGCGATCGTCCCCGTCGGGGCCGAGGTCGGGTTCACGGTGCAGGCCGTGTCGGTCGCCGTGACCTGAACCGTCTCCGCCGCCGAGGAGTCGCCGCCGCAGGCGGCGATGACCAGGAGGCCCGCGGCCGCGAACGAGCCGACGATGATCCGATTGCGCATATCTGTCTCCTGTGGACTCGAAAGGATTACTGGGTGACGGCGGTGCGGACGCGGTGCGGCCGGAGGAACAGGGTGAGCACGATCGCGACGTAGGCGACCCAGGCGGTCGCCTCGGCGACACTGGTGACCGGGGAGAAGTTGAACAGCCCTTCGAGGAGCGTGCCGTACCAGGAGTCCGGCGGGATCTGGTCGCTGACGTCGAAGGCGAGCGTGTGCAGGCCCGGCAGGATCCCGGCCTCCTGCAGGTCGTGCACCCCGTAGGCGAGCACCCCGGCGGCGACGAACACGAGTAGCACCCCGGTCACGGTGAAGAACTTGGACAGGTCGAGCCGGATGGCGCCGCGGTAGAGCAGCCACGCGAGCGCGACCGCCAGGGTGATCCCGGCGAGGAACCCGAAGAGGGGTTGCGCGGTGCCGCCTCCGGCGGACTGCACGCTGGAGAAGAAGAACACCGCGGTCTCCAGCCCTTCGCGTGCCACGGCCAGGAACGCGACGCCGGCGACGGCGAGCGGTCCGATCCGCAACGCGTCGGAGAGTTTGTCGCGCAGCTCCGCGGCGATGGTGCGCGCCGCACTCCGCATCCAGAAGATCATCCAGGTGACGAAGACGACCGCGACCAGGGAGGCGACCCCGCCGAAGATCTCCTGCTGTTTGAAGCTCAACTGGCCGACCGCGTAGAGCAGGACCGCGGTGACCCCGATGGACAGGGCGATGGCGACGGCCACGCCCACCCAGACCATGCGCAGCGCCTCGCGGCGTTCGGTCCGGACGAGGAAGGCCACGAGGATGCTCACCACCAGCGCGGCTTCCAACCCTTCGCGTAGGCCGATCAGCCCATTGCTCACCAACACGGCGTTCCACCCTTCGTCGCAGTCGGCCACGTAAGTTAGGCAAGGCTAGCCTCGTTGTCCAGTGGTGGGGGTCACGTCGCTCGCTCGATCCCGCCGGAAGTCGCCTGTTTGTCTCCCTCCCCACGTGGCAGTCCCGGGGAACGGCAGCCATGTGGTGCGCGGACTTCGAGGAGGGGCGGGATGGCCACCCAGCAGAAGACGATCGACATCGCCGGGTACGACTACGGCCGCACGGCCACGCGGTCGCCGATGACCGAGGAGGACCTCGACCACCTCCTGCAGACCGTCATGTTCACCGACGACGACCGCGCGGCGCTGCGGACGGCCGGTGACGTGCTCGAAGACCAGACCGAAAAGGTGCTGGACGTGTGGTACGGCTTCGTGGCCGATCATCCGCACCTGATGACGTACTTCTCCACCCCCGGCGGCGAGCCGATCCAGCGTTACCTGGACCGGGTGCGGCCCCGCTTCAAGCAGTGGATCCTGGACACCTGCCGCCGCCCGTTCGACCGGGCGTGGCTGGACTACCAGGAGGAGATCGCCCTGCGGCACACCGTCGACAAGAAGAACGTCACCGACGGGGTGGACTCCACCACGCCCATCCCGCTGCGCTACATGGTCGCGTTCATCTACCCGATCACGGCCACCATGCGGGACTTCCTCGCCGCCAAGGGCCACAGCGCCGAGCAGGTGGAGAAGATGCAGCAGGCATGGTTCAAGGCGGTGACCCTGCAGGCGGCGCTGTGGTCCCGCCCCTACGCAAGGGAGAACCACGCGTAGACGTCGGGCGACTCGCGGGGTGTCACGTCCGGCTCGTCTGCCAACATCGGTGCTCGGAGGTGGTGCCGTGCCGGACGTGTGGATCCGGGGTGTCCCGGGAGAGTCAGACGTCCACCAAGGCGAGATCGAGACTTGTCGTTCCGGTGGACGCGACCGTGTTCGCTGCTACCGTCCGCGGGCGTGATCGTTCCCGAGACGGTTCCCGGCGTCGCCGACGAGTCCGTGGCGCAGGAGCTGCGCCCCCGGTGGACCCGGGCACGCCGGTCGCTGGTGACGGCGTCGGTGGTGTGTCCCGTGGCTCTCGCCGTGCTGTGCACCGGTCTGGTGCTGCTCACCGGGGTGCTGGACGGATTCGCGTGGTGGTTCGCGCTCCCGGTCGTCGGTGTGGGAATCCCGGTCGTGCTTGTCCTTGGCGGCCTGCGCAGAATGGTGTTCGAGCCACCCCGGTGGGTGCGCACGGCGGCCCTGTGCGGGATGGGACAGTTGCTCCTCGGCGTCTTCCCCGCCGTCGGTGTCGCCGTGCGCCCGGGCGGTGTCCTCGCGGCGGTCGCCACCGTGGTCTTCGTGGTGTCGCTGACGCTGGTCGTGGCGGGTGTGGTCGCCGCACGAAAAGCTCTGCGGACCCTGCTCACCCCCCTGTCGCCGGCACTCGGAGCGAGTCCGTTCACGGTCGCGGTCCGGCCACGGCTGCACGACACCGGGCTGCGGTCCGGTTCGATCTCGATCACCAGGGACGGTGTCGAGTGGGCGGCACGGCGACACCGCGCCACGGGCCACGGTTCGCTGCCCTTCTCCCGCATCCGCTCGATGCGGCCGACCGTGCTGCCCGACGCGGCCGGTCCGGCCCCGTGGCTCGGGCTGTCCGACGGGACCACGGCGGACGCCACGCCGGGCCCGGCGGCGGCGCTGGACACCGACGCGGGTCCCGTGCTGCTTCCGGTGGACGATCCGCGGCTGGTCCTCGACCTCCTCGGCGTGCGGATCGCGACCCGGTGACGTTCCGGGTTCGGCTCGGATGTGATGCGATAACCCGCCCGGTGTCCACTGATTCTCGGGCGGGAGTGCCGACCCGGATGTGCTGACGGGCTCCCGGTCGAGCGAGGCGGGCGAGGGTTCGGTGATCCGCGGCTGCGGTGGGCTGCTCCGTCCGTATGAACGTCGGGACGCGCCGGCGGTGCCGTCAGTGTCCTGCTACGGCGGGCAGTACCAGCCCGCCACGATCACGCTGCGACGTTTGGGGGAATCCGCGTCGACCTCCTTCGTGTCAGTCTGACAAGAAGCTACGGTCTCGAGCATGTCCGAGCAGCGCTGGTCCGCACCGACCGTCCTGGTGGCGGTCGATCTGGTGATCCTGACGCTCCGCGGCTCCCGGCTGCATGTGCTGCTGGTGGAGCGGGGCGTCGAGCCCTACCGGGGGAGAAGGGCGCTACCCGGCGGCTTCCTCAACAACCTCGGTGAGGGGCTCGTGGACGCCGCTTACCGGGAACTCCGGGAGGAGACCGAACTCCGCGATTCACGGCTGCACCTGGAACAGATGGGGGCGTACGGCGCTCCGGGCCGGGATCCGCGGGGACGGGTGTTGTCCGTGGCGTATCTGGCGATCGCCCCGGCGTTGCCGGAACCCATCGCGGGCACCGACGCGGCCGGCGCCTCCTGGGTGCCGGCGGATAACGTGCTGTCCGGACAGGCCGAGCTCGCGTTCGACCACCTCGACATCGTGACCGACGGGGTGGAACGGGCCCGCATGAAACTGGAGCACTCCGCACTCGCCACCGCGTTCTGCGGGGAGACCTTCACGCTCTCGGAACTGCAACAAGTCTACGAGGCGGTGTGGGGGACGCAGCTCGACTCCCGCAATTTCTACCGCAAGGTGCAGGGGGCAACCGGTTTCGTCGAGCCCGTCCAAAGCGCCCGCAGAACCACGAAGGGGCGTCCGGCACGGCTGTTCCGTGCGGGCGAGCGCACGGTACTGAATCCGCCGATCATCCGGCCGGACCGGCCGGTGACTGGGGAGGGATAACTGATGTGGAGTAGCTCGGTGGTGATACTCACCGCCCTGGACGTCGAGTACGAGGCGGTCAGGCAACGATTGTCGGAACCGGATCTGTACCGCCACACGACCGGGACCCGGTTCGAGGTCGGGACCCTGCCGGGCGGTGCGTGCCGGGTGGCGCTGGCACTGGTCGGGAAGGGGAACCACGCGTCGGCCGTGCTGGCGGAGCGGGCCATCAACGAGTTCGAGCCGGCGGCGGTGCTCTTCGTCGGCGTGGCCGGCGGGTTGTGGCCGAACGTCGCACTGGGCGACGTCGTGTTCGGCACTCACGTCTACGCCTACCACGGCGGCACCAGTGAGGACGACGGACTGAAGGCCCGCCCCCGGGTCTGGGAGGTTCCGCACGAGGTGAACCAGGTCGCCCACCACCTCGCCCGCTCCGGCGACTGGCAGGACCACCACGCCGAACGCGCCTCCGCTGCCCGGGTGCACTTCGGCGCTATCGCGGCAGGCGAGGTGGTGCACGACTCACGGATCTCGTACGAGGCGCGGTGGATGCGCCAGCACTACAACGACGCACTCGCGATCGAGATGGAGGCTGCGGGCGTGGCCCAGGCCGGGCACCTGAACGGCTCTCCCGTGGCCGTGGTGCGCGGCATCAGCGACCGCGCGGACGGGAACAAGGCCGCCAGCGACGGGGCGAACTGGCAGGCACGGGCGGCGGCCAACGCGGCGGCGTTCGCCGCGACGCTCGCCGCACAACTGACTGGGGAAGGGGAGGACATCACCATGCGGGACCGCCGTCGTCCGGAACAGACCGGGTTCACGGTGCACAACACGGCCACCGGAGCGGGGCAGGTGGGCATCCAGGCCGCGCAGGTCACCGGCAGCACCGTGCACCTCGGTGCCTCGGTGGGGGAGCCCGTCCGGGACCTCGTCGCCGAGCTGAGTGCCCTCCGGGAACTGCTGCTGCGGAAGCGTTCCGTCGGAGACTTGGACGAGGCCACCTACGAGGCGGCCAGGGCCGAGCTCGACATCGCCGACAAGGCCCTGGCGGACGAGACGCCGGAGGGGCAGAGCCGGTTCGTGACGGCCTTGAAGAAGCTGCGCGGGTTGGTCGAGGAGACCGCGGAGCTGGCCGCGAAGGTCGCGGCACTGATCACGGCTGCCAGGGGGCTCGCATGACCGCGCCGCCGGAAGCGAGCACTACGACCCACAACACCGCCGAGTCCGGTGCCGTCGTCGGGATCCAGGCAGAGGCGGTCCGGGATTCCAACGTGTACATGTACTCGGAGAATTCGCCGGCGGAGAAGTACGAGGCCGGTAAGAACTACCTGTCACACGGAGTGCCCACCAAGGCCCGTGAGCTGATCGGTGACGCGATGGTTCGCGGCCATGACTCCGGCGAGGTGCGCTTTCACTGGGTGTTGGCGATGCTGAGCAAACGTTCCTACCGCGAGCTCACCGCCGAGGAGATCGGACAACTCCAGGAACTACCGAAGAATCTCGATCACTATTGGGAAGACGAGTGGAAACAGGGCCTTCGGGCCATCTGCGGTCTGCTCGACTGCCTCGACAACCCGGACCGCGACTCCGGCCCCGTGCTGCGGGAACTGCTCTCCCTCGCGCCGGAGCAACGTGCGCAGATTCTGAAGCATCTCGATATGGTTCTGACCGGGGCCATCCGCGAACGGCTGTGGGCCGACATCCGCGCCGCGGCCGAGGCGGATCAGCTCGGCAACGACCGGGTCGACCGGGTCTGGGCCTACTTCCAGCCCACCCCGCACGCCCCACGCCGCACGCACCCGAAACCGGAATCCACCACACCCCACGACTGGCTGAAGGCCCTGCTGTGGAGCATGGTTTTCGCCGGTGGCATGGCGACTCTCGGTTGGCTCGTGCTCGAATCCGGGCCGTCGGCGGCCGTCGCCTACCTCGTGATCCTGCTCGCGGGGCACGTGTTCGCGCGGACCGGTTCGGAGTGGTGGTACCGGACGCGACGGTTACGCGCCAAGGAGAACGAACTCGCCGAGGTCCGCAGGGTGAACCGGGCGCCGGACGACGGTTTCGCCGATCGGATCGATCGGATGTTCGACCACTATCTGCACAGGTACGTCCCTGGGGACGTCGAACGGCAGGTGTGGCTCCACCACACCGCCGGGTTCCGGAACGCCCTGCGCGACGAGATCGTGGAAATGTACCGCGAGTCCCGGGTCAAACCCGACAGGCTCGCATGGCTCGTCCGGCACATGGTCGGTGATCTGAAGAAGCGGTGGCAGAACGGGACGTTGTGGGACTACCGCGAGCGGTACCGCACGCCCGACTCCGTTCGGGTCTGGTGTTGCGTGGGGGCTCTGGTGGCGGGTGCGTCGGCAGCGGTGGTCGTGGACGCGACGGTGCGCGCGAGGCCGTTCCCCGCGTCGCTCGGCACGCTCGCGGTCGTGGTCGGTGGCTGGGGGGCGGCACACAGCTGGCTGCGGGTCGTCGCGGAACGGCGCAGGGTCCTCGACGAGGACCGGGAGTTGGCGCGGCGTTTCGCGGATCAGGAGGCCGCCTACCACCGGTGGACAGCGAAGCTCGACGACCGGATGCCGAGCGAGCAGGAGATGGAGCGGTGGCTGGACTGTGACAAGACTGTCCTCATCGAGGAAGCGATGCGCCACTACCGGATGACGTGGCGGGACATCATCGCGCACACGTTCCTGCAGGGCCCCGCGAAACGCTACAAACGGGCGAAGATCACAAAAGGGCGCTGGTGGTACTCGCGGTACGACCTCCGGCTGTTTCTGATCACCGTTGACGGAGTCCGGGAGGTCAGCACGGAACTCGATTTCGAACGGGGCACATTCGCCGGGCAGGTCCGGAGGAACTTCCGGTTCGACGCCGTCGCCTCGGTGAAGGTGCAGGAGAACAAGGGAACCCAGCACGACCTGGAGATGGAGCTCGTCAACGGACCCTCGGTGCAGATCCGGGTCACGGACCCGGCCGATGGGGACTCGGACGAGGATGCGGAACGGACGTCCGAACTGACCGTTCAGTCGGCCGGGTTCGCCCACGCCCTGCACATCTTCGAGGGCATCGCCGCCGAAGGGAAGCAGTGGGTCAACCGGCTGCGCAGATCGACGCCGGAGCTCACCGACTCCGATCTCCAGGAGCATCGTCCCGACGACGTCTGAGACGACGGCGCGGTCCGTGGATCCCGTGTCACGGCGGGCGCCCGACCGGGGGTGCCTGCCGTGACACGAAGCGCCCACCCCGGAGGGACCGAGCCGGGGAGCGGTCGACGGGGACGGTCAGACCGGCGGCACCCGGGTCACGCTCGGGCGCCGCCGGGTCGCTCGTCAGCGCAGGTCGTCGAACTCGCCTGCTTTGCAGCCGTCGATCCAGGCGGCCATCTCGGCACGGGTGAACAGGACGGTGCCCGCGTCCGGGGCCTTGCTGTTGCGGACGGCGATGTCGCCGTCGTCCAGCGCCGCGACCTCGACGCATTCGCCGCCTGCGTTGCTGAAACCGGATTTGCGCCAGGTGACCGAGGACAGATCCCGCACGCTCGCCTCCTCTTCTACTGGTACTCCTCCAGTATGGCAGCCAGCAGGGACGCCGATTCGCTTTCGGCGAGTGCGGCCGCGCGCAGGTCGTCGAACATCGTGACCATCGCGGCGACGTCGCCCGCGTCGCTGACCATGTGACCACCCAACGGTCCGTCGAAATAGCCCAGGGGCGGATCGGCGGACGGGTTGGCGAAATGCAGCACGGTGAAGTTGTTGGCCACTCCGGCGTGATCGCCCCGGCTGCTCGGCAACACCCGGATGGTGATGTTGTCGGTCTCGGTGGCTTTGACGAGTTGGCGCAGCTGTTCGGCCATCACCGCCACTCCGCCGACGTACAGGTGCAACGCGGCTTCGGAGATCACGGCGTGCAGCCGGAAGTGGGGGTCGTTCCGCGGGCGTTGCTGCCGACGCATCCGCGCGGCCACCCAGCGCTCGATATTGTCCGGTGCGGCCAGTTGTGGGGCGGTGGCGTGCGATGCCCTGGCGTAGTCCTCGGTCTGCAACAGCCCCGGAATGATCACCGGCTGGAACGTGGTCACCGACGTGGCGTCCTCCTCGAAGCTGATCAGGGGGCGAAGCCAGTCCGGCAGGCCGTAGACCGCCCACGGGCTGGTGCCGGTTCCGGCCTCGGCCCGCAGCAGCTCCAGCCCCTTGCGCACGTCCGCGGGCACCCGCAGTTCGGCCAGCAGGCACACCAGATCCGATTTGCTGAGCTTGTTCTTCCCGCGTTCCCAGTTCACCAGGGTCGTGTGCGAGCGGCCGATCGCCTCGCCCACGTCGGCCTGGGTGCGGCCGGTGGCCTCCCGCAGTCGTCGCAGTTCCGCGCCGAGTCTGCGCAACGGTGCCGAGGAACGAACCATTCTTCCCCCTTCCGGGACGGCCGCCGGGTGAACGCCATTCATGTGCAGGTTTGACATGGAGTCGACTCACCCGATCGATACCTTCCGTGTTTCTCCGTGCACATATAGCGTGCTACACAGACATGTAACACGCAAGTCAGCGCACGTGGTCGGCGATTCGCGTGCGTGCCGCAGGAAACGAAAGGACGTCATGGCCGCCCACACCGACCCGCCGCCCGGCGACTCCCCCGACGACACGCCCTGGTGCAGCCAGGAGGAGTTCGACAACACCCTGAAATCGATCGTCGCGGACCATGCGCCGCGCGTTTTCGCCGTCTGGCAGGTCTACCGGGAACGCATCGACGGACGGATCGCCGGATGGGGGCTGGCGTTCGAGGACCACGCCTTCCTCGTCTCCACCGACCGCAGTCTGCGCATGAGCCTGAACCGCCCGGAGGACGCGCTCATGGGATTCCACCGTGGTGACGACGTCCGTGCTCGGGTGGTCTGGTACGACCCGGCCGCGGTCACGGTCGACGAGGAGGACTGAACGGGTCGAAATCGAGATGAGGGAACCAAGGTTTGTTGTGCCCGGATGACGACGTGGTGAATCGTTCTCCGTCGGGGCCGCTCACGGGCGGCCTTCACAAGACGAGGAGGTACGGCGCCATGTCCAGCACGGCGAAGAGGGCTCTACGCACGGTGGGGGCGACGGTCGGCGCGGTGGTGGCCACGGCCGGGATGCTGGTCGGCGGGGCCGCTCCCGCCGCGGCCGCCGACCACTACTACGAGCTGCCGTACCCGGCGGGGGAGGCGTACCAGGTCACCCAGGGTCCGGAAGGTACCTACTCGCACACCGGTCCGTACAACGAGTACGCCTGGGACTTCGGCCTCCCGGCGAACTACGAGGTCTCCGCCGCACAGGCCGGGACGATCCTGTACTCGAACTGGTCGCCGTACGAGGCCAACGGCATCGAGGTCATCATCCGGCATTCCAACGGCCTGTGCACCCAGTACCTCCACCTGAACCGTGCGCTCTACGACGTGGGTGACTGGGTACCGCAGGGCCGCGTGGTCGCCTGGTCCGGGAGCACGGGCAACTCCACTGCGCCGCACCTGCACTTCCAGGTGATCAACTGCGACACGCGGGTCAGTCAGTACGCCGAGCTCCAGGGCTGGGTCCCGCCGACGGGTTCCTGGCCGGAGAGCGTGAACACCCGCGCCTGACCCCGGGGCCGACGAGCCCGTTCAGCGGGTCCGCGTCGCGGGGTCGGCGTGGACCCGCTCCGCCGTCGCGGCCGGGGCAGCGACGCTCACGACCGCGGCCAGCCGGTGTAGGCCTCGGCGAGGAAGGTGGAGCCGGCGCGCGATTCCACCACCGAGGAGAGCTCACCGAGCTGCCTGCGCACGTCGAAGTCACTCGCCTCGGGCAGGCGGTGCAGCATGCTCGTCATCCAGTAGGAGAAGTGCTGCGCCTTCCACACCCGGGCCAGCGCCCGCGGGCTGTACTCGTCCAGCGCGTCGGGGTCGTTCTTGTGCACGGCGCGTTCGAGCAGTTCGGCCAGGACGCGGGCGTCCGCCAACGCGAGATTGAGACCCTTGGCCCCGGTGGGCGGCACCGTGTGGGCCGCGTCCCCGGCGAGCAGCATGTTCCCGTACCGCATCGGTTCGCAGACGAAGCTGCGGAACCGCAGCACGGTCTTGTCGACGATCGGCCCCTCGGTGAGCCGCACCCCGTCCTCGCCGGCGACCCGGGCCTGCAGCTCCGCCCAGATTCGGTCCTCGGACCAGGCGTCGACGTCCTCCTCCGGGGCGCACTGGAAGTACATGCGCTGCACCGTCTCGGTGCGCTGGCTGATCAGGGCGAAGCCGCGTTCGGAGTGGGAGTAGATCAGTTCGGGGGCGCTGGGCGGGGCCTCGGCGAGGATGCCGAACCAGGCGAACGGGTATTCGCGGAAGAACTGCCGCCGTTCCGGCTCGGGGACCTCCTGGCGGCACATGCTGCGCGAGCCGTCCGCGCCGACGAGGAAGTCGCAGCGCACCTCCTGCGCCATGCCGTCGGCGTCGGTGAACCGAATGCCCGGCCGGTCCCCGGCGAGGTCCACGACGGTGGTGTCGTCGCAGCCGAACCGGACGTCCGCGCCGTCCCGTTCCCGCGCGTCGGCCAGGTCGAGGAACACGGCGGTCTGCGGGTACAGCCAGGTGGAGGCGCCCACCAGCCCCTGGAAGTCGATCCGGTGGCTCGTCCCGCCGAACCGGAGGTCGATGCCCCGGTGTTCGTGGCCCTCCCGCAGCACGCGGTCCGACACGCCGGAGTCGACGAGCAGGCGGACGCTGTCCCGTTCGAGGATGCCCGCACGGACGGTCTCCTCGATCTCCCGCCGCGTGCGCCGCTCCACGACGACCGAGTCGATCCCGGCCCGCGCGAGAAGATGCGACAGCATCAGTCCCGCGGGGCCACCGCCGACGATACCGACCGTGGTCCGGGTGACGCTGCGCTGTGTCATGGCGGGAATCCTCCGTGTGCCGTGTGCCGTGTGCCGTGTGCCGTGTGCCGTGTGCCGTGTGGTTCGTGCGGCGTGCGGGCGCGCCGTGCCTGCGTGTCCCTCCCCGTGGACGTGCGCTGATCTCATCAGCGTGGTCGCGGCATGGCAGCCACCACTTTCACTGAGCGGAAGTGAGGCCGTCGTGATTATCGCGGAACGGGGTGCGGGCCGGTGATTGACCTTCCCGCTGCGTCAACTTCTACCGTCGGAATCGACGCGATCGAGGGAGGTCCGATGTCGCGCACCGACGAGTTCTCCATTCAGGAGATCGCCCGTGCGGCCGGGACGACCAGCCGCACCCTGCGGCACTACGACGACATCGGCCTCCTGCCGCCGAGCCGCATCGGCGCGAACGGCTACCGCTACTACGACGCGGCGTCCCTGATGCGGTTGCAGCGCATCCTGCTGCTGCGCGAGCTGGGGATCGGCCTGTCGACCATCGCCGAGGTGCTGGACGGCGAGCGGGACAGCACCGCCGCCCTGCGCACACACCTGCGGTGGTTGGAACGGGAACGCGAACGCCTGGCCAGGCAGATCGAGTCGGTCCGAAGCACGATCCGCAAGTACGAACGGGGAGAAGAACTCATGGCGACCGAAGCGTTCGACGGATTCGACCACACCCGGTACCGGGACGAGGTCGTCGCGAAGTGGGGCCGCGACGCCTACGACCGCGGCGAGCGCTGGTGGCGCTCGCTCTCCGCGGACGACCGCGACGAGTTCCAACGCACCCAGCGCGAGATCGCCGCCGACTTCGTCGACGCCCGCGCGCGGGGTCTGACCCCGGACGGCGACGAGGTGCAGGCGATCACCCGGCGGCACTACGAGTGGGTGCAGGCGGGCTGGCAGGGCACCGCTCCGTCGGCGGAGGCCTTCACCGGTCTGGGGCAGCTCTACGTCGACGACCCGCGCTTCGCGGCGAACTACCCGGACTCGGCGGAGTTCGTCCGGGATGCCATGCGCGTCTACGCCGACCGCAACCTCCGGTAAGCCCGCCCGCCCGGCGGGGCGGTGCGGGAGTGGGTGCGGGTGCCGGCCGGTGCGCACACACTGGACGTATCGGACGATCAGGCGATCGGGGGCGGACCATGGCGGTGACGGCGGACGACATCGCGGTGCGTCGCGTCTACGACCCGGACGTCCGGGACGGCTCGGCGCTGCGCGGGCGGGTGTTCCTGGTCGACGGCATGTGGCCGCGCGGCGTCCGCAAGGACGAACTCGCGCTCGACGGCTGGCTGCGGGACCTGGCCCCGAGTTCGGAGCTGCGCACGTGGTTCGGCCACCGCGCCGACCGGTGGGCGGAGTTCCGCGAGCGCTACCGGCGGGAACTCGACGACGACCCGGAGGGCCTGGCGACGCTGCGCCAGGCACTGGAGCACGGCCCGGTCACCCTGCTGTTCGCCACGAAGGAGACCGAGCACAACAACGCCGTCGCGCTGCGGGACTACCTCACCGGCGCCCTGGGTGGGACGTGACGGGGCCGCGGGTCACGCCCCGGCGGCGTGATCCCGGATACGCAGGCATTCGGCGACCCACACCCGCGCCCCGTTGACGTCGGTCACCACCGCGACGTCGGGGTGGGCCGGCCTGCGCACCATGACCACGGGGATGCCGAGCTCGCGCGCGGCGGTGAGTTTGCCCTCGGTGAGCGTGCCGCCGCTGTCCTTGGTGACCAGCACGTCGATGCGGTGTTCGCGCAGCAGCGCGGCCTCGTCCTCGGCGCGGTAGGGGCCGCGGCTGAGCAGCACCTCGATCCGCGGCGGCAGTGGCGGCTCCGGCGGGTCGACACAGCGGGCGAGGAAGAACACGTCGTCGATTCCGGCGAAGGCGGACAGGCCCTGGCGTCCGCTGGTGAGGAACACGCGCGAGCCGAGTGCGGGCACCAGCGCCGCCGCGTCGTCCAGGGAGTCCACCCAGCGCCAGTCATCGCCCGGACCCGGCCGCCAGCCGGGGCGTTCCAGCCGTAGCAGCGGCACCCCCGCCGTGGCGCAGCCGGTGGCGGCCGAGGTGGAGATCCGCTCGGCGAACGGGTGCGTGGCGTCCACCACGGCGGCCACATCGTGGTCGGTGAGCCAGGTGGCCAGGCCGTCCGGGCCGCCGAACCCGCCGACGCGCACCTCGCCCTCGGGCATCCGGGGCCGGGCCACCCGCCCGGCGAGTGAGGAGGTCACCGGCACACCGTCGGCCACCAGCGCGGCGGCCAACGCCCGGGCCTCGGAGGTGCCGCCGAGGATCAGCACGCGGTGCGGGATACTGGACACGGTGAGAGTGTGACGGACCTGCGCTACGGCTGGACCACCGGTGCCTGCGCGACGGCGGCGACCACCGCCGCCTACACCGCGCTGGTGACCGGCGAGTTTCCCGACCCGGTGACGATCGCGCTGCCCAAGGGCAGGCGACCGGCCTTCGCCCTGGCCACCGAGGAGCTGCGCGGCGACGCCGCGAGCGCCGGGGTGGTCAAGGACGCCGGGGACGATCCGGACGTCACCCACGGCGCGCTCATCGTGTCCACCGTGCGGGCGGGGGAGCCGGGTACGGGTGTGACGTTCCGCGCCGGTCCGGGGGTGGGCACCGTCACCCTCCCCGGGTTGCCGCTGGACGTGGGCGAACCCGCCGTCAACCCGGTGCCGCGGGAGCTGATGACCGACGCCGTGCGGCGGGTCGCCGCCGAACACGGCCACGGCGAGTCGCCCGATGTGGTGGTGGAGCTGTCCGTGCCGCACGGCGAGGAGATGGCCCGGCACACCTGGAACCCGCGGCTGGGCATCGTCGGCGGGCTGTCCGTGCTGGGCACCACCGGGGTGGTGGTGCCGTACTCGTGCTCGGCGTGGATCGACAGCATCCGCCGGGGCGTGGACGTCGCCCGGGCGCTGGGGCACACCCACGTCGCGGGCGCGGTCGGCAGCACCTCGGAGAAGGTGGTCACCGAGCTGTACGGGCTGCCGGACACGGCACTGCTGGACATGGGCGACTTCGCGGGCGCGGTGCTGAAGTACGTGCGCCGCCACCCCGTGCCCCGGCTGTCGATCGCGGGCGGGTTCGCCAAGATGTCCAAACTGGCCGCCGGACACCTGGACCTGCACTCCAAACGCTCCCAGGTGGACCTGGATCTGGTCGCCGACCTGGTGCGGGAGTCCGGGCACGAGGCCCTGGCCGCCGAGATCGGCGGTGCCAACACCGCCCTGCACGCCCTGGAACTCGCCCGCGAGCACGATGTGCCCCTCGGCGACCTGGTCGCCGACCGCGCCCGGCAGGTGGCCGCCGACGTCCTCGCCGACGCCCCCGTCACGGTCGACATCGTCGCCGTCGACCGCGCCGGCACCCTCGTCGGCCGCGCCGCCCCCTGACCCCGGCGAGTCGCCACCCCAGCCCCGCGAGTCGCCACCCCAGCCCCGCGAGTCGGCCCTTCATGTCCGCGAGCTCGCGCCAGAGATCAGCGAGTCGACCAGAATCAGACGTCTCTGCATCGTGATGCGCCAATGTTAAAATGGTCACATGCGCACCACCGTGGACCTACCCGACGACCTGCACCGGCAGATCGTCTCGATCGCGCGCGACACTTCACGGACACTGAGCGACATCGTTGCCGAACTCATGCGGCGAGGACTCGGCCAAGGCGAGGTGGGCGAGATCAACCGCAGCCCGAAGACCGGCCTTCCCGTTGTGAGCCTCGGCAGGGTCGTCACCACCGAAGACGTCCGTTCGCTGGAGGACGAGTAGTGGCGGTGTTGCTCGATGCGAACGTTCTGATAGCGCTGGTCGTCGCCGAGCATGTGCATCATGATGCGGCGGAGAGCTGGCTGGCCGACCGTGACGATGCGTTTGCCACCTGCCCGATCACCGAGGGGAGTCTGCTCCGTCTGCTGATCCAGGACGGGAACGACGCCGCCACCGCACGCGCCGTGCTCGATGCGGTGAGAAACAGCCCGCGTCATGTGTTCTGGCCGGATACGGTGAGTTACTGTGAGGTACCGTTCGACGGCGTGCTGGGCCACCGGCAGGTCACCGACGCCTATCTCGCGCAACTCGCCCGCTCCAGGGATGGCAGCCTGGTCACCTTCGATCAAGGGCTGGCCCAGCTTCACGCGGATGTCACGGTCCTCGTGCCCACGGTTCCGGTCCAGCAGACGCCTTGATCTCGCGCATCGACCGGTGCGGACAGATCGGAACAGAACCGTCCGCACCGGTGATCCATGAATCACCACCCGGGAGCGTCGATTCCCTGACCCGAAACGGCAACTCGCGGCCCCGGAACGGCAACTCGCGGGCTTGGAGCGGCAACTCGCGGGGTGGGGAGGGGTGGGGTCAGGGGTGGGTGGTGCGGTCGCGGCCCTTGGAGTAGAGGAAGCTGTCCGGGTAGTTCTCGGCCGCGAGGACGTCGCCGACGATGACGACCGCGGACTTTTTGATGCCCGCGTCGCGGAGTTGGCCCGCGATGTCGCCCAGGGTGCCGTGCAGCACGATCTCGCCCGGTTGGGTGGCGTGGGCGACGACGGCGGCCGGGCAGTCGGCGCCGTAGTTCGGCAGCAGCTCCTCCACGCACTGCTCGATGCGGTTGACCGCCAGGTGCAGCACCAGGGTGGTGCGGCTCGCCCCGAGGGTGGCCAGGTCCTCACCCTCCGGCATGGACGTCGAGCGCGCCTGCGCGCGGGTGAGCACCACGCTCTGCCCCACCGTCGGCACGGTCAGCTCCCGGCCGAGCACCGCCGCGGCGGCGGAGAACGCGGGCACCCCCGGCGTCACGTCGTACGGCACGCCCGCCGCGTCGAGCCGCCGCATCTGCTCGGCCACCGCGCTGTACACCGCCGGGTCGCCGGAGCACAGCCGCGCCACGTCCAGCCCCTCGCCGTGCGCGCGCACCAGCTCGTCGAGGATCTGGTCGAGCGTCAGGTCGGCGGTGTCGATCAGCCGCGCGTCGTCCGGACAGTGCTCCAGCAGCTCGGTCGGGGTCAGGCTCCCCGGGTACAGGCACACCCCGCAGGACGACAGGGTCCGCTGCCCCCGCACGGTGATCAGGTCGGCGGCGCCGGGTCCGGCGCCGAGGAAATGCACGGTCATGTGCGCACGCTCCACTGGGTCACGGTGCGCGCGGTGTCCCACCCGGTGAACCCACCGAGCGGCGCCGCACGCTGAACGGACAATCGGGACAGTTCTCCCCCGTATGCGGCGTGGGCGTCGGCCAACGCCCGCTCCGCCTCGACGGTGACACCGTTGGCGACGATCCTGCCGCCCGGCCGCAGTGCGTCCCGGCAGGTGGTCAACACCCCGTCGACGCTCACCCCGCCGCCGACGAACACCGCGTCCGGTGTCTCCAACCCGGCCAGCGCGTCCGGCGCGTGGCCGGTGACCACCCGCACCCGCGCGCCGTGCCGTTCGGCGTTGTGGTGGATGCGCTCGGCGCGGTCGGCGCGGGGTTCGACGGCCA
>NZ_KI912215.1:11880-12159 GCF_000231035.2 Saccharomonospora iraqiensis subsp. paurometabolica YIM 90007 | reverse complement strand
CCCGGCCCGGTGCTGCGCCCGGCGGACCTGCGCTGGGCCCGGCACGAGGGCAAGGAGGGCAACCTCGTGCTGTTCTGCGTCGACGCCTCCGGCTCGATGGGCGCGAAGGCGCGGATGCGCGAGGTCAAGGCCGCGGTGCTGTCCCTGCTGCTGGACGCCTACCAGCGTCGCGACAAGGTCGGCCTGGTCACCTTCCGCGACCGCGGCCCCGCCCCGGCCGAGGTGGCGCTGCCGCCCACGGCGAGTGTGGAGACCGCCGCGTCCCGGCTGGAGGACGTG
>NZ_KI912215.1:11217-11780 GCF_000231035.2 Saccharomonospora iraqiensis subsp. paurometabolica YIM 90007 | reverse complement strand
GTGACCACGGCCGACATCCGCGCCGCCGCCCGGCTGGCGCTGCCGCATCGGCGCAGGCGCAACCCGTTCGACGCGCCCGGCCTGGACGAGGACAAGCTGGACGAGGTCCTCGGCGACGACGATCCCGACCCCGACCCGCCGGACGACGGTGGCGACCCGGACGACGGACCCGACGGCGGCCCCGACGATCCGGCCGACAGCGACGGTGGTCCGGAGGACCCCGGCCACAGCGACGACGGCCCTCACGACGGCGGCCCTCACAACGGCGGTGCGGACGACGGCGGGTTGCGGAACGACGGCCCGAGCTCCGGGACGGAACCGGGCGAGGCTCCGGCGTCCGACGACACCGCCGGGCGGACCACCCCACCCCAGGGTGACGGCGGCACGAACCCGGACCCCGGAGACCACGGCGACGGTGGCACGGCGGGGGAGAAGCGGGACGACTCCGGCACCCCCTACCGCTCGCGCCTGTTCACCGTGCGCGGCACCGGCACGGGCGCCCAGGGCCGCCGCTCCCGCGCGACGACCGATGACGGCCGCGTAGTCGGCGTCTGGCCCGCCGG
>NZ_KI912215.1:5611-11117 GCF_000231035.2 Saccharomonospora iraqiensis subsp. paurometabolica YIM 90007 | reverse complement strand
TGGTCACCGACGGCCGCGCCACCAGCGGACCGGACGCCGTCGACCGCTCGCACCGCGCCGCCCGGCTGTTGAACGAATCCGGTGTGGACAGTGTGGTGGTCGACTGCGAGACCGGACGGATGCGCCTGGGCCTGGCCGCCCGGCTGGCCGAGCACCTCGGCGCCGAACACGTGCCGCTGGGTGAGGTCCGCGCCGACGCCCTGGCCGGTGCGGTGCGGCAGCGCACCGGACCGACGGAGAACGACACCCGACCCCACGACACCCGGAGGAGTGCCTGATGCCCAAGGGACAGCCGGAGACCGTGCCGGACGACGGCCTGACCACGCGGCAGCGCAGGCACCGCCCGATCCTCGCCGTGCACACCGGTGAGATGAAGGGCAAGTCCACCGCCGCGTTCGGCATGGCGCTGCGCGCGTGGAACCAGGGCTGGGACATCGGCGTGTTCCAGTTCGTCAAGTCCGCGAAGTGGCGCGTCGGCGAGGAGTCCGCCCTGCGCACGCTCGGCGCGACCGGCGAGGGCGGCAGCGTCGAGTGGAACAAGATGGGCGAGGGCTGGAGCTGGGCCCGCAAGAAGGGCACCGAGGACGACCACGCCGCCGACGCCCGCGAGGGCTGGGCCGAGATCAAACGCCGGATCGCCGAGCAGCGGCACGACTTCTACGTCCTCGACGAGTTCACCTACCCGCTGCACTGGGGCTGGGTCGACGTGGACGACGTGGTGGAGACGCTGCGCGCCCGCGAGGGGCGCCAGCACGTGGTGATCACCGGCCGCCGGGCGCCGCAGGCGCTGCTGGACTCCGCCGACCTGGTGGCGGAGATGTCCAAGGTGAAGCACCCGATGGACGCCGGGCAGAAGGGTCAACGGGGGATCGAGTGGTAGCCCGGATCGTCGTCGCCGCACCCGGCTCCGGGCACGGCAAGACGACCGTCGCCACCGGCCTGATGGCCGCGCTGCGCGAACGCGGCGTCGCGGTGTCCGGGCACAAGGTGGGCCCGGACTTCATCGACCCGAGCTACCACGCCGTGGCCACCGGCCTGCCGCCCCGCAACCTCGACCCGTTCCTGCAGGGCGAGGACCGGCTGGTGCCGTTGCTGCGGCACGGTGCCCGCGCGGCCGAGGTCGCGGTGATCGAGGGTGTGATGGGCCTGTTCGACGGCGCCCTGGCCACCGAGGGCTACGCCTCCACCGCGCACGTCGCCAAGCTGGTCTCCGCCCCGGTGGTGCTGGTGGTGGACGCCAGCGCGGCCAGTCGTAGCGTGGCGGCGCTGGTGCTCGGCTTCGCCCGCTACGACCCGGACGTCGAGCTGGCCGGGGTGATCCTGAACAAGCTGGGTTCCCAGCGCCACGAGGACGAGATCCGCGCGGCGCTGGAGCCCACCGGCATTCCGGTGCTGGGGGCGCTGCGGCGCGAGGAGGACGTGCACGCGCCCGGCAGGCACCTCGGGCTGGTGCCCGCCGGGGAACGGGCCGGGGAGGCCGGGAAGCTCGCGCCCCGGCTGGCCGAGTGGGTGCGCGGCGGGGTGGACCTCGACGCCGTCGTGCGCGCGGCGGGCACCGCCCCGGCGCTGCACGCGCCGCCGTGGAACCCGGCCGACGAGCTCGGTGACCTCGGCGGCGGGCGCCGGTCCGTGGTGGCCGCGGCGTCGGGGGAGGCGTTCACCTTCCGCTACACCGAGACCACCGAACTGCTCGACGCGGCGGGGGTGGACGTGGTCGACCTGGACCCGATCCACGACCGTGCCCTGCCGGACGGCTGCGCGGGGCTGTATTTCGGGGGCGGGTTCCCCGAGGTGCACGTCGCCGACATCTCCGACAACGCCGAACTGCGCGGGCGGGTGGCCGCCGCGATCGCGGGCGGGATGCCGGCGGTGGCCGAGTGCGCCGGGTTGCTGTATCTGTGCCGGGAGCTGGACGGGCAGCCGATGGTGGGCGCGCTGGACGCCACCGCCCGGATGACCACGCGTGGCGCGCTGGGCTACCGGCGTGCCACCGCGCCGACCGACTCGGTGCTGGCCGGGACAGGGGAGCGGGTCACCGGACACGAGTTCCACCGCACCGTGGTCGAACCCCGGCACGGCGCCCCGGCCGCGTGGAAGTGGGACGGCGAACCGGAGGGCTTCGCCACGCCCACGCTGCACGCCTCGTACCTGCACGTGCACTGGGCCGGGCATCCCGGCCTGGCCCGCCGGTTCGCGCAGGCGGTCCACAATGGATGAACTGGTCGACGGTGAGGTGGAGTACGACCTGCACCACCACGGCGACCGCGAGGTCGGTGACGGGCTGGTGGACCTCGCGGTCAACGTGCGGCTGGCCGAACCACCCGGATGGCTGCGCCGCGAACTGGCGGCGTGCCTGACCGACCTGGCTGCCTACCCGGACGTGCGCGGCGCCACCGACGCGGTGGCCGCCCGGCACGGGCGGGAGACGTCCGACGTGCTGCCCACGGCGGGCGCGGCCGAGGCGTTCACCCTGCTCGCCACCGCGTTGGCCCCGCGCGAGGCGGTGGTGGTGCACCCGCAGTTCACCGAACCGGAGGCGGCGCTGCGCGCGGCCGGGCACCCGGTGCGGCGGGTGACGCTGGACCCCGCCGACGGCTTCGTGCTGCGCCCGGAGGCCGTGCCGGACAGCGCCGACCTGGTGTTCCTCGGCAACCCGACGAACCCGACCTCGGTGTTGCACCCGGCCGAGACTCTGCGGGCGTTGGCACGGCCGGGCCGGGTGCTGGTGGTGGACGAGGCATTCCTGGACGCCGTGCCGGGGGAGCCGGAGAGCCTGGCGGGCGAGCGGCTGCCCGGGGTGGTGGTACTGCGCAGCCTCACCAAGACGTGGGGCATCGCGGGCCTGCGCGCCGGATACGTCCTCGCCGAACCGGAGCTCGTCGACCGACTGCGGGCGGTGCAGCCGCCGTGGTCGGTGTCCACCCCCTCGGCCGTGGCGCTGACCGCGTGCAGCCGCCCGGCAGCGCTCACCGAGGCCGAGACCCTGGCCGAGCAGGCCCAAAACCACCTCGCCGACCTGATCGACGGCCTGCGCGACCTGGCCGATCTCGGCGTCGAGGTGCCGGGCACCCCGCGCGGCCCCTTCGTCCTGCTGCGCGTCCCCGACGGCGCCCGCGTCCGCCACCGCCTGCGCGAGGAGGGCTACGCCGTCCGCCGCGCCGACACCTTCCCCGGTCTCGACCCCGACTGGCTCCGCCTCGCCGTCCGGCAGGACATGAACCCGTTCCTCAAAACCCTCCGCACCATCCTCGGCGGCTGACCCACGGGGCCGGTGGTGTGCCGTGAAGGGCACCTTCCCTGCGTGTGACGCCGTGAGGGGCACATTCACTGCACTCAACGCAGCGAATGTGCCCCTCACGGCACACCCGCCCCTCACGCCGGGGAAGGGGCGAGGGGCGGTGGGGTCCATTCGGCGGGGGCGGTGACGGCGCGGGTGGTCCACTTCGGGGGGACGCGGCGGAGGGCGGCGTTGCGGACGGCGACCAGGGCCGGGTTGCGCAGCCGGTTGCCGAGGGCGCCGGTGCGGGCCGAGGTCCGCACCAGGCGTTGTGTGCGGGGCCTGCGCTGCCGGTCGTAGTGCGCCAGGGCGGCGGGGACGTCGTCCGGCTGCGCGAGCGTGGCGGCGAGCACGACGGCGTCCTCGAGGGCCTGGCAGCCGCCCTGCCCGAGGAACGGGGTCATCGCGTGCGCGGCGTCGCCGAGCAGCGCCACCCGCCCGCGCACGTAGCCGGGCAGCCTGCGCCGCAGCACCCGCAGGTCGTGGTGCAGGATCGCGTCGGTGGGGGTGGCGTCGACGAGCGTGCGCACCGACGCGGGCCAGGCACGCAGCCGGGACCGCAGATACGCCTTGACGTCGTCCGGGCTCTCGCCCTCCGGCGCGACGAACGAGGCGTACCAGTACAGGCGGCCGTCGGCCAGCGGCACGGTGCCGAACTCCGTGCCCGGACCCAGCGTGACGCCGAGCGGCACGTCCGTCCGGGGCCGGGTGACCGCCCGGAACGCGGTGTAACCCGCGTAGGCGGTGTCCGCGTGCCCCGGCCACAGCGCCGCGCGCACCCGGCTGCCGAGGCCGTCCGCCCCCACCACCAGATCCGCCCGCACCGTGCCGCCGTCCCGGTACGTCACCGCGCCGTCCGCGGTCACCGAGACCACTTCGGTGCCGGTGCGCAGCGCGTCGTCCGGCAACGCCGCGCGCAGGATCTCCACCAGCCGTGCCCGGTGCACCCCCACGAGCGGGCGACCGAGCCGACGTTCGAACTCGGCGCCGTCGATGCGCGTGATCGCCCGGCCGTGCGGATCACGCAGCCCGCCGGATTCCTGCGGGGTCAGCAGCGGCCGCAGCTCCTCGCCCACGCCGAGTTCGTCGAGGGCGCGCAGCGCGTTCGGCCACAGCGTGATCCCGGCCCCCACCTCGGTGAGTTCCGGTGCCCGCTCGGCGACGGTGACCCGCCACCCGGCCCGCCGCAGCCCCACCGCCGTGCTGAGCCCGCCGATCCCGCCGCCGACCACGATCGCGTCCGGCACGTCGCCCCTCCCCTTGGTCCACACCTGCCAGGGGGTCAGCCTACGACCGCGGTCGCCGCGGCGAGATAGACCAGGATGGACAGCAGGTCCTGCACCACGGTGGCCAGCGGCCCCGACCCGTACACCGGGTCCACCCCGAGCCGGGACAGCAGCCACGGCAGCACCATCGCCACCACGGTCGCGATCGAGCACGCCGCCACCAGCGCGACCCCCACGGCGACGGCGACCCGCCCGTCGCCCCACACCCACAGGGTCAGCGCCGTGGCCGCCACGGCCAGCGACACGCCGATCAGCAGGCCGGTCACCAGCTCCCGCACGGCCACCCGCCGCACCGGCACGCCGACGGAGAGCCCGCGCACCACCAGCGTCTCGGTCTGCGTGCCCACCGCGTCGGCCAGGTAGACCACGGCGGGCACGAAGAACGCCAACAGCACCTGCTGCCGCAGCACGTCCTCGAACGCGCCGACCACCCCGGCGGACAGCATCGCGCCGAGCAGCCCGACGAGCAGCCAGGGCAGCCGGTGCCACAGGCGCCGCCGCACCCGTTCCCCGCTGGCGGCCCGCGCGGCCGACGCGGTGCCGAGGAAACCACCGAGCCGGGCCAGGTCCTCGTCGTGCTCGGCGAGCAGCACCGCCATCAGCCGGTCGGGCGGCACGAGGCCGTGGAAGCCGCCCGCCTCGTCCACCACCGGCAGCCCCGGTTCACCCCGGCGCACCGCCGTCCACGCGGCCACCTCCTCGTCGGTGCCGGGAGCCACCACCGGGGGATCCGGGTCCATCACGTCGGTCACCGTCGTCCCCGGCGCGGCGGCCAGGAGTCGCTCGATCGTGGCCAGTCCGGCCAGCCGCCCGTCCCGGCACACTGCCACGACGGCGGCGCTGTCGAACCGCCGCCCGCGCAGCCCGGTGAGCACGTCGTCCACCGGCTCGTCCGGCCGCGCGGTGGGAACGGCGCGGGTGGCGTGGGCGGCGGCGGTGCCGA
>NZ_KI912215.1:1650-5511 GCF_000231035.2 Saccharomonospora iraqiensis subsp. paurometabolica YIM 90007 | reverse complement strand
CGCGGGCGAGGTCGCGCGCGGACGGCCACCGCGGCACGCGCGGCAGTACGTCGGTGGGTGGTTCAGCCCGGGGCCGGGTAGGCGCACAGGTGCTCGGCCAGGGCCCGGACCTCGCACCCGGTGGCCCGGATGGCGTCGACGTCGTCGGGTGCGGCGTCCTCCAGGTGCACGAGCGAGCCGATGACCCGCCGCACGTGGGTCCACAGGAGAGCGGAGGCCACCGATCCGGCGTCGGGTTCGCGGCGCCAGTCGTCGAGGCGGACGGATTCGAGGATGCCCACCGCGCGGTCGTGCAGATCCTCCAGTCGTCCCGAGGTGCGCTCGCAGACCTCGGCGAGGACCTCGTCGAGTACGTGCCACCGGCCTCGGCTGAGTTCGGCATGCGGGTCCAATCCCGGTCTCCTCGTCGGTGTCGGTGTCGGGTCACGCGGGGCCGAGCCGGGTGCGGATCTCCCGGTCGCAGGTGGGGCAGGTCGGGCGCAGCCACTTGCCGACGTCCTCGCGGCTCGTGGTGACCTCCGCCCCGCACAGCGTGGGGAAGGTGACGCCGAGGTCGAGCCGGGTGCGGTGGGCGTCATAGGCGTGCCGCAGCCCCTCGGCCTGCTGCCACAGGTACCGCTGCATCCGCGCCTCCATTCGGTCGGAACTATCGCGCTAGGTGAGCAGCGAACACCGTCCGTGACCGCGTGGAGGAGGTGTGGGCGGGAGGTCCCACACCGAATGCCCTGGACAGGGCGTCCACGATGATTACGCTGGAGACGGGATCGAACACGCACCGTTGATCATGGGGGGACCATGGCGCGCCTGCCGGAACCGCTCGCCGAGCTTCGCCGCGAACTCGGGCGGGCGCTGGCCGGGTATCGGGAATCGACCGGCATCAACCAGACCGAACTCGGCCGCCGCACCGGCTACACGCGCTCGTCGATCGCGCACATCGAGAAGGCCCGCCAGTTCCCCGACCGCCGGTTCTGGGCGGCCGCCGACCGCGTCCACCGCGCGGACGGGGCCCTGCTCGCCCGGTACGACACGGTCGTCGCCGCCGAGGCTCGGTGGCGCGAACTGGACGAGCTGCGCCAGGACGAGACCGCGCGGCGATGCGCCCACGGCACCGACGTGACCGGCGCGGACGTTGTCGCCGACACCGAGAAGGAGGACGACGTGAACCGTCGAACACTGCTGGCGTTGCTCGGCCCGGCCGCCCTCGGCGGCCCGATGCTGGAGAACCTGGAGCAGGCCCGGCGCGGCCTCGACGGGGTGCTCGGCGTCCCGGCGGCCGACCGGGACGCCGACGAGTGGGAGCAGGTCGCCGCGGACTACGCCCGGCAGGTCCAGTTCCAGCCGCCGTCGCGCACCCGGCCCGCGCTCACCGCCGACTTCGCGGACCTCCGCGAACGTATCGCCACCGCGCATGAACCGGCACGCACCCGCCTGGTGCACTCCGCCGCCCAACTCGCGGCACTGACCGCGTTCACGTTCGTGTTCCTGCGCGAACACCTGGCCGCGCAACGCTGGTGGCGCACGGCCGGACGGGCCGCCGCGACCGTGGGCGACCCGCGGCTGTCCGCACGGATCGGCGGGAAACAGGCCATTATGTCGCTCTACAACGCCACACCGGAGCGCGTGCTGACCCTGGCCGACCGTGCGATCGCGCTGGGCGAGTCGAAACCGTCGCCCGGGGTGCTCAGCGGCTGGTCGGCACGCACCCAGGCGCTGGCCCGGATCGGGCGGGACGACGACGCCCGGGCAGCCGTCGACCGGCTCACCGAGCTGTATGAACGCCTGCCGGAGCAGGACCGGGGTGAGAATACGAGTGTGTGGCGGTGGACGAGCCAGCAGTTGTACTTCGTGCGCAGCGAGGTGTACTCCCTCGGCGGACGGGTGGATCGCGCCTTCGAGGCGCAGGATGCGGTGTTACCGCTCTACGCACCCGACAGCTTCCAGGGACCTGCCCAGATCGAGACCCACCGGGCGCGAGCTCTGATCCAGTCCGGCGAGGTCGAGGACGGTGTCGCCCACCTGACCGCGACGCTGGACGCCCTGGACGACTGGCAGCGCGCGGACGGCCTCGTCCACCGCACGGCCGTGGACACCCTCGACGCCGTTCCGGCGGACGAGCAGCGCAAACCCTACGTCACCGACGCCCGCACCCTGCTCACCCCGACGCCCGCCTGAGTCCGGTCACCAAGACTGCTTGCGCCACGCCATCAGTACCGCCCTGGCCTGGGACCGCATCAGACCGATGCCCGAGGTCGCGGTCAAGGACTCCGAAGTGGCTTCCGCGTCCTCCGCGGCACCGTGGTAGAGCAGGTAACTGGCCGCGGCGCACCGCACCGCCGGGTGTTCGTCCGCGAGCAGGGGGCGCAGGACGGTCGGGGCCGTGCCGTCGGCTGCCCACTGCCGCACCAGGGCGTCGGTCGCGTCGACGTGTGCGTTGGCCTCGTCGGCGTCGGGCCGGGCGTCGGACATCGTCTTCTCTTCGGCCAGGACATGCCGCCGGAACCGTTGACGTGCCTGGTCGAGCACTCCCTCGTCAGACATCGGGAAAGCCGGTCACACCGTCTCGAACGGGATCTGCCGGTAGCGATCCCGCAGCTCCCGCAGCGCCGGATGATTCGGCGGCAAGTCGACGCCGTCGATACCTGCCACCGCGCGGACGCCGATGGTGGCGTTGGTGGCGAACACCGCGTCGGCTGTGGCGAGGTCGGCGAGCGTCACCGGTTCGTAGCGCACGGCGGAGGGGCCCCATGCCTGGTCGAGCAGCCGCATCGTCACCCCGGGCAGGTGCGGCTCTGACGGCCACACCACGCGCCCATCGCGCACCGTGCCGAGGTTCGAGGTGGCGATCTCCGAGACCGCCCCGTCCGGGGAAGCAAACACCACGTCGTCGTCGCCGTCGCGTTGCGCGGCCCGGCGCAGCCGCAGCGCGCCGTACAGGCCGACGTGTTTCACCTCGGGGGTGTCTCGGCGGTAGACGGCGGAGCGCAGCCGCAGGGGCGGCTGGTCCCCGTCGGCCGCCGCCCGCGTCGTCACCAGGACATCGGGTGTGGCCTCGGCGGCGGGATTGGCGACGGACAGGTCCGGGTCGAACACCGTCACGCGGACCGCGACGGGCCCGGTGTGGCCGGTGATCGCGTGGCGCACCAGGTCACGCACCCGGTCGGGGTCGAGGTCGGCGTCGAACACCGTGCGACAGTCCCGCACCAGGCGGTCGAGGTGCCGCGACAGGCCCCGCACGCCGCCGCCTTCGACCCGCATCGTGGTGAAGTGCCCGTAGTTGGTCAGCGCCAACGCCTGCATCTCCGCCACGCCGACCGGGATCCCGTTCAACTCCGCCATGACGGTCAGTCTGGCACGGTGGCTCGTCGTCGCTGTCGGCTCGCGTCCGGCGGTGCACGAGGGGACGGCTGCATCGCACGGTGGGACGCCTCGACGACGTATAACTAAAACTCACTCTTAGAGGCTGTTCCCGAACTGATCTTGGTGGTGGGGTGGGTGCGGAGATGAGGAGGGACTCCTGGTAGATCGGGTGGTGTCTAGTCAACCGTTCTACCGAGGAGTCCCGGGTGCCATCGTGCCCGAGTGCGCCGATCATGCGCGCGCGGGGTGGGCAGTGCTGCTTGCTGGCCACCACGCATCAGCCTTCGTCCCGGTCACGGCGTTATCCGTCGGACACCACCGACGCTCAATGGGCGCTGATCGAACCGTTGTTGCCCGCCCCGGGCTGGCTGGCGGGCAGGGGCGGTAGGCGAACCAAGCACTGCCGCCGTGAGCTCGTCGATGCGATCCTGTACGTGGTCGACAACGGGATCAAGTGGCGGGCCCTGCCAGCGGATTTCCCACCATGGTCGACTGTGTATAAGC
>NZ_KI912215.1:1195-1550 GCF_000231035.2 Saccharomonospora iraqiensis subsp. paurometabolica YIM 90007 | reverse complement strand
GGGTGACATCGACGCGGCCCGGCAGCGGCTGCCGCACCTGTGCGGGCGGGACCCGCACGCCCTCGACGCCGAAGGGCTCACCCGCGCGGCCACCGAGTCGATCGCGGAGAACACCTCGGACGCCGTCGTCGCCCCGCTGGTGTGGGGCGGACTGGCCGGGCTGCCCGGGCTGCTCGCCTACCGGGCGGTGAACACGCTGGACGCCATGGTGGGGCACCGCTCGCCCCGGTACGACCGGTTCGGCCGGGCCGCCGCGAAGCTGGACGACGTCGCCAACGTCGTGCCCTCCCGGTTGGGCGCGGCGTTGGCGGGTGCGCTGGCCCCCGCCGTCGGGGGCCGTCCCCGGCGGGCGTGG
>NZ_KI912215.1:0-1095 GCF_000231035.2 Saccharomonospora iraqiensis subsp. paurometabolica YIM 90007 | reverse complement strand
CCCCGTGGTCCCCGGCGAAGACCACCACCCGCACGTCGTCCAGCGGGCGTGGCGGCACCGTGCCGTGCGCGGCGGACAGCCACGCGGCCAGCTCCTCCAGCCTGCCGAGCGCGCCGAGGGGCTTGACCAGCCCGTCGAGTCGCTCGACCGCCGCGCGGCGGGCCTGCTCGTCGGGGAGGGGGATGTCGAATCGCACCGTGCTTCTCTCGTTCTCTCGTCTCCCGGCCTTTCCCGGGTGTCTTACAGGTGGACGACGCGGCCGGCCACCACCAGCCGCACCGAGTCCGAGTTCGCGGCGACGGCGGTGTTCAGCGCGCCGAGCACGTCGCGGAACATCCGCCCGGACGCGGTGCCGGGCACCACGCCGGAGCCGACCTCGTTGCTCACCGCCACGATCGGCACGGTCACCGACTGCCAGGCGTCCACCACGTCGGCCAGCCGGTCGTCGACCCGCTGCTGCCAGCCCTCGGTCTGCTCCCACGCGCCGACGTCGTCGAGCACCCGGGCCAGCCACGTGCCCAGGCAGTCCACCAGCATCGGCGCCCGGGTGGTGCGCAGGGTGTGCGCGAGGTCGGTGGGCTCCACCGTGCGCCAGGACAGCGGCCTGCGTTGCCGGTGGGCGGCCACCCGGGCGGCCCACTCGGGGTCGTCGTTGCCGGGCGGTTTCCCGCCCGCGACGTAGACGACCTGGCCGTGGCGGGACATGAGCTGCTCGGCGTGCCGGGATTTGCCCGAGCGCACCCCGCCGAGCACCAGCACCCGGCCGCCGCCCCGGACCTGGCGGCTGTAGCGGCGCAGCAACCGGGCGCCGGACTCCAGCCCGCCCGCCACGAACTCGGCGGCGCGCCGCTTCGGATCGTTCGTCATGCCTGGCATTGTTGCCCACCGGTTAGGGTCTGCGGCGTGATCTGTTCCCGGAATTTCGCGGCGCTCGGCATCGTCGCAGGGTACGTTGCCGACACCGTTTTCGGCGACCCCCGACGTGGCCACCCCGTCGCCGTTTTCGGCCGCGCGGCGGGTGCGGTCCAGCGGCGGATGTGGGCCGACTCGCGGGCCCGCGGCGCCGGATACGTGGGCGTGTGCGCAGGCGCGGCG
>NZ_KI912214.1:3897-4960 GCF_000231035.2 Saccharomonospora iraqiensis subsp. paurometabolica YIM 90007 | reverse complement strand
GCTGACCCCGCCGAGCACCAGCTCGGTGCGGACCGTGCGGACCCCGGTGGACTCCGGCTCGGCGCTGTCCTGGCCGGCCGTGCCGGGTTGCCCGGCCGCGGTCGGGGACACCTCCGCGTCCGCCGCACCGGGCTCCGGGTCACCGGGCTCCGGGTCCCGGACGGTGGCCTGTCCGGGTAGTTCCGCCCCGGACTCCGGCCCGCCCGGATCCGCGGTGTCGTCGGTGTCGTCAGTGTCGTCGGTGTCGTCGGTGTCGTCGGTGTCGTCGGTGTGGTCGGCGTCCGTCGGGTCCGTCGTATCCGCCGTGTCCGGCCGCTCGGCT
The DNA here is from genome assembly GCF_000231035.2 of Saccharomonospora iraqiensis subsp. paurometabolica YIM 90007. Taxonomy (GTDB): domain Bacteria; phylum Actinomycetota; class Actinomycetes; order Mycobacteriales; family Pseudonocardiaceae; genus Saccharomonospora; species Saccharomonospora paurometabolica. Next base: position 4,638 of record NZ_KI912214.1, on the reverse strand, counting down.
CCCGGTTCCGTGGCCGGGGCGCCCCGGCCACGCGGTGTGCCCACGGGTTCCGGATCGCCATCCGGGACGATCCGCGTCTCGATGCGGACGACCCACCCGGACACGGCCGTGACCGCCCCGGAACGCCACCCGTCCTGGCGGAGCAGGTCGTCGAACGCACCGACGCGGCGGACCGTGACGTCCGAGACGGCCCGCTCCCCCGTCCGGACCGCCGTCGGTGGTCCGAACGGGAGGCCTTCCCGGCGCACCCGGCCGGATCCGTCCGGCAGGTCCACCCGCGTCAGCGCACCGGTGCGGTCGAGCAGGGACAACGATCCGGACGCCTCGGCCACGGTCGCGTCCGGTGCGGGGCACCGCACCGACGTGGCCGCGTCGAACGTCAGGACGGTGGTGCCCGTTCCGCGGTCGGTGAGCGTGTAGCCGGAGCGCGCCGTGGCCGCGGGCACGCGGCTGTCGGTGAGTGTGGCGGACACGTCGTGCGGGTCGAGGTCGAGCGTGTAGTTCGGCCCGGTCGCCCGCCGCTCACCGTCGGAGTCCGGCAGCGCCGAGCGCCCCTCCAGGGACGAGGTGCCGGGGGTCGCGGGTGAGCGCTGCGTCTCGCTGATCACCGAGCCGCCGGGACGGCCCCACCCGTCGTCGAGCACGGCCAGCGAGGCCACGTTCGCGTACGCCACGGGCCCGGACGCACGGTCACCGTCCTCCCCGGCGCGGGCCGGCAGAGCCCCCAGCGCGACGACGAGC
>NZ_KI912214.1:0-3797 GCF_000231035.2 Saccharomonospora iraqiensis subsp. paurometabolica YIM 90007 | reverse complement strand
CTGCGCCGGCCGTCAGCCGCAGCGACGGGAGCCCGACCGGGGCGGCGGCGTAGGTGCGCCCGTCGGTGTCCCGTACGGCGGCGCCCTCGGCCGCCTGCACCCGCGCCCTGGTCGAACGGGCCAGGACGACGAGCTTCTCGTCCTCCGGGTCCAGCTCAGGCATGCTCCACTCTCCTGTCGGATCGGTCCTGGTTCTCGTCGGCGCCGGGCCTGGTGCCCGCACCGGTCGCGTGCCCGTCGGCCGGGCGCACCACCACCGTGGTGATCCGCATCCGGCCACGACGGTCCTTTCCGCCCTCGGCCCGTAGCCGCAGACCCTCCACCTCGGCCTCCGCACCCGGCAGCGGGACCCGGCCGAGGCGCTCGGCCATCAGGCCGCCGACCGTTTCCACGTCGTGCTCTTCGAGGTCGACCTCGAAGAGCTCCGCCAGGTCGTCGAGCCCCAGCCGGGACGAGACCCGCACGACATGGTCGTCGACGTGCTCCACCGGGGGACGCTCGTCGGCGTCGGACTCGTCGGCGATCTCCCCGACGATCTCCTCGAGGATGTCCTCGATGGTGAGCAGTCCGGCCGTGCCGCCGTACTCGTCCACCAGCACCGCCATGTGGTGGCGGGAGACCTGCATCTGTTTGAGCAGCGTGTCCAGCCGCTTCGAGTCCGGCACGAAGTTCGCGGGGGTCATCAGCTCACCGACCTCGCGCGCGGTGCCGCCCTCGGCGATGGACGCCGCCACGAGGTCCTTGAGGTTCACCACACCGGTGATGTCGTCCACCGACTCGCCGATCACGGGGAGGCGGGTGAACCCCGTCCGCATCGACAGCGCCAGGGCCTGCCGCACGGTCTTGTCGTGCTCGATCCACACGATCTCGGTGCGGGGCACCATCACCTCGCGGGCCACGGTGTCGCCGAGCTCGAACACCGAGTGGATCATCTCCCGCTCCTCGGTGCCCACCACGCCCCGCTCCTCGGCGAGGTCGACCAGCTCGCGCAGTTCCGCCTCGGTGGTGAACGGCCCCTCCCGGAAGCCGCGACCCGGGGTGATGGCGTTGCCGAGGACGATCAGCAGGCGGCTCAGCGGACCGAGCACCGTGCCGAGCACCCGGACGGGACCGGCCACCAGCGGACCGATCCGGTACGGGTGCTGCCGGCCCAGGGTGCGGGGCCCCACCCCGACGAGCACGTAACTCACCAGCGCCATGCCCAGGCTGGCCGCCAGCACGGCGAGCCAGACGGAGTCGAGCAGGCGCAGGGCGACCACGGTCACCAGCACGGTCGCGGTGAGCTCGCAGCCCATGCGCAGCAGCAGGAGCAGATTGATGTGCCTGGTGCGTTCGCGGAGCACGAGGTCCAGCTGGCGGGCGCCGACGCGGCCCGAGCGGATCAGGCCCTCGACCCGCGCGGCCGAGGCGGCACCGATCGCGGCGTCGGCCGCCGCGAGTATCCCGCCGAGCAGCACCAGCAGCGCGGCGACGACCAGGAAAGTGGCCGAGGGGGTCACGATGGCTCCGGATCGGTCCCTTCGTCGAGCCCCGCCGTACCGAGCAACCGCTCGTCGTTGCCGCGCTGGGTGTCCTGGCGCCGTGCGGCGTCCAGCGCGGCGCGGAAGTCGGCGAGGACCCGCTTCTGCAGGCCGAACATCTCCCGCTCCTCCTCCGGCTCGGCGTGGTCGTACCCGAGCAGGTGCAACACGCCGTGCACCGTGAGCAGGTGCAGTTCGTCGAGCAGCGGATGCCCGGCCGTGGCGGCCTGGTCCTCCGCGAAGCCGGGGCACAGCACGATGTCACCCAGCAGCGCGGGGGACGACTCGGGGGCCTCCGGCCCGCGGCCCGCCTCCATCTCGTCCATCGGGAACGCCATCACGTCGGTGGGGCCGGGCAGATCCATCCACCGGACGTGCAGCTGTTCCATGACGTCCTGGGTCACCAGCGACACCGACAGCTCGGCGAGCGGGCTGACCTCCATGCGGTCGAGCGTGAACCGGGCCGCCGAGACGATCGAGGTCTCGTCGACGTCGACACCGGACTCGTTGGCGATCTCGATGCTCACCGGCGTCCCCGTCCGCCCGCCGCACGGTCGTCGGCGGTGTCGTCCTGCTCGGCCTGCCATTTCTCGTAGGCGTCGACGATGTCGCCCACCAGCTTGTGCCGTACCACGTCGTGACTGCTCAGGGTCGAGAAGTGCAGATCCTCCACGCCCTCGAGGATCTCACGGACGATCCGGAGCCCACTGCGCTGCCCGCCGGGCAGATCGACCTGGGTGATGTCCCCGGTCACCACGATCCGCGAGCCGAAGCCCAGCCGGGTGAGGAACATCTTCATCTGTTCCGGCGTCGTGTTCTGCGCCTCGTCCAGGATGATGAACGCGTCGTTGAGGGTGCGGCCACGCATGTAGGCCAGCGGCGCGATCTCGATCGTGCCCGCCTGCATCAGCCGCGGGATCGACTCGGGGTCGAGCATGTCGTACAGCGCGTCGTACAACGGCCGCAAATAAGGGTCGATCTTCTCGGACAACGTGCCCGGCAGATACCCCAACCGCTCACCGGCCTCCACGGCCGGTCGGGTCAGGATGATCCGCGTGACCTCCTTGTTCTGCAGCGCCTGCACGGCCTTCGCCATCGCCAGGTAGGTCTTGCCCGTGCCCGCGGGGCCGATGCCGAACACCACGGTGTGCCGGTCGATGGCGTCGACGTAGCGTTTCTGGTTCAGCGTCTTGGGCCGGATGGTGCGCCCCCGCCGGGACAGGATGTTCATGCTCAGCACCTCGGCGGGCGACTCCGAGCCGCCGCCGGAGAGCATCGTCACCGTCCTGCGGACCGTGTCCGGCCTGATCTGCTGCCCCTTGTCCGCCAGCGTCACCAGCTCCGCGAACACCCGTTCGGCGAAGGCCACCTCGCTGGAGGCCCCGGTCAGGGTGATCTCGTTGCCCCGAACGTGCACATCCGCGTCGAGCAGGTCCTCGGCGACGCGCAGGTTCTCGTCGGCGGAGCCGAGCAGCACGAGTGCGGCGGCATCCGGGATCGGGAAGTGCGACTGTGCCGACCGGCCCTGCGCGGCGGTGTCGTCCGCCCCGTCCACCGGCCCGTCCGTCGACACGGGCTGTGGGTCGGACGCGGCCTGCGACGGGCCCGCCTCGTCCGGGGTGAGGTGCGCGGGATGCAGCGGTTCGGTTCCGGCCACGTGGCCTCTGGCCTGCCTTCTGCACGTGACGTGCGGGTCGTGGATGTCGTCGTCCCTGGTCATACCGATGGTAGCGGCTGGACCACCACCGGGGCACGGAAGTTTACCCGCCCGGGACTCACTGGTGATAACGCCCGAAATGGCCGAGCTGTTCCCCACCGAGGACGTGTGCGTGGACGTGGAAGACCGTCTGGCCCGCGTCGGCGCCCGTGTTGAACACGACGCGGTAGCCGTCACCGAGCCCCTCCCGCTCGGCCACCGTGGCCGCCGTGCCGACGACGTCGGCCAGCAGCCCCGGGTCGGCCGCGGCGAGCTCGGCCACGTTCCGGTACCGGGACTTCGGCACCACGAGCACGTGGGTGGCCGCCTGGGGACTGATGTCGCGGAACGCGAGGGTGGTGTCGGTCTCGTGCACGATGTCGGCGGGGACCTCCCGGTCGATGATCCGCTCGAACAACGTCTTCTCGTCGCTCATGACCCTCCCGGTGGCGGTGGCTCGCCGGCTCGGCGGCGCTGGTCTCGTCGTCTCCGGCAGGCCCGGTGCCGGTGCCGGTGCCTGTGCCCAGCAGGGTACTGCGACCGGTCGGCGCCGGCGACGGGCTTCGCCCGCGCCCCCGCCA
>NZ_KI912213.1:328002-329436 GCF_000231035.2 Saccharomonospora iraqiensis subsp. paurometabolica YIM 90007 | reverse complement strand
CAGGCAGGCGGAGGCCGCCACCGTGTGCAGGCACCGCAGCCCCGCCGTCGCGCCCGGGTCCTCGTCGACGTGCGCGCCGGGCAGGTCCGCGTGCGCGGGATTCTCCCGTGCCGGTGTGGCCCGCTCGCCGGGGATGTCCGGGACCCACGTCGTGGCGGAGACACGGTGCAGGACGAACACCACCGCCGCGGGCGGCAGCACCCCCACCAGGGTGCGGGCGAGGGCGCTGTCGGTGATCCAGTCCGGTGCGGCCGTCGCGCACGCGGGCGCGGTGGGGGACAGGCACTGCGTGGCGAGCAGGTCGAGGCTGACCACCGTGATCTGACTCAGCAACAGCATGGTCAGCAGCAGCGCCGCCACCCGCAGCAGCGCCCGGCAGGCGTGGATCAGCGCCGCGGTCGCCCGGGACGGGTCCGACGGGGAGGCGGGAAGCATCCACCACGCCACGTTGACCAGGGAGAACGGGAACAGCAGTGCCCAGGCGGCCTTGCTCGCCCCACCTCGGGTCATGCGGTCCCACAGATACCCCTCGAGCGTCCGGGGTATCGACCGGCCGAGGGCCCGCAGCACCGGTCCGGGCGCGGGCCGGTGCAGCCGGTCGGACGGGCGGATGACCCGGCCGATCCCGTCACCCGCGACCTCGACGGTGCCCACCGAGTCGAGCAGGCTCTCCCCGTCGGTGCCGATCAGCCCGGGGACACGGAGTTCGACGACGTGGGTGTCGGGTCCGGGAAGCGGCACCGGCGGGTCTCCTCGGGAGGGTGGGGTCGTGGGTCGGGCGCCGACCGGGACCGGGCGCCCCGCACACCGTCGCCGCCGCGCGCGACCGCCTGATCCCGGCCGATGCCTCACCGTAGTGAACAATGGCCGAGCGTGCTCGCCACGCGGGGCGGCGTGGCCCGGACGACGCCCGTGCGACACCGGATCGGACCACCCCGCCACAATGGGTGTATGGGCAGGCTGGTGGTCGTCGAGGGACTCGACGGGGCGGGGAAACGGACGCTGACGGACGCGCTGACGGCCGCGCTGCGCGCCGAGGGCGCGACGGTGACCACCACCGCCTTCCCCCGGTACGGGGTGGACGTGCACGCGGACCTGGTCCGGGAGGCGCTGCACGGCGAGCACGGCGACCTCGCCGACTCGGTGTACGGCATGGGGCTGCTGTACGCGCTCGACCGCCGGGACGCGGCCGACGACATCCGCCGTGCGCGGGCCGCCCACGACGTGGTGCTGCTGGACCGCTACGTCGCCTCGAACGCGGCCTACCAGGCCGCCCGGCTACGGCAGGACGCGCACGGCGACGTCGTGCGGTGGGTGCGGTGGCTGGAGATCGAGCGGTTCGGGGTGCCGGTACCGGACGCCCAGCTGCTGCTCCGGGTCCCCACGGAGGTCGCCGCCGACCGCGCCGCGGGGCGGGCGGCGGCGGACCCGGCG
>NZ_KI912213.1:323732-327902 GCF_000231035.2 Saccharomonospora iraqiensis subsp. paurometabolica YIM 90007 | reverse complement strand
GTCGGTCTCGACCGTGCGGAACGGGCCGCGAACCTGGCCGCGCACCTGCGGTTCCGGCCCGCCGGCGCGCCGCCCGCCCCGGCCGCGGTGGTGTTGCTCGACGATGTGGTGACCACGGGAGCCACGGTGTCGGCGTGCACCCGGGTGTTGGCCGCTGCGGGCCACGAGGTCCGTGCCGTGCTCGCGCTGACCGGGGTGCATGCCGCGCGGTCGCGTCCCGGGAGTGCGCGGTGAACGGGGATCCGGTGTGCTGAAACGGGAATTTCTTCACCCACCCGGGTACTCCGGGAACTGTGGTGGGTGCTCCCTCGTTGACCGGATATGACGCAGACCACGGTGACACAGCGCCGAACCGGAATGCGTCGACTGCGCCGTCGGGCCGAGCACAACGGCCGGGTGCTGCTCCGAACGGGCCGCGGTGTCCCCACCGAGGGCCCGTGTTCACTGCACGTCGTCACCGTCACCCGACCACGGATGTCCCCCGGCTCGGGGGCTGTCGTGGCCGCACGGGTGCGGCTACCGTGCAGCGCTAACAGACGTCCCGGCCAGTCAGGGAGGTGAAGAGCCGATGTCCCCAACGCCGGAGGTCGTGAGCCGATCCGGATGCGGCGACCGCGTCCGGCGGAGTCCGCTCCGGCGTTCGAGGTCGCCACTGAAGGAACTCGCACGCAGGTGAGCGAGGAGGTCGTGCATGGACATCGTCATCAAGGGCCGCAACGTGGAGGTGCCCGAGCACTATCGGGTGCATGTCAGCGAGAAGCTGGCCCGGCTCGAGCGTTACGACAGGAAGGTCATTCGCTACGACGTGGAGCTCTTCCACGAGCCCAACCGCAGGCAGGCGAAGAACTGCCAGCGGGTCGAGATCACCGGAAAGGGCGGAGGTCCGCTCGTCCGTGCCGAGGCGAGTGCGGGCGACTTCTACACGGCGCTCGACTCGGCGACGAGCAAGCTGGAGAACCGGCTGCGGAAGGTGCACGACCGGCGGGTGGATCAGAACCGGCGCGGCCGGTCGTTGGCCGAGGCGGCGGCCGAGGCCGAAGCCCCCGTACCGGCGACGCCCCGGCCGGGTGCCGGGCGCGCCGCGGCGGGTACCGCCGTCCTGGAGGCTCCCCCGGCGGAGCCGCGGACCGGTGGGTCCGGTGGGTCCGGTGGGTCCGGTGGGTCCGGTGGGTTCGACTTCCCCGGACAGCGGGAGGACGAACAGGACTGGGACGACGGGGTGCGCGTGCACGAACCCGGCCGTGTCGTCCGGGAGAAGCAGCACTCGGCCGAACCGATGACGATCGACGATGCTCTCTACCAGATGGAGTTGGTCGGGCACGACTTCTATCTCTACAACGACTCGGAGGCCGGTAAGCCCAGCGTCGTGTACAGGCGGAAAGGCTTCGACTACGGCGTGATTCGATTGGGCTGAGTCCCGGCAGGCCCACGCGGCGGCCCGCACGCCGGCGAGCGTGCGGGCCGCCGCGTGCACGCGGGCCTGCGTGTTCCCTACGATGGGGGTTGCTGCCCGCGCCCTGCACGGGTGTGCCGCGACGCCCACACGACACCGCAAGTGAGGTCGACCCGATGCTTCTGAACCGCCTGCTCCGCGCGGGCGAGGGCAAGACGGTGAAGCGGTTGCACCGCATCGCCGCCCAGATCAACTCCCTCGAAGACGACGTCAAGGACCTCTCGGACGCCGACCTGCAGGCGAAGACCGACGAGTTCCGCGCGCGCCACACCGACGGCGAGTCGCTGGACGAGCTTCTCCCGGAGGCGTTCGCGGTGGTCCGCGAGGCGGCGCAGCGGGTGCTCGGCCAGCGGCACTTCGACGTCCAGCTCATGGGCGGTGCCGCACTCCACCTCGGCCAGGCCGCGGAGATGAAGACCGGTGAGGGCAAGACCCTGACCAGTGTGCTGCCGGTCTACCTCAACGCGCTCGCGGGTCGGGGTGTCCACATCGTCACCACCAACGACTACCTCGCCCAGCGGGACTCCGAGTGGATGGGTCGTGTCCACCGGTTCCTCGGGCTCGAGGTCGGGGTGATCCGCGCGGACATGCAGTCCGCCGCACGTCGGGAGGCCTACCGGGCCGACATCACCTACGGCACGAACAACGAGTTCGGCTTCGACTATCTCCGCGACAACATGGCGTGGAGCCTCGACGACTGTGTGCAGCGCGGGCACTACTACGCCATCGTCGACGAGGTCGACTCCATCCTCATCGACGAGGCCAGGACGCCGCTGATCATCTCCGGTCCCGCGGACCAGTCGTCGCGCTGGTACAACGAGTTCGCGCGGATGGCGCCGTTGATGACCAAGGACGTCCATTACGAGGTGGACGAGCGCAAGCGGGCCGTGGGCGTCACGGAGGCCGGCGTGGAGTTCGTCGAGGACCAGCTCGGCATCGACAACCTCTACGAGTCGGCCAACACCCCGCTGATCAGCTTCCTGAACAACGCCCTGAAGGCCAAGGAGCTCTACAACAAGGACAAGGAGTACATCGTCCGAGGCGGCGAGGTGCTCATCGTCGACGAGTTCACCGGCCGGGTCCTGGCCGGTCGCCGGTTCAACGAGGGGATGCACCAGGCGATCGAGGCCAAGGAAGGCGTCGAGATCAAGGCCGAGAACCAGACCCTGGCCACGATCACGCTGCAGAACTACTTCCGCCTCTACGACAAGCTCGCGGGGATGACCGGTACCGCCGAGACGGAGGCGGCCGAGTTCCACCAGACGTACAAGCTCGGTGTGGTGCAGATCCCCACCAACAAGCCGATGATCCGCGCCGATGAGGCCGACCTCATCTACAAGAGCGAGCCGGCGAAGTTCGAGGCCGTGGCGGACGACATCGCCGAGCGTCACGAGAAGGGCCAGCCCGTGCTGGTCGGCACGACCAGCGTGGAGAAGTCGGAGTTCCTGTCGAAGGCGCTGGTCAAGCGCAACGTGCCGCACGAGGTGCTGAACGCCAAGCAGCACCACCGCGAAGCGCTGATCATCGCCAAGGCCGGCCGGAAGGGCGCGGTCACGGTGGCCACCAACATGGCGGGCCGCGGGACCGACATCGTGCTCGGCGGGAACCCGGACATCATCGCCGACGAGGTGCTGCGGGAACGCGGCCTCGACCCGGTCGAGCACTCGGAGGAGTACGAGGCCGCCTGGCCGAAGGTGCTGGAGGAGGTCACCGCGGAGTCCGAGACCGAGGCCGAGGAGGTCCGCGCCGCGGGGGGCCTGTACGTGCTCGGCACGGAGCGGCACGAGTCGCGGCGGATCGACAACCAGCTGCGCGGCCGGTCGGGCCGTCAGGGTGACCCGGGCGAGTCCCGCTTCTACCTCTCCCTCGGCGACGACCTGATGCGCCGGTTCAACGCCGCGATGGTCGAGCGGGTCATGACCACCATGAAACTGCCCGACGAGGTGCCGATCGAGCACAAGATGGTCTCCCGCGCCATCAAGAGCGCGCAGACCCAGGTCGAGCAGCAGAACATGGAGATCCGCAAGAACGTCCTCAAGTACGACGAGGTGCTGAACCAGCAGCGCAAGGTGATCTACACCGAGCGCCGCCGGGTCCTGGAGGGCGAGGACCTGCGGGAACAGGTCGAGCACATGCTCGGCGATGTCATCGGCGCCTACGTCCGGGCGGAGACGGCCGAGGGGTATGCCGAGGACTGGGACCACGAGAAGCTGTGGACGGCGCTGCGGACCCTGTACCCGGTGGGGGTGACCTGGGAGGAGATCGTCGAGGAGGACGAGGACATCGACGCGGACCGGCTCCGCGAGATCCTGGTCGACGACGCCACCGCCGCCTACGCCCGACGTGAGGCGGAGATCGAGGAGGCGGCGGGCGAGGGCGCCATGCGCGAGCTCGAACGCCGGGTGGTGCTGTCGGTGCTCGACCGCAAGTGGCGCGAGCACCTCTACGAGATGGACTACCTCAAGGAGGGCATCGGTCTGCGCGCGATGGCGCAGGCGGATCCGCTCGTGGAGTACCAGCGCGAGGGCTTCGACATGTTCAACGCGATGTTGGACTCGTTGAAGGAGGAAGCGGTCGGTTACCTGTTCAACCTCCAGGTCGAGCAGACCGCGCAGCAGCAGGGCGCGCCGCAGGACGCCGGGGACGAACAGGGGACGACCGCCGAGGCCGCCGGACAGGCCGCGCCGGCGCAGGCGCAGGGTGCGGCGACCGCGGGT
>NZ_KI912213.1:317665-323632 GCF_000231035.2 Saccharomonospora iraqiensis subsp. paurometabolica YIM 90007 | reverse complement strand
CGCCATGGCCGCCCAGCCGGACGCGGACCGGTCGGTGGCGGCGGCCGCGATGCTGCGCCTCGGAGGGTTCGCGCCCGCGACGATGCAGTCGCTCGCCGCGCGCGCGGCGAGCTCGCTGTCCGGACGCCTGTTCAACGTGGTCGTGAGCAACTCGCCCGGTCCGCAACGGCCCCGGTACGCCGGCCCTGCGAGGATGACCGAGATCTACCCGGTGATGCCGCTCGCGCGGAACCAGGCGCTCGCGGTCGGCATCACCTCGTACGACGGCGGGGTCCACGTCGGATTGAACGGTGACCGGAAGGCGTTGTCCGACGTCGACGTCCTCGCCGGCATGGTCACCGACGCGCTCGAGGAACTGAAAGGGACGATCTGGTGAGGGTCTACGTACCTGCCACAGTGCGCATGCTCCGGGAACTCGTCGACCACGGTGAGGTGCTCCCCGTCAACGGGACGGCGTTCGCGCTCACCCCGGCGTTGCGCGAGTCGTACACCAGCGGCACGACCGAGGAACTGGAGTACGCCGCGCTCACCGAGGCGGCCAGGGCCTCGCTGCGGCTGCTGGCGGCCGAGCGGGACTCCGACGGTGCCGACGCCGACGGTGGGGATTCCGACGGTGCCGACGCCGCGGACGGGGATGCCGACGGTGTGCCGTCGGACCCGGACCGGGCGACCGGGGGGAAGCACCCGCCGCGGCGGGTCGTCATCTCGGCCGACCCGGAGGAGGTGACGCTGCGCCCCGACCTCGACCACGCGGTCGTGCGGCTGTCCGGTCCCGTCCCGTTGGACACGGTGGCCGCGGTGCACGTGGACACCCCGGACGCGGAGAGTGCCGTGCTGGCCGCGGCGCCGGTGATCGACGACGCCGATCTGGGCGACGAGGACGCCGAGCTGGCCCTCGGCGACGCCGAGGACCACGAACTCGCCTGGTACGCGCCGCAGGAACTGCCCTTCCTCCTCGAACTCATGTAACCATGTGTCCGCGCACCGCCCACAAGGCGGACGAACAACGGAAAGGCGGGACACCATGGACGCTGTCACATCCGTACCGGTACCGGCGAACGAGCCGGTGTACACCTACGCCCCGGGGACCCCGGGACGCGGGTCACTGGAACGCAGACTGGCCGAGCTCGAGTCCGAGCGGGCCGACCTCACCCAGACGATCGGCGGGCGGCACCGGCTCGCCGGCGGTGACCGGTTCGACGTCGTGCAACCGCACGACCACCGGCACGTGCTCGGGGTGGCCGCGCAGGCCACGGACGCCGACGTCGCCGAGGCGGTCACCGCCGCGAAGTCGGCGGCACCCGGGTGGAGCGAACTCCCCTTCGACGAACGCGCGGCGGTGTTCCTGCGGGCGGCCGACCTGATCGCCGGACCCTGGCGGGACACCATCAACGCGGCGACGATGCTCGGCCAGTCGAAATCGGTGCAGCAGGCCGAGATCGACGCGGCCTGCGAACTGATCGACTTCCTGCGGTTCAACGTCGCCTACGCGCGGCGCATCCTCGCCGAGCAGCCGAACTCGGTCCCCGGGGCCTGGAACCGGATGGAGTACCGCCCGCTCGACGGGTTCGTCGTCGCCATCACGCCGTTCAACTTCACCGCGATCGCGGGCAATCTGCCGTCCGCACCCGCGCTCATGGGCAACACGGTCGTGTGGAAGCCGACGCCGTCGCAGCAGCTCGCGGCCCACTACACCATGCGGGTCTTCGAGGAGGCGGGACTGCCGCCCGGGGTGATCAACATGGTCACCGGCGACGGGCGGGCCGTCAGCGAGGTCGCCCTGCCCGACCCCGGCTTCGCCGGGCTGCACTTCACCGGGTCGACGGCGACGTTCAAGCACCTGTGGCGCACCATCGCGGACAACCTGGACAACTACGGGTGCTACCCGCGCATCGTCGGGGAGACCGGCGGCAAGGACTTCGTCGTCGCCCACCCGTCGGCGGACCCGGACAAGCTGGTCACCGCGCTGGTCCGGGGGGCGTTCGAGTACCAGGGGCAGAAGTGCTCGGCCGTGTCCCGCGCCTACGTGCCGCGCTCGCTGTGGAACGGTGGGCTGCGCGAACAGCTCGCCGACCTCACCAAGACGGTCAGCTACGGCGATGTCACCGACCTGGCGAACTTCGGCGGGGCGGTCATCGACGCGCGGGCGTTCGCCAAGCACCGGGACCTGCTGGCGGGGGTGCGCGACGACCCGTCCGTGGAGACCCTGGTCGGCGGGGGCTGCGACGACCAGGTCGGGTGGTTCGTCGAGCCGACGGTGCTGGTCTCGGACGACCCGGCGCACACGCTGTTCTCCACCGAGTACTTCGGTCCGATCATGGCGGTGCACGTCTACCCGGACGGTGACTACGAACGCATCCTCGACGTCGTCGACCGTAGCGCCCCGTACGGGTTGACCGGGGCGGTCTTCGCCGACGACCGGGAGGCGGTGCAGCAGGCGCACCGCGCGTTGCGGCACGCGGCAGGCAACTTCTACGTCAACGACAAGCCCACCGGGTCGATCGTCGGCCAACAGCCGTTCGGCGGGTCACGGGCCTCGGGCACCAACGACAAGGCCGGGTCGATGTTCAATCTGCTGCGCTGGACCAGCCCCCGGGCGATCAAGGAGACCTTCGTCGCCCCGACCGACATCACCTACCCGCACATGGGCTGAGCGGGAGCCGGGCACCGGAGACGGCCTCCGCGGACGGACCGGGGCCCCGGATCGGTGTGATCCGGGGCCCCGGGCTCTCACGGGTGCAGGGTTCAGTTACCCCCGGTCATGTCCGCACTCTCGAACTGGGTGACCTGGTCCGCCGGGGGCGCCTCGATGGTCACCGGCGTGCCCCAGTCGCTGTAGTCCATCACCATGGAGGCCGACCGGCCCATGACATCCATGTTCATCTCGATGCGCCGGGGCAGATTCCCGGAGTCGAGGTAGATCTCCATGGGGATCGTGGTGTCCTGCGAGGGCTGAGGCTCGGCGCGGAGTTGCTCACCGCCCATCATCGCCGCGGCCTTCGCCATGTCGAGCTCGACCGTGTATCGGGTCACCTGTTCACCGTCGAGGGTCGTCTCCCGGGTGTCGACGATCTCGCCGCCGTACTGCTCGAGTTGTTCGAGGATCTTGGTCGGATCGCTCTGCTCGGCCATACCGGAACTACCGCCCATGGCCTCGGCCATCGGATTGTCGCCGTCCAGGGACATCTCGACCCACGGCTTGTCCGTGCCGGTGCCGAGCTCCGCCCCCTGCCCCTGCGGCATCTTCATGTACATCGTCCGGTCGACCAGGCGCATCTCGACGGTCTGGCCCTGCATGTCCATGGTCATGCTCATCGCCGTGTCCGTCCCGGCGTACCGGGCCTCGCCCTCGGCCCGCATCGTCTGGCCCATCCCCGTCGTCTCCATGCTGAAGCGCGACGAACTGGCCTCGGACGCCTTGTCGGAGGACGAGGAGACGAGTTCGGAAAGGTTCATGAACCCGCCGTCGCCCCCGGTGCCACCGGTGCCCCCGGACGCTCCGGACGCCTGGCCGTCGACCGTGTTCCCGCAGCCCGCGAGTGCCAGGACGAACGCGGCCGCGCCCGCGGCGAGAGCTGATCTGCGCATGCTTGCCCCCTCGTTGTCGAGTCTGTGTTGCCGGCTCGGACCTGCCCGCCGAGCGGACGGTTCCCCTTTCGGGTGAAAAGTGACCCGTATCACCGGCCCCTGGCTGGAGTGCGTGCCCCGGGGATCGGGTTCGGTGCGAGCACGGTACCCCCGGTCAGCCCTCCGGCACCTCCGTGCCCGCGCGGGACTGCAGCAGTCGGCGCAGCGAGTCGAGCCGTCCCGGGGTGGCGTCCCCGTCGGTGACGACCCGGTCGAGGACGCAGTCCGGGTCCTTCGGCGGCCCGAGGTGGCCGCAGTTCGGCGGGCACTCCTCGGCCGCCTCGGCGAACTCGGGGAACGCGGCCACCAGCTGGTCCGGTGTCACATGCGCGAGGCCGAACGACCGGATGCCGGGGGTGTCGACCACCCAGCCACCGTCGGGCAGCGGCAGCGCTACCGCTCCCACCGAGGTGTGCCGGCCCTTGCCGACCGCGCTGACCTCCCCCGTGGCGAGCCCGGCCTCCGGCACGACGCGGTTCACCAGGGTGGACTTGCCGACGCCGGAGTGACCCACCAGCGCCGACACCCGGTCCCGCAGCCGCTCCCGCAGCTCGGGATTGTCCGCGTCGTACCGGGTGACCACGGACGGCACCGCCAGGTCGGCGTAGGAGGCCAGCAGCTCGTCCGGGTCCGCGAGGTCCGCCTTCGTCAGGCACAGCACCGGTTCCAGTCCGCCCGTGTAGCAGGCGACCAGACACCGGTCGATGAACCCGCGTTTCGGCGGCGGGTCGGCCAGCGAGGTGACGATGAACAGCTGCTCGGCGTTCGCGACCACCACGCGCTCGTACGGGTCCGTGTCGTCGGCGGTGCGGCGCAGCACACTCGTCCGCTCGTCGACCCGCACGATCCGGGCGAGGGTGTCCGGCGCCCCGCTGGTGTCCCCGACCAACCCCACCCGGTCGCCCACCACGATCGGTGTGCGGCCCAGCTCCCTGGCCCGCATCGCCGTCACGACACGGTCCGCCGCACCGTCGACCGCGCACCGCCAGCGGCCCCGGTCCACCGAGAGCACCATCGCCCCGACCGCGTCCGGGTGCGTGGGCCGCTGCTTGCTCCGGGGCCGGGAGCCCTTGCCCGGTCGCACCCGGACGTCGCTCTCGTCGAACGTGCGCCAATCCCTGCGCGGCAAACCGTTCCACCTTCCTGGCCGGGACCGCCGCTGCCTCCCGGGACGACGGCGGCGACACTGTCACCGACGATGATCCCGCATGCCACTCGCCACGGCCGCACAACCGTGCCAGGATGGCGTCCGGGTGGACCGACCCACCCGGGTACGCCCGTGCCGCCGCCGGGGAACACCGGCGCCGGACGGAGGACGGAGGACGGAGACCGATGTGCGGCCGGTACGCGGCGACGAAGGATCCCGCCGCGTTGATGCGGGAGTTCGACGCCCTCGACGGCACGGACGGTTCCGGACGGGGGCCGGACTACAACGTCGCGCCGACGAAGGACGTGGTCACCGTGGTCCAGCGGCATCCGCGTGATGCCGACGGCACCCCGCTCGCCGACGAACCGTCGGTGCGCAGCCTCCGGATGATGCGCTGGGGGCTGGTGCCGTTCTGGGCGAAGGACCCGTCCGTCGGCGCGAAGATGATCAACACCCGGGCCGAGACCGCGCAGGAGAAGCCCGCGTTCCGCAAGGCGCTGTCCCGGCGGCGCTGCCTGGTGCCGGCCGACGGGTGGTACGAGTGGAAGGCGGCCGACGGGGGGAAGGGCCGCAAGGAGCCGTTCTTCACCACCACGCGCGACGGGTCCTCGTTGGCGTTCGCGGGGCTGTGGGAGACCTGGCGCGATCCGAAGGGCGAGACGGACTCCCCGCCGCTGATCACGTTCTCGATCATCACCACCGACGCGGTCGGCCCGCTCGCCGACATCCACCACCGGATGCCGCTGGCGCTGCCGTCCGACCGCTGGGCCGGGTGGCTCGACCCGGATCGTACCGACGCGACCGACCTGCTCCGGCCGCCGGAGCGGGACTGGGTCGACACCCTGGAGCTGCGTCCGGTGTCCACCCGGGTGAACAGCGTGCGCAACAACGGGCCGGAACTCGTCGAGCGGGCGGAGCCCGAGCCCACCGACCTCGACGACGGCGCCACCGGCGCCCTGTTCGAGGTGCCGAAGCAGTGACCGGACACGGTGGGACACGCTGATGACGGTCACCGAGATCGCCACCCCGCACGGCCCCGCCCGGGTCTCGATCCACGGGTCCGACGAGGGCGTGGCCGCACTGTTGCTCGGACACGGGGCCGGCGGCGGGATCGAGGCCCCGGACCTGGTCACCGTCACCCGCGCGGCGCGCGCCGCGGACGTGCACGTCGCGCTGGTGGAACAGCCCTACCG
>NZ_KI912213.1:299682-317565 GCF_000231035.2 Saccharomonospora iraqiensis subsp. paurometabolica YIM 90007 | reverse complement strand
CTGGTGTTCGGGGGCCGCTCGTCCGGCGCGCGGGTGGCCTGCCGCACGGCCGCGGCGGGGCAGGCCTCCGCGGTGCTGTGTCTGGCGTTCCCGGAACACCCGCCCGGCAGGCCGGAGAAGAGCCGCCAGGCCGAGCTCGACGCCGTGAAGGTGCCGACACTCGTCGTGCAGGGGGACCGGGACCCGTTCGGCTGTCCGACGCCGGGGCCGCACCACGAGGTCGTCACGGTGCCGGGCAATCACAGCCTCGACAGCGACCTGGACGCCGTCTCGCGCGCGGCCTCGGAGTGGTTGGGTCGGGTACTGCGCCCGCTCACCGCGTGATCGTCCGGCGGGAACCGGGCGCCGTGCGCCCGGGGACTACCGGTCGTCCGGTGCGTCGTCCGGCCCACGCCGGAAGCTGATCTTCGTTTCGGACACCCGCAGGCCACTGCGCTCGGCCACGGTCCGCCGGATCGACGCCTGCAACCGGTCCTTCAGCTCCGCGGGGGCGAGATCCCCACCGCACTTGCGGGCGAGCAACCGCTTGATCTGGTCGTCGATGCCGTACTCCTCCAGGCACGGCGGGCAGTCCTCGATGTGCCTGCGCAGCTCGGCGTCACGTTCCGGGCTGCACTCCTTGTCCAGCAGCAGGTAGATCTCGGCGAGCGCGTCGTCGCAACCGACCTTGTCGGCCCCGCCCGTGTCCGTGGACGGGTCGCTCGCACCGGAGTCGCCGCGGATGCACATCAGCGGGTCACCTCCTGTCGGGCCGAGCGTGCGAACCCCCGGTCGCGCGCGACGTCGGAGAGCAGACCGCGCAGCTGTCCACGCCCGCGGTGCAGTCGGGACATCACCGTGCCGATCGGGGTGTCCATGATCTCGGCGATCTCCTTGTAGGCGAAGCCCTCGACGTCCGCGAGGTACACGGCCAGTCGGAAGTCCTCGGGGAGTTGCTGCAACGCCGCCTTGACATCGGTGTCCGGCAGGTTGTCCATCGCCTCGACCTCGGCGGACCGCAGACCCGTCGAGGTGTGACTCTCCGCCTGGGCGATCTGCCAGTCGGTGATCTCCTCGGTCGGCTGTTGCAACGGCTGCCGCTGCCGCTTGCGGTAGCCGTTGATGTAGGTGTTGGTGAGGATGCGGTACATCCACGCCTTGAGGTTGGTGCCCTTCTTGAACGACGAGAAGGCGGCGTAGGCCTTGAGATAGGTCTCCTGGACCAGGTCCTCCGCGTCGGCCGGGTTGCGCGTCATCCGCAGCGCGGCCGAGTAGAGCTGGTCGAGCAGCGGCATGGCGTCGCGCTCGAACCGCTCCGCCTGCTGCTGTTCCGCCTCCTCGGCCTGCGGCGTCACGTCCGCGGACGCCGCCGTGGGCTCGGCGGACGGGGCCGCGGACCCGGACGGGGCCGCGCTCTCGGCGGGGCTCTGGGTACTCGGCAAACCGTTCCCTTCCCGATCGGCGCCTTCGTGTCGGCGGGGCGTCCCGGCGCCGCGCCCCCACGTCCGGCTCGGGCGTCCGCGCGGTTGGCCGGGGACTCTGGTCAGCGTTCCAGGAGGCAGCGTGGTCGGCACATCAGAGACAACATCCCGGACCGCCGGGGTATTCCCGCTCGGGTCACGCCCGCCGTCCGCGGTGGTGGGGGTGCGGGTGGAACCCGTCCGGGCGGGTTACCGGACGACGGCCGGGCGAAACGCCGGCACGGTCGCCGCGGGGAGTGAGAACGCACACAGAGCGGGGCCGGACGGGTGAAGACCCGGTCCGGCCCCGCCCGGCGCCACCTCAGGTGTTCGGCTTCTTGCCGTGGTTCGCGTTGTTCTTCTTGCGGTCGCGGCGCTTCCGAGCTCGCTTGGCCATGATCACTCCTTGCGTCACTGCTCCACGTTTAGTGTGTCATGGAGGGGCCCGCCGATTCCGGCCGCCTCGGGCCGAGAGGCGAGGCGGCCCACCGCGACGCCGCCCACGGCACCACCGTGCCAGACGTGACACCGATCAGGAGGGGCATGTCCACGCTCGCTGAACTGCTCGCCGACCACACCGGTCTCCCCGGCGAGTCCGTCGACCACCTGCAACTCGTGGTCGCCGAGTGGCAGCTGCTCGCCGACCTGTCGTTCGCCGACTTCCTGCTGTGGGTGCCGGTGCAGGAAGGGGCCGACGACTTCGTGTGCGTCGCCCAGGTGCGGCCGACCACGGCCCCCACCGCGCACCCCGAGGACGTGGTCGGGGAACGGTTCACCACCGCCGAACACCCCCAGCTGACCCGGGCCATGCGGGAGGTGCGGATCTGCCGGGAGGAGGAGCCGCACTGGTACAACGACCTGCCGATGCGGCGGGAGGCCGTCCCGGTCCGGCTGGGTGCGACGGTGATCGCCGTGCTGAGCCGGGAGACGAACCTGGCCAGCCCCCGGGTGCCCAGTCCGCTGGAGATCGCCTACCTCGGTAGTGCCGCCGACCTGTGCCAGATGATCGCGGACGGGACCTACCCGAGTCCCGAGGCGAACATCGACGTGCACACCAGTCCCCGCGTGGGTGACGGGCTGGTGCGGGTGGACCAGAGCGGCACCGTGGTGTTCGCCAGCCCCAACGGGCAGTCCGCCTATCACCGGATGGGGTACGAATCGGATCTCATCGGCACCCGGCTCGCACCGCTCACCCGGTCTCTCGTGCGGGATCCGTTCGACGCCACCGACGTGTCCCACCGGATCCTCGAGGCGCTGGACGGCAAGCCCGGCACCCGCACGGAGGTGGAGTCCCGGCGCGGTGCCGTGGTCCTGTTCCGGGCGTTGCCGCTGCGGCCCGCCGGACGTGCCGCCGGGGCGCTGGTCCTGATCCGGGACGTGACGGAGGTCAAGCGGCGGGACCGGGCCCTGTTGTCGAAGGACGCGACGATCCGGGAGATCCACCACCGGGTGAAGAACAATCTCCAGACGGTCGCGGCGCTGCTGCGGCTCCAGTCCCGGCGGATGCAGTCCGGGGAGGCGCGGCAGGCGCTGGGGGAGTCCGTGCGGCGGGTGTCGTCCATCGCGATGGTCCACGAGGCGCTGTCGATGTCGGTGGACGAACGGATCGACCTGGACTCCCTGTTCGACAAGGTGCTGCCCATGGTCAACGAGGTCGCCACCGCGGAGTCCCAGGTGCGCATGTCCCGCACCGGTTCGTTCGGGGTGGTGGCGGCCGAGATCGCCACCCCGCTGGTGATGGTGGTGGCCGAACTCGTGCAGAACGCGGTCGACCACGCCTTCGCCGGTGGCCGGACGGGCCGGGTGGAACTGGTGGTCGAACGGTCGGCGCGCTGGCTCGACATCTTTGTGCGGGACGACGGCAAGGGCCTGCCCGCGGGCTTCACCCTGGAACGCGCCGACGGTCTCGGTCTCCAGATCGCCCGGACTCTCGTCGAATCCGAACTGCGCGGTTCGTTGTCCCTGCGCGGGATCCCGGACGACACGGCGGAATCCGACACGGCGGGGTCCGACGACACGGCGGGGCGGGAATCGCCGGACCACGGCGACGAGGTTCACGGCGACGGGGAACACCGCGTTTCCGGAACCGAGGCGGCCCTGCGCATTCCGCTCAGCAGGCGCACCTGAATCCGTTCGCGCCCGGCGTGCGGCGGGGCCGGTCCGGCATCACCGGCCGGATCCCTACCGCGCGCTTGAGGGTCGGCACCCGGAACGGATGCCGACCCTCAAACCTTCTGCCCTTTCGCCGGGGCAGAAGGGAATCGCGGACGCGTCGCTTCGTCTGCGCGGACGTCGCGTCAGAAGTTGCTCCGCGTACCGATCTGCGCCCGCCGACGCTTGAGCGCACGACGTTCGTCCTCGTCCATGCCGCCCCAGACGCCGGCGTCCTGACCACTGGCCAGGGCCCAGGCCAGGCAGTCGGATGCGACGGTGCAGCGGTGGCACACGGCCTTGGCCGCGGCGATCTGCGATACGGCGGGGCCGCTCGTGCCGACGGGGAAGAACAGTTCCGGGTCCTCGTCTCGGCAGGCCGCGCGGTGGCGCCAGTCCATTCTTCGAGCTCCTTGTTTCGGGCGCGGTACTCCGCGCCACGGTCGTCATGGCGGTCTTTCTTCGGGGTGCTTGTGAATGCTTTCACGAAGAACCGGCTTCGACAAGTGTTCGATCGGGATCGGTGAGTCAGCTCACTCGGCCCGGTGACCCTTCTGACCTGCGCATTCGGCGTCCCGCGGGGCCCACTCCGGCGCGAGTGATGCGGTGAGTGGAGCTCTGGCGTCGACGAGTGGTAGGGGCGACTTTGTCGGCGGTGATCACGCGGTGTTGTTCACCGACAGCGACGGATCACAACGCAACCGTGAGCGCGTCCGGCACCCCGGCGAACTCCACGTGGGTGCGCGGTCCGAGCAGCTCACCGTCGACCTGGAGGCCCACGGGCTCCTCGGCCGTGATGCGCAGGACGGGCAGGTCGTCGTGGCGCAGGAGCCGCCGTCCGCGGTGCTCCCCGTGCGCCCGCAGCGCCTGGCGGACGTGCCGCAGAACGGTGGGGAGCCCGAGCCCGGTCAGCGCGAAGAGACCGAGGCCGGAGTCGAACGAACTGTGCGCGTTCAGATGGACGGGACGGGGTCCCAGATAGCTCCACGGATCGGTGTTCGAGACGAACGCGGTACACACCTCGACGGGGTCGGCTCCGGGGACCCGCACGGTCAGCGTGGGTCGCCCGTTCGGTGGACGCAGATATCCGGCGACCGCCGTCCGCAGGTACAACCACGGGCTCGTGCGCTTGCCGCGTCTGCGGTCGACGGCGGCGACCACGTCGGCGTCCCAGCCCATTCCGGCGTTGAACGTGAACCAGTGGCCGTCGGCGCGTCCGAGCCCCACCCGACGGACGCTGCGCTCCTCCAGCGCACGGAGCAGCCGCCCGGTCGCCTCGACCGGATCCCGGGGCAGGCCCAGCGCGCGGGCGAACACGTTGGCCGACCCGCCGGGGACGACCCCGAGCATCGGCCGCGGTGCGGGCGGTTCCGGTGGGTCGAGCAGGCCGTTGACGACCTCGTTGACCGTCCCGTCGCCGCCGTGTGCCACGACGAGACCGAGACCGTCCTCCACCGCCGCACGGGCGACGGCCCGCGCGTGGCCCCGGTGGTCGGTCTCGACCACCTCCAGCTTCACCTCACTGGCGAGCGCGTGCGCGAGCACGTCCCGACCACCCGGGGTGGTCGCGGTGGCCCTCGGGTTGACGACGAGAACGGCGCGCACGACCGCAGAGTAGGTGAATCCGGCCGACCGGTGGGCCCGCGCGCGGAACGGGTCCTGCGAAACATCTCACCCGCACGACGGGAACCCTCCCGTCGCCGGACACTGTGCTGTCGCTGGGACGGCTGTGCTGTCGCTGGAGATGGCTGACTGTCCTGTCGGTCCTCCCGCTCCGGTCGGTTCGGCCCGCGTGCGTGGCCCTGCCGAGCGCCGTGACGAGTTGCACCCCGGGCGACCGCCCGCTCATCGACGACACCTGAATCCTTGCCCGGTGTGCCGCCACGGTAAAACGTCCGACCGGGTGGCATACCATCGGCTGTGTTCACTCACGGTCAACGCAGGAGGGCAGCTTCGTGCCGATCCGCGACGCGATCTCCCCGGCCCCGCGCGAGGTCCGCCTCGCGGGGGCGCTCACCGCCCTCCCCGGATTCGCGCTGCTCGCGTTCGGCGTGCTGGTCGCCCTCAACGCGGGTGCCTCACCGCTGACCGGTGTCGCGGTGGCCGCCGAGGCCGCCTACTTCGGCGTGCTCGCGGCCGGGGTGCTGGCCTGCGCGGTGGGGCTGCTGCTCGGCAGGACCTGGGCCCGCTCACCCGCTGTCGTCGTGAGCCTGATCCTCACGGGTGTCGGCTGGTACGCGACCGGACCCTCGGACCAGCCGGGATTCGGCATCCCCGTGATGGCGGCCGGGGTGGCGGTGCTCGTGCTGCTGTTCCGGCGGGCGTCGCGGGCGTGGGTACTCGGCCAGACGGAGGACGAGACCGAGGAGGAGGCCTCCCGTCGCGGTGGGGCCGCCGGGCGCAGGGCCGAACGTGAACACCGCGACGGCGACCGGAACCGCTGACGGGGGAGCCCGCTGACGGGACCCGGCCGGACCGGCCGCCCGGACCGGCCGGGTCGGTTCCGCCGGGTCACGCGGACCCGGCCGGGTCCGCGGCCAGCCTGCGGAGGGGTTCGTCGGTGAGGCGGTACACGGTCCACTCGTCCATCGCCTCGGCCCCGAGCGAGGTGTAGAACCCGACGGCCGGGTTCCAGTCGAGCACCCACCATTCCAGGCGCGCGTACCCGTGGCGGACGCATTCCCCGGCCAGCGCCGCGAGCAGCGCCCTGCCGAGGCCGGTTCCCCGGGCCTCCGGACGCACGAACAGGTCCTCGAGGTAGATGCCGTGCACGCCGCGCCAGGTGGAGAAGTTGCGGAACCAGAGGGCGAACCCGACGATCCGCCCGTCCACCTCCGCGACGTGCCCGTAGAGGGCGGGCGCGGGGCCGAACAGCGCGGTGCGCAGTTGCCCGGCGGTGAGGTGGCACTCCTGTGGGGCCTTCTCGTACTCGGCGAGTTCATGGACGAGGGTGACGACGGTCTCGACGTCGGCGTCCCGGACACGACGGATGCGGTGGTCCACGGAGGGCTCCTCGGCGGCGGGGGACGGGTCCCCGTGAGCCTAGAACGCCGCGTCCGGCGCGGATGTCGCCCGGTTCGGCGTGTCTCCGGCCGTCAGGACGGCGGGACGTTGAGGTGGCGGATCTGCGGAACGCCCCGCTGGCTTCCCAGCACGGTGATACTGGCCGGATCGAACCGGAAGAAGCGCCCCGCCGCGGTGTCCAGCTCCAGCCAGCGGCTGATCAGGACCCGGCCGAAGTCGTCGTGGCCGACCAGCACCACCGGCCGGTCGGACAGGGTCGACCGCAGGCGGCCCAGCACCCGGTCGGCCCGGGCGCGGACCGCGTCGGCGCTCTCCCCGCCCGGGATCGGGTGCGTCCACACCGTCCAGCCCGGCACCCGCTCCCGGATCTCCGGGGTGGTCATCCCCTCGAACTCGCCGTAGTCCCACTCGACGAGGTCCTCGCTGACCTCGCTGACCTCCAGACCGGCGAGCTCGGCGGTGTGCCGGGCACGGCGCAGGGGGCTGCTCAGCACGACCGCCGACGAGTCGTCCGACATCAGCGCGTAGGTCCGCCCCGCGGCGTGGGCCTGCCGTTCACCGACCGCGGTCAGCGGCAGATCGGTCCGCCCGGCGTGTCTGCCGGTGGCGGACCACTCGGTGTGCCCGTGACGCAGGAGGAACAACGGGTGCTCGTGCGGGCCGGCGATCACGCCCGCAATATAGTCGCCCACACTCGGTCGTGGGTGCCTGATCGGGTGGCCTGTCGCGGGCGGCGCCTCAGGCGCCGGACGGTGCGTACGCGGCCCGCAGCGCGTCGTAGCGGGCCAGGCAGTCCTCGTAGCGGGGGAGGATCCCGGCCTCGCGGGCCTCGGCCAGGGTGGGTGCGGCGGCGTCCTTGTCGGACAGCACGGGGTCCGTGTCCGCGGGCCACGGCAGTCCCAGGGCCGGATCCCGCGGGTGTACGCCGTGCTCGGCGGTGGGGTTGTATCCGGTGGAGCACAGGTAGGCCAGGACCGTGTCGTCTTCCAGCGCGAGGAAGGCGTGGCCGAGGCCCTCGGCGAGATAGACGCCCCGGAAGTCGGTGCTGTCCAGCCGGACGGCCGCGTGTCTGCCGAACGTCGGGGACCCGACCCGCACGTCCACCACGACGTCGAGCAGCGCGCCGCGCGGGCAGTACACGTACTTCGCCTGACCCGGGGGTGTGTCGGCGAAGTGCACACCACGGACGACACCCGCGTGCGAGACGCTGTGGTTCGTCTGTGCCACCGACAGCGGATGGCCGACGGCGCGGAGGAACGCGGGCTCCTGGAACGGTGCGACGAACAGGCCCCTCCGGTCGGGAAAGACCGGGGGGACGAACTCGTAGGCGTCGGCCACCGGCAGCTCGCGCACGTCCATGCCGCGAGCATAGCGGCGGCACTCCCGCGGACGGGAAGCCCGTCAAGCCGGACGTTCGTCTTGTGTTCTTGGTCCTGACCAGCGAATATCGGTCACGGTTCTGTGACGTCGACCGCACCCCCGCGACACCGGGGGCGGCCGGGGTGGCACACTGGACGAACCGCCGCGTCCGCGGCCACGGTGCGATGACGGACCGAACCTCAGCACCGGCCTCGACGGACGCCTCGTCGGCGACGGGCGCCACAGCGCCGTACTCGCCGTGGTACGAGCCCACATCACTGGGGATGCCATCGTCGATGGCCCCCGTTCTCTCTTCAGCCCTGGAGATTGACGTGTCCCAAGCTCAGGTGAGCGACGACGACATCTTCGCCGGTCACGAGGGTGGCAAACTCTCGGTGACCGCGACCCGCCCGATCGCGCAGGCGCGCGACCTGTCCATCGCCTACACCCCCGGGGTAGCGAAGGTGAGCCGCGCGATCGCCGAGGACGAGACGCTGGCCCGGCGCTACACCTGGGCCGACCGCCTCGTCGCGGTCGTGAGCGACGGCACGGCGGTACTCGGGCTCGGTGACATCGGGGCGCGGGCGTCGCTGCCCGTGATGGAGGGCAAGTCGGTGCTGTTCAAGACCTTCGCGGGCCTGGACTCGATCCCGCTGGTGCTGGACACGACCGATGTCGACCAGGTCGTCGAGACGCTGGTCCGGCTGCGGCCCTCGTTCGGTGCGGTCAACCTGGAGGACGTGTCCGCGCCGCGCTGTTTCGAGCTGGAGGACCGGCTCAAGGACGCGCTGGACTGCCCGGTGATGCACGACGACCAGCACGGCACGGCCATCGTGGTGCTCGCCGCGCTGCGGGGCGCCAACATGGTGCTCGACCGGTCCATCGCCGACCAGCGGGTGGTCGTGTCCGGTGCGGGTGCCGCCGGGGTGGCCTGCACCCGGATCCTGCAGGCGGCGGGGGTCGCCGACATCACCCTGCTCGACTCGAAGGGCATTTTGCACCCGGACCGGGAGGGGCTGACCCCGATCAAGGCCGAGCTCGCGGAGACGACGAACACCCGCGGGCTCACCGGCGGCATCGCCGAGGCGCTCGACGGTGCCGATGTCTTCCTCGGCCTGTCCAGTGGCCACGTGGACGAGGACCTGCTCAGCAGGATGGCACCCGATCCGATCGTGTTCGCCCTGTCGAACCCCGACCCGGAGGTGCATCCGGACGTCGCCCGCCGGTACTCGACGGTCGTCGCGACCGGGCGCAGCGACTTCCCGAACCAGATCAACAACGTGCTGGCCTTCCCCGGGATCTTCCGGGGTGCGCTGGACGCCGGTGCCCGGGCGATCACGGAGAACATGAAGCTGGCGGCGGCCGAGGCGATCGTCTCGGTGGCCGCCGACGAGCTGGCGCCCGACCACATCGTCCCGAGCCCGCTCGACCCCAGGGTGGCCGGTGAGGTGGCGGCCGCGGTGGCGAAGGCCGCCGAGTCGGACGATGTGGCCACCCGCCCTCCGGAGTGGGAGGCGTAACGGTCCGGGGGCCGTCCGGCCCACCGGGTCCCGCGTGTCGGGCCGGGTGTGGCGCCGCACGCGGGACCGGGGCCGCACGGCCTGCGACCGGGTGTCGGCCGGGAGCGCTACCCTCGGCGCCCGCGGCGCGGTGGGTGCCGCGGTGTTTTCCCGGAGGAGAGCTATGTCGGTTGATCCACCCGGGTCGGTGCCCGGTCCGGCGGGCGGGCCACCCGGTCAGGACTGGCACGGGGGGCTCCCGCAGGCGGCTCCGGTCCCGGTCGGTCCGGCACCGGCGGACCCGTACGGTCTGCCGCCGCAGCGGCCCGCGACGGTGACCGCGGCCGCGGTCCTCGGTTTCCTGGCCGCCGCGCTGGAGCTCGTCGGTGGGCTGGCGTGGATGCTCGGCGGCGCCGTGCTCGGCAGCATGGAGCGGGTGCGGTGGGGCGAGACCGGCTTCTCCGGGGTGATCGTCGTCCTCGGCGTGGCCGCCCTGGTCGCGGCAGGCGCCTACCTCTGGGGTGGTGTGGCGGCGCTCCGGGGCCGGCAGGTCGTCCTGCTGGTCGCCGCCGGTGTGGGCGCCGCGGTCAATCTCGTCGCGGTGATCACCTTCGGTACGGGCGGCCTCGGGCTCGTCCTGGCCGCCGTGCTCATCCTGCTGCTCTCCCTCGCGCCCAGCCGCAACTACCGGCCGCACTGACCGGCCGCACTGACCGGCCGCACTGACCGGCCGCACTGACCGGCCGCACTGGCCGGGCGCACTGGCCGGTCCGGACGTCAGCCGCCCGGACCGGAAGCCCGGAGCAACCGCGCGATCTTGTGCCGGGGCACGTCGACGAGCCGGAGATCGGCGAGGTCATCGGGCACCCGGGGGAGGAGGTTGCCCAACCGGCCGTGGGCCCTGGTCCACACCGGCCGCAACCTGCGGGTGCCGGTGTCCGCGTCCCCGGCGTCCGGGGTCTCGGCCAGCACCACGGCGTGCGTGTTGTCCGGGGTGCTGCGCAGCAGCCGCAGCCGGTACTTGGGCGCGAGCAGTTCGGTCAGCGCCCGTTGCCCCGCCGCGTCGGCGAGGTCGGGATGCGCGTTGGGCACCAGCAGTGCCGCCCGTCCGGCGTTGACGGCCAGCAGGACCCGCACCAGCCACGGACCCGGATCACCGCTGAGGTCCACGGCGACGGCGGTGCCCTCGGGCACGGGCGCGGGTGCGGTCCAGTCCGGTCCGCGCTCCTCGACGGGGGAGCCGTCCTCCCCCGCGATCGAGAGCAGTCCCGCGCGCACCCGTTCGGGGGTGTGGGTGGCCTCGACCGAGCGGGGGCCGTGTGTGTAGATCGCCTGTCCGGCGCCGCGTTTCTTCTTCCGGGCGCGGGCGGTCGGTTGGCAGACGTAGAGGTCGGCCGCGCTGCCGATGGCCTGGGCACCGGCGTACCGGTGAAAGCCCGGCAGGATCGCCTCGAAGGTCAGACCCAGTCCGGACAACGCGCGTTGCACCTGGTGGCCGAGCGTGGGGTGGCGGTGGCTGTAGCCGTAGGCCAGCACCACCCGCCCGGCACGGTCGGCGAGGCACTCGATCGCCCGGGAGGCGAACAGCGTCATGCCCTCCGGGGTGTACGGAGGGTCGCTGAACACGACGTCGGCCGTGCCGGTCACCGCCAGGGGGAGTCCGTACCGGAGGTCGGCGTGCACCGTCCGCACCGCGCCGCCGCTGCGCGTGTCGATGTGTTCGAGCACCCGGTCGTCGACGTCGACCACCGTCACGTCCGCCTCGCCACGCAGTGCGTGGACCGCCAACGAGGTCAGGTCGTGGTCGCCGAGGAACAGCAGGCGGGCGTGCCGCAGGTCGTACTGTTCGTCGAGCCACCGCGCCCGGTGCAGAACCGTGTCGGGGGTGGCCTGGACGTGGTCGAGGGCGGGCAGCGGCGGTGGTACCGCGTCCAGGTGTCCACCGATCTCGTCGCGCAGTCCCGACGGGACCGCCGCGGCGGTGCCCACCCGTTCGTGGTGCGCGGTGACGGTGTCCGGACGCAGCCGCAGGAGGCCGCCGTCGCGCTCGACGTCGTCGGCGAGGTCGTCGAGTAGTTCCTCCACCGTGCGCCGGGGCAGGGTGGTCGTGCGCACCAGTTCGTCGAACGACAGCCAACCCCGGCCGAGCGCGGTGACGGCCGCCCGGACCTCCCGCGCGTGCATCGCGTACGTCTCCACGGGCGCCGAGCCTAGAGCCGTCGCCGGACCGGAAGGTGTCCGGGCGTCCGACACCTGCTGTGGGATCCGGGCAAGACCCGACGTCGGTGCTCGGCCGACCGGGTGAACGACGGGAATTCCCGGCTCGGTCGGTCCGACCGAAAGTAGGGGCCGGAACCTACTTTCGCTCCGGTTCGAACGGGTGGCGCCGGGCGTCGGAGCGGGCCGCCAATATCGCGATCACTCGATCGAGACAAGACCTGTGTTCAAACTGTGGCTGTCCGTACGTTCACCGCCACGTTCACGGCGAAAAGTTCACCGGAACGTGGAGGGAGTAACCGTGCGAAGAAACCGAAAGTTGGGTAGCAGGTCGTTGGCGACCGTCGGGCTGACCGCCGGCGTCGCCGTGCTGACCGCGCTCGGCGGGAACCTGACCGCCTCCGCCCAGGAAGAAGGCACCATCCTCGGTAAGGACGCCGAGGGCACCGTCCACGACAGCTACATCGTCGTCCTCGAGGACGACGCCTCCGTCCGGGAGGTCGCCGACGAACACGGTGCGGACGTGCACCGGGTCTACGACAGCACGGTCCGCGGCTTCGCGGCGGGCATGAGCGAGCAGCGCGCCGAACGGGCCGCGGCCGACCCGGACGTCGCCTACGTCGAGCAGAACCGCGTGGTGCACACCGACGCCGAGCAGACGAACCCGCCGTCCTGGGGGCTCGACCGGCTGGACCAGCGGGACCTGCCGCTGGACGACACCTACAGCTACGACGCCACCGGCTCCGGCGTGGAAGCGTACGTGATCGACACCGGCATCCGGACCTCGCACAATGACTTCGAGGGCCGTGCCCGGTCCGGCTACGACTTCGTGGACAACGACGGCGACGCCGACGACTGCAACGGCCACGGCACCCACGTCGCGGGCACCATCGGTGGTGCGGACCACGGGGTCGCGAAGGGCGTCGAGCTCATCGGCGTCCGTGCCCTCGACTGCCAGGGTTCGGGCACCTACGACGGCATCATCGCCGCCATCGACTGGGTCACCGAGAACGCCGGTGGCTCGGCGGTGGCCAACATGAGCCTCGGCGGCGGCGTGTCCAGCGCCGTGGACGACGCCGTGCAGCGCTCGATCGACGCGGGCGTGACCTACGCGCTCGCGGCGGGCAACGACTACGGCGCCGACGCCTGCAACACCTCGCCCGCCCGCGTGGCGGACGGCATCACCGTGGGCTCGACGACCAGTTCGGACGCGCGGTCGAGCTTCTCCAACATCGGTTCCTGCCTGGACATCTTCGCTCCGGGCAGCGACATCACCTCGACCTGGATCGGCAGCGACTCCGACACCAACACCATCAGCGGTACCTCGATGGCCACCCCGCACGTCGCCGGTGCGGCCGCGCTGTACCTGGCCGACAACCCGTCGGCCTCCCCGGCCCAGGTGCGCGACGCCCTGGTGAACCAGGGGACGAGCGGTGCGGTCGGCAACCCGGGCAGCGGTTCGCCGAACGTCCTGCTGCACACCGGGGGCGACGGCGGCGGGACGCCGGACCCCGAGCCGGAGCCCGGCGAGTGTGACCCGGTCACCAACGACACGGATGTCGCCATCCACGACAACAGCACCTCGACCAGTTCGGTGACCGTGGAGGGCTGTGACCGCGCGGCCTCCGGCTCGGCGACCGTGGACGTCGACATCAGCCACACCTACCGCGGTGACCTGCGGATCGACCTCGTCGCCCCGGACGGCACCACCCACCGGCTCAAGGACTCCGGGTGGGACTCCGCCGACGACGTGAACGAGACCTACACGGTCGACGCCTCCGCGTCCCCGGCCGACGGCACCTGGGAACTGCGGGTGACCGACGTCTACTACGGCGACACCGGCCAGATCAACAGCTGGACCTTCACCCCGTGACCTCCGAGAACCGGGTGACGTCCTGATCCGGGTGCCCGCACCGTCCTGGGGGGCGGTGCGGGCACCTGCTCGTGCCGGTGGGTCGGGTCAGAAGAAGCCGGCCGTCACGAACGGGACCTCTCCGGTGTTCAGCCAGGCGGACAGCAGGAACGGCAGGCGGGACGACACCGCGCCCGGCACCGTGAACAGCACGGCCGCCCCGAGGACCGTCCCCACGTCGCGGGGCGTCCGACATCCGAGGGCGAGCACGACGCCGGCGACGACGGCCCCGAGCGCGGCATGCACGGGCTCCACCACGGACAACAGCATCGAGCTCAGGACGACCTCGCCCGCGACGACGCCGACGGCCGCGGCGGTGACGAGCCTCCCGGTCCGGTCGTCGCGGCCGACGTGCCGCAGGGCGAGTCCGAACCCGACGCCGACCGACGACCACACCACCAGGGCGGTCAGCAGGGTCGGGACGAGGCCCAGGAGGTTGCTCGGCCCGATGGCGAGCGCGAGCACCGTCCGGCCGGCGTGGTAGCTCAGCGCCAGGGCGATCAGGGCGACCACCGCCCGCCGGACCGCGGTGCTCGGGTCGCGTCCCCGGCTCACCAGCAGGGCGAGGACGATCCACGGCGCGACGCTGTCCGGAACGAGGGTGAACACCAGGAACGGGGAGAGAAGGGAGAACACGGTCCCGAAAACCACCCCCGGGGCTGCGGCGGAGATCCACCAGGGAGGTGACGTTCGGCCGTGTGGTCCCGGCCGGGCGTCCTCGACGGTACCGCCGTCCGCGACCGCGTCCGCGCGGTCCCGGCCTCGCCGTGCCGGCATGTTTCCCCCAGTGTGTCGTCCCGCGGGCGAATCGGGTCGAACCCGTCCCGCGGGGACGGAGCGCCTGTGGTGGGCGGCGGGCACCCGCCGCCCACCACAGGCGTGTCCGGATTACTCGAACGCGCGGTCGATCAACGCGCTCTGCTCGACCTCGTGCACCTTCGACGAGCCCGCCGACGGTGCCGCCATGGGCCTGCGGGCCACGACGCCGAGGGTCGGGAACGCCTCCGGCAGCCTGCGCGGCAGGTTCAGTCCGAAGAACGGCCACGCGCCCTGGTTCTCCGGTTCCTCCTGCACCCAGACGGCGTCGGAGGCGCCGGTGTACCTGCGCATCGCCTCGGTCAGCTTGGCCTTCGGCAGCGGGTAGTACTGCTCCACCCGCACGATCGCCACGTCGTCGATCTCCCGCCGGGTCCGTTCGCTCACCAGCTCCCAGTAGAGCTTGCCGGAGGTCAGCAGCACCTTGCGGACCTTGGCCGGGTCGACGGTCTCGTCGTCGATGACCGACAGGAACTTCGAGCCGTCGATGAAGTCCTCGACGTTCGAGGTCGCCTGCTTGTTGCGCAGCATCGACTTCGGCGTGAACACGATCAGCGGGCGGTTCACCCCGTCGAGGGCGTGCCTGCGCAGCAGGTGGAAATAGTTCGCCGGGGTGGACGGGACCGCCACGGTCATCGAGTGCTCCGCGCACAGCTGCAGGAACCGCTCGATCCGGCCGGAGGTGTGGTCCGGGCCCTGCCCCTCGTGGCCGTGCGGCAGCAGCAGCACGACGTCGGAGTGCTGGCCCCACTTGGCCTCACCGGAGGAGATGTACTCGTCGATGATGGTCTGCGCACCGTTGACGAAGTCGCCGAACTGCGCCTCCCACATCACCAGCGCCTCGGAGTTGGCCACCGAGTAGCCGTACTCGAAGCCGACCGCCGCGTACTCGGACAGCGCCGAGTCGTAGATCATCACCCGTTCCTGGGTGTCGGCGAGGTTCTGCAGCGGCGCGTACTCCTGGTTGCTCTTCCGGTCGATGAGCACGGAGTGCCGCTGGGTGAAGGTGCCGCGGCGGGAGTCCTGCCCGGCCAGCCGCACCAGCCGCCCCTCCATGGCCAGCGAGCCGAAGGCGAGTAGCTCGCCGAAGGCCCAGTCGATGCCCCCTTCGCGGGACATCTTGTGCCGCCGCTGGAGCACCGGCTTGACCCGGGAGTGCGGGGTGAAGCCCTCCGGCAGGTCCACGAACGAGTCACCGATCTTCTCGATGGCCTCGCGGGAGACCGCGGTGGGCACCTGGGCGGGCACCTGCTGGCTCTGCTCCACCGACGGGCTCGGCGCGATCGGGTGCTTCTCCAGTTCCCGGACCTCGTTGAACACGTGTTCCAGCTGCGTGGAGAAGTCGCGCAACGCGGCCTCGGCCTCGTCCATCGAGATGTCGCCGCGGCCGATCAGCGCCTCGGTGTAGTTCTTCCGGACGCTGCGCTTGGCGTCGATGATGTCGTACATGCCCGGCTGCGTCATCGACGGGTCGTCGCCCTCGTTGTGGCCCCGTCGCCGGTAGCAGATCATGTCGACGACGATGTCCTTGTTGAACGCCTGCCGGTAGTCCACCGCGAGGTGGGCGACCCAGTACGCGGCCTCCGGGTCGTCCCCGTTCACGTGGATGATCGGCGCGCCGATCATCTTGGCCACGTCGGTGGCGTACTTCGACGACCGGGCGTGCTCCGGCGGCGTGGTGAACCCGACCTGGTTGTTGATGATCACGTGCACGGTGCCGCCGGTGCGGTAGCCGCGCAGCATGGCCAGGTTCAGTGTCTCGGCCACCACGCCCTGCCCGGCGAACGCGGCGTCGCCGTGCAGCAGCACCGGCAGGACGGTGAACCCGCCGGAGTCGCGGTCGCCCTTGTCCAGGTGGTCCTGCTTCGCGCGGACGATGCCCTCGAGCACCGGGTCGACGGTCTCCAGGTGCGACGGGTTCGCGGTCAGCGACACCTTGGTCTCCCCGTCGCCGAACATGCGGAAGTACTTGCCCTCGGCGCCGAGGTGGTACTTCACGTCGCCGGAGCCGTGCGCCTGGCCCGGGTCCAGGTTGCCCTCGAACTCCTGGAAGATCTGCGAGATCGGCTTGCCGACGATGTTGGCCAGCACGTTGAGCCTGCCGCGGTGCGGCATCCCGATGACGACCTCGTCGAGTTCGTGCTCGGCGGCCTTGTCCAGCACGGTGTCCAGCAGCGGGATGACGGTCTCGCCGCCCTCCAGGGAGAACCGCTTCTGCCCGACGTACTTGGTCTGCAGGAAGGTCTCGAACGCCTCGGCCGCGTTGAGCTTGGACAGCACGTACTTCTGCACCGTCGGCTCGGGCTTCTCGTGCGGGATCTCGACGCGCTCCTGGATCCAGCGCCGTTCGTCCGGGTCGAGGATGTGGGTGTACTCGACCCCGACGGTGCGGCAGTAGGAGTCCCGCAGCACCCCGAGCACGTCGCGCAGCTTCATGCGCTCCTTGCCCGCGAACCCGCCGACCGCGAACTCCCGGTCGAGGTCCCACAGGGTGAGCCCGTGGGAGAGGATGTCCAGGTCCTCGTGCCGGCGCTGGCGGTAGTTCAACGGGTCGGTGTCGGCCATCAGGTGGCCGCGCATCCGGTAGGCGTCGATCAGCTCCAGCACACGGGCGGTCTTGTCGATCTCCCCTTCGGGGATGTCCTCGACCCAGCGCACCGGCTCGTAGGGCAGGCGCAGCGAGGTGAAGATGTCGTCGTAGAAGCCGTCCCCGCCGAGCAGCAGCTCGTGGATGCGCTTGAGGAACTCACCCGACTCGGCGCCCTGGATGATCCGGTGGTCGTAGGTCGAGGTCAGCGTCATGATCTTGCTGACGCCGAGGTTGACCAGCGTCTGTTCGCTGGTGCCCTCGAAGTGCGCCGGGTACTGCATGGCGCCGACACCGATGATCGTGCCCTGCCCGGACTGCAGACGCGGCACCGAGTGGTTGGTGCCGATGCCGCCCGGGTTGGTCAGCGAGATCGTGGTGCCCGCGAAGTCCTCGGCGGTGAGTTTGTTGTTGCGGGCCTTCTTGATCAGGTCCTCGTAGGCCTGCCAGAACTGGAGGAACGTCATGTTCCCGCAGTTCTTGATCGAGGCCACGACCAGCGTGCGCTGGCCGTCCTTGCCCGGCAGGTCGATCGCGATGCCGAGGTTCACATGCTCCGGCGTGACGACGTGCGGTTTGCCGTCGACCTCCTCGTAGTGCCGGTTCATGTTCGGGAACTCGCGCAGCGCGCGCACCATCGCGTACCCGATGAGGTGGGTGAACGAGATCTTGCCACCGCGGGAGCGCTTGAGGTGGTTGTTGATGACGATGCGGTTGTCGGCCATCAGCTTGGCCGGGACCGCGCGCACGCTGGTGGCGGTCGGCACGGTCAGCGAGGCGTCCATGTTCTTCGCGATGGCGGCCGACGCGCCGCGCAGCGGCGACTTCTCCGGCTCGGCCGCGGTCTTCGGCGGCGCCGTGCGCGGGGTCGCGCCCGTG
>NZ_KI912213.1:297822-299582 GCF_000231035.2 Saccharomonospora iraqiensis subsp. paurometabolica YIM 90007 | reverse complement strand
GCGCCGGGAGGCGGCCTCCGCCAGTTCGGCGACCTCGTCGTCCGCGCCGGTGTCCGGCCACAGCTGCGGGGTCACGCCCGAGGCGTCCCGGACCGGCTCCGCGCGCCGGTGGACCTTCTCGACGTCGTCGCCGGGGCCGGAGACCAGGTCGCGGAACAGCGCGCACCGGTCCCGGAGTTCGTCGGCGGTCCCGACGTCGACGACCGCGCCCCCGTCGAGCACCGCGATCCGGTCGGCCAGCGTCAGCGTGGAGCGCCGGTGGGCGATCAGGAGGGTGGTGCGCGACCGGGTCACGCCGCGCAGGGTGTCGTGGATCGCCGCCTCGGTGACCGTGTCCACCGCCGAGGTGGCGTCGTCCAGGATCAGCACGCGCGGGTCGGTGAGCAGCGCACGGGCGAGGCCGACGCGCTGGCGTTGCCCGCCGGACAGGGTCAGGCCGCGTTCGCCGACCTGGGTGTCGTAGCCGTCGGGCAGCGCGCGGATGAACTCGTGCGCCTCGGCGGCCCGCGCCGCGGCGACCACCTCCTCGTCCGTGGCGTCCGGCCTGCCGTAAGCGATGTTGCCGCGCACCGTGTCCGAGAACAGGAACGCCTCCTCGAACACCACCCCGACCGTGCGCCGCAGCTCGGTCAGCGACAGCTCCCGGACGTCGACCCCGCCGAGCCGGACGTGCCCCCGGTGCGGGTCGTAGAAGCGGGGCAGCAGCAGGGACAGGGTCGACTTCCCGGACCCGGCGGTGCCCACCAGTGCCAGCGTCTCGCCCTCCCGCGCGTGCAGGGTCAATCCGTCGAGCACCGGGTCGTCGCGGGTGTAGCCGAAGCGCACGTCGTCGAACCGGACGTCGAGGGCGCCGTCCGGGACCGCCCGCGGATCCTCGGGGTCGCGGACCTCGGGCTGGGCGTCGATCAGCTCGTGCACCCGTTCGGCGCCCGCACGGGTGAGCTGGGCCTGCACGACCAGGCTGGCCAGCATCCGTGCCGGGCCCACCAGCGCGGAGACGTACGTGGCGAAGGCCAGGAACGTGCCCAGGCTGATCTCGCCGCGCAACGCGAGGATCCCGCCGACGGCGAGCACGGCGACCTGGCCCGCCGCGGGCAGCGCCGAGGTGGTGGCCGTCGGCACCGCCGACAACCGGGCCGCCCGCAGGCGCTCGGCGAACAGGGTCCGCGCGGTCCCGTCGAGGGTGTCCACCTCCCGGGACTCCTGGCCGAACCCCTTCACCACGCGGACCCCGGTGACGGTCTCCTCGACCTGCTGGGCGACGTCGGCCGCACGCTGCTGGGCCGACCAGGTGGCGGGGAACAGCCGCTTGCGGCTGACGCCCACCACGATTCCCACGGCGGGTGCCACCACCAGCGCGATCAACGTCAGCAGCGGCGACATCCACAGCATCGCGCCCAGCGCGAGCCCGGCGAACACCACCGACCCGGTGGACAGCGGCACCTGCATCAGGAACCCGGTCACCAGCTGGAGGTCGGTGATCGCGCGGGAGACGATCTGACCGGTCCGCAGCGAGTCCTGCTTCCCGCCGTCGAGTCGGGACACCGAGGCGAACACGTCCCGGCGGAGGTCGTGCTGCACGTCGAGGGCCAGCCGGCCGCCCAGGTAGCGGCGGGCGAACGCGCTGCCGAACGCGAGCACCTGCAGGGCGAGCAGCCCGCCCGCGAGCAGGCCCAGCCGGGAGGTGTCCCCGTCGACGGCGTCGTCCACCGCCTCCCGGACCAGCAGGGGCGTGGCGGCCTGCAGCCCGACCCCGAGGA
>NZ_KI912213.1:293188-297722 GCF_000231035.2 Saccharomonospora iraqiensis subsp. paurometabolica YIM 90007 | reverse complement strand
CTGCTTCGGGGTCGCGCCGTCGGTGGCGGCCGCGGGCGCCTCCCGTCCGGACCGGTCGGACGGCCTGCCGTCCCGGGGCTCCGTGGGCCGGGACGTCGAGGTCTGTGGTGCTGCCGGGGTCTGTGGTGCTGCCGGGGTCCGCTGTGCGGTCCCGGACGCGGACTCGCGGCGGGGGGTCCCTGCGTCCGCGGCGGCCTTGCCGTTCGGGGAGGCCGTACGCCCGGCGGTGGCCGAGTCCGGCTTCCTCCCGCTGCTCTGGGTGGGGGTGAAGTCGGCGAAGAAATCATGCCAGGCGGCATCGACTGAGGAAGGGTCGGCGAGGAACTGGTCGTACATCTCCTCGACGAGCCATTCGTTGGGGCCGAACTGTGACGCAGGACTGCTGCTGGACACGGCTGGGACTCGCCTCTATCCGTCTCGATCTTGGTTGGTCGATTGCGCGTCTACCAGGCTAACCCCCGGCTCTACCCGGCCGTGAAGCGAACTGGCCCACGGCGTGGCACGGAACATGCCGGTGCCGCTCTGGATGGAGTCAGTGATCCTTGCCACCCTTGATCGCGCCCGATCGACCTCCCGCTGAGCGGAAAGCGGTCTCGCGCCCGCGTCAGCACAGGCCGGGTTCCAGAGCGCGGACGGCTTTCTCCACCAGGTCGGTCACATTGTCCTCGGCCACGGCGGTGCCCAACTCGCCGTTCTCCACGGCGAGTTCCCCGCTCGTCAGGACGTTCGCGCAACGTGCCCGGACGATCCGGGTGCGTCCGTCGTCCTCCGTC
Source organism: Saccharomonospora iraqiensis subsp. paurometabolica YIM 90007 (assembly GCF_000231035.2). GTDB lineage: Bacteria > Actinomycetota > Actinomycetes > Mycobacteriales > Pseudonocardiaceae > Saccharomonospora > Saccharomonospora paurometabolica. The sequence continues at coordinate 296,949 of NZ_KI912213.1, read as the reverse complement.
CGGGTGCCGACCTCGTCGGCGAACCCGAGGCCCTCCACGTCCTCGAGGCCCGGGGCGGCGAACCGCCTGCGGGCCTCACCGGTGGCCGACCGGTTCGGAGTCGCGGTGACCAGGTCGTAGTTCAGGGTCACCGTGCCCTGGGTGTTGAACAGCAGCACCGACAGGCCGTACGAACAGCGGGCGTTGTCCGCGGAGGACTGGGCGTCCAATCGCTGCGGCATCACCGCGAGGGACAGCATGCTGTCGATCAGACCGTCCACGGCCTCCTCGTCGAGGACCTCGCACGCGTCCGGAACGTCCGTGGCGAGCGGGCCGAACTCCCAGGTCCACGGCCGGTCCACCGCCAGCACGGCCACGGCGACGAGCGCCGCCGAGGCCAGCGCCCTGCCGCGTTGCGGCGCCCAGCCCAGGTCGTGGATCTCCACCGGGGACCCGGCCCGGTGGGCTCTGCGCTGCAGGGTGCGGACCTCGTCGGTGAAGCGGGCGCGGTCGACGCCCCCGAGTCCCGAGCGCGGCACCGGCAACGGCAGGCGGGAGAACCACCGGTCGTCGGCGCGCCGGAGCTGGGCGCGCCGTCCGAACGGTGAACGGTACGTCTCGATGCGCACGATCGCGGGCCAGCGCACGGTCGAGGGCAGCGGTGCGGCCACCGTGACGCCGTCGTCGGTCACCGTCACCCGTCCCGTCCCCGCGCCGACGACGTTGCCCACGGCGGCGGCGAGCATCAGGATGCCGAGCAGCGCCAGCGCCGACAACCGCCATGGCGCGGGCGCCAGCAGTGCTGCGGAGAGCAGCCCCGTACCGGCCACTCCCCACGGCACCGACCACAGCGCCGCCGCACGCCGGGGTGCGAGCGGGTGCGGTGGTGCCGGCTCGGTGCGGATCGGTCTGCGCGCCGTGGTGCCCGGGCGCCGCCGTGCCACCACGAAGAGGTCCTGCCCGCCGAGCAGCCACCAGCAGGGCGTCTGGTCCGGCCGCTGGACCCGGACCCGCTCGAAGACGTAGTAGTACAGCTCGTCGAGGGTGATGCGCTGGTCGAAGTCGTCATCGGCCGCGCCGGTGTGCAACGCCTCGATGAGCGCGGCGGTGAACACCGAACCACGGTCCGCGTCGGGGTCGCCGTCACGGACCTCGCTACCCTCGAAGGCGTACTCGACGGCGGTGGAGGCGGTGAGGATCGCCAGACCCCGGCCCCGGCCGAAGCGTTCCTGCAGGCGCACGGACGGATCGGCCTTGGCGACCATGCCGCGCGGGAAAGCGCCGCTGTAGCAGCAGTCCAGGATGAGCAGGATGTGGCGCGACCGGCAGGCCGCGATCCAGCGGTTCAGCTCGTCGGTCGACACCGCGCCGGCGTCCAGGTCGTCCAGGCGGGTGTCCGTCGCGCCCAGGAACAGCTCGCCCGCCGCGTCCTTGACGCCGTGTCCGGAGAAGTACAGCACCAGCACGTCGCCGGGTTCCCGGTCGGCGAAGAAGTTCCGGGTGGCGCTCGCCAGTTCGGCGGCGGTGGTGTCCACCAGCGTGCGCACGGAGTAGTCCCCGACGTCGGGATCACCCAGCACGGCGGCGAGGGCGTCGACGTCCTGCGCGGGGGAGCGCAGCCGCCGCAGCGTGGGGTCGGTGTAGGTGCCGTTGCCGATCAGCAGGGCGTGGCCCGTCATCAGCCGGGCGTGTGCCGGTCGGGCAACGCCTCCGGCACGTGGTCGATCTGCCCGGTGGGCGCATCGGTGATCGCGGTGTGCGCCTCGTGTTCCTCGGTGTCGACGACGGCGGTGTCGACGGTGATCGTCAACGACGGTGCGGCCATGTCCCGTGTACCTCCCCAGTGTTGACCGGCAGGGCGAGGCTACCGGCTCGGGCACGCCGCGTCACATTTCGTGAGCGAGGTGTCGTCAGCGCTGTCCGTCACCGCCGTCCGTCACCGCCGTCCATCACCGTTGCTCCGAGTGCCGCCACAGGTCGGCGTAGCGCCCGCCCGCGGTCACCAGTTCGTCGTGGGTCCCGCGCTCGACCACCCGGCCCCGGTCGAGGACCACGATGACGTCCGCGCGCGCGGCGGTGGCCAGCCGGTGCGCGACGACGAACGTCGTCCGCCGCCGGGCCACCTCGTCGGTGGCGCGCAGCACCGCCGACTCGGTCGCCGGGTCGAGCGCCGCGGTGGCCTCGTCGAGCAGCAGCACGTCCGGGTCCACCAGCTCCGCCCGGGCCAGTGCCACGAGCTGCCGCTGGCCCGCCGACAGTGACCGGCCGCGTTCCCCGACCTGCTGGTGGAAGCCATCCGGCAGCGCCGCGATGCCCTCCACCGCGCCGACCGCCCGGACCGCCTCCTCCACTTCGGCGTCGGTGGCGTCCGGGCGGCCGTACCGGACGTTGTCGGCGACCGTGCCGGAGAACAGGTGTGCCTCCTGGGGGACGACGCCGAGCCTGCCGCGCAGACCTGCGAGGTCGTAGTCGCGCACGTCCACCCCGTCGACGCTCACCTTGCCGCCGGTGACGTCGTGGAACCGCGCGACGAGTTTGACCACGGTGGACTTGCCCGCACCCGTGGCGCCCACCAGTGCCACGGTCGTGCCCGCGGGCACGTGCAGGGACACGCCGTCCAGTGCGGGGGTCTCCGCCCCCGGATAGGAGAAGTCGACGTCGATCAGGTCCACCTCGCCGCGCAGCCGCGGCGGCACCGGCACGGGGTCCGCGGCGGGCGGCACCGACGTCGGGGTGCGCAACAGGTCACCGATGCGGCGCAGACCCACCTTGGCCTGCTGGTAGCCGTCGAACACGGTGGACAGCTGCTGCACCGGGGAGAAGAACAGCCCCAGGTACAGCAGGAACGCCATCAGCACGCCCACCTGGAGGGTCCCGTCGGCGACCCGGCCCGCCCCGACGACCAGCACGACGACCTCGGCGATGCCGGACAACAGGGTGACGAACGGGAAGTAGGTCGCGACGTAGCGCTGGGCGCGCAGCCGCGAGCGCCGGTAGGCGTCGCTGCGGGAGGCGAACTCGCGCGCCGAGTGCCCCTCGCGGGTGTAGGCCTGGGCCACCCGCAGGCCGCTCACGTTCTCCTGCATGTCGGCGTTGACGGCGCTGACCCGCTCCCGCGCCTCGGTATAGGCGGCCGAGGCCCGTTTGCGGAACACCAGCGTGGCCACCACCAGCACCGGCAGCACCGCGAAGACCGCGAGCGCCAGGCCCGGATCGGTGACCACCAGCGCGCCGCCGATCCCGAGGATCGTGAGCACACTGACCACCGCGGTGGACAGCCCGGTCTGCAGGAACGTGGACAGCGCGTCCACGTCGGTGGTCATCCGGGTCATGATCCGGCCGGCCTGCTCGCGTTCGTAGTAGTCCAGCCCCAGGCGTTGCAGGTGGGCGAAGCTGCGCACCCGCAGCAGGTACAGCACGGACTCCCCGGTGCGGGCGGTCATCCGGGTCTGCACGTTGACCACCAGCCAGTCCAGGGCGATGATCAGCGCCCCCGCCCCGGCGGCGAGCAGGATCACCGACTCCGCCCCCGCACGGACGCCGTCGTCCACGCCGCGCTGGTAGAGCGCGGGCACGGCGATCGTCGCGAGCGCGTCGATCGCCACGAGCGCCACCACCAGCGCCAGCAGACCCCGCACCGGCCGCAGCAGCCTGCGCAACCGGAAGTGCGGGTCGGGGGCGGTCGGATCGGCACCGTCCAGCCGGGGCGTGCCGGTCGCCTCGGGGAAGCTCGCGGACCCGCCGCACCAGCTCCGGGGTCGGGGGCAGGTCGAGGGAGGCCC
>NZ_KI912213.1:287623-293088 GCF_000231035.2 Saccharomonospora iraqiensis subsp. paurometabolica YIM 90007 | reverse complement strand
CCGGCGGGGCGCATCAGCGCGGCCGCGCCCGCCTGGGGCGCGAGCCTGCCCGCCACCTCGGACATCGGGGCCAGCAGCGGTAGCGCCCCGTCGCCGGTCTGCACCGTCTCGTAGGCGATCGCGGTCGTGCCCGCCTCCAGCAGTGCCCGGGTGAGCGACCCGTCCGCGGCGAGGTGCAGGTAGGTGAACAGCACCTGATCCGCGCGCAGGTGCGCGTACTCGGCCGCGACCGGCTCCTTGACCTTGAGCACCAGCTCGCCCTCGGCCCACACGTCCGCGGCGGTGCGCAGGACCGTGGCCCCGGCGGACTCGTACTCCGCGTCCGTGATCGCCGAGCCGGCCCCCGCGCCGGTCTCGACGACCACCTCGTGCCCTCTGCGGGTGAGCTCGTCGACGCCGGTGGGGGTCAGTGCGACCCGGTACTCGTGCTTCTTCGTCTCCCGGGGGACGGCGATCCGCACGTCTGCCTCCTCGTTCTCGGCGCGGCCGGTGGGGATTACCCGCGGGCCGCGGTCCACGTCCCGACCGTGGGTGCACGGTGGGGAAGGTCCATCCTCCTCACCGGCGCAAGGAGTACCCGCTCCGGCGCGCGGTCCGACGGAGCGCACCGCGGGCAGGCTCCCGGTGGTGTCCGGCTACCGTGCCGCGTGCAGTGCCCCGAGAGCGAGCTCGGCGAGCAGCTCGGCGAGCTCCGGGTCGGGCAGGTGGCGACTGTGCGGGGTGGAGTTCATCAGTCCGAACACGGCGTGCGCGGTGGACCGTGCGCGGGTGTCGTCCAGGTGCGGGACGGCGGCGCGGAGCGCGTCCACCCAGACCTCGACGTAGCGACGTTGCAGCGCGCGCACCTGTCTGCGGTCGTCCTCGGTCAGGTTGGCCAGGTCGCGTTCCTGCACCGTGATCAACGCGGGCTGGGTCAGGGCGAAGTCGACGTGGAACCGCACCAGCCCGGCCAGGACCTCGCCGGGAGGACCGTCGTGCCCGGCGTGTCCGAGGGCTCCGTCCAACAGGTACCGGCTGATCGAGGTGAGCATCTCGCCGAGCATGGCGTCCTTGCTGCGGAAGTGCCGGTACAGCGCCGGGCCGGAAATGCCCACGGCGGCGCCGATGTCGTCGATCCCGACGCCGTGGAATCCGCGGTCGGCGAACAACCCGGCCGCGGCCGCGAGGATCTCCTCGCGCCGACTGGCCTTGTCACCGCGGATCAGAGGGGAACCGGAGGACACCGGGACACTCTAGCGCTTTCGTTAGCGCACGCTAATGGCGGGCCGACCTCCGGCGTAAGCCGTCCGGGTGGAGTTCGATTCCGGCTCCTGCTCCGGGAACCGGTCACCTGGTAAGCATTTTCCTCGGCCGATCGTCGTTGAAAGGGTGCGCCATGGTGGTGCGGACTCGCCGTTTCCTCGCAACGGTAACAATTATGTTACTCGCACTGGTGGGGGGAGCCGTGACGACGGCCGCCGCACCCGCCGTCGACTACGTCGCCCTGGGCGATTCGTATTCCTCCGGGGTCGGGGCCGGATCGTACGGTGATTCCGGCAATTGCAAACGCAGTTCCAACGCGTACCCGGAGCTCTGGGCGGACTCGCACCCGGTTTCCGACTTCGAATTCGCCGCCTGCCTCGGCGCCCGCACGTCCGACGTGATCAGCCAGGCGTCCGTGCTGGACGCGGGCACCACGCTGGTGACCCTGTCGGTCGGTGGGAACGACGCGGGCTTCACCGACGTGATGATCGACTGCACCCTCGGGACGGACCAGCAGTGCGTCGACCGGGTGGCCACCGCGAAGGACTACGCCACGACCACACTGCCCGGCCTGCTCGACGACGTCTACGCCACGGTGACGGCCAACGCCCCGAACGCGGAGGTGATCGTGCTCGGGTATCCCCGCTTCTACGAGATCGGTGGCTCGTGCCGGGCGGGGCTGAGCGACACGAAGCGGTCGGCGATCAACTCGGGTGCGGACACGCTGGCCGAGGTCACCGCGCAGCGCGCGGCGGCCGCGGGCGTCACCTTCGTCGATGTGCGGGGCCACTTCGACGGCCACGAGATCTGTTCCGACGGCGAGTGGTGGCTGCACAGCCTCACCTGGCCCGCCGACGAGTCCTATCACCCGACCGCCGCGGGTCAGGCGTCCGGATATCTGCCCGCGTTGGAGTCCGTGACCGGCTGAGCCGGGCGGCGCGGGACACTGGACACCACCCGTTAGTGGCCGCTAACCTCGCACCGGAAGTTAACGGCTGCTAACTTGAGGGTGTGATGGACACTCCGGCGCTGACCAGCTCCGTCGATCCCGGCGGGGATGCGGGTACCCGCAACACCCGTGCGCACACCGAGCTGGTGGACGATCTGCGTGCCCGCCTGGCCGACGTGCGTCCGGGCGGACCTGAGAAGGCACGGTCCCGGCATGTCGAGCGGGGCAAGCTGTTGCCCCGCGACCGGGTGGACGCACTGCTCGACCCCGGCTCACCGCTGCTGGAACTCTCTCCGCTGGCGGCGACCGGGCTCTACGACGACGAGGCCCCGGCGGCCGGGATCATCACCGGGATCGGCCGGGTGTCCGGCCGTGAGTGTGTGATCGTGGCGAACGACGCCACCGTCAAGGGCGGCACCTACTACCCGGTGACGGTGAAGAAGCACCTCCGGGCGCAGGAGGTGGCGCTGCACAACAACCTGCCGTGCCTCTACCTCGTCGATTCCGGCGGCGCGTTCCTGCCGCGTCAGGACGAGGTGTTCCCGGACCGCGAGCACTTCGGCCGCATCTTCTACAACCAGGCCACCATGTCCGCGCGCGGGATTCCGCAGATCGCGGCCGTGCTCGGGTCGTGCACCGCGGGCGGCGCCTACGTGCCCGCCATGAGCGACGAGGCGGTGATCGTGCGGAACCAGGGCACGATCTTCCTCGGCGGACCGCCGCTGGTGAAGGCCGCGACGGGGGAGGAGGTCACCGCCGAGGAACTGGGCGGCGGCGACGTGCACGCCCGGCAGTCCGGGGTGACCGACCACCTGGCCGCCGACGACGCCGACGCGCTGCGCATCGTGCGCTCCATCGTCGCCACCCTCGGCCCCCCACCGCCGCGTCCGTGGGAGACGGCACCGGTCGAGGAACCCGCCGTCGCTCCGGACGACCTCTACGCGGCCGTGCCCGTCGACTCCCGCACCCCCTACGACGTGCGGGAGGTGATCGCGCGGGTGGTGGACGGCAGCCGGTTCGCCGAGTTCAAGAAGGAGTACGGCACGACACTCGTCACCGGTTTCGCCCACATCCACGGGCACCCGGTGGGCATCGTGGCCAACAACGGCGTGCTGTTCGGGGAATCGGCGATGAAGGGGGCCCACTTCATCGAACTGTGCGACCGGCGTTCGATTCCGCTGGTGTTCCTGCAGAACATCACCGGATTCATGGTGGGGCGCGACTACGAGGCCGGCGGCATCGCCAAGCACGGCGCGAAGATGGTCACCGCCGTGGCCTGCGCCCGGGTCCCGAAATTCACCGTGATCATCGGCGGGTCGTTCGGTGCGGGCAACTACTCGATGTGCGGCCGGGCGTACTCGCCCCGGTTCCTGTGGATGTGGCCGAACGCCCGGATCTCGGTGATGGGGGGCGAACAGGCCGCCTCGGTCCTGGCCACGGTGCGCCGGGACGGATTCGAGGCGCGCGGGCAGGAGTGGTCGGCCGAGGCCGAGGAGGAGTTCAAGGAGCCGATCCGGGAGCAGTACGAGACGCAGGGCAACCCGTACTACTCCACCGCGCGCCTCTGGGACGACGGCGTGATCGACCCGAAGGACACCCGGACGGTGCTGGGGCTGGCGTTGTCCGCGGCGGGCAACGCGCCGCTCGAACCGGTCAACTACGGCGTCTTCAGGATGTGAGGGGCATGTTCGACACGGTTCTGGTCGCGAACCGGGGCGAGATCGCCGTCCGGGTGATCGCCACGCTGCGCCGGATGGGGATCCGTTCGGTCGCGGTCTACAGCGACGCCGACGCCGACTCCCGGCACGTCGCCGAAGCCGACGTCGCCGTCCGGGTCGGCCCGGCCGAGGCCACGCGGAGCTACCTGTCCGTGCCGGACATCGTGCGCGCCGCCGTGGACTCCGGCGCGCAGGCGGTGCACCCCGGCTACGGGTTCCTCTCCGAGAACGCCGCCTTCGCCCGCGCCTGCGCCGACGCCGGGGTCGTGTTCATCGGACCGCCCCCGTCGGCGATCGAGGCGATGGGCGACAAGATCCGCGCCAAGGAGACCGTGTCCGCTGCGGGCGTCCCCGTGGTGCCCGGGGAGAGCGACGTGTCCGGGGTGGATTCCGTGGCGGCGGCCGCCGGACGGGTGGGCTATCCGGTGCTGTTGAAGCCGTCGGCCGGTGGTGGCGGCAAGGGGATGCGGGTGGTGACCTCCCCCGAGGGTCTGCCGGAGGCGGTGGAGTCGGCGCGGCGCGAGGCGCGCGGGGCGTTCGGCGACGACCGGCTGCTCGTCGAGCGGTTCGTCACCGCGCCGCGGCACATCGAGATCCAGGTGCTCGCCGACTCCCACGGTCACTGCCTGCACCTCGGTGAGCGGGAGTGCAGCCTGCAGCGGCGGCACCAGAAGATCGTCGAGGAGGCACCGTCGGCGCTGCTCGACGCGGACACGCGCGAGCGCATGGGACGGGCCGCCGTGGAGGCCGCACGCTCGGTCGGGTACGTCGGCGCGGGCACCGTCGAGTGCATCGTCTCCGCCGACCGCCCGGACGAGTTCTTCTTCCTGGAGATGAACACCCGGCTGCAGGTGGAGCACCCGGTCACCGAACTGGTCACCGGCGTCGACCTGGTGGAGTGGCAGGTGCGCGTGGCGGCGGGGGAGCCGCTGACGCTGACCTCCGACGACGTGCGCCTGGACGGGCACGCCGCCGAGGCCCGTGTCTACGCCGAGGACCCGGCGCGCGAGTTCGTGCCCACCGGGGGCACGGTGCTCGGCCTGGCCGAACCCGAGGCGGGCCACGTCCGGGTGGATTCCGGTCTGCACCCGGGCGCGGTCGTCGGCTCGCACTACGACCCGATGCTGGCCAAGGTCGTCGTCTGGGGGCCCGACCGGGCCTCGGCTTTGCACCGGCTGGACCGTGCCCTCGCCGACACCGCGGTGCTGGGCGTGCCGACGAACGTGCCGTTCCTGCGTGCGCTCGTCCGGCACCCGGACGTGCGTGCGGGCCGGCTCGACACCGCGCTGGTGGAACGCGAGCTCGGCACGCTGACGGCCGGCGACGTGCCGGACGAGTTCCTCGTCGCGGCGGCGCTGGACCGGCTGGTGCGGCTGTATCCGGCGGGCCCGGTCGTCGACCCGTGGGACGTGCCGAACGGATGGCGGCTCGGGGGCAGCGCGGGGGTGGCGTTCCTGCTGCGCGCCGGGACGACCGAGGCCCTCGTCCACGTCGCGGGCACGCCGGAGGCGGCGCGGGTGACCGTGGGCGACGGCGACCCGGTCGACGCCGCCGTG
>NZ_KI912213.1:279257-287523 GCF_000231035.2 Saccharomonospora iraqiensis subsp. paurometabolica YIM 90007 | reverse complement strand
GCCCGGACGGTGCGGTCACGGCCACGTCGAGCGGGTCCCCGTCGAGCAGCGGGGCCAGGTCGGACAGCATCGGCTCGGCGAGCACCAGCGGCCCGACGAGGTCGCGGTAGCCGCCCGCACGGTGCGTCCGGTGCGCGGGCACGGCCTCGGACAGCGGCGCCAGCCCCGGTGGGAACACCGCCGCGTCGTCACACAGACCCCGGGCGAACGCGGGGATCGGCTCCGGCGCGCTCACTGCCCCGGCCCCCGTCCCGACCAGGTCCAGGCGTAACCGGGGTCCTCGCACGCCAGGCCGCCCTCGCCGAGTTCGAGCGGGCGGAAGGTGTCCACCATGACGGCGAGTTCGTCGACCGACTGCACGCCGATGCTGCGTTCGTACGCGCCCGGCTGCGGGCCGTGCGAGTAGCCGCCGGGGTGCACCGAGATCGAGCCCTGGTCGATCCCGGACCCCTTGCGGGCACTGTAGTCGCCGCCGCAGTAGAACATGACCTCGTCCGAGTCCACATTGGAATGGTAGTAGGGCACCGGGATGGCCAGCGGGTGGTAGTCCACCTTGCGCGGCACGAAGTTGCACACCACGAAGTTGTGGCCCTCGAACACCTGGTGCACGGGCGGCGGCTGGTGCACCCGGCCGGTGATGGGCTCGAAGTCGTGGATGCTGAACCGGTACGGGTACAGACAGCCGTCCCAGCCGACGACGTCGAACGGATGCGTCGGATACACCATCCGGGTACCGACGACCCTGCCGCCGGCGTGGTGCTTGACGTAGACCTCGACGTCGGTGCCCTCGGCGAGCAGTGGCTCGTCGGGTCCGTGCAGGTCCCGCTCGCAGTACGGGGCGTGCTCCAGCAGCTGCCCGTAGCGGGACAGGTAGCGCTTCGGCGGGGCGATGTGGCTGTTCGCCTCGATCGCGTAGGCCCGCAGCGGCTCGTCGCCGCGCGGCAGCCAGCGGTGCGTGGTGGAGGTCGGGATGATCACGTAGTCACCCGCGCCGGCCTCCAACGCGCCGAACACGGTCTCCACCGTGGCGGCGCCGGACTCGACGTAGACGACCTCGTCGCCGAGCGCGTTGCGGTAGAGCGGGGACTCCTTGCCCGCCACGACGTAGGAGATCCGCACGTCGCCGTTGCCGAGCACGAGGCGGCGTCCGGTGACGACGTCGGTGTCGGCGCGCGCGTCGAAGAGGTCGTGCAGTTTCAGGTGGCGCGGTTTGAGCGGGTGGTTCGGGGTGGTCGTGGTGTCCGGCGGCTCCCACACCTGCGAGTCCACGATCGCCGACGGGATCTCGCGGTGGTAGAGCAGCGACGAGTCGGAGGAGAAGCCCTCCTCGCCCATCAGCTCCTCGTAGTAGAGGCCGCCGTCGTCCGTGCGGTGCTGGGTGTGCCGTTTCGGGGGCACGTTTCCGACCCGGCGGTAGTACGCCATGACTGCCTCCTTGCTGTCGGTGGCGGGCCGAGGAAGGCCGCGGTCGCGGGGGACCTGCCGCCCATATAGTTAAACCATTTACTACCGTCGGGTCAAGGGCGCGTCGCTCGCCCGCGGGGTCAGGTGCGGCCCCGGATGTCGAAGTCCTCGCGGCCGGAGACCAGCTTGTCCAGCAGCATCACCAGGATGCGCTGTTCCTCGGCGGAGAGCACGTCGACCCAGTCGCGTTCCCGCTCGTTCTGCTCGCCGAAGACCGTCACCATTTCCTCGTGCCCGGCGTCGGTGAGCGAGAGCAGCACCGACCGTCCGTCGCGCGTGCCGGGGTCGCGCTCCAGCAACCCGTCGGCGACCAGGGTCTTGGTCAGGTTGGACACCGCGGCCCGGCTCATCCCGGTCAGCTCGGCGGCCTTCTTCGGCTCCAGCGGGCCGGCCAGCCAGATCACGAACAGCAGCCGGAACCCCGACCACGAGCGGCCGCGCGGCCGGTGGATCGAGGCCTCCAGGTCGTAGGTGACGATGTTGGACGCCCGGTTCAGGGTGAGCAGCAGCTGCGTGGCGAGCTGGTGGCGGAATCCGTACTCGCGGTACAGCCTGTGATTGGCCAGCTCGACGAACGACCAGAAGTCCAGCTCGTCGTCGGAAGGACCGCCCTGTCCGGGCTCCCCGGGTTCGTACGCCGCCATGCTTTACACCTTAAGGGGGTTGAGTAGTTAAAGCATGAACCATATCGGGATGCAGCTTAGCGTTAAGACAGTTACTATAAGCGTGTTAACGCTAATCGGAGGTCTGGTGTGCTGGACAAGCCTGTCGACGTCTTCGACCGGGAGGTCGAGTGGGCCGACCTGACCGAGTTCGCCCTGTCCGGGCACGCGGGGCTGCGCATCGCGGTCGTGTACGGGCGTCGTCGGCAGGGCAAGTCGTATCTGCTCCGCCGACTGGCCGAATCGACCGGCGGGCTGTACCACCTCGCCACCGAACAGACCGAGACGATCGCCGTGCGGCGGTTCAACCGGGCACTCGCCTCGTGGGCGGGACTCCCCGAGGGCGCACTGGGCTTCGCCGACTGGGAGCAGTCACTGACCGGCGCGGTGCGGATGATGGCCGACCGGAGCGGGACGGACGCCCCGTCGTTGCTGGTTCTCGACGAGTTCCCGTATCTGACCCGGGAGACGCCCGGTCTCCCGTCGATCCTGCAGGGGCTGTACGACGAGTTCGGCCCCGGAGCGCAGTCGCGGCAGCCGCCGATGCGGATCGTGTTGTGCGGTTCCGCGATCTCGGTCATGTCGGACCTGCTCGCCGGGACGAAGGCGTTGCGTGGACGGGGTGCCCTCGAACTGCGGGTCAGTCCTTTCGGCTTCCGCGAGGCCCGCGAATACTGGGGGATCGACGACACCCGGACCGCGTTCCGGCACAACGCACTCATCGGGGGCACGCCCGGTTACCGTGAGCTCGTTCCCACCACCCGGGTGCCGGAGAACCCCGACGAGTTGGGCGGATGGCTGGCGCGCAACGTCCTCCGCCCGGGCGTGCCGCTGTTCGACGAGGCCGACCGCGTCGTGCACGAGGACCCGAAGCTGCGTGACCCCGCGATCTACGGTTCGCTCATGGCCGCGATCGCGGCGGGGGAGAGCTCCCCGGCCAAGATCGCGGGGCTGCTCGGCAGGCAGACGTCGTCCCTGACGCACCAGCTTCGGATGCTGGAGTCCACGGGTTTCGTGCGGCACGATCAAGATCTGCTGCGCCAGCGCCGACCGGTGATCACGGTGGCCGATCCGGTGGTCCGACTGCACCACCTGGTGATCGAACCGTATCTCGCCGATCTCGAAGCCGGTGAGGCCGAGCAGGTCTGGCACGAGGTCGCGCACACCGTGGCGTCGAAAATCCTCGGCCCGCACTTCGAAGCACTCGCCACCGAGTGGGTCACCCGGTTCGCCCGTGCGGAGGCGGGTCTGCGGGTGGGGCCGACCGGGCAGACGACGGTGCCCTGTCCGGAGCACCGCACCGGCCACGAGGTCGACATCGTGAGTCTCCGCCGCGGCGCGCGGCCGCGGACGACCGGGGCGCCCATCGTCTTCCTCGGTGAGGCGAAGGCACGGGACCGCAGGCCGGGGCTCGCCGAGCTGGCGCGCCTCGACCACATCCGCGACCTGCTCACCGGCAGCGGCCACGACGCCTCCGAGGCGGTACTGGGTCTGTTCAGCACCACCGGCTTCACCGACGATCTCGTCGCGGAAGCCGCACGCCGGGGCGAGGGCGTGCTCCTCGTCGGCCTCGACCGCCTCTACGGCGTCGCGTGACGGCTTTCGGCCGTCAGCCCGGACGCCGGATCAAGAACAGTAATCTCAGTCAAGTCACGTGGACGTCGACTGTCGGCGGGAGCCTGACGGGTGTACACACCAGGCTCGCGGCGAGATGGGTGCGTCCAACCAGACCGTTTGCCGCGTCGCGGTGACTGTCACGCCGAGTCGGTCCCAGCCGGGGCGGCCGGTGTTCTCCCACAGGGTGTAGCCCCGTTCGACGGCCGACCACAGCGGCCCCGCGTAGGTCACTGTCCGTGGCTCGCCGCGGTGTGGAACCATGTCGACCTCGGCCCAGGATCCGTCGTCGCCGGTCAACGTGGCCGCGCGTGGCCCGTCACCGGGGTCGTCGCCGAGCCGGTACCCGATCGTGACCTGTCCACCGAACTCCAGGCACGACAGAAACCAGGGAACAGGATCCAGCCATACGGCCGCACCCAGGGGTGTCGTGCGGGTTTCTGCCACACCGAGACTTTCGGGGTCGGGTGGCGCGACCGGGGCGTCGGTGTGGCGCATCCGCATGAAGTAGGCCTGTCCGGTGTCGAATCGGCCTTCGAGCTGGTCGCCCGCTTTGCGGAGGAGGACGAGGTTGCCCGCCGAGGCGGTGATCTTCAGGTCGGCGAGGACGAGTCCTCCCTCAGCGAGTTGGCCCAACCACGAGTGTGGCACCTGCGGGACGGCGACCGTCGCGAGGACGCGATCGAACGGTGCGTGTTCGGCGAGGCCGTCCCGACCGTCTCCGGTGACCACGGTGGGCCGGTGGCCGAGGCTGCCGAGCCGTTCCCGCGCGGCGGTGGTGTAGTCGACGTCGACGCTGAACACGTTCGCATCGCCGAGGGCGGCACACAACAACGCGGTGTTGTAGCCGGTTCCGGTGCCGATCTCCAGCACGCGGTGCCCGGGATGGAGGTCGAGCAGTTCCAGCATTCGTGTCATCAGCCCCGGCATGGACGATGACGAGATCCCGTGGCCACGCGCGTCGACGTCGGTGAACAGAGCGACGTTGCGGTACACGGCGGCCACCGCTTCGGGGCTGTCCACCGCGATGCGTCGCCACTCACCGGTCGACTCCTGTTCGCGGTACTCAGGTACGAAGACGTGTCTCGGCGTCGACCGGAACGCGGCTTGCCAGCGGGGGGAGACCAGTTTTCCGCTCACGGTGAGTTCGTCGGCCAACGCGTCCACGAGTGGGCGCCAGTCGACTCCGGGGCTGCTCATCGGTGCCCCACCGGGCGGACGAGTAGGTCGGCGAGTCTCGCGGTGAGCGGGGCTCCGGTATGGTGTTCCAGCCAGCCGTACTGGCCGCCCGCCATTAACCTCCAGGAACGTCCACTCACCTTCGGGGCTCACCACGAAATCCAGGGCACCGTAAAGGAGCCCCAGTGTCCGCATGAGTTTCGTGATGCCGGAGGCCACGTCCTCGGGCGTGTCACACGTGTCGTAGCTCAGGTGGGCGTAGTCGGCGCGCCAGTCGACCTGGGACGCGGCGCTACCGGCATGGATTGTGAATGCGGTCAGGAAGTCGCCGATGACGAGGACACGGACCTCGTACGCCTTGTCGACCCATTGTTGGAACAGGTGAGTGGTCTGGCTCAGCCCCGTGAGATCGGCGCGGTCGGCGTCATCGAGCAGACGGGTGAAGGCGATCTTGCGGCCACCCTGTTCGACGATCGAACCAGTTCCTGATCTTCTGCGTTCGTCGTTGATCCGCGCGAATCCGTCGTGCGCATGCATTGACGATCGTCGGTGACCATGCCCGTGCGTCAGACCGTGTCTGGAATGCCCACACCGGAGTGCACCCGCTACGCTCGGATCCGCGCTGTTCACCGGAGAAGAGGGGTGGGCCGATGCCGCGTGAGCCGGAGCACCTTGCTGAGATGCGTCGTGCACTGGGCGTGCGCCTGGCGACATTCCGGAAAGCGGCCGGAATGACCCAGGGACACCTCGCGCGAGCGACATACCGGGACCGCACCACCGTCAACCACATCGAGAACGGACGTGCGGGCGCTGACGAGCGCTTCTGGTGCGCCGCCGACGAGAGTTGCGGCGCGGGCGGTGTCCTCCGCACGGCCTTCCTGGAGCTGGAGTCGGCGAAGCGGAGCCATACCGAGCACACGAGGACGGCCGAACTGCGCGAACATCAGGCCGAGATCGAGTCATTCGGACCACTGCGTGCGTCACCGCGGGAAACCATCACCCGTCCGGACGCCGGGAGCGGGGATCACGACGAAGTCGCCGCCCTCGAACTGGCCCGGCGTGTCGAAGCGAGTGATCTCGGCGAGACCACACTCACAGCCCTCGAAGACGCGTTCGACCAGCTCGCCAGGGACTACTCCAGCACCGCGCCCGCCGAACTACTGGAACGACTGCGTACCCGTCTCGGGTACGTGGCACACCTGCTCGATGGGCGGACCACCCTCGCTCAGCATCGTCGGCTGCTCGCCATCGGCGGATGGTTGTCGCTGCTGGCAGCCACCGTGCACACGGACCTGAAACAGGCGGCCGCCGCCGAGGCCCGGCTCCGCGTCGCCGTCGAGGTAGCCCGGCAGAGCGGGGACGACGAACTCCGCGCGTGGAGTCACGAGACGCAGGCGTGGCGCCGTCTGACCGGTGGCGACTATCGGCGGGCGTTGGACCTGTCCCGCATGGCGCGACAGGTCGCCCCGCAGGGTAGTTCGGTCGAGATCCAGGCCACGGCGCAGGAAGGTCGTGCACTGGCCCGACTCGGGCAACGCCGGGACACACTCCGCATCGTCGAGCGCGTCCACCGGTTGGTGTCACCGAGAGAGCGTCCGCAACGGCCGGAGCACCACTATCACTACGACCCGGACAAGTGCGTCTCCTACACCGCGACGACCCTGGCGTGGGTGGGCGACCCGGCCGCCGAGGAGTACGCCCGTGAGGTTGTCCGGCGACTGCGCCCGGGTGCGGAGGTCAAACCCTGGCCCCGGCGGGTGGCGGTCGCGCACCTGGACCTCGCGTTGACGATGGTGACGACCGACCGACTCGATGAGGCCTGCGACACCACTCGTCGTGCGTTGTCGTCCGGCGGAATCGTACCGTCCAGCCGTTGGCGTGCCGCCGAGATCGTTCACGCGGTCGAGACACGGGGACTTCCCGAGGCGCCCGAGCTTCGGGAGGTGTACGAATCCACCCGGGAGACAGCCGGTCACCGTACCGGTTCGTAGCTGGTGACGGCGGTGACCTTCTCCGTCCGAAGGGAGACTTCGTCGAAGCGGTAGCCGGAGCCATTCCGACACCAATTCGGTCGGCTATCGGGGGCGGAAGTTGGCTGTTCTCCGGCCTCAGCTCGAGCCATTCATGAGTGACCGACATGTCCGCACGCTCGATAGAGAGATCGAGATGCTCACCACAGGACAACCGATCGCGAAGGAGTATGGACGATGACCGAGCACGGCCGGGTGTTCCGGGAAGCCTGGATCGAAGGTGTCCGGAAGCACTATCCCGGGGAGCCGAAAGCGGGATATGTCGCACCGTGGGAGGAGACACCCGATTGAGAGCAGCTGAGTGCCGCGGCGGTGTTCGATCAGGTGCGGGCGTTCGTTGACGCCACTGGTGGTGCTACATCGAAGCTGAGCCGGGAGCAGAAGGGGCGCTTCGTCGCACTGTGCTGGCTCGGGCAGATCCTCCGACACTTCGACGAACCGAAGCCCGCGTACGTGGCTGATTGGGAAGAGTTGCCCGAGTGGCAGCGGGAGACGGACGCTGACATTTTCGAACGGATCGAAGGGGCTCACATGGCTTGAGCCGGTCGAGCGGCATGGTGTTCGCTGGCCTTGTCAAAGGTGATGCGGTTGCATTTTTCAGCGCCGAGATCGCCACGCCCACTCTGTCGGCAAGTGAGCGGGGCGATCTCGGGCGAGGCCGGTCACCGCACCGGTTCGTAGCCGGTGATGGCGGCGACCTTCTCCGCCGAGGGGGAGGCCGCGTCGAAGCGGTGGCCGAGCCACTCCGAGACGAGTTTCCGGGCCAATTCCAACCCGATTACCCGTTCGCCCACGCACAGCACCTGGGCGTCGTTGCTCAGCACCGAACGCTGCACCGAGTAGCTGTCGTGGGCGGTGACCGCGCGGATGCCGGGCACCTTGTTCGCGCTGATCGCCACGCCCAGGCCCGTGCCGCACACCAGCAGCGCCCGGTCGGCCTCGCCGTCAGCGACCCTGCGGGCGGCGGTGACCGCCACGTGCGGGTATGCCGTGTGCTCGTCGGCCCCCACTCCGACGTCGATCACGTGTCCCACCCGGGGATCCGCCGCCAGATCCCGTTTCAAGGTGTCCTTGTAGGACAGTCCCGCGTCGTCCGAGCCGACCACGATGCGCAGCGGTGTCTGCTCGTTCACTGGGCTTCCTCCTTCGCTCCGGCGAGAATCCCGCCGATTTGGTCGAGGACGAGGGCCAGGGACGTCGCTCCCGGGTCCGGGGTGCCGAGGCTGCGTTCGGCCAGCGGCCGGGCCCGCCCTGTTTGGGGCGTGAGCCCGGCCGTGGCCTCGGCCGCCTCCCGTGCGGCGCGGGCGGCGTGGCCCC
>NZ_KI912213.1:278028-279157 GCF_000231035.2 Saccharomonospora iraqiensis subsp. paurometabolica YIM 90007 | reverse complement strand
CACCGGCTCGCCGAGGGCGTCCCACGCGGTCATCGCGGCACCCCGCGCGCCCGCGCCCTCCTCCTGCGGCAGGTGCAACGGCCTGCCGAGCACGTCGGCGAAGATCTGACTCCACCGCGCCGACCGCGCACCCCCGCCGCAGGCGGAGACCTCCCCGGTCAGGCCCGCGGCCTCCAGGTTGTGCCGGGCGGCGTAGGCCAGCGCCTCGCACATGGCCCGCACCAGGTCGGCCCGCGTGGTCTCCAGCGAGAGCCCGGTGAACTGGCCCCGGGCGTACGGGTCCACGAACGGGGCACGTTCCCCCGAGGTGGACAGGAAGGACAACGCGCCGACGCCCCCGGCTCCGGGTTCGGTCCCGTCGAGCATGGTGTCGAGCTCATCGGTACCGGCGCCGACCATGCCCAGCACCCAGTCGAGATTGGCGGTACCCACCATCGCGGGCATCACCCGCAGGTGGTGCTCCGGCAGCGGGGTCGCCAGCCACATCCCCGCGGTCTCGCCCCCCGCGCCGATCTCGACCTCGTCGCGCAGCACCTGACAACCCAGCGTCGTGCCGATCACCAGCGAGCCCTCGCCGACCTCGCGGACGCCGGAGCCGATCGCGCAGGCGGGCAGGTCGAACGGTCCGGCCGACACCGGCAGACCCGACGGCAGGCCCAGCATCCGCGCGTTGTCGGCGGTCAACGCGAACAGCGTCTTCGGCGGGGCCGGTTCGGCCAGCAGCCCGGCGTAGGCGTCGAGCCCGCAGACACGCAGGGCCTCGGCCGAGTAGGTGCGGGTGCGGGGGTCGAGGAACGGCAGCGAGGCATCCGAGACGTCCACGGTGATCTCGCCGGTGAGCCGGTGCACGATCGTGTCCACGCAGTACCCGGCGACCGTGGCCCGCTCCAGCCGTTCGGGCTCGTGTTCGGCCAGATGCGCCAGCAACGGCCCCGCCGACCCGGGGAACAGGCCCGCACCGGTGAGTTCGTGGAGCCTGCGCTCGACGCCCGACCCGCGCCAGCGGTCGAGCACCCCGGTGGCGCGGGCGTCCAGCCAGGAGATCGCGGGCCCGACCGGTTCGCCGTCGGCGTCGCGCAACCACAGCCCGTCGCCCTGCCCGGTGAGGGCCAACGCCTCGACCGTTTCG